>NZ_CDBH01000061.1 GCF_000820305.1 Aeromonas dhakensis
CCCCCTTCTCCCCTTGCGGGAGAAGGGCTGGGGATGAGGGGGAGGTAACCATAAACCACATAATGTAGGGTCGATTAGCGTAGCGTAATCGTCCGTTTACCGCAGCGCACCGAGTCATGGCAAGACCAACAGGAAACTCTGAATATCACCTGCTTCTCGGCCACGACCCATTCATTCTCATTGAGGACTTCATAAGCATCCACAAATTGAATACACTGTAAAGGATTTTATCTATTTTCGTGTCAATTTCAGGAGGCATTTTGGAGATAATATCGAGTTCATGGGTCCACCCCGATGCAATACATCAAGGTTCTTTCTCTTTTGACTGTGGACATAGTTGCCCTATTATTAGGGTAGAGTCAATACATGCATTAAACCAAGTTGTCGGATATGTGAAGTTTTTAAATAAATCCGTCGGTGAGGTTTACTTTAGAGGGCAGTGTGATTTATATAAAAATTTACTACCAAGTATATATAGGTATGGTACAAGTAATTCATCTGTAGCAACAAGAAACCGTAAGATATCAACCTATATCAATACCTGTACTAGTGGAATGCCATGCATTTCAAATATCAATATCAATGTCAGGGAACCGTTACTACAACATTATGGAATAAAGACAAGATGGCTGGACTTAGTTGATAACTTATGGATTGCGCTTTGGTTTAGCATCCATAAATATAAAACCAGTACGCATGATAGAACATATGAATATGTATATGCTCGTGATGACGATGAATCATCCGCTTATATACTAATGGTTTTTTCTGATGCGGATGTAAAATCTCCTGTCACCGATGGATATTACGTTGGAAAAACTACCGAACTAGTTGATTTAAGAGTTGCTGCACCATCTGTTTTTCTAAGACCGCATGCACAGCACGCCATACTAATCAAACCTAAAATCAATCAAAAAATCCAAGATGTTGACTTGGCCAAAAATGTCTGTCTAGCAATCGAAATGAACGTTGGCAAAATAAAAAAATGGCTTGGCTCTGGCTTATTAATAAGCGCCGAAAATATTTATCCCCCTCCTGTTTTTGATAATGGATACAGCATACTTTTAGAGCAAGCGCCTCATAGCAAAGAAGATATGAAAAATTTCGGAAGTATAACTTCCATGTCATATTCATCCCAGCAAATATAGTTCAACAGGATATACAATAACTTTAATGCTAAAATTATAACATTGAGTTACCTGGAAGGGGTTGCTTTGTTAATATCCGTAGAAAAAACCACCCGCAAATTACGGGTGGTTTTTTCCATTATCTCAGAATGATCCAGAGAGATTTAACTCTGAACAGCAATCAAGCCAACGGCGGCGTGCGCGGCGGCACCCTGCGCTTGTTGCCGGTAGACTCAAAGGCCGAGGCGATGCGCAGCAGCTTGTTGTCGTCATAGGCGCGACCGGCGAAGGTCAGCCCCACCGGCATACCGATATCGGCCATCACGCCCATGGGGACGGTGACGGTCGGCACACCGAGATGGCGAATGGCGAGGTTGCCATTGGCAACCCAGATGCCGTTGCTCCAGGCGATATCGGCGGAGGCCGGATTCACATCCGCATCAGCCGGGGCGACGTCGGCGACGGTGGGGAACAGCACGGCGTCGAGCTTGAGCCCGTCCATCCAGTCCTCCAAGTCCAGTTTGCGGGTCTTTTCCAGCCCGCGCAGACCGTCCGGCACCGAGGCAATCTCGTCGAAGCGTTTGAGGCCGCGCTTGGCCATATTGACGTACTCGTCCATGCCCGCAGCCAGATCGCCTTCGCGGTTCGGCAGGGTGCCCGGATCGTGGGGGAAGATCTGGGGACCATCGACATCCTCAAGCTTGTTGAGCTTGGGATCGCCGTTGGCGCGCAGGAAGTCGTCGAACGCCCAGCCGGAGAGCTCCCACAGCTCGTCGTTGAGAAACTCCGGGCTCACGATGCCGCGATTGAACACGGTCGGCGCGCCGGGTCTGTCCCCTTCGCAGTTGGAAACCAGCGGGAAGCCCACTTCGATGACTTCGGCGCCAGCCGCTTCCAGCGCCTGACGGGCCTGTTCCCACAGCGCAATCACGGCCTCGCGGGTATGGATGCGCTGACCGGTCGGGCCGCCGATGCCGGGGTTTTCGCTGGTGCCAGCCAGTTCATCCTTGTTGATAAACATGCGCGGCACGCCGAGACGCTTGCCCTTGAGGGCATCGCCCTTGGCAGCCAGCTCCAGATAGGAAGCCGGACGCACCTCGGAGGCCTTGGGCAGCTGCACCCAAGGCTGCATGCGCCACAGATCGCCACGGGTGTCGGCATCGTCAGCCACTACCACATCCAGCACTTCCAAGAGATCGTTCATGGTGCGGGCATAGGGCACCACCACATCCATGGTCGGCGTCAGCGGCCAGTTGCCGCGCACCGAGATGACGCCACGGGACGGGGTGTAGGCGCACAGGCCGTTGTTGGAGGCAGGGCCACGACCGCTCGACCAGGTCTCTTCCGCCAGACCAAAGGCGGAGAAGCTGGCGGCGGTGGCGGTACCGGCGCCGTTGGAGGAGCCGGAGGCAAACGGCGCGGTCAGGTAGTCGGCGTTGTAGGGGCTCTCGGCACGGCCATAGACGCCGCGCTGCATGCCGCCATTGGCCATCGGCGGCATATTGGTTTTGCCAAGGCAGATGGCACCGGCGGCGCGCAGCCGCTCAACGGTAAAGGCATCGCGCTGGGCCACCAGATCCTTGAAGGCCGGGCTGCCGGAGGCGGCGGTCAGCCCCTTGACCAGATAGCTGTCTTTGGCGGTGTAGGGGATGCCGTCGAGCGGCCCCAGAGTTTCGCCACGAGCGCGGCGCTCATCAGACGCTTGCGCCTCTTTCAGTGCATCGGGATTGGGCACCACCAGAGCGTTGAGGCGGGTTTGTGTCTCGGGGCCGTTGTAAGCCTCGATACGGGCCAGATAGGCCTTGACCAGTTCGACCGCTGTGGTGCGGCCTGCTTCGAGCGCACCGCGCAGCTCGGCAATGGAAACCTCGGTCACTTCGATCATTTAGGATCTCCTGTAAAGGGTGACGGTTTGTCATGATGATCGCCGCATTAGCACCTGCGACCATCACGTCATCAAGAGATAAAACCCCACGGCGTGGGGTTTTGTCGAGTTAGTCGAGCCTGCAGCTTATTTCCCTGAGGGGATCTGCTGGGTAATGCAGTGAATATTGCCACCGCCCAGCAGGATCTCGCGGGCCGGTACGCCGACGACCTTATGCTCTGGGAAGATCTCTTCCAGAATGCGCTGGGCTTCGCCGTCGGTGGCGGCATCCAGCAGCGGGTAGACGATGCGATCGTTGGTGATGAGGAAGTTCACGTAGGAGCCGGCCAGACGCCCTTCTGCCTCGCGCGGCACACCGGTACCGCTCTCGACGCCGGCAGACTCTTCCTGGGTGCAGTAGAGCGGGCCCGGCTGGGGCAGCTTCCACACTTTCAGCTTGCGACCCTTGGCGTCGACCGCCGCTTCCAGCACCTTGAGGGCGGCCACGGAGCGCTCGTACTGGGGGTCGTTCTGGTCGTCAGTCCAGTGCAGGGCCACTTCACCCGGACGCACGAAGCAGCACATGTTGTCGATGTGACCGTCGGTCTCGTCCATGTAGACGCCTTCGTCCAACCAGATAAAGCTCTTCACGCCCAGATAGTCGCGCAGGTGAGCTTCGATCTGCTCTTTGGTCAGGTGCGGGTTGCGGTTTTCGTTGAGCAGGCACTCGGCGGTGGTCAGGCAGGTGCCTTCGCCGTCGACGTGGATGGAGCCCCCTTCCAGAATGAGCGGCGCGTCGTAACGATCCATGCCGTGCTGTGCCAGCATCTGGGCCGCCACTTGCTCGTCTTGATCCCAGGGGTAGTAGAGACCGCCCTTGTGGCCGCCCCAGGCGTTGAAGCCCCAATCCACCCCACGGCACTCACCGGCTGCGTTGGTGACGATGGTGGGGCCGCTGTCGCGGGCCCAGCAGTCATCGCTGTTCATTTCGACCAGGGTGACATGGGCAGGCATGATGGCGCGAGCCTGCTCCATAAACTGGGCCGGCACCCCCATAAAGACCGGAGTGGCTTGCCCGATGGCATCCGCCACCTTGGCGAAGGTGGCTTGCGCGAAGCGACCGGCCTCACGCCAGTTGTCCGGGCGAAACGGCCAGATCATCCAGACGGCCTGCTGGTGTGCCCACTCGGCGGGCATGGTGAAGCCGTCGGCGGCCGGCGTGGTGTTCATGGTCTTGATGCTCATCGCAAGGCTCCTTGCATGGATTGAGACCCCGCAGGCGTGAAAACGCGGCGCGGGGATCCTGGAAAAATAACAGTGGTCGCAGTGTAAGAAGTTGCGCTCACATCCATCAAATGAATAGGATGGATTGTCCCATAAGCCTGGCAAATAATCTTGATGAAACTGCACCAGCTCGACCTCAACCTGCTGCTCGCCTTTGACGCCCTGATGGCGCAGGGCAGCGTCACCCGCGCCGCCGAAACCCTCTTTATCAGCCAGCCCGCCATGAGCCATGCACTCAATCGCCTGCGCACCTTCTTTGGCGATCCGCTCTTGGTGCGCACCCCGCAGGGGATGCTGCCGACCCCGCGCGCCCAGCGGCTGCACCTGGGAGTGCAGCAGGCACTGCGGCTGCTGGAGCAGCAACTCAGCGACGAGGAGGTGTTCGAGCCGAGCCAGTCGAAGCGCCGCTTCGTGCTCTGCACCACGGATTACGTGGAGTGCGTGCTGATCCCGCCGCTTATCCAGCGCCTCAAACGGCTGGCGCCCGGGGTCACCATCGAGATCCGCATCCTGCGCGACACCCTGCCCGAAGCCGAGCTGGCGAGCGGCGAGATAGACCTGGTGCTGGGCTTTGACGAATACATGCAGGTGCCGGGGTATCTGGGCAAGGAGACCTGGCTCACCGAGCCGCTGGCCGGGCTGGTGCGCGCCGATCTGCCGATGGCCACCCCGACGCTCGCCGAGAGTGGGGATGACCCGGCGCTGCCGGCCGAGCGCATCAGCTTGGCGCAGCTGATCGAGATGCCCCATGTGTTCCACTCGCCGCTTGGCACCTCGGAGGCGAGCCTGGATCGCTATCTGAAGACGCTGGGGTTCAGCCGCACCATTTCGGTCAACAGCCAGAGTTATATGTCCGCCGCCGCCATCGTCAGCCAAAGCGATCACCTGCTGGTGCTGCCCAGCATGGTGGCCGAGCTGCTCGCCAGCCACTGGCCGCTGAAAAGCCTGCCGCTGCCCGAAGATGTGCCGGATTATCACCTCAACTGCGTCTGGCACCCGGTGCATGCGCAGCAACCGGCGTTGATCTGGTTGAAGGCGCTAATGAAGGAGTTGGTGAATTCGGAGTAACCCGGCTGGGAGTGCCCTCCCCCTCATCCCCAACCCTTCTCCCGCAAGGGGAGAAGGGGGCCAGACCTGGCTACGTGCAACAACCCGCTCTGGTGTGGCTCAAGCATCTGATGAAGGAGTTGGTGAATCCGGTGTAAGCCTGCTGGGTGTGACCTCCCCTCATCCCCAACCCTTCTCCCGCAAGGGGAGAAGGGAGCTGGTTCCGTGCCACTCGCGACATGGCTGACAGCCTGCCTACTTGCCTGTCTGCCTGCCGGGGTGAAGCATATCCATCCCACCAGCACATCGACCTATCGACTCATCAGTTCATCAGTTCATCAGTTCATCAGTTCATCAGTTCATCAGTTCATCAGTTCATCAGTTCATCAGTTCATCAGTTCATCAGTTCATTGTCACAAAACCCCACTCAAGCCCGAGATGACCGACAAGATGCCCACCGTCACTCGATCTGTCCCCTCTCCCTCTGGGAGAGGGTCAGGGTGAGGGGACGCCACCCACTCAGTCACCAGACAGGAGAATGGCTATATCTATTAGGGTCAAATAGCTCTGGATAGGCACCATGAGAACCCATCCGTTTGCCAAGCGCATGAGGCGAGAAGCCACCCTTGCCGAACAGAAGCTGTGGCTGCAATTGCGCGACCGCCGTCTGGCCGGGGTGAAATTCCGTCGCCAGATGCCCATCGGGCCCTACATTGTCGATTTCATCTCTCTTGAGCAGAGGCTGATCATCGAGGTAGACGGGTCACAGCACAACGAACCGGCAGGGTGGCAATATGATGGTGCAAGAACGGCCTACCTCAATCAGCAGGGCTTCCGGGTGATCAGGGTGTGGAATAACGATGTGTTGAGTCGGATGGAGGCCGTACTGGAACTTCTTTTGCTCTCATTGCGCTGAGCAGAGCCCTCCCCCTCATCCCCAACCCTTCTCCCGCGAGGGGAGAAGGGAGCAAACAACCCGGCTGCGTGTGACATCCCCAGAAACAACCATGGCTCCCGCGAGGGGAGAAGGGAGCAAACAACCCGGCTGCGTGTGGCATACCCAGAAACAACCATGGCTCCCGCGGGAGCCATGGTTGTTTCTGGGCGAGGCATCACGCCCGCAGGGCCGTCATCAGCTGGGTGACCACGCCGCCCAGCAGGGCGGGATCGGGGCGGCACTGGGCGAAGGTGACCAGGCCCTGGATGTTGATGAGCAGGAAGGCGGTCAGGGTCGGAATGTCGCGCCCGGCCGCCAGCTCGCCGCGCTCGAGAGCAAGGCTCAGCACCGCCGCCAGATCGGCATCCAGCTCGCCATAGATGGCCTTGAGCTTCAGGTGCAGCTCCTCGTCCTGCTCCGCCAGCTCCATCAGGGTGCGGGTCACCAGACAGGTGCCACAGAGGGCGTCGTTCACCACTTGCTCGAGGTAGGCCTGCACCCCCGCCAGCGGGCTCGCGGCGGCGAAGAAACTGCGNNCCGCCGCCAGCAGCAGGCCGCGCTTGTTGCCAAACGCCGCGTAGAGGCTGCCCGGATGCAACCCGGTCGCCGCCACCAGCTCCTGCATGGTGGTCTTGGCGTAACCCTTGGCCCGAAATGCCTCCATGGCATTTCGCAAGACGTCGTCCCGGTTGAACTCGGCGCTGCGCATGGTTTCTCCGTTGAAAAAGCGGATTCACCGACCAGGGGCCGGCGAGGGGAAATAAGAGGGCGGCAAGTTTACCCCAGCGGACCGGCAACACCAACCCATGTTGAATGCTCGTTCAAAAAAGACTTGCACACAAAACAAAAAACGTCTTGAATGCACGTTCAAGAATCACTCCCTCAGGACAGACGATCATGAATACCCTGTTTCAGCCCTATCGCCTCAACGACACCCTCACCCTCGCCAACCGTTTCATGATGGCTCCCCTCACCCGCTGCATGGCAGGCCCGGGCCTGGTGCCCACCGAGCAGATGGCCGCCTATTACGCGCGCCGCGCCGACATCGGCCTCATCATCTCCGAAGCCACCATCATCCGGCCGGACGGTCAGGGCTACCCCAATACCCCGGGGATCTACAGCGCCGAGCAGATCGCCGGCTGGAAAAAAGTGACCGGCGCCGTGCATGCCAACGGCGGCAAGATCTTCGCCCAGCTGTGGCACGTGGGTCGTCTCTCCCACCCCTTCTTCCACCACGCCGAAGTGCTGGCCCCCTCCGCCGTCGCCCATGAGGGCACGGTGCCGCGCATGCGCGAGCTGGTCTATCAGGTGCCACGTGCCCTGACCGAGAGCGAAATCGCCCAGCTGGTCGAGGATTACGCCCAGGCCGCCGCCAACGCCATCGAAGCGGGCTTTGACGGGGTGGAGATCCACGGTGCCAACGGCTACCTCATCGATCAGTTCCTGCACCACGCCAGCAACCTGCGCACCGACAACTACGGCGGCAGCCCGGAGAACATGAGCCGCTTCGCGCTGGAAGTGGTGGATGCCATCAATGCCCGCATCGGCGGGGATCGGGTGGGCCTGCGCCTCTCCCCCGGCGCCTATGTGCACCTGGAAGGGGATGCCCGGGATCGCGCCGTGTTCGACCACCTGCTGACCGAGCTGAACCAGCGCAACCTGGCCTATGTGCACCTCGGCATCTTCGATGACAGCCTCACCTTCGACTACCTGGACGGCCGCGCCTCCGACTACCTGCGCGCCCGCTACGACGGCCATCTGGTGGGGGTGGGCAACTACAGCGCCGAGACCGCAGCCGAAGCCATCAAGGCCGACCGCTTCGACCTGGTCGCCATCGGTCGCCCGCTCATCGCCAACCCGGACTACCTCGCCAAAGTGAAGCAGGGCGACGCCCTGGTTCCCTATGCCGACACCATGCTGGCCGAGCTGGTCTAACGCTCGCCGGCACCTTGCCTGACCAAGGATGGGATCCGCGCCCTCGCGCGGGTTTCCAATGTTTGGGCCCCTCTCGGGCCCTTTTTTGTGTCCGCTCGTCATGCCCGCCGGTTTCGTGATCCTTGGCTGACCCAATAAAAAGTTGCTAGTAACAACTAGTTGGCTATATTGGTTGTTGATGACAACCAAATAGGAAGCCCTGATATGGATCCCCGCCCCCTGCGCGCCCTGTCGCGCGATCTGGTACGCGAACTCGGCATGCTCTCCCAGCAGTGCGGCGAACTGGCGCTCAGCCCGCTCGAAGCCCATCTGCTGATCGAGCTGGAGAGCGGCCCCGCCACCAACCAGCAACTGGCGGAGCGCCTGCGCATCGACAAGTCAAACGCCAGCCGCCCGCTGGCCCGCCTGGCCGAGCGCGAGCTCATCAGCTGGCATCCCCATCCGTCCGATGGTCGCAGCAAGGAGGCGCGCCTCACCATCGCCGGCCAGGCTCAGCTGCTGGATCTGCATCAGGAGATGGACAGCGCCATGGAGGAGACCCTGGCCCAGCTCACCCTCGCCGAGCGCGAGCAGCTGTGGGAAGGCCTGCGCCTCTATCGCAGCGCCCTCTCCCGTGCCCGTCGCCAGCAGGGCTATCGCATTCGCCCCATCACCCAGGCCGATAACCCTGCCATCGCTGCCGTGGTGCGCGCCGTCTCCGCCGAATACGGCCTCACCGCCGACAAGGGCTACGGCGTAGCGGATCCCAATCTCGACTTTCTCCATGAAACCTACCTGAGTGAGCGCAGCCGCTACTGGGTGATCGAGGGACCCGATGGCTCCATTCTGGGCGGCGGCGGCATAGCGCCGCTGGCGGGGGAAGAGGGGCAAGTCTGCGAGCTGCAGAAGATGTACTTCATGCCCTCCCTGCGCGGGCTGGGACTGGGGCGACGGCTGGTGCTGCAGGCGCTGGACGAGGCGCGCGCGCTCGGCTATCAGCGCTGCTACCTGGAGACCACCGCCGTGCTGCGCGAGGCCACCGCACTCTACGAGTCCCTGGGCTTCGAGCACCTGCCGGGGCCGCTCGGCAGCACGGGCCACGATGCCTGCGAGATCTGCATGGTGCTGGCGCTCATGCCAACAGAGTAAATGTGAGTTCCTGTCCCCCCTCATCCCAACCCTTCTCTCTCAAGGGGAGAAGGGTGTCAGCAATAACTAATGGTGGATGGGCCCTCTATCTCACTTAAACCCGTTGGGTGTAGTGATCAAAAGCGATGACCTTTTGATATCCCTCTGATTCGTACAGCGATTTTGCTGGGTGATTGGAGATGGATGTTGCCAGTTTTACGGTTAATGCGTCTGTCTCTTTGGCAAAGCTGGCTACTCGTTTTAACAGAGCTCTTGCCACCCCCTGCTGGCGAGCTGACTCGGCGACAAAGAGATCGTTGAGATACCACATCCGCTTCATGGCAACGGATGAAAAGGCAGGGTAGAGCTGGACAAATCCCATGGCTTCCCCCATCTCATTGCGAGCAAGAAAGATCACTGAATCTGCGTTGGCGAGGCGCTCAGCAATAAACCCGGCTGCGGCACCATGATCCGGTTCCTGCCCATAAAATTGACGTTAGGCATCAAATAGATAGCTAGTTTCTTCAAGATCGGCCGGGGTAGTCTGGAAAATGTACATGCAATGTCCTTATTGCTGTTCATGCTGGAATCTTCGTGGCGAAGAGGAACCGTATATTGGCACCATATGGGAAACAACTGACTATTGGGGTCAGGAAGGAAAGTAGAACCATGCCGTTTTGATAAGGCCGGCCTCCACTTCGAACACCGCCATGCTTTCGATGGGGTCGGGGGAGAGGCCATAAATCAACTCGTGATCGAACACCTTGTTGCCGATGACGGTCCGCGACAGCAGCTCGGCACGCAGGGCCGGGTTGTTGAAACGATGCTCGGCATAGAAGGCGCTGAGCGCCTCCTTGCCCACTGTGCTCGGGCTCTCCGTCGGCATCCGGTATCCCTTGAACGCATCGGAGAAGCAGGCCAGGAAGGCTTCGAGATCGTGGGCGTTGTAAGCGTTAAATTGTGCCTCGACGGGCAGTTCGACCGACATGCATCACTCCCTGAATCATGTGTGAGCCCCCTTTATAGGGGGCATTGCTCCCCTTGTCGACCGGTGACGGCGGCGCTCCCCCCATCCGCGCCCTGTTCGCCATCCAAAAAGAGACCCCGCCGAAGCGGGGTCTCTTTTTATCCTGTCTGCCTGTCGGCAAGCCCTTGTCAGTGCTCGCGGGTCTGGCGGAACTGGACGTCAGGGTGACGCTCCTGGGCCAGGCGCAGGTTGACCATGGTCGGCGCGATGTAGGTGAGGTTGTCACCGCCATCGAGGGCTAGGTTGACCTCGTTCTTGCGCTTGAACTCCTCGAACTTCTTGACGTCGGTCCCTTCCACCCAGCGGGCAGTGGCGACGTTGACCGCCTCGTAGATGGCCTCGACGTTGTACTCGCTCTTCAGGCGCGAGACCACTACGTCGAACTGCAGCACACCGACCGCACCGACGATGAGATCGTTGCTGATGAGCGGACGGAACACCTGCACCGCCCCCTCTTCGGAGAGCTGCACCAGCCCCTTGAGCAGCTGCTTCTGCTTGAGCGGGTCGCGCAGGCGGATGCGGCGGAACAGTTCCGGCGCGAAGTTCGGGATGCCGGTGAACTTCAGATCCTCACCCTGGGTGAAGGTGTCGCCGATCTGGATGGTGCCGTGGTTGTGCAGACCGATGATGTCGCCGGCGAAGGCGTCTTCCGCCTGCTCCCGGTCACCGGCCATGAAGGTCACGGCATCGGAGATGTTCACGTCCTTGCCGATGCGCACGTGGCGCATCTTCATGCCCTTGGAATAGGTGCCGGAGACGATGCGCATAAAGGCGATACGGTCGCGGTGCTTCGGATCCATGTTTGCCTGGATCTTGAACACGAAGCCGGAGAACTTCTCCTCGGTCGCCACCACTTCGCGGCTCTCGGCCTTGCGCGGCATGGGGGCCGGCGCCCAGTCGGTCAGACCGTCCAGCATGTGGTCGACACCGAAGTTGCCGAGTGCGGTACCGAAGAAGACCGGGGTCATCTCACCGGCGATGAAGGCGTCGTGATCGAACTCGGGGGAGGCGCCCTGCACCAACTCCAGTTCACCACGCAGCTGGGCCGCCAGATCGTCGCCGATGGCCGCGTCCAGCTCGGGGTTGTTCAGCCCCTTGACCACCCGCTTCTCCTGGATGGTGTGGCCCTGACCGCTCTGATACAGATAGGTCTCGTCCTTGTAGAGGTGATAGACACCCTTGAAGGATTTGCCGCAACCGATGGGCCAGGTGATGGGGGCGCACATGATGTTGAGCTCGCGCTCCACCTCGTCCATGACCTCCATGGGATCGCGCACTTCGCGGTCCAGCTTGTTCATGAAGGTGAGGATGGGGGTGTCGCGCAGCCGGGTCACTTCCATCAGCTTGCGGGTCCGGTCTTCAACACCCTTGGCGGCGTCGATGACCATCAGGCAACAGTCGACCGCCGTCAGGGTACGGTAGGTATCTTCGGAGAAGTCCTCGTGACCCGGGGTATCGAGCAGGTTGACCAGGCAGTCGGCGTAGGGGAACTGCATCACCGAGGTGGTGATGGAGATACCACGCTGCTTCTCCATCTCCATCCAGTCGGATTTGGCGTGCTGGCCCGAGCCACGGCCCTTGACGGTACCGGCGCGCTGAATGGCCTGTCCGAACAACAGAACCTTTTCGGTGATGGTGGTTTTACCCGCATCCGGGTGCGAGATGATCGCAAAAGTGCGTCTCTTGGAGACTTCACTCAGAAATTCAGCTGACATAATTCAACGTTCTTCTATTGGGCGGCGGCCTTGGCCACCGTGGGAATAATTCCGGGATGCCGCATTGACTCACGGTCCGGCATGGATACGCAACGGGCCACTCGGGCGGGCATCAGATCCGCCGGTGGAGAGAGGAAGAGGGTTGCGTTACATGGGTCTTCTCACCTGAGCCAAAGCAAAATTGCGCGACATTATACCCGCGCGAGTGAAAAATACCCAGCCCGGCTTTGCAGGGTGGGGCACCCTATTCGGCCCGCATCACCTGGTTGCGGCCGGCCTGCTTGGCCCGGTACATGGCCTCGTCGGCCCGCTGCACCAACCCCCCCAGGCTCTCGTCGAGAGGACCCTGCTGGGCACAGCCGATGCTGACGTTGACAAAACGCCCCTCCGGCATCCCCTCGATACGCAGCTGGGAGACGCGATGACGGATCCGCTCCGCTACCTCCATCGCCTCGTCCAGACAGGTGTCGGGCAGCAGCACCAGAAACTCTTCGCCGCCGTTGCGCCCCACTCTGTCCAGCGAACGCAGCTGGGCGGCGATGCACTTGGCCACGGCGGCCAGCACCAGATCCCCCACGTGGTGGCCCAGCTGGTCATTGACCAGCTTGAAGTGATCGATGTCCAGCAGCAGCACCGAGAAGGGCTTGCCCTGCTCGCGCGCCTGTCTGAACCAGTGCTGGCCCTTGTTCTGGATCTGGCGGCGGTTGTGCAGCCCGGTCAGATCGTCGGTCATGGCAAGCCGGCGCATCTGGCGGGAGCGATTGAACTGGTGCAGCGCCAGCATACCCATCACCAGCAACAACAGGGCCACCACCACGTACTGCCAGTGGCGCCGCTCCTGCAGCTGCTTGAGCTTGGCCTCCTGCAGCAGCTGCTTGGTCTTGAGGGCCTGGTTCTCCAGCTCCTTGCGGGCCAGGTCGAACTCGAAGCGCATCTGCAGCGAGCGCTGCTCCCTGAGCACCCGTTCCAGCGAGTGCTTGGTCTCGACAAACAGCTTGAGGTTGCTGAGGGCGGCGCTGATCTGCCCCTGCTGCTCCAGGATCCGCGCCCGCACCTCGTAGACCCGCGCCAGGAAGCGCTGGTTCTTCTCCTTGACGAAGATGGGTTCGGCGTGGGCCAGATAGTAGAGCGCCTTGGTCGGGTTGCCCTGCGCCGCCTCCGCCATCCCCATCACCAGTTGCCAGTGACCCAGGGTCACGCTGTCGGAGCTCTCGCGCCCCTGCAAAATGGCGTCAGCCTGGCGCAACTTGCTCACCGCCTCGGTCACCTTGCCCTGATTGAGCAGTATGGTGGCGATCTCGATCCGGACCCAGGCCAGCAGCCCCTCTTTCTGCTGAGAACGATAGAACTGCTCGGCCATCTTCATCAGCGGCAGCGCCCGGTCAGACTCCCCCATCTCGGAGTAGAGCAGCCCCTGCTGGGAGCGGATCCTCACCAGCGGCTCCTGGGCGCGCAGGGCGCTGTAGTCATGGGCCAGCTCTTCGAAATACCCCTCGGCCCGCTCATAGAGCCCCATCCGCCGATAGGCGTTGGCGATCTGGGCCAGCACCTCCCGCGCCTTGCCATCCAACCCCAGCGACTCGAAGCGCTTGTGCGCCTCGATGAGCTCCATCAGCCCCTCCGCCAGCTCCCCCTGATAGGCGTACATGTCGCCGCGCAAGCTGAGGATGTCCGCCTCCTGCACCCGATCGCCGAGCCGGCGGGCCAGCACCAGCGCCTGCTGGTAGTCCTCCTTGGCCTGCTCCATGTTGCCGAGCATCTGCTGATGAAAGGCGCGGCAGGCCAGCAGACCTGTCTCGGTGATCCTGTCCTTGCGGGCCCGGGCACCGGCCAGTTCCTGGTCGGCAAAGTTCACCACGGCACGGTACTCGTCGTCCCACTCGGAAGGCATGGCCCAGCACTGCAGCCGCACGATGCGCCCCTGCACGTCGGGGGGATAGGCCTCCTTGCTCGCCACCAGGGCGGCGATGCGCAGCCGGAACATGCGATCGGGCTGGAACCCCTCCTCCAGCAGCTGCAACTCGCGGGAGAGCTGGGGCTCGGTCAGCGGCGCCCGGGCCGCCCAGGCGAGGGGCGTACACAATCCCGTCAACAGGATCAGGGTCATGATGCGTTTCATGCCGGTTCGGTTTCCCCTCAGGTGGTGCTAGTACACGAATATGCTCACTCCCCCCATCATATCTCGCCTTGCAGCAACACACAGCAACCATGGAAAAAGAGAGGAGATAGGCCAGATCCGGCAGGCTCTCACGCAGACCGAACGCGCCCCTTTACAGATGGAAAATCAGCATCGACTATAGGCGCCATCCAACACAGGGAAGCGCAGGTTGATGACATATCAGGAGCTGCAGGCGGCCTACGACAAGCTGCTGCAGGAGAACGAACGGCTCAGGCGGGTCGCCGACGATGCGCGGGAGAAGCTGGAAGCCGCCATGGACGGCACCGGCCTGTGCATCTGGCAGAATCATGTGCCCACCGGCAAGCTCATCATCTTCAACCGGCGCTGGGGTTCCATGCTCGGCTATCAGCCCAAGGAGCTGTCGGCCCACTTCGACGTCTGGCGCGAGCATCTGCATCCGGAAGACAGGGAGCGGGTGCTGCAGGCCTTCTTCGATCACCTGAGCGGCAAGAGCCCGTTTTATCAGGTGATGCACCGGATGATCGCCAAGGACGGCAAGACCACCTGGGTGCTGGACCGGGGCCGGGTGGTGGAGCGGGACGCACAGGGCAACCCCGTTCGGGTGATGGGCACCCACATCGACATCACCCACGAGAAGGAGTACGAGCAGCAGCTGGCCCGGCTCGCCCACCGGGATCCCCTCACCGGCCTTGCCAACCGCACCGCCCTGCAACGCAAGTTCAACCAGGGTTTCAAAGCCATCTGCTTCATCGATCTGGACGACTTCAAGCAGGTCAACGACAACCTGGGCCACCGCGCCGGTGACGAGCTGCTGATCGCCCTCACCCGTCGGCTGCGCGACTGTTGCGAGGAGGGGGTGAAGATAGGCCGGCTCGGCGGCGACGAATTCGTGCTGCTGCTACCCTGGGCCAGCGACGATCCCCGCACCAGCCAGCTGGCCAGCCAGTGCATCGACGCCATCGCCACCCCGTTCGAGCTGCCCAACGGCGACGCCTCGGTGGGCTTGAGCATGGGGATTGCGGCAATCCGGCCGCAGGATGATTTCAGCACGGCGCTGGCCCGGGCCGATCATGCCATGTACCGAGTCAAGCGCGGCGGCAAGCGGGGCTTTCATGTCGCCCGGCCGAGTGGCCAGCCACTGCTGGATCAGGAGCAGGTCAACGAGCGCGGGCTCGGCCACCAGCCCCGCCCCTGAACAGGGTCAGATGGGCAGCGGCCCCATCACCTTGACCGCCCGAATGGCGAAGTGGCTGCTGATGTCGTTGACCATGTCCTGGGACTGCAACCGCCGGATCCATTGCTCATAGGCGGGCAGGTCGGGTACCACCACCTCCAGCAGGTAGTCGTAGTTGCCGGAGACGGTGTGACAGCTGATCACCTCCGCCATGGCCGCCACCGCCTGCTCGAAGGCCTCCACCAGCGGCTCCCTGTGCTGACTGAGCCGCACGTTGACGAAGATGGTGATGCCAAGCCCGAGCATCTCCCGTGCCAGCACGGCACGATACCCCCGTATATGGCCCTCCCCCTCCAGCCGCTTCAGGCGCCGGGCACAGGGGGAGGCGGACAAGCCGACCTGCTCCGCCAGCTCCACGGTCGTGAGGCGCCCATCCTGTTGCAGCAAGCGCAGCAGATGTAAATCAATCCTGTCGAGCATCTTGGTGATATCCGGTAAAAATCCCTTTTGGATTGGCTGAAACTAGCAATTACCCCCGAATATCTCAAACAGTTTGCCCTGCAACACCCTCCCCCCTGGCGGGATAATGAGCCGGGACACGCCATGGAGGGAGCCCGATGTCATTCACACCATCACCCCGTTGCAGCGGCTGGGCCGCCGCCCTCGCCACCGTGCTGCTCTGGTCCGGTTTCTTTCTCTCCCTGCGCCTGGGCGCCGAGGAGAAACTCCCGCCACAGGCACTGGCGCTGCTGCGCTTCGGTATCCCGGCCCTGCTGCTGCTCCCCTATTACTGGCGTCACCGCATCCGTCTGCGCCGCACGCCCCTGCGCTGGCAGCTGGCCATGCTGGCGGGAGCCGGCCTGCCCTTCTTCTGGCTCGGCGCCACCGGCATGCAGCTGGCCCCGGTGGCCCAGGGCAGCGCCCTGATCCCGGGCACTGTGCCCCTCATGGTCAGCCTGCTCGGCTTGCTGTTGTGGCGCGCCCCCTGCCCCCTGCAGCGGTGCTGGGGGCTTGCCCTCATCGCCCTGGCCACCGCCATCCTGTTGCTGGGCGGAGAACCGGGATTATGGCAGGGACAGCTCTGCTTTCTGGGGGCGGCCCTGCTGTGGGCCCTGTTTACCCTGGCGGTCAGACGCAGCGGACTGGCGGCGCTGGATGCGGCCGCGCTGGTGGCGGTGCCGTCGGCCCTGTTGCTGCTGCCGACGCTCCTGTGGAGCCCCTTGCCCACCGTGAGCCATGCCAGCGTCTGGCTCTGGCAGGGTCTGCTGCAAGGGATAGGCGCCGGCTTGCTGGCGGCGCTCTGTTACGCCCACGCCATCCGTACCCTGGGCGCCGAGGTCAGCTCGGCGCTGGGCTCGCTCACGCCCGTGATGGCGGCCATGCTGGCCTGGTGGCTGCTGGGGGAGAGCGTCACGCCGCCGGTGTGGCTGGCGCTTGGCCTCTTGTGTGTCGGGGTGGTGCTGGCCAGTCTGCCGGCACGGCGGGTTTCAGCTGCGCTGCCAGCGGCGCAACAGGCGACCGCGCAGGCCGCAGTCGAGTAGCCAGCTGTTGTCGAACACCCGCAGCAGCGCCGGTTTGGCGTGGCGGGACATGGCCACCGCGTGGAAGCGGGTCTGCTGCTTGCGCTGGCGGTTCATCCGATCCAGCAGGCTGTGAGGCAGGCTCTGGGCGATAAAGTCGGAGACCACCAGTACGTCCGCTCTGGCAAAGGCGGGGTCATCCAGCTTGATCAGGGCCTTCTCGAGGCAGGGCACCAGATCGGTGCCGCCGTGAAAACTCATGGAGAGGAAGCGCTCCGCCTTGTCGAGCCCGGTGTCGGCGGTGATCTCCAGGGTCGCCACCTCGGTGGAGAAGAGCATCAGGTAGCAGCCCCGCTTCTCGTCCATCGCCACCTTGAGCAGCGCCAGAAACAGCGCCTTGGCGCACTCCTCCGGGTAGCCCCCCATGGAGCCAGAGGTGTCGATGCAGACGATGAAGGGCCCCCGCTGCTGCAACTGCCGTCCGCCAAGCTCAGGGGTGCGCAGCATGATGCGCTGACGCGGCAGGGTGCCGCGCGACTGGTAGCTGAGCAGGCGCCGCTCCAGATAGCGGCGATAGAACTCCAGCTCCAGCTCCGGCAGCGCCAGCATCACCGCCTCGCTCGGCAAGAGGCGCATCAGGTCGCTGGCGGGGTGGATGCCCACCAGATCGTCCGGCACGTCGTCGGTCTGCACCTCTTCCAGCTCGTGCACCTGCACCGGTGGCACCGGCGAGTCGTTGGCCCGGTTGTCCTGCTCGCTGCGCCCCAGCAGGTTGGCGATCTCAGCCAGCAGCGGCTCGCGCTGCAACATGCGGGCGTACTGCTTGACCAGCACCAGGCTGCGCTTGTGCCAGCTGCCCTGCGCCAGATCCCAGAGCCCGCCGGCGGAGATCTGGTTGGGGTCCAGCGCATCAGCCAGGGTACGGCTCGCCAGCAGCTGATCTTCGATCTCCTGGCGCTGCTTCTCCCGCTCCGCCTCGGCGATCTGCTGCTGCAGCTGCAGCAGGCTGCCCACCAGGCTGGTGCGCCACTTCTCGATCAGCAGCTGGCGCTGGCTGTCGGTGGGGTGAGCCATCAGCTGGCGCACCAGGCTGCGCGCCTCGCCGGCGAAGGGGCTGTACTGCTCAAGTCCGTCCAGCAGCGCCGGCAGACGCCCCATCAGCTCGGCCAGCGGCAACCCCTTGTGGGCCTGATAGAGGCGATACTCCTGCTCCAGCGCCACCGGCACCGGCTTGTGGCGCATCTCCTCCCCCAGCTGATCGCTCCAGCGGCGGATGCGCTTTTGCAACAACTTGCCCTGCAGCGGGGAACGTTTGATGAACTCGGAGATCTTGGGGGTGGAGGCCAGCAAGAGCGCCATTTCGCCCGCCAGCTCCCCCTCGCCCATAAGCAGCCCCAGATCCATCATGCCGATCTCAAGCATGGCAACCTCCGCTGACCTGGCTCACGACCGCCCCCTTCGCGCTCGCCATGGCTCAGGCGTCCAGTTGCGGCAGCCGGTCGTGCCACTGGCTGATGTCGGTGCGCAGCTGATCCAGATCCCGGTTCAGCACGAAGAAGCTGTCCTCCACCTGCTGCAACCAGTGACGACCGATGAAGAGGTGCTGCTGATGGCGCTCGAACAGGTTGCGCTGGCGCTTGAGCTCCTGCGCCAGCACGCCGGCCTCCGCCAGCAGCTCGGTCAGGGCCGCCTGCCAGGGGGTGATCACCACCTCGGGGATGGGGGTGCGCTCCACCAGCACCAGCGGGATCTGCTGGCGTTGCAGATCCAGCACGTGCAGCCGCAGCTCGTCGTCCAGCACCAACTCGTAGTGGCCCTCCTTGGGGTTGCCAAGCGGCCAGCCCACCAGCGACTCGCCGGTGGGGTGCCAGTGGGAGAGCAGGGTGCGGTCGAACACCAGCGTCTCCACCAGCCGCTCCGAGTCGTCGCCATCCAGCGCCGCCGGGGTGAGCAGATGGAAGTGCACCAGCTTGCCGAACGGACGGGCGTTGGCCAGCGGGATCTGGATGCCGCGGGCGCGGCGCCCGAACCACTGCTGGCGCTTTCTGGCCTTGCAGCACAGGCGCTGGGCCACGCTCTGTTTGAGCTGTTTGAACTTGTCCCGCAGCCCCATCAGCTGACGGGTCATGGTCAGCTGCTGGTAGCCGTAGAGGCGGGAGAATTCGGTCATCATCTCCAGCAGGGCTGTACGCGAGGCCTCGTCATGCCAGAGGCAATCCTTGAACAGCAGCAGATCGAGCGGGGCCACCTCGTCGCGGCCGTTGAAAAACGCGCTCGCCTTGATCAGCCGCACGGCCTTCTTCCAGCGCCGATCCGACACGTAGCAGCTGTGGGCCAGCTGGCTGTCGAGCTGCTGGCGCAACTGATAGATGAGCTCGAAGCAGTCGTCCGGCAGCCGGACCCGGTCGATCTGCTCCTGCCACTCCAGATACTCGTCGCCGTGGATCTGCACCGAGGGCGGCAGATTCTGGTGGGACTGGCCGTCACTGGCCAGCATGGCCTGGAAGTTGGCCTTCTCCTGCACCCGGTCCATCCAGATCCGTACCAGCATGCGGTCGTAAAGCGCCTCCAGCCCGCTGTCGGGGGCCGGCAGCTCGTTGGAGGCGGTCACCAGCAGCCGCATCGGGATGGGGTGCTGGCTGTCGCCGTTGCGAAACTGCCGCTCGTTGATGGCGGTGAGCAGGGTGTTGAGGATGGCGGGGCCCGCCTTCCAGATCTCGTCGAGAAACACCACCTCGGCCTCAGGCAGGTAGCCGGCGGTGAGGCGCAGGTACTTGCCATCCTCCTTCAGCGCCTGGATGGAGAGGGGGCCGAACACCTCCTCCGGCGTGCTGAAACGGGTCATCAGGTACTCGAAGTGGCGCGCCTCATGAAAGGCCAGCTTGAGGCGCCGCGCAATCAGGCTCTTGGCGATGCCGGGCGGGCCCAGCAGAAACACGCTCTCACCGGACAGGGCCGCCAGCAGACCAAGCCGCAGGGCATCCTGGCGCTCGTAAAGCCCCTCGCCGAGGGCCGACAGCAGGCGTGGCAGCCGTTCGTGAATGGGGGCGAGACGAAGATTCTGTGATGCTAAAGGTGGCATAGGCGCACTTCCGATACTGGGGTTGTCTGGAACCGGCACACCCGCGACGCGATCGAAGGTTCCCTGTCCTGCTTGTTGTATTGTCGGGAGGTCGCCTCTGGCTCGCACCGGTCGGTTGCCGGGCGTCGGAGCGCCTCTCCTGGCTAAAACATACCGCAAAAGATGCAGCAAAACGCGTTCGAGTGTACCCTGCGCAGAGCTTTTTTCATCAATGCAGATCAAGACTGAGTCATCGCCCATGCAAGATCCAGTGCAGCTGACCACGGCGCGGGAGTCCGTCCCCGAGCAACCCGACCAGGCATCCGCTCGCCTGCGGCAACACCTGCTGGCCCGGATGGGCATCCCTAGCTGGCAACTGCGCCGGCCGGCCCTGCTGGCGGGCCATCAGGCTGCGCCCGCACCGGCCAATGAGCCCCAGGCAAATCAGCAGGAGGCGGCCCCCGCCCCGGCCGTGCCGAGCGGCAAGCTCTGGATCCTGGCGAGCCGGCTGCCCGCCCCCGGCCTGCTGGCGGATCTCTGCCAGCTGCTCGGCATCGGCAGCGACGAGGTCAGCCTGCTGAGCAGCCTGCCCGCCGGCCACACCCCGCCCCTGCTCTGGCTGGAGGCGGCCGATCCCGCCTGGCCAGAGGCTCTGATCTGCCCGCTCACCCCCAGTCCGGCCCAGAAACGGGCCCTGTGGCAACAGCTCAAGGGGCGCCTCGGCTGACCAGCCGTGCGCCCCGCATCTCTCTTCGTTCAGCCGCCCGACCCGGAGCCACCATGGTGCAATTTCGTCCCCTGCTTGAGACCGACTTCGAGCTCGTCTACCCCATAGAACAGGCTGCCCACAAGGAGCCCTGGAGCCAGGCCAACCTGCTCTCCTGCTTCGGGCCACGCTATCTCAACGGCCTGCTGCTGGTCGACGGCCAGCCGGCCGGCTTCTACATCTCGGATCTGGTGGCGGGCGACAGCTCGCTGATGAACATCTGCGTGCATCCCGACTTTCAGGGCAAGGGGCTGGGGCGGGCGCTGCTCAGGGAGTACCTGAGCCGCAGCAAGGCCAACAAGGCCGAGGCCTGGTTCCTCGAGGTGCGGGCCGGCAACAGCACCGCCATCAGCCTCTACGAGAGCGAGGGGTTTGCCGAGTACTGCCGGCGCGCCGACTACTACGGCACCGGTCAGGATCGGGAAGATGCCGTGCTGATGTCCCGCCTGTTCGACTTCGGCTAAGCCGCCGCGCTACATCTGCAGCACTAGAGCAGCGGCGCGTTGTCGAGGGCCGGATCCTGCAGGCTCTGGGTAGTGTGCAGCACTGCCTCGAAGCCGGCGGCGGAGAGCGGCATGAAGAAGCCGCGCTGCCAGGTCACCCCGGGCATCCAGATCTGCTGGATATCCACCACTATCTTGATGGGCTTGAGCGGCTCGCCCGGCTGCTGCACATAGATGCCGGGCGGGGTTGCCACCTGCGGGAAGCGGCGCAGTATCTGCTCGCTGCCATCCCCGGCATTCGGGTTGAGACGCACCTTGACCAGCCGGGCCAGCACAGGCGCCATCTCCTCTGTCTGCCACAGGGTGGTATCCAGCAGTTTGCAGCGCCGGCATTTGGCGCGTTCGATCACGTAGAGCAGCGGATAGCCCTTCTGCAGGGCCAGCTGCTGCGCCTGGGCGTAGCCTTCGGCGCCGCTCAGCCAGGGGTTGTCCTCCTCGCTACCCGAGCCTCCCAGCGTAAACCAGAGCCCGCCGGCCCCCGCCAGCAACAGCAATACCCCGGTCACCACCCCCTTGATACCGACACTCATTATGCTCCCTCCCTGAATGGCTCCACACGTCAGCCACCATCATGCCTCAAGCGCCCCCTAATTGACGACTTTGTGATCCAAGACAAATGGCGAACACTTGTAAGCTGTAATCTTAGAGTTTAAACTCCAGCGCGATTTTTCAGTGCCCCTTAGGGCGTACAACTGTTACTTGAGGATGTCTGACTGATGCCGAAACACCACCTGGTTCGACTGATGCGGGAACGTATCGCCCGGCTTGGCAACAAGGCCGCCCTGCGCGTACAACAGGATGGCCAGTGGCGTGCCATCGGCTGGCGTACCCTGGGGCAGGCCATGGATTACTGCGCACAGGCGCTGATCCGCGCCGGCCACCAGCCTACCGAGATGGTCGGCATCTATGCCCGCAACATGCCGGAGTGGACCCAGGCCGATCTCGGCATCCTGGCCGCCCGCGGCGTCAGCGTCCCTATCTACCCCACCAGCACTCTGGATCAGCTGCGCTACATCGTCAAAGATGCCGGCATCAAGGTGCTGTTCGTCGGCGAACAGCCCCAGTTCGACCAAGCACTGCAACTCATTGAAAGCGGCGAGATCCAGCAGCTCATCGCCCTCGACGGCAGCGTCAACCTGCGCGGCTGCCCGCAGGCGAGCCACTTCCAGGAGTTCCTCTCTTCCGGCAATCACCAGCCCAGCGAACAGGTACTGCGCGAGCGCGAGGGCCAGTACCGGATGGACGACCTGCTGACCCTGATCTACACCTCGGGCACCACCGGCGAGCCCAAGGGGGTGATGCTCGATTTCGCCAACATCGCCGCCTGCTTCGAGATGCACAACAGCCGCCTCGATCTGAACGAGCAGGATGTGTCGCTCTGCATGCTGCCGCTCAGCCACGTGTTCGAGCGGGCCTGGACCTACTACGTGCTCTATTGCGGCGCCGAGAACGTCTACATCCGCGATCCGCAGAAGGTGATGGATGTCATCGGCGAGGTGCAGCCCACCGTGATGTGCGCCGTGCCGCGCCTCTACGAGAAGGCCTACGCCATGATCCAGGCTCGCGTCGCCCAGGCCCCGCGTCTGCGCCAGGCCCTGTTCGGCTGGGCCACCCGGGTCGGCAAGCAGATGGTCGCCACCCGCCAGGCGGGTAAAGCCGCTTCCCCCCTGCTCTACGGCCAGCTCTGGCTCGCCGAGCGGCTGGTGTTTCGCAAGCTGCGCGCCCGTTTCGGCGGCCGCACCCGCTTCCTGCCGGTGGCCGGCGCCCGCCTCGCCGACGAGGTGAACTTCTTCTTCCAGGCCATGGGGCTCAACCTCAAGTACGGTTACGGCATGACCGAGACCACCGCCACCGTCTGCTGCTACGAAGACAGCCAGTTCAAGCTGGGCTCCATCGGCACGGCGCTCAGCGGCATCGAGGTGAAGCTGGGTGAGAACAACGAGCTGCTGGTGCGCTCCCCCACCGTGATGCGCGGCTACTACAACAAGCCCGAGGCCACCGCCGAGGTGATGACCGAGGATGGCTTCCTGCGCACCGGCGATGCCGGCGAGCTCGACGGCGAAGGCAACATCTACTTCACCGAGCGCCTCAAGGAGCTGATGAAGACCTCCAACGGCAAGTACGTGGCGCCGCAACTGGTGGAGGGGACCCTCGGCAAGGATCGCTTCATCGAGCAGATCGCCATCGTCGCCGATGCCCGCCACTTCGTCTCCGCGCTGATCGTGCCCTGCTTCGAGTCGCTGGAGGAGTACGCCCGCTCCATCAACCTGCAGTACCAGTGCAAGACCGAACTGCTGCGCCACTCCAAGGTGGTGGAGTTCTTCGAGGCGCGCATCCAGGATCTGCAAAAGGAGCTGGCCAAGTTCGAACAGGTGAAGAAGTTCACCCTGTTGCCGAGCGCCTTCTCCATGGAGCTGGGAGAGCTGACCCCCACCATGAAGCTGCGCCGCAAGATCATCGAGTCCAAGTACCAGAGCGAGATCGAGGCCATGTATAACCATGTCTGAGTACAACCACGTCTGAGACCGCTCGGGTTGAGGGAAATAAAAAAGCCGCTTCAAGAGCGGCTTTTTTTGTTGCCTGTCATCAGGCCGGGGTCTTGCTGGTCCCGAAGTAGTCGGCCAGGAAGTCGTCAAACGACAGGCTGTCGCTGCGCTCCCGCTCCCGCTGCTTGGCCAGGGACTCCCGTGCCTCGCCGGCAAAATAGGCTTCGTCCCAGTACTGCAGCTCGCCAGCCAGCATCTCTTCCCGGTAGCGGCTCGCCAGCTCGTCGGCGAAAGCGCCGTTGTCCTTGCCGCTCTCCAGCAGCTGCTTGAGCAGGCGGGCGGAGTAGGTGAGCTCGGGGTTGAGCAGCTTCTCGCGGTGCATCGCCAGGGTCTCGCGGTAGCGGTTGCGGCCGCAGCAGCGATCCAGCAGCGCGGCGACCTCGGCCAGCTCGTCGAACAGCTTGAGGCCGAACTCCTTGAGGCCGATGGGGTTGCCCTGTTCGTCCTCCAGCTCGAGGCCGGGACGGCGCCCCTCCAGCACCACCTTGGTCTGGTTGCGGCGATTGCGGGCGATCTCCTCGTCACCCAGCACAGGGGACGGGCGCAGCAGGCACCAGACCAGGAACAGGTCGAAGAAGCGGATCTGATCCACCTCGATGCCGTACGGGGTGAAGGGGTTGACGTCCACGGTGCGCAGCTCGATGTATTCGATGCCACGCTGCTCCAGCGCGTCGGACGGCTTCTCGCCGCTGCGCGGGGTGCGCTTGGGGCGGATCGGCGCGTACAGCTCGTTCTCCAGCTGCAGCACGTTGTCGTTGAGCTGGCGGTACTCGCCATTTACCTTGACACCGATCTTGGCGAAGTCGGGATCATGGGTGTTGATGGCGCGGCGCAGGCTGCTCACATAGGCCGGCAGGTTGTCGTGGCTGATCTTGAGCCCCGCCTGGGCGCTGTTGGTGTAACCCAGATCCGACAGCCGCAGGGCGGTGGCATAAGGCAGGTAGAGGGTGCCCTTACCGGTCTTCTGGAACGGCAGGTTGCTCTTGCGCCCCTTGAGGAAGGATTCGCAGATGGCCGGCGAGGCGCCGAACAGGTAGGGCACCAGCCAGCCGAAGCGGTAGACGTTGCGGATAAGCCCCATGTACTTGTCGGAGATGAAGCGCTGGCTGCAGCACCCCTCGCACACCAGCTCCTGCCACTCGCACCAGAAGCTGTCCGGCATGGAGAAGTTGAAGTGCACCCCGGCGATCACCTGCATCAGGCTGCCGTAGCGGTTCTTCAGCCCCTGCCGGTAGAGGGTCTTCATCCGGCCGATGTTGGAGCTGCCGTACTGGGCCAGCCGGATGTTCTCCTCGTCGCCGACGAAGCAGGGCATGGAGAGCGGCCAGATCCGCTCATCACCCAGGTGATGAATGGTGTGACGGTGGATGTCGCCAAGCTGTTCCAGCAGGCTGTCGATAGAGTCGGTGGCCGGCGTGATGAACTCCAGCAGGCTCTCCGAGTAGTCGGTGGTGATGTTGGCATGGGTCAGTGCCGAGCCCAGACTTCTGGGGTGATCGGTCTGGGCCAGGGTCCCCTGTGGGGTGATGCGCAGACATTCACGTTCGATCCCGCGCCGGATCCCCTTGAGGGCGGTCAGCCGTTCCGGCGAACCCAGGGCGGTCAACAACTCGGTGAGTGACAAGCTTGTCGTAGTCATATTCACGGCTCATGTGTGGCCGCCCCACAGGGGGGCGGCACTATTTTTATGTAGCGCCCTCAGGGCAGCTGCAGCGGATAGATGGGAAGATGAAGCTCCTGCAGGGGTTTTTCAAGCTTTTGCTTGTCCCCCACCACCACAATCACCATCTCGGCCGGGTCAAGCCAGCGTGCCGCACTGGCCTTGAGCGTCTCGGCCGACACCGTCTTGATCAGGTTGTTCTGGGCCTGCACATAGTCCGGCTTCAGGTCATACATGATCATCTGCAGCAGGAAGCCCGCCTTCTGGCCAAGCGTCTCGTAAGAGAGCGCATCCTGCTGGGAGACGGCGCTGCGCATATAGGCGAGCTCGACCGGGGTCGGGCCGCTCTTGCGGTAGTTGTCCATCTCCTTGAGGAACTGGCGGATGGCATCCACGGTCGCATCGGCCCGCACGTTGGCACCGGTGGCGAAGGTACCCACCTCCCGGTTGGCGGAGAAGCCCGAGCTGGCCCCATAGGTATAGCCCTTGTCTTCCCGCAGGTTGAGGTTGATGCGGCTGTTGAAGTTGCCGCCCAGGTTGAAGTTCATCAGCCCGGCGGTGAAGTAGTCACCCGTGGTATCGAACGGCATGGCGCGGCGGCCGATACGGATCACCGACTGGGGCGCCCCCGGCTTGTCCACCAGATAGATTCCCGGCTTGGCCTGCTCGCCTTCGGGCTTGAGACTGCCAAGAGAGGGGGCAGCCCCCTTCCACTGGGTCAGGAAGCCGAGTTGATCCTCCACCTGGGACTGGGTCACGTCACCCACTACCACCACCTTGGCGTTGGTCGGGTTGTAGTAGTTCTGGTAGAAGCGCTTCACGTCCGCCAGGGTCAGCTTCTCCACATCGGCCAGCACGCCGTCACCCGGCTGACCGAGACGGTTCTGCTTGCCGTAGATCAGCTCGCGGAAGGCCTGACCGGCCAGCCACTCGGGCTGCTGCTCGCTCTGCTTCATCCCTTGCAGCATCTGCGCCTTGACCCGCTCGAAGTCGGCCTCGCGCATGCCGGGCCGCTCATACACCTCGCGCACCAGCGCCAGGGTCTGCGGCAGCTTGTCGGCCAGGCTGCTGATGGTGACCAGGTTGTTGTACTGGGCGCTGGAGACGCTGACGCTGGAGCCGAGCTTTTGCAGCTCGTCGCTGAGCTGGGCCTCGGTCAGACGCACCGAGCCCTGCCCCATCATGCTGGCGGTGAGGCTGGCCAGCCCAAGCTCGCCCTTGCCTTCGGCCCGCATGCCACCCGGCAGCGCCACCATGATGGAGACGGCGGGGATTTCGTCGCTCTGGGTGCCGATGATCTCGATCCCCTTGTCGAGCTTGCCGTGCCAGATGGCGGGCACCTTGACGCTCACCGCATCGGCCGCCTTGGGCTGCACGCTGCGATCGAAGTCATCTTTCACCGGCCGTTCGGCCAGCACCTTGTCATGCTTGGCGTAATCCGGCAGCTCGCGCTTGGCCGGGGTGAAGTTGGGCTTGGCGGCCTGCCAGTCGTTCTTGCCTTTGGGCACCACGCTCAGCACCACCGCCGGCTTGTTCAGGATGAACTTGTCGTAGGCAGCCTTGACCTGCTCCGGCGTCACCTTGCCGATGGCATCCAGGCTCTTGAACACATAGTTGGGATCCTGGGCGAACACCTGGCCCATGGCGAGCTGGCTCACCTTGCCGGAGACGCTGTCCAGGCCCCAGATGGCCGAGGCACGATAGCTGTTGATCGCCTTCTCCAGATCCTCCGGCTTGAGGCCGCGACCGGCGAACTCGCCGATCACCTTGTCCACCTCGCTCTTGAGGGTCTTCAGGCTGCCATCCACCGCCGGGTTGGGATAGGCGTAGACGGTCAGGGTGCAGGCCAGCTCCTCGCAGTAGTGGGAGGCCCCCACATCGATCGCCTTGCCGCTCTTGACCAGCGACTGGTAGAGCATGGAGCTGGCGGAGCCGCCCAGCACGTCGGCGAACATGTCGAGGGCCGGCTCCTGCGGATCGCCAAGGGACACGGTCGGGTAGCTGATGTAGAGCAGCGGCAGGTGCACCTTGTCCTCGAGCGTCACGTAACGGGTCTCGGGCAGGGTCACCGGCTCGGGGGTCGGCTCGGCCACCTCGGGTCCACGCGGGATCGGGCCGAAGTACTTCTCAATCCAGGCCAGCGCCTGCTTGGTGTCGAAGTCGCCGCCCAGGGTGAGGGTGGCGTTGTTGGGGCCGTACCAGCGCAGGAAGAACTGCTTGAGGTCGTTGACGTCGACCCGATCGAGATCCTCCACATAGCCGATGGGCTGCCAGGAGTAGGGGTGGGTGCGCGGGTAGAGCGCCTCCCCCACCTTCTCGCTCACCAGACCGTAAGGCTGGTTGTCGATGCGCTGGGCCCGCTCGTTCTTGACGGTGGCACGCTGGATCTCGAACTTCTTCTGGCTCACCGCATCGAGCAAGAAGCCCATGCGGTCGGCCTCCAGCCACAGCACCTTCTCCAGCTGGTTGGCCGGCACGGTCTCGTAGTAGTTGGTGCGGTCCTTGTTGGTGGTGCCGTTCATGTCGCCACCGGCCTCGTTGATGATCCGCATGTGCTCCTGATCCCCCACGTGCTTGGAGCCCTGGAACATCATGTGCTCGAAGAAGTGGGCGAACCCGGACTTGCCCACTTGCTCGCGGGCCGAGCCCACGTGATAGGTGACGTCCAGGTGCACCAGGGGATCGGATCGGTCGGGCGCCAGAATGACGGTCAGGCCGTTGTCCAGCTTGTACATCTGATAGGGAATGCCGAGCTTGCCCTCTTCCTTGACCTGTTCCGACACCAGGGTGGGTGCCGCCAGCACGGGCAGAGAGAGGCCCAGAAGCATGCTTAATGGAATGAGTTTGTTCACGGTTACCTCGTGAGTGAAGCTAGAAGATCTGCCTGGCCAGCAGAAAGACCAGGGCATAACGGAACAATTTGCCGAGCCCGATGAGAATGAGAGAGCGCCAGAAGGAGAGGCGCAGCCAGCCGGCCAGCAGACAGAGACCATCGCCGACCACAGGCGTCCAGGCCAGCAGCAGACACCAGTGGCCATGTTGTTTGAGCCAGCCGAGGGCTTTTTGTTCCCCACGGCCTTGAAAATCTTCCGGTTTTTTCTTGAAGGTGGCGAGCCAGCCGAGCCACCAGGTGGTCATGGAGCCGAGGGTATTGCCCAGCGTCGCCCACAGCAGCAGGCTGGCCATGCTCCACTCCCCCTTGGTCGCCATGGCCCCCAGCAGCACTTCCGAGCTGCCGGGCAGCAGGGTGGCGGAGGTGAAGGCGCTCAGAAACAGCCAGCCAAGCCCCAGCTCGGTGATGCCATTCATCCGGCCAGCTCATCCGCGGCGGGCATGCGCAGCAGCAGCTTGCCGCGCACGTGGCCCTGCTCGATGGCCTGATGGGCCAGGGCCCCTTCCGCCAGCGGGAATTCGCCGGAGACGGTGATCTGCACCTCCCCCTGACGCAGCAGGATCAGCATCTGGCTCAACTGCTGGCGGTCAGGATGTACCAGCATGCCAAGCACCTCGATGGCGCTGCCGGCCGCGGCATCCTTGATCTGCTGGGCGGTGATGGTGGGTACCGTCACCAGCCGGCCGCCCGGCTTGACGCAGGCCAGCGCCGCCTGGCCACTCTCGCCCCCCACCAGATCCAGCACCAGATCGACCGGACCGTCGGCCACCACCTGGGCGGCCCAGTCCGCATCGTGGTAATCCACCATCTTGCTGGCCCCCAGCGCGTGCAGGAAGCTGTGGTTGTCACCGCTCGCCATCGCCACCACCTCGGCGCCATAGGCGCTGGCAAACTGCACCGCCAGATGGCCGACGCCGCCGGCACCGGCCAGGATCAGCACCCGTTGCCCCGCCTTGAGGGCGCCGTGCTCGAACAACCCCTGCCAGGCGGTGAGGCCGGCCAGCGGCAGCGCCGCCCCCTGTCTGAGGCCAATATCCTCCAGCCTGACCAGCTCCTCCTCGCGGGCCACCACGGACTCGCCGTAGCCGCCGGCGGTGAGGGGAAAGCCCACCATGCCGCATACCCTGTCCCCCTCGGCCAGCGAACTGACACCAGGGCCGACCTTCTCGACCACGCCGGCCACGTCATAGCCCGGCGTCCAGGGCAGCTTCTCCTTGTTTTGCGCCGCTGCCCAGCCGAGGCCGGCCCGGGTCTTGGCATCGATGGGGTTGACCCCCGCAAAGCAGATGCGCACCCGCACTTCGCCCTCGGCAGGCACCTTGTCCTGGGAAGGGTTGAGCCTGAGTACCGAGGGGGCGCCGAATGCGGTAATCTGTAGCTGCGTCATTGCACAATCCATCCTGTTGATTGATCAAGGGTCAACAGAATAACAGCGAGGACACCATGGCTCGAATGTTTCTTATTCCTCTGTTGCTGGCCCTGGGGTGGTGGGCGTTTCTGCTCTACTTCCGCATCCCGCTCAAGCAGGGGGCCAAGGGGTTTTACTGGATCATCGGCATCGGTGGCGGACTGGCCGCCTTCCTCAGCCTGATGATGGTGCTGACCCACTAGCACAGCGCCCGCGCGCAATAAAAAGGCCACCCCGAGGTGGCCTGATGATCAACTTCCTTGCGAACTGAGATGGTAGTGGCGGTTGCTACCCTGCCCCAGCACGCCCTGGGCCAGCAGATGCTGGAACACCCGGTCCACCTCCTCCAGCGACAGCGACAGCGCCTGTGCGACGCTGCGCTTGCTGCACTTGAGCTCGCCGCTCTCCAGCGCGCTGCGCACCTGCTCCACCACCTCTGGCTCGGGCTCCGGCCGGCCGGGCAGCTGCTGCGCCATGGCAGCGGCCTCCGCCTGCTGCAGCACGATCTGTTCCCGCTCGCGGTCCCGCTGCCACAGCCAGCTGCGGCGAAAGCGGTTCTCCTCGCCGATCAGACTGACGAAGAAGGCGCCGAACACGTCGAGCAGCACCGAGAGGAAGCAGACCAGCAGAAACTGCACCTGGCTGATGCTCATGCCCACCCCGTCCGCCAGGCTGCTCATCAGCCCCAGCATGGAGGATTGTTCGTTGACGGGCTTGGCGTCGCGCTCCTGGCGCAGCTCGTCCTGGCGCAGCCTGAGCTTGGTGTTGGCCTGCTGCAGGCCGCTGACGCCGCTGGAGATGCGCGCCATCTCGATGTACTTGCGGGCCGCCTCCTCGTTGAGCTGGATCTGCCGCTCTATGCTGGCGATCTGCTCGTCGAAGCGGGCGATCTCCCGCTCATGGCGCGCCTGCTGGTTGAGGATTGTGTTGGTGGCGCTGTTGATGCCGCCTATGCTGCCGCCGATGGAGATGGCGGCCAGCACGCTGTAGAACAGCAGCGACCAGAAGGCCCCGCCCAGATCGCGACGCGCCTTGCACTCCCCGTATTCATACCAGACGTAGAACTTGCCCAGTTCGAAGATGATGGCCAGGCCACCGAACAGCCACTTCATCAGGGGATTCTCGTCGATGGAGAGAAACAGCAGCAGAGAGAAGACGATGGAGGCCAGAATGGCCAAGCCGGTAAAACTGTACACCGTGGTCAGTGCGAACCACCCCTTGGGGTAGCGCAGCACGGCAGAAGCCTGTGTGGTCATGAGAAAGCGGGCGCGATATGCAGGAAAAGTTGGCTGCCGATTATAGTCAGCAGACTCCTCGAGAGAAGGACAATCACCATAATTGCACCAGATCCTTGGTCAGTTGCCCAGAGTGCGACCAAAACGGACAAATCGACCGCAAAAAGTCGATACACTCACTGCCGACTCTCGTAGCATGGGAGATTGAGCCTGATTCTGCCCGGATTCAGCAAGACTGGCATACACTGACCCGCAACAACCAACCACCGAGGCCACAATGAACCGAACGACTAGCTTGTTACTGCCCCTGCTTCTGGTTGCCGGCGCCGCGCTGGCAGCACCGCAGTATGAGGAGGAAGGTGGTACGGCATTTTCCGTCGATGCACTAACCTTCAACCTGGACTGGGATGACAAGCAATTTGGCTGGTCATCGACCAACTGCTTCGAGCCGGGAGTGAACGATGGCACCCAGACGCCATGCCGGGAAAGCAGGGTCAGCTTCGACGATGAAGAGCACCGCAATGATCCCCCCGGCAGCAACCAGATGCCCGCCACCCAGGGCACCGGCCAGTAACCAAGGAGAACTTTCGTCATGACTCATTCAACCATGTTCAACAAAGGCGCCCTGCTGCTCTCCCTGCTGTTGGCCAACGGGGTTGCCTTTGCCGCCCCACCCCACTCCAAGGATGGCGATGGCATCCGGCTCTCCACCGACAACATCAAGCTGAACGTCGACTGGGATGACAAGGAGTACGACTGGTGGCAGCACAACTGCCTGGATCTCGGCATCGGTGACAGCCGCATCAAGCTCAACTGCGACAAGATCGACGGCAAGTACCGGGATCACTACAACCGCAGCATCCATAGCGGCAACAACCCGGGGCAGGGACATGACAAATTCAAAGAAAAAGACAAGGGCCACGGCAACAAGAAGCACTGATCTGACTGCCGTCGAGCATGAACAAGGGGCCCATGGCCCCTTGTTCGCTTTTCCTACCAGTAATTCTCGGCACTGATGTTGCCGGGGGCCCGCCGCAGGTTCTTGGCCAACCCCAATGACAACAGGGTCTGCTGGGTCTCCTTCACCATGGCCGGGTTGCCGCAGATCAGCACCTGGCTCAGCGCGGGAGAAAATTCCAGCCCCACTCGCGCCTGCAGGCGACCATCGGCGATGGCCGCCGGGATCCGCCCCTCCATCGCTCCGGGCCAGCTTTCACGGCTGACGAAGGGGACGTAGCGAAAACGCTCGCCATGACGCTCGGCAAAGCTCGCTATCAGATCCCGATAGCTCAGCTCCTCCCCCTTGCGCACCCCGTGCACCAGCACCAGATTCTCGAAACGGGCAAAGGCTTCCCCGTCCGCCAGCATGGAGAGGAAGGGGCCGATGGCGGTCCCGGTGGAGAGCAGCCAGAGATCGCGCCCGGCCGGCACCTCGTCCAGGGTGAGAAAACCGGTCGCCAGGGATTGCACCAGCAGGCTGTCGCCCGCCCGCAGGGAACCCAGGGTCGGAGTCAGCTCCCCATCGGGGATCTCGACGAAATAGAACTCGTGGTAGGGAGTCGAAGGCGGATTGACGAAGGAGTAGGCCCGCTGGACGCGGCGTTCGCCCTGCTCGAGGGCCAGTTTGGTGAATTGCCCCGCCTTGTAGGGGGCCAGCTCGGCCGCCACGCGCAGGGAGAACAGGGTGGGCGTCCACTCGATGCGTTCAAGGACGCGACCTTCGACCCAGGCCATAGGGATCTCCTCCAGAGGAACAGGTCTTTACTCTACCCCCGGGCCTGAAAATAAAAAACCCGCGCAAGTGCGCGGGTTTTTTCTGCAAAAGCGAATCGCTATTACAGGGCAACAACCTGGATCTGTACGGTTGCTTTAACGTCAGCGTGCAGCTGAACAGCAACTTCGTAGTCACCGGTGTTACGCAGAACGTTGCCCATGCGGACTTCGCTCTTGGCAACGGCTACGCCGGCAGCAGTGATGGCTTCAGCCACGTCACGGGTACCGATGGAACCGAACAGCTTGCCTTCGTCGCCAGACTTGGAAGCGATAACCACGGTAGCCAGTTCGGCCAGCTTGGCAGCACGCTCTTCAGCAGCAGCTTTGTTGGCAGCCAGTTTGGCTTCCAGCTCAGCGCGACGAGCACCGAAAGCTTCGATGTTGGCCTTGGTGGCCATAACAGCTTTGCCTTGCGGGATCAGGAAGTTACGGGCGTAACCAGCTTTCACGGAAACTTGGTCACCCAGACCGCCCAGTTTGGCGATTTTGTCGAGCAGGATAACTTGCATTACCTTTCCTCTATAAATTTCGTTGAGTTAGGCTTAAGTGCCGGACCGATTCTTACTTGTTGTGCAGATCGGTGTACGGCAGCAGAGCCAGGTAACGAGCACGCTTGATGGCGCGTGCCAGCTGACGCTGATACTTGGCGCGGGTACCGGTGATACGGCTCGGTACGATCTTGCCAGATTCAGTGATGTAGTTTTTCAGAGTAACGATATCTTTGTAGTCGATCTCGGTAACGTTCTCGGCGGTGAAGCGGCAGAACTTACGACGACGGAAATAACGTGCCATGGCCTTTATCCTCTAGTCAGTGATCCAGAATTACTCTTCGGAAGCAGCTTCAGTAGCTTCTTCGCGGCGCTCGTCGTCACGACGGGTGAAGCGCTCTTCCTTGGCCTTGGCCATCGGAGAAACTTCAGTCACGGCGTGCTTGGTGCGCATGATCATGTTGCGGATAACGGCATCGTTGAAGCGGAAGTTGGTTTCCAGCTCATCGATAACGGCTTGCTCTGCTTCTACGTTCATCAGAACGTAGTGGGCTTTGTGCAGTTTGTCGATCGGGTAAGCCAGCTGACGACGGCCCCAATCTTCCAGGCGATGAATGGTACCACCGGAGGTGGTGATGGCGCCGGTGTAACGCTCGATCATGCCAGGTACTTGCTCGCTCTGGTCCGGATGAACCATGAAGACGATTTCGTAATGACGCATTTTAGCTCCTTACGGATTAATTCAGCCTCCGCCCAGGTGCAGCCAGACCTCAGAGGCAAGGAACATAATGGTGTTTAGACGCTGCTTTTCTAGGGCGGCGTATTGTACGAAATCCCATCCCTCACTGCAACCAGCCGCCGCCGATGTTTTTATCTATGGGAACAATATAAAACTTCAATTGATAATAATTATCATTTAGATCTATTCTATCTCCATGCACTTATGGAGGCTGAACCCATGCAACCCGCGCTGACCACGGCCATCCCGGCCCGCAAATTCAAACTGACCCTGCTCGGGCCGGCCTTTATCGCCGCCATCGGCTACATAGATCCGGGCAACTTTGCCACCAACATTCAGGCCGGCTCCACCTTCGGCTACCAGCTGCTGTGGGTCGTAGTGTGGGCCAACCTGATGGCCATGCTGGTGCAGACTCTCTCGGCCAAGCTCGGCATCGTCACCGGCAAGAACCTGGCGGAACACATTCGCGACCGACTGCCCAAGCCGGCGGTCTGGGCCTACTGGGTGCAGGCGGAGATCATCGCCATGGCCACCGATCTGGCCGAATTCATCGGGGCCGCGGTCGGCTTCAAGCTGCTGCTCGGGGTCACCCTGCTGGAAGGGGCCGGCATCACCGCCGTGGTCACCTGGGGCATTCTGATGCTGCAGTCCCGCGGCCAGAAACCGCTGGAGTTCGTGGTGGGCGGCCTGCTGCTGTTCGTGGCGGCGGCCTACATCGTCGAGCTGGTGTTCTCCCGCCCCCACCTGCCGAGCCTGCTGGAAGGGGCCCTCTTCCCCGGCCTGCCCAACAGCGACGCCGTCTATCTGGCGGCCGGGGTGCTCGGCGCCACCGTGATGCCGCACGTTATCTACCTGCATTCGGCACTGACCCAGCACACCCAGGATCAGGGCTCGGTCCCCCAGCGGCTGCACACCACCCGGGTCGACGTGGCCATCGCCATGACCATCGCCGGCTTCGTCAACCTGGCCATGATGGCCATGGCCGCGGCCGCCTTCCACAGCTCCGGCAACCAGCAGGTGGCCGAACTGGAGTCCGCCTACCAGACCCTGACCCCGCTGCTGGGCCAGGCAGCTGCCACCCTGTTCGGCCTCTCGCTGGTTGCCTCCGGTATCAGCTCCACCGTGGTGGGCACGCTGGCCGGGCAAGTGGTGATGCAGGGCTTCGTGCGCTTCACCATCCCGCTCTGGCTGCGCCGTGCCATCACCATGGCCCCCGCCTTCGTGGTGATCGCCATGGGGCTCAACACCACCGAGATTCTGGTGTTGAGCCAGGTGGTGCTGAGCTTCGGCATCGCGCTGGCGCTCATCCCGCTGCTGATGCTGACCGGCGATCGCGCCCTGATGGGGCAATATCGCAACCACCCGGTGACTCAGGCGCTCGGCCGCCTCATCGTCGCCCTGGTGATCGGGCTCAACGCCTACCTGCTGGTCGCCATGATCTAGCACTCATCATCCTGCCTCCGGACCGGCTCATTAACCGAGGTTAATGAGCCGGTCTGCGCTTTGACGTATGCTGGCGGCTCTCTTCCTCTTCGATCTGCGGGAGCCATCCATGTCACATACCCGAGCCAGCTTCGTACTGGGCCACCATCAGGAGCAGGCCAGCGTCATCTGCTGCCAGAGCGGCGACACCAGCCTGCTGGTCACCGACCTCACCCCCTTTCATCCCCAGAGCCACCTCTGGCCCGATCAGCCGGGTGACGTGGGCACAGTGCGCTGGGAGGGTGGCGAAGCGGCCGTCGGCCCCTGCCGCATGGGGGCCATCAGCCCGGATGGGGAGCTGTTCGTCGACCAGGCGATCCCGGTCAAGCGAGGCGCGGAAGGGTGGCGTTTCGTGGTGGTGCACCCGCTGGCCTGTCACTGTGCGCTGCCGGTGGGCAGTCAGGTGACGCTGCAAGTGGATGCCGAGGCCCGTCACGCCCTGAGCCTGGGTCACAGCGGCTGCCACCTGGCGGCACTGGCCCTAAACCGGGCGCTGATGCCCTACTGGCGCAAGGAGGTGAGCGAGCGGGATGCGCTGGAGCAGCCGGACTTCGATCGTCTCGCCATCCAGACCTCGCGGGTCGAGCCCAATGGCTCGCGCGAGCAGTACCGGATCGGCAAGAGCCTGCGCAAGAAGGGGGTCAACAGTGAGGCCCTGCTGGCGGATCTGGCGCAGATTGAAGCGCACATCAATCGCCAGCTGGCCGACTGGCTGGCAACCGGAGGCGAGATCCGCCGCAGCCGGGCCGGCGAGTCGATCATCGACTCCCGTTACTGGCACTGCCCGCTGGAAGGGCGGGAAGTGACCATCCCCTGCGGCGGCACCCATGTGGCCACGCTGGCCGAGCTGGGACGGATCGAGACAGTCCTCACCGCCGATGCAGAGGGGTTTGTCATGATGACCCGGGTCTACCCCTGAGGGCGTCCGAACTCGGCGACCAGCGCGTCGATCAGGGCGCGCACCCGACGTGGCTGATGCCGCCCGGAGGGGTAGACGATCTGCAGCCGTGATGCCGGGGCGGCGAACTCGGGCAGGATCTCCACTAGGCGGCCACGGCTCAGATCCTCCCCCACATCCCAGCGGGACTTGAGGCAGATCCCCTCCCCCTGCAGGCACCACTGGCGCACCAGATAACCGTTGTTACTGATGCGCCGCCCCTGCACCATCACCCGCTTCACCACGCCCTCAACCTGAAAAGACCACCAGCGCTCCGGATGTTCTCCGAAACGCATTAGCAGGCAGTCATGATCGGCAAGCTCTTCCGGATGGCGGGGCACTCCCTTGCGCGCCAGGTAGGCGGGTGAGGCACAGACGATCCGGCGGTTCTCCCCCAGCGAGAGGGTGCGCAGTGTGCTGTCGGCCAGCTCTCCGTAGCGCAAGGCCAGATCGATCCCCTGCCCCACCAGATCCAGATAGCCGTCGGTCAGGTTGAGATCCAGCGTGATCCCCGGGTGTTGCGCCATGAAGCGATCGAGCAGCGGCACCAGCCGGCTGATCCCCAGATCATGTGGGGCGCTGATGCGCAGCAACCCGTTCATTTCGTCCCCGCCATCGCGCAGACGGCGCTTGAGCCCCTCGGCCTGGGCCAGCAGATGGCGCCCCTCCTCCAGCAACAGGCGCCCCTCTTCGGTAAGGCTGATGGAGCGAGTGGTTCTGCTGAGCAGGGTCGTACCGTAGTAGCGTTCCAGGGAGGCCAGCCGCTCCGAGACGGTTGCCGGGGAGAAGCCCAGCTCACGCCCCGCGGCGGCCAGCCCCCCTTTTTCCACTATGACCAGGAACAGATTGAGGTTCTCGAGCATGATTGTATTGATAATCCGAATTATGTTTTAGATTTTGCGGCAATTATCAAAATACACCGTCACATCTATCTTCTCCAGCAGACACAGGCGCGGATCCCCCGCCGTCTCAGAGAGGAACATTGCCATGGCATTTCATCAACATACCCTGTCCCTTGTCATCGGTGGCCACACAGGTATCGGCCGCGCCGTCGCCGATGCCCTGCGCCAGCGCCCCGGTCAGGTCATCGTCGCCAGTCGCAAAAGCGGCCTGGATATCACGGACCAGACCTCAATCGATAACCTCTTGACCGATCTGGGCCAGCTGGATCACCTGGTCATCACCGCCGGTTCCCAGGCGCCTGGTGGGCCTCTGCTCGAGCTGGATCTCACGGCGGCCAAGGCGGCCTTCGACACCAAGTTCTGGGGCACTCTGGCGGTCATTCGCAGCCTTGCCCCGTATATGGCCCCCGGCGGCACCATCACCCTCACCACAGGGTTCCTGGCCCGCAAGACGGTGCCCGGCACCCTGGTCAAGACCACCATGAATGCCGCGCTCGAAGCCGCCGCCAGGCTGCTCGCCCGTGAGCTGGCCCCCATCCGGGTCAACGTGGTCAGCCCGGGGCTGACCGATACCGAGGCCTACGCCGCCATGGCGCCCGAGGCGCGAGAGGCCATGCTGGGCCGGGCCGCCGCCAGCCTGCCTGCCGGTCGGCACGGCCGCGCCGAAGATCTTGCCGCCGGCTATCTGCTGGCCATCGACAACCCCTTCATGACCGGCGCCACCATAGATATCGATGGCGGCGCCCTGATCAACTGAGGAAATGAGCATGAAAGAGCCCAACACGCTCCCGGCCCGGATCTGGATCCTGACCCTGAGTGCCTTTGCCATCGGTACCGCGGAGTTCCTGATCGCCGGCATCCTGCCTCAGGTGGCTGAATCGCTGGGGGTCACCACGGGCCAGGCGGGCAACCTCATCACCGCCTATGCCCTGGCCATCGTCTTTGGCGGCCCGCTGCTCACCCTCTGGCTGGCCCGCTTCGAGAAACGTCGCGTCCTGCTGGCACTGATGGTGCTGTTTGTGGTCGCCAACCTGATCGCGGCCTTCAGCACCGACTACGTCACCCTGATCGTGAGCCGCATCCTGGCCGGCCTGACCCAGGGCCCCTTCTATGGCATAGGTGCCGTGGTCGCCACCCGCATGGTGAGCGACAAGATGGCGGGCCGCGCCGTCGGCCAGATGTTTGCGGGCCTGACCCTGGCCAACGTGCTGGGCGTGCCGGCGGGTGCCTGGATAGGCAACGCCTTCGACTGGCATACCACCTTCCTAGTGGTCGCCGGGCTGGGTCTGCTCTCCATGCTGGCCATCGCCCTCGTCATCGAGCGCCAACCCAGGGAGAACGCCGCCTCCATCAGCCAGCAGCTCGCCGCCTTCCGCAGTTGGAACCTGCTGGCCAGCCTGCTCTTTACCGTACTGGGCTGGGCCGGCTTCATGACCCTCTATGGCTACATAGCGCCGCTGGCAGAAGAGGTGGCTGGCTTCGAACGTTCCGCCATCACAGGCGTGCTGGTGGTCGTCGGGCTGGGCCTGGTGCTCGGCAACAACATCGGCGGGCACAGCGCCGACCGCAATCTGCGGCGCTCCCTGCTGGTGTGGCCACTGCTGACCATTCTGGCCCTGCTGCTGGTCGGCGTGGTGGAGCACTACACATGGCCTTTCCTGATCGCCACCTTCCTGTTTGGTGTGGCCACCTTCGCCAATCTGCCCGCCATGCAGATGCGGGTGATGAAATATGGCCGGCAGGCCCCGGAGTTGGCGGCCACCGCCAACATCTCGGCATTCAACATCGCCAACGCCTTGGGCGGAGTGATCGGTGGCGCCGTCGTCGACAGTCAGCTGGGACCGGCAGCCCTCCCCTTCTTCGCGTCGCTGGTACCGGCTCTGGGGCTGCTGTTCATCCTGACCCAGGAGCGAAGAGGCCGGCCAAAGGCCCTGGCCTGCTAGGCGACGACCCCTTCACCCGCATTCCGAGCCGACAGGAGGCCATATGACCATACATGCCATCGACCACGTCACGCTTCGCACGGATCAGCTGGAGCAGACCATAGCGTTTTATCGCGATGCCATCGGCCTGCAGGAAGGGGGGCGGCCCCCCTTTCCTTTTCCGGGTTGCTGGCTCTACGCAGGAGGGCGCCCCCTGCTGCACATCGTTGCCAACACCCAGGGCGAGGGACTGACCGACTATCTGGGGAAACGGGAGACGGAGCAAGGCAGCGGCTGCATCGATCACATCTCGCTGAGCGCCTCGGATCCTGTAGAGACGCAGGCTCGCCTGCTGCGACTGGAGGTGCCCTTCGTCAGCCGGGTCATCCCGGAGCGCAACGAGCTGCAGCTCTTTCTGAGGGATAACAACGGGGTGCCGGTCGAGTTGCTCTTCACCCAGACGGACATAGACCAGCACGACAACCCAACGACCGGGGGAGATAGGGATGAGTAACAGACGACATTTCATCAAAAGCGCGATTGCCATGGGCACCCTGGCAGTGGCGGGGCGGGCCTTGGCAAACCCCCGATCCCCTTCAGGCCTGGGTGCTGGCCCCCAGCTCAGGCTCGGCATCACGGATCTCTCATTCCACCGCATGGCCGGGGCCCTGGTGACTGCCGTTCTGGAGCAGCGGGGCTACCGGGTCACCCGCAGCCACGCCCCCCATGAGGCCAATTTTGAACGGCTCGCCAGCGGCGAGATCGATCTGCTGGCCTCCGCCTGGCTGCCTGCCAGCCACGGCATCTACAAAGCAGGGGTCGAGAAGCAGGTGGCCGTGCGTGAGCTGGGGCTGCACTACCAGCCCTATGCCCTGTGGGGCGTCCCGGAGTATGTTCCCGTCGATCAGGTGGCCGAGGTCGCCGACCTGCTGCGCCCCGAGGTAAGGCAGCACATGACGCCGCAGATCCAGGGGATCGGGCCGGGGGCTGGCATCAGCCGCTTCTCGCGGGAGATCATGAGGGTGTACGGGCTCGAGCAGGCGGGTTACCGCTTCCTGAACGGGACACAGGAGCAGTGTCTGGCCGCCTTTGAGCAGGCCGTGGCCGAGCAACGCTGGGCCATAGTGCCCCTGTGGCGCCCCCAGTTCCTGCACGCCATCCATCCCATCCGTGAGTTGAAAGAACCCGGGGGGCTGCTGGGCGGGGTCGACAGGGCCGTGCTGCTGATACGGGAGGATCGCCTGGGCAGACTGGACGACGCCACCCTCACAGCGCTGGACAAACTGCGCTTTGGCAACGAGCTGATAGAGCGCCTCGACTATCGGGTCAGCCGGCTCGGCGAGCCCCTCGACCGGGTCGCCCGGGAAGCCATTGCCGCCTTGCAGCAACCAGCCTGATGTCGCCGCCGCCGGCATCCAGGTCGGGGGCGGCCGTCAGCACCGAGGGGGCACGCCCCTAGCCGAGGCGGATCAGCAGGATCCCGCCCAGGATAATCAGGGCCGCCAGCAGCCTGACCCGCCCCAGCGTCTCCCCCAGCCAACCCCAGGAGAGCAGCACCGCAAACAGCACGCTGCTCTCGCGCAGGGCCGCCACCAGGCCGATGGGCGCCCTGGTCATGGCCCAGATGACGATACCGTAGGCCAACAGCGACAGGGCGCCACCGATGGCGCCGCTGCGCCACGCCGCAGGCCCCAGCTCGCGCCAGGCGGTGCGGCTCTGCCAGCGCATCAGCAGCGGCATCATCAGCGCGGTGAGGGTGAACAGCCAGAGGGTGTAACGCACCGGCTCGCCGGCCGAGCGGGCCCCCGCCCCATCGGACAGGGTATAGGAGGCGGTAAAGAGCGCCGTGACAAGCACCGCCTGCAGCGCGGCCGGTGCCAGCCGCAGGCCGCCGCGCCACGCCATCAGCAGCACGCCGCTCACTAGCACTACGGCTCCCGTCACCGCCACCATTCCCGGTACTTCCCCCAGCAGCAGGGCACCGAACAGCAGGGTCACCAGCGGGGCACTGCCCCGGGCCAGCGGATAGATCTGGCCGAACTCACCCAGCCGGTAGGCCCGACCGAGAAACAGGCAGTAGCCGCAGTGCAGCAGGATGGAGAGTGCCAGCCAGGGATATTCGGCCGCCACCGGCCAGCCCACCAAGGGGAGAAAGGGGGCAGCAAACAGACCGGAGCAGAGGGAGACCAGCAGGACGCTGACCCGCCCCTCGGCCTGGCGCTTGGCCAGCGCATTCCAGAGCGCGTGCAGCAAGGCAGCCAGCAGGATGGCGGCAAAGATGGTTGGGGTCACGACAGGGTTCCGATAGCAACAGGCCGCCCAGCATACCCGGTTTGCCCGGCCATGACAGAGAGCGGCCTCATAAGATGCCTGTTTTTCTCATCCGGCAGCCTGCTGCCGGCCTGGCCTCAGCGCAACCGGCGCTGCCAGTGAATGGCCAGCAGGATGAAGCTCACCCCGACCCAGAGGTTCCACGCCGGGATCTCGCCAAACAGCCAGACCCCCAGCAGCACCACAAACATCAGGCCCGAGTACTCGGTCGCCGCGATGCGGTTGGCCTCCACCTGACGATAGGAATAGAAGCAGCTGGCGTGATAGAGCAGTTGCATGACGCCGCTGCCGCCGATCAGCACCAGCAGCCGCCAGTCCACCGGCTGCCACTGACCCACCGCCAGACCCGCGGTCAGCGGCATGGCCAGCAGGTTGGCCCAGAACAGGGTCGCCACCACCGAGATCCCGGCCGGCAACTTGCGTCCCGTGATGTTGAACAGCGCCAGGGTGAAAGCGGTCACCAGGGCGCCCAGCCCGGCCAGATGGAAATCCCCCGGCCGCAGCACGAACACCACCCCGAGCAGCCCCATGCCGCTCAGCAGCCAGACTCTGGGGTGGATCTTCTCCTTGAGCAGCCAGGCTGCCAGCGGCAGCGTCAGCAGCGGGGAGACATAGAAGATGGCGTTGGCCGTGGCCAGCGGCAGCTGGGTCAGGGCCAGCATCATGCCACCGCCGCCGAGCAGGCAGAGGTGGCCGCGCAGCAGGTGCCACTTCCAGGCACCCAGCCCCCAGGCCGAGCGCGGCACCCGCAGCATGAAGGGCAGCAGCACCAGCAGGGTCAGCAGCTGGCGCAGGAACATGTATTGGAAGGGGCTGAAGCCGGGGCCGATCAGCTTGACCAGCACGTCGGAGAAGGCCTGGGCCAGATTGCCCAGCACCAGGGTGATGATGGCGAAGGTTTGCAGGTCCAGTGCGAACCGCTTGCGCAACAACTCCATCAGCGACAACCGCTCGTGTGACGAACGCAAATAAAATGGCTCAACGGCTCAATCGCTGAATCTTGTTCTGTATTAATGGGGTAAAAGACCATTTTTAAAACCTATCCATCAACTGTTGCCGATTAATCACTCAGAGGGTACCCACTAACATGGCGTCAGGCATCCGTTTTCTTTACTACCTCAAGACATAATAATTTCATTGTTATGCCTAAAAGGCATTAAGAGGAGCTCATGCCGATGTGGGGAATGTCATCTTCCAGATAGGGTTCCCCCACGGCGGTGAAGCCGTGACGGCCGTAGAAGCCCTGCAGGTGCGCCTGAGCCCCCAGATAGATGCTGACCCCGGGCCACAGCCGGGCACACTCCTGCAGCGCCTGCTGCATCAGCCGGTGGCCCAGGCCATCGCCTCTCGCCTCGGGGGCGGTCACCACCCGGCCGATCACCACCTGTTGCGCCTTGGCCACACCGGGCGCCATCAGCCTGGCATAGGCCACCAGTGCCCCATCCTGCCAGCCGAGCAGGTGCAGTACGTCGGGGCGCTTGTCGACGCCGTCCAGATCGAGAAAGACGCAGGTCTGCTCCACCACGAAGACCCGGGATCTCAGGGTGAGCAGTTCATAGAGTTCGTTGACGTCGAGTTGTTCGAAAGATTTGAGAGACCAGTTCATGGGGATTCCTTGCTCATGATGAGAAGGGCAGCATAGCCAGCCGCACGCGGGCCGGCATTAACCTTTGTTAAGATCCTTCAGCCGTTTGCGAATGCGGCTCAGGCTGATGGGGGTGATACCGAGATAGGCGGCGATCTGGTGATCGGGCACCCTGGCCTCCAGCGCGGGAAAACTGCGCAGAAAGTGCTGATAGCGGGCCTGCGGGCTCTCGGTCAGCAGCAGCAGCTCTTTCTCCTCCTTGATGCGCAGCTGCACCGCCAGCAGATGCTGATACCAGGCGGGCCAGCAGGAGAGCGTGCGCAGGTCGGCCAGATTGAACAGCAAGAGCCGACAGGGCTCCAGCGCCTCCACGCTGTAGCGGGCCGGCTCCCCACTGAGCAGGTGGTGGAAGTCGAGAAACTCGTCACCCTCCCAGTAGAACTCCTTGATGTACTCGCGGCCGTCTGCCAGCACCACCTTGGCCCGCAGCAGTCCCTGCTCCACCATCACCAGCAGATCGGGTCGATCGCCAGCATGCCAGAGGCAGGCACGGGGGCTCAGGGTCAGCGGCCGGGCAAAAGAGAGGAGGCGCGCGGCCTCCTGCTCATCCGTGATCCGATCCCGGCAAAATGGGGGTCTGTCCATTCAGTTTGCCTCAGGCACGACGCTGGCGCACGGCTTCGAACAGGCAGACGCCGGTCGCCACCGAGACGTTGAGGCTCGATACCGCCCCCGCCATCGGGATGCTCACCAGCTCGTCGCAGTGCTCGCGGGTGAGGCGACGCATGCCCTTGCCCTCTGCGCCCATCACCAGCGCCATGGGGCCGGTCAGCTTGGCCTGATAGAGGTCGTGATCCGCCTCACCGGCGGTGCCGACCAGCCAGACGCCACGCTCCTGCAATTCGCGCAGGCTGCGGGCCAGGTTGGTGACCTGAATGAGCGGCACCACTTCGGCAGCGCCACAGGCAACCTTGCGTACGATAGGGGTCAGCCCGGTGGCCTTGTCGCGCGGCACGATCACCGCATGCACCCCGGCCGCATCGGCGCTGCGCAGGCAGGCCCCCAGGTTGTGCGGATCGGTCACCCCGTCCAGCACCAGCAGGAAAGGGGCAGTTTTTTGCTCGGCCAGCTTGTCCAGCAGGCTGGCCAGATCGTGCTCGGCCAGCTTGGGCGCCTCCTTCAGCCGGGCCATGATGCCCTGGTGATTGTTGCCCTCCGCCTTGTCGTCAAGCGTCTTGCGGTTCACGCTCTGCACCTTGAGGCCGAGCGCATCCAGCTCCGCCAGCAGGGGCTGCAGCCGGTCGTCATCGCGGCCCTTGAGGGCCCACACTTCGATGAAACGCTCCGGCTCGCGCTCAAGAAGGGCGGCCACGGCGTGGATGCCGTAAATCAGTTCACTGCTCATGTTCAAGATCCGTGGTGTCGGGTCACACCCAGTGCGCCCCAAAGAAAAATGGCCCTACCGGCAGCCTGACCACCATGATGCTGGCGTCGTCACCGGTCGCTAAATGATGGCGCATCATACCAGAGAGACCGGCATCTAGGGAGGAGGGAGCTGCTCGGCCAAGCTCCGGATCTATGACAGGCCTCTTGATGTGGCTGCACCATCATCTTTGATGGTGTACCTGACCCGGCCCGGCAGTGATTAAGTGGGCTCGCTACGCGGCGCTCAAAACGGTAGCTGTCCCAATCTTAGTTCATTGAAGATCAGCCCTTTCGTTGTTGATGGTCGACTTCCACACAGCTCAGGACGATTAATTTATTGATCTTGCTCAGAAAAAAATCATATCCCGCTTCTTTCTCCTGCATCGCTCGCTAACATAGTCGTTTGGCAACAGCCTCGTCGGAGTCACCCATGAGCCAGGCCAGCGAAACCCCGCAGGTAAAAAGCAGCAGACTGGAGGCTGGAATTCAGAGGCGGTAGCCCTGTCTGTTGGAATGGATAAGCGAGTTGCCCACTACGAGCCACTCAAAATGGGGACTATCTCATGTTCATTTCTAAGCCGTCCACGCAGGCGTGATGAGGCGACGCTTTCCAAGACTGATCTGTGCGCTGTTTTTTCATACAGTGCTAATGGTGGCGCCAAAAGAGGGGGGCAAGCGAATACGCTCGGCACTAAAAGCAAGCTGGTAACATTATGATTTAATGATAATTTTCACTTGGCGGCGATAAAGATGTTACGGAGTTATATGGAATTCTCTGCTAACGGATTAGTACCGCCTTCCATCTAATCACTGTTAGAAGAACTAGGTATGGAGATATCTTTGGTTACAGAGGTTCGCGGTTGGTTGATGTTGGGGCTTGGTGTGATCGGTGGGGTAGTGGCGCTACTCACCTACTATCGAGGGCAGAACCAACGGAGGCTAGAAAACAGTTTCCGTATGATTCAGCTTTTCCGGGATAGCATTCCAACACAGGATTTTGAGCAGTGGATTAAGCTATTCCATGACGCATCCGAGCCAGCTGGGGCCAAACCAGGTCATTTTGTTTCCGAGGATGGACGTCAAATTCCATTTTCCGCCTTGTACACAGAAGGGGCGCCCGATGACGGTGCTATAGACCGAATAGCTCAGGTTTTAGATTTGGTTTCCGAGCAAGCTTTAAAACGCACGCTCGATCTCAGAATTTTCTACCATGAGTATGGCCAACTGATGGATACGATTCATTCATGGCTTTCTTCAGACATCGGTTCTGATGGGAAGTCCTTGGTTGAAGACCTCTATCCGAATTTCAATTTGCTGTACGTAAAAAACAGGATCGTGATTGATTGGAAATGCCGTAGGTATGTTTATTGCGGATAGTAACAGGGCTTCTAACAAGTTACTGCACCGGAAAAATAACTCGCTGGCGCTCGTCATTTTCCGATGAGCAATGCGTTAGCAAAAGCAACCACTGAACAGTGTCGGCAAATTAAAATAGATAACTCTAAGGTTTAACTGAAATAATAAGGAGAAAAAATGGGCGATTATAGAGATTTCCTTGGTGATAGCTACAATGAGGAAAACGGTGAATTTGATCATGACAGTGCCAAAAATAGGGCAGTGAATGAAAAAGAACAATGCAATATCATTATTTCTGGTGCTAGCGGTGTAGGTAAAAGCACTTTGATTAACGCTATTTTTGGCGAGGAAGTTGTTAAAGTCGGAGTAGGAAGGCCTGTCACTCAGCACCTTGAGAAGGTTTCGATCCCTGAAAAAGGTATTTGCCTTTGGGACACCAAAGGCATAGAGGCTGAGGACTATAAAGACACAATGGCGACACTGGAAAATGAATTCAAGGAAGCCATTGATAACGCCAATGACGACTGCGACATTCCTCATGTTGGCTGGGTTTGCATTAAAGCCAGCAGCGGTCGAGTGGAAGATCGCGACCTTACGCTAATAGGCTTGCTCAAGAAGCGTGATATCCCCGCTATCGTAGTTTTTACCCGTGTCACAGGTAAGGCCGAAAAAGATTTTGTTGAAGAAGCAAAGCTTATCATTGACAAAAAATATAAAGACTTTTTGCGCGGAGCTTATGTTTCCGTCAATTCCGTCCCCTATGAAGTTGATGAAGATATTGTGGTAAAGGTCAAAGGGCTTGAGTCCGTGATCGAGGTCACTGAGGCGCGATTTCCTGAGGGTAAGAAATCGGCAAAAAATGCCTTTCTCAAAGCTCAACGCTTAAAAATAGAAAAGCGCCTTGCCGCGATGAAAGAGGGAGCGAGAAAAATGGTTCACATCGCTTCCGCCGCAGCGGGAACAGCCGGGGCTTCACCGATTCCTGGATCTGACGCACCTATTATTGCGGCAATACAAAGCACTATGGTTTATAAAATTAATACCGAATTCGAACTAGATGCGGATAACTCAAAAATGACATCTGTTTTAACCGGAATCATGGGTGTTACCGCACTGGCACAAGTGGGTAAAACAGTAGTGTCTAATGTCTTGAAATTCATTCCCGGCGCTGGCACCTTGATCGGCGGCGCGATTTCTGCCGCCACAGCGGTTGCTATCACAGAAGCTGTCGGCCATGCCTATATTGCTGTATTGGAACAGTTCTTCGACATGGAAACAGGGGAAGTCGTTTTACCTGAGAACTCAGAGCGAATTATATCCGTATTCAAAGATGTATTCAGCTACAAGAAGTAATATACCAGTAGTAAGAAATGTCGAGTAACTTAGGGTTAGTTCGACTTTCGTAACCTATTGCTAAAAAACGCTTCAAGAGGGACAGCCAACGCATGGCATTTTTACTATGCGTTGGTTTGTTTGATTACGGTGTTATGCAGAAAGCTAGTAGTAGCGTTGGCAGCTCCTTAAGCGGGCGTTAGGCTAAATACAAATTTATTGCGCATTAAAATTGGAGCTGAAATGGAAGTCAGGAAATCTTCTAGATTATTTATTATCGATAGCGAAGGCCGTCTTTTACTATTTCTATACAAGGATGAGCATCAAGCTCCCTTCTGGGCAACCGCTGGCGGTGAACTTAAATCAGGAGAAAGCTACAACGAAGCTGCCGCTAGGGAGCTATACGAGGAAACCGGACTTACTCTTGAAATAGGGCATCTACTTAAAGAACGAGATGAGGTATATGCCGTAGCACGCTCAACACCTGCGCGTTGGCTTGAAAATATTTCTTAGTAGAATGCCCATCAGATTCAAATATATTCGCAGCTGAATGGACTGACGAAGAAAAATGCACCATTCAAAAATGGAAATGGCGGGGTGTTAAAGAAATGCAAAATGAATACTCTACTTCATTCAAACCCGAGTGGATTCCAGAGTTTTTAAACACCGTACTGAGCCAGCGGCAACATTTAGCCTAACAAACGAACAATGGGACACCCACCTTTCTAAGTGCCGCGTAGCGGCCAATAGAGTGGCAATCGCGCAGGGAGTGTACTCTTCGTCATAGGCGCGGAGCTTGGCCGAGCCCCGCCCAGAAGCTAAGCCCCTCCCCACTTCGATGACCATAAAAAAATCCGAACCCCGGTAACAGGGTTCGGATTTTTTTCGTCTCCGGAGCTATCGGGCGCTGGCGAAGATAACCCGGGCCATCAGCCCCTTACGGCCTCAGTCCGGGTCACCGGACCCAAGCCATAGGCCAAGGGCTTACCCCTTGGCCTTGTCGCGCGCTTTTTTGCTCGGTCGTCTGTTGCTGGGTTTGGCACGGCCGCCCTTGGCGGATTTGCCGTGGTCCTTGCCCTCTTTCTCTTTGCGTTTGTCGTGGCGCTCGACGCTCTTGGCTTTCTCCTTCTTGATCTCGGCCATCTTGCGCACCGCCTGCTTGGCGTTCTTGCCGGTGATCTTGAGGGGCTCTTCCACCATCACGAAGTCGATCTTGCGATCGTCCAGGTTCACGCCCATCACCTTGACCCGCACCTTGTCACCCAGACGGTAGCGGCGGCGGAAGTTCTCGCCGATCAGCTGCTGGTGCAACGGGTCGAACTGGTAGTAGTCGTTGGTGAGGGTGCTGACGTGCACCAGACCGTCGATGTGGATCTCGGCCAGACGCACGAAGAAGCCAAAGCCGGTGACGCTGGCAATGACGCCGTCAAACTCGTCACCCACGTGATCCAGCATGTACTCGCACTTGAGCCAGTCGGCCACGTCACGAGTGGCGTCATCGGCGCGGCGCTCGGTCATGGAGCAGTGCTCGCCCATGGGATCCACTTCTTCCAGCTGGTAGTGGTAGCCACCGCTCGGCGTCCACTTGTGACGCAGGTTGCCCTGCTGCTCCTTGGCGGTCTGATACTTGATCGCGCGGTGTAGGATGAGGTCAGGGTAACGACGGATCGGCGAGGTGAAGTGCGCGTAGGACTTCAGCGCCAGACCGAAGTGACCGATGTTGTCGGCCTGATAGATGGCCTGACGCATGGAGCGCAGCAACATGGTGGAGAGCAGCTCCGCATCCGGGCGCCCTTCAAACTTGGCGGCCAGGTCGGCAAAGTCTTTCGGCTCAGGCTCCAGGCCCCCCTTGAGCTCCAGGCCCAGCTCGGCCAGGAAGTCACGGAAGCCGGTGAGGCGCTCTTCGCCCGGGCGGTCGTGCACCCGGAACAGGGCGGCGGCTTCGTTCTTCTCGATGTAGCGGGCAGCGGCCACGTTCGCCTGGATCATGCACTCTTCGATGATCTTGTGGGCGTCGTTGCGCACGAGCGGCACGATGCGGTCGATCTTGCGCTGGGCGTTGAAGATGAAGCGGGTCTCTTCGCTCTCGAACTCCACCGCACCGCGCTGATGGCGGGCATGCTTGAGCGCCTTGTAGAGGTTGTTGAGCTCCTCGATGTGGCCCACCAGCGGCTCATACTGCTGGCGCAGCTTGGGATCGCCATCCAGGATCGCCGCCACCTTGGTGTAGGTCATGCGGGCGTGGGAGTTCATCACCGCTTCGTAGAACTTGTAGCCGGACATGCGGCCGGCGGCGGAGATGGTCATCTCGCACACCATGCAGAGTCGGTCAACCTGCGGGTTGAGCGAGCAGAGGCCGTTGGAGAGCACCTCCGGCAGCATGGGCACCACGAACTCGGGGAAGTAGACCGAGTTGCCGCGCTGGTAGGCCTCGGTGTCGAGGGCGGTGCCCGGCTTCACATAGGCGGAGACGTCGGCAATGGCGACCCACAGGCGCCAGCCGCCGCCGCGCTTGGCTTCACAGAAGACGGCGTCATCGAAGTCGCGGGCATCTTCCCCGTCGATGGTGACCAGCGGCAGGGCGCGCAGATCGATGCGTCCCTCTTTGGCCTTCTCCGGCACCTGTTCGCCGAGACCGGCAACCTCCTTGGTCACCTCCTCGGGCCAGGTGTGCGGGATGCCGTGGGTACGCAGGGCAATCTCGATCTCCATGCCGGGGGCCATGTTCTCACCCAGCACTTCCAATACGGTGCCGACCGCATTGAAGCGGGCGGTGGCGCGCTGGTTGATGCGCACAACCACCACCTGGCTCTGGCGAGCCCCCTTGTTCTCCCCTTCCGGGATGATGATGTCCTGGCCGATACGGCTGTCGTCGGGTACCACGAAACCGACGCCGTTCTCGACGAAATAGCGACCGACGATGTCCGCCTCGCGGGCCTTGAGCAGGCGCACCAGACGCGCCTCCTGGCGACCCTTGCGGTCGATCTCGGTGGGCTGCACCAGGGCATAGTCGCCGTGCATCAGGCGCTGCATCTCGCGGTTGTTCAGGAACAGATCCGGGCCACCACCCTCGGGACGCAGGAAACCGAAGCCATCCTTGTGGCCGAGCACATAACCTTTGACCAGATTCAGGCGATCCGGCAGGGCGTAACACTGGTTGCGGGTGAAGACCAGTTGACCGTCGCGCTCCATGGCGCGCAGACGACGACGCAAGGCTTCCAGCGGCTCTTCTTCGGTCAGCTTGAGGACCTTGGCCAACTCTTCACGGGACATGGGCTTTTCATGGCCCTTGATGAGGTCGAGGATCAGCTCGCGGCTGGCGATCGGATTCTCGTATTTTTCGGCCTCGCGTTCGAGGAAAGGATCTTTTTGAGACATAAGCAGGCCTTAGGGTAGGTGGTAACGGCGACATTATATCGGAGGGGGGGGCGAATGGCATCCATCGACTGCCTTTTGGCCAATCTCTCTGTCATACTATGCACAGTTTGCAGTCATGATGAGACATGGAACTCATGAGCAAGGATTCGTTCGCCCAATCCGCCGCCTATCTCAAGCAGGCGGTTCCCCTGATGATCAAGTATCAAATCCCCACCACGCCGGATAATTACACCCTTTGGTATAACTATGTGGCGGCCAGCATGCCCGAGCTCAATCAGGCTATCGATCAGGCCATCAAGCTGCAGGGCACCTGCTCGCTCACCACCTGCGAACGCCTCTATCACCAGCACCTCGCCGCCCAGGACGAGCAGCAGATGGAGGCGATGAAGCTCAACCTGGCCGCCATGGCCAACGAGCTCGGCCACACCATGCAGGATGCCATCTCGGATACCGGCATGTTCCAGGAGATGCTCGACAAGAGTTTCGACCGGCTGAGCCTCATCGATGATGAGGGGCTGAGCCTGGAAGACACCATGGGGATCCTGCGGGATCTGGTGCGCGAATCGCGGGACGTGCGCATGTCGACCATGCACTTTCGCAACCAGCTCAGCAGCGCCGAGAAGGAGATCAAGGAGCTGCGCGAGGCGCTCAACGAGACCCGCAAGCTGGCCAACGAGGATGCCCTCACCAGCCTGCTCAACCGGCGCGCCTTCGATCTGGAGATAGAGAGCCTGTTGCGCAGCAAGCAGCCCTTCTCGCTGATCCTCGCCGATATCGACCGCTTCAAGAGTTTCAACGACGAATATGGCCACCTGCTGGGAGATCAGGTACTGCGCGCCTTCAGCAAGCGACTGCGGGAGACCTGCAAGGAGGGCGTCACTGCCTACCGCCTCGGCGGCGAGGAGTTTGCACTACTACTCCCCATGCGCAACCTGGCGCTGAGCCGCCAGATGGCGGAGAGCCTGCGCCGGGCCATCGAGAAGATGTCGATCCTGGATCGCAAGTCGGGCCGACGCATCGACCACATCACCGCCTCGTTTGGCGTTGGCGAGTACAACGGTCAGGAGACGGGCGACAGCCTGGTCGAGCGCACCGACAAGCTGCTCTACAAGGCCAAGGAGCTGGGCCGCAACCGGGTGATGCCGCTGCCATCCTGAACTCGCCAAACGCAAAAAGGCCGGTCATTGACCGGCCTTTTTCATGTTTGCCATCCCGGGATCAGAGGCTTTTCAGCTTCTCTTCCGGCAGGGCCAGTTCGTCATTGCGGTTGACGCCGATGCCGCGCTCCAGCACGTGGCGGGCGATGGCATGGGCCTCTTCCAGCGAGTGCATGCTGTAGGTACCGCACTGATATTCGTTCAGCTCAGGGATCTTGCCCTGCTCCTGTACGGTCAGCACGTCGCTCATGGCGGCCTGCCAGGCAGCGCCAACCCGGGCTTCGTCCGGTGCACCGATCAGGCTCATGTAGAAGCCGGTGCGGCAGCCCATGGGAGAGATGTCGATGATCTCCACCCCGTTGCCGTTCAGGTGATCACGCATGAAACCGGCAAACAGGTGCTCGAGGGTGTGGATGCCGCGCTCGGAGAGGATCTCCTGATTCGGCACGCAGAAACGCAGGTCGAACACGGTAATGGTGTCCTTGTTCGGGGTCTGCATGGTCTTGGCCACACGTACCGCCGGCGCAGCCATGCGGGTGTGGTCAACGGTAAAACTGTCCAATAACGGCATTTCTGACTCCTGATTTGGTTACCAGAACCAGCCCCCGCTGGAGAGCTGATCCTTGCATTGTCGATACTGGGCGCCGTAGCGCTGGGCGCGAGCCTCCACCTTGCGGGATGTCTTCATCAGCCATCCCTTGCTGCGGTAGCTGCCACGCCGATAGCCACCCCACCCTTCGTGATAGTTGAGATACTGGCCATACGCATCCCACTTGGAGGTGCCGTTCAGCCGCTGGGCCTTGTGAGTGTACCAGCCCATGAAGTCGATGGCGTCGGCAAAGTCATCGCGATCGCTCCAGCTATTGCCGGTCTCCCGCTGATAGTCGGCCCAAGTCTCGTCTTTCACCTGAGCGTAACCATAAGCCGAGCTGGCCCGCCCGGTCGGAATGAAGAGGAAATACTGCATCGGCGGCTGGGCATCGTGCACGAAGGAGGACTCCTGATACATCATGGCCATCACCACCTGCACAGGCGTTCCCCACTTCTCGTTCATCTTGAGCGCCGCCTTGTGCCAGTCCGGCTTCTCGCGAAAGATCTGGCACAGGTTTTCCGGCTGGGCCGGCGGCCGGGTACTGCAGGCGGTCAGACCGGCCAGCAGGCCGGCCACCGCAACGAGGCGCATCCAGGACATCAGCGGGCTCGAGTCTCCATTCGTTGGCTCATCACAAGGCTCGGCCATCCGTCAGATGGCGTCTTCGTTCTCTTCGCCGGTACGGATGCGGATGACCCGCTCCACCTCGCAGACGAAGATCTTGCCGTCACCAATCTTGCCGGTGCGGGCGGTGTTCTGGATCGCTTCCAGGCAGGCATCGAGATCCTCGTCCTGCACCACCAGCTCCACCTTCACCTTGGGCAGGAAGTCGACCATGTACTCGGCGCCGCGATAGAGCTCGGTATGGCCCTTCTGGCGGCCGAAGCCCTTGACCTCGGATACCGTCATGCCGTTGATGCCGATCTCGGCCAGGGCCTCGCGCACATCGTCCAGCTTGAACGGTTTGATGATGGCTTCAATCTTCTTCATGGTGACTCCTTACCAGTTCTGTTTGCCAAACCCGGACGTGATGGGGTAACGGCGATCCTTACCAAAGTTGCGGGCCGTGATGCGGGGCCCGACCGCCGCCTGACGGCGCTTGTATTCGTTGAGATCCACGAGGCGGATCACCTTGCGCACCACCGCCTCCTCGAAGCCTTCCGCCACCATGTCAGCCACGGAGGCATCTTCTTCCACATAGCGCTTGAGGATGGCATCCAGGATGTCATAGGGGGGCAGGCTGTCCTGATCCACCTGGTCCGGTGCCAATTCTGCCGAAGGAGGACGGTCGATGACCCGCTGCGGGATCACATAATCGACGGAATTGCGGTATTCGCACAGCTTGAAGACCAGCGTCTTGGGAACGTCCTTGAGCACGTCGAAACCGCCGGCCATGTCGCCGTACAGGGTGGCATAGCCCACCGCCATCTCGCTCTTGTTGCCGGTGGTCAGCACGATGCGACGACGCTTGTTGGAGAGCGCCATCAACAGCACACCACGGCAGCGAGCCTGCAGGTTCTCTTCGGTGGTGTCGCGGGCGGTCCCTTCAAACAGCGGCGCCAGCTGGGCCATAAAGCCTTCGAACATTGGCTCGATGGAAATGATGTTGAACTCCACCCCCATCCGTTCGGCCTGCTCCTTGGCATCTTCCACGCTCATCTGGGCGGTGTAGCGGAATGGCATCATCACCGCCTGCACCTTGTCGGCGCCGATGGCATCGGCCGCGATGGCCAAGGTCAGCGCCGAGTCGATGCCGCCGGAGAGGCCCAGCACGGCGCCGTGGAAGCCATTCTTGGTGACGTAGTCGCGCAACGCCAGTACCAGTGCCTGATAGGTCTCGGCCAAGGGTTCCAGTGGTGCGGCGGGTTCCCGCTCCTTCACCGGCTGACCATCGGCAAAGCGCACCAGCGCCAGCTCTTCGGCAAAGGGGGCCAGCTTGTGAGTCAGCTCGCCCTGGCTGTTGAACACCTTGGAGCAGCCGTCGAAGATCAGCTCGTCCTGACCGCATACCTGGTTGAGGTAGATGAGCGGCAGACCAGTCTGATCGCAGCGCTCGGCCATCAGCTCGCGGCGGATCCAGGGTTTTTCCTGATCGTAGGGCGAGGCATTGATGGTGAGCAGCAGCTCAGCGCCAGCGGCCTTGGCGGCCAGCGCCGGCCCCGGCTGCCAGAGGTCTTCGCAGATGAGCAAGCCCAGCTGATGACCACGGAAGGGGACCACGCAGGTCTCGGTTGCCGCGGTGAAGTAGCGCTTCTCGTCGAAGACCCCGTAGTTGGGCAGATCCTGCTTGAAGTAGCGTGCAACCAGTTGCCCCTGCTCATAGAGGGAAGCGGCGTTGTAGAGCGCCTCCCCTTCACGCCAGGGGTGACCCACCAGAATGGCGCAAGCCCCCTGCCATGCCGCGATGCGGGTCAGCGCGGCCTCCACCCGGACCATCAGGTCGGCGCGCAGCAGCAGATCTTCCGGCGGGTAGCCGGTCAGGGCCAGTTCGGAGCAGACCAGCAGATCGGCGCCTTGCCGATCGGCTTCGGCGGCTGCCGCCAGCACCTTGTCACAGTTATCTTCGATGGCGCCTACCGTCAGATTCAACTGGGCAAGCATCAGAGAGAGGGCTTTTGCCATGGCGATGCATCTTGAATTCGAAAATGATGGGGAATGATAAAGAAAAGGCGCTGGCTGTGCCAGCGCCCAAGACTCAGGGGGTACAAGTCAGGCTGCTCGCGTTGGTCACGCCGTTGTCCACCAGCAGGCCACAGGGCCCGGTGATCACCTGACCGCTGGCGGGCGGTGTCATGGCGATGCTCAACGATGCCGGCTTCAGCAGATAGGTGGTGTTGCCCTGGGCACTGTAGGAGAAACTCACCACCAGGCTGCTGTTTTGTGCCGCCGTGCAGACATAGGTGGCCGGCTGGTTGTTGGCCTGGGGCTTGTCGATACGGCAGGTGGCCCCCGTGGTGGTGGTGGTCACGCTCAACCCGTTGAAGGTGTTCTTGTTGCACGCCGTGGGGGATGGGTCCTTGTTGCTGACCTTCTCCAGACACTCGATCCGCCCCGACACGGTCAGGGTCGGTACGGTTTGGGCGCTGGTATCGATCGCCACCGGCATGCTGGCGCTCTTGGCTTCACTCTGATCCACTGGAGAGATGAGCGAGGCAGTGATCCCCGAGTTGCCTTGATAGGCGGTCACCTTGATCGACGCGCTCTGCAACACGTTGGAGGCATCCTTGGTGCTCTTCTTGGCAGACAGGTAACCGCGACTGTAGCTGCCGAAGTAGTAGTTGTTGAGATCGACCACCGTCTTGACCGTCTCGTTGGTCACCCCTACATAGTCGGAGACACTGCCGGTCAGCTGGCCACTCAAGGGTACCAGACTCCACTCGGCCAGCATGGTCAGGTTGATATCCTGGAATGGCACCCTGGCCAGCAGATCCTGCGAGGTCAGGTCGAGTGCGGCCAGATAGGTGGGCGAGAGCACATCCACATAGATGCCACGCGCGATCAGCTGGGCCGTGCCCGTGCTCATGGTGACCTTGGTCGTGGTGTCTCCCCCCGCCGCCGCGTTGGCAGGCAACCAGTCGGCAAACTCGGTGATGGTCGGTGGCGTGGCGGTGGGGTTCGCGGTCCAGTTGAGGGTGTTCTTCTGCCAGGTGATGTAGGTGGTGACCACGTACTTGATGTAATTCTGGTAGCTGGTCTGATTGGCCGTCTTGGCGAGGAAGTCGGCGCTGGTCACTATGACTTTGATCAGGTTCCACTCGGGCAGAGGGCGATAATAGCCATCGAGCCGGACGAAGCGGCAGGCATCCACATAGTCGCCACTGTTGACCGAGGTGAGCGAGCTGTTATAGCGCTGCCTGTTGGTGTGCAGCGGGGAGTAGAACTGATCAAAGCTGCTGCCGCTGCCATCGAAGTGGTTCTTGCAGCAACTGGTGCAGAGAGTGGGTTGATCCTTGACGCTGCTGTTGAGGATGCCGGTCTGCTTGGTGACCTGGGAGCCCACGCTCCAGTAGAGAAGATTGCTGTCGGTCAGGATCGCCTGGCCCGGCAGGTAGGCATTGACGCTCGAGCCGTAACTGCAAGAGCAGGAGACCGAGGCCAGATCCTGCAGCACCTGCTGGGTGTTGCCGCCGTTGTCGGGCTTGTAGGTGACCGTCTCGAACTGCACCAGCTTGCCGACGGTGCCATCCTTGGAGGTCACCGTCGGCAGCGGTTTGCTGGTCTCCTGCTTGCGCCCTTCCTGATCGATCTGGATGGAGATGACGTCCGGCGCCACCCCCGGGGTATAGACCACCTGGGGTGGCTCGCGACTGGTATCGAGCCCGCCATTCAACTGGTTCTGGGCCAGTGACTCTGCCGGCGACACTGCACCGGCCAATAACAACGAGACTGGATTCCCGTCATTGTCGCTCCAGCTGACGGTTACGTTGACGACCTTGCGACCCGGGTAGGACTGCAGGTATCCCGCCGGGGCCGTCGTCTGCCAAGCCGTACCATTCCAGTACTGGTTGTTGACGGTCCAGCTCAGGGTATAGGTCCCGCCGCCGTCGGCGGGGGTGACCGTACTGGTGCCCGCCGCAATGCTGTTATAGGCCGTGAGCGGAGAGACGGCACTCACCACGCCGTTGAAGGTACGAAAATCATCGAGTTTCGACTCGGCCAGCCGCATCGCCACCTCATAGCGCCGACCGTCCTGGGAGGCCCCGAGGATCCCGCGCGACATGGCCACCAACCCGGCCACCCCCACCCCGAGCAGAACCAGGGTGATCAAGATCTCCAACAGCCCGAATCCCTTGTGCGGTTTCATGTTCGCTCCTACCAGTCCCGCCAGCTACCGGGCACTAGGTTAATGATCTGAAATGCGGCTCCATTCTCGATATTGCTCAGCACCGCCTGGTCGTACTTGGCGTCGAAGGTCCCGTTGGCGGTCTTGCCCAGTTGGTAGTTGGCAACCACTGCGCCATTGACGATGGCGCCCCCCTTCAAGCTGATATCGTTGGTAGTCGTGGCGGGTGTGGAGGAGTAGGCGAACACCAGCCCATAGAGGGTGGCGTTGCCGTTGACCATCAGATCCCCGTTGCGCACGATAAGCACCACAGGTGCAGCAACCGAACCGATCGAGCCGCCCGGCTTGCAGTCCCCATCGACGATGATGAGTCCACGGGAGGCGGTCGACAACGAATCGCAATTGGTCAGCATCTGCACTGCCCGCGACTCCAGATTGGCCCATCCTGTTGCATCGTCATTCTCGTTGAACAGATACCAGACCAGATCGCTTGGGAAGGCGGAATCGTTGTCCTTGATGTCCGACTGCTTGTCCCCCTTCTGGCTGATGTAGGCACTGCACCCTCCGCTGTAATCCCCCTGATGGCAGGTCTGACCGGAGCCATTGGTCAGATCCACATTACCGTTGGTCCAGATGGAGAGCGGCACCCCAGGCCCGCCCCCGTTGGGATTGGCCACCACGGTAAAGTTGCCGGAAACGGCCATGCCACCGGCAACCGTCAGAGGGGCTGCCGGGGTGCCAGCCAATACGCTGACCTTGATGGTCTTTATCTCCACATCAGCATTGGCAGTACTGTCAACCAGGGTAGCCTGAGCTCGCACCCTGACCGGCGTCACGCTCGCCCCGCCCACGGTCACGGCTGTGTCGTCCAGCGCAAACAGGGTATAGGTACCGGCCGACACAGTGACCGACACGCCACTGCTGGCGCTACGCCAACTTGCGTCCTGCGCCAAGCGGCCGACCCCGTCGGATAAACCCAGTTCGGCCAGGGCCAGCGCCTGTCGATACTGCACTTCGTTGAGGCTGACACGGCGGTCAGACACCATCAACTTGCCCACCAGCAGCGAGATACTCAGCAACATCACAGTAAGCAGCAAGGTAACGGTGAAAGTGGTAAAACCAAGATGACGTTGCATGACATCAATACCCGTCGTTGCGCAGCTTGATATCACGCTGCAGGGTGAGTTTGAGCGCGGTGTTGGCCTTGAACTGGCCCGATATGTTCAGCCGCACCGTCCGTGCACCTGACGAGACGCTGCCACTCAACAGCGAGAAGGTGAGATCCGTAATTTCGATGGTATTGTCGGTACTCAGCAGGCTGCCGGTGCTGCAACTGGTGCCAAGCTGCACTCCTTTGTCGGCACTGTCGTAGCTGTAGATATAAGTTTCATCAGCCCCAAGAGAGCCGTTGTTATCATCATCGTATTTCAGCCTGATGCAGCGATAAATCTTGGAGCCAGTGACCGTCTCATTCATCAGATCGCTGCTGGTATCGAAATAGAAAGGAGATCTGGCTCCCGATGCCGCGCCGAGAAAGGCTGTCGCCCCCTGATCATAACCGGTGCGCTGCACGTCACGGGCAATCATGTCGGTGACGCTCTGCAGCTCCTGATTGAGGCGGCTCACCTGCATGGAGGTTTGATTGACCCTGAGGATGGTGGCGAACAAGGATGTCACCGCGGCGACCAGCAGCAGGCCTGCCACCATGGCAACCATCAGCTCCACCACATTGAATCCCCTTGGTGCTCTCAACATGCAGGCACTCCACTGATATTGCTGACTCCGCAGGTACGCACACGTCCGACATTGTTGGTCTTGACCTGCATGGAGTAGGTACCGGATGAGATGGCAATATTCCCCGCCGTCAGGGAGGACCTTCTGGGAGAGATACTCAGGGGCCTGATGTTGCTCGACGATTCACTGTAGCTGGCAACCAGGCTGATACCGGGATATTCACTGGCATCGCCCCCCTTGCGCCCCTCAATGCTGGAACAGTGATCGCTACAACTGTTGCAGCTGCCATCAATAAAAATGCGGTAACACCAATTGCTGGTGCCGCTGTTGAAGATGATGAATTGCAGGGTGCGATTACGCTTGATGGCCTCGGACTTCAGCAACATCACATCCGTATACACCGCCTGGGTGGCGGCCTTGACCATCTGCTCCTGGCGCAGTGATTGATAACTGGGAATCGCAACGGTCAGCAGCAGAGCGACCAGAGACAGGGCAACCATCAGCTCTATCAGGGTAAAACCGGCGGATCTGCCCTTTCTGCCTTCCATCGTTCAAGACTCCTTTCTTTTTGCACATGCCAGTAGAGCACACCGTCAGTACTATCCTATAGTATCAACCTGTTTCACGAAGCATGCCGCCCCATGAAAGCCAAACAGTCCGGAATCACGCTGCTGGAACTGCTCGTTGCAGTCGCCATCGTCGCCATCATTGCATCCATCGCCTACCCCAGTTTCAGCGACGGTTTGCGCAAATCCCGTCGAGCCGAGGCGTTCAAGGGCTTGCTCAGCATGCAGCTGAAACAGGAAGAGTTCAGAGTCTCCAACACCAGCTACGGCACGACCCCGTCCCAGGTGGGCAACCCCACCAGCAGCTACTACGACTTCACCATCTCCGGGGCTACCGCAACCACCTACACCCTGATCGCCACCAGCAAGGGAGCGCAGGTGGGTGACAAGAGCGGCAGCACCGCCTGCGATACCCTCACCCTCAACAAGGCTGACATCAAGACCCCAGCCGCCTGCTGGTAACGTATTACCAGCACTCGGCGGCCGTCATGCTGGCCATCGACACCCCCTGCTGTCCCCCCTGATCCAGAGTCAGCAAGCCGCAGGGATCGCCGTTCATCACTCCGGTCGGGATCGCCGTCAGGGTATAGCGGGCACCGCTGGCATTGAGCGCCAGATTGTAATAGGCAGCCCCGCCATCCCTGGGCAAGGTGGCCAGTCCGGCTGAGGCCAGATTGCCGCCATCATAGTTGCCATCGGCGGTAAACTGCCGCTCCATGTATTGCGCCGCCTCGAGCAGCGCCGCCTTGGCCTCGGCCCGCTTGGCCGACGCCATGTAGCTGTTATAGCTGGGGTAGGCAATCAGGGTCAGAATCGCCATCACGGCTACCGCAATCATCAGCTCCAGCAGGGAAAATCCACGCTCCATCTCCACCTCTACTCCAGTTGCAACCAGGACTGGCGACCCCCAAGGTCACCCGCCCCCTCTTCCAGCGTGACCGAGATATTGCCGCTGGAACCACTGATGTACTTGCGCTCCATGTCGGCATCCTCCACCACGCTCGGCGTCGTGGTGAGCTCGTCAAACTGCTTGCCGCTGACCGGCACCTTGATGTCGTTGCCGCTGCCGTCCTTGATCCCCACATAGTCGTCATCGTTGACGGCTCCATCGCCATTGACGTCGAACACCGAGTAGCTCAAACGCGCCCCCGAGACAGGATCCAGCTCCATCAGCCAGGAGCGTCCACCAAAGTCACAGGCATCCGCCGAGGGGATCAGGGTATTGAAGATCAGCCGTTTGTTGCGGTAGAGCATCTCCGAAACGGCTCGCTCCCCTACCCCCTTACTCAACGCAGGGGATTTGAGCACCAGATACCACCCTTTCTGGCTGGTGTAGTTGACCGCCGTGTTGGAGACCACCCTCACATTGAACTTGATGGTGGTGCCATTGGCGGAGTATTCGTGGGTAATGCTCTGCTGCTGCAACTGGCTGGCGAGCACGGTCGCTCCCGCATCCCAGATGCCGTAGACGGCCTCCAGCCTGGGGGTTGCCGGCAACAGCTTGTCGTCATTGGTGAAATAGCTGCCGGTTCCCATCAGCACCATGATGCCCCCCTTGGGATGGCGGATGGCCAACGGACGCATGGTAATGGGTTGGCGCGTGCTGGCAGAGCAGGTCCCGTTGCACGCCTGAAACAGCGGTTTTGGCTTGTTGCCGGTCTTGAAGGCACTCCCCCACTGGGCGCTGTTGTTGTCGGTCAGGTCGAATTTCCACAGATTGCCCTGCAGATCGCCGGCATAGACATAGTCCGCCACCCGATCGCCGTCCTCGTCTACCGGCAGGGGGGATGAGAGGCCATTGGGTTCGCTGGCCGAGCCCACCTGGGTATCGATTTCCTTGATCACGGCGCCGGTCGCCAGATCCAGCACAAACAGCCGGGCGGTCTGGCTGGTGCTGTTGTAGCCGTTGGCCACCAGCGCCACCCATTTGTTGCCGGACTTCACCCGGACCAGGGTCGGCGCAGCCAGCGCTACCCCCATCTCGGCGCTGGTAAACTCCCACAACATCTTGTCGGCGGTGAAGTTGTCGGGGGCCGTTACGTCGATGGCAAAGACCGCCTTGCCTCCGGCGCCGGTCGACCCCAGCAGCACGGTTTTCCAGCTGCTGCCAAGATAGGCATCCCCCACTTTGGGCGTACCGTCCACATAGTAGCGGTGGCTGTAATCCGGCTTGGTCAGCAGGCTCAGATCCCCCAACAGGCTGGCCGGGATGTAGCCCAGCGTCTCCACCCCGTTGGCGACCCGAAAACCGTGCAGCATTCCGTCATTGGCCCCCACGTAGAGCATGGGTGTGCGGCGACTGATGGCCGTCGAGCCGAGGAAACTCTGGTAGCCCTCCCGCTCGGCCTGGGTCAGGCCGGTGGCGCTGCCATAGCCGTAGTCCCGGTTGCCGACATAGACGGGATCCGAGTTGATGATGTCCCCCAGCAGGTCGCTGCGACTGCGAAACAGGCCGCCATTGTTCTGCTCGCGACTGCGATCACCGCGCAAGTAGGCGACCCGGTTTTCCCCCTGGTTGTCACCGGCGAGGTTGAACAGGGCGCGATTGGTGGCGTTGAGATCGGCCCAGGTGAAGGGAATGCCGACCCCGTTCTGGCGAGTGAAGAGGCTGCGGGCGGTATGGGCAGGGATCTGGGTTGCGGCATCCCAGGCCATGTTGCCCAGCGAGCCGTCGCTGTTGAGCGGAATGGAGACGAGCTGCCCGGACCAGTCGCCACTGTTGTAGCGGGCCTGATAGATGTGGGTATTGCTGTCCAGCCGGGTGGCGTTGGCGGTCACCGAACTGGCGGAGCTGTTGCGGGCCGCGATCTGGGCCAGAGTGCTGCTCAGGGCCGCGGCAAAGACGTCGGGGTCACCCGCGCTGAAGAAGCTGCCCTTGCTGTTGAGCGCCGCGTGCCACAGGTCATCGATCTTGTACTCCGGAATATAGGTCGCGTTCTTGTACTCCTTGTCATCCGGATCATGGGGATTGGGCCAGCTGTTCGGGATGCCGTTGGCCGGATTGAGCGACCCGTTGACCCCGAGCCCAACGGTAAAGTTGACCAGATGCTGCCAGTTGGCAGGATCTGCCGTGCTGGTCGGCACCTTGTCGGCCAGATCGGCACGCAGGTCTGTTTTCCAGTACTTGTAGGCCACGTCGGCCAGGGTATTGCTGTAGCCATCCTTGTCCAGATCCCCCACCGAGGGGGTATCCCCGTTCCAGTAGCCATCGGTCATCAGGATGTTGTAGCTCTGCCGGCAGGTGAGGTGGGGCAAGGTGCTGCCGGCGCTGGCCGCCCAGGGGCCATTGTTGTCGGTGCGGGAGAAATACTCCCCCACATCCTTCAGGCTGGTGCGCAGCGGCGTGCCGGCGGCCGGAATGTCGCGGCTGTAGAGGTCGCTGAAAAAGGCGCTGCGATCGGTGCCTGAGAAGGGCGCCACCCCGCGGATCACGCTGCCGCTGGCATTGATGGTGGCAAACCCCACCCGCAGGGCCTGTCCCTGACTGGCGAAGGCACGACCGACCCCGGCCCGGGCCGCCAGGATCCGGGAGCGATAGTAGGTGTACCAGTTGGCGAAGTTCTGGATCTCCTCCTCGTAGGTACATACCGGTGCGCTCTTGCAGTCGCTGCGATTGGGGCGCCCGCCATAGGTGCTGCCGGACTTTATCTCGACCCGGGTATAGCTGCTCGCCCTCTTTACGTCACCGCTGCCCTTGTAGGCGAAATAGACGGCGGGCCAGAAGGTCTCGTCATCGTTGTAGTCGCTGGAGGAGAACCCAGTGTAGTAGCGCAACGACTTCGAGCGGTTATTCTTGGTCAGGTCGCGACAGCCGGCGGTGGTGTTGAAGGGGTTGTGCGGCGCGCAGCTGATGCTGGCATTCGCCATCAGGGTACCGTCCGCCTTGGCCCATGGGCGGTAGCTCAGCAAGGGGTTGTAGTAGAGCTTGTTGTTGTTGCTCGAGCGGGTGTAGGCGTTGCGATCGTTGTTGCTGGTGAAAGTCACGGTCCGGTTGTCATAGTCCTCGCTGCCATAGACGTTGTCGGCACGGGGATAGACGTAGCGAGCGCTGTTTTCGATCAAATCCTCCGGCATCAGCTCGAAGTGCATCGAACCTGAGTCATCCAGACTGAACATGATGTTGGGTTCGGCCCGGGTGCCGAGATAGAGGGGAACCTGGGCGATGTCGAGCGCCGCCTGCACCTGGGTGCAGAGCAACAGGGCACAAAATCCGTAGCCAGATGCACGCATGGTTCCCTCCTAGCGGCTGTAGGTCGATTGCAACAGCACCCGGCTCTCGTCCGAGAGGCCAAATCCCCGAGCCGTGATGCGATAAAGACGGCGCTCGCTGATGGGCTCGTCCACCGCCAGGCTCTCGTTGCTGCTCTGGGTGTAGGGCAGCCGCTCGATGAAGTACTCTGGGGCCCGTCCCACCAGCCCGCTATTGGCATAGGTCCGCCAGGCCGTGGAGGGAGAAGCGGGATCCACCGCCACGCTGACGAACTCATAGAGGCCAGCGCTGTTGTCGTAGGGGCCTGAGTTGCCCGCCTCCAGATAGCGCTCGGCAGCGCGCAGTGCCGCCTCCGCCGCCTGCAGCGCCTGTTGCGACTCCTTCTGGTTGCCCGCCATTTTCTCCTGCAGCAGGGCGCTCTGCATGCTGGCCATCGCCAGCAGGCTCACTACCGCGAGAAAAATCAGGCTGATCACCAGTGCCATTCCCCCTTGTCGCCCCATCATGCCTCCCTCCTCATGGCAGCCGGTTGCGCAAGGCGACCGTGGTTTCGGCCACCCAGTACCAGTGGCTGTCGGTTGCCTGGAAGGTAGCCCCGGCGAAGCTGATGGCCTGCGGATCCGACACCACATTGCCCTGGTTGCTGCGCATCAACAGCTGAACGCCGATCCCCAGCACGTTGTCCCAGTTCGGGTTGCTGGCGGCACTCACGTAACGATCCGCCGCCCGATCCCGGTTCTGATCCTCACCGAAGGTCAGCTGGATGTCGGTGACCCCGTCCGCCAGCAGCATGCCCGCCCCCAGCCCACTCTTGCGATAGAGGGCATAAGGTGCGCCGGCCGAGGGACGGGCGATGTAATAGACCCGGGTTTCCATCCGGCTCAATACCGAACCGGCGCCGAAGCGCTCCTCGACCGGGCTGCTGGCCCCACCCCAGGAGCTGACGGCATTGCCCGGGGTGTATTTGTTGTCGTTGGAGTGGCCGATGTTGACCTCGCTGCCCCCTCCCACCACCTGGGTTTGGGTGATCTGGAAGATCCGCGCCTTCTGGCAGTCGGAGACCATGACGATGTCCCCCTCGCACAGGTCGCTGTAGCCCTGCTTGCCGGTGCCGCAGTAGTTGGCCTTGCTGGAGAGTTGCTGCACGAACAGCTGGGCGGCGCTGTTGTTGCGGGTCACCGGCACACCGCTGCCGGTAGGCCCCTGCACCAGCAGCACGTCGGTTCCCGGCTTGGGTTTGGGCTCGGCCGCGGTAAACAGGGCCGACAGCGGCGCAGGCAGCGTCGCCGTGACATTGTCATAGCCGCGCAGATAGACGGTGAAGTTGTAGGGCAGCGCCGTCGCCCCGTTGAGGGTATTGGTGATGTTGACCCCCTGCTTGCTGAGGCAGCCCTGGTAGCCCACCATCCGCAGCTCTTGTTGCAACAGGTTGACGGCAAACCGGCTGTCCTCCTGCACCCGGGCGATGGCCTCACCGGTCAGGTAGGTTTTGTGGTTGCCAAGCAGCACCTGAATGATGATCCCGACCGTCAGCAGCGACAGCAGCAGGGCGATCATCACCTCCACCAGACCGACACCGGCCTGGCGCAGCAAGGTGCGCCGCCCGTTCACAGATCCGTCCTCAGGGTCATGCTGCGCAGCGCAGGCTCGGTGGCCAGCCGGCTGGCATCCCACTGGATGGTGATGGTCGCCTGTCCGGCACTCACGGCAATGGCCCCATCACCGCCGGGCAGGCCGCCGAGCGCCTGTTTCCAGTACTGCACATCCTGTATCGCCATTGAGCTGCCGGAGACCGCCTCCCCCAGGCCGACGTTGTACTGGCCGAGCAGAGCCGCGCTGCGGTTGGCCCGCATCATGTCGGTGATCATGTAGGCAAACTGGGTCGCCTCGGTCCGGGTCAGGGCCGACTGGTTGCTCTTGAGTGCCTGCAACTGCAGGGTCGCCATGCCGAGGATGCCGATCGACAACACCAGCACGGCGATCATAATTTCAAGCAGCGAGACGCCTTGCTGGTGCTTCATATGCAGCTGGTCTCCGTGATTGAAGGGCGGCCGGCCGGGGTGATCGTGATGTCGCGCGATGCCTCCTGAGCGCAGTCGGGCGGCTGCAGGGAAAACACCAGCGCCGCCTGGGTGCGACCATCGAGAAAGCCATTGCCACTGAAACGTACCAGCGACGTATTGCTGACCAGGGTGCCTGCTCCCATGTCGGGAAAGAGTCGCAGCAACTCGCCGTTGTCCAGGGTGCCGTTGCCGTTGCTGTCGACCCAGATCTGCCAACCTGATTCCCAGTGGTTCTGGGTCAGATTGCTGGTGGAGGCGGAGAGAGTGACCGCCGTATTGCGGCGAATGGCTTCGGAGCGGGCAAGGTTGATGGCGGCCACGAAGTTGTTGGCCTGGCTGGTCAACGTCATGTTGCGCATTATCGCGCTGAAGGAGGGGACTCCCAGCGTCAGCAGGATAGAAACGAGCGCAATGGTGACCATCAGCTCGATGAGGCTAAAACCTGAACGCAAAAACATCCTGTTTCGCTCTGATTTTGTCGGGGGGCCGGCTGCACATCCATCTGCCATCAAGCCGGTGATAAGTTCATCAGCAGTCTAGGCCGCGAACCTTCGCTTGCAATTCAATCTACTCAAATCTTGGACATACATCATCAAATTTCGCTGCGATATCACGGCAACGCGGCCAACAAGAGCCATAAGAATCACCCATGAAAAAGCCACCTCGCTGGAGGTGGCTCAATCAGAGACGGTGTAGTCCCGCAGGGGGCGCATCGCTCACAGGATGCGCAGTTCCGGCGGCACTTCAAACACCACGTTCTCTTCACGACCGGGGTGCTCAGCCACCACCTTGCCGCCCAGCTCGCGCAGACGGGTGATGACGGACTGCACCAGCACCTCGGGGGCGGAGGCACCGGCGGTGACACCGATCGCCTTGACTCCCGCCAGCCAACCGGCCTCGATCATGGAGGCATCGTCGATGAGGTAGGCTTTGGCACCCACCTTCTCGGCCAGCTCCCGCAAGCGGTTGGAGTTGGAGGAGTTGCGCGACCCCACCACCAGCATGGCGTCCACCAGCCCCGCCATCTCCCGCACCGCGTCCTGGCGGTTCTGGGTGGCGTAGCAGATGTCATCCTTGCGCGGCCCCTGGATCTTGGGGAAGTGGGCACGCAACGCATCGATCACGTCCGAGGTCTCGTCCACGCTGAGGGTGGTCTGGGTGACGAAGCAGAGATCGTCCGGGTTCTTCACCTTGAGCTTGGCCACGTCTGCCGGCGTCTCCACCAGATACATGCCGCCCTCGCGATTCTCGTACTGCCCCATGGTGCCGATCACCTCGGGGTGGCCGGCGTGGCCGATGAGCACGGCTTCGGAGCCCTTGCGACTGGCGCGATGGACTTCCATGTGAACCTTGGTCACCAGCGGACAGGTGGCATCAAATACCTTGAGGGCGCGGGACTTGGCCATCTCACGCACTGTTTTGGCCACGCCGTGAGCAGAGAAGATGACGATGCTGTCATCCGGCACCTCGTCCAGCTCCTCGACGAAGACGGCGCCCGCCTCCTTGAGCTTGTTCACCACGTAGCGGTTGTGCACCACTTCATGACGGACATAGATGGGGGCACCGAACTTCTCCAGCGCACTCTCGACGATGCTGATGGCGCGGTCGACACCGGCACAGAAGCCGCGGGGATTTGCGAGCAGGATATCCATCAGAGCACCTTCTCCTCGTCATCAACCCCCAGGATCTCCACCTCGAAGGTGACGGTGTGACCGGCCAAGGGGTGGTTGAAATCGACCGTCACCGACATCCCTGCCACCGCCCGGACGATACCCGGCAGCTCGCTGCCGTTGGGCTGGTCGAACAGTATGATGGTGCCGACTTTCGGCTCCACATCGGCGCCGAACTTGGCGCGGTCCAGATGGTAGATGTTGTCGGGGTTGGAGAGGCCAAAGGCCTCTTCCGGCGCCAGGGTGAAGCTCTTGCTCTCCCCTTCGCGCAGCCCCAGCAGGCACTGCTCGAAGCTCGGCGTCAGGCTGCCGTCGCCCATCCGCAGACGGGCCGGCTTGCCGTGCAGCGCCGTGCTGTCGGCCACCGAGCCGTCTTCCAGCTTGATGGAGAAATGGAACAGTACACTGCTGTCTGCAGCAATCAGCTGGCTCATGAAGTCGCGTCCTGTTTTTTCTCGCCACGCAAGCCGTCCAGCACGATCATGGCGGCGCCGATGAAGATGAAGCTGTCCGCCAGATTGAACGCCGGCCAGTGGGCACGCTGCCAGTAGAAGTCGAGGAAGTCGACCACATGGCCCAGCACCAGCCGGTCAAACACGTTGCCGAGCGCCCCGCCGATGATCAGGCTGTAGGCGATGCCGCTCCAGCGCTGGGTGACCGACTGCTTGCGCAGCCAGTGGATCAGCAGGCCGCAGATGGCGAACGCCAGTACGGCGAAGAACCAGCGCTGCCAGCCCCCCTGCTCCGCCAGGAAGCTGAAAGCCGCCCCCTTGTTGTAGACGTGGACCAGGTTGAAGAAGGGGGTGATCTCCACCCCCGGGTAGCCAAACGGCAGCAGCTTGACCACGGCGAGCTTGCTCGCCTGGTCCAGTACGAAGGCCAGCACCGCCAGCCACAGCCAACGCAGGCCGCTTTTATGTTGAGTCATGTTCATCAGGCAAATTGACGAGTTTCGCCGTCACCCTCGACGTTGGTGACGCAGCGGCCACAGATCTCTTCATGGCCCGCGATGGTGCCCACGTCTTCCACATGGTGCCAGCAGCGGTCGCACTTGGCGGCGGCAGACTGGGCCACGCTCAGCCACAAGTCATCACGCTCGGTTGCCACGGCCTCTGCCGGTGCGGCATCGACGCTGACCACCTTGGCCTTGGAGGTGAGCAGCACGAAGCGCAGCTCATCGGCCAGGGCGTTCAGACGCGCAGCCAGCTCAGGCTTGGCGAACAGAGTCAGCTCGGCCTGCAGGGAACCACCGATGCGCTTCTCGCCACGGGCCACTTCCAGCGCCTTGTTCACTTCACCGCGCACGGTGAGGATCTCGGCCCAGAACTCGTCGTTCAGCACTTCGCCCGCTTCCAGCCCGAACAGGCCGTCGTACCACTCCTCGGTGAACACGAACTCGCCGCGCTCGCCCGGCAGCAGGGCCCAGATCTCGTCGGCAGTGAAGCTCATGATGGGCGCCATCCAGCGCACCATGGCCTCGGCGATGTGATAGAGGGCGGTCTGGCAGGAGCGACGGGCCAGGCTGTCAGCCTTGGCGGTGTACTGACGATCCTTGATGACGTCCAGATAGAAGGAGCCCATCTCGATGGAGCAGAACTGCATCAGCTTCTGGGTCACACCGTGGAAGTTGTACTCGTCGAACGCCGCCACGATCTCGGCCTGTACCGCTTTGGCACGGCCCACCGCCCAGCGATCCACCACCACCATGTCGGCCGGTGCCACCATGTCGGTCGCCGGATTGAAGCCGTTCAGGTTGGCCAGCAGGAAGCGGGCGGTGTTGCGGATACGGCGATAGGCGTCGGCGGAGCGCTTGAGGATCTCGTCGGAAACGGTCATCTCGCCGGTGTAGTCGGTGCTGGCAACCCACAGACGCAGGATGTCGGCACCCAGCTTGTTCATCACGTCCTGCGGGCTCACCACGTTGCCGATGGACTTGGACATCTTGCGGCCCTGACCGTCCACGGTGAAGCCATGAGTCAGCACCTGGTTGTAGGGGGCCTTGTCCTTCATGGCGACGCCGATCATCAGGGAGGACATGAACCAGCCGCGGTGCTGGTCAGAGCCTTCCAGATACATGTCGGCCGGCTTGCCGTTGAACTCGGGACGGGCATCGACCACAGAGGCGTGGGTAGAGCCGGAGTCAAACCAGACGTCCAGGGTATCGGGCACCTTCTCGTAGTTGTCGGCGTCCGCGCCCAGCAGCTCGGCCTTGTCCAGATCCCACCAGGCCTGGATACCGGACTGCTCGACCCGCTTGGCCACCTCTTCCATCAGACGCACGGAATCCGGGTGCAGCGCCTGGGTATCCTTGTGGACGAACAGGGAGATGGGCACGCCCCAGGTACGCTGACGGGAGATACACCAGTCAGGACGGTTCTCGACCATCGCCTGAATGCGGTTTTTACCCCAGGCAGGCACCCAGCCGCTCTGACCATGCTGGGCAATGCCCTCTTTCTCGATGCGCTCGATCTCTTCCAGGGCACGCTGCCGAAGACCCTTCTGCTCCATGCTGATGAACCACTGGGGGGTGGCACGGAAGATGATCGGGGTCTTGTGACGCCAGCAGTGCGGGTAGGAGTGGTTGAACACCTTGTGATGCAGCAGGGCGCCACGCTCGGTCAGCACCTCGACCACGGCCGCATTGGCCTTGAACACGTGCTGGCCGGCAAACAGTTCGGTATCCGGCAGATAGACGCCGTTGCTGCCAACCGGGTTGGCCACTTCCAGACCGTACTTCTGACCGACCACGAAGTCTTCCTGACCGTGACCAGGAGCGGTGTGCACCGCGCCGGTACCGGCGTCCAGGGTGACGTGATCACCCAGTACCACAGGCACGTCGAAGCTGTAGAAGGGGTGGTTGAAGCGCAGCTGCTCGAGCGCCGCGCCCTTGGCGTAGCCCAGGTTGTGGAAGTGCTCGATGCCGGCGCGATCCATCACGTCCTTCACCAGCTCGGCGGCCAGGATCAGACGCTCGGGATTGTCACCCTCGACCTGCACCAACGCATAGTCGAGATCGGCGTGCATGGCGATGGCGCGGTTGGCCGGCAGGGTCCACGGGGTGGTGGTCCAGATCACGGCAGAGAGGGGCCCCTTGCCGGTGTGGCCTTCGGCGCAGTCAAACTTGGCGGCAACGGCAGCCTCGTCGACGGCCTTGAAGCGCACGTCGATGGAGGGGGAGTTCTTGTCGTAGTACTCCACCTCGGCTTCAGCCAGCGCGGAGCCGCAATCGGTACACCAGTGCACCGGCTTGGAGCCTTTGTGCAGGTGGCCGTTTTCAACGATCTTGGCCATGGAGCGGATGATGTTGGCTTCGGTGCCAAAATCCATGGTCAGGTAGGGGTGTTCCCAGTCACCCAGCACGCCCAGACGGATGAAGTCGGTCTTCTGCGCTTCGATCTGGGTCTTGGCGTATTTGCGGCACTCGGCGCGGAATTCGGCGGAGGAAACCTTCTCACCCGGCTTGCCGACCATGCCTTCCACTTTCAGCTCGATGGGCAGACCGTGGCAATCCCAGCCCGGCACGTAGGGGGAGTCGAAGCCGGAGAGGCCCTTGGACTTGATGATGATGTCTTTGAGGATCTTGTTGACCGAGTGACCGATGTGAATGCTGCCGTTCGCATAGGGGGGGCCATCGTGCAGAATGAACGAAGGCTTGCCCGCTTTGGCGCGGCGAATGGCGCCGTAAAGATCCTGATCGTACCAACGTTTCAGCATGTTGGGTTCGCGCTTGGCCAGATCGCCACGCATCGGAAACTCGGTTTCCGGAAGATTCAGGGTGTGTTTATAGTCGCTCATCAGTCCTGGGTTCCCTTCTTTTCTAAAAGAGTGCTGGGTAAATGAAATTGTGGCAGCCCGAACCAGGCTCGGGCCGCCAGGGCATCTCGTTCGATCTGCTCTTTCAAGGCGGTGAAAGAGGCAAACTTCTGCTCTTCGCGCAGCTTGTGGCGAAGCAGCACCTTGACCTGTTGACCATAAAGGTCGCCAGAAAAATCAAATAGATGTACTTCCAATCTGGCTTGTGTACCGCTCAAGGTCGGCCGTACACCCACATTGGCGACACCGGGGAAGGTCTTGCCGGAACATATCACTTCCACCGCGAACACGCCACCGACCGGGATCACCTGACGCTTGAGGGCCAGATTGGCGGTGGGAAAACCTATGGTGCGGCCCAGCTTTTCACCGTGGGCCACCCGACCGCTGATGGTATAGGGACGGCCGAGCATCAGCTCCACCTCCGCCATCCGGCCAGCCGCGAGGGCCTCGCGCACCAGCGTGCTGCTGACCCGCTGACGGGACAACTGGAAACTCTGGGTGCTGATCACCTCGAAGCCGAAGCGCCGGCCGGCCTCCTCCAGCAGGTGGAAGTCCCCTTCCCGCCCCTTGCCGAAGCGAAAATCGTCGCCGACCACCAGATAGTGCACGCCGAGTTTCTCCACCAGCAGTTGCTCGATGAAGGTGTCCGCGGACTGCTCGGCAAAGCGGTGGTTGAAGCGCACGCAGAGCATGCGATCGATCTGCATCCCCTTGAGCGCCTCGTACTTTTCCCGCAGGCGGCTGAGGCGGGCCGGCGCCGCGGCCCCGGCAAACAGCTCCAGTGGCTGCGGCTCGAACAGCATGACGCAGGCCGGCAGGCCGAGCTGGGCGGCCTTTTCCTGCAAGCGAGCCAGCACGGCATGATGACCCTGATGGACCCCATCAAAGTTGCCAATGGTCAATACACACCCCCGGTGACGGGGCTTGATATTGTGAATACCGCGGATAAGCTCCATCAGTGCCTTGTGCTTTGCTGCTATGAAAATCGCCGGATTATATATCAGGCGGCACGCCGGGTCAGCCCTGTTGCTGACCCGATTTCAGCTGCTCCGCCCCGACAACAGGTTCAGGCGGGGCTATCTCGCCACAGGGGCTGACTCAGTCGTCCCGCCCCGCTCTCAGATCTCTTGGCCGGATCCCAAGCGCCAGCAGGACACCGGCATAGATGGCGCCCCCCACGACCAGCAGCATGGCCAGCTGCATGGTCGCCTTGCTCATGTGCCAGGCGCCCCACTGGGCCAGATCCGGAGAGAGGTACAAGAGCACTCCCCCCATCAGCAGGCTGGCGGTCAGCAGTTTGAGACAGAATACCCCGGTGTGACGGGACGGGCGGTAGACGCTCTGCTGATGGAGCCCCCTGAATAGCAAAGCCGCGTTCAGCGTGCCCGAGCAGGCGGTCGAGAGGGCCAGCCCCACGTACCCGAGCGGATAGATGAAGAGCAGGTTGCAGACCATGTTGGCCGCCATCGAGATCATCCCGATCCTTACCGGCGTGCGGGTATCCTGGCGGGCGTAGTAGCCCGGTGCCAGCACCTTGATCAGCATCAGCGACAGCAAACCTGTGGTCGATGCCAGCAAACTGGCGCTCGACATACTCACTTCGTGCAGACCGAACTCGCCACGCATGAACAGTACCCGCAGGATGGGCTCGCGCAGCACGGCGATGCCCACCATGGCCGGCAGGCCGAGCAGCATCACCATCCGCACCCCCCAGTCCATGGTACGGGAGAAGTCGGCCGGGTCGGCATCCACGTGCTTCTTGGCCAGCGCCGGCAGAATGACGGTGCTGATGGCGACGCCGAACATGCCGAGCGGGAACTCCAGCAGCCGATCCGAGTAATAGAGGTAGCTGATGGCACCGGTCGCCAGGAAGGAGGCAAGCATGGTGTTGACCAGCAGGTTGATCTGGCTGACCGAGACCCCGAACAGGGCCGGGATCATCAGGGTGCGGATCTTCACCACACCCGGGTGGTGCCAACCCCACTTGGGCCACACCAGCATGTTGAGCTGGCGCAGGAAGGGGAACTGGAACAGGAACTGCACCAGACCACCGAGGAAGACACCGATGGCCAGCGCCAGCTCGGGATTGTCGAGCCAGGGGGAAATCCACCAGGCGGCGGCAATCATGGTGATGTTGAGGAAGATGGGGGTAAAGGAGGAAACCCCGAAGCGGCCGAAGGTGTTGAGAATGGCCCCCGCCATGGCGGTGAAGGTGATGAACCAGAGGTAGGGGAAGGTGATCTTGAGCATCAGGCTCGCCATCTCGAACTTCTCGGCCGCCGGCCCGCCGTGCAGCCAGTCCCAGAACCAGCCCCAGCCAAACAGGGCGGTCAGCACGCCTGACCCCAGCACCCCGAGCAGGGTGACCACGGTAACGATCCCCCCCAGGGTGCCCGCCACCGCAGCCAGCAGCTCGCGCACTTCGCTCTCGTCACCCTTTTTCTTGTACTCCGTCATCACGGGAACAAAGGCCTGGTTGAAGGCACCTTCGGCGAACAGCCGGCGCAGAAAGTTGGGAATGCGGTTGGCAAAGAAGAAGACGTCTGCGGCCACCCCGGCGCCAAGCAGATTGGCGATGACCACATCGCGAACCAAGCCCATCACGCGGGACGCCAACGTCATTCCGGACACTATCATGCCGGATTTGATCAATTTCTTACTCAAGACGAGGCCTCTGGAACTGTCGGAATGAAAAGAATGCTGATAGAATCGGCCGACAGTTTAACCGTCTCCCACCTGACACACCACCGGGGGGCGGTGTTTATTTGCACAAATCATTTGACAATATGTGGTTGAGAAGGCATATTTCCGGGCCTTTTCAATACACTCGCTAAGACAGTTTTAGGAGTTTTACCTTGGCTAACATCAAATCTGCTAAGAAGCGCGCTCTTCAGTCAGAGAAACGTCGTCAGCACAACGCCAGCCGTCGTTCCATGACCCGTACCTACCTGAAGAAAGTCATCGCTGCCATCGCCTCTGGCGACAAGGCTGCTGCGACTGCCGCTTTCGCTGTTGCTCAGCCGATCATGGATCGTATGGCGACCAAAGGCCTGATCCACAAGAACAAAGCTGCTCGTCACAAGAGCCGCCTGTCTGCCCAGATCAAAGCTATGGCTTAATCAGCGTCTGCTGATAAAGCTGAAAAAACCGGCCTTTGTGCCGGTTTTTTATTTCTGTTCGCTGCAGTACAACTTGTGCAGCAACCCTATCATCTCGCGCACCTCGTAGCTGCGCAGCGAATAGTAGACCGTCTGGGCCTCCTTGCGCGTCTCCACCAGTTCATCCCGCCGCAGCACGGCCAGGTGTTGTGACAACGCCGACTGACTCAGACCAAGCCGCTCGTTGAGCTCCCCCACCGACAGCTCCCGCTCCAGCAGCTGACACAGGATAAACAGCCGCCGTTCATTGGCCAGCGCCTTGAGCAGTGCCACCGCCCGGCTCGCATTGGCCTCCATCTCTTCCAGTTGCATCTCATTCCCTCTCGTTCGAGGCAAGAATCATACTCTGTGGCCCGTCAATTTAAAATGACAGGGTTGCCGGTTGAATCATGGCAAAGTCCTCCTGGCCGGCAAACAGGAAGGAGAAATCACTCTCGCACACCCGTTTTACCGCCGGGTGCTGGATCATCCGCTCGGCAAAGATGACGTAGTACTCCTCCATCAGATCTTGGGTCTCGCCCAGCAGCATCACTCCCTCCCCTTCCAGGATCTCCTCCCGGTAGATGGTGGGTGCCATGAAGATGCCCTGGTTGAAGAAGCCGAACGCCTTCATCAGGGCCGCATCGTCAAACTCGCCGAGAATGCTGGGGGAGACCCCCTGCTGCTCGAACCACTGGGTCAGCTGGCGACCCATGGCAGTGCGCCGGCCCGGGATCAGCAGCTTGCGCTCCTCCAGACAGGCGGGAAACGGCAGCGATGGCAGCGGCGCCTTGCAGAAGAAGCTGACCCCGCAACCACCGAGTCGCTTGGAGAGCAGGCCGGCGTGCTGGCTGGAGTCCACCGGGCAGTCGGAGAGGATCATGTCGAGCTTGTGTTCGCTCAGCTGCTCCAGCAACAGCTCGTGGGTCGATTCGAAGCAGCGCAGGTGGATGGAGCCATCATTGGGGATGACGGAGAGCAGCACCCGGCTGGCGAGGCGTTTGGAGAGGGCGTCGGCGATGCCGACGTCGAACAGGATCTGGCTCTCCTTGCGGTAGTTGACGATATCCAGCATCTCGTAGGAGAGGCTGAACATCTTGTCGGCATAGCGGAATACCAGCTGGCCCAGCTCGGTCGCCTCCAGGGAGCGCCCCTTTCTTATCAGCAATTTGCCGCCAAGGCGCTGCTCCAGCAGCTTGATCTGGCCGGTGACGGTCTGCGGGGTCAAAAAGAGGGCTTCCGCCGCTTGCGTGACGGAGCCCTTCTTCTGGGTCATCCAAAAATAATAGAGATGATTGTAGTTAAGGTGTGACATCCGATGGGGTTCCCGCCTGGCGCGGGCTCCGGTAGCAACTGAGTTCAGCCGCCAGAATGTCATACATGTCGCTGATCGAGTCAACCTTGTTCGCGCCGAACTGCTCCTGCAGGTGGGCCTTGAGGCGGGCCGGATCCGGCATCCGTTCCCCGCAGTAGCGCTTGTTGGACTGCTTGACCCGCTCGCCGGCCCGGCTGCTCAGCGCCCGCTCGGCAAAGGTCTCGCCAAACTGCGCCTTGGCCTGTTTGTCCCCCAGCAGCAGGGCACTGTCGACCACGCCGCTGAGGTAGGCCGAGCAGCTGGCCGAGGCTGCATCCTGCTGGCAATCCTGCAGACTGCCGGCCCAGGCCGCCTGGCTCAGCGCCAGCATGGCCAACCATCCTACTCTTTTCATAACCCCTCCGTGCTTTGATCGGCCTCCCGGTTCGGGAGCGCCATGCGCAGGGCGAGATAACCGACGATCGCCGCCAGGGTGGATCCCACCAGGATCCCGAGGCGAGAGTAGCTGCCGTAATCCAATCCGCCGTGCTCGAAGGCCAGCGAGGCGATGAACATCGACATGGTAAAGCCGATGCCGCACAGAATGCTGACCGCAAAGATCTGCCTGAAGTTGACCCCGGGTGGCAGTTGGGCAATGCCCAGCTTGACCGACAGCCAGCTGATGGTGAACACCCCGAGCGGCTTGCCGATGAACAGCCCCAGCATGATGCCCATGGGCACCGGGCTCAGCAGGGAGGAGAGACCTATCCCCTCCAGCGACACCCCGGCATTGGCAAAGGCGAACAGCGGCAGGATCAGGTAGGCACTCCAGGGGTGCAGGGCATGCTCCAGATGCTTGAGTGGCGACTCATAACGCTTGCCGTTGAGCGGGATCATGAAGCCCACCACCACGCCGGCCAGGGTCGCATGGACGCCCGACTTCAGCACCGCCACCCAGAGCACCAGCCCGACCAGCATGTAGAGGCTGATCCGATCCTCGCCGCGGCGATTCATCCACAGCAGGGTCAGGGTCGCCAGGATGCCGATCGCCAGCGCCGTCAGCGACAGCTGCTGGGTATAGAACAGGGCGATGATGATGATGACCCCCAGGTCATCCATGATGGCCAGCGCCAGCAGAAACACCTTGAGGCTGACCGGCACCCGCTTGCCGAGCAGCGCCATCACCCCGAGAGCAAAGGCGATGTCGGTAGCGGCGGGAATGGCCCAGCCGGCACGCGCCACTTCGTCCGAGTAGTTGAAGAAGGCATAGATCAGGGCCGGCGCCAGCATGCCACCCACCGCCGCGATGGCCGGGAAGGTGGCCTGCACCCGGGAAGAAAGCGCCCCTTCCAGCATCTCGCGCTTCACCTCGAGGCCGACCAACAGGAAGAAGACCGCCATGAAGCCGTCGTTGATCCAGAGCAGCAGCGGCTTGTTGATGTCGAGGGCGGCAATGCGCACCTGTACCTGGGTATCGAGGAAAGCCTGATAGCTGCCAGCCAGGCCGCTGTTGGCCAGGATCATGGCCAGCATGGCTGCCATGATCAGAATTATTCCGGAGGCGGCCTCCAGTTTGAGGAACTTTTTGATTACGTCGCTCATGGTTAAAATATCCACAGTCTTACTTTGATTTGAGTCTATATCCGATAACAATCCGTGAAAAATCGTTTCTTACTGCGAAATACAACGAAAAAACCGAAGGCAAAATCAAACATGCCTGCTATAAGCAGGTTTTTTCTCGGGCAGATATCACTCGAAACTCCCCCATAAGAATGAATATTCTGTGGTTTTTATGCATAAAAAAGGCGCCTCATGGGCGCCTTTCACATCAGATGGCGACGGGCGCCTTGATGCCGGGATGGGGGTCGTAACCCTCGATCTCGAAATCCTCGAACCGGTAGTCGAAGATGGAGTCCGGCTTGCGTTTGATCAGCAGGGTCGGCAGCGGGCGCGGCTCGCGGGAGAGCTGCAGCGCGGTCTGCTCCATGTGGTTGGAGTAGAGGTGCACGTCACCACCGGTCCAGACGAAGTCCCCCACCTCCAGGTCGCACTGCTGGGCCATCATGTGGGTCAGCAAAGCATAGCTGGCGATGTTGAATGGCAGGCCGAGGAAGACGTCACAGCTGCGCTGATAGAGCTGGCAGGAGAGTTTGCCGTCCGCCACGTAGAACTGGAAAAAGGCGTGGCAGGGGGCCAGCGCCATCTTGTCCAGCTCGCCCACGTTCCAGGCAGAGACGATGATGCGACGGGAATCCGGGTTGTGCTTGATGTCGTCCACCGCCTTCTGGATCTGGTCGATAACAGACCCATCAGCCGCCGGCCAGGAGCGCCACTGGGCGCCGTAGACCGGGCCAAGATCGCCGTTCTCGTCGGCCCACTCGTCCCAGATACTGACACCATTTTCTTTCAGATAGGCGGTATTGGTGTCGCCGTTGAGGAACCAGAGCAGCTCGTGAATGATGGAGCGCAGGTGGCACTTCTTGGTGGTCACCAGCGGGAAACCTTCGGCCAGGTTGAAGCGCATCTGATGGCCGAACAGGGAGACGGTGCCGGTGCCGGTACGGTCGGACTTGACGGTCCCCTCATCCAGGATCTTCTGCATCAGGTCGAGATAGGCTCTCATTGTTTTGCCTCCTTCACGGCGTTGCCGAACAACTGCGGGCGCTTGTAGGCGGCCCAGATCATCAGGGCACCGATGAGGATCATCGGAGTAGAGAGGATCTGGCCCATGCTGATCTCGTTGAAGTAGAGCCCCAGCTGGCTGTCAGGCTGGCGTACGAACTCCACCAGGAAGCGGAACAGGCCGTAGAACAGCAGGAACATGCCGGAGATGGCGCCGCGCGGCGGGTTCTTGCGCCAGAACAGGTTGAGGATGATGAACAGTACCACCCCTTCCAGGGCGAACTGGTAGAGCTGGGAGGGGTGGCGCGGCTCGGGGCCCGCCTCCGGGAAGATGATGGCCCAAGGCACATCGGTGACCCGACCCCACAGCTCGCCGTTGAGGAAGTTGCCGATGCGGCCGACGCCGAGGCCAAACGGAATGAGCGGTGCCACGAAATCGGCCACGGTAAAGAAGTGGCGCTTGGTCTTGTGGGCAAACCAGACCATGGCGGTGATGACCCCGATCAGGCCGCCGTGGAACGACATGCCACCGGTCCAGATCTTGAACAGGTAGAGAGGATCGGCCAGGAACATGTCGAAGTTGTAGAACAGCACGTAACCGACCCGACCACCCAGGATCACCCCGAGGAAGCCGTAAAACAGCAGGTCGGACACCTCGTTGCGGGTCCAGCCGCTGTTCGGCGCATCGGCGCGACGCCCCGCCAGCCACATGGCAAAAGCGAAGCCAAACAGGTACATGAGACCATACCAGCGTACCGATAGTGGTCCCAAACTGAATGCTACGGGATCAATCTGCGAGAAAACCCAATATCCATCGTGCTGCATAAGCGGCCCCAGTCATAAGAAAAGCCGCATTTTCCGATCATTCGTCAGCAGGGACAAGGCATGATTATCAATCAATCTGTTTCGCTTTGTGACCGGCGCGCAGCAAACCGCCCAGACCGTGCTCTTCCAGATAGCGGGCAAACAGGCCACGCAGCACATGGGGATTGTCGTGTTTGAGGCCGTCGGTCAGCAGCACCGTCAGCTCGCTCAGGTTGGCCTGGCGCAGTACGTACTTGATGCGGGCGATGTTGTGGGTGTTCATGCTGAAGCGACGATAGCCCATGGCCAGCAGCAGCAACACCCCGACCGGATCACCGGCCAGCTCGCCACAGACCGAGACCGGTTTGTGGTAGCGATGGGAGGCATCGACCAGCAGCTGCAGGGCGCGGATCACCGCCGGATGGAAGGCGTCGTAGATGTTGGCGACCCGGGCGTTGTTGCGATCCACCGCCAGCAGGTACTGGGTCAGGTCGTTGCTGCCCACCGACCAGAAGTCGATGAGCGGGGCCATCTCGGGCAGGATGTAGAGAGCGGAGGGCACCTCGATCATCACCCCGAGGCTCGGGTAGCGGATCACCGCCTCACGGCTGGCCGCCTCTTCCGACACTTCGCGCCAGGCCTGATCCAGCAGGCGGCGGGAAGCCTTGATTTCGCTGACGCTGCTGATCATCGGCAGCATGATGGCCAGATTGTCCAGTCCTTCGCTGGCTCGCAGCATCGCCTTGAGCTGCACCAGGAACAGTTCGGGGTGGTCCAGGGTGAGCCGGATCCCCCGCCAGCCAAGGAAGGGATTTTCCTCGACGATGGGGAAATAGGGCAGTTGCTTGTCACCCCCCACATCCAGGGTACGCATGCAGACCGGCCGGTTGCGATAGGTCTCCAGAATGCCGCGATAACGGGCGGTCTGCTCCCACTCGGAGGGGAAGCTGTCCTGCAGCATGAAGGGGATCTCGGTGCGATAGAGGCCGACCCCGTCCGCCAGCTGATTGAGAGAGATCTCGGTGTCGGCGCTGAGGCCGGCGTTGAGCAGCAGAGAGACAGGCACGCCATCGGCGGTCTCGGAGGGCTGGTTGTCGACGCTGCGCACCAGGGTATCGAGCGCCCGCTCTTCGCTCAGCAGCTGACGATACTCGGTCAGGATCACCTGATTGGGCTCGATGAAGAGATCGCCGCTGTAACCGTCGACCACCAGCATGCGACCACCGATGTCGCCGAGCGGCAGATCCACCCCCATGATGGCCGCCACCCCCATGGCGCGGGCCAGGATGGCGGCGTGGGAGTTGGTCCCCCCCTTGAGCGACACCACCCCGGTCAGGAACTCGCGGGGCACCTCGGCGAGGATGGTTGCCGTCACCTCGTCGGCGACCAGCACCACAGGCTCGCCGATGGCGATGTGCTCGGGCTCGTTTTGCACCAGCCGGCTGATGAGCCGCTGAGCGATGTCCTTCACATCGGTGGAGCGCTCCTGCAGATAGGGATCCTTCATCCCCTTGAACTGCTCGATGAGACGATCGCTGATGAGCTTGACCGCCGAGACCGCCGTCCAGTGCTCCTTGCTCACCTTGTTGCGGATCGGCTTGATGTAGCCGGGATCGTCCAGCAGATGCAGATAGATGTCAAAGATGGCCACCGAGTCCTGGCTGTAGCTCTCGCGAAAACGCAGGGCCAGGCTCTCCAGATCGTGACGCACCTCTTCCACCGCCACGTTCAGCCGCGCCAGCTGGCTGGCGTGATCCTCATCCTTGCGCGGAGTGATGGAGCGCAGCTCCTTGCGTGGCCGCCACACCCAGGCCTTGGCCATGGCGATGCCGCTGGCCCCGGCAATGCCGCGCAGCGGCTTGCTCCAGTCGGTCTTCTGCAGCCACCCCTTGGCCTGAGCCTGGGCGATGCGCGCCGCCAGCTGGGCCGCCAGGGTGACCATGAAGGACTCCTCCCCCTCATCGAAGAGACGGCTCTCCTTCTGCTGCACCACCAGAATACCCACCACCTGGCGCTGATGCATGATGGGGGCGCCGAGGAAGGAGCGAAACGCCTCTTCGGCCACATCGGGCAGGAATTTGAAACTGGGATGGGAGGGGGCATCGGCCAGGTTGATCAGCTCTTCACGTTGACCCACCAGGCCGACGATACCCTGCTCGAACGGCAGGGTGGCCTTGCCCACCGCCGACTCGGCCAGACCGTCGGTCGCAGCCAGCCGGTAGCGGCGCATTTCAGGTTCGGAGACGTAAACGGAACAGCAGTCCACCGACATGGCCAGCCGGGTCTGGCTGACCAATGCCTGCAAGGCCAGCTCGAGGGTATTGGCTTCGGCCATGCTTTCGACGATGCGTCTGAGTTCCGTTAACAACTAATCTGTGCTCCTTAGCGGGCGCGATTACGCCGCCCATCCTTCTTGTTGACCTGCACTGCCGGCACCGGCATCGCCAGCGGGGCAAACTCCTTCATCACCCGGCGATAGACTTCCCGCTTGAAGGAAACCACCTGACGCACCGGGTACCAGAAGCTGACCCAACGCCAGTCATCAAACTCCGGATGACCATGACAACCGAACTGGATCCTGGACTCCCTGCCCGGATCCAGCTGCAGCAGAAACCATTTTTGTTTTTGGCCAATACAGACCGGTGAACTGTCCCAACGAACGAGGCGTTTTGGCAAGCGATACTTCAACCAGTTGCGACTGGTCGCCATGATGGTCACATCCTCGGGCTTGAGGCCTATCTCCTCATACAGCTCACGATACATGGCCTGCTCTGGCGTCTCACCGTCATCAACTCCTCCCTGCGGAAACTGCCAGGAGTGCTGCCCATAACGCTTGGCCCACAATACTTGTCCGTCACGGTTACAGATCACGATTCCGACATTGGGACGAAACCCGTCGCCATCTATCACGTGATCACCTTATAAAGGCTGAATCTATAAGGGGATTGTTCCACATTCACCTCGTGGCAGCAAACAAGGACTGCAATCCCCCATTCATGAATAACTTTCGATTTCAAGCAAACTTATAAACAAATTAAAGGATCAGATCCTGCAAGTTGCCCACCCAGACTGTGCATAAGCCTGTGAGCAAGCGGGTATATACAGTAGTTTTATTTATCTGCTCCAAACTGCCCCACAGCATACAGGATGCAATATAAAACAAAATATGTATTTAAATACATGGTGTTAAACAAAGAATGCTGGATCAAGATCCATATCTTTTACCGCCGGCGATCCGGGATCCGGATTGTGAACAAGTTCGACTGTTCAAAGATCCACCACGGCCATTTTATCCACAGGAGTGGCACACTATCTGCCCCGATATCGCCGCAGAAATCGGTGCCGTTTCACATTTTTTTGTAACAACAGGGTGACTATTCCTACTTTTAAGCAGTTATCCAAGATTTCTGTGGATAACTGTGTGAAACAGCGCGAGCAAACCCTTGGACAACTATTTCAAGGCGGGATCCAGCGCAACGCCCATCGATAAATTGGAGACAAATCCCTTTAAAATCACTAGGATAAACACTTACACACAAAACCGCCCCCCCTGTGCATACCCCTGCCAGGATCGGTTATAAAAACAGCGATCCTCAGGGAGGATCAGAGTTGCTAGAATAATCCCTCTTTGCAGGAGTCACTCATGCCCGCCAACCCCCGCTCAGAACAGGAACTGCTGGCCCGCGCCTACGCCATGGCCGGCTTCACCCTGGCCCAGCTGGCCGCCGACGCCAACATCGCCGTGCCGGCGGATCTGCGTCGGGACAAGGGCTGGGTCGGCCAGCTGATCGAGTGGCAGCTGGGAGCTAGCGCCGGCAGCAAGCCGGAGCAGGACTTCCCGGATCTCGGCATCGAGCTCAAGACGATCCCCATCGATCCTCAGGGCAAGCCGCTGGAAACCACCTTCGTCTGCGTGGCACCGCTGATCGGTGTCAGCGGCCAGCGCTGGGAGGAGTCCAACGTGCGCAACAAGCTCTCCCGCGTGCTCTGGATCCCGGTCGAGGGCAGCCGCGACATTCCCATCGGCGAGCGCCGGATCGGCATGCCGCTGCTGTGGAGCCCGAATGAAGAGGAGGAGATGCTGCTGCGCCAGGACTGGGAAGAGCTGATGGACATGATAGTGCTGGGAGAGGTGGAGCAGATCAGCGCCCGCCACGGCCAGGTGCTGCAACTTCGTCCCAAGGCGGCCAACAACAAGGCGCTGACCCGGGCCATCGGTCGCAATGGCCAACCGATCCTGACCCTGCCCCGCGGTTTTTACCTCAAGATAGGTTTCACCCACGGCCTGCTGCAGCGCCACTTTGCCCTGCCCGCTTGATCTCTGTTATCAACATCCTTGTCATAAAGTGATATAAAAATAGACAGTCGCTATTTTTCGCAATCAGGACAAGGAGGCGTCATGCCGATCAACAAGCAATTTCTCAAGTCCCGCCCCGAGGTCAAGGTGACCTTTGCCGTGGAAAGGGAGGCCGCAGGAGAGGCTGAGCAGGTGTTGTTGCTGGGAGAGTTTAGCCAGTGGCAACCCATCGAGCTCAAGCGGATGAAGAGCGGTGAGTTCAAGACCACCCTCAACCTGCCGACCGATGGCCCCAGTCATTTCGAATACTGCTATCAGCTGGTTCAGCCGAACGGGGAGACCCGCTACGACAACGACTGGGCGGCGGATGACTACGTACCCGGCCCCTTCGGGCGAGACAACTCTGTGGTGCGGGTCAGCCAGCCAGGTTGAGTCGGCACACCCGAAAGTGGATACAAAAAAGGCTCGCCATTGGCGAGCCTTTTCACTACCTGTCGAGCATTTCGCCGACATATCGACACCAATTCGAATCGAATTAGTTGAGCTTCTCTTTGATACGAGCAGCTTTACCGGACAGGTTGCGCAGGTAGTACAGTTTGGCGCGGCGAACATCACCACGACGCTTCAGTTCTACACTGTGGATCAGCGGAGAGTGAGTCTGGAATACACGCTCAACACCTTCGCCGTTGGAGATCTTGCGAACGGTGAAAGCAGAGTGCAGACCGCGGTTACGCTTGGCAATCACGATGCCTTCGAAAGCCTGCAGACGCTCTTTACCACCTTCTTTAACACGAACTTGAACACGTACAGTGTCGCCCTGGGCAAAAGCCGGGATGTCGGTACGCATTTGCTCTTGTTCAAGCTGCTGAATAATCTTGCTCATTGTCTTTCCTTACCTAGGATAAACTGAAAACTCTACTTAACGCTGTCACGCACTTCGCGGACATACTCGGCAAGAAGTGATTCTTGCTCGTCAGTCAGAGCTAGGTTGTTAATAAGTTCCGGCCTTCTTTGCCAGGTTCGTCCGAGCGATTGCTTGAGACGCCAGCGTCGAATCACTTCGTGATTGCCGCTTGTCAGCGCCTCGGGCACCGCCAACCCATCCAACACCTCCGGCCGAGTATAGTGGGGATGATCCAGCAGACCGTCCGTGAAGGAGTCCTGCTCGGCACTGGCCTGATCACCCAAGACCCCTGGGACCAGACGCGAAACCGCATCGATCAGGGTCATGGCAGGCAACTCGCCACCACTTAACACGTAATCCCCGATAGACCACTCTTCGTCGACTTCGGTTTGTATCACGCGTTCATCGATACCTTCGTATCGACCGGCTACCAGAATCAGTTTCTGATTCGTCGCCAACTCGGTCACGCCCGCTTGAGTCAGCTTGCGTCCCTGAGGAGAGAGATAGATGACTTTCGCCCCGTCTCCCGCCGCTTGCTTGGCTGCATGAATCGCGTCACGCAGCGGCTGAACCATCATTAGCATGCCGGGCCCACCACCATAAGGACGATCATCGACCGTACGGTGTTTGTCGTGGGTAAAGTCCCGGGGGTTCCAGCACTCAATCTGCAGCAGGCCACTCTTGACGGCCCGACCCGTTACCCCGTGCTCGGTAATGGCTCGGAACATTTCAGGGAAGAGGCTAATCACCCCAATCCACATAAGAAACCTCCGGCACTCGTGTTACCGCGGGAAACTAGAAACCAGGATCCCAATCAACTTCGATTGTTCGAGCAGTCAGATCAATATTCTTGATCACCTGCTCTTCCAGGAACGGAATCAACCGCTCCTTTGCACCAAAGGCATCTTTTACATTGGCCTCAACCACCAACACATCGTTGGAGCCGGTTTCCATCAATTCGGTCACCTTGCCCATGTCGTATCCCTTGGTGGTCACTACGGAGCAACCAATCAGGTCACGCCAGTAGAACTCGCCCTCAGGCAACGCAGGCAACAGATCGGCGGCTACGCCAATCTCGACATTGGTCAATGCCAGGGCATCCTCGCGCACGTCGATACCATCGAGTTTGCAGATCAGACCCTTGTTGTGACGCTTCCAGGATGAAACCTGAATTTCACGCCACACCCCGTTCTGATTGATCAGCCAGGGGTTGTAATCGAAAATCGCTTCGGCAACATCGGTGAAGGAGTTCACTTTAAGCCAGCCCTTGATGCCGTAAACGGTACCCAGGGTGCCCAGAACTACAGGTTTTTCCACCTTAACTCCTTACCGTTTGGCTGATTAAGCAGCTTTGGCAGCGTCTTTGATCAGCTTGGCAACGCGGTCAGAAACAGCGGCACCAGTAGCAACCCAATGCTCGATACGAGCCAGGTCCAGGTTCAGCTTTTCAGCGTTACCAGAAGCAACCGGGTTGAAGAAACCAACGCGCTCGATGAAACGACCGTCGCGGGCGTTACGGCTGTCAGCAACTACTACCTGGTAGAACGGACGCTTTTTCGCGCCACCACGTTGTAAACGAATGGTTACCATATCGTCCTCATTAACATCTAATGAACAAGGCCCGCAAACACGCGGACCCTAGCTTAAAATAAGCCGCATAATTCTACTTGGATTCGTAATAATTGCAACCAAGCCAGCCATTTTTTGCGCAGAGCCGCAATGAAAAGGGCCTGCCACTGGCAGACCCTCACTCGCTACCTCAGCCCGAATAATCAGAACGGACCGCGGCCGCCACCGAAGCCGGGAGGCAGCATGTTCTTCATCTGGCTCATCATCTTGCGCATGCCACCCTTGCCGGACATCTTCTTCATCATCCGCTGCATCTCGGTGAACTGCTTGAGCAGCTTGTTGACGTCCTGCACCTGCATGCCGGAGCCCGCAGCGATACGGCGCTTGCGAGAGCCCTTGATGAGATCGGGATGGGCACGCTCCTTGGGAGTCATGGAGCTGATGATGGCCTCCATCCGCACGGTGAGCTTGTCATCCATCTGATCCTTGACGTTGTCCGGCAGGCCGGACATGCCGGGCAGCTTGTCGAGCATCCCCATCATGCCGCCCATGTTGCGCATCTGGGCCAGTTGCTCACGGAAGTCTTCCAGATCGAAGCCCTTGCCACTCTTGACCTTGCTGGCCAGCTTGGCTGCCTTCTCTTTATCGACGGTGCGCTCCACCTCCTCGATGAGAGAGAGCACATCGCCCATGCCGAGGATGCGGGAGGCGAGACGATCCGGGTGGAAGGGCTCCAGCGCGTCGGTCTTCTCGCCCATACCGATGAACTTGACCGGCTTGCCGGTGATGTGGCGCACCGACAAGGCGGCACCGCCGCGGGCATCGCCGTCCGCCTTGGTGAGGATCACGCCGGTGAGCGGCAGCGCCTCGTTGAACGCCTTGGCCGTATTGGCGGCATCCTGACCGGTCATGGCGTCAACCACGAACAGGGTCTCCACCGGCTTGATGGTGGCGTGAAGGTGTTTGATCTCCTCCATCATCTCGCCATCGACGTGCAGACGACCGGCGGTATCGACGATCACTACGTCATAGAACTTCTTGCGCGCCTGATCGATGGCCGCGTTGGCGATGTCCACCGGCTTCTGGCTGGCATCGCTCGGGAAGAAGTCGACGCCGATGTCGCCGGCCAGGGTCTCCAGCTGCTTGATGGCCGCCGGGCGGTAGACGTCCGCACTGACCACCAGCACCTTCTTCTTGTTGCGCTCCTTGAGCAGCTTGGCCAGCTTGCCGACCGTGGTGGTCTTACCGGCACCCTGCAGACCCGCCATCAGGATGATGGCCGGCGGCTGGGCCGCCAGATTGAGCTGCTCGTTGGCCTCCCCCATCACGGAGACCAGTTCGCCGTGCACAATCTTGATGAAGGCCTGGCCCGGGCTCAGGGACTTGGCCACTTCCTGGCCCACCGCCCGCTCCTTGACGCGCGCGACGAAGTCACGCACCACCGGCAGGGCGACGTCCGCCTCGAGCAGCGCCATGCGAACTTCGCGCAAGGTATCCTTGATGTTCTCTTCAGTCAGGCGGCCACGGCCGCTGACGTTGCGCAGGGTGCGCGAGAGTCGTTCAGTCAAATTCTCAAACATGACGCATTCCGGTTCTTGGCGTAACAAATGGGAGGCATTATACCTCACTCGCACGATGAGGACGATTATTCGCCGCACTCGGCTGAGGTCAGCCCTGTGCGGCTGGCCCAACATGCTGCCTATATATGGGCAGATCGGCGGCAGCACAACTGGCGAGCACATCTTGTGCAAGGTATACTGCCCTTCCTATTCCCAATCGCTTGCTCGACAACGACCCGGTTATGATCGTGATCTCTGTTCTGGCCCTGGCGTTCTATCTGCTGGCCATCATCGCCTCTCTGCACCTGCTGCTCAGTGCCAAACCAGTGGGACAAGCCCCCCTGTTTGCCTGCATCGGACTGGCCCTGATCGCCCATGGCGCCGCCCTCTCCGGCGAGGTGCTGGTGACCCACTCCGGGCAGAATCTGAGCATGCTCAACGTGGCATCGCTGGTCAGTCTCATCATCAGCTGCTTCATGACCTGCGTCACCCGCCGCTTCAACGGCTGGATCCTGCTGCCGGTGGTCTACAGCTTCTCGGCCCTGTTGCTGGCCGCCAGCGCCCTCATTCCCGGTCGCTACATCACCCACCTGGAGGCCCATCCCCAGCTGCTGCTGCACATCGGCCTCGCGCTGATGGCCTACTCGGTATTGATGATCGCCTGCCTGTTTGCGCTACAACTTGCCTGTCTGGACCGGCAACTGAAGACGCGCAAGATCAGCCAGCTGCCGGCCATGCCGCCCCTGATGACGGTCGAGAAGCGGCTGTTCCAGCTCATCTCGGCCGGTGTCCTGTTGCTGACCCTCTCCATTGCCTCCGGCCTCTTCTTCCTCGAAGACATGTTCGCCCAGGGCAAATCCCACAAGGCCATCCTCTCGATCCTGGCCTGGTGCGTCTACGTGCTGCTGCTGTGGGGCCACCATACCCGTGGCTGGCGCGGTCGCAAGGTGATCACCTTGAGCCTGATCGGCAGCTTCATTCTGACCCTGGCCTACTTCGGCAGTCGCTTCGTCAAAGAAGTGCTGCTGAGCTGATCGCCCACTACTTCTTCATCACCCAGTCCCACAGGAGCCCTTCTTGGACAGTATCTCAACGAGTACATTGCTGATTGTTCTCGTTATCTTGATCCTCATGTCTGCCTTCTTCTCAAGTTCTGAAACCGGCATGATGTCGCTCAACCGCTACAAGCTGCGGCATCTGGCCCAGACCAAGCACAAGGCTGCCCGTCGGGTGGAGAAACTGCTCTCCCGACCAGACCGCCTGCTGGGGCTGATCCTGATCGGAAACAACCTGGTCAACATCCTGGCGTCAGCCATCGCCACCATCGTCTGTATTCGTCTGTTCGGGGATCTGGGTGTGGCCATCGCCACTTTCGGCCTGACCCTGATCGTGCTGGTGTTTGGCGAAGTGACTCCAAAGACCCTGGCGGCCATGTTCCCGGAGAAAGTCGCCTATCCCGCCTCCTGGGTGCTCAAGGGGCTGATGGTGCCGCTTGCCCCCTTCGTCTGGATGATCAATGGCATCACCAGCGGCCTGCTCAAGCTGCTGAAGATCAATCCGAACAAGGATGACTCCCTCAATACCGAGGAGCTGCGCACCATCGTCAACGAGGCGGGCAGTCTGATCCCCCAGCGCCATCAGGAGATGCTGCTCAGCATCCTGGATCTGGACAAGATGACGGTTGAGCACATCATGGTGCCGCGCAGCGAGATCTACGCCATCGACATCAACGATGACTGGAAGACCATACTGCGTCAGCTGGCCCACTGCGCCCACACCAAGATCCTGCTCTATCGCGACAACATCGACGACGTGGTGGGTTTTCTGCACGCCCGCGACGCGCTGCGGCTGATGGCCAAGGATCAGTTCAACAAGTCGAGCCTGCTGCGGGAAGTGGACGAAATTTACTTCATTCCGGAAGGGACGCCCCTCAACGTGCAACTGGCCAAGTTCCAGCGCAACAAGGAGCGGATTGGTCTCATCGTCGACGAGTATGGCGACATTCAGGGGCTGATCACTCTGGACGACATCCTGGAAGAGATAGTGGGCGACTTCACCACCTCCATGACCCCGGCGCCCAGCGACGAGATCCATCCCCAGCCGGATGGCTCCTTCCTGGTGGAGGGCTCGGCCAGCATCCGCGAGCTCAACAAGGAGATGAACTGGCAACTGCCCATCGACGGGCCCCGTACCCTCAACGGCGTCATCCTCGAATATCTGGAGGAGATCCCCCAGCCCAACATCAGCCTGCGGCTGGCCGGCTACCCCATCGAGATCCTGGAAGTGGAGAACAACATGGTGAAGATGGCGCGGATCATGCCGGCGTTGTACCGAAACGAGTCGGGACTGGAAGATTGAAAAAAGGCTGCCGATGGCAGCCTTTTTCTATTGCGTCATTGGCCGGCGATCGGCTCACTCATCTTCGTCGCCAGGCTCCAGCACCAGGGTCGGGATCAACTCGCCGAAGACCTGTTGCAGCTCGTCGCGATTGGCCAGCAGATCCTGCAGCGTGTAGCTGTCCATCACCGCCAGAAACGCATTCATCGCCTCTTTCAGGGCACTCTTCAGCAGACAGACAGAGACGATGTGGCAGGCCGGCGAGTTGCAGTCGATGCCGTCCAGGTTCCCTTCCAGCGCCCGGATCACCTGGCCGATGTTGATGCTCTCCGGCGCGCAGGCCATGCGAATACCGCCATTCTTGCCGCGCTGGGACTGCAGGTAGCCCAGTTTCACCAGCTGGTTCACCACCTTCACCATGTGGTTGCGGGAGACGTCATACAAGGCGGAGACCTTGGCCACGCTAGACAATTCGCCCTCCGGCAGGGTCGCCAGATAGAGCAGGGCTCTCAATCCAAAATCGGTATAGCTAGTTAGTCTCATAGTGCCTGTGTCGCATCACGCGGAAATTGATTATTGATTCAGATCAAATAAACATCTAGGATGCAGCTTATTAAGTGACATTCTAGATGTTCAATTAGCAAGGAACCCCTATGTTAGACCAAGCCACCATCGCCGTCATCAAAAGCACCATCCCTTTGCTCGAATCAGCGGGCCCCGCGCTCACCCAGCATTTCTACCAACGCATGTTCAGCCATAACCCGGAGCTGAAGGACATTTTCAACCTGGCGCACCAGCGCAGCGGCGGTCAGCCGTTGGCGCTGTTCAATGCGGTGGCGGCCTACGCCAAGAACATCGACAACCTGGGGGCACTGGCCGGTGCCGTGGAACGCATCGCCCACAAGCACACAGGTTTCCTGATCCAGCCAGAACAATATCACATTGTAGGTAGTCATCTCTTGGCCACGCTCAAAGAATTGGGCGGAAGTGCGGTCACCGACGAGGTGCTGGATGCCTGGGGCAAGGCTTACGGCGTGCTCGCCAGCATCTTCATCGGCCGCGAGAGCGAGATTTATCAGGAGAAGGCGAACGAGATCGGTGGCTGGCAAGGCCCCCGCCCCTTCCTGATCAAGGAGAAGCGGGTCGAGAGCGAGCTCATCACCTCCTTCCTGCTGGTACCGGTGGATGGCAAGCCTGTGCTGGACTTCAAGCCGGGCCAGTACCTCAGCATCAAGCTGGTCCATCCCGAGCTCGAGTATCAGGAGATCCGCCAGTACTCCCTCTCCGATGCCCCCAACGGCCAGCACTACCGCATCAGCGTCAAGCGCGAGCCGCAGGGCCAGGTCTCCAACCTGCTGCACGATCATCTGCAAGAGGGCGATCAAGTGGAGCTGATGCCGCCCACCGGCGATTTCTACCTGAAAGCCGATGGCCATACCCCGGTGGTACTGCTCTCGGCCGGTGTGGGTGTCACGCCGATGATGAGCATGCTTAACCAGTTGCTGGCGAACAGCCATCAGGCCGACATCACCTGGCTGCACGCCTGCGAACAGGGCGCCGTGCATGCCTTCAGGGAGGATATTCAGCAAAAATCCCGCCAGCACGCCAACCTGCTGAGCCGGGTCTGGTATCGGGAGCCACAGGCCAGTGACGTGCAGGGCGAAGACTACCATCATGCCGGCACCATGGATCTGAGTGCAGTGAAGGAGCGCATCACGCCGCAGGCCCACTACTACTTCTGTGGCCCTCTTGGCTTCATGCAGGCCGTCAAGCAGCAGCTGGTCGCGGCGGGTATTCCGGCCGGCCAGCTCCATTACGAAGTTTTTGGTCCCCACCAAGATCTGTAAGGCGGGCGGATCCCTATAACTTGATGAGGGGCCAGCCTGTCACGGCACGGCGGCTGGCCCCTCCCGACCCACGGATGCAGATCCGTGGGTCATTTTTTGGGATCAGTGCATCGCCTTGGCACGGGCGATGGCATTGGCGGGCATGCGATTGCCGAGCCGGCTGAGCAGGCTCGCCGCCTTCTGGTGGGTGGTCTTGTCACCGATGACGGCGCCGTGCAGCCAGTGATACGCCTCCTCGTAGTCGAGCGGGCTACCCATCCCCTGCAACAGCATCTCCACCCACTCGATCTGCGCCCGCTGGAAGCCCAGACTGGCGGCCTCCCGCATCAGGGTCTCGGCCTTGAGCAGGTCCTTTTGCACCAGGGTGCCCTTCCAGTAGTAGCGACCCAGCTGCTCCAGCGCCGGCGCCAGCCCCTGGTTGGCCGCATCCCACATGAATTTCACCCCCAGCTCCGCATTGGGCTTGATGCAGACCCCCCAGGCCAGCATGTCCCCCCACAGAAACTGATAAGAGGGGATCTTCATCACCTCGGCCCGCACCTCGATATCCTGGGTGAGCTGGCACCTGTCCTGCTTGACCTGCTGCAGGTGGCGGCCCTGCTCAATCCAGTTGAGCAGCTCGTCCTGGCGATAGAGCGGCACCGCCTGCAGCGCGCCGCTGTCCACGGTCAGACCGCTGGCCGGGGTGCTGGTCATGGGACGATTGTTCGGCGAACGGTCGCCCTCTGCAGCGACAGGCGCGGGAATGGGGGCTGCCGCTGGCGCAGCGGCGGGTGTTGCACTCGCTGCCGCAACCGGTGCAGAGGGGTTGGCGGCTGGCGTTGCCGTGGTTGGCACGGCAGCCGGTGCGGGAGCCGCAGCAGAGGACGGGGCAGCCGCAGAGGGCTGGGCGGCAACCTCCGGCTGCGCCGGCGCAGTGGTCGCCGGCGTGGCCCCGCTCGTCGCGGCGGCGGCAGAGGTGGAAGGCTCGGCCCCCTGCGCCTGGCCCGTCAGCAATGGGGGCGTCAGCAAACAGAGCAGGCCGACAAGGGTAATGGGTTTCATCATAAGGATCTCCTGCAGCACCCTGTTATCGGCAGCCGGCGGCATCCCCTTAGTCCGGCACCGCCTGCCCATAACGACAAAGGGGAGCCGAAGCTCCCCTTGCTGTCCATCCGGACGCCTTACTTGACGAAGTCGACACCCAGCTGGATATCGGCTTTCAGGGTGGCCAGCATGCCATCCATCGCCTCTTGTTCGAAGGCGCTCAGCTTGCCGTAGTCCAGCACGGTTTCGACGCCGTTCTTGCCAAGCAGGATGGGCTGCGCGAAGAAAGTGGCGTGCTTGCCGTCGCCTTCCACGTAGGCGCACTCGATGACGTTGGCTTCACCCTGCAGACCCTTGATCAGCGACAGACCGAAACGGCAGGCCGCCTGACCCATGGAGAGAGTGGCGGAACCGCCACCGGCCTTGGCTTCCACCACTTCGGTACCGGCGTTCTGGATACGCTTGGTCATGGCGGCCACTTCGTCGGCGGTGAAGCTGGCACCTTCGATCTGGGAGAGCAGCGGCAGAATGGTCACGCCACTGTGGCCACCGATCACGTTGACGCGCACCTTGTCGACGTTCAGACCCTTGGCGTCGGCCACGAAGGTCTCGGCACGGATCACGTCCAAGGTGGTGACGCCGAACAGGCGACGCTTGTCATAGACACCGGCCTTCTTCAGCACTTCGGCAGCGATGGCGACCGTGGTGTTGACCGGGTTGGTGATGATGCCGATCAGCGCTTTCGGGCAGGAGGCGGCGCACTTTTCCACCAGATTCTTGACGATGCCGGCGTTGATGTTGAACAGGTCGGAACGATCCATGCCGGGCTTGCGCGCCACGCCGGCGGAGATCAGCACGACATCGGCGCCGACCAGAGCCGGGCTCGGATCTTCACCGCAGAAACCTTTTACTTTCACGTCAGTCGGGATATGGCTCAGATCGACCGCCACGCCCGGGGTCACCGGAGCGATGTCATACAGGCTCAATTCGGAACCAGCAGGCAGACGGTTTTTCAACAGCAGAGCGAGGGCTTGGCCGATGCCACCGGCGGCACCCAGAACGGCAACTTTCATGATCAACTCCATGTTTAAGCGTAGGTTTAAGGTTGTTTCTTGTTGTGCGCCCAACCTTAAAGGATCCCCCCCTAAAAAACAATCTGATAACAGTTGTAATCACAGGTTCTGTGAGCCAATAAACAGGCGGCGAATAAAAATGGGGGGAAATGCAAAAAATTGGAGGGGAAGCACAGATTTCCTGCACTCCCCCTCACCATTAATAGGTAGATCTGCCGATTTCAGCCCTGGAAGGCCAACGCCCTGCGTTCACACCAACGAAAACCAATTGTTAACAATCCGTTCATGGTCAGGTAGAGGGCACCGGCCACGGTGAACACCGCCAGGGTGTCATAGGTCTGGGCATTGAGGCGCTGGGCCAGCCCCATCACATCCATGATGGTGATGGTACTGGCGAGCGAACTCCCCTTGAGTACCAGGATCACCTCGTTGGAGTAAGCGGGCACCAGTCGCCGGGCGGCATGACGCACCTTCATCCACAGGGTCTGGCCGGCGGAGAAGCCGAGCGCACGGCAGGCCTCTACCTCGCCGGCCGGGATGGCATCGAGCGCCCCCTTGAACAGCCGGGTGGAGTAGGCGGCGGTATTGAAACCGAGCGCCAGCACGGCGCAGAACCAGGGCTGCTTGAGCAGCGGCCAGAGCGGCCCCTCCTTGAGCCAGGCAAACTGGCCCGGCCCGTAGTAGATGAGGAAGATCTGGATCAGCAGCGGCGTGCCGGTGAAGACCAGCACCCACAGCTGCACCAGCTGGGTCGCCACCGGGATGCGGCGCTCCAGCACCCAGGTCATGGCCGCCGCCATCAGCACGCCCAGCAGCAGACTGCCGGCGGTCAGTTGCAGGGTAATCGCCAGGCCACCCAGCAGGGTCATCAGGTAATCCTGCATGATCAGCCTCCGTAACGGCGGGTGTAACGGGCAGCCTGCTTCAAGCCGAACTCACTCACCAGGCTGATGGCCAGGTAGATGAGGGCGGCAGCGGCATACCAAGTGAAGGGTTGATAGGTACTGGCCGAGGCCATCTGGGCCTGGCGCATCATCTCGTTCACCCCGATAAGCGACACCAGTGCGGTGTCTTTGAGCAACACCAGCCACTGGTTGCCTAGCCCCGGCAGGGCGTGACGCCAGGCCTGGGGCAGCACGATGCGAAAGAAGATGTGACGCTTGCCAAGGCCGAGCGCCAGCGCCGCCAGCCGCTGCCCGGCAGGCACCGCATTGAGGGCGGCCCGCAGGGTCTGGGTGGCGTAGCTGGCGAACAGCAGGGAGAGCGCCAGCACGCCGCAGGCGAACGGGCTGAACTCCACGTACTCGCCGGTGATGAGGAACAGCACCTGGGTAGAGCCGAAGTAGATGAACAGCACCACCAGCAACTCGGGCAACCCGCGAATAAGCGTGGTGAGGGTGGCCACCGGCCACACCAGAGCGCGCTGCTTGCTCAGCTCGGCGGCGCTGAACGCCAGCGCCAGCACCATGCCCCCTACCAGGGAGGCCAGGGCCAGCCCGAGGGTCATCCAGGCTGCATCCAACAACAGGCTCAACATGGCTTAGTGCGCGAAATATTTGTCGTAGATCTTCTGATAGGTGCCGTTGGCCTTGATGTCGGCCAGCCCCTTGTTCAGCTGGGTCAGCAGTTCCTGATTGCCCTTGGCCACCGCGATGCCAAAACCGGTACCGAAGTACTTGGCGTCAGTCACCGGCGTGCCGATCACGGCATACTCCTTGTGCTGCTTGAGCCAGTCGGCGGCGACCGCGGTATCGGCAAACACGCCGTCGGTACGGCCGTTCATCATGTCGAGGAAGGCACTCTGGTAGCTGGCGTAGGGCACGGTCAGCAGCCCCTTGCTCACCCAGTTGTCCACCAGATAGGACTGGTGGGAGCTGCCGTTCTGCACGCCGACAGTCTTGTCCACCAGATCTTCCGGCCCCTTGAAGTCACCCTTCTTGGTCACGAACACGGCGGAGTTCTGATAATAGATGTCGGAGAAGTCGACCTGGGCGGCCCGCTCCGGGGTCACGTCCATGGCGGCGATGGCGGCGTCGTAGCGACGGAATTTCAGGCTGGGGATCAGGCTGTCAAAAGCCTGGTTGTGGAAGCTGCACTCCAGCTTGGCCTGTTCACAGATGGCGCGGGCCAGGTCGATGTCAAACCCCTGGAACTCGTTCTTGTCGTCCAGGTATTCGAACGGTGCGTAGGTGGCCTCGGTGGCGAACTTGATCTCTTTCGCCAGCACCTGGGTGCTCAGCAGGCCCATGGCCGCGATCAGCAACAGACTCTTTTTCATGACAGCTTCCTTATCGATTTGAATATCAATGCATCAAGAATTCGGCAAACCGGCTGGTTTGCGGGGCTTGGAAAATGGCGGCGGAGCCCGCTTCGATGATCCGCCCCTTCTCCAGATAGATCACCTGGCTGGCCACCTTGCGGGCGAACTCCACCTCGTGAGTCACCACCACCTGGGTGATGCCGGTCTGGCCAAGGTTGCGGATGATCTCCGCCACTTCCTTGGTGATCTCGGGGTCGAGGGCGGCGGTCGGCTCGTCAAACAGCAGCACCTGGGGGTCCATCATCAGGGTACGGGCGATGGCCACCCGCTGCTGCTGACCGCCAGACAGCCGCGCCGGCCAGGCGTCGCGCTTGTCGGCCAGTTGCAGCTGGGCCAGCAGATAGCCCCCCTTCTCCATGGCCGCCGCCTTGCTCATGCCGAGCAGCTTGACCGGCGCCTCGATGAGGTTCTCCATCACGGTGAGATGGGGCCACAGGTTGTACTGCTGGAACACCATGCCCACCTTGCGGCGCAGCGCCTGGGTCTGGCGGTTGAACTCGGCGGTGGAGAGGCTGGAGGGGAAAGAAAATTCACTTTCACCGATGCGCAGGACACCGGCATCCGGGGTGTCCAGCAGGTTCATCATGCGCAGCAGAGAGCTCTTGCCGGCACCGCTCGGACCCAGCAGCACCAGGGTTTCACCGGGCGCGGTCCGAAAGCTGACCTGTTGCAGTACCGGCACCTTGTGCCAGGATTTTTCGATACCGATTAATTCAATACCCATACAGCCCAATTGAATAAGTTTTCAAAATTTCGTCCTGATTCTAACGCTGGCATGGGTGGATGCAAGCTATATTTGAATCAATATGCAGAACAAGCGCCGCTTCCTTGCAAAAATAGGCATATGAATGCAAAATGGGCACGCTGTTCATATCTGCCGCCTGAGCGTGACAGGCAGCCAAACCTCCTCATTCGTGAGTCCAAGATGAAGCATAACGACAAGCAAGAAAAACTGGCCAAGGCCTTTAAAGCCTTGCTGAAAGAAGAACGATTTGGCTCCCAGGCAGAGATAGTAACTGCCCTGCAAGAGATGGGCTTCGAAAACATCAACCAGTCCAAGGTATCGCGCATGTTGAGCCGCTTCGGCGCCGTTCGCACCCGCAATGCCAAGATGGAGATGGTCTACTGCCTGCCGGTGGAACTGGGCGTGCCCACCACCTCCAGCCCGCTCAAGAATCTGGTGCTGGATGTCGACCACAACGGCGCTCTGGTGGTGATCCACACTAGCCCGGGTGCGGCCCAGCTGATCGCCCGCCTGCTCGACTCCCTCGGCAAGGCCGAAGGGATCCTCGGCACCATCGCCGGTGACGACACCATCTTCATCACCCCGACCAGCGACACCGACATCGAGGAGCTCTATCTCTCCGCCCTCGAGCTGTTCGAACAGACGCCGTAAGGGTGGCAACCGCCCTGTGGCTGTTGCACCAGAACGCAAAATCCCGGCCAAGGCCGGGATTTTTGTTATCTGCAGGTCGGGCTTATTTGCCCTGCCCTACCAGAAAATCTTCTGAGGGGGCGAAGAAGGCCGCGCCGGTCACCGCCCTGGTGAAGCGCAGCAGGTGATCGAAGTGACTGCCCTCCCCCTTGTACATGCTGGCCAGCATGGCGTTGAAGTGCAGCGGGGTGCGACAGCAGGAGATGAAGTAGAGCCCCTGCTCGGTCATGGTGCCCCATGGCATGCTCTGGCGCAGGATCTCCATGGACTCCCCTTTCGGCGTCTTGAGGTTGACCCGCTTGATGTGGGCGGTCAGCGGCTTGTCAGCCGACTCGTACTCGATGTTGTCGACCTTGGTGCGACCTATGATGTCTTCCTGCTCTTTTTGCGCCAGCTTCTCCCAGTCGCTCATGGCGTGGACCCAGCGCTGCACGTGGATGTAGGAGCCGCCGGCAAACTCGCCATCGGCCAGCAGCGCCACTTCGGCGCGGTGCTCATCCTGCGGGTTCTCGGTGCCGTCGACGAAACCGGTCAGATCGCGGCAGTCGAGGTTGCGAAAACCGCGCACCTCTTCCGCCAGCTCCACCAGCCCGGCCAGCAGAGCCATGACGCGCTGACCGGCGTGGTGCAGCACATCCACCCGATCGGCGCGCAACTGCACGAACAGATCGAACGGGGTGTTAGGGGCCTCCTGACCGTTGGCGGATTGCGCCATGAAGCCGCGGAACTGGGGTGGACGGGCGGCAGGATAGAGGCCATCCCAGGCGTCGGCACCGACGGCCACCAGACCGCTGAAGCCGGCAGCGGGGAAATCGGCGGCCACCGCCTCCCACAGGGCCGGCAACCTGGCCAGACGGGCCACCAGCTCGGCGGCGTCACCGGTGCGGTTGAACATCAGATAGAGGGCGTGCAGATTGGGCTCTGCGCAGATCCCGGCTTGGGCTTTCATATATCTCTCCCCTGAACAGACATTGGCGATATGGGCAATTGGCGTTGCGCGATTATAAACCAGCGCGGTTCCAGTTCATTGATTTCACGACGATATCACGCGTTCAGGGTAAAGGGTCAAACAACACCAGGGCGTGAGGGGTCACCCTGACCCGCGCCCGCGCGCCCTCCAGCGGCTCGCCGATGCTCGCCTCCAGCCGCAACTCGCCGCTCTCGAACAGCACCCGGCAGTGGTGGCCTAAGAACTGCTGCTCCACCACCTTGAGCTCGCCATCCGCGGCGCTCTCCAGCAGCAACTGCTGGGGCCTGAGCATCAGTTGCAGCAACTCACCCACAGCCCGGCCGTGAGGCTCGCTGCCGCAGATGACCCCGAGCGCCGTGCGCACGCAGTGGCTGTCCACCACCTCGGCCGCCAGGTAGTTGACCCCGCCGAGAAACTCCGCCACGAAGCGATTCTGCGGGCGACGATAGAGCTGCTCAGGCTGGCCCACCTGCTCGATGTGACCCGCGCGAAACAGCGCCAGCCGATCGGCGAAGGCAAAGGCCTCTTCCTTGCTGTGGCTGACGAAGATGGCGCCGATCCCCTGCTGCTTGAGCAGGGCGCGGATCTCAAGGATCAACTTCATTCGCACCTGGGTGTCGATGTTGGAGAAGGGCTCGTCCAGCAGCATCAGCCGCGGCTTGCACACCAGGGCGCGGGCGATGGCCACCCGCTGCTGCTGGCCGCCGGAGAGCTGGTGCGGATAGCGATCCCCCAGCCCCTGCAGATTGACCAGCGCCAGCGCTTCGTCCACCTGTTGCTGGCGGACACGGCGATCGAGCCGGGTCAGACCGAAACCGACGTTGTCCGCCACCGTCAGGTGGGGGAAGAGGGCGTAATCCTGAAAGATCATGCCGATGTTGCGCGCCTCGGGCGGCACGCTGGCACCCGGCCCGTCGAGCAGGGTATCGCCGAGGCGAATCGTGCCCTCCGCCAGCGGCAGCAGGCCAGCGATGGCCTTGAGCAGCGTGGTCTTGCCGCAACCGCTGGCCCCCAGCAGGCAGACGATCTCGTTGTCGGCCACCGTCAGGGAGAGCTGTTCCAGCACATTGCGGCCGTTGTAACGGCAACTGACATTTTCAACCTGCAAACAGGACAAGGCTGACTTCCTCATATTCTTTTGAACCAGACCGACCGGCGGCCGGACAACATTCCAGGGTGGGCGGACTCAGTGCCCCGCCCCATCCAGGTTGCGGTTGACCCAGATGAGCGGCAACAGCCCTACCAGCACGATGACGATGGCGCCGAGCGCGCCGCGCTCCAGCATCTCGTCCGACACGAACTGGTAGACGTGGGTAGCCAGGGTATCGAAGTTGAACGGCCGCAGCAGCAGGGCGGCAGGCAGCTCCTTCATGGATTCGATGAACACCAGCATGGCACCGGCAAACAGGCCGCGCCGCACCAGTGGCAGGTGCACCCGCCGCAGCATGGCGCCATCCCCCTGCCCCAGGGAGCGGGCCGCCATGTCGAGGCTGGGGGAGATCTTGCCCATGCTGCTCTCCACCGAGCCGATGGCGATGGCCACGAAACGCACCAGATAGCCGAACACGATGGCGGTGAGGGTGCCGGTCAGCAGCAACCCAGGCCCCTGACGCCCCAGCCACTCGGCCAGATCGTTGATGGCAAAGTCGAGGGCGGTGAGCGGCACCAGCACCCCGATGGCGAGCACGGTACCCGGCATGGCGTAACCCATGGCAGCGATGCGCAGGGGCAACAGGCTCTTGGGCCCGCCATCAAGGCGACGGCAGAAGCCGAGCAGCAGGGCGATGCCCATGGCCAGCAGGGCGGTCAGCGCCGAGATAGCCAAGCTGTTGCCGGCGAAGCGGACAAACTCCGGCGTCCACGACAATTCGAAGTAGCGCACCCCGTAGTCCAGCAAAATGACGAACGGCAGGCCGAAGCCGGCCAGCACCAGCCCCCAGCACCAGAGACCGGCCAGCCAGCGCCGCGCACCCTTGAGCGGGTAGCGCAGCGGCTGTTCGTGGCCCATGGACTTCTGGAACACCTGCTGCCGACTGCGGGAGCGGCGCTCCAACGCGATCAGCAGCACCACCGCCAGCAGCATCAGGCAGGAGAGCTTGGCGGCGGTGGCCAGACTGCCGTAGCCAAGCCAGGTGTCGTAGACCGCCGTGGTCAGGGTGTTGATGGCAAAGAAGTGGACAGTGGCAAAGTCGGCCAATGTCTCCATCGCTACCAGTGATACCGCCACCATGATGGCCGGGCGCGCCAGCGGCAGGCTGAGGCGGCGAAAACTCTGCCAGGGGCTGCAACCCAGCAGACGGCTGGAGTGAATGAGGCTGACCGACTGCTCCAGAAAGGAGGCGCGGGTCAGCAGATAGACGTAGGGAAACAGTACCAGCGCCAGCACCCAGGCGGCGCCGCCAAGGGAGCGGATGGCCGGAAACCAGTAATCGGCCGGACTGCTCCAGCCAAACAGCTGGCGCAGCCCCGCCTGCAGCGGACCCGAGTAGTCGAGCAGATCCGTGTAGACGTAAGCCACTATGTAGGAGGGCATGGCCATGGGCAGCATCAGCGCCCACTGCAGGGCCCGCCGCCCCGGCACCTGACACATGGCCACCAGCCAGGCGGTCGGCACGCCGAACAGCAGGCTGAGCAGCACAACACCAACCACCAGCCCCAGGGTATTGGTCAGATAGTCGAACAGTACGGTATCGGCGAGGTGGCTAAACAGATCTCCGTCGGCCGAGAAGGCGGAGAAGACCAGGGCAAGCACCGGCAAGGCCAGCAGCAGGGCGCTGGCCCAGCTGCCGGTAATCCATCCAAAATTTTTCATGAGACCACAGAGGTTGATGGGGCCGTTGGCCCCATCTGATTACAAGTCGAATTTCACTTCATCCAGCAGCTGCAAGGCGTCCTTGCGGTGCTTGGCGTAATCGCTGACCGGCAGGGCGTCAGACTTGAAACTGCCCCAGGACTTGACCATGGCGGAAGGCTCGACCCCGGCCTTGACCGGATACTCGGCATTCACGTCCGCATACATGTGCTGGGCGGTGTCGCCGGCCAGAAACTCCATCAGCTTCTGGGCCTCGGCCTTGTTCTTGGCATATTTGGTCATGGCCACGCCGCTCACGTTGACGTGGGCACCGCGATCCCCCTGGTTCGGGAAGTTGATGTAGACGGCATCGGCCCAGGATTTCTGCGCCGGATCCTTCAGCATGGCGCCCAGGTAGTAGCTGTTGCCGAGCGACAGGTCACAGATACCATCCTTGATCGCCTTGACCTGATCCCGGTCGTTGCCCTGCGGCTTGCGCGCCAGGTTGGCCTTGACCCCTTCCAGCCAGGTTTTAGCATCCGCCATGCCGTGATGAGCGATCATGGAGGAGACCAGCGCCACATTGTACTCATGCTTGCCGCTGCGGGTGCAGATTTTTCCTTTGAATTCAGGCTTGGCCAGATCTTCGTAGCTGATAGTGTCCAGCTTGCCGAGGCGATCCTTGCTGGAATAGATGGCGCGCACGCGGGTGGTCAGGGCGAACCAGCGGTTGTCCGGATCGCGATAGATGGCGGGGATGTTCTCCTGCAGGATCTTGCTGTCCACCGGCTGCACCAGCCCCTTGTCCACCAGGTCGGTCAGCCGGCTGATGTCGACGGTCAGCATCAGATCCGCCGGGGAGAGCTTGCCTTCCCGCTCCAGACGCTCGTTCAGACCCTCTTTGGCGAACACCACGTTGACCTTGATGCCAGACTCTTTCTCGAACTGCTGGATGATGGGCTTGATCAGCTCATCCTGGCGGTTGGAGTAGACATTCACTTCCCCTGCTGCAAACGCCGACTGAGCCGCCAACGCAGAGAAAGCCAGTGCCAACATCTTCATTTTCATCATCCATTCCTTGAGTTGCTATACCGAGTGAGAACCATTGCTGTTTGCATTTTGCATTGAGCTCGACAGCAGGATCAAGAAATCCTGACGTTGCGGGATCACATATTTAAACGCCGTTCAAACAAAGGGGCCGGATAGAATCCTATCCAGCCCCACCATGGAGTCAATCAGCGACACCCCATCGACCACCAGCCCCGTCAGGGCCGTCAGAGCGCCTCGTCGTCGTTCTCGCCGGTCCGAATACGCACGGCCTGCAGCAGGTCGTAGACGAAGATCTTGCCGTCACCTATCTTGCCGGTGTAAGCGGCCTTGCAGATCGCCTCGATCACCCCTTCGACGTTGTCATCGGCGGTGGCGATCTCCAGCTTGACCTTGGGCAGGAAGTCGACCTGATACTCGGCTCCCCGGTATAATTCGGTGTGCCCCTTCTGGCGGCCAAACCCTTTGACCTCGGACACGGTCAGACCCTCGACCCCCAAGATGGCGACGGCCTCGCGCACGTCATCCAACTTGAAGGGTTTGATAATCGCAGTAATCAGCTTCATCTGGTTGCTCCCAATCCATGGTATGTCATGAATGGGGAATCAATTCTTGTGCCAAGTCTTTTTATTGTTTAATTTCAAAAAGATAGCATTTACGTCTGGAGCAGGACTCTCCCGACATCACCAAGGGAGCGCAGCTCGCCCCATTATGAGGCACCAAGCTGAACCAGCCAGCGCCGCTGCACCAAACAAGAGCACAGCAGTATGTTAGTCATCTCCAACAGCGTCACCCTGCCCTGGCATGAGCTGCAATTCCAGACCATGCGGGCACAGGGCAACGGCGGCCAGCACGTCAACAAGACCGACTCCGCCGTCTGGTTGCGCTTCGATTACCGCAGCTCCCCCAGCCTCACCCCGCTCTACAAGGAGGGGCTCGACAAGCTGAGCGACAGCCGGGTTCACGACGGCTTCATCCTGATCCGGGTCGAGACCCATCGCAGTCAGGACATGAATCGCAAGGAGGCGATGAACCGCCTGGTGGAGCTGCTGAAAAAAGCAGCCTGGCGCCCCAAGGCGCGCCACGCCACCAAGCCGACCCGCAGCTCCCAGCGCAAGCGGGTCGATGCCAAGAAGCGCAAGGGGGAGATCAAATCGACCCGCGGCAAGCCGGTCGTGGACTAGGCCCGACACCCGAGGATGACAACATGCAATACAGTTTTTGCGACAGCGCCCACGGCCCCCTGCTCATCGCCATCGATCGGGACGGGCTGCGCTACGTGGAGTTCGTGCGAGGCGAGCAACCGGTGACCCCGACCGACCAGTGGCTGCGGGACGACCTGGCGCTCGCCCCTTTCATCGAGCAGTTCGCTGCCTACTTCGCCGGCCGGCTGCGCCGCTTCGATCTGCCGCTCGCCGCCCGGGGCACCCCTTTTCAGCAATCGGTATGGCGCGCCCTGGGCGACATTCCCTACGGTGAGACAGTCAGCTACCTCGAGATAGCCCAGGCCATCGGCAATCCCAAGGCGGTGCGGGCGGTGGGTGCCGCCAACGGCCGCAATCCGCTCAGCATCATAGTGCCCTGCCACCGGGTGATCGGCCGCAGCGGCGAGCTGACCGGTTATGCCGGCGGCATCCCCATCAAACGCTGGCTGCTGGCACTGGAGCAGCAGACTGCCGATCATTTTGTGCTGACCCCCTGAGCCGCGGCTGGCATCCCGTTAGCAACCTGGTTGCCGGCGCTGGAACAGCAGACCGCAGACGACGTCGCGCTGCCTCCCTGAGCCACTGACCAGCCAGCCCGCATTGCGTTTAGCAAAATGAACATAGTATGAAGAATCGCCTCAGAAGGGCTTCAGACAGCCTCAGGCATCATAGCTTCACACTTGGATGGCATGGCTCATCCCTCATTCAAGTGGCACCCATGTGACGCTTCCAATCTGTCTTTTTCCCCCGCGCCTCCCTGAGGCGCTTTTTTTTTGCCGGCAGACGGGCGCAAAAAAGCCCGCCGAAGCGGGCTCTGACCGGAAGGTGCTAACTTCTGGGGTCAATCAGAGGGCGAGGAACAGGCCGGCCAGCGAGGCGCTCATCAGGTTCGCCAGCACCCCCGCCAGGATGGCGCGCATGCCGTAACGGGCGATGAAGGATTTGCGCTCGGGCACCATGGCACCCAGGCCGCCAATCAGGATCGCCATGGAGGAGATGTTGGCGAAACCGCACAGAGCGAAGGTGACGATGGCCTTGCTCGATTCGCTCAGGGTCTGGTCCTGCACCAGGGCGATGAAGGCAACGAACTCGTTCACCACTATCTTGGTGCCGATCAGGGCGCCGGCGGCCTGAGCCTGCTCCCAGGGGATGCCGATCAGCCAGGAGACGGGAGCGAACAGCCAGCCCAGGATGATCTGGAAGCTCAGCTCCAGCCCCACCAGGTCGCCGGCCCAGCCCAGCAGGCCGTTGAGCATGGCGATCACGCCGACGAAGGCCAGCAGGGTGGCCCCCACGGCGACCGCGATGTTGAGACCGGACATGGCACCATCGGCGGCCGCTTCAATCACGTTGGTGGCACGCGGGATCACCACGTCCTGATGATGGTCCTCTTCTTCGGCGGCAGGCGGCACCAGGATCTTGGCCATGGCCAGACCGGCCGGCGCCGACATGAAGGCCGCCGCGATCAGGTATTTCAGCTCGACCCCGATGCTGGCGTAACCCACCAGGGTACCGCCCGCCACGGAGGCTAGGCCGCAGCTCATCACCGCGAAGAACTGGGAGTCGGACATCTTGGAGAGATAGGGTTTGACCACCAGCGGCGCCTCCACCATGCCGACGAAGATGTTGGCGGTTGCAGAGAGGCTCTCGGCGCGGCCGGTGCCCAGCAGCTTCTGCAGGCCGCCGCCAAGCAGGGCGATCACTTTCGGCATCAGGCCGATGTGGTAGAGGATGGCGATCACCGCGGAGAAGAAGATGATGACCGGCAACACGTTGAAGGCAAAAATGAAGCCCAGCTTGAACTTGGCCAGATCGCCGAACAGGAAGGCGATCCCCTCCTGACCGTAACCGATCACGCTGCTCACGCTCTCGCTCACCCCGTTCAGCACGTGCTGACCGGCGGGCAGCCAGAGCACCAGGCCGGCGAAGAGGATCTGCAGGCAGAGGGCCAGGCCCACTGTTCGCAACGGGATACGACGACGATTATCAGAGCAGAGCGTGGCCAGGGCCAGGATGCTCAGGATGCCGAGCAGGGCAATCATAGGGACTCCATCAGGTGGGGCAAAAGATGGGCGCGGATTCTGCTCTCCCAGCCTCGCCACTGCAAGTCCAGTTGGTTACAGCCCTGTTAGCAAAAACGTTTTCACGATACCGGTTGCGGCAACTGGCTGATTTGGCTCGATTTTGGTATCAAGCGAAAGCCAGTGTTCTTATATGGAAACGATTATTCCTCTGTACCGGACAATTTGCCACCGAGCCAGGGGGCCAGCCGCTGTTCCCAGTAGGGATGGGGGCCGAAACCCTCCTTGAGGAAATCGATGAACAGCCGGATCTTGGGATCCAGGTGCTCGCGCCTGGCATAGACGGCGTGCACCGCCATCTTCTGGTTGGGTCGCCACTGGGGCAACAGCGGGATCAGCTGGCCGGTCTGCAACTCCTTGTCCAGCAGGTAGTTGGCCACGTAGGCGATGCCGAGCCCGGCCAGGGCGGCATCGCGCACCGCCTCCGCCAGATCCACCCGGTAGTTGCCGGCCACCTGCACCGTCTGGCGCTCCTTGCCCTGGCGAAACGACCACTCGTGGTAGCGCCGCTCCCGGCTCTGGTAGGTGATGCAGTTGTGCTGGGCCAGATCCTTGGGATGGAGCGGGGTGCCGTGGCTCAAGAGATAGTCCGGCGAGGCCACCAGCACGAAGCCGATGTCCGCCAGCCGCTGCCCCACCAGGGCCTCGGGTTTGTCCTCGTAGGTGGTGATCCAGAGATCCAGCCCCTCATCCACCAGATTGGTGCGGTGATCGAACAATGAGACTTCCAGCTCCAGCTCGGGGTAGCGATCCTGAAACGCCTTGAGGCGCGGGATCACGTGCAGCCGGCCGAAGGATTGACCGACCCCCAGATGGAGCACACCGCTCACCTTGCCGCGCCGCTCCGCCACCATGGAGTCCGCCTCCAGCGCCACCGCCACCAGGGCACGGCAGTGGCGGGCATACTCTTGGCCGAGTTCGGTGAGGGAGAAGCGGCGGGTGGTGCGCTGCACCAGCTGGGCGCCGAGTTCGGTCTCCAGCTGGGCCAGCTGCTTGCTGATGTGGGATTTGGAGACGCCGAGCCGCCGGGCGGCGGCAGAGATGCCCTGTTCACGGACCAGGGCATCGAAGATCACCATTTGGGGCAGACGTTGCAACACGGGATTACCAGACTGGAGAGCGGGCCCCCATTATTCCAGAGCGGCCCGCCGCGGGGTAGCGCTAAAGGCCGAGCGCCCGTTTGACCTCTTGTTGCAGGGGATCGTCCGCCGGATTCTGGTTGGCACCGTAGCTGCCGATGAGTTTGCCGTCGCGCCCCACTAGGTATTTGTGGAAGTTCCAGTTGGGGGCATCGCCATCGGCTGCCGCCGCCAACCCCTTGAACAGGGGTACCGCATCCGAGCCCCGCACCGCCACCCGGTTGAACATGGGGAAGGTGACCCCGTAGTCGCGCCGGCACACCTCGGCGGTCTTGTTCTCGTTGCCCGCCTCCTGTCTGAAGTCGTTGGAGGGGAAGCCCAGCACCACCAGTCCCTGCTCCTTGTAGCCCTGATAGAGCCGCTCCAGATCCCGGAACTGGCCGCTGTAGCCACAATAAGAGGCGGTGTTGACCACCAGCACCACCTTGCCCTCGGTCAGCTGGCAGAGGTTGTGGCGCTGGGTGCTGTTGAGCTCCCGCATCTCCACGTTGAAGTAGTCGGGGCAGGCGGCGCCGGCCATGCCGGATGCCAGCGTCAGCAACAAGACAATCCTTTTCATCGAGTAACTCCTGTCAGGCAGATGAGTGACATACGCGCGAACACGCCGGCCGGTTCACCGGCTCAATAGAGCGGGATGCCGGTGAGCATGCCGTGTCCCCAGAAGATCAGCAGGGCGGTGAGCGCCAGCCCGGCCCCCACGCTGAGCCCGGTGCCGTACCAGTTGGCCACCGGACGGGGATGGCGCTGCCAGTCCCGCACCGAAATCCAGACGATGCTCACCAGCGCCCACAGGCCGATGCCGCCAAACAGCACCAGGGAGCGGGCCTCGCTGTTGACCGCCAGATGGGCACCGGCCCAGAGCAGGGTGCCGAGCAGTTGGGGATGCACCAGCCAGCGCCGCAGGTGGTTGGGGCCCTGACCGGAGCAGAACAGGATCAGGGCGATGGGCATCACCGCCATCATCAGGGTCGGTCCCCAGGCGGGCAGAAAATAGAGCGGCAAGGGGCTGGAGGTGCGCCAGCCGGCGATGATGCAGGCGATGCCGATAAACAGCACCAGCGAGAAGAGTCCCTTGTAGCGATGCTCCCCCAACCGCTCGCGCAGCCGGATCCTGTGGTCGGGCGCGAAGCAGGGGTAGAGGTGAGTCAGGGTAAACAGCAGTACCCCCAGGGTCAGCAAGATCATGGGTCGCTCCTTGTACTATGGGGGATCACTATGCCGCAAAGTCGGCGGCCAGAATACAGAAACCGCAGAAAAGCACTGGGGATACAGCAGGATAATGAAAAAAGCCGATCGACTGATCGGCAAGGTGTTTCGGGCTGACCCGCAGTTGAGCGGGCGTCACCGCAACACGGGGCGGGGTTGGCCGGCGCCAGGCACCGGCCAGAAGAGGGTCAGGGTCGCAGCAGGTAGAGCGCCGCCACGTTGCGGGCCGTGAGCTGCAGGTTGGTGGTGGCGGTGGCCAGCGCCTCCGGCAGGGACATGGCGCGGTTGACCACGGCAAACACCGCATCCAGCCCGTGCTCGTGCACCACGCCGCAGTCGTCGGTCAGACAACCCGCGATGCCGATCACCGGCTTGCCGAACCGCTTGGCGCAGCGTGCGACACCGATTGGCGTCTTGCCGTGAATGGTCTGGCTGTCGATGCGCCCCTCGCCGGTGATGACCAGATCCGCGTCGGCCACCGCCTCGGCCAACTTCAACGCCTCGATGACGATCTGGATGCCGGGCTTGAGCTCGGCGCCGAGCAGGCCCACCAGGGCCGCCCCCATGCCGCCGGCGGCGCCCGCCCCCGGGATCTCCTTCACCTGCTTGCCGAGGGCCTGCTCGATGCAGTCGGCATAGTGGGCCAGGTTGGCGTCCAGCTGCGCCACCATCGCGGGGGTCGCCCCCTTCTGCGGACCGAACACGGCGGAGGCCCCTTTCGGCCCGCACAGCGGGTTGTCCACATCGCAGGCCACCTCGATGGTGATCTTGGCAAGGCGCGAGTCGAGCCCGCTCAGATCGATGGTGGCCAGCTCGGCCAGACCGGCGCCGCCCGGCGCTATGGGGCTGCCGTCGCGTTTGAGCAGCTTGCCGCCAAGCGCCTGGATCATGCCGGCACCGCCGTCATTGGTGGCGCTGCCGCCGATGCCGAGGATCAGGTGCTTCACCCCCATGTCGAGGGCTGCCAGGATCAGCTCGCCGGTGCCACTGCTCGAGGTGTGCAGCGGATTGCGCAGCTCAGGCGCCACCAGATGCAGGCCGGAGGCCGCCGCCATCTCGATGACCGCGCGCTCGCCATCCCCCAGCAGACCGACGAAGCCCTCTACCTGGTTGCCGAGGGGAGCGGTCACATGGAAGGGCAGAATGCGACCACCGGTGGCGTCCACCAGGGACTGCACAGTCCCCTCGCCGCCATCTGCCATCGGCAATTTGACGTAGGTGGCATCCGGCAACACCTGCTTGAAACCGGCCTCGATGGCATCGGCCACCGCCATGGCGCTCAGGCTCTCCTTGAATGAATCGGGGGCGATAACAATTTTCATATCAATTCCTTAGGCGAGGCCAAACACGCCAAACATCAGGGTGGAGACAACGGCGATGGTCAGACCGACCGCGGTTTCGTAGGGGATGAGCTTGAGCCGCTCACCCACGCCCATGTGGACGCTGCCGCCGGTGGCATGGAAGAAGGAGCCGTGGGGCATGTGGTCGAATACGGTGGCACCAGCGTGGATCATGGCGGCCCCCGCCAGGCTGCTGATGCCAAGCTCGAGCAGGGTGGAGCTGAACACGTTGGAGGCTACCACAGTACCGGCGGTGGTCGAGGCGGTCGCCAGCGACATCAGGGCACCGGAAATGGGGGCCAGCAGGTAGGAGGGCAGGCCGGAGGCGGTCAGGCCGCTGATCAGCACATCCTTGAGGCCGGAGTTGGCGATGATGCCCGCCAGGGTACCGGTACCCAGCAGCATGATGGCCACCGGCGCCATGCGGGCGAGACCCGAAACGGCAAACTGGTTCACCTTGCCGAACTTGCCCATCATCAGGGCACCTACCAGACCACCGAGAGGCAGTGCGATGAGCGGATCCACAACGATGCCGGCGATGGGGCGCAGGGCCAGCAGCAGGATGGCCACCAGCGGCGCACTGATGGCGGCGGCAAAGCCCGGCAGCTTGCTGCCATCGAAGCTCACCACCTCGTCGGCGGCGACCTTGCTGCCCTTGTTGTTGAGGCGCTTGGCCAGCCAGTAGGCCATCACCAGACCGAACAGGCCCGGGATGATGCCGGCCGCCATCACAGAGGTGAGCGGCAGGTGGAAGGCGTCCGCCGCCGCGATGGCGTTGGGGTTGGGCGACATGACGTTGCCCGCCTTGCCGCCGCCGATCATCGCCAGCAGGATGGCCGCCTTGGAGAGATCGGCACGGCGGGCGATGGCCAGCGCAATGGGGGCGACCGTGATGACGGCCACGTCCACGAACACGCCGACCGCGGTCAGGATCAGGGTGGCCAGCGCCAGCGCCAGCAGGGCGCGGGTTTCGCCCAGCTTCTTGACGATGGTCTCGGCGATGGTGGTGGCGGCGCCCGATTCGATCAGCACGCCGGCCAGTACGCCCGCCGCCAGGATCCGCATCACCGCCGTGGTGATCCCCTGGGCGCCGCCGATCATCAGGGCGACGGTCTGGGTCAGATCGGCGCCGCCGATCAGGCCGCCGGCCAGGGCGCCGACGATCATGCCGTAAGCGGGTGGCACCTTCTTCAGGATCAGGAAGATGGCGATGGAGAGCGCCGCGAGGGCGCCAAGGGCTGTAACCGGGGTCATGACGGGCACCTTTCTAGTGAGTGAATGGTGGCCATTATGGTGATCCGGGATCGGAATGCTTTGGTCTAAAAACCAAACATCACCTTATAAAAACGCTGATTTTTGTATGAATGAACAAGTCAGCTGTCGAGATTGAGCCCGAGATAGAGCAGGAACTTGTCATCTAACTTGTTGAAATTCAACCCGGTTATCTGCTCGATCCGGGTCAGCCGATAGCGCAGGGTATTGGGGTGGATGAACAGGGCTTCGGCACAGGGATGCAGATCACAATCCTGCAAGAAATATTGGCGCAGCGTCTTCTGCAGTGTTCCCTTTGTATCCTCCTGTGCCAGCTTGTGCAGCGGGGCCCGCAGCTGATCCGCCTGCCAGGAGTCCGCCAGACTGCCGAGCAGCACCGGCAACCGGTAATCCTCGAAGAAATAGACCTGCTTGCGCGGCGCCTGCCGCATGCCGCGGCGCAAGGTGTCCCGCGCCGTCTGGTAGGAACGCGCCAGCCCGCCGGTGCCAGCGAAGTAATCACCCACCCCGATGCGCACCCGAAAGTGGGGGATGCGGGCCAGCAACTGCTTGATGCGACTGCGCTCCTGCTCTGACTGCCAGATGCCGTCGCTGAGCTGGGCGGGCTTGAGCACCACTATCTCGTCCAGGCCGTTGATGGCCACCAGGTTGTCCCGCTCCGGGTTTTCCAGCAGGTGTACCAGCTCCCGCAGCCGGGCCGGGTCGGCCTCCTCCAGCGCCAGCACCGCCACCACCCGCGGCTGGGCCAGATCCAGCCCGAGAAAGCGGGCCGCCTGCTGCAACTGATCCTCGCGCCCTTCACCACGGATGAGCTGCAGCACCAGCTCCTCCTTGTGACGCTTGTCCCACTGCAGCTGCTCGGTGAGCGCCGCCTGCTCCAGAATGAGCTCGGCGGTCATCCGCACCAGTTCGGCGTAAGCACGCACTTCGTCCGGATCGCCCGAGATGCCGATGACCCCGAGCAGCTCCCCCTGATAGGCGATGGGCAGGTTGATGCCGGGGCGCACCCCCTTGAGCTCGCGGGCGGTGGCGTCGCTGATCTCCACCACCCGGTTCTCGGTCAGCGCCAGCACGGCCCCCTCATGACGCTGATGGAGCCGCTCCGGGTTGCCGGACGCGATGATCAGGCCGTGCTCGTCCATCACGTTGACCGAGAAAGAGAGGATCTTCATGGCCCGGCTGACAATCTGCCGTGCGAGGGTGTCATTGAGCTGCATAGGTACTCCGCTGAACGAACCGGGCATAGCTTGAGGCGATGATAAGACCGTGCTCGTCCATCATGTTGACCGAGCACGACAGGATCTTCATCGCCCGACTGACTCTCTGGCGTGCGAGGGTATCGTCTAGCTGCATCACATCTCCAAAGCGGGGGCCGGACCGGCCACAAAGCGCCTGCACCGGGGCAAAGATGCCACATCTTCAAGACAAGCGAGGGGGGGCTCGCTAGAATAGGCCACTTTACGCTATATGCGCCCCGCCATGGAGCAGGATTTTCCCCTGCCCATGACGACTCACCCTTCCGCTATGGACTGAACTATGGATTATGAATTTCGCCGCGATCCGTTTGGCGGTTATCGCGCCCGGTTCTCCATGGGCCACGAGGCCATCGGTCAGTGGCTGATCGACGAAGTGGGCAAGGACGAGGAGAAACTCGACGAGCTGTTCGCCATCATCGATCAGCTCTCCAGCCGGGCCCGCACCGAATACCGGCTGCTTGGCGGCGACTACTCCCTGCTGCTGACCCACGAGGAGGCCGAGGTGAAGGCCAACGTCCTCAATATCGAGCAGGATGAGGATCTCGACGATCTCGCCTACTACGATGATGAACAGCTGGCCATGTGCGGGCTGGAAGATTTTGCCCAGGTGCTCGTCTCCTGGCGCGCCTTTATCCGCAACGAGGATATGGGCTGATTGACCCCATCGGAACAACCACGTCGGGCTCAAGGCCCCTCGCCCAACCAACAGGATTGACTATGTCTATTTACGATTTTGATGACGAACTGCCGGAAGACGACCTGGAAGAGCAGCCGAAGAAACCCGCCCAGCCCAAGAAAAAGGGCAAGCAGGTGCTGAACACCCAGGTCAACCTGAGCCCGCGCGATGCCAGCCGCCTGAACGGCCTGCACGTAGAGGCCATCACCACCCTGGACGACGTCAGCCTGCCGAAGAACGTGATCTTCAAGGCCGGCCTGATCGCCCTGGGCGAGCTGGACGCCAACCTGCGGGCCGACATCATCGCCCGGGTGATCGCCGAATCCGGCCGCTGAGACGCCTTGTCACCCTTGCCAAAACCGGAGCCCAGCTCCGGTTTTTTTATGGCCGCTCGCCTGCTCTCTCCTGCCGCGTGGGGATCCGACCAGCTTATTGAGCCTTGTCTCATGGGATGTCCCATTGTTAAGGTGCGGCACTTTCATCGGCCCTGGAGACTCAATGTTACCTCTACCTGATTCACTCATCTGGGGAGCACTGGCGCTGGCCGTCTTGCTCTGTCTGGCCCGGCAGCGTCTGCCCGGCTTCATCATGCTGGCGGTCGCCCTGCTGGCGGCTCTTGGCCTCGGCCACCTGAGCCCTGTCGCCCTGCTGGCCAGCGCGGCGGGTCTGCTGCTGGCCTGGCGTACCCCCTCCCTGCCCCAGCCCTGGCGCGCCGTCGCCCTGGGCGCCGTACTGCTGTGGGCGGTGGCGCTGATGCTGCACCTCATCCCCGGCTTCACCAACCTGAAGGTGCTGGATCAGGTGCAGGCCGGCCCCGCCAGCGTGCCCTTCAACATGTACCTCAACCTCGACAAGCCGCTGGTCTTCTTCGGCCTGCTGCTGGCCTGGCCCGCCTTGCTGGGCCCGGGCGGCGCCATTCAGTGGCGCAGGCTGGCGCTGCTGCTGGTGCCGCTGGCGGCCCTGCTGATCGCCGCCTGGCAGCTGGGAGCCCTCAAGCCCGAAGTGGGCCTGCCCGGCTGGTGGTGGCTGTTTGCCATCAACAACCTGCTGTTTACCTGCGTGGCGGAAGAGGCGCTGTTTCGCGGCTTCCTGCAGCAGGGGATCGCCGCACACAGCCGGCGCTGGCTTGGGGTGCTGGTAGCCAGCCTGCTGTTCGGCGCCGCCCACCTGGCCGGTGGCCCGCTGCTGGTGCTGTTCGCCGCGCTGGCGGGGGCCTGCTATGGTCTGGCCTTCCTGCTGAGCGGGCGCCTCAGCGTCGCCATCGCGATCCACTTCCTGTTCAACTTCGCCCACCTGGCCCTCTTCACCTACCCGCTGGCCAGCCGCTGATCCCCTCGGGGCGTGCCAACCGGCACGCCCCGCCTCTTCGCCAACCTGTCCGCTTGCCCTGCCTCCCCATATGGGGCCTTTCATTTGTTTGTAACAAAAATGTAAATGAAATGACCTCTGTGCCCGCCATAACAGTCACTTTCCTGCGTGTCTCAACCAAAAGGACTTCATGATGCACAAGCCCGTCAGTTATGCCGCCCTGCTGCTGGCCAGCCAGTTTCCGCTGCAGGCGCTGGCCGATACCGATGTCTACCTCACCAACAACAGCCCGGATCCGGTCCAGCTGGAGATCCGCCAGAGCGGCTCCGGCGAGCTGCAGGCCGGCAGCCAGTGGATCCAGCACAGGACTGAGCTGGGCCCCTGGGAGAGCGCCATGGTGCTCAGCTTCAACCGCTACGAGGGGGTGAAGGCGGGCAAGAGCTATCTGTTCGAAACCCGGGTCACCACCCCCAGCGGCGACACCTATCGCCTCAACCAGCGGATGGAGGGCACCTGGTGGAACAGCACCCTGCAACACGGCGGCGAGACGCCGGCAGACAACTCAGGCTGGCAGAGCGATCGCGCCATCCACCGCCTGAACGGGCCGCAGGAGCTGGCCTTTGCCGCCAAGTTCACCGGTCGCTACGACGATCTGCACTACATGCTGACCCCGCCCAAACAGGTGGAGCAACCCGAGCCTGCCGAAACCAGGTTGAAGGTGGCCAGCTACAACATCTGGGCACTGCCGGTGATCGCCTCCAGCATTGGCGAGCGGCTGGCGCTGCTGCCCGAACACCTCAAGGGCTATGACGCCCTGCTGCTGCAGGAAGTGTTCGATGGCCGCCGCGAGGGCTTCCTGCAGGCGCTGGCCAAAGAGTATCCCTACCAGACCAAGGTGCTCGATAAGCCGGGGGTCAACATCCACGACGGCGGCGTGGTGATCGTCAGCCGCTACCCCATAGTGCGCGAGGCCCAGCTGGTCTATCCCCAGTGCACCGGCACCGACTGCTTCGCCGACAAGGGGGTGATGTATGCGGAGGTGATCAAGGGGGGCAAGGCCTGGCACCTGTTCGCCACCCACACCGCCAGCTTCGACACCGACGAGGCGCGCCGCCTGCGCCAGATCCAGTTCGGCCAGATGCGCACCCTGGCCGCCAGCCTCAATATTCCCGCCAGCGACACCGTCATCTACGGCGGCGACTTCAACGTCAACAAGCGCAAGTTTGCCGATGACTACGCCGGCATGCTGGCCAATCTCAACGCCGACGAGCCGGCCTACGGCGGCTACACCGAGGCCACCTTCGATCCCAGGATCAACCCCTATGCCGGTGGCCCGCTCTCCGGCGGCGCCAACGTGGAGTACCTCGACTATCTGGTGGTGAGCCGGGAGTACGGCGCCGCAAGCCACAACCTCAACAGCGTCTGGATCCCGCGCAGCAGCGACGGCAGCCTCTGGCCCGCCAGCAACCTCTCCGATCACTTCCCGGTCAAGGGAGAGATCAGCCGATGAAGCGCCGTTACGGCTTGCTGGCGCTGGCGCTGCTGGCCTTGTTGCTGCTCAACCTGAGTGCACAGGAGGAGCCGGCGCGCCCGGCCCCCTCCAGCCAGGCCCCATCGGGCACCGCTGCGCCCGTGCAGGCACAGCTGTCAGGCTCCCCGGCGCTCGCCTCGCCGGTTGCCGCCACACAGACCGGCTCCGAGCCACCTCCCGCCAGCTGGCGAGCCATGCCGGAGGCGCTGAGCCAGCAGCTCGCCAGCGAGGTAAGCGACAGCGATCTGCCGCTGGCCGAGCGGCTCGTCAATCTGGAAGGTGCAGAGGCCAGCTGGCTTGGCGAGGGGGAGAGTCTGTTTCGGTTGCAGGGGCGCTACGCCCTGGCGCTCGAGCAGCTGGCGCAGGAGAACGAGCAGTTGCCGCTGGCCGAGCGGCTGGATGCCCTCAGCCGCTTGCAGGATGAGTGGGTGGCGGAGCACCCGGATCTGGCGACTGAACTGTTCAACCCGGCGGCCCGGCTGCAGCAGGCACGCCAGCTGTGGGGAGACGAGGAGCTCGCCACCCTGGCCCACCACTTCCTGCCGGCTGCAGAGGCCGAGGCGACCCTGCAGTTTGCCGCCAGCCGCCAGCAGCAGCTGGATCAGCGCAGCCGCTACCAGCAGCAGTTGACCGAGCTCGAGCAGCAGCTGGCAGCCAGCCGGGGCAACATGGACGAGGCGAGCTGGCAGCAGCACAGGGAGGCGGTGCTCGGCCAGTTCCGGCGCGACTTCTTCGCCCGTGACTCCGCCACACCAACGCAATGAAAAAAGGGCCCTGACGGGCCCTTCGTATTTCCCCGGCCATCAGGCCAGCGGGTAGCTGGCCGCCAGGCCGTTCTCGCAATGCCAGTTGGCCCACAGCTTGTCGTCACTGCCCATCAGCAGGGTGGCGAAGTTGCGGGTACGCAGGTAGACGGGGGCGCCGAACGGCTTGATAAGCTCGGCGCGGATCAGCCGGCTCTCGTCGAGGTATTCGGGATCGTCGTTGGTCATGGCGAGGATCCCCATCCACTGGAACTGGGTGGGACAGGGGTGGACGATGCCGGAGGAGACCAGCTGGTGCACGTTGAGCCCCTCCCGCTTGTCCTGAATGACCCCGAGGCAACCCACGTGCACGTCGCCGGAGAGGATCAGGGTCTTGCAGCCAGGCTCCTTCTGGCGCCGCTGCCTGGCGTTGTCCAGCAGCCGCATGATGAGGCGGGCCCGCTCCCCCTGATGGGCCTTGGCCCGCCAGTGATCCTTGAGATCGTCGGTCAGCTCCTCCTCCCAGGGGGTGGCATCGAACGCCGCCTCGGTGAAGGAGAAGTCGCGATAGACCACGGGCACCCCCGCCAACACCAGCAGGTGGCCCGTGTCGCAGGCCGCCAGCGCGGCGTTGACCTGTTCCCACTGGGACGGGCTCATCACCTGGTCGCGGGTGCGATTGGCCCGGTTGTCCAGCGCCAGGATCTGGTAGCCCCTGAAACCGAGCCGCCAGGAGTGGTGATTCAGCGTCTTGTCCAGCAGCGCCCCGTTGGCACCGGTGCGCAGCTGGAACAGCCGGAAGTACTTGGTGGCGGCGGCATAGATGGCCTGATAGACCTCGCAGCGCTGCAGATCCTCGGGGTAGCTGCCCCAGCCATCGAAGATGTCGTGGTCGTCCCACATCATGGCGCTCGGCACCCGGGCCAGCATGAAGGCAACCTCGAGGCGGCCCCACTGTTTGCAGTAGAGATCGCAATAGAAGCGGTCGAGCTGCTCCACCATGGCCCGGGTCGCCTTGCGCTTGACCTTCTCTGCCCGGTCCAGCTCGTTCCAGGCCTTGAGGGTCGGCACGTTCGTCCAGAGGGAGTCCGCATAGATCTGATCTCCTCCCATCAGCAACAGGGAGAAGGGATGGGCCTTGTGCTCCGCGGCCAGCTTGTCCCACATGACGTAGGGGGCCGGAGTGGAGGTGAGCAGCTTGAAGTCGGAGAAACCGTTGCAGGAGGCGTAGCCTATCCGCACCGGCTCCTTCTTGCCCGGCAGATGGAACTGCCACTTGTCGTATCCCGCCAGATCCTGCGCCGGCTGCTTGTCCAGCAGGATCTCGTAGTCGACGGGGGTGCCGGCCTTGCTTTTGGGACTGGCCTGCCAGACCAGCCGCCAGAAGCCGCCTCTCGGGGTATCCGCCTGCTTGCTGGCGGCCAGCAGCTCGCCGTTGATCCGCACGGCAGCACTCTTGCAGCTGGCCTGCGCCATAAAACAGATGCTGTACTCGGTCTCTGACTCGAGGCCCAGCAGGGGGCCCATTACCAGACTGGTCATTCGTCATCCCTCCATGGTGAAACCCATGGAGCATAGCGAAGCGACCGCTGTTTGATAGTGACCAGGTGGGCAAACAGAAAGGGTCAGGGTTTGGCCCCGACCCTTTCACTGTTTGACGCTGCGATGAACCGGCCTGTCACACCGGTCATGGCAGGGGCGCTACGCCTTGCCCTTGAACTGCTTGACGCTGCGCTTGGCCTGGGTGCGACGGTTGGCCTGTTTGTCACGGGGGGCGCGCTTGCCCTCCCCGCTGGCTGGCTTGTCGGTCACCGGGAAGCCGGCGAGATCGGCCAGCGGCAGCTCACGCCCGGTGAGGGTGCGGATCGCCGCCAGGGTGTCGGCCTCGCCATGGCAGGTGAGGGAGATGGCGAGCCCGCTGCGCCCTGCCCGAGCGGTGCGGCCGATACGATGCACGTAGACGGGGGCGCTGGCGGGCAAGTCCAGGTTGATCACCAGCTGCAGCGCCTCCACGTGAATGCCGCGCGCCATCAGATCGGTGGCCACCAGCACCCGCACCTTGCCCGCCTTGAAGTCGCCGAGCGCCTGCTCGCGCACCGCCTGCTCCTTCTCACCGTGCAGGGCCGCCACCGCGATGCCCGCCTTCGCGAGCTTCTTCGCCACCCCGTCGGCGTCGTCCCGCGCACTGATGAAGACCAGCACCTGCGGCCACTCGTGGGCCTTGAGCAGGCTAATGAGCGCCGGCACCTTGCTGCTCTTGTTGACCAGATAGAGCCGCTCTTCGATGTCGTCGGCCACGCTGTTGCGAGGATCCGCCTCCACCCGCGCGGGCTCTTTCAGCAAACCGGTTGCCAGCGCCTCCAGTTCGGCGGGCAGGGTGGCGGAGAACAGCAGAGTCTGACGCTCGACCGGCATGGCCTTCATCAGCCACTGAATATCGGGCCAGAACCCCATCTCCAGCAGGCGGTCCGCCTCGTCCAGCACCAGAGTGCGCAGGCCGGCCAGGGTCAGCAACTGCTGGCCCAGCAGATCCCGCAGCCGCCCCGGGGTCGCCACCAGCAGCTGCGGCCCCAGCGCCAGCTCGGCCTGTTGCTGCGCCTGTTCCACCCCGCCGCACAGGGTCACCAGCCGCAGACCCAGCCCGGCGGCCGGCCCCTGCAACGCCTCGCTCACCTGCACCGCCAGCTCGCGGGTCGGTACCAGCACCAGCCCCTGCACCTCTGCCAGGGCGGGATCCAGCCGCTGCAGCAGCGGCAAGCCGAACGCCAGGGTCTTGCCGCTGCCGGTGCGGGCCAGCGCCAGCAGATCCCGTCCCGCCAGCGCGGCCGGGATGGCCAGTTGTTGTACCCGGGTCGGGTGCTGAAGATTGGTTGGCAGGGCCGCCAGCAGGGCGGGGGCAAGGGCGAGTTGGTCAAAGGTCATGGTACGGTACGGATAAGCAAGTGGGAGGGCGAAGTCTAGTGAGCGGGGGCCCATAAGTAAAACCCAATCCGCTCAGGTGCCGGGCCGCCGCGCCAGGGTGCCGCTGGCTACACTTCAGAAAACCTCTCAAGGCGGAGCTACCCGACCATGACCCGATCCCCCACCCTGCCCCTCTTGCTGCTGCTCGCCCTGCTGGGGCTGACCAGCCTGGGGCTCTCCCGTGCCGATCCCCAGGCCACCCCCGCCGCCAAACCGGTGCGCATCATCAACGCCCACCTCGGCGAGCTGCCGGGGCTGATCAATGCCGACAAGACAGGTCCTTTTGTCGATCTGGTGCGCGCCATCGACGATCTCTATCCGGATATCAGCATCCGGATCACCATCTATCCCCTCGCCCGGGCCATGGCCGGGGTGATCGCTGGCACCGCCGACTTCAGCCTGCCCGCCATCCGCAACCTGCAGGATGCCGACCTGCTGCCCTATCGCTTCAGCACCCGCAGTTTCGGCAAGGTGACCCACGTGCTCTACAGCAATACCGACCACATCATCACCCCCGACATGGCCTACGGCATAGTGCCCACCAAGCGGGATCTGCTGATCGAGGCCACCCCCGGCTTTCTGCCCATTCCGCTGCAGCGGTCGATGAGCATAGAGCAGTCCCTGCGCAAGCTATCCCGCGGTCGCATCGATGCCTTCATCTGGGCCCAGGAGGAGGCCGACCTGATGCTGCGCCGGCTCAAGCTCACCAACATCCATCGGGAACACTTGGGGGATTTCGAGGATGTCTTCATCATCGCCAAAGGGCCTGCCGGCGACGAAATGGATCGCTTCCTCGGCGAGGCGATTGACCGGCTCGCCGCCTCCGGCAAGCTGGCCGAGATCTACGCCAGGTTGCACCGCCCCTATGTGGAGTGGCAACCCAAGCCCCCATCACAGCCGCTCGCCACCTCCCCCTGACGGCAGCCGCCCATAAAAAATCCCGCCGGGGCATGGCCCCGGCGGGATTTTTGTCGACCCGACGCGATTACAGCACGGCCAGGGCGGCGGCGTAGTTCGGCTCGTCGGCCACTTCGGCCACCAGCTCGCTGTGCAGCACCTTGTCGTGCTCATCCAGCACCACGATGGCGCGGGCAGCCAGACCCACCAGCGGGCCGGAGGAGAAGGCCACGCCGTAGTCCTGCAGGAAGGAGACGCCACGCAGGGTGGACAGGTTCACCACCTTGTCCAGACCCTCGGCGCCGCAGAAGCGGGCCTGGGCGAACGGCAGGTCGGCGGAGATGCACAGCACCACGGCGTTGTTCAGGCTGCTTGCCTGCTCGTTGAACTTGCGCACTGAGGTGGCGCAGGTCGGGGTATCGACGCTCGGGAAGATGTTCAGGATTTTGCGCTGACCGGCGAAGTTCGCCAGGGTCACGTCACAGAGATCCTTGGCCACCAGGGAGAAGGGCTTGGCCTGTTCGCCGGCAACCGGGAAGTGACCGGCGACGGAAACCGGGTTGCCTTGCAGAGTAACGGTATTGCTCATGTTATGTCCTTGATTATCGAGGGAGGATCAGGGCCTCCAGTATAGGCCCGCCGGGCGGGGACAAACACCCGCCAATCACAGGGATATAGGATCGCCAAAGCACCCGTCTGGAGGAGCAGAGAGAAAGGGGGTTGACCTTGGACTTAACACCAAGGTTTACACTCGGCTCAGTCATCCAGGATCCCGCAGGGGCGGGGTCCCTCAAGAGGAACGCACCATGAGTAAATCCTGCTGCAGCCATCAACACGCCGCCCCCATCAAGGCCGTCAGCAAGGCGGCCGCCTCCCAGGCCGAGCACAGCCACACCAGCCACTGCTGTGACAACACGGCAACGGCCAGTTGCGCGGCCACCCCGGCTCCCCACGATCATCAGGCGCGCGGGGTCGCCGACGTCCCCGGCGACGAAGAGCCCCCCAGAGGGGGCTGCTGCACCGACATCAAACACGACCACGGCCATCACCATGAGCAGGGTCATGCGCACGATCACGCCTCCGCCGCGGACGAGCCGCCGCTGGACGCCCCCGAGCAGAACAGCCGCCGCCACAGCTGGCAGGTGCTGGGGATGGACTGCCCCAGCTGCGCCCGCAAGATAGAGACGGCCGTCAGCCGGGTGAGCGGCGTGCAGCAGGCCCGCGTGCTGTTTGCCACCGAGAAGCTGGTGGTGGATCTGGCCCCCGGCCTCTCCCCCGATCCCGTCACCGCCGCCGTGCTGGCCGCCGGCTTTCAGCTCAAGGGCGAGCGCGCCGGCAAGCAGGAGTCCGGCCGCGAACGCGGCCCGCTGCAGACCCTGCTCGGCAAATATTGGCAACCGCTGTCGCTGGCCGGCCTGATGCTGGTAGCGGCCCTGCTGCCGAGCCAGATCGGTCAGCCGCTGTTTACCCTGGCCACCCTGTGGGGGCTGTGGCCCATCTCTCGCAAGGCGTGGGCGCTGACCAAGAGCGGCTCCCCCTTCGCCATCGAGACCCTGATGACGGTCGCCGCCGTGGGGGCCCTGTTCCTCGGTGAAACCGCCGAAGCGGCCATGGTGCTGCTGCTGTTCATGCTGGGCGAACACCTGGAGGCCTACGCCGCCGGCCGCGCCCGCGCCGGGGTCACCGCCCTGATGGCGCTGGTGCCTGACAAGGCGCTGCGCATCCGCACTACTGCCGAGGGCGAGGTGCGGGAAGAGGTGGCCGCCGATGAACTGCGTCCAGGCGACATCATAGAGATCGCCCCGGGCGCCCGTCTGCCGGCCGATGCCCGCCTGCTCGACGCCCTCGGCGCCTTTGACGAGAGCGCCCTGACCGGCGAATCCATCCCGGTGGAGCGCCGCCAGGGTGACAAGGTGCCCGCCGGCAGCCTGGCGGCGGATCGGGTGCTGCGCCTCGAGGTGGTGTCCGAGCCCGGCAACAACGCCATCGACCGCATCCTGCATCTCATCGAAGAGGCCGAGACCCAGCGCGCCCCCATCGAGCGCTTCATCGACCGTTTCAGCCGCTGGTATACCCCGGCCATGATGCTGGTCGCCCTGCTGGTGGTGCTGGTACCACCGCTCGCCTTCGGCCAGAGCTGGGACGAGTGGGTCTATCGCGGGCTGGCGCTGCTGCTGATCGGTTGCCCCTGTGCCCTGGTCATCTCCACCCCGGCGGCGGTCACCTCGGCGCTGGCGGCAGCCACCCGGCAGGGGGCCCTCATCAAGGGGGGCGCCGCGCTGGAGCGCCTCGCCCACATCGATACCCTGGCCTTTGACAAGACCGGCACCCTGACCCTGGGCAAGCCGCAGCTGACCGAACTGGTGAGCCTCAATGGCCAGCCTGAGGCCGAGCTGCTGGCACTGGCGGCAGCCATCGAGCAGGGCTCCCACCACCCGTTGGCCCGCGCCGTGGTGACGGCGGCCGGCGAACGGGGCCTCAGCCTGGCCGCGGCCCAGGAGCTGCGCGCCCTGCCCGGCATGGGGGTGGAAGGTCGCATCGACGGCATCCTCTGGCAGCTGCTGGCACCGAGCCGGGTCGCCACCCTGGATGCGGCGATGCAGGCCCGGGTTGCCACCCTGGAGCAGCAAGGCAAGACGGTGGTGGTGCTCGGTCAGCCTGATGCCACTCCAGCGGCCCTGCTGGCCCTGCGCGACCAGATCCGCCCCGAGGCGGCCCCGGCCCTGCGCGAGCTGAGCGAGCTTGGCCTGCAGAGCATCATGCTGACCGGTGACAACCCCCGCGCCGCCGAGGCGATCGCCGGCGAGCTCGGCATGGGCTGGCGCGCCGGCCTGCTGCCGGAGGGCAAGGTCGATGAGATCGCCAAGCTCGGTCTGACGCAAAAGGTCGCGATGATCGGCGACGGCATCAACGACGCGCCGGCCATGAAACGGGCCAGCATCGGCATCGCCATGGGGGGCGGCACCGACGTGGCGCTGGAGACCGCCGATGCGGCGCTGACCCACAACCAGCTCGGCGGGGTCGCCGCCATGATCCGGCTCTCCCGCGCGGCACTGGCCAACATCCACCAGAACATAGCGCTGGCGCTGGGGCTCAAGGCCATCTTCCTGGTCACCAGCCTGCTCGGCATCACCGGCCTGTGGATTGCGGTGCTGGCCGATACCGGCGCCACCGCCCTGGTCACCGCCAACGCCCTGCGTCTGCTGCGCAAGCGCTAAGCCGGCCGTTAACGGCACAACTTAAAGCCGCCCCTAGTGGGCGGCTTTTTTATTGCACCGCCTTCGACGACAAAGAAAAAGCGCGGCTGCCGGTCGGCAGTCGCGCTTTGCTTACTCTCTCGGTGTTATCCCACCCTTGGCAAGGTGGAATTCAACCCTGGGCTGCCGAGTCAGCCCCGGGCTCGATGGGAATGACTACTTGGCGCTGCACTCCTGGATCACCGCGGTACCCGCCTTGGCACCGGCCGGGTCAACCTTCACCAGCACGCTCCACAGCCCTTGCGGCAAGGTGATGCTGTTGTTGGCGCTGCCCGCCTGGGAGAAGGCGAACGGGTAACCGGTCTCCGCCTTCAGCGCACCGCCACCGTTGAGCAGGAACTCCTTGCTCCAGTCCTCGTTGGCCACCTTGAACTCGGTGCTGCCGGTGTAGTTGAAGGCCGCCTGATAGATGGCAAGATCGCCATCCATCCCCTTGTAGCTCAACTGGTACTGTGACTGAGCGGCCCAGCCGGAGAGCTCGCCCTTGACGAACAGGTTGTAGCCGAGCGGATTGCCCGCCACTGTGTCCAGCACCTTGCAGCTCTGCACCGGCTCGGTGAAGCTGACGCTCAGGGTGGGCTTGTCCTTGTTCATGGCGGTAAACACGAACTTGTAGCTGCCCGCCTTGGCCAGATCGAGCCCGATGTTGCCGGTATCGCCACCCTTGCAGAGGGTCAGCGGAGTGCCGACCACCAGCTTGTCACCGGCGTTGCAGCTGCCGTAGTTGAGGGGACCCCAGCTGGCATCCGCGATCTTGACGTTGGTGGTGCCCAGCTTGTCGCTGCTCACCTCGGTGGTGAACTCGTACATGAAGTTGCTGGTGAAGGTCATCTGGTTGGTGTTGCCCCACTCATCGAGAAACCCCTTCAGATAGACGGCGGTGTCACCGAACGGCGGTACCGTGCTCAGATCAGTCTTCTTGCCGACCGGCAGGCCGCTGCCCTGGGCACCGCTCTGCGGCTTGACGAACACCGCCGCCGACCAGGCCCCCAGGGTCAGGGTACCGCCATTGACGGCGGCATCGCGGGCGATGCTCTCGCCGCCGTGGTGGGCCGGGCTCAGCTGCAGGCTGGCCAGGTCGATGGGCTGATCGTTGCCGTCACGGAAGTCGTTGACGCTCTGGGGAGCATTGGTGGCGTTGATCATCACCACCAGACCGTCGATGGCCGGATCCAGATCCGCACCCGCATTGATGCCGTCATCCACCGTCATCACGATGAGGCCGGGCACCTGATCCGGGCCGGTATTGCGAAAATCGACCCGCTTGATCACCTCGGTGCCACTGCCCAGACGCAGCAGACGGGAGGATTGACGCAGCTCGGCCAGCTCCTGATAGAAGCCCACCATGGTCGCCATGTCGGCACCGCTCGGCTTGACGTGCGTGCCGAGTACTTTCTCGATCAGCGGATAGTTGTCGCCATCCTTGTCCTTGCGCGGCAGCCCCTTGTCGAAGTTGTTGTCGGCCAGGGTATAGTCGACCCGGTTGTACCAGTCACCCGAGTCGTAGCTGTCCCGCTCCATGGACTTGGAGCGCAGCAGCTCGACACCGGCGTGGGTGAAGGGAATGCCCTGCCCCAGCATGGCGGTGGCGAGCGATACCCCCTGCATCCGCACCAGATCGGCCCCTTGCGGCGCCTTGTAGATCAGGTTGTCGAACAGGGTCTGGTTGTCGTGCTTGTCGACGTAGTTCTGGATTTCGGTCGGATCCTGGGCATAGCCCGCCGGCTGACCGTTGTAGTCGATGTCGGCCCCCTTCTTCGGCATCCCGTCCTTGTCGGTCAGAATGAAGTCCTTCAGGTTGCCGGCCATGCCGAGGCGCACCAGGTCGCTCTGATGCAAGGCAGTGGCGCGATCGACGCCATCCATCTCGTTGGCATCCACCAGGGCGCCGTTGCCAAAGCCCTGGGTCTTGCGAATGGTGTCGCCGCCGTCGAACGGACTGCCACCGCGCACCGCATCCCGCAGCCGGTCGGAGAAGGAGCCGATGCCGGTGCCGGCCAGGTGTTTCTGGGTCGCCTGCACGAAGCGCTTGTCATCCTGCACCTCGCCGAAGTTCCAGCCCTCGCCGTAGAAGTACATCTCGGGGTTGACCTGCTTCACCGCGGCCAGCGCCTGCACCATCTGATCTTTCGGGTGGTGGCCCATCAGGTCGAAGCGGAAGGCATCGATCTTGTAGTCGCGGGCCCAGGTGACCAGGGAGTCATCCATCAGCTTGGCGAACATGGCGTGTTCCGGCGCCGTGTTGGAGCAGCAGGTGGAGTTCTCCACCGAGCCGGTCTCCGGATTGAGGCGCTGATAGTACCAGGGCACTATCTTGTCGAGCACCGACTTGGGCCCCAGACCCGCCTCGTTGGTGTGGTTGTAGACCACGTCCATCACCACGTTCATGCCGATGTTCTGCTTGATGGCCTTGACCATTTCGCGGAACTCCAGGATGCGCTGGCTGCCCTCGGCGTTGGTGGCGTAGGAGCCTTCCGGGGTGGTGTAGTGGTAGGGGTCATAACCCCAGTTGAAGGAGTCGACGCCGCGCAGGTAGCCGTAGAGCTCCTGCACCTGCGGGTTCTCCTTGCTGTCGCCCCCTTGCAGATCGCCGAGCACGGCTGCGATGGTCTGGCCGCTGCTGCAGTAGCCGGCGAACTTGGAGTTCTGCACCTCGGGGTTGACCTGGCACAGCTTGCCGAAGTCATCGCCGATGTTGGCGACCTTGGCCGGATCTTCATTGACGGTGGCGATGTCGAACACCGGCAGCAGGTGCAGGTGGCTGACGCCGCTCTTGGCCAGCGCCTGCAGGTGCTTGACCGGCGCCGTGTCGGTATCGGTCAGACCGAGGAACTTGCCGCGGTGCTCGGCCGGGGTGGAGTCGTCGTTGCCGGTCAGATCGCGGACATGGGCCTCATAGATGGTGATGTCGGCGGGGTTCTGCTGGCTGTGGGGCGCCTTCAGGCTGTCCCACCCTTCCGGCTTGAGGGCCGGATCGTTGAGATCCACCACCTGGCTGAACTCGGAGTTCATCGCCAGGCTCAGGGAGTAGGGGTCGGTCACCTGATAGGATTCCAGCTTGCGGCTGACCGGGTGATAGACCTGGATGTCGTAGCGGTAGAACTTGCCCACCAGCTCGCTGCCACCCTGCACGCTCCAGCTGCCGCTGGCCTCGTCCAGGGTCATGGTGCGCTCGCCGAGCGACTTGTGCTGCTCGTCGAACAGCGCCAGCTTGACCGATCTTGCGGTCGGCGCCCACAGCCGGAAGGTGACATTGCCCCCCTCGACCACGGCGCCATAGCTCAGCTTGGTGGCCGCCTCGCTGTAGAGGGCATCGAGGGCGCCGGCGCTCTGTACCAGGGTCGCCCCCTGCAGAATGCCGTCGGCGTCGGTACCGATGGCCACCAGCTCACCCTTGAGCAGCGGCTTGAGATCCTTGCCAGCCGGCAGGGCGAAGGCGGCGGCATCCTTGAGATGCGGATACTTGGCCTGCTGCTCGGCGGTCAGGCTGGTCGGGGTAAGGGTGATGTAGGGGAAGTCGAACACCCCTTCCGCATTGGCCTTGATGGTGCCGGAGTCGGTGTAGTAGAGGCGGACATGGGGCTTGTCCTTGCCCCCTTGCCAGATCAGGGTGCTGCCGTCGATCAGGTGGGCACTGGCCCCCGCCACACCGAAGGCAGCGGTGAAGGCCTCGGCCCGGCTGCCGAAGATCTCGTTCTTGCCGGCGACGATGGCCACGGTGCGGTCCGGATGATCGCTGAAGACCACCTTCATGTCGCTACCGGTCAGGTTGGCCAGATCGCCGTTGCGGGCGATGAAGTTGATGCACCCTTCCACCTTGCTGAGGGGCACCACCCAGCTCGGGCCGAAGCCGTCGACCGCGGCCGGGGTGTTGGCCTTGTCGTCCCAGCCCGCGTTGAGGCCGCTCTCGGCGGTGGCGTTGCAGGCGTCGTTGTTCCACAGGTGCAGGCTGTAGTTGGCGAAGGGGCCAGTGACCCCGCGGGCGGCGCTGGTCTGGGTATCCACCAGGGCGATCACCGCCTGATCGGGCCCGGCCACCAGCTGTTCGGCCGGGGGTTGTACATTGGGCAGACGGGCGACTGGGCCGTCCGAGGGTTCCGGGGTGGGGGAAGTGCTGTTGTCATTGCAGCCGGACAAAAGCGCGAGCAGTGAGGCTGTTACCAGCGCCACCTTGGTCTTTTTCATATCCATTTTTTTATAATTCCCGCTGTAGTTAGTCTCGATATTCGAGTACCCGGTCATTGCCGAGCGGGGCCATATTAATCAGCTGAAATCGTTTCAAATGTGAGCAGGAAGGCAAAAAAGTTAACCTCTTTCAACAAGATAACGTTTTCATAACGAAAATCGGATCGGGCTCACAGACCCGTCGTCCGTTTCGGCCCATACCAGCGGAAGGCGCGTCCAATTTCGGAAAAAAAGATTTCCGATCAAATGGATAAGTGAACAAGAGCGAGCAAAGGAGCAACCGGAGATGAAACGGATTGAGGAGCAGGCCAGGCGGCTGGATCAGGAGTATCAGGGGATTGCCCAGCTGTTCGACCAGTTCTGCCAGCAGGCGGGCACCCTGGCCGAGCAGTACCACTTCTTCAACTGGCCGGATTACGAGGATACCCCGCCCCTCGCCCGCGCCTTCACCCTGCTGGGGGAGCCACGGGAGCTGCGGCTGCGCTGCCAGCCGGGGGAGCGCGGCAGCCTGAGCGGTCTCATCCAGGTGTGCGGCGAGGATGGCACCGTCCACGCCAGCCTCGGCTTTCATCCCGACGGCCAGCTGCAGCTGGAGTCGGGCCGGCTGCTGGACAATCCGCCCGGGCTGCTGCTCAAGCTGCTGCTCGGCGCCATCTGGCAGCACAAACCGGACGATGTGCAGGGCCCGCCGCACTGAGCCAGAAAAACAGGAAGGGGCATTGGCCCCTTCTTGCTGTTGCGGGCGACACACCGGCCAGGATCAGGGGGTGCCCACCTCTATGGTGACGTGCACCAGCTCCTCGTGGATGGCGAGCCGGGCGCGGATCTCGCTGGCGGAGAGCGGCACCGCCATCAGCAGGGAGAGCACGCAGGCATACTGCTGCTGGCCCACCCGCCAGACGTGCAGATCGCTGATCTCGGTTTCCGGCAAGTCGGCTATCACCTCGCGGATCTCTGCCACCAGCGGCGCATCCATCTCGGCATCCAGCAGCACCCGGCCGGAGTCGCGCAGCAGGCCCCAGGCCCACACCGCCACCAGCACGGCGCCCACTATGCCCATCAGGGGGTCGAGCCAGTCGGCCCCCCACAGCATGCCCCCCACCAGCGCCAGAATCGCCAGCACCGAGGTGGCCGCATCCGCCAGCACGTGGATGTAGGCGGCGCGCAGATTGAGATCCTGATGGCCGTGATGATCGTGTGAGTGATCCTGGTCGTGATGATCATGATGGTGGTCGTGGTGATGGTGGTGATGACCGTGATCGTCCTTGAGCAGCCAGGCACAGGCCAGGTTCACCAGCAGGCCGACGATGGCGATGGCGATGGCCTGCTGGTAGTGGATCGGGCTGGGATCCAGCAGCCGGAACACCGACTCGAACAGCATCATGCCGGCCACCCCCACCAGCAAGAGGGCGCTGGTGAAGCCGCCCAGCACCTCGATCTTCCAGGTGCCGAAGCTGAATCTGTGGTCGCGGGCGAAGTGGCGGGCGGCGCGGTAGGCCAGCACCGACAGGCCGAGCGCCAGCGCATGGGAGCTCATGTGCCAGCCGTCGGCCAGCAGTGCCATGGAGTTGTAGAACCAGCCGCCACCGATCTCCGCCACCATCATGACGACGGTCAGCAGCACGGCCCAGCGGGTCTTCTGTTCGGCCAGCGGATTCCCTTCGTGAACGACGGGTTGGTGGCAGTGGGATGAGGCGAGGGGTGACATGGATTTCTCCTGAGGACGAGGATGCAATATACTATACCCCAGTATAGTTTTATTGGTCGAGAGGATCCTGCATGTCACACACCATTCACGGCAAGAAGAAGCTGCTGGCGCGGGTGCGCCGCATCAAGGGGCAGGCAGGGGCACTGGAGAGCGCGCTGGAGCAGGAGAGCGACTGCGCCGCCATCTTGCAGCAGATAGCCGCCATTCGCGGCGCCGTCAACGGCCTGATGCTGGAGGTGCTGGAGGGCCACATGCGCGAGCATCTCGGCGCCGAAGAGGCGACCCCGGCCGAGCGGCTGGAGGATCTGGATCAGGTGGTGCGGGTGTTGCGATCCTATCTGAAGTAAGGCCGGTGGAGCGGGCCGCATCATCCCGTTTACGGCTGGGCGGCGTCGGCCCCACGGCCCGCGCCCCTTTCAGACTTGAGCCCTCGCCGGCTTTACGCCATGATGACCGCCGATCATTGATCGCCATACCCTGGATTCCATTTCGCAAGGACCCCTCATGTTTGAACACGTCGATGCCTATGCTGGCGACCCCATCCTGACCCTGGTCGAAACCTTCCACAAAGACACCCGCGAGCAGAAGGTGAACCTGGGGATCGGCCTCTATTACGACGAGCAGGGCCGCATTCCGCTGCTGGCCTCGGTACAGCAGGCCGAAGCCCAGCGCGCCGCCGCCCCGGCCCCGCGCCCCTACCAGCCGATGGAAGGCGCCGCCAACTACCGTACCGCGGTGCAGCACCTGCTGTTCGGTGCCGACCACGAAGCGGTCAAGGCGGGTCGCATCGCCACCATCCAGACCATCGGCGGCTCAGGCGCGCTGAAGATCGGCGCCGATCTGCTCAAGCGCTACTTCCCGACCTCAGAGGTGTGGGTCAGCAATCCCACCTGGGACAACCACAAGGCGATGTTCGAGGGGGCCGGCATCAAGGTGCACGACTATCCCTACTACGATGCGGCCACCGGCGGCGTGCAATTCGACGCCATGATCGACTGCCTGAGCAGCCTGCCGGCCAAGAGCATCGTGCTGCTGCACCCCTGCTGCCACAACCCGACCGGGGTGGATCTCTCCCGCGCCCAGTGGGACCAGGTCATTACACTCGTGGTGGAACGCCAGCTGATCCCCTTTATGGATATCGCCTATCAGGGCTTCGGCGACGGGCTGGAGGAGGATGCCTATGCCATTCGCGCCATGGTGGCCGCCGGCGTCAGCTTCTTCGTCAGCAACTCCTTCTCCAAGAACCTCTCCTTCTACGGCGAGCGCTGCGGCGGCCTGTCGGTCATCTGCCAGGATGCCGAAGAGGCGGGTCGGGTACTGGGCCAGATGAAGGCCACCGTGCGCCGCAACTACTCCAGCCCCCCCACCCACGGTGGCCAGATCACCGCAGCGGTGATGAGCCAGCCCGAACTGCACGCCATGTGGGTCGGTGAAGTGACCGAGATGCGCACCCGCATCAAGGCGATGCGCCAGAAACTGTTCGAGGTGCTGAGCGCCAAGGTGCCGGGCCGTGACTTCAGTTACTTCATCAACCAGCGCGGCATGTTCAGCTACACCGGCTTCACCCCGGAGCAGGTGGACCGCCTGCGCGAAGAGTTCGCCGTCTATCTGGTGCGCTCCGGTCGCATGTGCGTGGCGGGCCTCAACAGCCGCAACGTCGACTACGTGGCCGACGCCATGGCCGCCGTGCTCAAGGGCTGATCCCCGCAAGCCCCGCTCAGGCGGGGCTTTTTGTTTGTCCCGTTTGCTCGTGGAACCCTTATGGATCTCATTGCCCTCTCCCGCCTCGGCGGCCGCCACCTGGTTACCCTGCACCTGCTGCTCGACAGCCAGAGCGTCACCCGCACCGCCGAGCGGCTCTGCACCACCCCCTCCACCGTCAGCAAGACCCTCAACCAGTTGCGGGATCTGCTCGGCGATCAGCTGCTCTACCGCCAGGGCAACCAGCTGTTGCTGACCCCGTTCGCCGAGCGGCTCGGCCCCACCCTGCACCGGCTGCTGAGCGAACTCAACGGCCTCACCGGCCAGGGCGGCTTCGATCCCGCCAGCTGGCAGGGACAGCTGAAATTTGCCCTGCGCGAGAGCGGCATGGTCTGGCCCATGGGGCCCATCCTGGCACAGCTGATGCGCGAGGTGCCTGGCCTGGTGCCCGACATTCGCAACAAGGATGAGCAGGGGCTGGCGGCCCTGGCGGCGGGCAAGCTGGACTTCGTGATCCTGCCCCACGATCAGAGCCAGCCCCTGCCCCGCCAGCAAGGGCTGGTGTGGGAGACACTGCGAGAGGACAAGCTGGTCTGCCTGCTGCGTGCGGATCACCCGGCGCTGGCGCGGCCCTGGGATCTCGATGCCTACCTGAGCTGGCGCCATATCGCCATTCGCGATCAGGAGCTGGCCAACCCCTTCTTCGAGCAGAGCCTGGCCCAGTTGCAGGTACGCCGGCAGATCGCCGCCATCCTGCCCGATTTTGGCAGTGCGGCGACCCTGCTGCGCCAGAGCGATCTGATCCTCACCGCCGTCAACGGCTGGGCCGAGCAGGCGGCCCCGCACAATCTGGTGAGCCGGCCGGTACCGTTTGATTACGGCGCCGTCACCCACAGCCTGGTATGGTACGGCCCGGCAGGAGAGGAGCCGGCGCGGCGCTGGTTTCGCCAGCGGATCCTGCAGCTGGCCCGCGCGCTGGCATGATGGGGGCCATGCCCGGCACAGGCAGTGCCAGGCACGACTGTGCTCAGGGTTTCTTGGTGTAGATGGGACCGGGGAAAGGAGAGACGTTGTTGCCCAGCTCGGTGATGCGGGCGGCCCCCTGCTTGCGCACCTGATCGACCCGCAGCACGTGGTGCATGGGGATCATGGTGCGATTGACGTCGGCAAACTCACTCTTCAACTTCTCGTGGCTGGGGTCGACGATAAGCGCCGTGTGGTTGTCCCACACGAAGTTGGCGATCTCGATAAAGCCGAACAGCTGACCCTGGCTCACTTCCCTGACATAGACTTCGTAACGCTCGTTGTGACAAATGAACTGCACTCGATATAAGGCGTTGGATTCACTCATGTTCGTCTGTTGATGGTGGGCGATTGACCCATTCTAGCCGCCCCCTCGCAGAGCTCAAATAGACAGCAATCACAGTTACGTCATCTCAAGACTCAGGCAGCATAAAAGCCACGCCGAACCGCTCGGTTCGCCGTCCAATCTTGCCTTGTCGTATTAAATCCCTTTGCGATCAGTTGATTAGCATCAAGCGACTCAGAGCAGCGGCGGCAGAGTGACGGGGCCAAGCCTCGCCGCCGCCAGCGCCGCGGCCAGTTGCTCCAGCTCCTCTCGCATCGCCTCTGGCCAGCCGAGTGCCACCCCGCGCACGCCGTGATGGCGAAAGCCGTTGAGGCGGATGGGCACGGGCCCGAGGGCGTCCAAGAAGGCGGCGAGCCCGCCATCCAACGTGCCGTCGGCGGCGAGATAATCGCTCTGCCCCGGCACCTGCAGCAGACGCACCTCCGCCAGCTTGCCCGCCCGCGCCAGCAGTTGCAGAGAGGCCAGCACCCGCTCGCGGCCATAGCCGGTCAGCGTGTGATGCACAGAGTCGCGCCACCCCTTGAGGTCGATCATGGCGCCGTCCAGCACCGGCAGCAGCCGCTGCCAGCCTGCCTCGGCGAGCGAACCGTTGCTGTCGAGCAGGCAATCGAGACGGGCCAGATCCGGCGCCCCCTTGATGGCCGTGAACAGCGCGATCACGAACGGCAGCTGGGTGGTGGCCTCACCGCCGGAGACGGTGATGCCGGTCAGCAACGGGCCGTAGCGGCGCAGCAGGGCCAGCACCTCGGCCACCGTCATGGTGGCGGTCTTGGGGCTGGCGCTGCGGGGGCAGACATCGAGACAGGCATCGCAGTCGGTGCAGCGCGCCGCCTGCCAGCTCACCCGTCCCTCGTGCAGGGTCAGCGCCCCGCTCGGACAGCCCGGCACACACTCACCGCAGTGATCGCAGAGGCCGATGGTGTGCGGGTTGTGACAACCGGGGCAGGCGAAGTTGCAGCCCTGCAGAAACAGCACCAGCCGGTTGCCGGGGCCGTCCACGCAGGAGAAGGGCAGCCAGCGGCTCACCGTTGCGCTGCGCGCCGCCCCTGCCCGCCTGTCGCACTCAGTAGTCACACAGGGTCGCCTCGCGTCCCACCACCCGCGGCGCCCGCTGGCGGATCCCGGTCAGCTCGCTCGCCTCGGCGCCGAGGCAGGTGGTCTGCAGCCGCGAGCCCTCGGTCGCGAAGCGGGCCACGTCGCTCTTGCGGATCATGTAGCCGGTCACCCGCACCAGGTCGCTGTCCGCCACGTTGGCGGTGAACTCGCGCATGCCGATGGCAAGCGCCCCCTTGCAGAGCTGCAGCAACGCCTGCGGGTTCTGGCGGATGGTGGGATCCAGGGTGAGGATCTCGCTGATCCCGGAGTGATAGAAGCCATGGTGGGGTGCCAGCGCCAGCACGTGGCTGGCGGGATCCGGCTCCTCGCCATAGGGGATGCGCACCCCGGGGGTCACCCCGCGATCCACGCTGAGCCCGCCCTGGGAGTGGAGCAGGGCGCGGCCGCCCCAGGCGTGGCGCTGCGGCGTCTCGCTCACGTGGCGGGCGAGCTGGGCCGAGATGCGATAGCCCAGCTGGTTCGCCTCCTCGTCACGGCCGTAGCGCTCCGGCAGATTCTCCTTGTCCATCAGAAGGTTGACCGCCTCGGCCATGCCGTAGATGCCAAACATCGGCACGAAGCGCCCCTCCTCCAGCAGCCCCTCCTGCACCAGGAAGCTGTCGAAGAAGCCGGACTCCTGGTGCAGGAAGGCGGCGCGCACCTCGATCAGACGGGAGGCGAGGCGACAGTAGTGGGGCAGCAGGCAGCCCAGGAAGTCGTCGATGCCGTGGGCCTGCTCGGCCACCCGCTTGAGGGAGACCCGCACCAGGGTGTTGGCACCGCCCGCCTGGGGCAGGGCGTTGTAGCAGCTGACGATGCCGAAGCCGCGCTCGTCGAAGGTGTTGCGATGCAGCGGGTAGTTGGCGATGTGGGGCTTGCTGCAGGCCGCGATGTTCTGCACCCCCTGCAGCAACAGGCTGTCCGGGGTCTGCGCCGGATCGTGGAACAGGGTGAGGTTGGGGGCCACCTGCTTGAGCTCGCCGTCGATGCGCAGGATCAGCCGGCAGAGCCGGTTGTCATCCGGGCCTATGTTGACGTGCATGAAGGCATCCGGCAGCACCCGGTCCAGGTAGATCCAGAACCCCTTCAGCTTGCGATAGAGGGCCTCGTCATCCAGCTCACCGACGAAGGGCAGCAGCAGGTGGTCGAGCCGGCCCAGCCAGACCGGCATGCCGGTGACGGAGGGCACGTGGTGGTAGAGGATGCGCAGAGCATCGAGCGCCTCGTCGAAATCCTGCGGCGGTGCCAGCTCCAGCCAGGCGGAGCCCTGGCGCAGAAACTTCTCGTAATCCGGCAGCACATAGCGCGGCTTGTAGGGAGCGTGCCCCTCGAACATGTCGCAGACAAAGCCCTTGGCCATCGCCTCGCTCACCTCGGCAGGCAGCTCGGGATAGGGCAGCGCATTCTCGGCGGCCAGCGCCAGGGCATGGCTCTTCTGGGCCGGTGACAACAGGGGATCGCGCACGATGCGCTGGCAGGTTTCGGTGAAGGACATGGCTCGCTCCTCGACGGATGGGAGCTAAATCCTCACACTTGGGAGGTGTTTTTTGAAGTGACATTCACAACATGGCGGATATCCAATTAAGACATCCGCCATGCAGGATCACGGGCCTAGTCCAGCCAGGGCAGCAGCTGGGCCATGCCCCCCTGCCAGCGCAGCAGGAAGAAGCCCCCCATGCCGACCACCACCACCAGCAGGGTCGGCAGCCGCAGCAGGGTCAGCGCCGTCACCAGCAGGGTGGCGACCAGGTAGTCCGGATCCCAGCTCAGCCCAGCGCCCGGCTGGTAGCTGAAGACGATGGGCAGCCAGATGGCGGTCAGCACCGACTGGGCCGAGAAGCTGAGGAAGGCCCCCATCTCGGCGCCCGGCTGATAGCGGGTCAGCCGCGAGAAGAAGGCGAAGCGGTTGAAGAAGGTGATCAGGGCCAGCAGGCCTATCATCAGCCAGCTCATGATTACCTCCTCATCCGGTGCAGCACATAACCCACCAGCATGCCGGAGAGCGCCGAGATGATGATGTAGACCTCCGCCAGCAGCGGCTTGGTGAGCAGCGCCATGGCCCCGCTCACCAGGGTGGCCGCCACCATGGGCAGGTTCTTCATGGCGGGAATGGTCATGGCGATGAAGGTGGCGGCGATGGCGAAGTCCAGCCCCATCTGATCCAGCCCGTCGATGTACTGGCCGGCGGCGATGCCGAGCAGGGTCGCCGCATTCCAGAACAGATAGAAGACGAAGCCGGCGATGAGCGCGTAGGCCGGATCGAAGCGGCCGCTGCGCTCCCTGTCTTTGAGCGCCACCGCGAACATCTCGTCGGTCAGGAAGAAGGCGAGACTGGCGCGCCAGCGCAGGGAGAGCGGCAGCACGTCGCGGCGAAAGGTAAAGCCGTAGAGCAGGTGCTGGGAGGTGATGACGAAGGTGGAGCCCATGATGGGCAGCAGCGGCGTGCCTGCCCCGAACAGGGTGGTGGCCGAGAGCTGGGCGGCGCCGGCATAGACCAGCAGCGACATCAGCTGGGCCTGCAGCGGGCTCAGTCCCACCTGCAGCGCCAGGGCGCCGCACAGGATCCCCCAGGGGATCACCGAGATGGAGAGCGGCAGAATATCGATGGAGGCGCGCCACCAGAGCGCGCGGGTACTCTCGGCACCGACGGACGGAGAGAGGGTTGCTGACGGCATGGGATCATCCTTGTTGCGGCCACGGCGAGCCGGAAAAACTAGCACAGCACGGGGACGGATACCAAGAGGCTGCGGGTAAAGAAAGGAGGGAGCCAAAAAACAGAACGCCACCCGAAGGTGGCGCGCTGCAGAGAGTCAGGGCTGAATGATGATGGGAGTGCCGGGTTCGATGGCGTTCCACACTTCGTCCAGATCCTTGTTGAGCATGGCGATGCAGCCATTGGTCCAGTTGGACGGCTGCAAACGGGTGTTGCCTATGCTGTTGCGCTGACCGTGGATCATGATCATGCCGCCCGGTCGCACACCCATCTCGTTGGCCGCCTTGATGTCGTCCAGATTCGGGTAGTTGATATGGATGGCCTTGTAATAGTTGGAGTTGGTCTTCTTGTAGTCGAGGATGTAACGGCCTTCCGGCGTGCGCTGATCCCCTTCCCGCTGCTTGTGCCCCTTGGGAGCCGGACCCAGAGCGATCCAGTAGCGTTTGACCTCCTTGCCATCCTTCATCAGGGTCAGGCTATAACTCGATTTCTTCACCACCACCATATCGGCGGACAGGGTGGCAAAACTCAATGCGGGCCACAGCCCCAGCAAACACAGTAATACGGCTCTCATTCCATCCCTCGGCAAGCCTCTGGTAAGGGCTTTTCTGTTACCAAATCATCTGAACTGCACCGCCTGGTGTGGCGGGCGAGCGCCATCATATTGGATCGCCATCAATACTCAATATATCCAGAGAAACATATCCCGCGCCATCTTTTATAGATTGTTACAATTAACTGCCAAAACAACGGGATACCCCCCTATCTCGGGATAGTCCCGGGCGGGACATTGGGGGAAGATAAGGCGCTTTTCACCTCTCAGGAACCTCACGATGCGATACCGACTATCCCTGCTGCTCTTGCTGATCTGCTCCCCCCTGCAGGCGGCCGAGCCGCTCTGGCTGCGCGAGCCCGCCCTCTCCCCCGACGGCAAGCAGCTCGCCTTCGTGGTGGATGGCCAGGCCGTCCATCTGCTGGATCTGGCCAGCGGCAAGCAGCGCCAGCTGGTCGCCGCCGAGTTCAACCCCTCCCGCCATGCGGTGGAGCTGGCCTTTGCCCCCGACTCGCGCCACCTGGCGCTGACCGTGCAGCCCGACTCCAGCCAGCAGGAGATCGCCGTCATCGACACCCGGGATGCCAAGGCCAAGCCGGTCAACGTCAGCCTCAACGGCTATCGGGATGGTGAGCCGGCCTGGAGTCAGGATGGCGGCATCCTCTATTGGCAATCCACCAAGTACGGCGTGCTGGGGGCCGATGGCGAGCCCCTCGGCGGCAGCCTGCTCGGCCTCTACAGCAGCCGCGCCGCCAGAAGCGACTTCCTTGCCGAACAGGCGCCGCCCAAGGCTGGCTACGGCTTCGAAACCGACCGGCTGGCACACCGCGAGGCGCTGCAGTTGCAGCCAGAAGGCACCGTCCTCGCCAGCCGCATCGTCGACGATCACCTGGTCTATCTGGTGGAGACCAGCGGGGCCAACGGCGAGAGCGAGATCAAGGGCTACGCCCGGGATCTGCGCAAGGGCGAGACCAAGCTGCTGTTTGCCGAACAGCCGGGGCCGGCGCTGGCCAGCCTCAACCAGGATGCCAGCCTCGCCACCCTGGTGCGGGAGGGGGAAATAGCCCTCATCGATACCCGCTCAGGCGAGGCCAGCAGCCACCCCTTCACTCTGCTGATCACCGCCAGCTGGCAGGATCGGATGACAGCTGCCTTCGACCAGATCACCCGCCTCACCCGGGACGAATTCTACCGGGCCGACATGAACGGGATGGACTGGGACGGCTACGTGGCCGCCTATCGCCGCCTGCTGCCCGGCATCAGCAACGAGCGTGACTTCGGCAACCTGCTGGCGGAGCTGGCCGGCGAGCTCAATGTTTCTCACACCTGGGGCAGCGTCCCCGACTCCTCCCAGCGCATGCCGGACGACACCGCCAGCCTCGGCGGCTACTGGCGCGAGCGGCAGGGAGCGGTCGAGCTGGCCGCCCTGCTGGCCGGCGGCCCGCTGGAGCAGGAGACGGATCTGGCGCCGGGCGCCCACCTGCTGGCCATCAACGGCACCGAGCTGCACAGCCTCAACGAGCTGGATGCCCTGCTCAACCATCAGGCCGGCCAGCGGCTGGCCCTCACCCTGCTGCCCAAGGGGGCCAAGGAGCCGCACCAGCTGGAGGTCACCGCCATCGACCAGCAGCAGGAGTATCAGCTGCAGCTCGACGGCTGGATCGCCAAGCGCCGCAGCCAGGTGGAACAGTTGAGTCAGGGGCGGGTCGGCTATGTCTATCTGCCGGAGATGAGCAGCGCCGTCTATGAGGAGGTGGTAGCCGACGCCCTCGGTCGCCAGCGCAACCGCGAGGCGCTGATCGTCGACGTGCGCTTCAACAAGGGGGGCTATCTGGCCAACACCCTGGTGGAGTTCCTGACCGGCAGCGGCAGCGCCCAGGGCATGGCCAGCAGCTGGCCGCGCCTTGGCAAGGGTGAGACGGACGCCGCCACCCGCCAGTGGACCAAGCCCTCGGTGGTGCTGGTCAATGCGGGCAGCTACTCGGAAGGCTCGGCCTTTCCCCAGTACTACCGCACCCTCAAGGTGGGCCCCATCGTCGGTGAGCCAGTGCCGGGCACCGGCACCATGGTGTACGGCCACACCTCCAGGCTGATCCCGGGCCTTGCCTACGGCATCCCGACCCTGGGGCTGCGCAACCCCGACGGCACTCTGTACGAGAATCAGGAGCTGATCCCGGACGTGCAGGTGGCGCTGACCCCGGCCGACATGGTGGCAGGGCGCGATCCCCAGCTGGCAGCCGCGGTGCAGGCCGCCCTCGCCCAGCTACCGGCGGCCAGATAAGTCCGCCATAAAAAGAGGAGCCGACCGGGCTTGTCCGGTCGGCTCCTCTGTGCCAGCAAGCTAGCGTGCGCCCCGCCTGTTGCGGGGCGCCCTTGTTGCATCAGGCCGGCTGCGTCTCGGCCGGCTGACGGGCCAATGCCAGTTGATACCTGTGCTCGGCCAGCTCCAGCTCGCGGCGCGCCTCGTCCACCTTGCCGTCGGCGCTCTTCACCGCCGCCACCAGCTGGTTGTAGCGATCCCAGCTGCCGTTGTACTCCTTCACCTCGGCCTGGTAACGCTGGCTGATCTCGTTGGACTGGCGAATGATGGCGTTGTTCTCATCGTGCAGCTGATCGATGCGGGTGCTCAGGCCCGCCTGGATGGCGCGGATCCGGCGATACTCTTCCGGGCCGTAGCTGCCGCTGTAGCTGTTGTACTCGCGCACCAGCCGGTTGATCTCCTGCACCGTCTGGCGGTTGCGCTGGTTCAGCTGGTTCAGCTCGCGCTGGTAGCGATCAAAGTTGCCCTTGAGCGTCTGCTGGCGATCCTGCAGGGTGGTTCTGGCCGCCACCTGCTGGCTGTAGTGCTCCTGGGCCGCCGCCAGGTCCTGGCGCCGGGTTTCGAGGGAGCGTTCCAGCTCGCCCAGATCCGGCAGCGCTTCCGTCACCATGGTGGGGTAGAAGGCGGCGATCTGCGGCGTGGTCACCTTCAGCGCCCGCACCGCATCGGCCCCGTTGGCCTGATCCCGGTAATCCACGCCGCACGGCTGCCCCTTGCAGACCAGGTCCGGGCTGGAGAACTTGTACTCGTGGCTGTAGACCCCGAAGCTGGAGGGATAGGCCATCACGGTGGCGAAGGAACCCCGCACCCCGTGTCCCAGCGCATAGTGGTAAGTGCCCCCCGTGCCATCTTGCAGGCGGGAGTGGTTGAGCCCCATGTTGTGACCCAGCTCGTGTGCCAGCACCACGTCGCCACAGCCGGTGGCCGTGACATGGCTGAACATGCTGCCGGCATCCTGGGAGACATCCCCGTCGGCATACGCCTTGCGGCCATCGCTATAGGTCGCGGAACCACCAACCCAGGCCAGCCCGCAGCTGCCGTGGTCACCGGTCTGGGGGCGCATCAGCACCACCATGTCGGCGCCATAACGGGTGCGCAGGGTCGGTACCTGCTTGAAAGCCGGATCCTGCTGGTAGGTCACCGCGTTGAGCGCGGATTCGTCGGTGCCGCCATCCGGGTAATTGACCTGCTGGTCGTGCACGCTCCGCACCGTCAGATCCAGGCCGCTGGCGGCATAGATCTGGTTGGTGACGTTGATCATGTGCTGGATCCGGGTCTGCGCATCCCCCTGATAGCGGGCCGCCAGCCCCGGGCTGTGCAGCACCATCAGGTCGATGGTTTCCGCCAGCACGGGGGTCGCCCCGAGCAATCCCGCAATCATGATCCCCAAGGTAGTTTTCTGCATGTGATCTTCCTTTTATGTTGTTATTGGTGAGTCGGGATCAGGGCGTCATCGCCGCCATGACCCAGATCCAGCGGCGGGTTCTTGTAAACCCAGCCCTTGCCTCCCAGGGTCTCGACGGAGTAACTGCCTTGCGGCGTGCCGATGAACCCGAAAGTCGCTTGCTTGCCGACGGTGAAATTGACCGGGTAGCTGTCACCGTCGACCCGAATCTCCCCTTGCCAGTTGCGCTCCCCGCCCCGCTGCAGCTCGACCTTGGTCACCCTGGCCTGCAGGGTGCTGCCGTCCGGCAGCGGCAGGGCCACGCTGTCACCCACCTGGGCCCGCTCCAGATCGCTGCCCTGCAGGGCGATCGGCTGGGGTTGCTCGACCGCATCGCCGGGCTCCGCCAGCGGAAAGTCCGCATCCACCTCGGCCGCCTGCCAGGGGGTCTCCAGCTGCTGGCTGCCATCTTCCCGCAGCCGATCCTGCTTGGCGGGGGGCGTGACCGGCGCCGGCTTGAGCGCGGGTACCGGCATGGCGGCGAGTGGCGTCAGCTCCACCAGCGGGGCCGACTCTGCCGCACGCGCCTCATCCCCTGTCGTCACTGCGCCGGGCGCCACCGGCTGCGACCACAGCCACCAGCCGATCACCCCGGCCAAGAGGGCGCACAATGCCAGCCCAAGCCCCCATTTCGCTCTCTTCATACTGATACTCCAGTCAAAAACAATCCTTATAAAACAATGAATTGCATTCAAAGTGAGGGGGCATGCTAGAAACTGGCGACAAGGCTGGCACCCCCCTATATGGGGCGTCTGAAAAATCGACGCTAGTGTTTGCGCACATCCATTTGAGTCGACAAAGCCAGCGCTGGCGGGGGCTGAGGAAGGGTTCGAATGATGCTTTTTTACTGCGATAAAACGTCCGTGAAAGCGACCGGCATGACTCCCTTCACCCCATATGGGTTAAACAAATTTGGCTGTACCGGGAGGCGGGCTGCGGCGTACCCTGATGGCATTGATCAGGTCAAGGATGTTGCATGAACGGTTTGCGGATAACGGCGCCAGCACTGGGCTGGCTGGCAATTTCATGGCTGGCGGCGCCGCTGGCCGCCGCCCCCCTGACCCTGCAGGGCGGGACTCAAAGTTACAGCATCGATCCCGATACCCTGGCCATTGCGGTGAACCGGATCCCGGTCAGCGCGGGCCAGCCCGCCCGCCAGGTCGATCAGCTGCAGCAGGATGACCAGCAGGCCAGCTGGCGCTGGCCCGCCCAGGAGGCCAGGGTGGAGGTCAGGCTGGATGGCGACGACCTGCTGCTGACGCTTGCCAGCGACAGTCCCCGTCAGCTGACCTGGTACAGCCTGCCGCGAAACCAGACCCACCTCTCCCTCGCCATCGGCGAGGGCAGCCGCTTCTCGGTGCGCGACAGCGACTGGCTCGGCTATGTCGGCGACGAGCTGGCCGAGCTCAACACCCACTACGACCTCAAGCTGCCGCTCTGGAGCCAGGATGCGGGCAAGCAGACCTACAGCTGGATCCTGCAGAGCCCCTACGACAACCGGCTCAAGTTCAGCCGCCAGGGGGGCCGGCTGCAGCTGAGCGCCAGCCACGAATTCAGCAGCTTCAACGCTCAGGCGCGCATGGTGGTGCGGCTGAGCGTGGGAGATGACTGGCTGGCCGGCGCCCGCCGCTACCGGGCGTGGTTGCAGAGCGAGGGGGCCTGGCAATCCCTGGCCGACAAGATTGCCCGCGTCCCGGCCGGCCGGCGACTGATCGGCGCCAGCCATGTCTACCTGTGGGGGGATGCCCTGCTCGATCGGCAGGACGTGAAAGCGTGGCCCGCTTTGCAGGCCAGATTGCAGCAAAAGCCGGAATGGCTGCAGATCTTCAATGCCGAGGAGCGGGAGGCGCTGGCCGCCGCCCATCCCGAGATCTGGCAGCAGAGCCTGATCATGGCCGGCCTCAACCGGCTGATTGCCAGCCAGCTGCCGCTGCCTGCCCAGCAGGGCCCGCAGGCCCAGAGCAAGGTGCTGGCCCTGCGCCAGCAGTGGGTCAAGGGTCAGCTGGGGGATCTGCTGGTGCCCCAGGAGCGCTGGGGCCAGGGGCTGTCGCTGCCGGTGATCGAGGCGCTGCAGCAGGCGGGACTGCGCAAGCTGTGGCTCGGCACTCCGCAGTGGACGGCGGCCCTGCAGCAGGGCTATGCCCTCACCGCCGCCCAGCGCCAGGGCTATCTGGTAGGCAGCTATGACTCCTACGACACCGCCATCGCGCCCGGCACCAACGACAGCTGGCTCACCGCCCAGCTGCCGCCGGAGATCGGCAAGCGCTGCGCCATCGTCGAGGCCAACGGCAAGCCCAAGCCGGGCTTTGGCGGCGAGGGGGTCTATCTCAACCCCGGCTGCACCCTGCCCTTTGCCAAGAGCCGCATGAGCGAGCTGGCCAAGGCCAGCGGCATCAACAGCCTGTTCCTCGACGTGGATGGCACCGCCATGGCCTCCAACGACTACAACCCGGCCCACCAGCAGGGCAGTCAGGCCATGGTCGCCGACCGCAACGCCCGCATGAGCTGGGTGGGGGAGCACCTCGGCCTGGTGCTGGGCTCGGAGGATGGCAACGCCCTCACCAGCAAGCCGCTGTTGTTTGCCCACGGTATCCAGAGCTGGGGCTTTGGCTGGGAGGATGCCGCCATGCGCAAGCAGGCCAAGTCCCCCTACTACCTCGGCAAGTGGTGGCCGGACGAAGCGCCGCAAGTCTTCTTCCAGCCCGCCCGGCTCAAGCCGCGCTACCTGAAGACGGTGTTCAATCCGGCGGATCGGCTGCCCCTCTATCAGGCGGTGTTCCACGACTCCGTGCTCAACAGCCACCACTGGCTGCTGGACAACCTGAAATTCCCCGGCATCAAGGAGGAGCGCGCCCTGCTCGGCCTGCTCTACAACACCCCGCCGCTGGTCAACCTGAGCCGCAGCACGCTGGCCAGTCGCCTGCCGGAGCTGACCCGGCTGAGCGAGCAGTTCACCCCGCTGCACGAGGCGCTGTGGGACAAAGCGCTGGTGGGCTTTCGCTGGCGTGACGGGGTGGGCCGGGTGCAGGAGACCCGCTTCTCCGACGGCAGCCGGCTGGTGGCCAACTTCAGCCACAACTCCATCATGATCGACGGCCACAAGCTGGCGGGCCGGCAGCTGCTGGTGGCGCTCAAGGGCAAACCGGTCAGCGTGCTGAAGATCCAGGGCTAGACCCGGCGGGGTGACGGGGGATCAGAAAGGGGCCGCCCCGCCGAGCGAGACGGCGGGCTGCGCATGGAGGTTGAGCCAGCGCCGGCGCAGGGTCTCCAGCGAGCCATCCTGGCGCATCTGGTCGAGGGCCTGCTGCAGGGCCTGCACCTTGGCCGGCTCCGTCGCCAGGTTGAGGGCAAAGTAGTACTGCTCGCTGTCGTCATAGACGAACAGCGGGGTGAGCGCCTCGAAGCCGTGCCCCAGCTGGTGCATGTGGAAGGCCGCCCCCAGATCCAGCGCCGTCACCAGCTCCACCCGGCCGCGCAGCAGCATGCGAAACTTGTCCTCCTCGCTGTTGACGCTGACCGGCGCCAGCCCCTGGCGGATCAGCTGCTGGGCCGAAGCCGAGTTGCGTACCACGGCGATCCGGTAGTCGCCCGCCTCCTGCAGGCTGCGGGGCTGGATGTCGGTGCGCGAACTCAGCCGCCACACCCTGATGGTGCGCGGCCCGACCGGCCCCACCCACTGGAACTGGTGCTCCCGCTCCGGGGTGCGCGCCACCGAGAAGAGGATGCTGCCCGCCCGATAACGGGTATTCTGATAGGCCCGCGCCCAGGGCAGCAGCTGGATGTCGCCGCGCAGCGCCAGGCCGCTGCGCGCCAGCAGAGCCTGCAGCAGATCCACCGAGAAACCGCTCACCGGCTGGCCGGCCAGCTGGTAGTTGTAAGGGGGCATCTGCTCGGTCAGCGCCTGCAGTGCCCGGGCCGGCTGCGCCAGCGACCCCGTCAGCAGCAGCGTGGCCAGCAGCCATCTCCACCGCACTGTTGTTCCCACCCTCGACTCCTTCCCATGAAAAACAGACCCCTGCCGCGGCAGGGGTCTGACATAACGCATGTTCACCGGCTTGCGCCTCAGTGACTGGTGGCCGCCTCCTGGTAGTGGTGGCGGATCCAGCGTTCGAAGCCGGCCAGCATGGCTTCCTCTGAGTCGCTATTGTCGGCGATAAGCTGGTCGCCGTGAACTACCCGAATGCGGGCATCGAGCGGTGCCCCCTCGCCGGCCGGCGGACGCTGACGGGCCGCCGCCATGCAGGCCTCGGCCTGTTGCCACGCCTCGGCCACGCTCTGGTTGCACACCGCGGCCAGCGGGCCGGCGCTGAAGCCCTTGCCGGTCAGGCTGCGCAGGGTCTCGTCATGGGTCATGCCGTTGCCCGGCCCCCAGTAGTGGGCGGCCAGATCCGGCCCGATGCGCGGGTTGTCGGTGAGGTAGCCGTCGCGCTTCAGGAAATAGGCGCGGGTCTGCTCCACCGCCATCAGCGCCAGCAGGTAGCCGTGATAGGCACAGGCCGACTCCTGGTTGAGCAGGTGCGGGATGGCCAGCAGCGGACGCGGGCTCTCCACCCCCAGGATCTGGCGCTCCCAGCGGCGGGCCAGCGCCAGCACGGCAGCCGGGGTGCGTTCGGCCTCGTCCATGGCGTAGAGATCCCGCTCGAAGTAGGCCACCAGCGCGATCTGGCGCTCGTTGAAGGCGCGAAACGGCTGGCGTGCCTCGATCATCGCCTTGATCAGCGCATCCGGGATCGGCTCCCCCGCCGCGTTCCTGGCGTAGCGCTTGAGCCAGTCCGCGTCATCCAGCAGGCTGTCGCAGAACATGGACTGGGTCTCGGCGTAGGCCATGGAGGTAGGCGGGAACTCCTGGGAGAAGCAGGGGGCGTTGCCGGTGACATTGGCAAAGTGCGCCGCATGGCCCCCCTCGTGGAACAGGGTGTTGAGCCCGCTCCAGCCGCTGCCCACCTGGGCCGGGTCGGCCAGGCTGGTGAAATTGACCACCGCCGGCACCCACTCCCCCTCCTGCCAGAAGCTCGGCACCGGGCCGTGGCAAAAGCCGTTCTCGTATTTCCCTTCCCGGGTCAGCAGATCCAGAGTGAGGCTGGCGCCGCGGTACTGGATGCCGAGGCGGCGGAAGCTCTCGACCCAATCCTGCAAGGCGCGGGAGAAGGGTACGTAAGGGTCGAGCTGGCGAGTCACGTCGCCGCTCACGCTGTAGCGCAGGTTGTGGGGCAGCAGAGCCGCCTCCCCCTTGGCCGCTTTCAGCTCGGCCAGGCTCTGGTGCAGCCGCTGCTCGGTGCCGGCGATGAAGTCGTCGAGGATGGCGAACAGCTGCGCCGGGCTCATCTGCTCGTTCTTGTGCACCTTGTAGTCGAAGTAGTCGCGATAACCCATGGCCCGGGCGAAACGGTTGCGCAGCGTGACTATGGCCAGGTAGCCGTTGTCGACCACCCAGTTCTCCAGGGTGTGGAACATGGCGAGCGCGCTCTGGCGCACCGCCTCGTTGCTACTGGCGGCCAATGCCGTGCTGGCGGCGGGCAGACTGCCTGCCACTTGGCGGCCCTGCTCGTCCAGCAAGGTCAGCTTCAGCTCCCGACGGCGGGCGAACAGCGCCGCCTCGGCGGCCACCAGCTCGTCCATCAGGGCGGCAGCGGCCGGCGCCTCGATGACGTTGCATTCGAAGAAGGCGATCCAGCCTGCCAGACCGCGCTTGAGCTCGGTCTCCTCGGCCATGGCATGCATCTCCCGCAGCACCGGCAAGCGCGCCGGGTCGGCGCAAAACGCCTTGTAGGCCTGCTCGGCGGCGGTGAAACCGGCCTGATCGTCGCTGGTGCCCATGTAGGTGGACCAGAACAGATCCTCCTTGCGCCTGTGCACCTGCAGGTAGTCGGCGTTGAGCTGGTTGAGATAATTCCTGGCAATGGAACTCATAAATTCCCTCTTGTTATGGGGCAGCACGGGGTGCCCACTCCTTTTTGGTGAAATGCTGACTCATTCACATTTTCTGCAAATAATCCGGCAAATGGTGCGCCGGGATGCGCGCGAACACGCTACCAAAAGCGAGGGTTTCTGTCTGCTGGCTATACTGGTGTCAAACTTCTCAATTGGCGTGCTGTCGCGCCAAGCCTTTGAAAGTTAATTAAATGTTAAATGAAAAATAATCAGGGCCAGCCGACAGACTGGTCACCACCAGACCCGCATGGGAAAGTTAAGGAAGAGACTATGTTCAAGCTCGGTGATATTGCCGTGAGCCGCAAATTGATGCTGTTGCTCTCACTGGCGCTGGTCGGCTTCATCGCACTGCTGCTCATCTCCGCCAGTGCCCTGCAGCGCAATCTGATGAGTGAACGGGAAGCCAGGCTGCAGGCTGTGCTGGATCTGGCCATGAGCCGGATCCAGGCGCTGGCCGCCACCCTGCCCGCCCCGCAGGCGCAGGCCGAGGCCAGGGCCATGCTCAACAGCATGCGCTTTGACGGTGACAACTACCTGTTCGTGCTGGACGAGAACCGCCGGATGCTGGTGCACCCCGTCCGGCCCGAGCTGGTCGGCCAGCAGATGGGCGAGAGCGGATCCGCCACCGCCGGCGCGCACTGGCAGCGGATGGTGGATCTCGGCAGAGGGGGTCAGCAGGGTCGGCTGGAGTACCAGTGGGTCTCCCCCTCCGGCGAATCGGCCCAGAAACTGTCGCTGGTGGCCGGCTATCAGCCCTGGGGCTGGATCCTCGGCTCCGGCGTGCTGCTGCAGGACATCCAGGCCACCATCTGGTCCCAGTACCAGCTGATGGGGGGCGCTACCCTGCTGGTGACCCTGCTGATGGGGCTGCTGGGCTTTGCCATCAGCCGCTCCATCGTCAACCCGCTGGCCGAGATCAACCGGGCCATGCAGCAGGTGGCCGCCGGCGATCTGGTGGTGAGCATCCCGGTGCATGGCAAGGATGAGCTGGGGGCCGTCGCCAGCTGCACCAATCAGGGGCTCAGCGCCATCCGGCACGCCCTGCTGGAGGCAAGCCAGGGGGCCGGCAACGTGGCGGATGCCGCCCTGCGCATCGCCGCCTCCGCCGAACAGACCAACCAGGCGGTCAACAGCCAGCGGGATCAGCTGGCCCAGCTCGCCACCGCCATGAACGAGATGAGCGCCACCATCGCTGACGTGGCCGGCCACGCCGAGAACACCGCCCGCGACACCCAGGACGCCACCAGCGAGGCCGGCCTCGGCAACCGGGACGTGCACGCCAGCGTGCACGGCATCCAGGCGCTGGCCAGCGAGGTGGAGCAGGCCACCTTGCAGGTCAACCAGCTCAAGGAGGGGGTGATGCAGATAAGCGAGGTGACGGCGGTCATCAGCGCCATCTCGGAGCAGACCAACCTGCTGGCCCTCAACGCCGCCATCGAGGCGGCCCGCGCCGGCGAGCAGGGCCGCGGCTTTGCCGTGGTGGCCGACGAGGTGCGCCAGCTGGCGAGCCGCACCCGCCAGTCCACCGAGGAGATCCAGAGCACCATAGCCCAGCTGCAGCAGCGGGCGGTGAGTGCGGCCGACGCCATGGACGCCAGCCGCAAGCTGGCGGAGAGCAGCGTCGGCCAGTCGGAGAAGGCAGGCCAGGATCTCTCCCTCATCGTCAACCACATCCAGCACGTCAGCGACATGGCGACCCAGATCGCCACCGCGGCGGAGCAGCAGAGCATGGTGGCGGAGGACATGAACCGCAACGTCAGCGGCATCAACGACTCGGCGCTGGAGATGTCTCAGTCCGCCTCCCAGCTGGCTCAGGAGAGCGAGCTGCTGGCCGGACTCTCCCGCAGCCTGGACGAGCGGCTGGCCCTGTTCAAACTGGGCTCGGCCAACCACCAGCCGGCAACCCAGCCACGGATGCCGCAACCGCCGCAGCAGGCGGATCGCCCGCGCATCCGCCACTGATCCGTCCTGGCTTGTCGCAGCGCACGCCCCCGCCAGATCGGCTGACGGGGGCGTTTTTCATTGCGAAAAAATGCCAAATATTTGCATCTTGTCGACCTGTTCGACGAACTTGATGCCGTGACGCCGAGTTAATAGCCATTTAAAAACAGAAAGTTAAGTGTTTGCTCTACTCCGATGAGGTCAAGCTGTAAAGATTTACACTTAATTATTTAATCAAAAATAGTCATGATGAGTTGTCGCCAAACGCGACACCATGACCCTTTATGTAGTCATTTGGCAAACTGGTTGAAAGGCCAGGACGCAAAGCCTCCGGTCTAAAGACATGTCGTCCAGGATAGCGGGGTTGCCACACAGTGTTTCGGGGAACGCCCCTGCCAACTTGACTGCCCACATCTGTCGAACAGAGGAATGTATGGCAGCAAAAATCCAACTCAATCACGTCGCTGCAACCCTGGCCCTGCTGGTCAGTGGCAGCGTGCTCGCCCACGGCTACATCAGCCAGCCGGAATCGCGCAACTACCTGTGCAAGACCGGCGGCAACAGCCAGTGCGGCGCGGTGCAATGGGAACCCCAGAGCGTGGAAGGCCCCTCCGGCTTCCCGAATGGCGGCCCTGCCGACGGCCAGATCGCCTCGGCCGGCAGCGCCAGCTGGGGCGAGCTGAACGCCCAGACCAGCGACCGCTGGACCCGCCGCGAGGTACAAGCCGGCCCCTTCGCCATCAGCTGGACCTTCACCGCCAACCACGTCACCCGCAACTGGCGCTACTACCTCACCAAGCAGGACTGGAACCCGAACCAGCCGCTGACTCGCGCCTCCTTCGAGCTCACCCCCTTCTGCGTGGTGGACGGCAACATGACCCAGCCGCCCAAGCAGGTCACCCACCAGTGCAACCTGCCCGAGCGCACCGGCTATCAGGTGATCCTGGGGGTGTGGGAAGTGGGGGACACCAGCAACAGCTTCTATAACGTGATCGATGCCAACTTCCAGGGTGGCACCCAGCCACCGCTGGAATGGAGCCAGGGCGGCACCATCTACCCCTCCACCGAGCTGGCGGTCGGCGACAAGGCCAGAACTCTGGTGTTCGACGCCAACGGCGTGCGCCCCGATCTGCAGACCGAGCTGACCATCGCCAGCCCGGAGCAGGGCCAGAAGAACAACTGGACCCACGCCCTGGCGAGCAAGATCAATGCAGAGCAGAGCCAGATCCGCGCCGGCCAGCAGAGCGGTGAAGGCCAGTTCAACCCCGTCTACGGCCAGAACCCGGTCTACTTCAAGGCCGGCAGCGCGCTGGAGCGGGTCGAGATCCAGCTCGAACAGCAGCAGCCACCGGTGAGCAACGGCGTCAGCGTGAGCGGCCTGGAGAGCGACTACCTGCTCGACGAGGGCAAGCTGACCCTCAACTTTACCGTGGCCGCCGAGGGCGATCTGACCGTCACCAATACCCTGTATGATCACGGTGGGGCCGCCAAGGGGCAGACCAGCGCCGACATCAAGGACAGCAGCCACAGCTTCACCATGCCGCTCTCCGGGCTCAGCGCCGGTCACCACCAGCTGGTGATCGAAGGCAAACCCAAGGCCGGTGGCGAGGCGGTGCAGCAGACCCTGGACCTGATGCTCAAGGATCCGGCCGCCGGCGGTGACTACCAGTTCACCTTCCCGGACGGGCTCAAGTCCTACACCGACGGCACCAGGGTGCTGCAGCCCAAGAACGGCAAGATCTACCAGTGCAAGCCCTTCCCCTATCGCGGCTGGTGCAGCCAGTGGTCGGCCAGCGCCACCCAGTATGAACCCGGGGTCGGTAGCAATTGGCAGGATGCCTGGATCCTGGTGAACTGATCCTCAGGCGCAGCATGACGCCATCAACAAAACGGGGAGCCACTGGCTCCCCGTTTTCTCTGGTGTTCTCTGGTGTGACAGCTCAGATCTGGAAGTCGATGGCGGGCTCGCCGCCCATGGCGCGGGCCTGAATGTCCGCCAGCGCCAGCTCAGGGTTGCAGAGCTGGATGAACTGCCAGGCGAAGTTGTGCTGGAACTGCCCCTGCTTGAGACCGATCCAGGCGGTGTGGGGCGCAAACAACCGGCTGCCGTCCAGCTGCACCAGCCCCTTGTCGCGCTGGGTGTCGAACGCCATGTCCGCCAGTATGCCCACCCCCATCTCCAGCTCGACATAGGTCTTGATGACGTCGGAGTCCTGCGCGGTCAGCAGGATCTGCGGGGCTATGCCGGCCTCGGCAAACGCCTCGTCCACCCGCGCCCGCCCGGTCAGCCCGGCCTGATAGGTGATGATGGGCCACTGGGCCAGCGCCGCCAGGGTCAGCTCCTGCTCGGCACTGAGCGGATGCTGCTCCGGCACCACTATGTTGTGGTGCCAGCGGTAGTAGGGAAACGCCACCACCCCTTCGCTCTTGTCGAGCTGCTCGCTGCTGATGCCGATGTCCACCTCGCCGGTCTGCACCAACCGCACTATCTCCTCCGGACCGCCCTGACGCAGTTCCAGCTGCACCAGCGGGAACTGCTCGCGAAACGCCTTCACCACCCGCGGCAGGGCGTAGCGAGCCTGGGTATGGGTGGTCGCCACCAGCAGCCGGCCCGAGTCGCGGTTGGCGAAGGTGCTGGCCAGCTTGCGGATGTTCTCGGCATCCCCGAGGATGCGCTCGGCGATCACCAGCAGCTCCTTGCCCGGCTCTGTCATGCCGAGCAGCCGCTTGCCGTAGCGGATGAACAACTCGATCCCCAGCTCCTCTTCCAGCTCGCGGATATGGCGGCTGACCCCGGACTGGGAGGTAAACAGGGCATTGGCCACCTCGGTCAGGTTGTAATCCCGCCGTGCCGCCTCCCGAATGATTCGCAACTGCTGAAAATTCACGTCATCGCCTCCTGCGCTGACCGGCCGGTCGGGGCCCTCCCCGCCGCCTTGTTGTTATCTTGTCTGACTGCCCGAGCCTGAACTCTGGCCGCCATACTAACCCTGTTGCATCCCAGGCGGGCAGACTCCGCCCTGGTCACGCTGCTTGCCTGCGCGGCCCCCCAGGGGCCTGCTACTTAAATCTGGTAATCCGGGTAGAGCTGGGCCTGTCTGGCCACCAGCCGCACCCCCTGGCCCGGGTGGAAGGCACGGGCTGCCTCCTTGCTCAGCTCGGCCTCGAAGTGTGCACCGTTTGTATCCCCATTGCCACGCAGTTCCACCCGGATGCGCGGCCCCATGGGCAGCAATCGGGTGATGGTGGCGCTGATGCCGCCCGGCGCATCCGCCGGCACTATCTCCAGCTCGTGGGGGCGCACATAGGCGACGGCGGCGCTGCCCTCCGCCAGCTGGGAGCTGATGGGCCCGCCCAGTAGCTGCTCGCCGATGCCGAGCCCCTGCCCGGCCACCCGGCCGCGAAACAGGTTCACACTGCCGAGGAAGCTGTGCACGAAGGAGCTGGCAGGCTGGTCGTAGACCTCGGCCGGGGTACCGATCTGCTCGACCTTGCCGGCGTTCATCAGCACCACCCGATCCGCCACCTCCAGCGCCTCCTCCTGATCGTGGGTGACGAACAGGCTGGTGACGTGCAGCTCGTCGTGCAATTCGCGCAGCCAGCGGCGCAGCTCCTTGCGCACCTGGGCGTCGAGGGCGCCGAAGGGCTCGTCCAGCAGCAACACCTTGGGCTGCACCGCCAGCGCGCGGGCCAGGGCGACCCGCTGACGCTGACCGCCGGAGAGCTGGGTTGGGTAGCGCGCGGCCACGTGGCTGAGCTGCACCAGATCCAGCAGCTCCTTGACCCTGGCGCGGATCGCCGCCTCGGCCGGTCGCTCGCGGCGCGGCTTGACCCTAAGGCCAAACGCCACGTTCTCGAACACCGTCATGTGGCGAAACAGGGCGTAGTGCTGGAACACGAAGCCGACGTTGCGCTCGCGCACGTGCAGATCCGAGGCATCCTCGCCGCGGATGATGACGTGGCCGCTGTCGGCCTGCTCCAGCCCGGCGATGATCCGCAGCAGAGTGGTCTTGCCGCAGCCGGAGGGGCCGAGCAGCGCCACCAGCTCACCGTCGTGAAAGTCGAGGTTGATGTCGGCCAGCGCCGCGTACTGGTTGAAATGCTTGTTGAGTCCTTGTACCTGAATGCTCATGGCAGCCTCTTGAATTCGGTGATCAGTGAGAGTGAACGGGCTGGGCACGCAGCCGGGCCAGCAGGGTTTCCCCCAGCAGGGTGAAGATCCCGAACAGGGCCAACAGGCTGGCTACCGCGAAGGCCGCGCCGGTCTGGTACTCGTTGTAGAGGATCTCGATGTGCAGCGGCAGGGTGTTGGTCTGGCCGCGAATGTGGCCGGAGACCACCGACACGGCGCCAAACTCCCCCACCGCCCGGGCGGTACAGAGCAGCAGGCCGTACATCAGGCTCCAGCGGATGCCGGGCAGGGTGACCCGCCAGAACATCTGCAGGCCGCTCGCCCCCAGCATGATGGCGGCCTCCTCCTCTTCCGGGCCGCGCGCCTCCATCTGGGGCAGCAGCTCGCGCACCACGAAGGGCACAGTGATGAAGGTGGTGGCCAGGATGATGCCGGGGGTGGCGAAGATCACCTTGATGTCGTGCTCGCTCAGCCATTCGCCAAACCAGCCGCGGCTGCCGAACATCAGCACGAACATCAGCCCCGCGATCACCGGCGACACGGAGAACGGCAGATCGATGAGGGTGATGAGCAGTTGCCGGCCCGGGAAGCGGAAGCGGGCGATGGCCCAGGCCGCGGCGACCCCGAACAGCAGGTTGAGGGGTACCGAGCAGAGGGTCACCAGGGCGGTGAGGCCGAGGGCACTGAGGGCGTCCGGCTCGCTGATGGCGTGCCAGAAGAAGCTCAGTCCGGGGGACAAGGCCTGGATAAAGACGGTGGCCAGCGGCAGCAGCAGCAGGGCGGCAAACCAGCCGAGGCCGACCGTGATCAGCAACCACTTGACCCAGACCGGCTCGCGGATGACGGGGGGCTGGCGCACCGAGGGGGTCGGCGCCACCTCGCCCGTGGCCAGCGCCAGGCTTGCGTTGGATGCGTTCATATCCGGCTCCCCCCGATACGGGCCCAGCTCCAGGCCTGCAACTTGTTGATAAGCAGTAACAAAATGAAAGAGATCAGCAGCATGACCACGGCGATGGCAGAGGCGCCGGCATAGTCGTACTCCTCCAGGTGGCTCATGATCATCAGCGGCGCGATCTCCGACACCATCGGCAGGTTGCCGGCGATAAAGATGACTGAGCCGTACTCCCCCACCGCCCGCGCGAAGGCCAGGGCAAAGCCGGTCAGCAGGGCCGGCACCAGGGTCGGCCACAGCACCCGGATGAAGGTCTGCCAGCGATCGGCGCCCAGGCTGGCGGCGGCCTCCTCCTGCTCGGTCTCGGCTTCCCGCAGCACCGGCTGCAGGGTGCGCACCACGAACGGCAACCCGATGAAGGTGAGCGCAATCACCACGCCGATGGGGTTGTAGGCGAGCTCGATGCCAAACGGGGCGACCCACTGCCCGATCCAGCCGTTAGGGGCGAAGATGGCGCACAGGGCGATGCCGGAGACGGCGGTGGGCATGGCGAACGGCAGGTCGATCAGGGCATCCACCAGTCGACGACCGGGGAAGGTATAACGCACCAGCACCCAGGCCAGGATCAGGCCGAACAGGGCGTTGAGCTGCGCCGCCACCAGGGCGGCCCCGAAGCTCAGACGAAAGGAGGCGAGCACCCGCGGTGAACCTATCACCTGCCAGAACTCGGCCAGGGTCAGATTGTTCACAGCAAACAGCACCAGCGCCGAGAGCGGCAGCAGCACCAGCACGCCCAGATAGAGCAGGCTGAAGCCGAGGGTCGGGCCGAAGCCCGGCAGCACGGAGTAAGAACCAAATCGCATAACGCATCCGTTTGTTATGAAAAACATTAGATACAGCGATTCTGCGCACTCCTGTCAGGGGCAACAAACACCAATAACGCCTTTGCTAAGCACTTTTTTATCTAACAACGACATACAAGGCTTTTAGAGCCATAAAATTAAAAAAAGGTCTTTTATATAAATAAAAGACCTAAAAATGGAGCGTCGTGCAATGTACCAAGCTATCCAAATCAAACTGTCGTGGTATCGGCTGCCTGCCCTCCTTCTCTATTTCAAATCTGTGTGTTCAACGCTCGCCGCTTAGCGAAAACTCAAGGCCGCCCGCCGTTCCCACACCGCCGGCGTCGGCGCCACCACCATCTCGGCCCGCCGATAGAGGGTGCCGAGCAGGTTGAGCCCCTGGTGCCACTCACCGTGGCCGGACTGGGCATTGAGGTGGCCCACCTCGCCGGCATCGAACAGCGGCACCTGCCACTGGCGGCTCCAGTATTCGGCCCGCTCAAAGCTCATCCAGGGATCGTTGCGGCTGGCCACCAGCTGGGCCGACACCTTGAGCGAGCCTGCCAGCAGTTCGTCTGGCAAGCCGAAGCGGGCCGGATCCGCCGGCGCCACGATAAACAGCGAGGCCACCTTGTCGGGCTGCCGGCGCGCCGCCGTGATGGCTGCCAGCGCGCCGAAGGAGTGGGCCACCAGGTGAGCCCGCCCGCGCCGGCTTTTGAGCTTGCTCGCCAGCTTGGCGCTCCAGACCGTGAGGTCGGGCCGATCCCACGGCAGCCCCACCATCCGCTGCCAGTGGGGGAATTGTTGGTGCCAGCGGCTCTGCCAGTGATCCGGCCCGCTGTTGTGCAGACCGGGAACCAGGAGGATCTTGTTCATCTTGGTGCTCCTATCAGCTGGCACAGGGGCCAGTTCAGTTGACGATGGCCGGCCGCTCAGCGACCCGGCTGGTAGATCTGGTCAAACAGGGCGCCCTGGGCGAAGTGCTTCTTCTGCGCCTTGTCCCAGTCCCCTTCCAGATCCTTGACGGTGAACAGGGTCAGCTGCGGGAACTGGGCTGCGGTCTCCTTCAGGATCGCCGGGTTGCTGGGGCGGTAGTGATATTTGGCGACGATGCGCTGCCCCTCGTCGGAGTAGAGATAGTCGAGGTAAGCCTTGGCCACCGCCTCGGTGCCGTGCTTCCTGGCCACCTTGTCCACCACCGCCACCGGCGGCTCGGCCAGGATGGAGACCGACGGCACCACCAGCTCAAACTTGTCGCGATTGCCGGGCTGACCCAGCACCAGCAGGGCTTCGTTCTCCCAGGCCAGCAGCACGTCGCCGAGGCCGCGCTCGATGAAGCTGGTGGTGGCGCCACGGGCGCCGGAGTCCAGCACCTTCACGTTCTTGTAGAGATCGCCGACGAACTGCCTGGCTCCCTCCTCGCTGCCACTCTTCTTCAGGGCGTAGCCCCAGGCAGCCAGGTAGTTCCAGCGCGCCCCGCCGGAGGTCTTGGGGTTGGGGGTGACGATGGCCACGTCCTTGCGCACCAGATCATCCCAGTCCTTGATCTGCTTGGGATTGTCCTTGCGCACCAGGAACACGATGGTGGAGGTGTAGGGCGCCGCATTGTTGGCCAGCCGGCTCTGCCAGTCGGCGCCAATCAGCCCCTGCCTGGCCACGGCATTGACGTCGTAGGCCAGCGCCAGCGACACCACGTCCGCTTCCAGCCCGTCCACCACGGCGCGCGCCTGCTTGCCGGAGCCACCATGGGACTGGCTGACCACCACATCGTCGCCGGTCTTCGCCTTCCACTCCCTGGCGAAGGCGCCGTTGTACTCCTGAAACAGTTCGCGGGTCGGATCGTAGGAGACGTTGAGCAGGCGGATCTCGGCGGCATTGGCCTGACCGAGGGCCAGCAGGGAGAGCAGGGTCAGGGCGGTCGTTCGCAGTTTCATGGGGATACTCCATATCTCGTTGGGTTGAGTTCAGCATGCCGCGGGCTTGTTATGCCGAGAACCAAGAAATAACGCTTTGCTTATCTCATTTGCTCATATCAGGAGGGCAAAGGCGCCATTCGCGCACTCTGTGAGCCAGGCCGCGCTGGCCCGGTGCTAGCTGTGCCATCATGGAAACAAGGCAGGCAGATGACGAACAGGAAGTCGTTATGTGGATCAACGCAGAACCCGTCAATGGTGCCCTGGTGTCGCTGGCCATCGGCCTCATCATCGGGCTGGAGCGCGGCTGGCAGGTGCGCCAGCTGGGGGACAACCAACGCATCGCCGGGATGCGGACCTACGGTCTCATCGGCCTGCTAGGTGGGGTCTGCGCCCTGCTGCTGCCCACCCTGGGCCCCTGGCTGCCGCTGCTCGGCCTGCTGGCGGTGGTGATTGGCTGCGGCCTCTCGGTCTGGCTGGCCCAGCGCTGGCAGGGGGAGTTCGGCCTCACCAGCTCGGTGGCCATGCTGCTCACCTATCTGCTGGGGCTGATGTCGGTGCTGCTGAGCCCGAGCGAGGCAGTGGCCTGCGCCGTGCTGGCGGCCCTGCTGATGGGGCTCAAGGGCAAGATCCAGCAGGGGATGCTGTTTCTGAGCGAGACCGAATTTCACGCCACCCTGCGCTTTTTGCTCATCTCGCTGGTGCTGCTGCCGGTGCTGCCCAACGAGGAGATGGGCCCGCTCGATGCCTTCAACCCCTTCAAGATCTGGCTGATGGTGGTGGTGATCGCCGGCATCTCGTTCTGCGGTCACTTCGCGGTACGCCTGCTCGGCACCCGCGCCGGGCTGGTGCTCACCAGCATGCTGGCCGGGCTCGCCTCCTCCACCGCCCTCACCCTGCAGTTTGCCCGTCTCAACAAGGAGCAGGGGGGGCTGGAGCGGCTGCTGGCCACCGGCATCCTGCTGGCGGGAGCCACCATGTGGCTGCGACTGCTGGTGCTGGTGCTGCTCATCCACAACGAGCTGGCGATGCGCCTGGCGGCGCCCCTGCTGCTGCTGGCAGCCACCGTCTACGGCTTCGCCTTCTGGTTCTGGCGCCAGCGCGAGGAGCTGACCGACGGCCCGGTGCAACCCCAGACCAGCAACCCGCTCGATCTCGCCACCGCCATCAAGTTCGGCCTGCTGCTGGCGCTGATCGGCTTTATGGCCACCCTGTTGCAGAACAAGGTGGGCAACTCCGGGGTCTATCTGCTGTCGCTGGTCTCCGGCATCACCGACGTGGACGCCATCACCTTGTCGCTCTCCCAGCTCTCCCACAAGGAGCTGGCGCTGGAGGTGGCAGCCCGCGGCATCCTGCTGGCCGGGCTGGTCAACTCGCTGGTGAAGGGGCTGCTGGCCCTGGGGATCGGCGGCCGCCGGCTGGGGCTGCGGGTGCTGCTGCCCTACTTCGTCTCGGCCCTGCTGATCCTGCCGCTGATCTGGCCCGGCGCCTGAGGTTGCAGCAAGTGACAGCCTGACGCCGCCAAAGTGCTCGCGTATACTGGCTCCTCTTGGCACATGAGAGGAGCGGTAGCATGGCAAGCGATTGGGACAAGGTTCTGGCGGGCGGCGCCCTGGACAGCCAGAGCGAGGAGATAGCGAACGACCGGATCCGCGGTCAGGCGCTGCTGGCACAACTCAACGCCTCCCCGGCCGGTGACCAAGCCCTGCGCCAGCGCCTGTGCGGCGAGCTGTTCGGTCACTGCCCCGACTCCTGCTGGATCAGCACTCCCTTCACCTGCGAATTCGGCCGCAACATCCATATCGGCGAGAAGAGCTTCTTCAACTTCAACATCACCATTCTCGACGTGGGCGAGGTGTACATCGGCAGCCATGTGCTGCTGGCCCCCAACGTGCAGATCTACACCGCCACCCACACCATGGACTATCTGGAACGACGCAACTGGACCGCCTACAACAAGCCGGTGCGGATCGGCGATGACTGCTGGATTGGCGGTGGCGCCATCATCTGCCCCGGCGTCACCATAGGACCCCGTTCCATCATAGGGGCCGGCGCCGTGGTCACCCGCGACATCCCGGCCGACTCGGTGGCGGTGGGCAACCCGGCGCGCGTGATCCGCAGCCTGAGCCCGGACGCCCCCCGCGGCTGGGAGCTGGCCCTGTGATCTGGCTCGCCCTGCTCCCCCTGCTGTGGACGGCCTGGCTCGGCCTGGCCGACGCCAACTGGTGGCCGCTGGCCATAGTCACCACCATGAGTCTGCTGACGATGCTGGCCTACGCCCACGACAAGCGCCAGGCGGTGCGCGGCGGCTGGCGCATCCCCGAGTCCCGGCTCCATCTGCTCGAGCTGTTCGGCGGCTGGCCCGGCGCCCTGCTGGCCCGCCACTGGCTGCGCCACAAGACCCAGAAGGGGAGCTATCGCAGGGTATTCTGGTTCATCGTGCTGCTGCACCTGACCCTGTGGGGGCTCTGGCTCGGCCGTCCGCTCTGGCAGACGGTCTGACGCGGGCAAAGCAGCCTCTCGACATTCCCGTCCACCCCCTTGCCGGCCATTGCAGCCGGCAATCGGGTATGAGACAACAGATGACAACAAGGCTGTTTTCTCGTTTATTCATCGGCAAGGAGTCATTCATGACCATGTGGACCGGTATCGTGCTGATCGTCTTCATCAGCGCTCTGTTCGGCTTTCTCAGCAAGCGGGCCCGCTACCAGTTGGGGGATGCCCGCATCACCGATCGTCTCGGCAAGCAGGACATGCTCATCAACGAGCTGCAGGAGCGCATCGCCAATCTGGAGGCCATCGTCATCGAGGAGGAGAAGCGCCGCCCGTTCAAGGAGCTCTGATCCGGCAAGCCGGGCGGCAAACCGCCAGCCCCCGGGCTGCAAGGGTTTGCCGCCGCCCCCTCTCGCACTCGCCCGCCCTCTGCCTGGCAAAAACTAAATTCACCGCAGGATCAGTCCCCTGCCATTTTCAGACTAAATTTTCGCCAAGCTGGCCCGTTCCCTGCTCCGTCATGACATCAGTAGTACGGAGAGTGACATCATGATCGCCATCGGCACCCTGCTTCCCCTCGCCTCCCTCGCCCTCAAGCTCGGCAGCAAGCTGCTTGGGGACAGCACGCCACCGGCCCAGGCCGAGCCCCCCGTGCAGGAAGAGCGGCTCGCCCCCACGGTGCAGAGCCTGTTCCAGCGACTTGGCGTCAAGGAGGCAAACAGCGAGCAAAACCGCCCCGCCATCAACCACTTCATGGGGGCGCTGATGCAGACCCTGGGGCAGGAGTACTCGGGCCAGTCCCTGCCCCAGGCCATCGACGCCGCCCGCACCCAGCTGGCAAACGGCACTCAGAGCACCCGTCTCGACGCCCTGCAGGGCGAGCTCGACACCCTCAAGGGCTCCCTTGGCAACAGCGACCTCAGCCTCGATCAGCTGCTCTTCGCCTTCAAGCAGACCCTGCCCAATGGCAAGGGGGAAGGCGTCGGCAAGCTGCTCAATGCCAGTGCGTGAGAAAAAATTTACGACAACAACCTTGTTTAACAAGATGATTATCTTTCGTTCGGGAGGCTGAAGATAACAGAAGGGTCTGTGGTATAGTGCAGACTTTTCATACCTGCGGAACCCCGCGTTAATTCGAGTCTTGAGCGATGTTCACACCTTCTGTTCCTGTCCAGCCAAAAGCGTTTCGGCAGGATATTAATGGCCTGAGAGCATGGGCTGTCATAGCGGTTGTGCTGTACCATTTTGGTGTACCCGGTTTTTCCGGAGGATTTGTTGGCGTTGATGTTTTTTTCGTCATATCCGGTTTTCTAATGACTCGGATTATTATCTCCGGAGTAGAGCGTGGTCAATTTTCTCTTTGGGAGTTCTACCTTGCCCGAGCCAGGAGAATAATTCCAGCCTTGTTAGTACTATGCGCAGCTCTACTGATCATTGGTTGGTTCTGGTTACCAAGTGCTGACTATAATATGTTGGCAACCCATACTGCAGCAGCTACTACTTTCCTATCAAATATGCAGTTTTGGCGTGAAGCTGGTTATTTTGATGCGGCGTCACATGAAAAATGGCTGTTGCATACCTGGTCATTATCCGTGGAGTGGCAATTTTATATACTATTACCATTGGTTGTAATATTAGCGTGGCGTTTATTTGGAAAGCGAGGAGTCAGAATAGCCTTGGCTATTATCGGCCTATCTTCTTTCGTGCTTTCCATTTATACAACTCAACGCTGGCCAAGTGCTGCATTTTACCTGTTACCAACCAGAGCATGGGAAATGCTGGCAGGAGGGTTTATATGGTGGGCTATAAGATCAAGGACCATTCCTGTACAGCCGGCAAAGGTCATGGAAGCTGTTGGTATGCTCATGATAGTGAGTGCCATTGCGTTCTTTGATGCCTCCATGGGATGGCCTGGATTTTATGCACTGCTACCAACAGCAGGAGCTATGTTAATACTGGCTGCTGGTAGACAAAACTCGTTGTTCACTAGCAATTTCATCGCACGACATCTTGGTGCAAGCTCCTATTCAATTTATTTATGGCATTGGCCATTGGTCGTCATATTGAATTATCTTGGGGAAACGAGCAACATCACTTTAATAATCTTGGGGATTTTACTCTCACTTATAGCTGGTGAGTGCTCATTCCGGTTTGTTGAAAACCCAAGCAGGATAACCCTTGGCAAGCTGAGCAGGTATAAAGAACCGATACTTATCGGCGTCCCAGCAATGCTCATACTCATTACATCATATGGTGTCATTGCAACCAAAGGTGCCAATTATGTGTGGCGACAAGGTGCTTCATCATTATCTTCAGAGTATATGGACAAATATTCAAGAGATAATTATCTAACGCCCTCTACCAGGGCAGAATACAGATTGGAATGTGATTTTTTTGATGATGAAAAATACATTGCAAAGCATGGTGAAATAGCTGCTTCCTGCACCCAGAAACAAGAGGGAATGCGTGGGGTATTTCTTTGGGGAGATTCACACGCACAAGCGCTATCCTATGGTCTTAGACTGCATCTCAAAAAAGACACATCATTATACCAAGTCGCTACCTCTGCATGTCAGCCACATCTAGGTGGGGACTCTGCAACTAAGGGTGAGTTCAAGCTGGCATGTGACCGGTCCAACGAATTTGCTTTGCATGAAATAGCTCGTTTAAAGCCTGAAATAGTCATCATGGTTCAGAAAGGTGATCATGATAAAAACAATTTCAGCAATATCATTGAGCACCTTGATGGTATTGGTATAAAACATATCGTTATATTAGGGCCTGTACCACAATGGCAACCATCCTTGCCAAGGACGATAGCCCTTAGACATTTTTCAACACATGAAGTTAGATTCAATGACAATTCATTTGACCAGTCCCTCTTTACCAGTGACCGGAGAATGAAAGATATGATGTCAGGATATAATTCAACCAACTATATATCTTTACTTGACCACCTCTGTGAGGACGGAAAATGTCTTGCCAAGGTCGATGACAAAAATACGCCATTGGTATGGGATTATGGCCACTTATCCACGTCTGGAGCAGATTTTGTCGTGAAAGAAATCCTGCTGAAAGATCCAACCCTCAGCATGTATCTACAATAATTTTTAAGTAAATGGCAGCCAATAAGGCTGCCATTTACTGCTGATAAAAATTAAAGCTGCAGATACTATACCAGCGGTTCGAGCAACCTTTGTATGGCTGCGGCCAACTCCCCCCTACCCTGCCCTCGTAGAGCCTCGACAGCCCCCAACCTGTCGGCCGCCTCCTTGTTCTGACCCAACTTGAACTTGCCGACCAGCCCGGTTATCTCGATTTCAATGCCGACGACCGCCTGCACCATGGTCTCGAGATAGTCTCGCGGCGCATCCGCCATCTTCCATGGGGTCGTCTCCCCGGCCTCATGATGACGAGTCAGATTTGCCAGCAGCCGGCGCACGAAGCGGGCATCGTCGCGGATCTGGATGCGACCGTGAGCATGCACCACGCTGTAGTTCCAGGTCGGCACCAGCTTGTGATGCTCCTGCTTGCCCGGATACCAGCTGGGAGAGATGTAGCCATCTGCAGCCTTGAAGATCACCAGCACCTCGTCACCGTCTTTCACCTCCTGCCAGAGTGGATTGTTGCGGGCAACATGGGCACGCAGGACGCCATGTTCCCCTGCTCCAGCATCGAATTCGAACGGCAGGTGGTTGGCATCCAGCCCCCCTTCACCATGGGTGATCAGAGCCCCCAGCGGATAGGCCCGGATCAGCTGGTGCAGCCTCTCGGAGTCGGTGACGGCAAAATGGGGTGGCAGGTACATGCAGGTTCCTTCTGGTTGGCGCTGAGTTCCATTCAGCCTGGTCAGGGATTTATGCCCACTTTGCCGCCCTCGGGGCAAGCGAAACAGGCTGATAAGCCGACATAAAAAAGAGGGCTGACGCCCTCTCTGGATGTTCCTGTGCGTTTAGGCGCGTTTGGCCAGCCACTGTTCGGCGGCGGTGAGGGCCAACTCGATCTGCTCGCGGGCGACGCCGCCCTTGGCGACCCGCTTGGCCAGGGTCGCCTCCAGCTCCAGGTTCGGATAGACATCCTCCCCCACCACCGGGCTGAAGCGCTGGAACTCGCCGATGGTCAGCTCCTCCAGCGGCTTCTTCACCTGGATCGCGTAGACCACGGTTTCACCGACGATATGGTGCGCCTCACGGAACGGAATGCCCTTGGCCACCAGATAGTCCGCCAGCTCGGTGGCGTTGGCGTAGCCGCCCTGGGCCGCCGCCATGGTGCGCTCGCCGTTGACCTTCAGATCGATCAGCACCAGGGCCGCCATGTCGAGGCAGTCGTGCCAGGTGTCGAGGGCATCGAACAGCCCCTCTTTGTCTTCCTGCATGTCCTTGTTGTAGGCCAGCGGCAGCGCCTTGAGGCTCATCAGCATGCCCATCTGGGCGCCGACCACCCGGCCGGTCTTGCCACGAATAAGCTCCAGCGCATCCGGGTTCTTCTTCTGCGGCATCAGCGACGAGCCGGAAGTAACCGCATCGGAGAGCTCGACAAAACCCGCCTCGCCGGTGTTGTAGAAGATGAGATCTTCGGCAAAGCGCGACAGGTGGGTCATGGAGAGGGACGCCACGTGCATCAGCTCCACCACGTGATCCCGATCGGAGACCGAATCCAGGCTGTTGCGGGTGGCGCCAGCAAACCCCATATCGAGCGCCAAGGCTTCGCGGTCGATGGCGTAGGCGGTGCCCGCCAGCGCACCGCAGCCGAGCGGGCTGGTGTCGAGGCGCTTGAGGGCATCCTGCAGCCGGGAATAATCCCGCTCCAGCATCTCCACATAGGCCAGCGCCCAGTGGGCGTAGGTGACCGGCTGGGCCCGCTGCAGATGGGTGTAGCCCGGCAGCACGGCGGCCTGATTGGCGCGGGCGGAGGCCACCAGCCCCTGTTGCAGAGCGGTGATGGAGCCGAGCAGCAGCTCACCCTGTGCCTTGCACCAGAGTTTGAGGTCGGTGGCGACCTGATCGTTGCGCGAGCGGCCGGTGTGCAGCTTCTTGCCAAGATCGCCGACCGCGGCGATAAGCTGGCTCTCGACCCAGGAGTGGATATCTTCGGCGTCCGAGCTCAGGATCTGCTGGGGATCCTGCTGCACCGAGGCGAGCAGCACTTCCATCGCCTGTTGCAGCTTGCCCTGTTCACCCTCGGTCAACACGCCCACCTTGACCAGCGCTTTGGCCCAGGCCATGGAGCCTTGAATATCCTGCTCCGCCAGCCGGTAATCGAACCGCAGCGAATCGTTGAACTGCTTGAACCGGCTATCAGCTCCCTGACTGAAGCGTCCACCCCAAAGTGCCATACTGCTCTCCTTGAATGCGTTGTCGGTAGGCGTTTGCGCCTGCCATACTCGCGCGGCCTCTTGGCCTGCGCACAGAAATCTTGCCCTGTATTTTTCTGTATAACAGTGCGCTGGTGAGGAGTGCTGTTGCCGTTGAACACGTCACACCCAGCAACTACGAACCGATCCCCTCTCCCTTTGGGAGAGGGCTAGGGTGAGGGCAATTTCCCCCCTCATCCCCAACCCTTCTCCCCCTGTTTTCCACGTAAGCGGGAGAAGGGGGCAAAGCACACCCCTCATTGAAAGCCGCCCCTGTTATCTCATAGACATGTCCCAGGCGCAGCCCTCTTGTCACAGCTCATCGGTTATCCTTCCCCCGCTCACAGGCGAGGGAATCAGGTCGCCGCTTATGAGTGAGGGGGCCAAGCCCCCTCACCTGTTTCTGCGGCTTGGAACCTATAGGGTTAGCCGTGGGTGTGATCACCACCGATCGCCTGATGCTGCTCTTTCATGGCGCGGATCCGGCTGGCCAGGGTGTAGAGACGGATAAAGCCTTCGGCATGGCTCTGGTCGTACACTTCGTCGGCGCCGAAGGTGGCGAAGTCTTCGGAGTAGAGACTGTTCGGCGACTTCTTCTGCACCGCGGTGACCTGACCCTTGTACATCTTCAGCACCACTTCACCGTCCAGATCTTCGGCAATGGCGTTGGCAGAGGCGACGATGGCCTTGCACAGCGGGGTGAACCAGCGACCGTCATAGACCAGGTGGGAGAACTCGGCACCCAGCTTTTCCCGCCAGGCGCGGGTCGGGCGATCCAAGACCAGCTCCTCTACCGCGCGCAGCGCAGCGACCATCACGGTACCGCCCGGGGTCTCGTAGCAGCCGCGTGACTTCATGCCCACCATCCGGTTTTCGGTGATGTCGATGCGGCCCACGCCGTGCTTGCCGGCACGCTCGTTCAGGGTCATCAGGATCTGGTGCGGGCTGAGCGGCTGGTCGTCAACGGCCACCACTTCACCCTGGGCCACGGTCAGCTTGACGTACTCCGGCTGATCCGGTGCCTGTTCGGCCGGTACGGTCCACTGCCAGACCGCTTCGGACGGCTCGTTCCAGGTGCTCTCCAGCTCGCCACCCTCGGTGGAGATGTGCCAGGCGTTGGCATCGCGACTGTAGATCTTCTTCAGGGTCGCCTTGCAGGGGATCTGACGGGCTTCTAGGTAGGCCAGCAGATCTTCCCGGGAGCGCATGTCCCACAGACGCCAGGGGGCGATCACTTTCAGCTGGGGCGCCAGTGCGGCGACCGCACCTTCGAAACGCACCTGATCGTTACCCTTGCCGGTGCAACCGTGGGAGATGGCGTCGGCCCCTTCCGCCAACGCAGCCTCGACCATCGCCTTGGCGATCACCGGACGGGCCATGGAGGTCCCCAGCAGGTAGGAGCCCTCATAAACGGCGCCGGTCTTCAGGGTCGGGTAGACGTACTCTTTGACGAACTCTTCCCGCAGATCCTTGACGATGCACTTGGTGGCGCCGGAGGCGATGGCTTTTTGCTCGATCCCTTCCAGATCGTCACGCTCCTGACCGACGTCGGCGACGAAGGCGATGATCTCCGCGTCATAGTTTTCCTTCAGCCAGGGAATGATGGCCGAGGTATCCAGTCCGCCCGAGTAAGCCAGTACGATCTTGTTGATTCCGCTCATTTACTTCTCTCCATGATGATTCGATAAAGGGTGTGATTTGGGGTCGGTTGCCGTTATTTGTGCCCAAGCAGGGTCAGCAGTACGGCGTTCTGGATATGCATCCGGTTTTCTGCCTCGTCCATGATGAGGGAGCCAGACCCGTCCATGACCTGAGAGGTGATCTCCAGCTCCCGGTGCGCCGGCTGGCAGTGCAGCACGTGCTGGATGCCGGTGCGGTCGAGCAGGGCCTGGTTGATCTGATAAGGCATAAAGATATCTTTTACCTGCTCCATTGGCGTGTTGTCACCCATGGAGACCCAGGTATCCGTGTAGGCCACGTCAAACCCTTCGATGGCCGCCACGTCGTCGCTGATGTGGATGGTCGCCCCCGACTGGGCCGCCAGCGCCTGGGCCTGCAGGAAGATCTGGGTATCCGGGCCGTGGCCTTTCGGGCAGACCAGGGTCACGTCGGTGCCCAGAGTCGCCCCCAGCAGCAGCAATGAGTGGCTGACGTTGTTGCCATCGCCGAGATAGGCCAGCTTCACCTTGGACAGATCCCCGTAGTGCTCGCTGATGGTCATGAAGTCCGCCAGCCCCTGGCAGGGGTGGTAGAGGTTGCACAGGCTGTTCACCACCGGCACAGTGCCGTGCTCCGCCAGCTCGACCAGAGTCTGGTGATCGAACACCCGGGCGACGATGGCGTCACACCAGCGCGACAGGTTGGCGGCGAAATCCTTCACCGATTCGCGCTTGCCGAGCGCGCCGTTCTGCTGATCCAGATAGACGCTGTGGCCGCCCAGTTTGGCGATGCCGATGTCGAAGGTGACCCGGGTGCGCAGGGAGGGTTTCTCGAACAGGGTCACCACGCTCTTGCCCGCCAGTGCCTGGCCGTACTTTTTCGGATCGGCCTTGACCGATTTGCCTAGCGCGATCAGCGCCTCGATCTGGGCCTTGCTCAAGTCGCTGTCTTTCAGAAGATGTTGCATCGGATGTTCCTTGTTCCGGTGGAGATCAGAGAGAGACCTGGGTGCCGACCGCACCGCCAGCCAGCAGCTTGAGCAGCTGATCCGGGTAGCGCCAGCTGGCGACACAGACCGGTTTGCCCAGGGTCTCGGCGGCATGCAGGGCGGCTTTCACCTTGACCGCCATGCCGTCGCTGATCACCCCCTTCTCCATCAGATCCAGCGCGGTCACCTTGTCGAGCTGGGGCACCAGCTTGCCCTTGCCATCCAGGATGCCGCTCACGTCGGAGAGCATCACCAGGTCGGCGCCGAGCGCCTCGGCAATGGCGGTAGCCGCCTGATCCGCGTTGACGTTCATCAGCTGGCCGTCTGCGGTGATGCCGATGGAGCTCACCACCGGCAGGAAGCCCTGAGCGAGGATCCCCGCCACCAGCGCCGGGTTGCCCGGCTGGCAGTCACCGACCGCGCCGAGTGCCGGGTCGAGCTGGGTCACCTGGCACAGACCGCCATCCGCCAGACAGAGCCCCACCGCCGGAATGCCGGTGGCGATGGCCTTGGCCATCATCTGCTTGTTGGCGGTACCGGCCAGCGCGCCGGCGATAAACGGGATCTGCTCGAACGGGGTCACCCGCAGACCGTTCTTCTTGGTGGAGGTGAGACCCAGCCCCTTGAGCAGGTCATCCACCAGGCAGCCGCCGCCGTGCACCAGCACCAGGGGTCTGTGCTGCTCATCCAGAAAGCTTTTGAGGGTGGCGAACAGGGCGGTCAGCGCCTCGTCGTTCTCGATCAGTGCGCCGCCCAGCTTGATTACCAGAGTCTGCTTGTTCATCGTTGCGATCCTTCCTTGAGTCCTTAAATCAGGCCGGTGGCCGGTTCAAATCCGAATTTGATATTTATGCACTGCATGGCCTGGGAGGTGGCGCCCTTGAGCAGGTTGTCGATGGCGGATACCACCACCAGCATGTTGCCCTGCTGTTGCCAGGCGAGGTCGCAGTAAGGGGTGCCCGCGACGCCACGAATGGAGGGCATTTGGCCGGTCAGACGCACCAGCGGCTTGCCCTCGTAGGCCTTGAGGTAGGCCTGATCCACCTGGGTCGGTGTCACGCCGTCCGCCAACTGCACATAGATGGTGGCCAGGATGCCGCGCACATAGTTGCCAAGGTGAGGCTGGAACAGCACCTCCTTGCCCAGGTGGTGGCTGATCTCCGGCTGGTGCCTGTGATTGAAGGTGCCGTAGGGGTTGAGGCTCACCTCGCAGAAGCTGGTGTTGATGGCCGCCTTGCGACCGGCCCCGGAGACCCCGGAGACGGCGTTGATGATGGGCTGCCACCCCTTGGCGATGAGACCAGCCTGCTGCAGCGGCTTGAGGGCGCAGAGGGAGGCGGTCGGGTAGCAACCTGGCACGGCAATCAGCTGGGCCGCCTTCACCGCTTCGGCATTCCACTCGGCCAGGCCGTAGGCGGCCTGATCCAGCCACTGCTCGCTCTCATGGGTGAAGCCGTAGTAGGAGGCGTAGAACTGCTGATCCCTGACCCGGAAGGCACCGGAGAGATCGAACACCGGCAGCCCCTTGGCCAGGAACTTGGGCGCAAGTTCCGCGCTCACCTCGTGGGCGGTGGCCAGCAGCACCAGGTCGGCCTGGGTCAGGATCCGGGTCATGCCATCTTCGTCCAGCGGCAGCAGCGGCTGATCGAGCGCGCCGACCCACTGGGGATGCAGAGAAGAGAAACGCTTGTGGGCGTCCTGGCTGCCGGCGGAAACATAGAGGCCGAACAGCTTGAGTTGTGGATGGTTCTGGACCAGGGCGGCCAGCTCGGCTCCCGCGTAGCCACTGGCACCGACGATAACGGTGTTAAGCATGTTGAGTATTCCAAGTCAGAGTTCGAGATTCACAGCATGGTGCTGCGGTGCGCAAGGGGGTTCGATGCCCCATGCACGAGTGCGGAGGGGCAATTCAGGCGGGTGTGTGTCGTCGGTTATAGATCAGGTGACAGAACATTAACTTTCCCTTACAACTAGAAGCCTTGTCGATGAGCCACGTATTCAGGCAAACTTACAGAATATTCATGCACTCACTTTGCATTTGTATTTTCTAACAGAAACATTCCGGGGAAGCAAGGAGGAGCAGGTGGCCAATCTGGATTTTTTTTCACTCTACAAGAATATTATTGCGATTCCGTCCATCAGCAGCACGGATCCCCGCTGGGATCAGAGCAATGAGGCGGTGATCCGGCTGCTGGCCGACTGGTTCGCTCAGCTCGGCTTTCAGTGCGAGGTGACCGCCCTGCCCGATCTGCCGGGCAAGTTCAATCTGGTGGCGACGATAGGTCAAGGTGAAGGGGGGCTGCTGCTGGCGGGCCACACAGATACTGTGCCGTTCGACGAGGGAGCCTGGCGCAAGGATCCCTTCAAGGTGACCGAGGAGGGCAACCGCCTCTATGGCCTCGGTACCATCGACATGAAGGGCTTCTTCGCCTTTATCGTCGAGGCGCTCAAGGAGATCGACCTCAAGACCCTCAGCAAGCCGCTGCGGATCCTGGCCACCGCCGATGAAGAGACCACCATGGCAGGGGCCCGCGCCATCGCCGCCGCGGCCGAGCTGAAACCCGACTACGCGGTGATCGGCGAGCCAACCGGGCTGGTGCCGGTGGTGGCCCACAAGGGCCACATGTCGGAAGCCATCCGCATCACAGGCAAGAGCGGTCACAGCTCGGATCCCGCCAACGGCGTCAACGCGCTGGAGATCATGCACCAGGCCATGGGCCAGGTGCTCAAGCTGCAGCACAGCCTGAAGGAGAAGTACGCCGACCACAGATTCGCCGTGCCGCAGCCGACACTGAACCTCGGCTACATCCAGGGGGGCGACAGCCCGAACCGCATCTGCGGCTGCTGCGAACTGCACATCGACATGCGCCCCACCCCGCAGGTGGGCCCAGACGAGCTGATGGGCATGCTCAAAGAAGCGCTCTCCCCCATCGAGATCCACCAGCCTGGCTGTCTGCACCTGCAGCACCTGCACGAGCCAATCCCCGCCTATGCCTGCGCCGATGACTCCGAGCTGGTGCGCGAGGCCGAGCGGGCCAGTGGTCGGGCCGCCGAATCCGTGAACTATTGCACCGAGGCCCCCTTCATCCAGCAGCTCGGTTGTGAAACCATAGTGCTGGGTCCCGGCCACATCGCCCAGGCCCACCAGCCGGACGAATATCTCGATCTGTCGTTCGTTAAACCGACCACCAGCGTATTGCAGCACCTGATCCGCCGTTTCTGCCTCTGAACTGACGGGAATGTAAGTAAGTTACATGACATCGCACCTCGGGACAGGTGATGGAAATACATGTTCTGAATCGGCCTGTTATTTGACCTTGCGCAGACAATCTGGGTAGATTGTCACCCTAAGATGACGGAGCATATGTTGTAATCGCACAACAATAAGTGAGGTCGTCTCGCACCCCGGATGGGTGTCAGGCACCAACAAGATAAGGATGTGGAATGAACGAAAAGTACGCCGCACTACGCGCCAACGTAGGCATGCTGGGTCAACTGCTGGGCAAGTCCATCAAGGATCATCAGGGACAGGCCTTCCTCGACAAGATCGAAACCATTCGCCAGCTGGCCAAATCCTCCCGCAAAGGCAATGAGACGGACCGGGAACGTCTGCTCGACACCCTGCGCAACCTGAGCGACGACGAGCTGCTGCCGGTGGCCCGCGCCTTCAGCCAGTTCCTCAACCTGGCCAACGTGGCCGAACAGTTCCACACCATCTCCCGTCGCTGCGAAGAGCAGGTCTGCACCCCGGATCCGCTGGAGCAGATGTTTGACAAGCTGAAAGCCTCCAACCTGTCGCAGGAGGCCATCATCCAGGCCGTGCGCGAGCTGGACATCGATCTGGTGCTGACCGCCCACCCCACCGAGGTGACCCGTCGCACCCTGATCCACAAGCACGTGCAGCTCAACGACTGCCTCGAGGCGCTGGAGCTCTCCGATCTGCTGCCCCGCGAGCGGGACAAGATCCTCAATCGCATCGAACAGCTGGTCAACCAGGCCTGGCACACCAACGAGATCCGCGAACAGCGCCCGACCCCGGTGGACGAGGCCAAGTGGGGCTTCGCCGTGGTGGAAAACAGCCTGTGGCCGGCCATCCCCGAATTCATGCGCAATCTGGACGAGCGGCTGCAACACCACCTGGGTGTGCGGCTGCCGCTGGATGCCGCGCCGGTCAAGTTCACCTCCTGGATGGGCGGTGACCGCGACGGCAACCCCTTCGTCACCGCCAAGGTGACCGCCGAAGTGCTGGAGCTGGGCCGCTGGATGGCGGTGAGCCTGTTCTACAAGGACATCAAGGAGCTCACCTCCGAGCTCTCCATGTCCGACTGCACCGACGCCGTGCGCGAACGGGTCGGCGATCACCCCGAGCCCTACCGCGCCCTGGTCCGCGAGCTGCGCGAACAGTTGCGCGAGACCCAGGAGTTCCTGACCGCCAAGGTGCAGGGCCAGGCGAGCGAGAGCCGGGATCTGGTCAAGACCACCGCCCAGCTGCGCGAGCCGCTGGAGCTCTGCTACCACTCCCTGCACGCCTGCGGCATGGGCAACATCGCCGATGGCATGCTGCTTGACGTGCTGCGCAAGCTGGCCTGTTTCGGCATCCACCTGGTCAAGCTGGACATCCGTCAGGATGGCGAGCGCCACGGCCAGGTCTTCTCCGAGCTGACCCGCTACCTCGGCATGGGTGACTACGCCGAGTGGAGCGAGGACGACAAACAGGCCTTCCTGCTCAACGAACTCAACTCCCGCCGCCCGCTCATCCCGAGCGACTGGGCGCCGAGCGACGAGACCCGCGAGACCCTGGACACCTGCAAGGTCATCGCCCAGCACGATCCCGATGCGTTCGGCATCTACATCATCTCCATGGCTGGCGCGCCGTCCGACGTGCTGGCGGTGCAGCTGTTGCTCAAAGAGGCCGGCTGCAAGTTCCGCATGCCGGTCGCCCCGCTGTTCGAAACCCAGGAAGACCTGATGGCGGGCACCGCCGTGATGGAACGCCTGCTGTCGGTGGACTGGTATCGCGGCTACATCCAGGGCCGTCAGTACGTGATGATCGGCTACTCCGACTCTGCCAAGGACGCGGGCATGATGGCCGCCGGCTGGGCCCAGTACGCCGCCATGGAATCCCTGGTGGCACTGGCCGAGGCCAACAATCTGCGCCTCACCCTGTTCCATGGCCGTGGCGGCACCGTGGGCCGTGGTGGCGCCCCTGCCCATCAGGCCATCCTGTCGCAACCGCCGGGATCCCTGCGCGGTGGCCTGCGGGTGACCGAACAGGGCGAGATGATCCGCTTCAAGTTCGGCCTGCCCAAGGTGGCCATCCAGAGCCTCAACCTCTACACCAGCGCCGTGCTGGAGGGGAACCTGCTGCCGCCGCCCAAGCCCAAGGAGTGCTGGCGCGCCGTGATGGAGCAGCTGGCGTCCGTCTCCTGCGATCACTACCGCAGTATCGTGCGCGGTCACCCGGACTTCGTGCCCTACTTCCGCGCCGCCACCCCCGAGATGGAGCTTGGCAAGCTGCCGCTCGGTTCGCGCCCCTCCAAGCGCAAACCCAACGGTGGGGTCGAGAGCCTGCGCGCCATCCCCTGGATCTTCGCCTGGACCCAGAACCGGCTGATGCTGCCGGCCTGGCTCGGTGCCCACAAGGGGCTGCAGCAAGCCATCGCCGACGGTCAGAAAGGTGTGCTGGAAGAGATGAGCCGTCAGTGGCCCTTCTTCCGCACTCGCCTCGAGATGCTGGAGATGGTGTTCCTCAAGGCTGACGTCTGGCTGGCCGAGTACTACGACACCCGGCTGGTGCCCAAGGAGCTGTGGGGCCTCGGCAAACAGCTGCGTCAGGAGCTTGCCGACTCCATCCAGGTGGTGCTGGAGCTGCGCCCGCAGGGCGACTTGCTCGACGACCAGCCCTGGATCAAGGAGTCCATCAAGCTGCGCAACCCCTACACAGACCCGCTCAACGTGCTGCAGGTCGAGCTGCTGGGCCGCTCGCGCAACCATGCCGAAACTCTGCATCCCGAGCTGGATCAGGCGCTGATGGTCACCATCGCCGGCATCGCCGCCGGTATGCGCAACACCGGTTGATAGTCTCGGGGCTATCAAGCTCCCCTCAATGACAAAGGGCGCCTCGGCGCCCTTTGTCATATCTACAGGGCATGCTGGAGCCATATTGCCGGAGAATCCTTGGTCGTTAGGCGTTGCCATGGAATCGCAGGGTCGATTAACTATCAGGCGCAATCGCCCGCTTTACAGCTTTAGAGGATGGTGGATGCAAGCCTGCCGGTCTCGAAGGGGTGTCGCCCGCCCTTCGGGCTGGGGCGAGTGACTTTGGAAAGACCCAAAGTCACCAAAGGTCTTCTCCCCCGCTTCTTCGCCCGACTACGTCGGGTACCTTCGGCTCACCCGCATGTCCGACGGCACGCGCCGACGGGCCATCCATGGCCCGGCGCCACTCGCTCGACATCCTGTCTCGCGACCTGGACAAGCGTACTCGCCTCAGCGAATAAGAGGGGGAACCAATACCGTGCCCGTTCTTGACCAGTCTGTGCGGGAGCAATGCCCGTTCATGCTACCTGTGCAAGTCCGATTATTACCTGACTCCTGCCAACGACCTGTTGAAGAAGCTAAAAAACGGGCCGCTTACGGGATAGGGAAATCAGCCGGCAGACCTAAAAACCTGCCGCTAAACAATAAAAAGAGGCGCCACTGGCGCCTCTTTGACTGAACGGCTTGTCCGCTGTTACAGGCTGGCACAGATCTGCCAGAGGTCGTACTGGATGGCGGCGGCCGTCACTTCCCGACCGGCGCCCGGGCCCTGGATGACCAGCGGGTTGGTGCGATAGCTGTCGCTCTCGATGGCGAACACGTTGTCGCAGGGCAAGAGGTTGGCGAACGGGTGGTGCGGCTCCAGCGCCTCCAGCCCGACCCGCGCCTTGCCGTCGTGCTCGAAACGGGCGACGTAGCGCAGCACCTTGCCGACCCGGCGCGCCCCCTCGAAGGCGGTCTGGATCGGGTCATCCAGCTCTTTCAGCCTGTCCATGAACTGATCCGTGCTCACCTTGCGCAGGGAGACGGGCACCAGGTTCTCCAGCTCGATGTCGGCGGAGTCGAGCTCGAAACCCGCCTCCCGCGCCAGAATGAGCAGCTTGCGGCGCACATCCTGGCCGGAGAGATCCTCGCGGGGATCCGGCTCGGTCAGACCGTGTTGCCACGCCTCGTCCACCAGCTCGGAGAAGGGGCGACTGCCGTCATACTGCTGGAACAGCCAGGAGAGGGTGCCGGAGAAGATGCCGGAGACCCCCTGGATGCGGTCGCCGCTCTGGCGCAGCATCTGGATGCTGGACTGGATCGGCAGCCCGGCGCCGACGGTGGCGTTGTAGCGCCACTGCACCTGATGGTCGCGGCAGGTCTGCTTGATGCGCTGGTAGAACTCGCTGTCGGCGGCGCCGGCAAACTTGTTGGCGGCGATGATGTGAATGCCGAGCTGGGCGAAGTCCGGGTAGTAGCGGCTCACCGTCTCGCTGGCGGTCATGTCCAGCGCAATCAGGGTATCGAAGCCGTGTTGCTCCAGCTGGGCCAGCAGCTCGGGCCAGATCAGCGGCTTGGGATTGAAGTTGTCCTGCACCTTGAGCGGATCCAGCCCCTCTTCATCCAGCAGGCCCCCTTCCGAGCTGAACACCCCGTAGAGGGTGAGCGCCAGGTTCAGTTCATGCTCGAGCCGTGCCTTTTCCCGGGCATAGAGGTTCAGCCAGTGACCGCCGATGTTGCCCTTGCCGAACACCACCAGCCCGACCCGGTTCGGGCGGCTGAACAAGGCGCTGTGCAGGGCGATCAGCAGCGGCTCCAGCACCACCTGGCGCAGCACGGCCACCAGGCTCAGGCCATCTTTGGCCACCTGCACGAACTCCAGCGGCTGATCCGCCAGCAGCTGGTAGAAGCGGTGACACTGCTCGGCGTTGTCGGTGACGCCGGCCCCCACCAGCGCCACCAGGCTGTAGCCTTCACGCTGGATAAGAGCGGTGAAGCTGCCCTGCAGCTGGAAGTCGCGCAGCAGCTCGAACGCCCCCTGCGCCACCTCGAGGGTGTAGGCGAGGCGCAGGATCCGGCGATCCGGCTGGCGCTGCAAGGTGAGCGGGTTGAGGCGATGGCGGGCCAGATAAGCCTCGATGGTTGCCACTGTCTGCTCAAAATCAGTCTGCGGCAGCACCTTGAGCTCGATGAGGGCGATCTGATCCACCGAGGAGACGATGCGGGCGCCGCCGGAGCGGGGGGCACGGCGCAGGATGTGAGTGCAGCCCTCGTCCGGGTTGTAGCTGCAGCGCAGGGTGAGCCGCTGGCGGCTGTCGGCCACCGGCTGCAGGGTGCGCGAGTGCAGCACCGAGGAGCCGAGGCGGGCCAGCTCGTTGGCTTCGGCCAGGCTCAGGCGCTCCAGCAGGCGCGCCTCCTTGACCCGGCGCGGGTCGGCGCTGTAGACCCCGGCCACGTCGCTCCAGATGGTGGTGGATTCGCCGTCCGCCAGCAGGGCCAACAGGCTGGCGCTGTAGTCGGAGCCGTTACGGCCGAGCAGCAGGGAGCGTCCCTCCATGTCGGCGGCGATAAAACCGGTCACCACGATGCGACCGGTGTGCTCGGCCAGTCGCGCCTTGAGCAGTTCGCTGGAGAGCGCGGTATCCACCTTGACCAGGGCGCCATCCTCGGCGCGCAGGAAACTGCGGGCATCGAGCCAGATGGCCTTGTCACCGCGACTGGTGAGCAGGGCGGCCAGCAGGCGCGCCGACCACACCTCGCCAAAGGCGAGCAGGCCGTTGCGCTCGAAGCGGTCAAACTGCCCCTCCAGGGTCTTGGCGATGAGCTGCATGTCGTCGGCCAGCTGCTGGCTCAGTTCGAGGTGAAGCTCTCCTTCCAGCAGACCGTCGATCAGGCTCTGCTGATAGGCCTGCAGGGCCGAGATGGCCTCGCCGGCGGCTTCATCCCCGGCTTCGGCCAGCTCCACCAGCTGGATCAGCCGGTTGGTGGTCTTGCCGGCGGCGGAGACCACCACCAGCTCTCGCCCGCCCCCCTGCTGCTCGGCTTGTTGTTCGAGAATGCTGGCGACCCGGCGGTAACAGACCGGATCCGCCAGGCTGCTGCCACCGAATTTGTGGACGTGACGTCGCTTCAAGCCTGCTTCTGTTGCCACCGCGATCTCTCCTTGTTGCTGCTGTTCCATTACTTCGCCACCTGCTGTGCCTGCTGTGCTTGTGCAAACGCCTGGGCCAGATCGGCCACCAGATCCTCACCGTGCTCGATACCGACCGACAGGCGCAGCAGCTGACTGCTGATGCCTGCCGCCTGCTGGGCGGCCGGGGTCATAGCCCTGTGGGTCATGCTGGCCGGATGGGCCACCAGACTCTCCACCCCGCCAAGGGATTCGGCCACCGAGAAGAGGGTGAGGGCCGCCAGGAAGGCGCGAATGCCCGCCTCGCTGCAATCGAGCTCAAAACTTAGCATGGCGCCGAAACCGGACTGTTGACGGCGCGCAATATCGTGGCCCGGATGGCTCGGCAGGCTGGGGTGATAGATGCGTTTGACCAGCGGCTGCTGCTGCAGGAAGGCGAGGATGCGGTCGGTGTTCTCCTGATGGGCGCGCAACCTGGGAGCCAGGGTGCGCAGGCCGCGCAGGGTGAGGTAGGAGTCGAATGCCCCGGAGGTGAGTCCCAGACAGTTGGCCCACCACACCAGTGAGTCGGCCAGCTCGGGTTCCTTGGCGATCGCCACCCCGCCCACCACGTCGGAGTGGCCGTTGATGTACTTGGTGGTGGAGTGCACCACCAGATCGGCCCCCAGCGCCAGCGGCTGTTGCAGCAGTGGCGAGAGGAAGGTGTTGTCCACCGCCACCTTGGCCCCCGCCGCGTGGGACGCCTCGGCGATGGCGGCGATGTCCACCACCCGCAGCAGCGGGTTGGAGGGGGTCTCCACCCACACCAGCGCAGGCTGCTGGGCCAGTGCCTCGGCCAGTGCCGCCGCATCCCCCTGATCAACGAACTGCACCCGGTAGTGGCCCTTGGCCGCCAGGTACTCGAACAGGCGCCAGGTGCCGCCGTAGCAGTCGTGGGGGGCGATCAGCAGATCCCCCGCCTTGAGCAGGGCGGTGGTGACCAGATGAACGGCCCCCATGCCGGTGCCGGTCACCACGGCGCCGGCGCCCCCTTCCAGGGCCGCCAGGGCGTCCGCCAGATTGGTGCGGGTCGGGTTGCCGGAGCGGGCATAATCGTATTGACGGGGCTCGCCAAAGTCGGCAAAGGTGTAGTTGCTGGAGAGGTAAATGGGCGGCACCACGGCACCGTGTTGCTGGTCAGTCTCAATCCCGGTGCGCACTGCCTGGGTGGCCTTGTGGGTCATGTCACTCTCCTTGATGTCTCTTCACACGCTGGCATGCTGTTTCTGCCACGCGCATCCCGCCATTGCAGGCTCATGGTGACCCACACTACGCCAGCTTAAAAAGGCCGTCAACACTTCTAGACGTCTAAATGGCTTTGCTGTTGGATTGCCATTGATTTCCTTAAGGGTTAAAATCCGCGCTCACGGCTAAACGAGAACAGGTGGATCATGGGTACAGAGTGGAACGGCGACTACGTCAGCCCCTACGCGGAGCACGGCAAGAAGAGCGAACAGGTCAAGAAGATTACCGTCTCGATCCCGCTCAAGGTGCTGAAGGTGTTGACCGATGAGCGCACCCGCCGTCAGGTGAACAACCTGCGTCATGCGACCAACAGCGAGCTGCTCTGCGAAGCCTTCCTGCACGCCTTCACCGGTCAGCCGCTGCCCTGCGACGAAGATCTGCGCAAGGATCATCCGGACAGCGTCCCTGCCGAGGCGCGTGCCATCATGGAAGCACTGGGCAAAGAGATCGAAGATTTCGACGCCGAGTAATCCTGCAGCAGATGCCAAACAGCAAACCCCCTTCGATGACGCGGCCCCAGGCCGCGTCATCGCTATCCGCCCCTTTCAGCCTGCGTCGCTACCAGAGCGACGTCTGCAGCCACAGCCACGACTATGCCCAGCTGGTGATCCCCCTCGACGGTCCCATCGAGATCGAGGTGCAGGGCCAGGGACGGCGGCTTGCGCCCGGCTTTGCCTGCATCATCGCCCCCGGTGAGCGGCACGACTACGCCGCCGATCCGGCGCTCTCGTTTCTGGTGCAGGAGAGTCACTGGCTGCCCGGCGAGCTGGGCGAACGCCCCTTCATCGAGCTGGACGAGGCCCAGCGCCACTACCTCGCCTTCCTGCACCGCATGGTGGCCGAGGGGCGCCACGTGGCCGGCATGGAGCAGGTGTGGCTGGGTCTGCTGGCAGACGCGCAGCAGGCAGGCTCGCGCGGCCGTGCCCGCCTCGCCCCGCGCATCGGCAAGGTGCAGCGTCATATCGAGGCGCATCTCGCCGAACCTCTCAGCAACGAGCGGCTGGCCGCCATCGCCTGCCTCGGCCAGAGCCAGTTCAAGCACGCCTTCCAGCAGCAGGTGGGGATGAGCGTCTCCCACTACATCCGGGCGCGGCGCATGGCACTGGCGCGTACCCTGCTCGCCCACACCGCCCTGCCCGTCGGCGACGTGGCCAGCCGCTGCGGTTACCAGAATCAGGGGGCCTTCGGCGAGCGCTTCCTGGCCGAAACCGGAGTAACCCCTTCCCTCTGGCGCCAACAAAACGGCCGCTTGCCGTAACCGGGCGGCCGTTTGCCGAAGACGGCGCAGGTGGTTTCGAGGCATGCTGAGGCTCATGCAAGGTATGGGCAACGAGGAGCCAAGATGCAGACCATAAGCTGGCAGGATTTCGAGATGGTGGAGCTCAGGGTGGGCACCCTGGTGCGGGTCGAGCCCTTCCCCGAGGCGCGCCGCCCGGCCTACAAGGTGTGGGCGGATTTCGGCCCCGAGCTCGGGGTGCGCAAGAGCAGCGCCCAGATCACCGACCTCTACCAACCGGAGGATCTGGTAGGTCGCCAGATTGTCGCCGTGGTGAACTTCCCCCCCAAGCAGATAGGCCCGATCCAGTCGGAGTTTCTGCTGACCGGCTTCTACCGGCCGGATGGCGCCGTAGTGATCGCCATCCCCGAGCAGGCGGTGGAGAACGGTGCCAAGCTCGGCTGATGCCATCACCGGACGGATACAAGAGAGGCGACCCTGGGGTCGCCTCTCTCTTTTGCGGCTGGTTGCCCGCCGTTACTTCAGCAGGCTGAAAATCAGCGCCGACACCGCCAGCGAGCCGGTCAGCAGGATGAAGCCGTTGGCCCAGCGCTGGCGGAAGCGCGCCAGCGCCTCCACCTTGTAGATGGCCACCACCGGCATGATGAACAGGATCATGGCGATCACCGGGCCGGAGAGGGTCTCCATCAGCCCCAGGATCCCCGGGTTGATGATGGCAGCGCCCCAGATGGAGAAGAACATCAGGGCGATGCCGAGCTTGTCCGCCTTCGCCAGCGACAGGCCGGTGGGCTTGGCGATCAGGCTTTTAAGGCTCTCGCGGGCACCGAGGAAGTGACCGAGGAAGGAGGAGCTGATGGCGATGAAGGCGATGAGCGGCCCCAGGGTCACGATCACCGGGTTGTCGGTGATGTTGGCAAGATAGGAGAGCACCGAGACGTTCTGGGCCTTGGCCTCGGCCAGCTGGGCCGGCGAGAGGCTCAGCACGCAGGAGAAGACGAAGAACAGCACGAAGCCCACCAGCATGACGGTGGTGTTGCGCAGGATCAGACTGCTCTTTGCTTCCGCCTGCTCGCCGTACTCCCGGCGCTGCACGTTGGCAAAGCCGGAGATGGCGGCGGCGTGACTGAAGGCGAACACGGTGACCGGCAGCGCCAGCCAGACGGTGTTGAGGAAACTGCCGCCCTCCAGGCTGCCCAACTGTGGCCACTGCCACTGGGGGATCAGGTAGCAGGAGAGCGCCGCCAGGATGGCCGCCAGCGGATAGACCATGACGGCAAAGGCGCGCAGCATCGCCTTCTCACCGGCCAGCATCACGGCGATCATGGCGAACACCAGCATGCCGGAGAGCATCACCCGGTTCGGGGTCGCCATGCCGAGCTGATTGATCATGAAGCTCTCCACCGTGTTGGTCAGCCCGACCCCGTAGATGAGCAGGATCGGGAAGATGGAGAGGAAATAGAGCGCCGAGATGAGGCGGCCGGCCATCTTGCCGAAGTGCTCCTGGGCCACCTCGGTGAAGTCGGCGTGGGGGCGCGAAGAGGAAAGCACGAAGCGCGCCAGCCCGCGGTGGGCCAGGAAGGTCATGGGGCCGGCCAGCGCGGCGACTATGATGAGAGGCCAGATCCCGCCCAGACCCAGGTTGATGGGCAGGAACAGGATGCCGGCACCGACGGCGGTACCAAACAGGCTGATGACCCAGTGGGTGTCGTGGCGGCGCCAGGGGGTGGCGCTGACGGTGGTGGAGCGGGAACCGGACAGCTCCCCTGTGACGTCTACAGATAAACTCATTACTAATTCACTTTTTGTCAGTGTTTTAATCTGAGTTCATTGTGGTTTATCGGGATTTAATTCTCAAAAATCCCCCCTGAAACATATCACTACCATTACGGGCTTCAGCCAGTGAGATTGGGAATGGAATCGGGATCACATAAATGAGTAAAACTAAATTCAGTAAAATTAGCGAAATTTAAAACCAAATTTTCATTAATGGTCAATTTTTTATTTTGGCCAAATGATTGTTTGCAGAATTACCTGAAAAATCGTGCCATTCCGCCGCCCTCTCTTGTGATGATTCACTGTCATTCCCGCGCTTTGCCAGCGGATATTCCTGTTCATCCCCGATAAAACCAGCGGATCACACCATGCAATCAGGCGGCCATGGGGCCGCCTGATTGCCGTCAACGATGACCTGTTTACCCGCTCAATGGGCCAGAATGCTGCCCCAGGCGAGATCCGGATCCCCCATCACGATGAAGTCCGGGTTCTCCAGCGACTCCGTCTCGTTGTAGCGCAGCGGCTGCAGTGCCAGGCTGAGGATGCGACCACCGGCCGCCTCGACGATGCACTGGGCGGCCGCGGTGTCCCACTCGCCGGTGGGGCCGAGCCGCACGTAGCAGTCGGCCGCCCCTTCCGCCACCAGACAGGACTTGAGGGAGCTGGAGCCGAGCGGGATCAGCTCGTAGTTGATGGCCGGGTTGAGGCGGCGGGTCAGATTCTCCAGCTTCTGGCGGCGGCTGATGGCCACCACCAGCGAATCGGGCTGATCGTGTTCGTGGTGCATGGCACTGATGGGGTGCACCTCGCCGTTCGCCTCCTTGAAGGCGCCATGACCGCGTACCGCCCAGTAGAGCACGTCCGACTCGGGGGCATAGATGACGCCGAGTACCGGCACATTGTCCTGTACCAGGGCGATCAGGGTGGCGAAGTCACCGCTGCCGGCGATGAACTCGCCGGTGCCGTCGAGGGGATCCACCAGCCAGTACTGACGCCAGTTGGCGCGCTGACTGAAGGGGATGTCGGCCGCCTCTTCGGTCAGCACGGGCACGTGGGGAGTGAGCGCCGACAGCGCCTGTTTGAGGTAGGCATCGGCAGCAAGATCGGCACTGGTGACCGGGGTCGCATCCTCCTTCAGCTGACGCTCGAACTGACCGCCGTGATAGATTTCGTGAAGGATCCTGCCCGCTTCGCGCGCGATCTCCTTGACCCCCGGCACCCAGGCCAACAACTCCTGCATCTTGTTATCCTCTGTATTCAAACTGCCCCTGCGGGCTACTCTGCCTGCTCCGCCAGCCAGCGTTGGGCCAGCAGCAGCGCACTGATGCTGCGCGACTCCGTGAAGTCGGGTCGCGCCAGCAATTCGTCGATCCGGTTCAGCGGCCAGGGGATCACCTCGAGGGGCTCGGGCTCGTCACCCACCCGCTGCTCGGGGAAGAGATCCCGCGCCAGCAAGATGTCCATCCGGCTGGAGAAGTAGCCCGGCGCCAGCGACACCTGCTTGAGCAGGGTCAGGCTGTTGGCCCCGAAGCCCGCCTCCTCCATCAGCTCCCGGTTGCCCGCCTCGAAGGCATCTTCGCCCGGGTCGATCAGTCCCTTGGGAAAGCCCATCTCGTAGGAGTGGGTGCCCGCCGCGTACTCGCGCACCAGCAGCAGGGTGTGGGCATCAAACAGCGGCACCACCATGACGGCGCCCCGGTTGCCGCCACGCATCCGCTCGTAGACCCGCTCCTCGCCGTTGGAAAACTTGAGGTGGAGCGACTCCACCTTGAACAGCCGGCTCTCGGCCACGATCTCGGCCTTGAGGATCTCCGGCTTGCTCTTGTCGTGCGCCATGGTGTCGACGCTGAGGTGGACGGGTTTGCGTTGGTGGTGATCACTCATCGGGGCTGGCTGCTCGTTAAAAAATCGTGTTTCAAGAGTAAACGACTCCCCTCTCGAACACCACGGGGCAAGGGTGGGAAAGCGGCGGGAAAAATCCGTTATAATGCCCGCCCGTTTCGACCCGACCACCGAGGCCCCATGCCGACCCCACTGCCCTGGCACCAGATAGACACTGTCCTGCTCGATATGGATGGCACCCTGATCGATCTCCATTTTGACAACCACCTCTGGCAACAGCTGGTCCCCGAGCGCTATGCCGAGCGACTCGGCCTGCCGCTGGCCGAGGCCAGAGTGCAGATCGAGGCGCACTACCAGGCCGTCAGCGGCACCCTCGACTGGTACTGCGTAGATTACTGGAGCGAGACGCTCGGGCTCGACATCCGCGCCTTCAAGCAGGAGATCCTGGAGAAGATCCAGTGGCGCCCCAACGTCATCCCCTTCCTGGCCGCGCTCAAGGCCGCCGGCAAGCAGCTGGTGCTCTTCACCAATGCCCACCCCGCCAGCCTGTCGGTCAAGGATGCGCACCTCGGCCTCGCCAAGCACCTCGATCTGATGGTGAGCACCCACGAGCTGGGCTGGTCAAAGGAGAGCCAGCACTGCTGGCAAGCGCTGGCCGAGCGGCTGGCGTTCGACCCGGCCCGCACCCTGTTCGTGGATGACAGCGAGCGGATCCTGCGCGCCGCCGCCGATTACGGCATCGGCTACCAGCTCGCCATCCAGAACCCGGACAGCCGGCAGCCCGAGCAGCGCATCACCGCCTTCCCGGCGATCCGCGACTACGCCGAGCTGTTGCCCCTCGGCACCTGATACGCTCAAGGCCCTCATCGCGAGGGCCTTGTCATATCGGCTCAGCAGCCAGTCCGCTGATTAAAGCCCTCAGGCCGCATCGCGCGGGGCCAGTACCCCCATGCCGGCCAGGTAGTCGAGGGCGCTCGGGGTGAATCCGATCTCCGCTAGGTGCGCCGCCGTGAAGGGGGCGCGCTGCAGGGGCAGGCCGCGGCTCACCCGTTCCATCCAGTCCGGATTGCCGATCGCCGCCGTGCCCACCGCTACCAGGTCGGCGCCGCCGGCCAGAGCCAGCTCGGCCGAGGCGGCGTCGTGGATCTTGCCCGCCACCATGAGCGGCACCCGCCCGGCCAACCCGACCCGCACCGCCTCCAGCAGGGCGCCGCCATCGGGATCCCCCGCCACCGCCTTGAAGCTGTCCCCCATGGAGAAGTGCAGGTAGTCGATCCCCTCGTCCGCCAGCAGGTGCGCCACCGCCAGCTGATGGGGCAGCTCTATGCCCTGGATATGGGCATAGTTTTCGGGGGAGAGGCGCACCCCGACCAAAAAGTCCCGGGGCAGACGGGCGCGGATGCCGCGCACTATCTCCACCAGGATCCGCGCCCGGTTGGCGATGCTACCTCCCCAGCGGTCGGTACGCCGGTTGTGCAGGGGGTTGAGGAAGTTGCAGAGCAGGAAGTTGTGGGCCCCGTGCAGCTCGACCCCGTGCAGGCCGGCGTCATGAGCCCGCTCGGCGGCGCCCATGAAGGCTTCAATGAGCGTAAGAATCCCCTCTTCCATCAACCCCTTGACCCCGAGCGGGTAGCGTCCACCCGGTGCCAGTTCGCACGGGCCGACTGGCGCCCCGTCGTTCAGCTCGGGCAGGGCCCGCATCCCGCCGTGATGCAGCTGCACCACCGCCAGCGCCCCGGCCTGCCGCGCACTGTCGGCCAGGGCCGTGAAGGCCTGCTGCTGGGTGTCGGTCATCAGGGCCGGCTGCCCCGCCCAGCAGCGTCCGCCGGGCTGTACCTGGGTAGCGGCGGCGATGAGCAGGCCGAAACCGCCGCGGGCGCAGCGCGCCAGCCAGTCGAGCTCGGCCTGAGCGGGATCGCCGCCGGCACCGCTCATGTTGTGGGTCAAAGGGGCCAGCACGGCCCGGTTCTTGAGCCGCAATCCGGCCCGTTCGAAGTGGAAGCTGTCGCCAAGTGCCTTGTTCATCGCCCTCTCCCGGGATCGCAATGGAATGGCCGCCACTATAAACCCGGGCGTTGAGGATATAATCAGGCACACAAGCAAGGCATTCATTCCCAGCAAGACACAATAGGCCACCCCCATGAGTCACCACAAGCTCGACACCCTCTACCTGATGCGCCTGCTGGTCGCCATCGTCCGCTGCGGATCCTTCGCCGCGGCGGCGGCCCAGCTCGGCATCACCCCGAGCAAGGCGTCCAAGGATCTGCGCCACCTGGAGCAGAGCCTCGGCAACACGCTCCTGAGCCGCACCACCCGCCGGGTGCAGCTGACCGACGCGGGGGAGCTCGCCTACCGCCAGGCTGACCAGATGATCGCCCTGCACGAGCAGTTGCTGGACGGCCTGCAGCGCCGCCGCTCGGCCCTGTGCGGGGAGCTGCGCATCACGGCGCCGGATCTGTGGGGCGAGGTGGTGCTGACCCCGGTGCTGCTGCGCTTTCGCGCCGACCACCCCGAGGTACGGATCATCGCCGACTTCAGCAATACCCCGGCCGACCTGCTGCGCGACAACCTGCACGTGGCGTTTCGCAGCACCGAGCTCGGCACTCAGCCCTATCTGGCGCGCCCCATCGCGGTGGATGATCTGGTGCTCTGCGCCAGCGCCGACTACCTGGACTGCCACCCGCCCTTGAGCGAGCCGCAGGATCTGCAGCAGCACCCCCTCATCACCCGCTGCCAGGAGTACAGCCGCCACGAGCACTGGACCCTGCTTGCCCAGGGGCGCGAGATCCCGCTGGAAGTGGCGGGCGAGCTGGCCTTCAGCAGCAAGAAGGCGATTCACCAGGCGATGCGCCAGGGGCTGGGGATCGCCCGCCTGCCGCGCTACCTGGTGGCGGCCGAGCTGGCCGAGGGGGTGGTGCGCGAGGTGCTGCCCGACTACCGTCCCAAGGGTACCGGCTTCTACGCCCTCTACACCCAGCGCCGGGCCGAGTCGGCCCTGGTCGGCCACTTCCTCGACTACGTCATCGAGGCGCTCACCCCCTCATGAGCGGATCACCAGGTGGTACTGCTTCTTGCCCCGGCGCAGCAGCAGGTAGCGGCCAAACAGCCAGTCGCCATCGGTCACTGGCCCATCCTGGCGGATAGCGCCGTTGAGGCTGACCGCCCCCGCCGCCAGCAGCTCGCGGGCGATGCGCCTGGAGTTCGCCAGGCCACACGCCACCAGCAGGGTCACCAGATCCGTTTCCCCCTCGATGGGGCTGCTCGGCAGGCCATCCTGGGCCAGCTGAGCCAAATCGCTCTCGCCAAGGTGGGCCACGTCACCGCTGAACAGCAGCTCGCTGATGCGCCGCGCCGCCGCCAGCGCCCCTTTGCCGTGCACCAGCTCGGTCAGCTCGTCAGCCAGCACCTGCTGGGCCAGCTTGCGCCCCTGCCGCTTGGCATCCTCAGCCTCCAGCGCCTCAATCTCGGCCAGCGCCATAAAGCTGTAGTAGCGCAGGAAGCGGTAGACATCCTCATCCGCGGTACCGAGCCAGAACTGGTAGAAGGCGTAGGGCGAGGTGAGCGCCGGATCGAGCCAGATTGCGCCGCCCTCGGTCTTGCCAAACTTGGTGCCGTCCGCCTTGGTGATGAGCGGCAGGGTCATGCCATAGACCTGGGCCTGATGCAGCCGCCGGGTGAGATCCATGCCGCTGGTGATGTTGCCCCACTGGTCGTTGCCGCCGATCTGCAGGGTGCAGCCGAGGCGCTGGTTGAGCACGGCGAAGTCCTGGGATTGCAGCAGGGTGTAGGAGAACTCGGTGAACGAGATGCCCTGATCCGGACGGGCCAGGCGCTGGCGCACCGATTCGCGGGCCAGCATGGCGTTGACCGAGAAGTGCTTGCCGATGTCGCGCAGAAAATCGAGGACCGACATCTGCCCCATCCAGTCGGCGTTGTTGACCAGCAGTGGCACCGCCAGCCCTTCGCTGGCCGGCAGCAGCGCGCTTATCTGGGCCGACAGGCTGGCTACCCAGCCCTGCACCGTCTCGGCGCTGTTGAGGCTGCGCTCGCTTGCCTTGAAGCTGGGATCGCCGATCAGGCCAGTGGCACCGCCCACCAGCGCTACCGGGGTATGGCCCGCCAGCTGGAAGCGGCGCAGCATCAACAGCGGTACCAGATGGCCGATATGCAGGCTGCCGGCGGTGGGATCGAACCCGCAGTAGACGGTGCGCGGGGTGGCTAGATGATCGCGCAGCGCCACCGGGTCGGAATTCTGGGCCACCAGGCCGCGTTGGGTCAGCTCATCGAGTAGGTGAGGATTTGTCATGGAGGGTTCCAACAGCAGGGGAAAAGGCCACATCCTCGCCGCTCTGGCCTGCGCCGAATATGTCCCCCAGGGGACAGTTTTGCCACTCTCGTGCTAGCATCCGGCTATCGTGTGACCATCGCACAACCATCGCGGGAAGCCCGCCACCCGGAAGCCACCGCCATGACCCAACGCCCATGACCCAGCCCCTCGCCACAGATGCCCTGACCCGCAGCATGACCGAGGTAGTCGATGCCCTGCATGGCAGCGGCTTCCCGGCAGCCCTGGTGCGCCTGATCCAGCAGCAGGTGGCATTCGACTGTGCCCTGCTGCTCGGGGTGGGGCAGCGCCCCGTCTACCTCTACGACAACCTGCACCATCAGCGGGCCCTGCTGTTCGACCGCTACCTCACCCGCCACTTCAGTCAGGATCCCTTTATGCAGGCGCTGGAACAGGGTCTGGGGGCCGGGGTCTGGACCCTGGCGCAGGTGTCGCGGGGGCGGCTCGACCCCGAGTATCGCCACCACTTCTATCAGGCCACCGGCTGGCAGGAGGAGGTGGGACTGATCCTGCCGGTACGCGACGGCCTCACCCTGATGCTGTTTCTGGGTCGGCTCGACAAGCGCAGCTCCCTCTGTCGTGACGAGCTGGCCCGTCTGGAGGCGCTGTTTCCGCTGGTGCATTCGCTGTGCCGCCAGCACTGGCGGGAGGGAGCCGCGTTGCTGGCCCAAAGCCCGGCACTGCCGGGTGGCGCCGATCTCAAGGCGACGGTGGAGCAGGCCATCGCCAGCGTGGGGGGCGCAAGCCTCACCCGTCGCGAGCGCCAAGTGGCGGGATTGCTGTTGCAGGGGCTCGACACCGAGGCCATTGCCGGAGCGCTTGGCATCGGCAGCGGCACGGTGAAAAATCATCGCAAGCACCTCTACGCCAAGCTGCACCTGCGCTCGCGGGCCGAGCTGTTCCGCTTCTTTCTCAATCACCTCATCACGGCGCCGGCCGGCACCTCCCCATAACGACACCACCCCGCCGAGGCGGGGTGGTGTTGATGCATGCCAGATCAAACAGCTACGCCGTCAGATGCGGCCCTGGTAGCGCAGCGGGAAGCGCCCCTGCCCATCGGGCTGGCCGAGGAAGGGAAGTCCCTGCTTCATCTGCTCCGGCAGATCGGGCCCGGGTTTGAGGGTGCCCTGGAACAGGTACTGGCGATTGGCCTGCAGCTCCAGCTTGCCCTGCACCTGTACCGCCTCCGAGCCCTGCTTGAGCTCGGCCACCAGCCGGGAGTCGATGCAGGTCAGCTTGATCTCGGGATCCCCCAGCACCAGCTTGCCGGCCGGGGTATCGGCATCGGCCCCGTACCAGTAGAGGTTGCCGTAGAGGTTGTCGCACCAGGGGTTGCCCTGGGCAAACTGATCGAGCTTGAGCTGCAGCTGGCCAGCCACCGTCACCGGCACCGGCAACTGCATCGGCACCCGCGCCAGCAGCCAGGGCGCCGGCACGTTGAGGGTGATGTCGCGGCCAAAGGCGGCGCCGCTCCAGCCAACCACCCCCTGCCCGTTGAGGCCGCTGCGCTCACCAAAGCGCAGGGAGACCTCAGGGGCAAAGCGCAGCAGCGACCAGCCGTTGAGCTCCCAGCGCAGCTGGGTCAGCGACTCGCTGGCGTATTGCAGGCGGGCAACCTGGCCGCTCCAGAGGGTGCCGCTCACCCCTTCCAACTGCACCAGGGGCGGCAGCGGCAGGTAGCGCACCACCAGAGAGGCCGGCAGCTTGGCCAACAGGAAAACCAGATAGGCCGCCAGAAACAGCACGGCAATCAGCACTCTTTGCTTCATAGAAAACGACTCGACTACAAACGCCCGATCAGGCGCGAGGCTCTGCTCGGGACGCGTGGTTTCATTGGGGACGGCTCAGTTGCAAGCGGCGTACCTTGACCAGACCGGGCGCCAGATTCTCGCTGGCCAGCTCGATCACCTGTACCTGCACGCCATGGCGATCCGCCAGGGTCGCCAGCCAGATCAACAGATCATCGAACGCCACAGTGTCGATCCATACCTGCAGCTCCTGGCCCTGGGGCTGCAGCCGGGCAATCTTGATCTTCTGGTTGAAGGCGGTGCGGTTGACCACCCCTTCCAGGGTGCCACTGGTATCGAGCTGGCGGCCCTGGCCACCCTGCAGCGCCAGCACCTCTTCACCCTTCTCTTTCAGCCAGGCGAGAGTCTGCTGCTGGCTCAATACCTGCCGCTCGCGCTCGTCGATGCGGTTGCCGATGGGCTGCCAGATGACCCAGTAGCAGAAGCCGATCAACAGTACGCTGCCACCCACCGCCACCAGCCGCTGCTCGCGGGCGCTGATGCTCCGCCACCAGCCTTGTAGTTTGTCCATCATGATGATTTCCCCTTCAGCACCAGTGCCCCTTCAACCTTGCCTTCGGTACTGCGCACCTCCCCCTGCTGCACCTCGAAGCGCTTGCCGGCCAGCTCGCGAAAACGCTCGATCTCGGCAAAACCGGGGGCCGTCACCTGCAGCCTGAGCTCGCCGCGAGCCGCATCGAAACGCAGCACCTCGGGCTTGAGGCCGGGTACTTCGGCGAAGGTGGGCGCCAGCTCGGTCAGCACCATCAACACCCCGTCCTGGGGCGTCTGCCCCAGCTGCTGGAGGTGCTGGGTCATCTGGCTGCGCACGTTGACGATACGGCTCTCCCCCGGGAAGATCCGGGTGTAGACCTGCCGGATCTCCGCCTTGAGCGCCTTGTCCTGCTCCGCCAGCTGGTAGAGCTGCACGCCGCGCTGGGCAAACGCCACCACCAGCAGCGCTCCGGCCACCACCGCCACCTTGCGCCACTGCTGCCAGTAGCGGGAGTATTCGGTCTGCGGCCGGTAGGGCCCCTGCAGCAGGTTGGCCTGACTGGCGAGCGCACCCCGGGCCAGCAGCAGCATGGGCAGCTCGGGATCGGCCGCCTGCCAGCTGGCCGCCGCAATGGCCGGCGGCGGGGTATGGCTGTGAATGGTCACCGGCGCCGGCTCCGCCGACAGCAGCATGGCCAGCAGCGGCTCGTCGGCGACGATGCCCTGACAGGGCCCCTGGCGCAGCAGCCACTCCTTGCCCAGCTGCAGCGCCGACCAGCCCTCGCTCGCCTGCGGCAGCGCCAGCACGTCCGGCAGCAGCTGCCGGCTCTTGAGACCGGCCTGCTCCAGCCAGCCGAGCCAGGTCTGCATCTTCTCCTTGTCGACCGCCATCAGGTCCACCTCGTGACCCTGATGACCCAGCACCACCAGGTGCAGCTCATCCACGTCGGAGGCGATTTGCTCCTCTAGCAGATAGGGAAGCGCTGCCGCACTCTGGCGGCTGTATTTGCCCGGCAGGCTCACCCGCCGGAAGATAAGATCGCTGCCGGGCACCAGCACCACCGCCGGGCGGCCACCGGCCCGCTCCTGCAGCTCGCCAAGGGCATGGGCCGAGGCCAGGGTACCGGAGGCGATCACCTCCTCTTCCCCGCCCGACCACACCAGCCACTCGACCGGCTGCTGCGCATTGGTCCCCAGACGGATGACCAGACTCTCGCTCACTAATGTCTCTCCTGCCATGCTCGCTCGCATCCCTCGGGATGGGCGGGCGCGCAGCCATGGGCTGCAGTCCAATCGGGGGATGGCGCGGGCCGGCCAACGACCGTCACCCGCCTCCCTTGTTATTCGGCGCCGCCGTTCAGACGGCGCAGCATCACCAGCTTGTTGTCCTTGCCGCGCACGAAGACGCTCTCCAGCCTGGCCCGGGTGTCACCCACCTCGGCAAGCAGCCTGGCCTCGAAATAGCTGCTCTTGACGTCCAGCGCCGCATCCAGACCCTGGATGTTGCCCACCTGCACCGGCATCTGGTCCGTCATCTCCTTCTTGTTCTTCCACCCCTTCTGGGGACGGCTGGTCAGCACCCGCTTGGCATCGTCCAGCCCCACCTTGTCCAGATAGAGCGCCACCAGCAGGGCCGACTGCTCCGGCCGGATGGTGTTGACGTTCACCACCAGCTTGTCGTTGGGCAGGGCGCACACATAGGGCGCCAGCCGGGCGTACAGTTTGGCGCTCACCCCGCGCACCGCCCGCAGCTCGTCGGTGCCGAGCATCCACTGGTTGGCGGTCAGATAAGGGGGAGTGAGCCCTTCGTAATAGGCATCCTCGGCGCCGTAGCTCGATACCAGCACGGTATCCTTGTCGGTCCAGTCGCGGATGGCATCGGTCAACTGCACCGCCTCGTAATCTTCCACCTCGAGCTGCTTGAGCAACGCCTTGAACACCTTGACCGGATAGGGCTGCTTCTCCAGATCGTCGCCGCTGATCCCGTCCTTCAACGGCACGCTCAGGCTGTTGAGGTTGAAGCAGGATTGCAGATCCCGCACCCGGCCGGTGAGCTTGCCGTCATCCACCGGGAAGACCGCATCCTGGCGCGCCCAGTTCTGCCCCAGGCTGACCACGTTGGGGTCGTCCTTGAAATCCTGGGCCAGCACCTTGCTCACCAGTGCCTCCGCCGACATGGCATACCACCAGGCCTGCTTGCCGGCGGTGAGGTTGGCGGTGCGGCGCAGCTCCAGCTGCAGGCGACCGCTCATGTTGCTGGCGATGATCACCATCACCGACAGGATGAGCAGCACCACCAGCAGGGCCATGCCCCCCTGACGGCCCGGTGTGGTGCGGGATCGGCCCCGGCCGCGCTTAATTGCCATTGTCCGCTCGCTGGCCGCCGGCGCCGATCAGGAACTGGCGGCGAATGGTTCCATAGTCTTCCAGATCCAGCTCTACCGCCAACCCGTAGGGCAGCACGTTGCGCTGGGTCCACTCCTCTTTCCAGCTGCCCTTGTCGTAGAAGTAGAGTCGCAGCGCCGTCACCCGATCCAGCATCAGCTGAATGCGCGGCTCGGTGCCTATCACCGGATCCGGGTAGAGGTAGCTCAGCCGCTCCAGCTTGTGATCCTTGAGCCGCCAGCCGACCCGCTGCAGGCCGGAGCGCGGCAGCATGCCATCGGGGTTGAGCCAGCCGCCGCGCATGAAGGCCATGCCCCAGTCGTCGCTCTGCTGACCGAAGCGGGAGGCCGCCAGCAGCACCTTGTTGCTCTCGCCGTCGATGCGGCCGCTGCGCGGCACCATCTGGGTGACGTCCCGCTCCAGCACGGAGAAGGCCAGCTGCAGTTCGGAGAGACGTGCCTCCTTGCGCTTGGCCACCTCGTCGCTGGTGAGCACTCCTTGCAGCACCTGATAGGCGCCCAGGCTCAGGCCAGCGAAGATGGCGATGGCCACCAGCATCTCCAGCAGGGTAAACCCCGCCTGACGCCGGCTAATGGAGAGACGTTGGTGAATGTTCATCGGCTGATGCCGGCTCCGGCTTATGGAGACACCTTGATGCAGGTTCATCGGCTGATATAGGTCCGGATCATGGCCACCGGGCTGTCGGCCTTGGGCGCAGTGCGCACTTCCATGTCCAGCGCCTTGAAGTTGCTGTCGGCGGTGGCGACGCCGCGATAGCGCCAGTACCAGGTCTGGCCCGCCATCTGCTCGTCCCCCTCCACCCAGCTGTCACCTGGCCACTTGGCTTCGAGCTTCTGCTGCACCAGCTGGTTCTCCACCACCCAGGTTGCCAGGGTCTTCTGTTCCAGATAGTTGAGGCCGGAGAGGTGTTCGCTGGCGGTCTTCATCACCGCCAGCCCGGCGATGGCGAACACCGCCAGTGCCACCATGACTTCCAGCAGGGTCATGCCGCGGGCGTTCATTCCTCTTCCTCCTCGTCCTGCAGCAGGCGCAGGCGGCCGAACTCGTCCGCCTTGACCGTGCGCACATAGCGCTGATCGTCGTCCTGCTGGGTCAGGGTCAGCACGAAGGGGGTCAGCTCGCCACCGGGAAAGATGAACACCTGGGGCGTGCGCTCCTTCTCGTCGCGCCCCTTCTCGTACTTTTCGTCGGAGTCGGTCCGCCAGCTGAAACCCTCGAGCTCGATGGCCAGCTGCATGTTGTCGGGCAGCTCGACCCGATCCAGCAGCTTGTCGCCGCTCATCACCTGCCACTTGCGATCCTTGGCCGCGCGCTGCATGAACTGCCAGCCGTTGTCCTCGACACGCAGGCCCACCAGCCGGCCATCCATCACCGAGTACTCCTGCGCCTGCTGCAGCACGGCCATGAAGCGGCGTGCCTGCTTGTCGAGCTCTCTATCCCCCCTGGCACCGCCCATGCTGAGGGTGACGGCAGTGGCCACCAGACCCATCAACATGGCCACCAGCAACACTTCCAGCAGGGTAAAACCGGCCTGGCGACGGGCAGAAGAGGCCACCTTCATTCAGGCAGCCTCGGCATGTCTCGGTGAGCGCGACGCGGCGGGATCACTTATTGGAAATCCTTCAGGTTCCAGTTGCCGATGTCGTCATCGGTACCGGCTTCGCCATCCAGCCCCATGGAGAAGATGTCGATCTTGCCGAACTGGCCCGGGCTCAGCATCTGATACGGGTTGCCCCAGGGATCCTGCGGCAGGCGCTTGATGTAGCCCCCTTCCCGGTAGCTGCGCGGCTCAGGTGCGGCGGTCGGCTTGTTGACCAGTGCGTCCAGCCCCTGCTCGGTGGTCGGGTAGCGGTTGTTGTCCAGCTTGTACATGTCGAGGGCGTTTTCCAGCGCCACTATGTCGGAGACCGCTTTCTGCTGGTCGGCCTTCTCCTTGTTGCCCATCAGGTTGGGCACCACCAGGCTGGCCAGGATCCCCAGGATCACGATGACCACCATCACTTCCAGCAGGGTAAAACCCGATTGACGACGCTTTTGCATGACTTACTCCCTCACGAAATGAGATGGCATGAACCATCAACGATTAACTGTTAAACCACGATCGTTCGATGACGCCTGTCGGCTAATCGAACCTACGGAGTTGATTGGATTGGTAGGTTCGAATAGCGAAGCATATTCGAACGTCCGAACCTTACAAATTCACCATATTGTTGAGCTCGAGGATCGGCTGCAGGATCGACATCACGATAAACAGCACCACCCCGGCCATGGAGACCACCAGCATGGGTTCGAACACCCCGAGGGCGATGTTCACCTGGGTTTCGAACTCCCGATCCTGGTTGTCCGCCGCCCGCTCCAGCATGTTGTCGAGCTCACCACTCTGCTCGCCGGAGGCAATCATGTGCAGCATCATGGGCGGAAAAATCTTGGTTTCATCCAGCGACTTGCGCAGGCTGGTCCCCTCCCGCACCCGCTCGGTGGCCTCACCGATACGCATGCGGGCAAAGTCGTTGGAAAGCACTTCGCCGGAGATCTTCATCCCCTCCAGCAGCGGCACGGCGCTGGCGTTGAGGATGCTTAAGGTGCGGGCGAAGCGGGCGGTGTTGAGACCGCGGCTGACCCGGCCGATCACCGGCAGGCGCAGGATTAGCTGGTGCCAGTGACGGCGACGCTTGTCGTCGGTCAGCCACCAGCGCCAGACAAAGCCGCCCACCAGCAGCAGCAACAGGAACCAGAGGCCGTAGTGCTGCATCAACTCGCTGGTACCGATGAGGAAGCGGGTGGTGGCCGGCAGTTGCTGACCCATGTGTTCGAACTGGGCCACCACCTTGGGCACCACGGCGGTGAGCAGGATGGAGATGACGCCGATGGCGACGCAGGTCAATACGATGGGGTAGATCATCGCCTGCAGCAGCTTGGTGCGCATGTGCTGGCGCTGCTCTGTGTAATCGGCGAGGCGGTTGAGCACCTTCTCCAGGTGACCGGACTTCTCGCCGGCCGCCACCATGGAGCGGAACAGCTGATCGAACACATGGGGGAAGGCCCCCAGCGAATCGGCCAGCGAATAGCCCTCCACCACCTTGCTGCGCACCGTGGCCACCATGCTGCGCAGGTGGGCCTTCTCGCACTGCTCGGCGACGGCCTTGAGCGCCTCCTCGATGGTGAGGCCGGCCCCCACCAGGGTCGCCAGCTGGCGGGTGATCATCGCAAGCTCGGCGGTGCTGGCACCACGGCGGAACAACACGAAGCGGTTCGCCTCGCGCTTGGCCTTCTCGGTGGTCTCGTTCACCTCGAGCGGGGTCAGCCCCTGCTCGCGCAACAGCTGGCGTACCTGACGGGCGGAATCCCCCTCCAGCACGCCACTCTTGTTGCGTCCCTTGCCGTCGAGGGCCTTGTATTCGAATGCTGCCATCTCAGTCTTCCCGGGTCACGCGCAGCACCTCTTCGAGGCTGGTCTGCCCCTTGAGTACCTTGTCGATGCCGTCGCGGCGGATGCTGGGGGTATGGCCCCGGATCAGTCGCTCGATGGCCAGCTCGCCGCTGGCGCTGTGGATCGCCTCGCGTACCGCTTCGTCTACCACCACCAGCTCGTGGATGCCGGTCCGGCCGCGATAGCCGGTGTGGTTGCACTGCTCGCAGCCCACCGGTCGCCACACCTGCTGATCCGGCGCCAGCTCGATGCCCATGGCCAGGCGCTCCTGCTCGGTGATGGGGCGCGGGGCGCGGCAATCGGGGCAGAGGGTGCGCACCAGCCGCTGGGCCAGTACCGCCAGCAGTGACGAGGAGAGCAGGAAGGGCTCGATGCCCATGTCCCGCATCCGGGTGATGGCACCGATGGCGGTGTTGGTGTGCAGGGTCGACATCACCAGGTGACCGGTCAGCGACGCCTGCACCGCGATCTGGGCGGTCTCGAGGTCACGGATTTCCCCCACCATCACCACGTCCGGGTCTTGGCGCAGAATGGCGCGCAGACCGCGGGCGAAGGTCATGTCCACCTTGCTGTTGACCTGGGTCTGGCCCACCCCTTCGAGGTCATATTCGATGGGGTCTTCGACGGTCAGGATGTTGCGATCCCGCGAGTTGATCTCGGAGAGGGCCGCGTAGAGGGTAGTCGACTTGCCCGAACCGGTCGGGCCCGTCACCAGAATGATGCCGTGAGGCTTGCGAATGAGTTCGCTGATGATGTTGCGGTTGGCCAGCGTCATGCCGAGCTGCTTGAGCTCGAGCCGCACGTTGTTCTTGTCGAGCAGTCGCAATACCACCCGCTCGCCATAGCTGGACGGCATGGTGGAGACCCGCACGTCCACCGCCCGGCCGCCGATGCGCAACGAGATGCGGCCATCCTGCGGCACCCGCTTCTCGGCGATGTCCATCCGAGACATGACCTTGATGCGCGACACCAGCAAGGAGGCGAGCTTGCGATGGGGGCGCAGGATCTCTCGCAGCACCCCATCGATGCGAAAACGGATCACCAGGGCGCGCTCGAAGGTCTCGATATGGATGTCGGACGCCTCTTCCTTGATCGCCTCGCTCAACATGGCGTTGATGAGGCGGATGATGGGGGCGTCGTCGTCGGCATCCAGCAGGTCTTCGCTCTGGGGCAGCTCTTCGGCCAGTGCGAAGAAGTCCATCTCGTTGCCAAGATCCTCCATCAGCTGGCGCGCCTCGGAGGAGTCACGCTGGTAGTGGGCCATCAGCAGCTCTTCGAAGGCCTCGCCGTCCATCTGCTCCACCGTGAAGGCACAACCCGCCACCCGCCGCACTTCCAGCAGGGTTTGCGGCGTCACTCCCTGGCGGCAAAGCAGCACCGGGGTCCCCTGCCGCTCGGTCAGGATCACCCCGAAGTTGCGGGCGAAGGCAAACGGCAGCTCGGGCAGGGCTGCCGGCATATCGACGCCATCCAGCTGGTATGCCGCCATTACTTGTTACCCACGAATGGCTGGGATCCGCCGCTCGTCTGCGGGGCCGACTGCATCTGCTGGAGCTGCTTTTGTGCCTCTGGCGAGACGGTCACGTCCTGGCCGTACTGGGGCAGCACCTGACGCTTGGGCGAGGTGAGGTAGCCTTCCTGCGCCGCCGCCTCCTGCTGTTCGGAGCGGAACTGGGAGTACTTGTTGCTGGAGAGGCTGGTGTAGATGTCTGCATCACGCAAAATGGTCGGTCGGATAAAGACCATCAGATTGCGCTTGGAGGTGGTATTGGTGGTGGAGCGGAACAGATAGCCCAGCACCGGGATGTCGCCGAGCAGCGGCACCTTGGAGACCTTCTCCTGATTCTGTTCGTCCATCAGGCCGCCCAGCACCACTGTCTCGCCACTCTTCACCAGCACGGCGTTCTTGATGGTACGGGTATCGAAGGTCGGGCCCAGATCAGCCGTACCGGTCGCCTGTTTCTGCGCCACGCTGGAGACCTCCTGCTCGATGTTGAGCAGCACGGAGTCCCCTTCGTTGATCTGCGGCGTCACCACCAGCTTGGTCCCCACCGTCTTGCGCTCTATGGTGTTGAACACCTGGTCGCTGGTGGTAGAGCTCTGGGAGCCGCTCTGCACCGGCACTTCCTGGCCGACGTTGAAGGAGGCTTCCTTGTTGTCCATGGTGACGATACTCGGGGTGGAGAGAATATCGCTCTTGGTATTGGTCGACAGGGCCGTCACCAGCGCGGCCCAGTTGCCTCTGTAGAAACCGGCCGCCATGCCGTTGAAGCCACCCGCCAGCTTGGACAAGGAGTCCGTATTGCCATTGTCCTTGTAATCCTTGGCCGCGATGGCCACCGAGCCGATGGGCAGGTTGGTGTCGGTAAACTGGGTGCCACCGCCATTGGTGTTGGCCCACTGCACCCCGAGGTTGAGGCCGTCGCCATCGGCGATCTCGACGATGATCGCCTCCACCAGCACCTGGGCACGGCGGATATCGAGCTTGGCCACCACCTGCTCCAGCTCGGCCATCACGTCCGGCTGGGCGGTGATCACCAGCGCATTGGTGGTCTCGTCGGCAGAGATGGCCAGCTTGCCACCGCCGATGCTGGCACCACCGCCTGTGGTGGTGGCCGCGCCGCCCTTCTTGTCCGCTTCAATGCTGGAGCTGACGCCCTTGAGCACCTCCACCAGATCCTTGGCCTTGCCGTATTTCAGATAGAAGACCCGGGTGTTGCCCTGGCTCTGCAGGTCACGGTCGAGCTGGTGCACCATCTGGATGATGCGGGCGCGCGCCTTGGGCTCGCCGCTCACCACCACGGAGTTGGTGCGCTCGTCGGCCACCACCTTGGGGGCCAGCAGCAGGGAGGTGTTGGCCCCCTGGTTGTTGCCATCCTTGTTGAGGTTGGTCACCAGCCGCACCATTTCACCGGCGGAGGCGTACTTCAGCTTGACGATGTCCACTTCCTGGTCGCCCGCCTTGTCGACCCGGCGCACTACTTCCACCAGCCGGTTGACCACGGCGGCGCGGCCGGTAATCAGCAGCACGTTGGAGGGGTCGTAATGGACCACGTTGCCGCCGCCGGCGTTGTCATTGAGCTGGCGCAGCAGCGGCGCCAGCTCGCGCACCGAGACGTTGCGCACCGGCACGACCCGGGTCACCATCTCGTCACCGCTGCCGGGGTTGCTCTCGTCCACCACCGGGATGGCGGAGGTCTTGGCATCCTTGGAGCGCACCACCTTGAGCACGCCGTTGTCCATCGGGACCACGGCGAAGCCATAGACGTCGAGCACGCTCAGGAAGAACTGGTAGTACTGGTCTTCGTTGAGCAGGTCATAGCTGCGGACGTTGATCTTGCCCCGTACCGACGGCTCTATGATGATGGTCTTGTTCAGGTTCTTGCCGACCGTGTTGATGAACTCTTCGATGTCGGCATTCTTGAAGCTGGCGGAGTATTCGGTGGCCCAGGCTGAGCCTGCCATCATCAACGCCGCGGCCACGGTGGCCAGACGCCAGCCCTTCCCTTTATTTGTCATTCTTGGTGCTACTCCAATTCATTATTCTGACAAGCCGACATAAACGTCGTAGAGCTGTCCTTGCCGCTCGACGGTGACGGTCATTTCCGTTGCGCCAGCCACCTGCTGCATCGCCTGCATGGCCTGAGCGTTATCCCGCAGATCCAGTCCGTTGATGCTGACCGCCATGTCGTTGGCGACCAGCCCGAGTTGATTGAACAGTTCCGGATTGCGACCCGGATTGAGACGATAGCCGACCATGCGACCATCGACCCGGACCGGGGAAATATTGAGGTAATCGGTGATCTTGCCGGGGTTGCCCATCAGTTCGTTGCGTACCGAGGAGAGCTTGTCGTCCTGCTTGCCCTGCTGGGGCAGCGGCTTGCCGTACTCCTCCCCGTCCAGCATCAGGGTCTCGTCGCGCCCATCCCGCTCGATGATGACACGATCGGCAAATACCTGGCGGATCTTGGCCTGGGTGCCGTCGATGAGGTCACCGATGCCATAGGAGTTCTGCAGCCCGTTGTGGGCGATGATGGCGATGGACTTGGCGGGATCCGAACTGGCCAGCACGCCATTGAGCTGGGCGTTGAGCTGGGTCTTGGGAGCATCGGCTGCGACAACATCGGCCGCCTGGGCCTGCTGCCTGGCCTTGCCGAACAGCGCCAACCGGCTGACGCCGCTCAGATCGAGCCGGTTTGAACCCTGGCCCTGACTGGCTACCACCGACGGCTGCCAGGGCTGACTGACGGGGCGGCTGCCGAGATCCAGCAGACGCCAGGTGAGGCCGGCACACTGGTGGGCCAGCAACAGCAGCAGAAGCCAGAACAGAGGCTGGCTGAAACGGGAGAGTGGCACGGTTTTACAACGGGCCAGAAGGGAGCTCAACAAGTCATCCCTGAACGGTAGCGTCATGTTTATCAATATTTTCTGGCATCCAAATCGGTTGGCTATTGTGTACGGCAATGGACCCAGAGACAACCGACCGGATGGGAGTAAGCTGCGAAAATTGACATTCCGTCACACCCTTGGGCCCCCTGTTTCTATCCCGGGGCCTGCCTCTGGTATAATCAGGCACCCCTTTCAGCCATTCCGGAGTCGATTCATGCCGAACCCCGCAGAAATCCCAACCCAGGTCCGTCTCGACAAGTGGTTGTGGGCGGCACGTTTTTACAAGACCCGCAGCCTGGCCCGCGACCAGATTGAAGGGGGCAAGGTGCACTACAACGGCCAGCGCAGCAAGCCGGGCAAGCATGTCGAGGTCGGCGCCCTCATTCGTTTCTGGCAGGGCCAGGACGAGCGGGAAGTGCGGGTGCTCGAGGTGAGCGAGCAGCGCAAATCCGCCCCGCTGGCCCAGCAGCTCTATGAAGAGACCGAGGCCAGCCTGAAACGACGGGCGGAAAACAGCGAGGCACGCCGCTTCAACAGCCAGTTTGCCCCGAGCCCCGAGCGTCGTCCCGACAAGCAGGAGCGGCGCCAGCTGATCAAGGTCAAGCAATATTGACCCGCCAAGATGGCCCTTTTATGACGACAGATGGCGGAATAAGTTCCTAACCACCTGTTTATTAATGTTTTTATCTATTTACCCCACCGAAGAACCCAGGAATGCATGATGAGTAACCAAGATCTCCTGTATCGCTATCTGTTCGAAGAGTACGAAGTCCGGGGCGAGCTGGTCCAGCTGGACCACACCTACCGCCACGTGGTGGAGGCTCAGAACTACCCGGTACAGGTGCAAAAACTGCTGGGTGAACTGCTGGTCGCCACCAGCCTGCTGACCGCCACCCTCAAGTTCGAAGGCTCCATCACGGTGCAGCTGCAGGGCAACGGCCCGGTACGGCTGGCCGTCATCAACGGCGACAACAACCAGCAGTTGCGCGGCGTGGCCCGCTACGAGGGTGAACTGCCGAGCGACGGCAAGTTGCAGAGCCTGATCGGGGAAGGCCAGCTGGTCATCACCATCACCCCGGAGCAGGGTGAACGCTATCAGGGCATCATAGCGCTGGACGCCGACACCCTGGCCGGCTGCCTGGAGCAGTACTTTACCCAGTCCGAACAGCTGGCGACCAAGCTCTGGATCCGCACCGGCTACCACGAAGGCGCGCCGCGTGCCGCCGGGATCCTGCTGCAGGAGCTGCCCGCCCAGAGCGAGGATCACGGCGACGACTTCGAGCACCTGACCCAGCTCACCAGCACCATCAAGGATGAAGAGCTGTTCGGTCTGGAAGCGGAAGAGATCCTCTACCGTCTCTACCACCAGGACAAGGTGCGGGTGTTCGATCCGCAGGCGGTCGAATTCCGCTGCACCTGCTCCCGCGAGCGTTGCGAAGGGGCCCTGTTGCAGATCGAGAAGGAAGAGGTAATGGAGATGGTGCAGGAGCTCGGCAAGATCGGCATGCACTGTGATTATTGTGGCGCCCAGTACGAATTTGACGGGATCGATGTCGAAACCCTGTTCAGCGGGGCTCCCGGTAATGATGCAAACAAGTTACACTAATTGAAGGCGGGCAAAACCCGCCTTTAACTTAAATAACAAAAAAATACCCTATTTTATAAAGTTTGATGGCGATCGCTAAACTCTACCACCTAAGTGATAGGATGAACGCCAGATAGAACCCTACCAACCTCTGAACCCAGGAGAATACAATGACAATCGTGGCAGAACCCACCCTGGCCCAACAATTAGGACTGGACCAGTACGGTATCAAGAACTCCACTGAAATCCTGCGCAACCCTTCCTACGACCAGCTGTTCGCGGAAGAGACTCGTGCCGACCTGGAAGGGTTCGAGCGCGGCGTAGTGACCGAACTGGGGGCCGTCAATGTCAATACCGGCATCTTCACCGGCCGCTCCCCGAAAGATAAATATATCGTCAAAGACGCCACTACCCAGAATACTGTGTGGTGGTCTGACCAGGGTAAAAACGATAACAAAGCCATCAGCCCGGAAGTGTGGTCACATCTGAAATCCCTGGTGACCAAGCAGCTCTCCGGCAAGCGCCTGTTCGTGGTGGACGGCTTCTGCGGTGCCAACCCGGACACCCGCCTGGCCGTGCGCATCATCACCGAGGTGGCCTGGCAGGCTCACTTCGTGAAAAACATGTTCATTCGCCCGAGCGATGAAGAGCTGAAAACCTTCAAACCGGACTTCGTGGTGATGAACGGTGCCAAGTGCACCAACCCGAACTGGAAGGAGCAGGGTCTCAACTCCGAGAACTTCGTCGCCTTCAACCTGACCGAGAAGATCCAGCTCATCGGCGGCACCTGGTACGGTGGCGAGATGAAGAAGGGGATGTTCTCCATGATGAACTACTTCCTGCCCCTGCGCGGCATCGCCTCCATGCACTGCTCCGCCAACGTGGGTCAGGACGGCGACGTGGCCATCTTCTTCGGCCTCTCCGGCACCGGCAAGACCACCCTCTCCACCGATCCCAAGCGTCAGCTGATCGGCGATGACGAGCACGGCTGGGACGACGACGGCGTGTTCAACTTCGAAGGGGGCTGCTACGCCAAGACCATCAAGCTCTCCAAGGAAGCCGAGCCGGACATCTACAACGCCATCCGTCGCGATGCGCTGCTGGAAAACGTGACCGTGGCGGCCGACGGCACCATCGACTTCGACGATGGCTCCAAGACCGAGAACACCCGGGTCTCCTACCCCATCTATCACATCGAGAACATCGTCAAGCCGGTCTCCAAGGCGGGTCACGCCACCAAGGTGATCTTCCTGACCGCCGACGCCTTCGGCGTGCTGCCCCCGGTCTCCAAGCTGACCAAGGAGCAGACCAAGTACCACTTCCTGTCTGGCTTCACCGCCAAGCTGGCCGGTACCGAGCGCGGCATCACAGAGCCGACCCCGACCTTCTCCTCCTGCTTCGGCGCGGCCTTCCTCTCCCTGCACCCGACCAAGTACGGTCAGGAGCTGGTGAAGCGGATGGAAGCGGCCGGCGCGGAAGCCTACCTGGTCAACACCGGCTGGAACGGCACCGGCAAGCGCATCTCCATCAAGGATACCCGCGCCATCATCGACGCCATCCTGGATGGCTCCATCGAGAAGGCCGAGACCAAGGTGCTGCCGATCTTCAATCTGGAAGTGCCGACCGCCCTGCACGACGTGAACCCGGCGATCCTCGACCCGCGCGACACTTACGCCAACAAGGCCGAGTGGGATGCCAAGGCGCAGGATCTGGCCCAGCGTTTCATCAAGAACTTCGAGCGCTTCACCGACAACGACGAAGGCAAGCGTCTGGTCGCGGCGGGTCCGCAGCTGTAACAGCGACCCCGTTCACAACCAATCTCATACCGGTCAGCCCAGCTGACCGGTATTTTTTTGAGCAGAGCGCGGCGTTTGACTCCCGCCAAACCTTGCCTTGTGGGCCCTTGCGCGTTAGATTCAGCCCAACTTTATACAATATACAATTTTGTAACGATTCCCCTGTGACCCGATCATGACCCCACCCTACAAGACCCGTACCCAAATGGTGATGGAAAACCTCCGTGGCCGGATCCTGCGCGGTGAGTTTCCCGCCGGCGCCCCCCTGCGCCAGGACGCCATCGCCAAGGAGTTGGCGGTGAGCCGCATCCCGGTGCGGGAGGCCCTGATGCAACTGGAGGCTCAGGGGCTGGTGAAGTTCGAGGCCCACCGCGGCGCCGTGGTCACCATGCTGGACGCCGCGGCCATCGAGGAGCTCTTTTATTTGCGAGCCCTGCTGGAAGCCGATACCCTGTTCCACGCCGTCGACCTGATGACGGAGGAGACCTTCGCCAAGGCGCAGGCGATCCTCGCCCAGTTCGACCAGGCCCTCGAGTCGGGCACCCAGATCGAACACTGGGCCGAACTGAACCACAGTTTTCACGCCACCCTCTATCAGGCCGCCGGCCGCCCCCAGGCACTGGAGCTGATCGCCCAGATCAATCTGAGCTGTGACCGCTATGTGCGCTTCGAGCTGCTGTTCGCCAGCGATGGCGTCGACAAGGCGGAGCGGGAACACGCCCAGCTGCTGGAGCTGTGCCGCGCCCGCCGCAAGCACGAGGCGGTGGTACTGCTCAAGCAACATATCGAGGCGGCTGGCCAGTCAATCAAGCGGATCCTGGACAGCGGCCACAACCACTGAACACTCACATCACTACAATCTGGCATTAACGACATGAATCATTTCGAGATTATTGAAACCCGCGTCGCCCAGGTCAGGGCCGAACTGGCCATGATGGAGCTGGACGCCTTCATCGTCCCCCATGACGACGAGCACCTGGGGGAGTACATTCCCGCCTACGCCGAGCGACTGGACTGGATCACGGGTTTCAACGGCTCCGCCGGCCTCGCCATCATACTGGCGCAGCGGGCGGCCCTGTTCATCGACGGTCGTTACACGGTGCAGGCCCGCATGCAGGCACCGGCCGAGCTCTTCGAGTTTCTCCATCTGAACGAAGATCCCCACGTGCAGTGGCTGGCCGAGCAGCTGCCTGCCGGTTCCCGGGTCGGCTTCGATGCCCGCCTGCACAGCCTGGCCTGGTATCGACACGCCAAAGAGATCCTGACCGAGCGCGGCATCGAGCTGGTGCGTGTTGATCAGAACCCCATCGATCTGCACTGGAGCGATCGCCCCGCTCCCACCAAGAATCCGGCCATCCTCTACAGCGAGGCGCTGGCGGGCCAGTCCAGCCAGGCCAAGCGCGAGCTGCTGGCCAGCGATCTGCGCAAGCGCGGTCTGGATGCTGTGCTGCTGACCCAGGCCGAGCCCATCAACTGGCTGCTCAACCTGCGCGGTCGCGACGTGGAGCGGCTGCCGGTGGTGCTGGGCTTTGCGGTGCTCTACGCCAACGCCACCATGGATTTCTTCGTCGACACCGACAAGATCGACTGCTTCGCCTTCAGCCAGCACGTGGGGCAGGATGTCTCCGTCTACCCCATCGACAAGCTGGGTGACGTGCTCAAACGCATCGGCGAGGATCAGCAGAAGGTGCTGGCCGATCCCAACACCGCCAACGCCTGGACCCAGCTGGTCATGGAAGAAGCGGGCGCCATCCTGGTAGCCGGTCAGGATCCGACCATGCTGCCGAAGGCGTGCAAGAACGAAGTGGAGCTGGCCGGCATGCGCGCCGCCCATCTGCGCGATGGTGTCGCCGTCACCCGCTTCCTGGCCTGGCTGGATCGGCTGATCGCCAGCGGCGAGTTCGACGGCGTGGATGAAGGCACCCTGGCCGACCAGCTGGAAACCTTCCGCCGCGAGCAGGAGCACTACGTCGAGCCGAGCTTCGACACCATCTCGGCGCTCGGCCCCAACGCCGCCATGTGCCACTACCGCCACACCAACGGCACCCCGCGTACCTTTGGTCAGGACAGCATCTATCTGGTGGACTCCGGCGCCCAGTATCTGGACGGCACCACCGACATCACCCGCACCATCAAGGTGGGTGAGCTGAGCGACGAGCACAAGGCGATGTTCACCCGGGTGTTGCAGGGTCACATCGCGCTGGATCAGGCCCGCTTCCCGCGCGGCACCGCCGGCATCCAGCTCGACGTGCTGGCCCGCATGCCGCTGTGGCAGGCCGGTTACAACTACGACCACGGCACCGGCCACGGCGTCGGCCACTTCCTCAGCGTGCACGAAGGCCCGCAGCGCATCGCCCCCAAGGGCAGCCTGGTGGCCCTGCAACCGGGCATGGTGCTCTCCAACGAACCCGGCTACTACCGGGAAGATGCCTTCGGCATCCGTTGCGAGAACCTGGTGGTGGTTACCGAACAGGAGCAGATCGGCGAGCTGCCGATGCTGGGCTTCGAGCGGCTGACCTATGTACCGTTCGATACCCGCCTCATCGATCGCAGCCTGCTGAGCCCGGCCGAGTTCCGCTGGATCAACGAGTACCACGCCGAGGTCTACCGCCGCCTGAGCCCGCTGCTGGAGGGCGAGGATCTCGCCTGGCTGGAGCAGGCAACCAGCCTTATCTAAGCGCAGACAATCGAAGTTGTCTGATGAAACAGGGCCTGCAGGCCCTGTTTTTTTGCCCGCCGGTTTGACCTGTATCAAGACCCCGTCGCCCCAGGTCCGGACAATGCCTTGCATGACGACCCATCACACCCACCCCGCACGCCCGGCCCGTGCCGACAAGGCGCCCGTGCATCCCAGGCTCAAGCGGGAGCAGCAGACGGTCAGCGCCATGATCCGCCTCTACTGCGACCACCATCATCAGGATCCCGCTTGCCGGCACTGCCAGCAGTTGCAGGAGTTCGCCCACCAGCGGCTGCGCCGCTGCCGCTATGGTCACGGCCACAAGCCCACCTGTGCCAACTGCCACATCCACTGCTATGCCCCGGCCATGCGCAAGCAGATCCAGCTGGTAATGAAGTGGAGCGGCCCGCGCATGCTGTGGCATCACCCCTGGCTGGCCCTGCGCCACCTGCTGGACAGTCGTCGCAAGGCCCCCAAGCGACCGGGCAGCCGCCCCCTGCCGCCCTGAGCCGGGGCCGCCCTGACGCTCAGAACCCCAGACCCGCTTGCATCAGTCCGGCGGGCCCACTACCCTGTGGCTCCTTTTTGACTGCCGCCCGGCAGCACGTACGACACTACAGGAGCCCGGATGCACCAGCCCCCCGTTTTGAGAGTGGCGCGCCACACCGACATGCACGCCATCTGGCAGATCGACGTCAATGTGTTCGGGGAGGATGTCTATCCCGGCTTCTTCTTCCGCCAGGCCATGGACCTGTGGCCCGAGCTGCTGCTGGTGGCCGAGCTGGACGGCAAGCTGCTGGGCTATGCCCTGGGTGGACTGGGACAGGATCGGTCGCAGGGCTGGCTGCTGTCGCTGGCGGTGCTGCCGGGGGCGCGCGGCTTCGGTCTGGCCGAACGCATGATGCTGCAGGTGGAGCAGTCACTGCTGACACTGGGGATCGAGCGGGTCAGACTGACGGTGGATCCGGCCAATCCGGCCCAGCGCCTCTACTTTCGACTCGGTTATCAGCAACTGGCCGAGGAGCGCGACTATTTCGGCCAGGGCGAGGATCGCCTGCTGCTGGAAAAACGGCTCGGCTGAGCCGGCGGTGACGGGGTTTGCGGGGCCCGGGCCTTATAATTGGTTACACTTTGCTGGTTTCATGCTCAATCCGGTTGGCGTAGAGTTGAATCACTGACCGAACAAACCAGATTAGATGCCAGCCCAGGAGGCCCATCATGTTGAAACGCATTACCCTCATCGCCCTGTTGGCCACCACCACAGCCACCACCCTCAGCGGCTGCGCCAACAGCGACGTCTACTCCGGCGATGTCTACACCAAGGATCGCGCCAAGCAGGTACAGACCGTCAGCTACGGCACCATCCTCTCCACACGCCCGGTCAAGATCCAGGCCGATGAGAACTCGCTGATCGGCACCATCGGCGGTGCCGTGGTCGGCGGCCTGCTCGGCAGCACCATCGGCGGCGGGCGCGGCAGCGACATCGCCGCGGCCGGTGGCGCCATCGCGGGTGCGGCAGCGGGCAAGGCAGCCGGGGACAAGCTCAACCAGGTGGACGGCGTCGAACTCGAGATCAAGAAAGAGAACGGCGAATCCATCGTGGTGGTGCAAAAGGCTAGCCCCACCTTCGTGCCGGGCGCCCGGGTCCGCATGACCCAGGGCAACGGCACCATCAACGTGGCCGTGGTCAACTAAGCCCTCCGCCCATGAAAAAGCCCTCGCAGTGCGAGGGCTTTTTTTATTGTCATGTCGGCCGGGAATTACTGACGGATCAGCCGGAAGATGGCGTAGCCAGGGTGCTGGGCGTCATCCATCGGCAGGGTGGACTTGTACTCCAGATCCGCACCGGCCAGCTGCTTGGCCTCCTCGCGGGGCGAGGAGTAGAGCCGCACGTCCACGTTGGCCGGCAGGGCCTTCATGTGCCAGTTGTTGTTGGCCGCCGGGCTGAAGCCGGCCGGGTTGTCGGCAGACTGGGCCTTCAGGTACTGGGCGATGATCTCGCGCGTCTCGAAGGGATCTTCATGGACGATGTTGCTGCCGTCGATACCCGGGAAGTGGCCGCCGCCGCTGGCGCGGTAGTTGTTGGTCACCACGTAGAACTTCTGGGCCGGATCGATGGGCTGACCATTGAAGGTGAGGCTGCTGATACGCTGGCCGTCGCTGACCTTGGCCCCTTCCTTGTTGTAACGGGCCGGCTGGGTGATATCCACCTCGTAGTTGACCCCGTCGATCACGTCGAAGTTGTAGGTGGGGAACTTCTCGTTCACCAGCCACTGCACCTCGGTCTTGCCGGTGTCGATCTGGTTGAACTGGCCGGCACTCATCTCCAGCCACTCCTTGACGGTGGCCCCGTTCACCTCGACCACCTGCAGGGTGTTCGGATAGATGTAGAGGTCGGAGACGTTGCGCAGGGAGATGTCGCCCTGGGCCACGTAGGTGAAGTCATTGATGCCGTTGCGACCGCCACGGAACGGTGCCGCCACCGACAGGATGGGGTAGGACTCCTTGAGCAGGCCGTCTTTTTGCAGCTGCTCGGCATAGCGGCGCTGGGCATCGCTCACCAGCTGCACCGAAGGATCATCCTGCACCAGGGCGAAGAAGCTGTGGATGGAGGAGGTGATCTTGCCGAGCGGCTCATCCAGCCACTGGTTGGTGGCGTCGTGGTCGGCCTGTACCAGGTCCACCACCCGTTGATCCACCGCGCTGCCTTCGCTGGAGTCGATCTTGCGCAGGCTGGCCTGGCTCTGTTTCACCTGCCACTTGCCGTCCACCTGCTCCAGCTTGAGGTCGATGATGCCGAGGTGGTTGCCCCAGTAACCCGGCATCACGGTCGGAATGCCGCTCAGGGTACCGGCCTGGTTGTCCACCTCCGGCAGATCCGGGAAGTCACCCGGGAAGTTCTTGTGGGCGTGGCCCAGCATCAGGGCATCCACCCCCTTCACCTTGGCCAGGTGCCAGGCGGAGTTCTCCATCATGGCCTCGTAGCTGCTGGCGTTGATGCCGGTGTGGGCAACAACGACGACCACGTCGGCGCCCTTGGCGCGCAGCTCGGGCACATAGTGGTTGGCGGTCTCGACCATGTCGGCCACCACCACCTTGCCTTCCAGATGGCGCTTGTCCCACTGCAGCACCTGCGGCGGGGTCAGCCCCAGGATGCCGACCTTGACGGTCTGCAGCTGGCCCTTGTCATCCTTCACCTTGCGCTCCAGCAGCAGGTAGGGGGTGAACTTGTTGCCGCTCCAGTCAATCTGCCCCTTGGCATCCCGCTTGAAGGCGCCCGCCTCGAACACGTTGGCGTTCACATAGGGGAACTTGGCCCCCTGCAGGGTCTTGGTGAGGTAATCCAGACCGTAGTTGAATTCGTGGTTACCCAGGTTGCCGGCGTCGTAGCCGAGCTCGTTCATCGCCTTGAACACCGGGTGGGCCTGCTTGTCGAGGTAACCGGCACCGGACTGCTCGAAGATGTAGTCAGCCAGCGGCGTGCCCTGGATCAGGTCGCCGTTGTCGAGCAGCAGGTTGTTGGGGTTTTCGGCGCGGGCCGCGCGGATCAGCAGCGCGGTGCGGGAGAGGCCGAACTTGCGATCCTCCTTGTTCTGGTAGTAGTCATACCCCAGCACGTTGGAGTGGATATCGGAGGTCTGGATCAGACGCAGGGCAACCTCGCCCGGTTGCGCCTTGCTGTCGTTTTCATTGCTACAGGCAGACAACAGCACGATGGCTGCAATAGCACCCAGCTTCATGGATTTATTCACTGTCTTGTCCCTTTTATTAGAGTGTCGCTTTACCAGCGACGGGAATTTAACAGACGAATATGTCAGCGGATGAAGCCGGGGTGAATTTTTATGAGGTGCGGCACAAAAATAGCCTTATGACGCCAGCAAAGCCCCGCTCGCCAGCTGCAACGCCAACCCCAGCATGATGAAACCAACAATAGTATCAATAGCTTGCTGTACCCTGCCGCGGGCGAGCCAGGGCGAGAGAGCGGCCGCCCCGAACGCCAGGCTGTAGAACCAGACCAGCGAGGCCAGCATGGCCCCCGCCGCAAAGGCGGGCCGCAACTCTTCGGCAAACTGGCTGCCGAAGGATCCGAGCAGCATCAGGGTATCCAGGTAGACGTGGGGGTTGAGCAGGGTCACCCCGAGCGTCATGGCCAGCACGCTCTTGACCCCCATCAACTGGGGTGAGTCCGCAAGCGAAGCCCCCTGCCCACGCCAGGCGCTGCGCAGGGAACGGATACCGAACCAGCCGAGGAACAGCACGCCGCCCCAGGTCAGCAGGGCCAGTCCGATCGGGCTGGCCGCCAGCAGGTTGGCCCCGCCGAACACCCCGATGCCGATCAGCACGAGATCGCACAGGCAGCAGAGGGTCGCCGTCAGCAGATGGTGGTTGCGGTGGATACCCCGGCTCAGCACGAAGGCATTCTGGGCACCGATGGGGATGATCATGGCAAGGCCTAGGGTGAAGCCTTGCAGGGTGGTAGCAAACATGGATGAACCGTCCAGCAGAGTGATTGGACGGCACTATAAGGGGCGGCCAGACGTTTAGAGAAATTCATTAATCTGCTGAGCAATTTGTTTTGCTAATGACAGAGGGCTCGACCCAACCCCTTCGAGGTAGAAGGGGCTAGACCCGTTCATGGCTGTCAATTGCAGGATCTGACAATTGTTAGCCAGTCACTCTGCCCCGAGAATCATCGGGTTTTATTGCATCAGCTTGGGGAAGTTGGTGACCACGACCTGCTCGAGATTGGGCAGCAAGATGCCACTGCTCACCCCCTTGGCGATGGCCTGGTAGCGATTCATCGACCCCGTTTTACGGGTGACCTGATTGAGGTGGTAGTTCACGGTTCGCTCCGTGATCCCCAGGATGCAGGCGATTTCACTCGACGTTTTCCCTTCACTGGCCCAGAACAGGCATTCGGTCTCCCGGTCAGTCAGGGCCTCCTGAGGGTCATCGTCCCGCAGACTGACCCGCACAATCCGGATCGCCGCCTCGAAGATGTAGTTGGACATCCAGGAGAGGACGGGCGAGGACTCCAGCAGCAGATCGCTCGATGCCCGCTCGGCGGTGATGAACGACAGTATGCCGTTTTCCCCCGCCGCCCCGTGCAACGGAAACGAGATGCCGTTGCGCAGCCCGAACTCCGCCGCCAACCCCATCACGTCCAGACTGCCCTCTTGCAGAAAACGTGCTCGCTCATCCAGCCGGTTCCAGTAAATGGGCAAGGTCTGCTTGCGGGCCAATTGAATGATGGGATCACAGGCCAGCATATGGTTTGCCGTATAGGCCTGCACCCAGGAGTCGGGGCACTGATTGAACAGCACCACCTTGGGTCTTTGCATCGACATGGGAATGATCAGCGCAAACCGGTAGTAGTCGTAACCCATACCGAGCGTGAACCGACCGATCAACTCGGCCAGACGATCCCCGTCCGTTACCGAAGTGAAATGTTCGAGGTACTCAAGCAGTTGGTCTTGTTTCATAGGCTAGCCCCCCTGGCCAGGGCCTCGATTATAGCGCCGAACACTGAAATGGAGACATCTGAATGCTTGTTTTCAAAGGAAAATTAAAAGAACACCCCAGATGGGAGGTAGAAAACGAGCTTTATCGCTTTCGCAATCGCGTCTTCTCCGATCGCCTCGGCTGGGATGTGGAATCTCACCGTGGTCTGGAGCAGGACAGTTTCGATACCCCGGACACCCACTGGGTTCTGATTGAGGACGAAGAAGGCCTGTGTGGCTGCATCCGTCTGCTCAGCTGTGCCCAGGATTACATGCTGCCCAGCATCTTCCCCACCGCCCTCGCCGGCGAAGCCCCGCCGCGCAGCAACGACGTGTGGGAACTGACCCGCCTCGCCATCGATGCCGAACGGGCACCGCGCCTGGGCAACGGGGTCAGCGAGCTGACCTGCGTCATCTTCCGCGAGGTCTATGCCTTCGCCAGGGCGAAGGGGATCCGCGAGCTGGTTGCCGTGGTCAGCCTGCCGGTAGAGCGGATCTTCCGCCGCCTCGGCCTGCCCATCGAGCGGCTCGGTCACCGCCAGGCGGTGGATCTGGGCGCCGTGCGCGGGGTGGGGATCCGCTTCCATCTGGACGAGCGTTTCGCCCGTGCCGTCGGTCAGCCCCTGCAGGGTGCCTATGACGAAGCCCGCGAGCTGGTCACCGAATAAGGGTGACGCAAAAAAATCCCGGGGTAAGACCCGGGATTAAAAGTTCTCGCTATGGCCCGTTTCCACCCCATGCAAAAACGGACGCAAAAGAGTATCCACTGAATGCCTTTTGACCACCACTGTCACATCTCACAGTGACAAACCCGCTTTGACCCCACAGCCCTTGTCCCGCCTGCGCTGCCGACATTTTCAGCGCTCTTCGGTTGTTCTCTCGCCACCACTTGAGTAGCATCCCTTCTCAATCTCCCTGCTGATAAGGAATGCTGATGAAGGCGTTGGACTACAAGCTGCTGCTGGCGCTGGATGCGGTGATGCAGGAGCAGAACTTCGAGCGCGCCGCCCAGCGCCTGCACATCACCCAGTCCGCCATCTCCCAGCGCATCAAGCAGCTGGAGCAGCAGTTTGCCGAGCCGCTGATCATTCGCGGCCAGCCGCTGCAGGCCACCGCGCTCGGGCAGAAGCTGCTGGCCCACTACCGCCAGGTACGCCAGCTGGAACTGGAGCTGGCCGGCGAGCTCTCTCCCGCCGAACCCCAGGCGCCGATCCGGGTCAGCATTGCCGTCAATGCCGACAGCCTGGCCACCTGGTTTCTGCCCGCCCTGGCGCCGCTGCTGGAACAGCACCCCATCGAGCTCAACCTGCTGGTAGATGACGAGAGCCGCACCCTGGATCGGGTGCGCGAGGGGCAGGCGTTCGGCGCCGTCAGCCTGCACGGCCAGCCGCTGGCGGGCTGCTGCGTCGACGAGCTCGGCGAGATGCGTTACCTGCTCACCGCCAACCCCGCCTTCGTCGAGCGCCACTTCCCGCAGGGGTTGACCCTGGCGGCGCTGGCCAAGGCGCCGGCGGTGGCCTTCGATCAGCGCGACGACATGCATGTCAGCTACATGGCCCGCCACTTCGGGCTGGAGCCCGGCGGCTACCCCTGCCACACGGTGCGCTCGTCGGAGGCCTTCGTCGCCATGGCCGAGCAGGGGCTGGCCTGCTGCCTCATCCCGGAACTGCAGATCCGTCGCCAGCTGGCGGAGGGGTCATTGCTCGATCTCAACCCGGAACAGCACCTGATAGAGCGACTCTACTGGCACCGCTGGGTGCTGGAGCGCGGGCTGCACAAACAGATATCCCAGCGTCTGATCGAGCAGGGTCGCCGGGCGCTGCAACGCCCCTGACAGGGCCATTCACCTTGGCTTTGGAGGGGTAAAAACGTATAGTGCTGGGCGATTAACCACCAGGTCTCCACTCAGGTTCCCCATTTATGTTCCAAGACAATCCGCTGCTGGCCCAGCTCAAGCAACAAATCCGCGAAAACATCCCCAAGAAAGAGGGTGTGATCCGCGCCTCCGATCGGGGCTTCGGCTTCCTGGAGGTCGATGAGAAGACCAGCTATTTCGTGCCGCCTCCCTACATGAAAAAGGTGATGCACGGTGACCGGGTGACCGCCCTGATCCGCACCGAGAAAGAGAAGGAAGTGGCCGAGCCGGATGAGCTGCTGGAGCAGTCCGTCACCCGCTTCGTGGCCCGCGTCAAGATGTTCCGCGACCGCCTCAACGTGGTGGCCGATCATCCGCTGATCAAGGATGCCATCAAGGCCCGCGTCAAGAAGGGGCTGGACGAGAAAGAGTTCAAGGAAGGGGACTGGGTGGTCGCCACCCTCAAGCGTCACGCCCTGGTGGACGGCAACTTCTCCGCCGAGATCACCCAGAAGATCGCCGCCCAGGAAGATCACAACGTGCCCTGGTGGGTGGTGCTGGCGCGCCACAACCTGGCCCAGGTCGAGCCGGCGGATCTGCCGGAGTGGAAGGTGATCGAAGAGGAAGAGCTGCCCCGCACCGATCTGACCGCGACCCCCTTCTTCACCATCGACGGCGCCAAGACCAAGGACATGGACGATGCCCTGGCCATCCGCAAGCTGGACAACGGCTGGGAGCTGCTGGTCGCCATCGCCGACCCGACCGCCTATGTGGCCGAAGGGAGCGAGCTGGACAAGGAGGCCGCCCAGCGCGCCTTCACCGTCTACATGCCGGGCCGCAACGTGCCGATGATCCCGCGCACCCTCTCCGACGAGCTCTGCTCCCTGAAAGAGGGCGAGGAGCGCAACACCCTGTGCGCCCGCCTGCTGATCGCCGAGGATGGCCTGCTGCTGGAGGAGACCGAGTTCTTCGCCGCCCGCATCTGCTCCCACGCCCGCCTCAACTATGACGACGTCTCCGACTGGGCCGAACACGGCAAAGCGCTGGATATCGACGCAGGCGTGCTGGCCCAGCTGCCGTTGATGAAGGCGATGACCGAGGCGCGCATCAAGTGGCGCACCGAGCACGCCCTGGTGTTCCCGGACCGCCCCGACTACGACTTCGAGCTGGGAGAGAACGGCGCTGTGCTGGCCATCCACGTCGAGCCACGCCGCATCGCCAACCGCATGGTGGAAGAGTCGATGATCGCCGCCAACATCTGCGCCGGTCGTGTGCTGGGCAAGAGCGTCGGCTACGGCATCTTCAACGTCCACACCGGCTTTGACGAGGAGTCCCTCGACGGCGCCATCGATCTGCTGAAAAGCGCCGAGGCCCCGTTCGAGAAGGAAGAGATCGCCAGCCTGTCCGGCTTCTGCGCCCTGCGCCGCTGGATCGACAGCCTGGACACCCGCTGGCTGGACGGCAAGATCCGCCGCTTCCAGAGCTATGCCCTGATGTCCGCCGAACCGGGTGCCCACTACGGCCTGGGGCTGGATGCCTACGCCACCTGGACCTCACCGATCCGCAAGTACGGCGACATGGTCAACCATCGCCTGCTCAAGGCCGTCATCGCCGGCAAGACCCCGGGTGAGCGCCCGAGCCTGGAGCTGACCGAGCACCTGACCGCCTGCCGTCGCCTGCACCGCATGGTGGAGCGCGACATCGGCGACTGGCTCTATGTGCGCTACCTGAAGGCCGATGCGGGCACCGACAAGGTGTTCAACGCCGAGATCATCGACGTGATGCGTGCCGGCCTCAAGCTGCGCCTGCAGGAGAACGGTGCCGTGGTGTTCATGCCCGCCCGCCACATCCTCGACAACAAGGAGCGGCTGGAGTGCAACTGGGACAACGGCCGCGTCTATCTGGACAAGACCGAGGTGGTCTACGAGCTCGGCCAGATCATCGAGGTCAAGCTGACCGAAGCGGTGGAAGAGACCCGCTCCCTCATCGCCAAGCCGGCGGTGGAGCTGGTGCCGGGCCCGGCGCCGGTCGCCCCGGTGAGCGAAGCCGAAGCCGCACCGGCGGCGGAAGCTCCCAAGGCCGAATAAGCCAGATCTTCCCTCCTTGCAAAAGCCCGCACCCTGCGGGCTTTTTTATTGGGTCATGCCGCCCGCCGAGTCAGCAGATCACTTTTTGTACGCCCCGAGCTTGCCAGTGGCTCGTCACGGGCATAGAGTGAATCCACAAATGAACGAACGTTCGCTCATAAAGAGTTTTCAGGCAAGAGGCATCCCTATGACCACCAACAACCTGCGGCTGGAGCAGCGGCGCGAGCAGATCATCCAGGCGGCGCTCGGCTGCTTTATCGAGCGGGGCTTCCACCAGACCGGCATGCGCGACATCGCCGCCGCCGCCGGGGTGAGCCTCGGCAACCTCTACAACCACTTCGCCCGCAAGGAAGAGCTGATCGCCCACATCGCCTCGCTGGAGGCGGCCGAGCTGCAACCCCTGCTGGATGAGCTGGTCCAGGGGCCGGCCCGGGCGGCGCTGGCCCGCTTCGCCGCCGGCTACCTCGCCTGGTCGCTGGCCCCGGAAAACCTGCTGCTCGGCACCGAGATCCTGGCCGAGCTGGCCCGCCACCCCGAGATGGCAGCCACCTTCGCCAGTAACCAGCGCCAGCTGTGCGATGCCCTGGCGGCGACGGTGCACCGTGGCCAGCAGGCGGGAGAGCTGGCCGCCCACCTGCAGCCGGATCTCACGGCCCAGCTGCTGCTGGACGCGTTGGAAGGTCAGGCGGTGCGCCACGCCCTGGCCCTGCATCCAGAGCAGGCGCCGGTGGAGCAAAGGTTGCCGTCCCTGCTGGAGCAGCTGTTAGGCCCGGCCTGCTGATCACCCCAAGGAGTCACCACCATGACGACCCCGCACAATCGACTGGAAGGACTGGATCTGGCCCGCGCCATGGCCCTGCTCGGCATGGTGCTGGTGAATTTTCGCATCGCCATGGGGGTGTTGGCGGGCGGGCCGGCCTGGCTCAAGCCCCTGCTGGATGTGCTGGAGGGGCGCTCCGCCGCCAGCTTCGTGGTGCTGGCCGGCATCGGGCTCGGACTGTCGACCCGCAAGCTGGCGTGGTCGGCGGCCATAACCCACACCGCCAGGCGGGCCCTGTTTCTGCTGATCGTGGGGCTGCTCAACTACCTGGTGTTTCCGGCCGACATCATCCACTACTACGCCGTCTACTTTCTGCTGGGGGCCTGCTGTCTCCGGCTTCCCTCCCCCTGGCTGCTGGCCCTGATCCCGCTGCTGGCGGCAAGCTTCGTCGGCCTGCTGTTCCTGCTCGATTACGATCGGGGCTGGCAGTGGCACAGCTTCAGCTATCCCGAGTTCTGGACCCTGGCCGGTTTCGTCCGCAATCTGCTGTTCAACGGCTGGCACCCGGTGGTGCCCTGGCTGGGCTTTCTGCTCTACGGCCTCTGGCTGAGCCGCCAATCTCTGGCCAATCCGCTCACCCAGCGCTGGCTGTTGGCCGGCGGGGTGAGTGCCATGGCGCTGGCCAGGGGGCTGTCGCTCTGGTTGCCGACCCTCTTGCCGAACCCAGAGCTGGCGCCGTTGCTGGCGACCCAGCCCATTCCCCCGGCGCCGCTCTACCTGCTGTTCGGCATGGGCGCGGCCAGTACCCTGATCGCCCTCTGTCTCTGGCTGGGACGCGCCCTGCCCGAGGCCCGCTGGTGGCGAGTGTGGCTGCCGGTCGGCCGGCAGACCCTGACCCTCTATCTGGCTCACATCATGCTCGGCATGGGGATGCTGGAGGCCATCGGCTGGCTGCAGGGGCAGGATCTGCCCGAGGTGGTGCTGGCCGCCGGCCTCTTCACCCTGGCGGCGCTGCTGTTTGCCAATCTCTGGAGTCAGCGCTTCGAGAGAGGCCCGCTGGAGTGGCTGATGCGTCGGCTCTGCGGCTGAAGGAGATCATGAAAAACTGAAAGTGGGTTACAAAATAATTGACTCATTGGTTATTTGAATGTGGATTCAAGAAATCCATCGTCAACACCCTCAGTTTTCAGGTCGGACGGATCGCCCCATTTGAATACAAATAATGAAAATGAGAAGCAGATCACATTGACAGCAGGTTTGCGCAAACAGCAAAGAGTGACTGGAATCACATAAAAACGATACTCGCGGCAGCAAAGATCGAAATGTAGCCGAAATACAGAGAATGAATGTGATCAACGTCACTATGAAGGGAGGGGGGAGGTCGAGGTATTTGAGATCTGCGTCACAAGACACCCCGTTTTCAGCCTAATTTGATCACAAGCTGGTAGATTGAAGTTGCTTAGACGACAGGGATGGCGGTTCGGCAAAACCGGCCAGCCCGACTACCACTTTTAATCAAACAGGCTTAAAACGGGGTCCCGACATGTTATCACCGGATACCAAAGTCAAGATACAGAATTTTGGACGCTTCCTGTCCAATATGGTCATGCCCAACATAGGCGCCTTCATCGCCTGGGGCTTTATTACCGCCCTCTTCATCCCCACCGGCTGGCTGCCGAGCGAAACCTTGGCCAAGCTGGTCGGCCCCATGATCACCTACCTGCTGCCACTGCTGATTGGCTATACCGGCGGCAAGCTGATGGGCGGTGAGCGCGGCGGCGTGGTCGGTGCCATCACCACCATGGGCGTCATCGTGGGGACCGACATTCCCATGTTCATGGGCGCCATGATGGTCGGCCCGCTCGGTGGCTGGGCCATCAAGCGGTTTGACAAGGCGATGGAAGGTCGCGTCAAGAGCGGCTTCGAGATGCTAGTCAACAACTTCTCCGCCGGCCTCATCGGCATGCTGCTGGCAATCCTCGCCTTCTTCGTGATCGGCCCCTTCGTCAAGGTGCTCTCCGGCGTACTGGCCGGTGGCGTCGGCTTCCTGGTGGACAACAACCTGCTGCCGCTCACCTCCATCTTCGTCGAACCGGCCAAGATCCTGTTCCTCAACAATGCCATCAACCACGGCATCTTCTCGCCGCTGGGGATCCAGCAGGCCACCGAGCACGGCCGCTCCATCTTCTTCCTGATCGAAGCGAACCCGGGCCCGGGCATGGGCGTGCTGCTGGCCTACATGGTGTTCGGTCGCGGCGCCGCCAAGCAGTCCGCTGCTGGTGCCTCCATCATTCACTTCTTCGGCGGCATCCACGAGATCTACTTCCCGTACGTGCTGATGAACCCGCGCCTCATCCTAGCGGTGATCGCCGGCGGCATGACCGGGGTGTTCACCCTGACCCTGTTCAACGCAGGTCTGGTCTCACCCGCCTCGCCGGGTTCCATCTTCGCCGTGCTGTTGATGACACCGAAAGCCTCCCTGATCGGGGTCGCCCTCTCCATCATCAGCGCCACCCTGGTCTCCTTCCTGGTCGCCGCCGTGTTCGTGCGTGCCCAGCAGCCGGAAGCCGACGAGGCCGATGCATTGGGTGAAGCCACCCGCAAGATGAAAGCCATGAAGGGTGCCAAGCCCGAGACCGCCGCAGCCAAGAAGCCGGGCGGTGAACTGATGGCGGTGCGCAACATCGTCGTCGCCTGCGATGCGGGCATGGGATCCAGCGCCATGGGCGCCGGCCTGCTGCGCAAGCGGGTGCAGGCCGCCGGCCTCGACATCAGCGTCACCAACCGTGCCATCGATCAGCTTGACGATCAGGTGGACTGGGTCATCACCCACCAGGATCTGACCGAGCGGGCCCGTCGCCACGCGCCGCACGCCCACCACATCTCGCTCACCAACTTCCTCGACAACGGTCTCTATCAGGAGCTGGTACAGAGCCTGACCCAGGCCGCCAACGATGACGTCGCCAACCCGCAGCTGCTGGTGGCTGCCAACGACGACAGCTACGAGCCGCAAGCGGCCGAAGTGTTCACCCTGAGCCGGCATGACGTGCACCTGGGGCTCAAGGCCGACAACAAGGAGGCCGCCATCCGGGCTGCCGGCAAGCTGCTGGCGGAACGGGGCTACGTGGCGCCCGACTACGTCAACGCCATGCTGGAGCGCGAACAGCTGGTCTCCACCTACCTTGGTGAATCCATCGCCGTGCCCCATGGCACCATCGCCGCCAAGGAGTTTGTGAAGCGCACCGGCATCGTCATCTGCCAATACCCGGCCGGGGTCGCCTTCGGCGAGGCGGCCGATGAAGTGGCGCGGCTGGTGATCGGCATCGCCGCCCGCAACGACGAACACATGCAGGTGATAACCCGCCTGACCAATGCACTGGACGAACCCGGTCTCATCGACCGGCTGGCCAGCACCCAGGATCCCCAGGAGTTCCTGGATCTGCTGGGTGCCGAACAGGCGGCCTGATCGTCCTTCATCGTCTTTGGTTCAAGAGGTTAATATCATGAAAACATTGCATTTTGGTGCCGGTAATATCGGTCGCGGCTTCATCGGAAAACTGCTGGCTGACGCCAGCCACCAGGTCACCTTCGCCGACGTCAACGAGACCCTGATCGACCAGCTCAACCACCGCCAAGAGTACAAGGTGCACGTGGTGGGAGCGGATCAGAAGCTGGACGTGGTGCGCAACGTGGCGGCGGTGAGCTCCGCCGGCCACGAGGTGATCGCCCGCATCATCACCGCCGATCTGGTCACCACCGCGGTCGGCCCCAACATTCTGGACAAGATTGCCAGCACCCTGGCCCAGGGGCTGCAGGCCCGCTTCGATGCCGGCAACCTGACGCCGCTCAACGTCATCGCCTGCGAGAACATGGTGCGCGGCACCAGCCACCTCAAGCAGGAGGTACTCAAGTACCTGCCGGTCGCGTATCATGCCACCCTCGACGCCTGCATCGGCTTCGTCGACTCGGCGGTGGACCGCATCGTCCCGCCGGCTGCGGCCAACGATGATCCGCTGGAAGTGACGGTGGAGAGCTTCAGCGAGTGGATCGTCGACCAGACCCAGTTCAAGGGCAAGCTGCCCCAGGTGGCGGGCATGGAGCCCACCGACAACCTGATGGCCTTCGTCGAGCGCAAGCTGTTCACCCTCAACACCGGCCACATCGTCACTGCCTACCTCGGCAAGCTGAGGGGCTATCGCACCATTCGCGAGGCGATCGAGGATCCGCTGATCCGCAGCAAGGTACGCCGCGCCATGGAGGAGAGCGGCGCCGTGCTGGTGCAACGCTACGGTTTCGACCCGCGCCTGCACGCCGCCTACATCGAGAAGATCCTGGCCCGCTTCGCCAACCCCTATCTGGTGGACGAGATTGACCGGGTCGGCCGTCAGCCGCTGCGCAAGCTGGCGGCGGGGGATCGGCTGGTGAAGCCGTTGCTCGGCACCCTGGAGTACGGCCTGCCCAGCGATCACCTGCAGGAGGGGATCGCCGCTGCGCTGCACTATCGCAATGCCGATGACCCGCAGGCGGTGGAGCTGCAACAGCTGCTGGCGGAGCTGGGCCCGGCCCAGGCCCTGGCGCGCATCACCGGCCTGACCGCCGACAGCGACATCGTCAGCGCCATCGTCACCCGTTATGGCAATTTGAAGTGACCTGATGAGGCGCCACCGTGCCGGCCCGCTCAGGCCGGCCACCAAAGCGCCTCATACGATAAAAACCGGGAGAGAGGCCCACTCTCTCCCAGTCAGCTGGACCCAATGCACTTATGACCACACACCAGGAAGATGAAGTACTGGAACGACTGAACGAGCAGGATGGCCCCCGCGGCTTCTTTCTCGAAGTCGTGACCATCCTGGAAGAGGCGGTCGACTCCCTGATGCGACGCGCGTTCCGTCAGGAGGAGTATGCCGTCAAATACGCCATCGAACCTTTGCTCAACCAGAGCGGCCCCCTCGGCCAGCTGGAGGTACGCCTCAAGCTCATCTTCGCCCTCGGCCTCATCTCCCTCGAGCGCTATCAGGATCTCGAGGCTTACCTGAAGATCCGCGATTTTCTGGTGCGCGACCCCAAGGATTACCGCTTCAGCGACAAGCCGATCCGCGATCTGCTGGCACGCCTGCACGGCGTCAACCAGGGCGGCATGATGCCGCAGGAGGCCCCCGCCAACGAGGAGGACTGGCCCTTCTACCAGATGCAGCTGAACCGGCTCGATCAGGTGGTGCGCTCGGCGCTGGTGCTGGCGGTGGCCGACTGCGTCACCGAACTCCACAAAGAGAGCCCCATCTAATCCGGCTGATGGCCGCAACCTGCGGCCCCCTGCCTCGCCTTCCCAGCAACCGTGACGCCCGCTGTCGCGCGACCCGCTTCCCCCCTTGCTCCCGCCGCCGGCTGGTGTCAATCTGACCATCTTCCCCACTACACTTCCTCCAGGTCCATTGCCCCAACCGAGGTCTGCATGATCGCTCTCTCCCTGGCCGGGATCGCCCTGGTCTCAGTGCTGGCCCAGTGGCTCGCCTGGTCGCTGCGGGTACCCGCCATCCTGTTTCTGCTGCTCACCGGCCTGTTGCTGGGACCGGTCGGCGGCCTGCTCGACCCCGATGCCCTGCTCGGCGACCTGCTGTTCCCGCTGGTCTCCCTGTCGGTCGCCATCATCCTGTTCGAGGGGGCGCTCACCCTGCACCTTGCCGAGCTCAAGGGGATCGGCAAGGTGGTGCGCAACCTCTGCTCCACCGGCATGCTGGTGAGCTTCGCCGTCATCGGCAGCGCCGGTTACTTCCTGCTGGGGCTGGACTGGCGGGTCGCCATGGTACTCGGCGCCGTGCTGGTGGTGACCGGCCCCACCGTGGTCGCCCCCATGCTCAACGTGATCCGCCCGACCCGGGAGGTGGACCGCATCCTGCGCTGGGAGGGGATCGTCATCGATCCCATCGGCGCCCTGTTTGCGGTGCTGGTGTTCGAGGCGGTGCGCCTCGGCAGCCAGGGGGATCTGGTCGGCCACACCCTGCTGGCGCTGGCCAAGACGGTGGGGGTGGGCTCGCTCATCGGGGTCGGTGCCGGCTGGCTCACCACCCTGCTGATCCGCAAGGACTGGCTGCCGGTCAGTCTGCACAAGTTCGGGGTGCTGGCGCTGGTGCTGGTCACCTTCAGCCTCTCCAACTGGCTCAGCCACGAATCCGGCCTGCTGGCGGTGACCGTGTTCGGCATCTGGCTCGCCAATCAGGAGGGGCTGGATCTGGAGGAGGTGCTGGCCTTCAAGGAGGATCTCGCCGTCATCCTCATCTCCTCCCTCTTCATCCTGCTGGCGGCCCGCCTCGATCTTGCCCAGCTCTGGCAGCTCGGCCCCATGGTGCTGGCGCTGCTGTGCGTGGTGCAGTTCGTGGCGCGTCCGCTCTGCATCCTGGTCTCCACCTGGGGATCCGATCTCTCCTGGCGGGCCCGTGCCCTGCTCGGCTGGATCGCGCCGCGCGGCATAGTGGCGGCGGCGGTCAGCGCCTCCTTCGCCATCAGCCTGCATGAAGCCGGCATTGCCGATGCGGACAAGCTGGTGCCGCTGGTGTTTGCGGTGATCATCTCCACCGTGGTGCTGCAGAGCCTCACTTCGGCACCGCTGGCCGGGCTGCTCAAGATGCGCCAAAGCGCCCCCAACACCTGGCTCATCATCGGGGCCAACTCGGTGGCGCGGGCCATCGGCCGGGCGCTGGCAGATCAGGGGGTGCCGGTCCAGCTCTGCGATCCAGCCTGGGAGTTCTGCCGTCAGGCGCGCATGAGCAACCTGCCCTGCTACTTCGGCAACCCGCAATCCGAACACGCCGAGCTGCACCTGCCGCTCACCAGCATCAGTACCGTGCTGGCGCTCTCCCCCAACCGCCACAACAACGCCCTCGGCGTGCTGCACTTCGCCCACCTCTACGGCGAGGAGAAGGTCTACTCGTTGCGCTCCAGCGAGCAGCACGGCAAGGCCAACCGGGAGAGCGCCACCTTCCGCGCCCGTCAGAACCTGTTCGGTCCCGATATCAACTACGCCCGGTTGAGCGGCCTGCTGAGCCGGGGTGGCCAGATCAAGGCGACCCGGCTGAGCGAGGCGTTCGACTGGGCCCAGTATCAGGAGGCCAACCCGGGCGCCATCCCGCTGTTCGTGCTGGATGGCAAGGGGCGGACCCGCATCGTCACCGGTCCCGTCGAGCCACTGGCCGGGGAGCTGCTGATCGCCCTGCAGCCCCCCAAAGAGGGAGCCGGCCAGTGAACTCTGCCGAATCGACCGCCGAGCCGACCGCCAACCCGCTGCTCGCCCCGCTGCTGGCACTGCTCAGGCAGGCCAGCGGCAGCTACAAGGTGCACGAGCTGCTGGCCGAGCTGCGCCGCCTGGAGGCCATCCCGCCCCTGCCGGGGGATGAGCAGCTGCAGCTGTTTCGGCTCAACTTCCTCATCATGAACGCCCTCTACCAGCTGCAGGCCGAGCTTCATGGCGAAGGGTGGTGGCTGCTGATCAGCACCCTGGATATCCGGCTCGAACCACTCGCCACCCGCGAGGGGGGAAGCGCCCTCGCCCGGGGCGAGGCGCTGCGCAGTTACTACCTCGACTGGCAGGTGTTCTGGCAGACCGACCGGGAGGAGGTGGAGGCGCTGCTCGGCAGTTTCTGGCGGGCCTACGCACGGGATGAACACAGGGCCGAGGCGCTGACCCTGTTCGCCCTGCCGGCCGGGGCGGGGCCTGACGCCATCCGCCGCCGCTGGCGTGAGCTGGCACTGCAACACCATCCGGATCGGGGGGGCGATGCCGACACCTTCATCCGCCTGCGCTGGGCCTGGGAACACCTCAAGACGGCCAAATGAGCCGCCTGATGGCGGCCGCAACCACTAGACTTGAAGTGGCATCAAGCGTCACGGGAGGATGTCATGACAGTCAATGAACTTCGTCTGCTCTACCAGCAACAAGCCTTCAAGGAAGCCGAGATCCTGCAGGATGCCATCCTGCCCGGCTGGATCGTTGAGTTCAGGGGACAGGACGGCAAACTGTACGAGATGACCGACACCCTGGGTTGCCCCCTCAGCTTCGGCTCGGTCGAAGAGGCCCGCCAGCATGTGCATCTGGTGGCGGACTGCCCGATCCAGATCGAGCACCTCTACCGCTTCTTCGAACGCTGAGAAGCTGGCAGGCGCAAAAAAGGCTCCCACGGGAGCCTTTTCTCATTCCGGTTGCAGGGGGTCAGCCCCCTTGCCCTCCAGCCGTCTGACCGGCTTTTGCAGGATCAGGTTGGCGGGATAGGTGACCAGATCGCCGTTGTCATCGCGCACCCGCACGTAGAAGAGACCGATCTCGGTGATGACCCCGGTGACGGAATCATCCTTGTCGAGGATCCGGATCCGATCGCCAATCCGGTAGGGGAAGGCGAAGAAGATGGTGATGCTGGCGGTGATGTTGGAGAGGATCGACCACTGCGCCACCATGGCGACCCCCAGCACAGCGAAGAAGGAGGAGGCCAGCACCACCAGCCGCGAGAAGTCGAGCCCCCACACCCCTGCCAGGATCAGCAGGGTGGCGCAACCGAGCAGGAAGTGGAACACGTGCTCCACGTAGAGCACCCGGTTCTCGCTCACCTGCCGGCTCTGGCCGAGGGCCATCAGGCTCTTGTGAATGAGGCCGCGAATGAGGGTGTGGCCCAGCAACAGCAGCAGGGTCACGCCAAAAGATTCCCATGTGGTCATGTCGGCTCCTTACCACCAGCGTCTGTGTTTGAGCCAGACCGCCAGCCCGGCGGCCAGCGCCACCAGGGATCCGCAGAAGATCCAGAAGGCGGTCGGGCTCTCGGCTCCGGGGATGCCTCCCAGGTTGATGCCGAACAGGCCGGTCAGGAAGCTGGCGGGCAGAAACAGCAGCGCCATCACCGACATCTGGTAGGCGCGGCGGTTGGTCGCCTCCGCCATCAGGTTGTTGATCTCGTCCGCCAGCACGGCGGTGCGCGCCACCCCGGCATCCAGATCGTCGAGCCAGCGCCGCAGCCGATCGGCGATGTCGAGCAGGCGGCGCCGGTCGTCCTCGTCCAGCCAGCTGATCTTCTCGTTGGCGAGGCGCGCCACCAGATCCCGCTGCGGCGAGAGGTAGCGGCGGATCATGATAAGCTGCTTGCGGATCAGCGCCAGCCTACCGTTGGCGGGCAGGTCGCGCATCAGCACCTGCTCTTCCAGATCCAGGATCTGATCGTGCAGCTCCTCGACGAACTCTCCGGCCCGATCGGTCAGGGCGTCGCAGATCTCCACCAGCCAGTCGGCCGGGGTGTCGGCGCCGCCCCCCTGCTTCAGCTGTTCGAAGACATCTTTTTCCGACAGCAGCGGCCGCCGCCGACTGCTGATGATGAGGTCCGGCGTGATGAAGATCCGCAGCGCCACCATCTCTTCGGGCCTGTGATCCTTGTTGTGGTTGATGCCGCGCAGGATCAGCAGCACCGTCTCGCCCATCCGCACCAGCTTGGGGCGATTGCTCTGGCCGAGCAGGGATTCGCGTGCCGCGTCACCCAGCAGCGGCGTCTGCAACAGCCAGCGCGCCGCCTCCGGGTTGCCATAGTCCAGATGCAGCCAACCCGGCTGCGCTGCCGGAATCTCGCTGCCCGCCGCCAGCGGCTGCATGCCCCCCCTGCCATCCAGGGTCAGGCCATAAATCACGTCACTGGGCACCCGATCCATCTGCTCGTCCTTCTCGCTCATGTTCATCGGCCCAGCTTACACCAAAGCCGGACCCGACTCAGCCCCGGGGCAGCCGGCCGCCCCCGGCCGTGCTAAGATGCGCCACTCGTTTCAGACACAGGAAGCCCTGCCATGCCCATCTGGGTTGATGCCGATGCCTGCCCCATTCCGGTCAAGGAGATCCTCTACCGTGCCGCCCACCGCGCCCAGGTGGTGACAACCCTGGTGGCCAATCAGGGGCTGCGGGTGCCCCCCTCCCCCTTCATCAAGACCCAGCAGGTGGAGAAGGGCTTCGATGTGGCAGATCATGTCATCGCCCAGCAGGTCAAACCCGGCGATCTGGTGATCACCGGCGACATCCCCCTCGCCGCCCTGGTGATCGATGCCGGCGGCGAGGCGCTCAATCCCCGCGGCGAGATCTACACCCGCGAGACCATCAAGGCGCGGCTCGGCATGCGCAACTTCATGGAAGAGCTGCGCTCGGCCGGGGTCCAGACCGGCGGCCCGGCCCCCCTCAACGCGGCCGACAAGCAGCGCTTCGCCAACGCGCTGGACAAGTGGCTGGTCAGGGGCAAGCTGAGCTGAGCCCGCTCCCCGGCACCCTGCCGGGGAGACCCGTTCATCCCCTTCTGCGCTTAATTCTTTCTTAAGGGAGCTGAACTAACCTTGTGGCTGTTGACCCAACCACCCGCAAGGAGCAAGCAATGAAACTGACCCCCCTGTTGTTACTGATCCCTCTGTTGAGCGGCGCAGCCCTGGCCGATCCCCAATGCACCCAGGCCGACAAGAGCAAGTGGATGAGCGAAGCCGACGCCCAACAGCAGATCAAGGCGATGGGCTATGACATCAAGAAGTTCAAGGTCACCGAGACCAACTGCTACGAGATTTACGGTTGGGACAAGGATAAGCGCAAGGTCGAGATCTACTTCGACCCGACCGATCTGAAGAAAGTGAAAGAAGAGATCGACGAATAACGCCGCGTTGGGCCGGCAATGCGCCGGCCCCAGCCTTGGAGCCTTGCCATGACCCCTACCTCTGAAGTGAAAGTCTGGGATCCCCTCATCCGGGTATTTCACTGGGCTACCGTCACCCTCTGCCTGCTCAACTTCTTCATCCTGGAAGAGGGGAGCAAGCTCCACAAGTACGCCGGCTACGCGGTGGGCATCCTGCTCATCATCCGCCTGCTGTGGGGGCTGATCGGCCCTCATTACGCCCGCTTCGGCCAGTGGTGGCCAACCCCGGCCCGGGTGCGCTACTACCTGCGCCAGCTGGCCAGCGGGCATCACCCCTACTACCTCGGCCACAACCCGGTCGGCGCCCTGATGATCTGGCTGCTGCTGCTGTCTCTGGTCGGCACCGTGGTCACCGGCTGGCTCACCACCTGGGATGCCTTCTGGGGCGAGGACTGGCTGGAGGAGCTGCACGGCATCCTTGCCAACACCCTGATGGCCGCCGTCGGTGTCCATGCGGCCGTGGTGATCCTGACCGATCGCCTCACCCGCAGCGACCTGGTACGCGCCATGGTGCTGGGCAAGAAACGGGTGCCCGCCGACACCAAGGTGGAAGATCCGCGCAGTTAATGACCGGGCCGCCCGCCGGGCCCCGGTTTTTTGCTGCAATGGCCCGCGACACTGGTAAGATGCGCCGCCATTTTCCCATGTCGTAGCCATCATGACCGCCCAAGGGCACCTGCTGTTTTCCGTTACCTGCACCCTGATCGCCCACAAACTCCAGCTGACGCCGGCCCTGGCCGACACCAGCCTGTGGCAGACCGTGCCCGCCGCCCTGGCCAGCGCCCTGCTGCCCGACCTCGACCACCCCAAGTCGGTATTGGGGCAGCGGCTGCCCTGGATCTCGAAACCCCTCTCTCGCCTGTTCGGTCATCGCGGCTTCACCCACAGCCTGCTGGCGGTGGCGGTCGCCATCTGGGGGCTCAACCAGCAGTTGCCGCCCGACACCCTGCCGGTCGGGGTCAAGGATGCCCTCATCATCGGCTACCTCAGCCACCTGCTGGGGGACTGGCTCACCCCGGCCGGCATCCCGCTCTTCTGGCCCAGCAAGCGCCGCTACCGGCTGCCGGGCTGGCCACTCAGAAGCGGCGGCGCCCTCGAGACCGGCTTTTGCACCCTCACCCTGCTGGCCGCCGGTTACTGGGCCCACTGGCCCGGCTAGGTGGTCGGCCGCCAAAAAAACAACCCCCTGCCGAGGCAGGGGGTTGTCGTGGTGAGAGCGGGTGGATGGCTTACAGCATCACACCGGCGATCACGGCGGAGAGCAGGCTCACTAGGGTGGAGCCGTACACCAGCTTCAGACCGAAGCGGGAGACCATGTTGCCCTTCTCTTCATTCAGCGCCTTCACCGCACCGGCGATGATGCCGATGGAGCTGAAGTTGGCGAACGACACCATGAAGATGGAGAGGATGCCGACGGTGCGCGGAGAGAGCTGGGCCGCGATCTTGCCCAGATCCATCATGGCCACGAACTCGTTGGTCACCAGCTTGGTCGCCATGATGGAACCGGCCTGCAGCGCTTCACTGCCCGGGATGCCCAGGATCCAGGCGATGGGGTAGAAGATGTAGCCCATGACGTGCTGGAAGTTGACGCCGAACGCCATCTCGAACAGGTAGTTGATGAGGGCGATCAGGGCGATGAAGCCCACCAGCATGGCACCCACGATCACCGCCACGGTGAAACCGGCCATGATGTACTCGCCCAGCATCTCGAAGAAGTTCTCTTTCTTCGGGGTGTGGTGCTCGTCACCCTCGGACAGCGCCTTGGCGTCGGTCACGGTATTGTCCGGCTCGTAGGGGTTGATGAGGGACAGCACGACGAAGGTGCTGAACATGTTGAGCACCAGGGCGGCGACCACGTAGCGCGGCTCGATCAGCTGCATGTAGGCACCGACGATGGACATGGAGACGGTGGACATGGCGGTAGCGGCCAGGGTGTACATCTGCTTCTCGTTCAGGTGCGGCAGTATGTTCTTGAGCGCGATGAAGTTCTCGGACTGGCCGACGATCATGGAGCTGATGGCGTTGAAGGATTCCAGCTTGCCCATGCCGTTGATCTTGGCCAGCACGGTACCGATGCCGCGGATCACCAGCGGCAGCAGACGGATGTACTGCAGGATGCCGATCAGCACAGAGATGAAGACGATGGGCATCAGCACCATCAGGAAGAAGGAGAAGGCCCCTTCATTGACCAGGCCGCCGAACACGAAGTCGGTACCCTGTTTGGCAAACTCCATCAGCTTGGTGAAGCCGGCGGCAAAGCCACCCACTACCGCCAGACCCACTTCGGAGTTCAGCATGAACCAGGCCAGCGCCAGTTCGACGACCAGCAGTTGGCCGATATAGCGCGGCTTGATCAGTTTCCAGTTGCGGCGGTTTGCCAGCAACGCCAGAGCGAGGACCATGACGAGTCCGAGCACAAAGTGAACGTATTCCATACCTGTAGCACCTGAGTGAATTGTAATTTTTGACCGGCGCCATCATAGACATTTGCATATTTAAAAATTCAGATAGCCATCACAATCTGCGGTAAAAATATGCATGTTGGATAATACAAACGTTTTTAAATTAATTAAACGCTCACACAAGCATCCAATCATTGTTCAATAAATAACAAAATACAATATAAACAATCACTTAAAAATAAATCAGGTATTTGTAAAGTCCTGTTTTTACAGCTTAATTACATTCACTTAATACTCGCAAGGCCACGTAGAAGTGGTCAGAACAAATTTACGACAAATTTATTTAATCAAGGCAGGGTGAAAAACGTTTATCTTATTTGCGATGAATACTGACGGAGCCAAATACATATTTCCGCGACCACGAACCGCTGCTCCGGATTGCCAGGGGGCGGTCGGTGAGCCGGCCCCTTGCCACCGGGCTGACAGTCACGAACAGAAGCAGTCGCTCAAATTTGCAGCACATCCAACGGCGGATTCTGGTACAATGCGCGCCCTTGCGCCCGGCGCAGCCCGTTTTCTCCCATATAGAGTCCTTTTGTGAACAACGAATTTAGCAGCCTGAACCTCTCCCCCGCCCTGCTCGAGAACCTCGCCAGCCTGGGTTATCTGCAGATGACCCCGATCCAGGCCCAGAGCCTGCCCCTGGTACTCGACGGCAAAGACTTGATCGCCAAGGCAAAAACCGGCAGCGGCAAGACCGCGGCCTTCGGCCTCGGCCTGCTCGCCAACCTCGACGTCAACCGGCTCGAGGTACAGGCGCTGGTACTCTGCCCGACTCGCGAGCTGGCGGATCAGGTTGCCACCGAGATCCGTCGTCTCGCCCGTACCCTGCCCAACGTCAAGCTGGTGACCCTGTGCGGCGGCACTCCGACCGCACCGCAATCGGCCACCCTGAGCTTCGGTGCCCATATCGCCGTCGGCACCCCGGGCCGGATCCTCAAGCACCTGGAGCAGGGCACCCTGGCGCTCGACAGCCTCAAGACGCTGGTGCTGGACGAAGCGGATCGCATGCTGGACATGGGCTTTGGCGAAGACATCAACCGGGTCATCAGCCACGCCCCGCGGGATCGACAGACCCTGCTCTTCTCCGCCACCTATCCGGAAGGGATCGCCCAGATGAGCCGTGGCGTGCAGCGCAACCCGGTCGAGGTGAGCGTGGAGTCCCTGCACGAGGAGAGCGCCATCGAACAGAAGCTGTATGAAGTGCCGGCCGGTCAGCGCCTCGAGGCCCTCGGCTGGCTGCTCAGTCACTATCAGCCGGGCTCCTGCGTGGTGTTCTGCAACACCAAGCGGGCCTGCAACGACGTGGCCGATCACCTGGCCGCCAAGGGCTTCTCGGCCCTGGCGCTGAACGGCGATCTGGAGCAGCGCGAGCGGGATCAGGTGCTGGTGCGCTTCGCCAACGGCAGCGCCACCATACTGGTGGCCACCGACGTGGCGGCCCGCGGGCTGGATATCAAGGAGCTGGGCGCCGTCATCAACTACGAGCTCACCTATGACCCCGAGGTGCACGTGCACCGCATCGGTCGGACCGGCCGCGCCGGCCAGCAGGGCCTGGCCCTGAGCCTCTATCAGCCGAACGAGGCCCAGCGCGTCAACATCATCGAGGAGTACCAGCAGGCCCCGCTGCCGCTGGGGGATCTCGATGCCATCGGCCGCGCCATCAAACCCATAGCCCCGCAGATGGTGACCCTCTCCATCGATGCGGGCCGCAAGAGCAAGGTGCGCGCCGGTGACATCCTGGGCGCCCTGACCGGCGAAGGCGGCATTGCCGGCAGCGATGTGGGCAAGATCCAGATCGCCGAGCAGTACTCCTACGTGGCGGTCAAGCAGGGCGTGGCCAAGGCTGCGCTCAAGCGACTGCAGGAAGGCAAGATCAAGGGGCGCAGCTACCGTGCCCGCAAACTGGGCTAAGGTTCAGACCACAGGCGCCCCAGCGGCGCCTGTTTCATATTTATCCGTGCCCATGAGAACAAGGCAGGTGCCATGACGACCCCAGATGTGAGCTGCCAGAACTGCGAGGCCTGCTGCTGCCGCCTCGAGGTGATGCTGTTTACCGATACCGGCGTGCCGGATCGCTATGTGGAAGAGCGGGAAGGCGAGGTGCCGGTAATGCACCGGCTGGAAGATGGCTGGTGTGCGGCGCTCGATCGCAACACCATGATGTGCCGCATCTACGAGGTACGCCCCCTGATCTGTCGTGAGTTCGAGATGGGTGAACCGGACTGTATCGACGAGCGGGACAAGTGGTTTATCAAGCTCGAGTGAGCCGCCCCTCGATCGCACTCACCGCGATGATGTGCCGCATCCATGAGGTGCGCCCCCTGATCTGCCGGGAATTCGAGATGGGTGAGCCGGACTGTATCGACGAACGGGACAAGTGGTTTATCAAGCTCGATTGAGCCGCCCCTCGATCGCACTCACCGCGATGATGTGCCGCATCCATGAGGTGCGCCCCCTTATCTGCCGTGAATTCGAGATGGGTGAACCGGACTGTATCGACGAATGGGACAAGTGGTTTATCAAGCTAGATTGAGCCGCCCCTCGATCGCACTCACCGCGATGATGTGCGGTCAGACTAGCCCGGCCAGTTGCTGCTCCAGCCAGTGCAGCGCCTCGTCGGTCTGCTCGAAGTAACGGATCCCCTGAAACGGCAACCCGCTGAATACCTGATCCGCCAGATACTGCTTGAAACTGCCCGCCAGCACCACCGCCAGAAAGGCGCAGCCGTTGTTGGCGCACCACTCGAACTGACGGCGAAAACGGGCAAGCACCTCGGGCCCGGCCGCCTCGAATTCGGTCGCCACCTCGACTATGCCCCAGGGCCCGGCACTCAGGCTGGCGATCTGCTGGCTGAACTGCGCCTCATAGGCCATGGCCCCCGCCAGATTGAAGGGGCCGCTCGGCCGGCAGATCAGCACCTGGCCCTGTCGCTGCATCTCGAAATGGCCGTGGGGTCGCAACTTCACGTCTGCCTCCTTCCCTGGATTCTTCGCCGTGCAAGCACTCTCTTATGTTGCAACAAGGTAATGATCTCTCTGCCAAAAGTCCATTTTGACAGGTTCGCCCAGAGGGGTTTGCGCCACCTTCTGACCGGCGGCAAACCGGTTCTGCGTGCACTCGGCTACCTCCACGGCCAGCCCTCATGTTCTGTTGCAGTTAATAAAACGTTGCTGTTATCATCCGCGCCGCCACCAACATTCCACCAACTGAAACGTTAATTCACGGCGCAAGGAACAGAGATGAAAAATCGGGACGCGAACCACTATCAGCGCATCTGGCGCTGGCACTTCTATGCGGGTCTCTTCGTCGCCCCCTTCCTGATCCTGCTCTCGCTGACCGGGATCGTCTATCTGTTCAAGCCCCAGCTCGACAACCTCATGTATCCCGAGCTGATGAAGGTCGTCTCCGTCAGCCAACCGCTCAGCGCCGACCAGCTGCTGGTCAAGGCGATGGCGGCGATGCCGGACGCCAGCCTGAGCAAATACCTGCCCCCCACAGGCCCGGAGGCCAGCGCCCAGTTCATCGTCCGCCAGGGGGGCAGCGAGCTGACCCTGTTCCTCGATCCCGCCAGCGGCGCCCTGCTCGGCACCATGGACAACAAGTGGAATCTGCAGGCGGTGGCGCGCGCCCTGCACGCCGATCTGCTGCTCGGCACCACCGGAGATAGGCTGATCGAGCTGGCCGCCGGCTGGGGCATAGTGCTGCTCCTGAGCGGGCTCTATCTCTGGTGGCCACGCAAGGGGCCAGGGGTTGGCGGCATCCTGTGGCCTCGCTGGAGCCAGCGTGGCCGGCTCTGGTGGCGCGACCTGCACGCCGTGGTCGGCTTCTGGGGGGCCGGTTTCCTGCTGCTGCTGCTCTTGAGCGGCATGACCTGGACCGGTTTCTGGGGCGATCAGTTTGCCGCCGTCTGGAACCGCTTCCCGGCCGCCATGTGGAACGAGGTGCCCAAGTCGGCGCCCCTGGCCCGCAGCCTCAACCATGCCCACCAGCAGACCGTGCCCTGGGCGGTGGAGAACACCCCTATCCCCAGCTCGACCGAGCCCAAGGCCCACGACCACAGCGCCATGGGGCACGGTGGCGAGCATGACGGCATGGTGATGGCGGAGCACCGCATCCCGCTGCAGCAGGTGGTGGAGATCGCCGCTGCGCGCCAGGTCACGCCGGGCTACAGCATCACGCCACCGGCCGGGGCGAGCGGTGTCTACACCATCGCCATCTTTGCCGATGATCCGCGCAACGACGCCACCCTGCACATCGATCAATACAGTGGCAAGGTATTGGCCGACGTGCGCTGGCAAGACTACGGCCCGGTCGCCAAGACGGTGGAAACCGGCGTCATGCTGCACATGGGCAAGCTCTACGGCTGGCCGCATCAGCTCGCCATGCTGCTCATCTGCCTGCTGGTGCTGCTGAGCTCGGTGAGCGGGCTCTGGATCTGGTGGAGCCGTCGTCCGCAGGGCCGCCTCGCCGCCCCGCCGCTGCCGACCACCCTGCCCCCCATGCGCGGCGCCCTTGCCCTGCTGATCCTGCTCGGCATCTGCTTCCCGCTGGTGGGGGGCTCCATGCTGGTGATCTGGCTGCTGGACAGCCTGCTCTTCGCCCGCCGTCGGGCTCCCAAGCTGGCACGGGCCAGCTAGCGTTACCTCAACCTGACGCACCAGCCAGCGGGCTCCCGAATGGGAGCCCGCTTGTTTTCAACCCATCTTTACTCCAGCTTCACCAGCTGGAGGATCTTCCTCGCCTTCTCGAAGTGATCGAGGCGCTGGGTCTGGATCCACCAGGTCGCCGCCTCCATCAGCAGCTCGGGGTCGTCATTGCGGTTGGCAAAAAACGCATAGAAGGAGACGCCGACCGTCTCCCCCTTCTGGGCAATCTTCTGCTGGCACACCTGGATGATTTTCTGCTTGAGCGAGTCGCGCATGGCGGCCCTCCTGGCCGATGAGTGAATGGCCGGACAGCATACCCCAACCAGCAAAAAGGCTCCCCTGCGGGAGCCTTTCTTCATTGCCAGACAAGGTCGTCAGGATAGCGCCAGCCCGATGGAGAGCAGCAGGCTGTAGAGGAAGGCGCTGATGGCGGTCTTCTTGAGCGAACCGGTCAGCACCTCACCGTCGAAGCTCTGGCGCAGGGTTCTGGCGGCATCGGTGAGCGGCTTCATGGCAGGCAGGAAGATCCAGGGCCAGAAGCTGGCAGGCTGGGTCAGGATGAAGGCGATGGTCGCCAGCAGCGCCGCTCCCAGCAGCACCCAGTGATAGGCGATGGCCCGGTTGCGGCCGAGCCGCACCGCCAGGGTGATCTTGCCGCTGGCGGCGTCGGTCTCGATGTCGCGCACGTTGTTGATGTTGAGCACGGCGGTCGCCAGCAGGCCGCAGGCGGTGGCCGGCAGCAGCAGATCCCACTGCAGGGTCTTGGTGAACAGGTAGTAGGAGCCGAGTACCCCCAGCAGACCGAAGAAGAGAAACACCGAGATGTCGCCGAAGCCGCGATAGCCATAGGGGGTCTTGCCCACCGTGTAGGTAACGGCGGCCACGATGGCGGCACCGCCCAGCAACACGAAGGTGAGGATCTGCAGCCACTGATCGCCGAAGGCACAGCCCAGCAGGGCGAGGCCGCTGACCACGGCGGCCAACGCGGTCAGCGCCATGGCCACGCACATCTGCTTGCGGGTGATGAGGCCGGAGACCACGGCGCGCTGGGGGCCGATCCGCTCGCCATTGTCCGCCCCGGATACCGCATCCCCATAGTCATTGGCCAGATTGGAGAGGATCTGCAGCAGAATGGCGGTCAGCAGGGAGAGCGCCATGATGGTGCCGTCGAAGGCGCCGCGGCTGGCCGCAAGCCCAGATCCCAGCAAAATGGAGGAGCACGCCAGCGGCAACGTTCGCAAACGCGCCGCCAGCAACCAAATAGATAAGGTATTTGTCATATTGTGATGGCCAAACAATCAGATATTGATCGTGTTAAGGGTTATCGAACCGGATTTCGGTATACTTGGCCCCTCGGGAGTTGGCTCCCCGGGCGATTTACATGGACGAATGGGCAGATAATATATAGGAATAATCGCTCCTTTGGCATAAACCAACGGCATCCTTCTGCAGGATGGACCGTCACTATCGGCTCATAGACGAAATCCATGTTGGCTCAGACCCATATCAAGCAACAACTGGACGCCCTGCGTCATGGCAATGCCAGCGGCTTCGTGCGACTGCGCGTCGCGATCGAGGTTCGCTCCTTTCTGGGCTGGCTGGCGGCGCAGACTCTCTATCCCCGCATCTATTGGCATGCCAGAGGACAGGACAAACCCGAATACGTGGCACTGGGCTGCCTGCGCGAGCTGACCGAGCCCAGGGCGATCCGCCAGGTCTGCGAGCACACCTGCCAGCCCCATGATGACAGCCCTCGCTACTATGGCGGACTGGCATTCGACCCCACCCAGCCTGGCTGGCAGGGGTTCGGCCCCTGTCGTTTCGTGCTGCCCCGCATCGAGCTGGTGCGCCGTGGCGAGTGCGTCACCCTCTGCCTCAACCTCTGGCTGCCGGAGCAGACCGGCGGCGATGCCTTCGAGGCCGAACTGCAGGCCGCCGCCGCCGCCCTCGACGCCCTCCAGCCGGAGGCGCCCCTGCCCCCGCTGGCCCGCCACCCGTGGCAGCGGGAAGATTGTCCGAGCCAGCCCCAGTGGCAGACCCTGGTCGAGCAGGTGACCGCCCCCGACTTTCAAGCCCACACCCCCAAGGTGGTGCTGTCGCGCCAGAGCCGGCTCACCCATGAGGGTGCGACGAATGCCACCGAGCCGCAGGCTGTCGCCCCCTGGTCGCTGCTGGCCAGTTGGGCACAGCACGGTCAGGACTGCTTTCACTTCGGCTTCCAGTTTTCCCCCGAGCAGAGCTTCATCGCCTGCTCCCCCGAGCGGCTCTACCGCCGCGAACAGCAGCACCTCTTCACCGAGGCGCTGGCGGGCACCATCCGCCGCTCCGGCGACGAGGCGACCGACGCGGCGCTGGCCGCCGAGCTGCTGGCCGACAGCAAGAACCGGCTGGAAAACCGGCTGGTGCACGCCGACATCCTCAGCCGGCTGGCGCCGCTCACCACGGATGCCACCCTGACCGAGCCGCGCATTCTCAAACTGCGGCTGCTGCAGCACCTCAAGTGCGACATCGAGGCCGAACTCAAGCCCGGCGTCTGCGACTGGCAACTGCTGGAGGCGCTGCACCCCACCCCGGCGGTGGGCGGCGCTCCGCGCGAGGCGGCGTTGGCCTTCATCCGCGAACGCGAGCCCTATGATCGCGGCTGGTATGCCGGCGCCTGCGGCATGCTGAGCCAGGAGACCTCCGAGTTCTCGGTCGCCATCCGCAGCGCCCGCATCACGGCGCAGGCCATTACCCTGTTTGCCGGCGCCGGTATCGTCGCGGGATCCGAGCCTGCCGCCGAGTGGGCCGAACTCGACAACAAGATCGCCAATGTGCTCTCCCTGCTGGGATAGCGTTTCTCATCGACTCCTCACCACGAGAGCCTCATGTCTGCCAGCCAAGCGTTCGCCAGTCACCATGCCACCTTCAACCACGTCTGGTCTTCCCTCTTGCTGGAGGAACTCTTTCGCCTCGGCGTGCGCGACATCGCACTGGCCTCCGGCTCGCGCTCGGCGCCGCTCACCATGGCGGCCGCCGCGCACCCCGGCTTTCGCCGCCATCTGCACTTTGACGAGCGCGGCCTCGGCTTCATGGCGCTGGGGCTGGCCAAGGGCAGTGGCCGCCCGGTGGCGGTGATCATGACCTCGGGCACCGCGGTGGCCAACCTCTGGCCGGCGGTGGCCGAGGCCCAGCTCACCGGCGTGTCGCTCATCATTCTCTCGGCCGACCGGCCGCCCGAGCTCATCGACAACGGGGCCAACCAGGCCATCGACCAGCAGGGGATCTTCGGCCGCTACCCCGTCTATCAGCAGAACCTGCCGAGCCCCACCGCCACCATCCCGGCCGCCTTCGTGCTGAGCTCGGTGGATCAGGCGCTGGCCCAGCAGGCGCGCACGCCGGGGCCGGTGCACTTCAACTGCATGTACCCGGAGCCCCTCTATCCGGGCGATGAGTACCTGGATTTTTCCGCCTACCTGGCCCCCCTCGGCGACTGGCTTCACTCGTCCGAGCCCTGGAGCCCCTGGCAGCAGGCCGAGGCCCCCTGCCCTCGTCAACCCGACTGGGACGAGCTGCAGGGCAAGCGCGGCCTCATCGTCGCCGGCCGCATTCAGGATCCCGCCCAGGCCAAGGCAGTCGCCGCCCTGGCCGAGCGGCTCGGCTGGCCCCTGCTGGCCGATCTGCAGAGCCAGCTGCGCTTTGATGGCCGCAACCTGGTGCACGCCGATCTCGCCCTGCAACACAGCGGCTTCGTGGCCGAACTGGCCCGCGCCGAGGTGCTGCTGCAATTTGGCGCCCGTCTCATCTCCAAGCGACTCGGTCAGTTCATCAAGCAGCACTCCTGGCAGGATTACTGGCTGGTGGATCCGCAGCCAGCCCGGCTCGACCCGGACTACCGGCTGCGCCGCCGCCTGCTGTGCGAACCCGACGCCTTTGCCGCCGCCCATCCGGTGGCGCATTCTCACCTGCCCTGGCACCGGCTGGCGGAGCGCCAGCAGTCCGTGAGTCTGCAGGTGCGCAGCGCCTGCGAGCGTTTCTCCGAGCTCGGGGTGTGCCATCGCCTGAACCAGCTGATCAGGGGCCAGCTGTTCGTTGGCAACAGCATGCCGGCCCGGCTGATGGACATGCTCGGCGAGGCGGGCAAGGGCCCTAGCCGGGTGATGACCAACCGCGGCGCCTCCGGCATCGACGGCCTCATCGCCACCGCCTACGGCTTCGCACAATCGATCGAGCCGGGCAGCGACGAGCCCACCACCCTGCTGCTCGGCGATCTCAGCGCCCTGCACGATCTCAACAGCCTGGCGCTGCTCGGCAAGGCGAGCCGGCCGCTGGTGGTGATCCTGCTCAACAACGACGGCGGCAGCATCTTTCGCATGCTGCCGGTGCCGACCCAGGACGCACTGCTGGAGACCTACTACTGCCTGCCCCACGGCCTGCACTTCGAGCACGCCGCCACCATGTTCGGCCTCCACTACCGGGCGCCGACTACCCTCGCCGACTTTGAGCGGGACTACGCCGCCGCGCTGGAAAAGGGGGTAACGCTGATTGAAATCAAGGTCCCCAGCAGCGAAGTCGCCGAGGATCTGAAGGCACTGGGAAGCGCGATCCGTGGCAGCTAGTGCCGACCAGCCGACGCTGGTGCTGCTGCACGGTCTGCTCGGCGATGCCAACGACTGGCAACCCGTGCAGGCAGCCCTGGCCGACCTCCCCAGCCTGGCGCTGGATCTGCCGGGTCACGGCAGCAACCAGGCTGTGCGGGTAGCAGGGTTCGAGCAGGCCCATCGCTGGCTGTGCGACGAGCTGGCCGCGCGCGGCATCGACCACTACCGGTTGGCGGGCTATTCGCTGGGGGGGCGGCTCGCCCTCTATCACGCCAGCCAGGCCCCGGCTGGGTTGCAGGCCCTGCTGCTGGAGAACTGCCACCCCGGCCTGCCACCGACAGAGCGGCCGGCTCGCCTCGCCCACGACGAAAGCTGGGCCCGGCGCTTCGAGCAGGAGCCCCTGGCCAGCGTGCTGGCGGACTGGTATCGGCAGGGGGTGTTCGCCGATCTGGACGATGCTGCCCGCGCCCGCCAGATAGCCCACCGCCTTGGCAACGACGGCCAGGCCGTGGCCGCCATGCTGCGCGCCACCTCCCTTGGCAAGCAGCCGAACCTGGCCCCCTGGCTGGCGCAAGGCACGCTGCCGGTCACCTGGGTGAGCGGCAAGCGGGATCACAAATTCCATCAGCTGGCTTGCCTCATGGCGAGTCAGCAGAGCAAAATCAACCACTTGGAGCTGGATGGCGGCCACAACCTGCATGCCCACCAGCCTGAGGCCTTTGCCCGGCTCCTCGCGGAGTGGGTCAACCAACAACAAGAAGAGAAGCGTCATGATTGAAGCAATGACTGAAGCGGAACTCTATGCCCCCGTCGAGTGGCGTGATTGCTCCGCCGGTTACGAGGACATCCTCTATCACAAGTCCGGCGATGGCATTGCCAAGATCACCATCAACCGCCCCCAGGTGCGCAACGCCTTCCGCCCCCGCACCGTCAAAGAGATGCTGCAGGCGCTGGCCGATGCCCGCTACGACGATCAGGTCGGCACCATCATCCTAACCGGCTTCGGTGAAAAAGCCTTCTGCGCCGGTGGCGACCAGAAGATCCGTGGCGACTACGGTGGCTACCGCGATGACGAGGGCACCCATCACCTCAACGTGCTCGACTTCCAGCGCGACATCCGCACCTGCCCGAAACCGGTCGTTGCCATGGTGGCCGGCTATGCGGTCGGTGGCGGCCACGTGCTGCACATGATGTGCGATCTGACCATCGCCGCCGACAACGCCCAGTTCGGCCAGACCGGCCCGAAAGTGGGCTCCTTCGACGGCGGCTGGGGTGCCTCCTACATGGCCCGCATCGTCGGCCAGAAGAAGGCCCGCGAAATCTGGTTCCTCTGCCGCATGTACGATGCCAAGCAAGCCCTCGACATGGGGCTGGTCAATACCGTCGTGCCGCTGGCGGAGCTGGAGCGTGAAACCGTGCGCTGGTGCCGCGAGATGCTGCAGAACAGCCCGATGGCGCTGCGCTGCCTGAAGGCCGCCCTCAACGCCGACTGCGACGGCCAGGCCGGCTTGCAGGAGCTGGCGGGGAATGCCACCATGCTGTTCTACATGACCGAAGAGGGTCAGGAAGGGCGCAACGCGTTCAACGAGAAACGCCGTCCCGACTTCTCCAAATACAAGCGGAATCCCTGATGACACTCGCTCTCTATCGCTACCAACTGCCTTTTACCCAGCCCCTGACCTTTCACGGCAAGGTGGAGGTGGCGCGAGAGGGCCTGCTGGTTCGCGTTGATGACGGCTGGGGGGAAATCGCCCCCCTGCCCGGCTTCTCCCGCGAGAGCCTGGCCGAGGCGCAAGCCGAGGCCATCGCCTGTCTGGAACGGCTGGCTGCGGGGCAAGATATCGCCCCGCAGCTCCCTTCGGTGCAATTCGGGCTGGACTGTGCCCGCCGCTGCTGGCCTGCCCAGACAGCCCCGCTGCCCGAACCCTATCCCCTTATTCAGGGCTCCCCCCAGGAGCTGCTGAAGAACTGGAAGAACTGGCTGCACAAGACCCCGAACAAGGCCAAGCTGAAGGTGGCCCGTTACCCCATGCGCGACGAGCTGGCGCTGATCCGCCTGCTGTGCGACCGCATTCCCACCCTCAAGCTGGTGCTGGACGCCAACCAAGGCTGGACCCGCGAGGAGGCCTGGGCCTTCTGCGGTCATCTGGATCCAAACCGGATCGAATATCTGGAAGACCCCTGCGCCGACTTTGCCGACATCGCCTTCGTGGCCAATCGCACCAGCATGCCGGTGGCCATCGACGAGCTGCTGGCCCAGGGCAAGCCGTGGGAGCCTATTCCCCAGCTGCGCGCCCTGGTGCTCAAGCCGACCCTGCTCGGTTCGCTGGCCCATTGCGAGGCGCTGGTGGCCCGGGCCCACGAGCTGCGCCTCAAGGTCATCGTCTCTTCCTGTTTCGAATCCGGCGTCGGTCTGAACCAGCTGTTCCATCTGGCCAGCGAATGGGCACCGGAACAGGCCCCCGGCCTGGATACTAGGCGCTGGCTGGCCGCCGATCTGCTGGACGCCGCCGGCAAACCCGATCCAAGCCTGCTGGAGCCCCTGTTTCACCACGATTGAAGGGGCCTGCATGCCACCCTTGTCTGACCATCACTCCCATCCCGAACCCTGCCCGGTCCGTCACTGGGCGCGATCCGCTCCCGCTCGCATCGCTATTCATGCCGCCGTCCCGCTCACCTACCGGCAACTGGACGCCAGGCTCAACAGCCTGTGCCAACAGCTGGCCATGGCCGGCTTGCAACCGGGAGATCGCCTCGCCGCCGTGGTACGCGGTGCGCTGGAAGATGTGCTGCTGGCCTGGGCCTGCGTGCGCAGCGCCATCGTCTTCTGCCCGCTCAACCCCGCCTTTCCGCTGACCCGGCAAACGGAGCTCGCGACCCTGCTCGACGTCAGGGCCTGCTGGTCGGCGAGCGAGATCCCGGCCGGCAGCTGGCAACCGCTACGGCTCGACTTCACCCGTGAGCTGGTGGCGGACGAAGGCGACTGCATGCTGGATCCTGCCCGGCTCAACAACATGATCCTCACCTCGGGTTCCAGCGGCACTCCCAAGGCCGTGGTGCACCGGCTGGTCAACCACCTGGCCTCGGCGCGAGGCTCCACCAGCCAGATCCCGCTCGATGCCGAGTGCGGCTGGCTGCTCTCCCTGCCGCTGTTTCATGTCGGCGGCTACGCCATCCTGTTTCGGGTCTTTCTGGCGGGCGCAGCCCTGGTGCTGGACGATCGCAGCCGCCCGCTCAGGGAGCGGCTCGAACAACAACCCATCACCCATCTATCCCTGGTGCCGACCCAGCTCTGGCGACTGCTGGCGCAGGGCTTCGATCCCGCTCGCACCCGGCTGCGCGAGCTGCTGCTCGGCGGCGCCGCCATCCCCCTGCCGCTGGTGCACAGGCTCACCGCCATGGGACTGGTGCCCAAGGTGAGCTACGGCCTCTCCGAGATGGGCAGCCAGGTCTGCACCGGCCGGCCGGCCGCCGCCGGCGTGGTGGGCAAGGCGCTGCCGGGACGGGAGGTCTGTATCCGCCAGGGGGAGATCTGCGTGCGCGGCGACACCCTGTTTGCGGGCTACTTCAAGGAAGGGGGGCTGGCGCGGTCGCTCGACGAGGACGGCTGGTTCCACACCCGCGACAAGGGGCATTTCACCGCGAATGGCGAACTGGTGGTGGAGGGGCGGCTCGACAACCTCTTCATCTCGGGGGGGGAAAACATCCAGCCCGAAACCATAGAGCAGCGGCTGGTGGATCACCCCGCCGTGGCGCAGGCGCTGGTGGTACCGGTGCCGAGCGACGAGTGGGGGCAGAGGCCGGCGGCCTTTATCGACTGGCATGGCGAGCCGCGGCCTTATGCCGAGCTGGCAACCTGGATCCGGCAGACCCTGCCCGGCTTCATGGTGCCGGATCAGTGGCATCCCTGGCCCGATCTCGGGGGGCAGCTCAAGCCGCAGCGCAGGCAATATCAGCGCATGCTGCAGGAACAATGATCAGCCATGCGACAATTTCAGACATGGTGGAGCCATCCAAATACACACTTTATTCGAAAGAAAATGCTGGGGGCGTCAAAATACCCCTCACAGGCAGGAGGAAGTGAGAACGATTACATACACGACCCTCTTTTTGCGTGTTTTTTGAACTGAACGAGCCGCCTGTAGTACCATATTCCCCGCCATGCATTTAAACGCAAAGGTAACTAGTTGATAGTTAAAGATATTGCTAATTTCCCATTATTTGAACAAAGACTGCATGGTGGTAAAATGCTCTCCTTGGCAGTAAGACGAGTCACACATGAGTAACAAAAATTATAAAATTGCAGAGGATATCTTTTTCTCCGCTGCAATATTCCGACTCTCGAAAGGAGACAAGGACATCAAGCTCAGCAACAAGGAAGCCGAGCTGCTCGAGATGCTGTGTGATGAGGCAGGTACTGTCATTGCCAGAAGCAAGCTGCAGGATGCCTTGTGGCCGAACCAGGACAATACCGACACCAACCTGAACCGGCAGATCCTCTCGTTGAGACGAAAGCTGGAATCATTCGGTTTGATGGATGCGATCGATACTATCCCGCGGGTGGGATATATCTTCTGCGCCCCCATTGAAGTGGCCGGAGAGACCGAGGAGGCAGTGCCGAATGAAGAAATTCAGACGGTCGCAACCGCCAATGTGCCCCAGGTCAGACGGCAATATACCCGCCGTAAATATGATCGCTATTTCAGCCCGCAGCGTATTTTGCTGGTTGTACTCTTGCTGGTATCGCTGACCGCGCTGGTCATCAGCATATATCACTATGCAACGGCCAATACGCTGCGCACCATCAATCTTGGCCATGTTTCTCTTTATATGACCAGTGATACCGAGCAAGCATTGAAGGTAAAGATCGATGCGCTCTCACCGCTGGTCCAGAAAATTTCGCGCAAGGATGATGAGCAGGTATCCCTGCTGGTCGGAAAAGAAGCCATCAGCTATTTCTCCATCGACAACAACAGTCGCCAGCTGTCAGAAAATGTCTTTTTATTGCGCAATGGTCATCCGCTTGCCGAAGAGGTGCAATGCGTTATTTCCACCATGGCTCAGCAGGGAAAGAATGTTTCCCACAACTATTACAACAATACCGACACCACAGTTCGATATCACAGCAATTGCCAGGCGCCGGACAACTGGGTTGAGCTGACCAGAAAGAACAAATTTATTGTTACGTTGAGCCGTGAAATAGTCGTGGCAACCATTATAGCTACCGACAGCCAGGGTCAGACGCTGTTCAATCTGGATTCCGTCGGGGATCTGGAGCGGGATGATGGCGATATTTCGGTAGAGGTAAAAAATACCATCGTCAATTACATCGATCAAAAGGCACTGACCAATAACGGCATGGTGGCAACCCTGGTGGCCGCCTTGACCCCCCCTAAACAGAAAGCACAGTTTGTGCAGTTGCCGGGGGGCATTTACCTCTCCAGTTATCTGGGCGGCGTCATCAATTGGCCCAGTCTGGGTAATTCAAAGGTCATTCAGCGCAATGACTTCTGACCTTATTCATAGGCAACGATAAAGTTGGCCACGGCGGAATAATCCCCGGGCTGGATAGTCTTGGCTGCCAGCGCGTCCGGATGCGCTTCCACCCGGGCAAAGAACTGCAGCTCATTGTCCGCCGCACCGCCCAGCAGATAACCGCGGGAGGGGGTGCCCAGATCCAGTGGTGACTGGGTCACGTCATAGAGGCGGATCCCGGCGCCCTTGGCCATCCCGGCGGTAAACGCCAACCCGCCGCCTAGCTGGGGATCCTGCGAGCCGGTAAAGGTCACCTTGGCCATGCGAAAGATCCCCGGCTTGCAGTTGGTCAGCCGGATGGAGAAAGGCACCTGGACCCCGGCCCCGTTGGCATAGAGCTCCTTCACGTCGACCACCCCCATCTCGACCTCCTGCTCGATGGATTCGGGAGCAATCTCGCACGGCTGATCGATGATCCGGCCATGGAGGTGGACCGTGTTGCCAAGCAACTCCAGATCATTGCTGGCACGGGGAGCTGCCGTTACCGCCAACAGCGGGCACAGCGCCAGGCCTATCCACAATGTCCGCAACATATGACAATTCCTCACTGAAATTCGGCAACTATGGTGGCGGTGGCGTAAAAGTCACCCGCAGGAATATCAGCGCCTACCGGTGTTATCGGCGCGGCAATAAAGCCCCAGTCACCAATGTTTCCTTGCATGGAAACCGGATAAAATGTATTCAAATTCAGCTGAGAACCATCCAGCTGCTTGAACTTTATGCCCAAATCGGAAATGACATTTCCACCCTGATAGCCATCCCGAGTTGTCCGCAGATAGTCTTGGTTGAAAGAGGTTGGTTTTCCAGAAATACCAAGATTGATCTTCAAGGCATCCCCTTCGAAAACACCACCGCGACATTGAAATGTCAGAGGGACCGTCTTTTCAAAATTATTCCCATCCAATCCCGAGCCTGGCAAATCACCAAATTCCACTTCAATAGTCTGCCCACCGTTAATCACGCATTCTTCCGGCACATATAAAATTGCAGATGTAATCGTAATTCGAGACATTGGCAAATTATTGAAATCTGTAGTAGTAGAGCCTAAGCGGCCATACATCTCTACGACTTGACGATCCGATATTTGCACACCATTAATTATTTGTTTTCTTACACGGAAGGTTACTCGCCCACGGCTACCACTTTCGAAATTATTTATTCTTGTCTCTTTTCCTTTAGTACAAGAGTAATTTGGGTAATCATTACTTTCATTAGGAAATGGGGCCGTAACAAACTTTTTCTTCCAACCAGCTATCCAAATTTCGACCTTCATATCCAGAAAGTCATTTAGTTTTACAAAACCATCACCGGCTTGAGGCAAGCCATCCGTCATGGTCGCCTTATAGTACACTGGAGATTGTGGAATGCTTCTATCCGGGCAGGTAACGATACCCGAATATTGCCCCCCCAAGTTCCACTCAAACGCCTTGGTAGTAAAATCAGGTTTGTTTTGAATATCAGCCTTATCCAACGATATATAGTAATCATGGGTTGGGTTGGGCGTCACATAGCCATTTGCCAATGCCGTTCCTGCAAACAGCATAAGGCTTGAACAGAAGATGGAACGTAGCATAGGCCTTACTCGCTCTTCACGGCTTTACAGGCATTGCCTGCGCACTGGTATTTGATATCCATATATCCGCCGTAGTCATTGACGTAGCTGATCACAAATTCATTGCCCAGCGCTTCCGGGATGTTGACCGTCTGCTCGGACTTGGGTGCCACCATAAAGGCGGAGAAGCCCTTGATGGCGGTTCTCCCCTTGCCCTGCGGATGGCCCAGGCCCACGTAGGTGATGTAGTAAGGGGTGGGGTTGTTCACCTGCAGGGCCTTGCCCTGCTTGGTGATCAGCACCTGATCCTGCCAGATGGCGCCGCGCTCGGGCAAAATGGCCTCGGGGCGGTAGAACAGCTTGATCTTGGACTGCACGGCAATCTGCATCACGTTGCTCTTCTCGCTCTTGGGCGGGATCTCGCGCAGGTTGAAGTAGTAGATCGACTCGCGATCCTTGGGCAGGCTGTCGATGGCCGGCACGCTGGCGATCCGCACGATGGACTTCTGGTTGGCATCCACCCGCTGTACCGGCGGCAGCACCACGAAGGGTGAAGAGATCTTCTGCCCCTGGGCATCTTCAATCCAGGACTGCGCCAGATAGGGCAGCTTCTGGTTCTCGTTCTTGATGTTGAGGCTGATGGACTTGGCACCACCCGGATAGACGGCGCGAGTACGGTCCAGCACGATGGCAGCGCTGACGTTGAGCGAGGTCATGCCCAGCACGGCCAGACAGGTATAAGAGAGCAGCTTTTTCATCGGTATCCCATTACTTGCAAGTGAGAGTCTTCATCGACAGATCGGTTACTTGTTGCGGTGCCACTATCTTGCACTGGCGGGCGCCGCCCCAGGAGAGTTCAAACGCTTCATTCGGTTTCACCCCGGTCAGATAGACCAGGCCATCTTCATCCACCACCGAGAGCACACGGCCGGAATCCCTGACGACGGTGGCACCAAACGGCGGCACTGAGCCATCGGACAGCTTGACGTTGGCCAGCAGCTTGAATCCTTCGGCGATTTCGAAGGCATTATACCCAATTGCCCCCTCGGTCAGGGTCCCCTGCTTGATGGCGTTCATCGCATCGATGTCGTCGCTCAGCTGATCCACGTCGACCCGGGTGTCGCTCTTGCGATAGTCGGTCATGTCGCTGATCACCGCGACGCCAAAGCGGTTGGTCACGGCGCGGCCGTTGTTGAAGGAGACACCGGAGGTCTTGTCGGTATCCACCATCATGCGGGTGCCGCCACGACGGGTCGCCTGATGCAGAGCTGCTCCGTGCTCGGTCGCCGTCAGGCCACCGCGCAGGCTGGCACCGACCGAGGTGTACTCGCTCTGCACGCTGTAGGCATTGAGGCTGACCGCCCCGATATCGCTGTTGTGGTTGTAGTAACCCCGCGCCACGGCGTGACCATTGCTCTGCACGCCCGCCCCCAGCTGATAGGTATCATCCGGCCGGCTGTAGTCCTGATAGGTGGCCAGGTGGGTCACCTTGCCGTTGGAGGACTGCACGCTGTATCCCGCGCTCTTTCTGTCCCCGATCGGCATGCTCAGGGTCAGCATGACGCTCTTGTCATCCTCGTAGTTCTCGGTCTTGGTCTTGTAGGCCGACACATAGACGGAGACATCCTTGAAGCTGCCGATGTTCACGTTCTTGTTGATGGTGAGGCCGTAGCGATCCTCGGCGTCATGTTCCCAATAGGTTCTGTGGGTGTAGTCCAGGTAGACGGTCAGCGCCTTGGCCGCATCATCCGCCCAGAAGGTCTTGTTGGCGGTGATGGTGTAGAGCTCCTTGTCACCCCAGTTGTTGTAGTCATCGCTCGAGGTGTTCTCGTTCTTCTCCAGCCGATCCTTGTTATTGAGGAACTGCGACATGGTCATGAAGTCATGCTGGGAGAAGCGATAACCGGCGAAGGTGATCGAGCTGTTGTATTCATCGAACTGCTTGGCGTAGTTCACCCGCACCGACTGGCCAATCTTGGTCGACAGGCCGGGCAGCTTGGAAATGGATTGGGTCAGGTCGGCGGAAATGGCACCGAAGGCATAGAGATCGCGACCGATACCCAGTCCCATGGAGTTGTATTCACCCGCAACCAGACTGCCGCCATAGAGCGACCAGGAGTTTGCCACCCCCCAGGAGAAATCACCGGTCACAAAGGCAGGGCCGTGCACATCGTGCACCGAATCCGTCTGTTCGGAAGGGGCGCCGACCGCCAGGTTGTATCTGACATAACCGGGGCGAGTCAGATAGGGGACGGTCGCGGTGTCGACCTGGAACGAGCTGACACTGCCATCCTGCTCCTCCACCCGCACATCGAGACGGCCGCGCACCGAGCTGTCCAGCCCCTGGATGCGAAACGGACCGGCTGGCACGTTGGTCTCATAGATGATCCGGCCGGACTGAGAGATGGTGACCTTGGCGTTGGTCTTGGCGATGCCGCTCACTTCCGGCGCATAACCCTGCAGGCTCGGCGGCAGCATGCGCTCGTCGTTGGCCAGGTTGACGCCGGTATAGCGAAAACCGTCGATCAGCTGGGAGTTGAGCTGCTGCTCGCCCACCGTCAACTTGGCGGCCATGTTCGGCAGCGGACGATAGGCATAGATGCGGTTCAGCTCGGAAGTGGTCCGATCGTTGTCGCCCCAGTAGGCATTGGCCTGATAGTCGCCACGCAGGCGCCAGGCGCCGTAGTTGAACCCCAGGGTGCCGTAGCTGCTGATGTTGCGGTTGGAGTAGCCATCGCCCTCGTTGATCTGGGCGTTGATGTTGTAGTCCAGCATCATCCCCGGGATCCCTTCATCCCACTGCTCGGGCGGAATCCAGTTGGGATCGCTGTACTTCATCCACGCCTGGGGCACGGCGATGCGCAGCAGGCCGTTGCCGATGTCGTTGGCGATCACCACGCCATCCAGCGCCAGCAGGTTGGCACACTGACCGTCGTGCCAGCTGTCGATCTTGGCGATGGCCTCGTCGATCAGCGCCAGCTTGGGGATCACCTCTTGCGGCAGGCAGGCCACCCCGCCCTTCCCCTTGCCGGTGTCGGTCTCGTAGAAGGGGATTTTCTGCAGGGGCAGCTTGTTCTTGTTGACCTCGATCTCGAGGTAGTAGTCGCCGGGCAGGATGTAGCCTTCGTCGGCAAACTGGGAGAGGTCGATCTTGGTCCGTTCGTCCAGATCGAGCGCATCAATATTAAACTCCGTCTCTGCCCATGCATGATTCGCCACCGCCATCAGGCCGGGCACGCACAGCATAAAAGCCATTTTGGAATAATGTTTTTTTCTCACAGAGTCTGATGTTGAAACGCTCATATATTTACTCTAGGAATTGCATAACGGTCTCACGTAATGAGGTATCTACACTAAGCAATTGGCTTGCTTACATATAATTGAGTTCAAACAGCGTCGTACTGTCAGGAAAAAACAGTTGACTGCTGGTCAGACCCAAATTGAATTCCAGATCACTGTTGACGATATCCGAAATAATAAAGCTCTCGCCGGACACCTTGTGATATTGGCCGTTGTTGAGAATGCCAAGCTCATCGCTCATGGCACCGCGCACGGACATGGAAATAAAAGGCAGTGATGCCTCTGCTGCTCCTTCAACCTGACAGCCGCTGATTTTCAACGTGCCCGGTTGCCTGGCCTGCAAAGGAATGCTGCGCTGCACGTCCAGGGTACAGCCCGACTCGGCCAGCCCATCCGAAATCTCGTTGGCGTGGACTGATCCCGCCATCATCACCAGCTGCAGCACCATGGCTGCCATCATTGAAGTTTTCATGATCAAGGTTCGATGTGAGGAGACAGAAGGTGTGAAGTTGTGGTGGCATCAGCCACCACAACCCTGGTCACACGTTAAGGCAGTCGATTACTCGTAGGAGAGAGTAAAGTTGGTCACTGCAGTGAAAGCACCGGCCTGCAGCGGGTTAGCGGTCTGATCGGCATAACCTTTCAGCACGGCGCTGAAGGGCAGCTCGTTGTCACCGTTGACCAGGCCGAAGGCGGCAGTCGGGGTACCCAGTACGATAGCGGCACCACCCGGAGCGGTCATCTTGATACCGGCACCCTTGGCGTCACCACCACCGATAACCAGCAGGCTGGAATCTACCGGGTCTTTGGCACCGCTGAAGGTAACCTTGACGGCATCTTCCTTGTCGGAGATTTCACAATTCAGCAGCTTGATGCTGAACGGCTTGGAGTTGGACTCGCCACCGTTGGCCAGCTCTTTGGTGCTGATCTGACCCATTTCAACTACCTGGTCAACAGACTCAGGAGCAACGGAGCAAGGAGCGTTGATGATTTCACCGTTGAAGGTGACTTTGCCTGAACCAGCGCCACCGGCAGCAAAAGCGGTGCCGCACAGCAGCATGGAACCAACACCCATAGCAACCAGAATTTTGTTAGCTTTCATTCGTTTATACCTACATTAACGTGTGTTGTACTGCATCACTCCAATCATGCTGGAGTCACGATCTTCAGTGATGCCGCGATATACTGCACAGCATGCCGGTGCCTGTTCTCTCATTAAGCCGGTGAGAGGCGGCATCAATAACTTGCTGTGCCTTTATGGTTTATCTAAATAAGCAAAAGCAGCTCACCGCATAAGGAGCAGTTCCCGCTACACCTCAACTGCACAACTACATACATCCCTGTCGTCTGTGCAGAAAGCCGTGCTCCGCTTTTGCTTGATGAACAAATTAACGACTCATATGATGCACATCAAATACATTTTGATTTTTATAAATTCTTTTATAAACACATAAAAAACAATTACTTACATCCATGACAACACATTTATGAATGCCGTAAAATAAATATCGTTCATATAGCAAACACGGATTGGATTATTTTAAATCAGACAACCTCAACCGCTTAACAGCAATTAACAAAAACACAACAACAAAATAATTCCAGATCACGTTTTTTGTTTCTTGAATACCCCTGACGTCATACATAAAACAGCTCAGGTAATCAGGTAATCAGGTAATCAGGTAATCAGGTAATCATTCTAACCAGGTTCCATTTGTGAAGGGAAACTCCAACATGTTTCCTTTTATTATCCCCCTGTTCACTCCCAAGGTCATGCTGAACCATGTTTGTGATCGACATAAAAATACTGAGTTCGCCCGTTAATCATAATGGCAAGGGAGATAAGAATGAATTTTTCAGGATATTCATTCAAAAAAACATTAAGGAAAACCAGCCGTTTATCCTGAACCGCGGAGAATAAAAAACTATTTGTGACCCATACCTCACACTTTTTTATGGTGATTGATTTCTCAAAGTGCGATGTTATCATCTAGACATAGAGTAAAGGGCAAACCGATCGAAAGGTCGGGACGCAAAGCCACCGGTCTAAGGGTTCATAACCTAAGACAGCGGAGCTGCCATCTGAGAAGAGCGATGTCATCAGCTGTATCTGTGTCATTCTCTTTGATTGCGTTGCCCTTTTCGTACAACGACATGTGACGAAAAGGACATAAAAATGAACACTTCCACCGCTTCCGTTCGCAACAACGCCATCCGTTTTGCCTCTTCTGCCGCCGCAGCCATGCTGCTGGGTGCCGCTTTGTTGCCAGCTACTGCCTCCGCCTACGATGGCAGCGTCACCTTCACCGGTACCATCTACGAAGCCCCCTGTGACTTCGCCGACAACAGCGTGACCTGCTACTCGGGCACCCAGCGTCAAACCATGGATCTGGCCAGCCTGCAGCAGGCCGGCAGCCTCAATACCATCAGCAGCACCATGCAGTACAAGCTGTCTGCTGGCAGCAGCAACATGGCCATAGTGACCGTCAGCTACCTCTGATCCCGTCATTTCCGTCACCCGCCCGAGGTTGTTCATTGCCTCGGGCGGATCTGCTCGCACCGTGAAGGGTGAGCACCCACTGCCATGCTCAGGCAGCGGCTGATAACGCCTGCCCGCGACTCCCCATCACTTTTCCTCCTATTTTTTCTGCGTCCATACCGAGCGCAGCCAACTGCCTTCTCACTACGCCCCCAACTTTCTGCTCAGACAAGTCAGCGCTTTTTCTGCGGGTTTGCCGGCTTCGCATTGTCGCGACGCCACATGACCAGCACATCTCAAACGAGACTTTGATCACAGTTGCCAGCCTCAGACTGAGATCCCCCCCAGATGGCAGATGAGTCCTTGCTATCAGCCAGGCCCCCAATGGGGCTCACTTTGTTTTGATTCAATCTAAATAAATGATTTATATGGCCTGATTGGTGGGTTGATATCCTTTTGGAGCTGAATAGATTGCACGCGTCAATCACGCAGACAATCAAGCAAAGGGATAAAAATGAACAATCTGGGTACCAGGTTGCTGCTGCTGGCAGCACCGGGCCTGCTTGCCACTTCGGCGCTGGCCAACTACTCCCCCTCCGACTGGCAACAGTATCAACTCAAAGGTGAATCCAGCCGTCAGCTGGGGGATCAGCTCACCGAAGTGACCTACGAGCTGAGCGCCCGCAGCACCGACGCCCCCTATCAACAGCTGAGGGTGTATCGTCGCTTCGACTGGAGCGAAGCCAACCTGGCTGCGCTGGCAGAACAGCAGTGCGGCGAGCCGCAACTCAAGATCGAGCAGGGCTGGCAGATCCGCTACCTCAGCTGTGAAGAGGTGGTACCGGCCGGCAAGGCCGTCCCGGCCAGCAGCTATGACTTTGGCTACGGCATGAAACAAGGCCGCTGGGAGCCCCTGGCAGGCACCCCGACCGCGCCGCGTCAGGATCGTCTGCCGCTGGCGGAGCGGGTCATCCTGGGTCACAGCGAGCAGGAGCTGGATCGCTGCGAGCTCAACGCCGAGGGGCGCTGCGCCGAGCAGGCATGGCAGTACCAGCCGCAAAACTGGCAGCAGTTGAAGGTACTGGAAGAGACCCCCAACGAGCGGGATGGCCGCCTCGAGCAGATCTTCTTCCGTCTGCAGCCGGTTGCGGGCAGCCAGGCAGCCCGTCAGGTGAGCGAGCTGCACGTCTGGCGCCAGTACACCTGGTTGCTGGAACAGGCCAAGACCCAGCAGGAGTGCGATGAACCCCAGACTCGTCAGGAAGGGGACAAGACCATCAGCTATCGGGTGTGCCGTCAGACCCTGCCCGCCGGCAGCGAGGTGCAGGTGGTGTTGAAGGACACCGGCTATCAATACCCGGTGGGGGGCAGCGAATGGCAGACCCTGCCGGAAACAACCGAATGGCAGGAGAGCCGGGTGCTCAATCGCCCCATCATGCTGGCCAGCAAGGAGGAGCAGCTCGACTGCCGCCGTGCCGACGGCCGCGCCTGCTCCGAGCCGGACCTGCCCGATACCGATCTGCTGGACGCCGAAGCGGCCAGGATAGTGCAGGATGCCAGTGGCCAGCCCGCCCCTGTCTGGCAGGAGAACTATGGTCACGACGATGCCAAGCTGCTGGCCGTGTCCCGCGGCATCCAGAGCCTGTTGGCGGCCAATCAGCCGGCCCATCCGGCCATGAAGCTGCTGCTGGAATACGTACGTGCCCACAACTACCACAACTACGGCAAGCACAAGGAAGACGGCCCGGCCGCCGCCGAGGCGCTGGCCGAGGCGCTGACCGCGCTCGGTGCCCATCCGCTGCTCTTCCCGGAGCAACCCACCGATGAGGTGGGCTCCGTGATCGGTGCCTGGAGCATCGCCCTGCACGGCCAGTTCAAGAGCCCGGCAGTACAGAGCCGCTTTGGTACCCTGCTCGGCGAGTTCAACCAGATGCTGGCCTACAGCACCCGCCATGCCAGCGAGATCAACGGCCAGCACGCCTGGGCGACCGGCCTGTTCGATCTGCTCAACTTCCTCGACTTCGCCAGCGACTACAGCGATCCCTTCGCCAACGATTTCCGCCAGCAGGATGGCGAGCTGCGCAAGCAACTGCACGCCCTCGGCATGAGCGAGCTCGCGTTGTGGAAAGGGCGGGATGGCGCCGATCTGTTCTTGCTCAACAACGTGCTGGATGCCTACACCCGCCTCTACCGGATCGCCCGCTATACCCGCCCGGACGAGCTCGACGGCTACCGCAAGCTGCTGGATGACTCCGTTATCGCCCTCGTTCGCCACCACGACCTGATCCCCGGTGGTCAGCAGAGCCAGGATCTGCTGGAAGACATGTCGCTGACCCTCTCCACCTACTACCTGACCTACACGGACCGCACCAGCGAAGCCTGCATTAGCGGCGACTTCGCCGGGCTCTGCACCCCGATCCGGGTGGAAGACGTGCTGCCGTTCGAGCACACCTGCTCGCCGACCCTGCGCCTGCGAGCCCAGGATCTGACCATGGATCAGGCCGAGGGGATCTGCCGTGAACTGGGCGCCGAAGAGCAGCAGTTCCATCAGCAGATGGAAACTGGCTGGCAGCCGGTGGCGGACGATCACAACGAGGCACTGGAGCTGGTGATCTTTGACTCCTCCGCCGACTGGAAACGCTACGGCAGCGCACTGTTTGGCGGCGTTTCCACCGACAACGGCGGTATCTACATTGAGGGAGATCCGGCTCGCCCCGGCAACCAGGCCCGCTTCTTCGCCTACGAGGCGGAGTGGAAGCGTCCTGCGTTCCAGGTGTGGAACCTGCGCCACGAGTACGTGCACTACCTGGACGGCCGCTTCAACCAGTACGGCAGCTTCGGCCACTACCCGCTCAACCGCACCACCTGGTGGTCGGAAGGGCTGGCGGAATTCATCGCCCACGGCCAGTGCTTCGCCCGCGGTCTGGACAACGTCGCCGGCCGCCCGGCAGGCGATCGTCCTGCCCTGGCCGACATCCTGCACCTGGATTACGACAAGGGTGGCGAGATGGTCTACTCCTGGTCCTACACGGTGCATCGCTTCCTGAACGAGACCGGTCGCGGCGCCAGCTGGCTGGCCATGGCCCAGGCCCTGCGCAACCCGGATCAGCAGCAGGCGATGAGCGCCTTCGAAGCCGAGCTGGACCAGCTCATTGCCAATGACAGCGAGGCCTACCAGCAGTGGCTCGGCCGCGAGCTGCTGCCCTGGTGGGAAGCCAACAAGGACTCCGACGAGTGCAAGGCCAACGACTCTTCCCACTGAAGCGCTGGCATCAATACCCAAGGGCGGCCATGGCCGCCCTTTTTATTGGAGGATGATAAGCAGCACAGGATCAATCAGTTAGCCACTCCCGCCATGCGACAACCTCTGCCCGAGTGACGCCATCTGCGGTCATCAAGCCTGACGCGCGGCGGCAACTTGTAATAGAATGACCCCCTGTCATCTCTTACTTCAGACCCGAACCGCACCGCGCATGAAGAAGTTTGCCAAGATCCTGCTCGCCTGCCTCTGCCTGTTGCTGGCCTCTGCCGCCGCCCTGCTTGGCTACAGCGAGTGGACCGTCTCGGACGCCCGTCACTACACCTATGACGACGTCAATGCGGTGCCCTACAACCGGGTCGCCCTGGTGCTCGGCACCTCCAAATACCTGATTGGCGGCAGCCCGAACCACTACTTCAAATACCGGATCAAGGCCGCCGCCGAGCTCTACAACAACGGCAAGGTGGACTACATCCTGGTCTCCGGCGACAACGCCACCGTGCAGTACAACGAGCCGCGCCAGATGCGGCGAGCCCTGATCCAGGCCGGCATCCCTGCCAGCGCCATCTACAGCGACTACGCCGGCTTTCGGACTCTGGACTCCATCGTGCGGGCCAAGGAGGTGTTCGGTCAGGCCCACTTCACCGTGGTCTCGCAGGCCTTTCACAACGAGCGCGCCATCTTCATCGCCCGCCATTTCGGTATCGAGGCGGTCGGCTTCAACGCCGTGGATCCCAGCGCCTATCAGGGCATCAAGACCCGGGTACGCGAGGTGTTCGCCCGCCTGATGGGGCTGCTCGACCTCTACGTGCTGGACAAGGGACCCAAGTTCCTCGGCGAGCCCATCGTCATCGGCGGCCCGGTTCCCTGCCAGGCGTTGAGCACCATAGGAGCGAGCCAACCCTGCCTGCCCATCAAGCCGCCCTCTCATCAGCCGAAGGCCAAGCCGGCAGCGGTGGTGAGTGCAGCAACTGCCACCAGTGCGGCGGCCGCTACCAGCGGAGCCACGGCCACCAGCGCCGCCGTGCCGAGCGAAGTCACCACTGCGGACAAACCAGCCATCACCAATGCAGCAACGCCAACCAGCAGTGCCCAAGCCACCAGCGCCGCCGTACCGAGCGAAGTTACCGCTGCTGACAAACCGGCTGCCGCCAGTGCGGCCCCGCCAACCGGCAGCACGCTGACCCCTCAATAGCAGAGACCCGCCATCAGGCGGGTCTCTTTCATTGGCTTGGTATTTCCAGCGATCAGGCCAGCGCCGCCACGTAACGCCGCGCCACCTCGTTCCAGTCGATCACCTTGTAAAACGCGGCTATGTAGTCAGGACGCTTGTTCTGGTACTTGAGGTAGTAGGCGTGCTCCCACACATCCAGCCCCAAAATGGGTACCAGCCCATCCTGCAGGGGGCTGTCCTGGTTAGCGCTGCTCACTACCTGCAGCTTGCCGCTGCGATCGACCACCAGCCAGGCCCAGCCGCTGCCAAAGCGGCTCAGCGCCGCCTGGGTAAAGGCCTGTTTGAAGGCCTCCAGTCCACCCAGATCCCGCTGGATCGCCGCAGCCAGCTCGCCGGCCGGCTCGCCGCCGCCCTGCGGGCTCATCACCCGCCAGAACAGGCTGTGGTTGGCGTGACCGCCACCGTGATTGCGCACCGCCCCCTGCACTTTGGCAGGCAGGCTGTCGAAGCGGGCAAGCAGCTCCTCCACCGGCAACGCCGCCAGTTCGGGGTGATCGGCCAGCGCCGCATTGAGGTTGTTGATGTAAGTCTGGTGATGGCGACTGTGATGGATCTCCATGGTCAGCGCGTCGATATGGGGTTCCAGTGCGTCGTAGGCATAGGCAAGGGCAGGCAGGGTATGGCTCATGGTCACCTCTGTTTATTGTGATTAATGCAGTTGCGGGGCTGGCTCGGTCTGGCACAGACACTGGCCGAGGCAGCGGCGGATGCCGTCGTGGCTGCCGTGCTTGCGCACGAAGGCGAGCAATTCGGTATGGGTGCTGCGGGTGTGGCGCAGGGCGGCATCCCGCAGGGCTCCGGAGCTGGCGGGGGACTGGCTGGTGGCGAGCAGGCAGTCGTGGATGTGACACAGCAGGTCGGCGGCCCGATCCGGCAGCGTCATCGCCACCAGCAGATCCGCCAGGTTGTGGTGGGCCACCACCAGCGCGGCCACCGCCTCGTCCACATCGTGCCAGTCGGCAAACTGCTGGCGGGCCAGCCACAGCGCCTGCTGATAGCAGGAGAGCGCCTTGGCGTGCTCACCGGCATCGAAATGGCGGTTGCCGCTCATGGTCTGCACCTTCCAGTGCACCATGCTGCTGTCGCTCTCCCCCGTCCCTACCCAACCTCTTACCCAGCTTGCCGACATAGGCTCCAACACCACAAATGATAATAATTATTATTTAACTTATATGAGGGGCGAACACAAGGGATAGTTGTGCCGGCACAGCCAACAGCCCTGCCCATATGGGTAGGGCTTTTTTGAATCTGTCTGTTTGGTGATCATTTGCACAGATGCAAACGTCCCGTTCCGCCATGCTGGTCGGTATCGGCATGATGCCGGTGGCTGCCGCTGCGGCAGTCTCTCTTCACAAGGATGGACAAGATGAAAAAATGGCTATTGGTGCTGTTGTGCGCCCTGCCCATGCTGGGCCAGGCGGCAGGTTATACCCAGACCCGCTACCCCATAGTGCTGGTGCACGGTCTGTTCGGTTTCGACAAGCTGCTCGGGGTCGATTACTTCTACGGCATCCCCCAGGCCCTGACCCGGGATGGCGCCAGGGTCTACGTGGCCCAGGTCTCCGCCACCCAGAGCTCGGAACTGCGCGGTGAGCAGCTACTCAAGCAGGTACAGCAGGTGCTCGCCATCACCGGGGCGGAGAAGGTGAACCTCATCGGCCACTCCCACGGCGGCCCCACCATTCGCTACGTCGCCTCGGTCGCTCCCGAGCTGGTCGCCTCCGCCACCAGCGTGGGCGGGGTCAACTACGGCTCGGAGATCGCCGATCTGGTGCGCGCCAACGTGGCACCGGGCTCGGTGGCCGAGAAGCTGGCGGTGGCCGCCGCCTCGGCCCTGTCCGGGGTCATCTCACTGCTCTCCGGGGGCAGCCAGCTGCCACAGGATCCCCTCGCCGCCCTCGACGCCCTCACCAGCGCCGGCGCCCAGCGCTTCAACCAGCGCTACCCGGAAGGGCTGCCCAGCCAGTATTGCGGCGAAGGGCCCATGCAGGCTGCCAACGGGGTCTACTACTTCTCCTGGAGCGGGCGCGGCACCATGACCAACATCCTGGATCCGGTGGATCCGGCGCTGGCGCTGACCGGCAGCTTCTTCAAGGAGCCCAACGACGGCCTGGTCGGAGTGTGCAGCAGCCACCTCGGCAAGGTGATCGGCACCGACTACCGGATGAACCATCTGGACGAGGTGAACCAGTCGTTTGGCATTCGCCACCTGTTCGAGACCGACCCGGTCGGCCTCTATCGCCAGCACGCCAACCGCCTGCAGAGACTGGGGTTATGAACAAGGCCTGGTTGATGGCCGCTTTGCTGGGAGCGGCCCTGCTGCTGGGGGGTTGGCAGCTGTGGCCCGCCCCGCGCCCCGACTCGGCCGCCCCCTTGGCGCAAGAGGCCGAGCCGGCCTCCCCCCTCGCCCGGCAGGCCGCCTCTTCGTCCGCTGAGCACTCGCTGCAGGCTCGCTATGAGGCCTTTCTTGCCGCCGAAAGCAGCCTGACGGTGCCGACCGATCCGGGCCTGGCCAGCCTGCAGGTGCTGTTCGACGAGCGCGAGCAGTTGCGCCAGCAGAGCTTCACCCCGGCTGAACAGGAGCAGCTGTTTGCCGAGGATCGGTTGATGGAGCAGTGGACCCTGCGCCGCAAGGCGCTGGCGGAGGCCAGCGATACCGACAAGCCGCTGCTGGCGAGCGAGCTCGAACTCTGGCTGGCGGAGCAGCCCCAGTGGTTTCGGGAAGCGGAGGCCAACAGCCGCCTGCTCGGCGATCTGCAGAGTCTGGAGCGGCTGCCCGCAACCGAGCGCGACACAATGCTGCGCGAGCAGCTGGGGCCGGAGGCAGCGGACCGGCTGCACCAGCTGACGGAGAGTCAGCAGGGGTTCGAGCAGCAGCTGGCCGGCTATCTGGCCGAACTCAAGCCCCTGCCCGCCGAGCGGCGGGCCGAGCAGCAGTCGGAGATCCTGGCGCGCTGGTTCGAGCCCGGCCAGTGGCGACGGGTGGAAGCCCTCACCCGGCTCAGGCTGGGCGAGTGACCGCCACAATAACCAAAATAAAAAGGGGCCCACATCTGGGCCCCTTGCTTTGCTGCTGCCGTGCTTACTGCGGCTTGTTGGCACCCGGCAGCGGCTGCCAGGTCAGGCGGGTCACCTGGGGACCCTGCACCTCGCACTTGAGGCTCAGATCCTGCCACCCCTTATCCTGGCGCAGGGAGACCTCCCCCTCGATGCCCTCGGCACGGCTCTTGAGCTTGGCCGGCTCGAAGGTCACCTTGTCCCCCCCGGCCAGCGCCATCAGCTTGCCGTTGCAGAGCCAGTGGGCCAGCTCCGCCCCCTTGAGCTTGACGCCCCCCTTGGCCACCTTCTGTTCGGCGGCGCTCGGTGCAAACAGTTGGCCCAGCTCGGCCGCCCGTTTGGTGAGCCAGACTTCACGCTGCTGCATGCTCATCTTGCTGACGAACTCGGCGGGCTGTCCCTTCTCGTCCAGCCACCGGGTCAGCTTGCCGCCGTCGTCAAAGGCGAACTGGGCGGCGGGCTCCTTCACCCCGAACAACTTGCCGCCCTTGAAGTAGTAACGGCTCTCCCCTTCCTGCTTGCCCTGCTCGTTCATGATGGGCACGGCGATGATGACGGGAGCGCCATCCACCCAGGCCTTGATGTCTATGCCGTCGTGGCTGAACAGACGGGTATCGAGGGCGCTCTCGGCCCCCTTTTCCATCAGGGAGAACTGCTCGGCGAGGGAGGCCGCCATCGAAGGCAGGGAGCAGAGCCCCAGTCCCAGGCCGAGGCTCAGGGCGATCACGGTATTGCGCATAAATGTCCTGTGATTGGCCGAAGGGCCAAGGTTAGCTTTCTATCAGCCAGACCCGCAGCTCCTCCCGGTGGCGATCGCCCAGGGGGATGGACTGGCGGGACTGGTAGTCAAAATGGATCAGGGTGGTTTCGGCGGTCACCGCCAGCTCGCCCTCCTGCCAGGCTTCCTGCCAGAGCGTGAAGGAGCTGGAGCCGATGCGGCGGACCCCGGTTTTGATCAATACCTGCTGGCCGTAGAACAGCTCCCGTTTGAACTGCACCGTGTAGCCCGCGATGATCAGATGCCAGTTGTGCACATCCAGCTCGGGGGAGAAGATGCGAAACAGCGGGTCGCGGGCCGATTCAAACCAGACCGCCGGCACCGTGTTGTTGATGTGGCCGAGGGCATCTGTCTCTTGAAAACGGGGTTGGATCTGCATTTCCAGCATGGATATCGACTCCTTGTCGTTGGACCGCGCTCAGGCTAACGCGGCCCGCCTCTGGACTCAAGCTCCCCCGTCGTATCGCCGGCACCGACGGCCAGCTCCGGGCGCAGCCAGGCGCTGCGAAAATCGAACCAGCCGAGCGCCGTCATCCGCACCCCGTGCACGCCGACCCGGCTCTCCAGCTCCAGCCAGTGGTGAAACAGCGGCACGAACCAGCCCTGCCGCTGCACATTTGCCAGCAGCGCGCGCGGCCCCGGCTCCTCGCCGCTGGCACGCCACTGCGTCAGCCCCTGCCACAGGCCATGCTGGCCGCCCCACACCTTGCGCAGCAGCGGGGTCCCCTGCAGCCAGGCGTAGGGGGCGAAGGCGTGTTCGTGCTCCAGGTTGAGGGTGCCGAGCCAGAGATCCACGTCCTCGTCCGCCCCGCTCACCCAGCGGCCGTAATCCAGGGTGCGTACCTCGAGCTCGATGCCCTGCTCTGCCAGCAGGCTGCTCATGGCGTTGGCACACTCGTTGAACTCCAGGTGCTGGTTGAAGCAGGCCAGCACCAGCTGACGTGGCCGCCCGGCCGGCGCCGGCAACGGGGCCGGCTGCGCCTCCCGCCAGTGGGGCAAGAGACCCAGCGCACTGGTCCAGCCCCGCTGCAGCTCGGGGGCGACCCGCGCCATCAGGGCGATGGGGTTGAGCAGGCCGGCCAGCCACTGGCGCAGGGCGGGATCCTGCAGGGCACCGGAGCGCTCATCCTGCAGCAGGAAGTAGCAACCCGATTCCAGCTCGGACTCGCCACGCATGGTGCCGAGCTCCGGGCTGTCACGCCCCAGTTGCAGGTGGCTCTCCAGCCGTTCCGCCAGCTCCGGCAGCATCCAGATGTCGATTTCGTCGAGCAGGGCGCGCAGACCGAAGTAGTCGTCGAATGCCTCCAGGCACAGGTGCATGGGATCGTTGGCGGTCACCCGATAGGGGCCGGTGCCCACCGGCTGCAGGGCAAAGCCCGCCTCCCCCTTGAGCTCGCGCGGCAGGATGACGGCCACCGGCTCGGCCAGCAGGTGGGGCAGCAGGGGATCCGGGCTGTCGAGGTGCAGATCCAGGGTGCGCGGCCAGGGGCTCTCCAGCCGCGCCAGATGGGCGAACAGCGGACGATCCCGCAGGCTCTGCAGGCTCTCCGTCACGTCCTCCACCGTCAGGGCGCGGCCGTGGTGAAAACGCACCGCCGGCCTCAGGTAGAAGCGCCAGTGGCAGGGGCCGAGGCACTCCCAGTGGTGGGCCAGATCCCCCTCGATTTCCCCATTTTCCTCATTTCGCCGGGTCAGGCCATTGAAGATCTGGCGGCTCAGGTGGATTTCTGATCGGCGCAGCGGGCCGGTGGGCAGTAGCTGGGGCAGTGGCCGGTAGTAGGGCACCCGCAGGATCTGGCGCCCTGCCCGGGTGGCCTGCCCGAGCTGTTCGATCAGCAGCGGGGTGAGCAGATCGAGGCGATCTTCCGCCAGCCGCACCGCCTGAGCCAGCTGGCCCTGGCTCAGCAGCTCCCGCAGTCGGCGCCGGGTCAGGCTCTCCTGGTTGTCCAGCAGGGTGAGGCGGGAGCGCCGTCCCCGCCCGGCCTCGGCGGACCAGCCGAGCCAGCCCTGCTCCTGCATGCGGCGCAGCAGCAGGCGGGCGTTGCGCGGGGTACAGCAGAGCAGATCCGCTACCTCGGCGAGGCTGATTTCACGCTCGTCGCAACCGAGCTGCTGGGCGAGCCGTTGGAATTGCTGGTAGAGGCGGCTGGTGGGCATAAAAGAGGAAATCCTTGTGCTGAAAGTCATCAGTTTTTACTTCCGCATTTTAGCTCAATACTGCTGGCGAACGTGAGAACCACAGCACAGGAGCCCCATCATGAGCCACGCCAACCCCATCAAACCGAACCGGATCCAGCAGATCCTGCGCCGTTACTTCAAGCGGATCCTGCCCCGCCCGCTGCCGCTCATCGAGGATCCCATGAGCCAGCTCAACCGTCTGATGCAGTGGGACATGCACCAGATCGACGACAAGGAGTATCGCCGCCGCCTCTGAGCCGGCCTCCCTCACGCCCCGACGAGATTGCTTTGCCGGATCTGATGGTTTACATCGGCCAAGGGCCTGATAGATTGGACGTCTATCCATCTATGACTGCTATCCAGCAACATCCAACAAGGAGTGTGTGATGAAAGATGCGACCCTGGCCCTGCACCACGGCTTTGCCAACGACCCCACCACCAAGGCCGTTGCCGTGCCCATCTACCAGACGGTGGCCTACGAGTTCGAGAGCGCCCAGCACGGGGCGGATCTGTTCAACCTGGCGGTGCCTGGCAACATCTACACCCGCATCATGAACCCCACCAACGATGTGCTGGAGCAGCGCATGGCCGCGCTGGAAGGGGGCATTGCCGGCCTAGTGGTCTCGGCGGGTTCCGCCGCCATCACCTACGCCATCCAGGCGCTGACCGCCGCCGGCGACAATATCGTCTCCACCCCCCAGCTCTATGGCGGCACCTACACCCTGTTCGCCCACATGCTGCCAAGCTTCGGGGTCGAGGTGCGCTTCGCCAAGGATGACAGCGCCGAGGCCATCGCCGCCCTCATCGACGACAAGACCAAGGCGGTCTACTGCGAGAGCATCGGCAACCCGGCCGGCAACATAGTGGACATAGCCGCCCTGGCCAAGGTGGCCCACGCCCGCGGCGTGCCGCTCATCGTCGACAACACGGTCGCCACCCCGGTCTTGTGCAAACCCATCGAGCACGGCGCCGACATCGTGGTGCACAGCCTGACCAAATATGTCGGCGGCCACGGCAACTCGCTGGGGGGCGTGGTGGTCGACTCGGGCAAGTTCCCCTGGGCGGATCACGCCGAGCGCTTCCCCCAATTGACCCAGCCCGAGCCCTCCTATCACGGAGTGGTCTACACCGAGGCCTTCGGTCCGGCCGCCTTCATCGGGCGGGTGCGCACCGTGCCGCTGCGCAATACCGGCGCGGCGCTGGCGCCGATGAACGCCTTCCTGCTGCTGCAGGGGCTGGAGACCCTGAGCCTGCGCATGGAGCGCCACGTGGACAACGCCTTGCAGGTGGCCCACCACCTCAAGCACCATCCCAAGGTAGCCTGGGTCAGCTACGCCGGGCTGCCGGGTCACCCCCACTACCTGCTGGCGGAGAAGTACATGGCCGGCCGCCCCTCCGCCATCCTCTCGTTCGGCCTGAAAGAGGGCTACGAGGCGGGGGTGCGCTTCTACGATGCGCTCAAGATCTTCAAGCGGCTGGTCAACATCGGCGACGCCAAGTCGCTGGCCTGCCACCCCGCCTCCACCACCCATCGCCAGCTCAGCGAAGAGGAGCAGGCCAAGGCCGGGGTGAAACCTGAGATGATCCGGCTGTCGGTGGGGATCGAGGCCATCGAGGACATACTGGCGGATCTGGATCAGGCGCTGGAGGCCTGACGCAAACGGTGCGGGAGCGGGCATCAGCCCGCTCTTTTTTATCTGCAGCGGTGAACCCGTCGCCGCGCCGCTGCGTACTACCGCTTCTTGTCACTGCGTCGAGGTATCCATGATAGTCCTGCACCACCTGAACAAATCCCGCTCCCAGCGCATCATCTGGCTGCTCGAAGAGCTGGGCCTGCCCTATGAGATCAAGGCCTACCAGCGCGATGCCGCCACTTTTCTGGCACCGCCCGAGCTCAAGGCCATCCACCCCCTCGGCAAGTCGCCGGTCATCGAGTTCGACGGCCGGGTGCTGGCAGAATCCGGTGCCATCACCGAATACCTGATCGCCCGCCACGCCCCGCAACGGCTGGCGCCAGCCGCCGACAGCCCGGACTATGCCGAGTACCTGCAGTGGCTCCACTTCGCCGAGAGCTCGGGCATTTTGCCGCTGCTGCTCGACATGTTCGTGCGCAAGGACGGCAGCCCGATGCGCTTCCTGCCGGACTACGCCAAAGCCGAGTGCGCCAAGGTGCTGGGCTATCTCGACGAGGTGCTGGCAAGCCGCCGCTATCTGGTGGCCGCTCGCCTCACCGGCGCCGACATCCTGAACTCCTTCCTGGTGGATCTGCTGGCGCAAAGCGGCCAACTGGCCCAGTTCCCGCATTTGCAGGCCTACTGGCAGCGGCTCAACACTCATCCGGCCCGCCAGAAGGCGGCGGCGCTGGAGCGCGAGCTGGATCGCAGCGCCGGATAAGCGGCCTGGCGCCCGGCGCCACCATGAAAAACGCCCCGATGATCGGGGCGTTTTCTTTTCCGTTGGCCTGTCAGTGATCAGAGGGCGTGGGAAAGGATCCGCGCCACTATGGTTGCCAGGATGACTTACAGCGCGTGGGAGAGGATCCTGGCTACCTTGTCCGGATCTATGTCCTGCTGCTCCCCGAGGGCGGTCAGGCCGAACAGCTTGAGGTTGGAGCAGATCCCCGGGATGCAGCGCGCATCCAGGCCATAGTCGGCGAGACGGGTGCCCACCCCCATCTGCTGGAAGAACTGCTCGGTGCGGATGATCGCCTCCTCGATGCGCAACGCCTTGTCCTCGCGGCTGGAGTGCCACACCCGCTCGGCGAACTGGGCCAGCTTCTCCTGCTTCTGGGCCGCTTGTTCGCGCAGCAGGGAGGGCAACACCACCGCCAGACTCTGGGCATGATCCAGTCCGTGCAGGGCGGTGAGCTGGTGACCGATGGCGTGGGTGGACCAGTCCTGAGGCACGCCGCGACCGATGAGGCCGTTGAGGGCCAGGCTGGCCGCCCACATCAGGTTGGCGCGCACCTGGTAGTTGGTGGGCTCCGCCAGCGCCCGCGGGCCGTTGTCCACCAACACCTGCAGCAGGCCTTCCGCCAACCGGTCCTGCACCTCGCCCCCCACCGGGAAGGTGAGGTACTGCTCGAGGATGTGGACGAAGGCATCCACCACCCCGTTGCCCACCTGGCGCGGCGGCAGGCTGTAGGTGGTGGTGGGATCCAGCACCGCAAACACCGGCTGCACCAGCGGGTTCATGAAGGAGAGCTTCGCCTCCCCCCGGCTCACCACGGCGGCCGGGTTGCTCTCCGAACCGGTGGCCGGCAGGGTCAGCACGCAGCCGAGCGGCAGCGCCGCCTTGATGGGGGCCTTGTGCAGCAGGATCTCCCAGGGATCGTCCCCCTCGAAACGGGCCGCGGCGGCCACGAACTTGCTGCCGTCCACCACTGAGCCGCCACCCACCGCCAGCAGGAAGTCGATGCGCTCGCGCTTGACCAGATCCACCGCCTCCATCAGCTGGTCGTACTGGGGATTGGCGCCGATGCCGGGGAACTCCAGCCACTCCCGGCCTGCCAGCGCCTGGGTCAACTGGTCATAGACCCCGTTCTGCTTGATGCTGCCGCCGCCGTAGAGCACCAGCAGGCGGCTGCCGGCCGGGATCAGTTCGGGCAGTTTGGCGATCTGGCCTTCACCGAAACAGACGCGGGTGGGGTTGGCATATTGGAAGTTGTACACGGCAGAGCCCTCGGTTGAATGCATGCAGAGGGATTGTGCGCCTGTGGCCCCCACAGGTCAAAGAACGCGGGCACGCCCTCACATTGCACCGCGGATGCGGGTTGCCGGCAGGGCCGCTCATCCACTGTGGTCAGCGGGGGCAAGGGCTTGCCCCCGCTGACCATGGATTGCCGTTCGAGTCATTCCGCTGCTCAGGCGCTCTTGCTCTCTTCCTTGCTGCTCTTCTTGCCGGTGAGGCGGTCCATGGCGTCTTGCAGCATGGCGTCCCGCTGCTCGTTCAACGGCTTGCTCTGCTCCGCCCGCTCCTCGGCGCTCAGCTGCTTGTTGTCGGCAATCGCCTTGAGCTTCTCTTCTATCTCGTTGAACTGCTTGCGATCAAAGCCGAGCGCCTTGTCCACCAGCTGCTGCAGCACGCCCCCCTTGTCGGAACTCATGTCGAGCGCCGGCGGCAGCTTGCTGTTCTTGGCCAGGTGTTCATAGGTCAGCGCCTGCTGGGCCTGGCCGGTTATCCGTTGGGAGGAGAGGTTGACCAGATCTTCCCAACCGCCGCCACCCTGACCGCTGTCGGCGCTGCTGAGGGTCGCGAGGGCGCGATTGTTGGAGGCGCTCTGGGCAAGCTGCTGGCTGTAGGGTTTGATATCCATGGGGGCTCCAGTCTGCATGCCAAACCGGCATGACGAGGTCGCTGATTCGATGGTATGAGGCGCCTGGCCCCATCATTGGCAATAAAACCAGCAAGTTGCAGGCCAACTTGTCAGGGTGAACGAGATCCCCACCGTGGCAAGCCTGCCGCCGGTCACGGACCTGATGTGGCGTCAGAATCATGACTCATCCGCTGCTTTTATCCCGATTTCCGACACATACAACTACCTATAAAACTCCTCGCCACATAAACAGCAGGAACGCCTTGTCGATCACAAAACAAACAACCAGTGAGGCATACAATTTTGGCGCACCATCGGGCAAGCAAGCAGCGTTATGGATGATATGTTTGCGAAATCAAGCAGATGCAGACCTGTCTACCGTCGGATCCCCGACCCAGTCCGGTCACTCCCGGCCGCTTCTCCCGCCCCCTGACGCGCATCCACCGCAACCTTTCGGGCATAACCATGAAAAAACACACCTTGAGTCTTCTCTCCGCCACCCTGCTCACCCTGCTTGGCACCAGTGCCGACGCCTGTACCGGCCTCATCGTCGGCAAGGGCGCCAGTGCCGATGGCAGCGTGATGATCGCCAGAAACGAGGATTTTGGCGTCAACAACTGGAACAAATACCTGGCCTTCCGGCCCGCGCAGCAAAACGAGGGCAAGACCTGGAAACTGGGCAACGGGCTGGAAGTGCCGATGCCCAAAGCCTTCTTGGCCTACTCCGCCATCCGTGACTGGGATGCCGCCGGCAGCGACCCGGACGGCAAGTATTACGAGGAGCGCGGCATCAACGAGGCCAACGTCGCCATCTCGGCCACCACCAGTGCCGAGGTCAACGACAAGGCCCAGAAGGCCGATCCACTGATTGAGAAGGGGGTCATCGAGGCCATCATTCCGACCCTGATCCTGCCGCAGGCCAGGACGGCCAAAGAGGGGGTCGAGCTGCTCGGCCGCTATGTGGAGCAATATGGCGCCGGTGAGGGCAACAGCCTCTATCTGGCGGATGTGAACGAGGCCTGGCTGATGGAGATCGGCTCCGGCCACCACTGGATCGCAGTGCGGGTGCCGGACGACAGCTACGCCATGGTGGCCAACGGCCTGCGCATCCACGGCGTCGATCTCGACGGCGCCGACGTGCTGCACTCGCCCAGACTGCTGGAGTTTGTGCGCGAGCACAAACTGCTGGATAACGCCGACCCGAAAGAGTTCAACTTCGCCAAGGCATTCGGGGTGATTGCCGACCCCTACAACGTGGATCGGGAGTGGCTCGGCCAGAAAATGCTGACGGCCTCTCACAAGCAGCCAACCCGGCAGGCGCAGTACCCGCTCTTCATGAAGCCGGATGCCCCCATCGCCGTGCCGGACGTGGCCAGGTTGCTGAGCGCCACCTATGAGGGTACGCCACTGGCGGGCAAGGCAGAGCGGCCGATCCGCATCGATCGCCAGCTCGAATCCCACGTCATCCAGCTGCGCAAGGAGATGCCCAAAGAGCTGCAGGGGCTCATCTGGCAGAGCTACGGCGTGCTGGCCGAATCCGTGATGGTGCCGCTCTACAACACCCTGGAGTCCTATCCCCTGCCCTACCGCACCGGCAGCGACAGCTACTCCGATGATTCCGCCTACTGGCAGTTCCGCAGCCTGACCGCGCTGGCCAGCGCCGATCCGGACAAATACCTGCCGCTGCTGCGCGGTGTCTGGAGCAAGGAGAGCAGCAAGCTCTACAAGGAGGTGGCCCTGCTCGACAAGAGCCTCAAGCAGGCCTATGCCAGCGACAAGGCCACCGCCATCGGGCTGGCATCCGACTACTCCTATGGCCAGCTGGAGAAGAGCTATCAGATGGCCAAAGAGTTGCGCTACAAGCTGATGACGGATCTCACCAAGCGCACCGAGCAGAAGTATTCGCCGGAGGAGTTCAAGAAGATCATGAGCCTGTAAACAGGCCCCAAAACAGAGAGGCTCCCAGGGGAGCCTCTCTTGTTTCATCCGCAGCAGCCATCAGCGACGGCTGATATGAAGCGGGCCGAAGGTCTGCGCCACCGGCATGATCTCGATGCTGTTGATGTTGACGTGAGCCGGCTGCTGGCTGATCCAGAGCACGGTATTGGCGATGTCTTCCGGCTGGATCGCCTGCACGCCCTGATAGACGGTGGCCGCCTTGGCGTCGTCACCGTGGAAGCGCACGTTGGAGAACTCGGTGCCGCCGCACAGACCTGGCTCCACGTTGGTGACACGGATGGCGGTGCCCGCCAGATCGGCGCGCAGGTTGAGGCTGAACTGCTTCACGAACGCCTTGGTGGCGCCGTAGACGTTGCCGCCCGGATAGGGGTAGGTGCCGGCGATGGAACCGATGTTGATGACGTGGCCGCGATTGCGTTCGACCATGCCCGGCAGCAGCAGGCGGGTCAGCAGGGTCAGACCGCTGATGTTGGTGGCGATCATCTGCTCCCAGTCCTCGAGGTCTGCCTTGTGGGCCGGCTCCAGCCCCAGCGCCAACCCGGCGTTGTTGACCAGCAGATCCACCTCGCGCCACTCGGCCGGCAGCCCGTCGATGGCGGCGCGGGTGTCCGCCTTGTCCTGCACGTCGAACACCAGCGGCAGGAACTGGGCGCCCAGCTCGTCGGCCAGGGCGGCCAGCCGTTCGGCGCGGCGGCCGGTGCCGATCACCTTGTAGCCCGCCTGCACCAGCTGACGGCTGATGGATTCACCAAAACCGGACGAGGCGCCCGTTACCATTGCAATCATCTGAACCTCCATTTCTACAGCGCTATTGTTATTTATCTGTTTGAAATCAATCTTATCTATTCGTCGCTCAATTCACGCCCGCTCGCCTTGCGCCAGATGAACACCAGCAGGTGGAGCAAAAACAGGCCCGAGCCCCCCAACGCGAACAGCAGGCCGGTGAGGGCATTGACCGAGGTGTCGGCGCCACACCACCACCAGACCAGCCAGCCTACCAGGCCGATGGCGAAGGTCTGGCCGGCGCAGACCGGGCAGCGCCCCAGCTTGGCCCTGATGGCGGTGGCGAGGCAGTTGTCGCAGCTCATCCCCTCTCCTCTTCTCTCCTCTCTCCGGCCAGCTTCAGCACCAGCCGGTGGGCATGCTGACCGTGGCCATAATAATCCAGCAGCTTCTGCCTTGGCCGAAAACCCAGCCCGCGGTAGAGGGCCTGCGCCTCTTCATTGGCATCGCCCACCTCCAGCCGGATCGCCCCCCAGCCGGCCTCTTTGCCCTCCTGAATAACCTGCTCCAGCAGGCGGCGGGCCCAACCCTGGCGGCGGATGGTCCAGCGGATGGCGAGGGTCTGGATGATCAGCCGATCCCAGCCCCTGTGCTCCAGCAAACAGAGGTAGCCCATCAGCTGCTCCTGCTGGTCCAGCACCAGCAGGGTGCGCCCCTTAGCCTGGGTCAGCAGATAGTGCCAGCGGCTGCGGCCAAAGGCGACTTCGGGGGGAAAACAGTAGCGTTCCAGCTTAACGATGGCGCCCAGATCATCGGTCCGGGCCGCGCGCACGGTCAACACGGGGAATCCTTGTTCGGTTATTTATCTTCATCACCAAAAATGCGACTTGTATCACAAGTTACCAAGGCGGCATATTAGGCACTGTAACCTCTTGTTTCCCCTCGCGCCATTGTCGTGCTTGTCGGTGCATCGAAGCCCACTGGGGATCCTGCCGCTTAAGGCAGTTTCATCTGTGGAGCCGAAAATATGAGTACCTACGTCATCGTCGAAGAGCTGGGCGACTGGCCTTGCCATGCCGATTATCTGCTGACCGCCCGCACCTACCTGCAACACGGGGTGCCCACCACCGGCGGCCGTCCCCGCATCATCAACCTCTGCCGCAACCTGGAACACCTCGGTGCCGGCTACTACTGCTCGCTGCTGGCCCAGGCCCGCGGTCACCACTGCCTGCCGGGCCTGCAGGCCATCAGCCAGCTGCAACCCCAGCAGCCGCCGGCCAAGCTGTGGCGCAAGCTGCAGGGCTGGCTGGCCCAGCAGAGCGAGGATCGGATCCGGGTGCGCGCCATCTTCGGCCAGTGCGAGCAGAGCGAGCTGGCGGGGCTGGCCCGCTACTACTACGGCCTGAGCCAGTTGCCGCTGCAGGAGCTGACCCTCAAGCGCGGCCGCCACGGCTGGTCGGTGCGCCAGCAGCAGAGCCTGTCGCCGCTGGCGCTGAGCCCAAGCGAGCAGACACTGATGCTGCACCACGCCCAGGCGCTGGTGGGCACCGGCGACGAGGAGCAGGCGGCGCCGCTCTACCAGCTCGCCATCCTGGTCGACCCCAACGACGGCCGTGCCAGCAGCGATGCGCTGGCGCTGGAGCGCTTCATCCAGGCGGCCGCGGCCCAAGGGATCCGGGCCGAGATCCTGGCGCCATCCGCCATCGAGCGGCTGCCGGAGTTCGATACCCTCTGGCTACGCTCCGAGACCGCGGTCGGCCACTACACCTTCGAGTTTGCCCGCCGCGCCGAGCAGCTCAAGATGCCGGTGATCGACAGCTCCCGCGCCATCCTCGCCTGCAGCAACAAGCTCTACCTCTACGAGCTGATGGTGCGCAGCGGCGTGCCCATGCCGCCCACCATGGTGGTGACCCGCCGCGGCCGCCATCACGTGGACGAGCTGGTACAGCGGCTCGGCCTGCCGCTGATGGTGAAGGTGCCCGACGGGGCGCAGGGGCGCGATCTGGCCATGGCCAGCGACGAGCAGCAGCTGGCTCGCCTGCTGGATGAGGGGCTGGGGCGCTCCGCCTTGCTGCTGGTGCAGAGCCGGATCCCCGCCGAGTTCGACTGGCGCATCGGCTTTCTCGATGGCTCGCCGCTGTTTGCCTGCCGCCGCTTCCGGCCCGAGCCCGGCAACCGCATCCGCCGCCGCAAACACCCCCTCGACATGAGCCGCATCGAGGCGTTGCCGCTCAACGAGGTGCCGGAGCGGGTGTTGCAGACCGCCCGCCGCGCCGTCCATCAGCTCGGCAACGGCCTGTTCGGGGTCGATCTGCGCCAGCAGGGGCGTGACTGCGTGCTGCTGGAAATCATCGACAATCCCTGGATACGTGGCGATATTGAGGACAGAGAGGCAAAGGACCTCTACGAGCGCCTCGCCCGGGCCTTCCGCCAGCGGCTGGAAAACCGGGGGCAGAGCGCGGCCGGATAACAAGCATCGAGAGCAGAGGTGGATATGATGACGACTGATTGGTGGGACATAGCGCCCCTTGGCTGGGAGAACATCCTGGTCTGTCTGGTGTGCGGCACCCTGGTGGGGCTGGAGCGGCAACTGCGCGGCAAGCCGGTCGGCATCCGCACCTCCTCGCTCATCATCCTCGGCACCTACTGTTTTCTCGCCATCGGTGCCGCCGTCAGCCCCCAGAGCGCCGATCAGGCGCGGGTACTGGGCCAGCTCATCACCGGCATCGGCTTTCTCGGCGCCGGGGTGATGATGACCCGGGATGGCCAGGTACTGGGGGTCACCTCCGCCGCCACCGTCTGGATGCTAGCCGCCCTCGGCGCCCTCATCGGCATGCAGATGCTGCACCAGGCGCTGCTGCTCACCGGCGTCACCCTCTCCATCCTGGTGGGGGTGGACTACCTGGAGACCAGCTTCAAAGGCCTGCGCCGCGGCGTGCACAACCGGCTGGAGAGCTGGCGGCACGGCAATGGCAACGGCCGGGCCGATCCCCATCAGGACGAGCTCGGCAGCGGCATCGAGAAGTAACGTCCCAATGAACAAGGGCTCCATCACGGAGCCCTTGTTGTTTACCAGCCTCAGCGCACCAGCAGGAAGCGGCCGGTGAGCGGCGGCAAGTCCACCGTCACGCTGCTGCCGCCGATGGCCAGGCTCTCGCCGCTTTGCAGATCCACCAGGGCGCTGCCACTGCGCAGCTTGCCGACCGGCACCGCGTAGCTCTGGGGCGTGCCGGAGACGTTGAGCAGGTAGACTACTTGCTCCGCCGCCGTCTGCTTGATGTCGCCATAAACGCTGCCCTCGGCCACCAGCTTGACCCGCTCCCCCTGATAGAGGGCTGGGTGGGCGGCACGCAGGGCCAGCAACTGGCTGAGCCACTGTTTCAGCTCGCTCTGCTCGCTGCTCGGCACAAAACCGGTGGCACCCGGCACCTTGCCATCGCTGCGGGCCACGTGATCGTCACAGAGCCCCTGCGCGGCGCAGTCGCCACCCACCTGCTTGGCAAAGCCAGGCACCTCGTCGCCAAACTCCTCGCCGTAGTAGAGGGTAATGGGGCCGGAGCGGGCCGCCAGGAAGCTGAAAGCCGCCTTGTGCCGCTGCCAGTAGTCCGCCGGATTGAAGTTGCCACGCTCCAGCAGATCGCCGAAGCGCACCAGATCGTGGTTGCCCAGCATCAGGTTGGGCATGGCGTGGTCCGGGTAGTTTTCCACCTTGTTCCAGCTGGCATCGAGCACGCTGGCCCCCTGCCCGCCCTTGCCGGACTCCTCCACCGCCAGTGCCTGCACCAGGCCGTAGCGCAGCGGGAAGTCGAACGCCGAGGAGAGCGCCGGGTTGTCGCTCGGCCCATACGCCTGGGCCCGGATCTCGTCGGCCCCTTTCCACACTTCCCCGACCATATAGCCGAGGGTGCCCCACTGCTGGCCGGCGGCCTTGCGCGCCGCGCTGGCCCGCTCCACCTCGCTGCGAATGGCACGCCAGTCGTCAAGATCGAGCTGATAGGCCTGATCGAGGCGCCAGCCGTCGATGCCGTACTGCTCGACCCAGTAGCGGGCCACCTCCTTGAAGTAGGCCAGGCTCTCGGGCTGGCTGTAATCCACCAGCTGGCCCGGGTAGCCGGCACCGCCACTCTTGAGGGCGGGCAGCCGTCCCTCGGGCGAGGGCTTGCTCACCCCCACCTTGTTGACGTGACCGAACACCCCGTCTAGGAAGACGTAGAGACCGCGCTGGTGCGCCCCGTCCACCAGCTTCTTGAGCTGGGCGTTGCTGCCGAAGTTGGGATCCACGTTGAAGAAGTCGCAGGCGAAGTAGCCGGTGGCATCCAGTCTGTCATCCCCGCTCTGGCCGGCGCAGGAGTCGAACACCGGGGTCAGCCAGATGGCATTGACGTTGAGGCTCTTGATGTGATCCAGGCTGTCGATGATCCCCTGCAGATCGCCGTTGTGCTGGGAGGGGCCGTAGCCGACGCCGTAGTTGGCGCTGCCGTCACCGTCGACGAAGGACTCCACCATCACCTGATAGGTGCGCAGGTTGCAGGCCGGCTGGTCATTGCCGTAGCAGGCGCGGCTGGCGGTGGCCGGCGGCGGGTTGATGACCGGGGGCTGGGGCTCGCTGGAACCGCTCCCGCCTCCGCTGCCGCAAGCCGTAAGTAACAGGGCGGCCCCGATGAGGCCGCCACGACGCAACGTTCCTTGTTTCATTGTTATGTTCCCGCTGTGGTGGTATCGACGCCCAAAGCGCCGCACTGGGGCCATGATAGCGACCCAGCCCGCACGGGTCTGTGACTGAAAACGTTACCCGATTCAGCCGGTTAGCTAATCCCCGCTCAGAGCACGCCGGCCGAGGCGAAGCGATAGCTGAGGGAGAGCCAGTAGGCACGACCCGGCTCCGGGATGCGCCCTACCTGCTCGTAGCCCAGCCCGGCCTGACTGGCGTGCACCGACTTGGAGAGGTGCTCGTAGTAGAAGGTGTCGAACAGGTTGTCCACCCCGGCCGACAGCTGCCAGCCCGGGTGGAACTGCCAGGCGGCGCTCAGGTTCATGGTGAAGAAGCCCGGGGTCTCCCCCTGATCCTGGCCGGCTACGGTGCCGGAACCCACATCCACCCGCTCCTGGGCGGCCACGGCGCGGCCCAGCAGGGTCAGGTTCCACGCCTCGGCTGGCTGCCAGCCGAGCGCCAGCTTGCCATCGAGGGGCGGCATCTGGGCCAGCGGCTTGTTGTCGCTGCGGTTTTCGCCGTAGACCACCGCCAGGCCGCCATCGAGACGCCACTGCTCGGCAAACTGCCAGCGCCCCTCCAGCTCGCCGCCGCGGGTCTGGGCGTCGATGTTGCGCACCTTGTTCGACTTGTTGTTGTAGAGCAGATAGTCCTGAATGTCGGCGCTGAACAGGGAGAGGGTCAGGTCCAGATCGCGGCTGCGCAGGGCCAGCCCCGCATCCCACTGGCGGCTGCGCTCGGGGTTGAGGGTGAAGGGCACGCTGTCCTTGCTGCGCTCCCAGTAGTCTGGTGCCCGTTTCGCCTGGCCCCAGGCCAGGTAGCTCGACCAGGCCGGCGACCACAGGTATTCGTAGCGGCCAAAGCCGCTGTCCAGGGTCAGGGTATCGCTGTAGAGGGTCTGATCCCCCGCGCCGTAACGGGTGGTCTCGACCCTGTCCTGCCGGTAGCCCCCCTTGTAGCTGTGGGCCCCCTGCTGACGGCCCAGCTCGGCAAAGCCCCCCTGCTGCTCGAAACGCAGGGTGCGCTGGCGCGGCTGGCTGGCGTAATCCACCCCGCTGCGGGCCCTGTGCTGATCCCGGTTGGCATCGAGCCCGGCGGTCAGCAGCCAGTCGGCCGGCAGGGCGATGTCGTTGGCCCAGCGCCCGCCGCTGTTGCGCCGATCCGGGTTGGAGAGCATCTTCATGCCGCTGTTCGGCCGCAGGCTGAAGTTGTCCATGATGTGGTCGATGTCGTTGTCCCACAGGGTCAGCTCGCTGCGCTGCCAGTGGGTGGTGATCTGCTCCTGCCTGAGCTTGAGGCCGAAGGATTCACGGTCGAACATGGGGCCGTCCATGGTGCGATCCGCATAGGCGGCGCGGGCGTTGCTGCGCTCGGCGGTGAGTTCCAGCCAGGTGTGCTCGCTGGGCGTCCAGCCAAGCTGGGCGGTGCCGTTCTCGCGCCGGTAGAAAGAGCGCACCTTGTCGCCGTGGCCGTCCCGATAGTCATCGCTGTCGGAGTGGGTGAACTGGCCGCGCAGATAACCCTGCGGTGCCCCTACCGTGGCGTCCAGCATCTGGTCGTCGCGCCCGAAGCTGCCATAGAGCGCCGACGCCTCGGCCTTGACGCCGGGGGCGGTGAACTCGGGCCTGTCCCGCTCGAACAGCACGGTCCCCGCCAGCGTGGCCCCCTGCTCGAGGGATTGCGGCCCCTTCAGCACCCGGATCCGGTCGAAAGATTGAGGAAAGACGTAGGCGGTGGGTGGATCCATCCGGCCGCCGCAGCCGCCGGCCAGCATGCCGCCATCCATCTGCACGTTGAGGCGGGACATGCCCATCCCCCGCAGCACGGGATCGCCACCCAGGCCCCCCTTGCGCACCATGCTCATGCCGGTGACGTTCTTGAGGTAACCGGCGCCGTCGGCCGCCGGCATGGGGGAGCCCGGTTTCTTGGGATCCAGGGTCACCTCCAGGGTGCTGGCGGGGCGACTGGCGACCACCACCATGGGTTCCAGCTGCTGAACGGTCTCCTGGCCGGCGGCGCCGTGACAGGCGAGACCACCCACCAGCAGGGCCAGCGGGGTGCGCATATGACAAGCCATACTCTTTCCTTATCTCTCTGTTTATTTTGTTGTTTTAATTCCAACTGCCAAACCATTCAGTTGCTGGAAGGTTTGCCGTCAGGCTGCAAAAAAGGCCTGCGGCGCGGTGGCGGCAAGCCCTGAGAAGCGAAACCAGGCTAGGGTTGGCAAAATGTTGCGCAGGTTTTACCCAAAATGGGTGAGGAAGGCAAACGCTCAAACATTCCCGTTACAGGAATCTTGTGATGGCTCACAAAAACAGGGAGTTAGCTGAAGGCCTCCCGCTCGTCGATGGGCTTGATCAGGTGATAGACCTCGTGAGCCGACAGGGTACAGCCGGCGGGCCACTCCAGCTGATGGTGACGATTGATGAAGACCCGGGCGAAGCGTCGCTCCGAATCCAGCGCCGCGAACAGCGGCTGGGTGCGCCAGGGGGCGAGATCCAGCGCCCCCGTGGTACCGTCCGAGAGCACCACGAACAGGCTCCACCCCTGCAAATATTCCACATCGATAAAGACCGGCATCCCTTCGGCTCCGATTGAGAAAAATCGGCGCCATTATAGATAAGCCCCCGCCCTCGCTTTGCAGGCAGGATCACAGTTTTTCCAGTCGTTTCTGCTGTCTGCAACCCTTGTCCGCCATCACAGAAATATCATAAAACGTGCCAAAAGTTGCGCTTTCGCACGATCCCGACGCAACCTTTGCCCGCCACCACTGTCATAACCCTGCAATATAAAAACAATGCGCCCGTGGACGGGTGCAAACAGGCTTGTAGGAACAACAATGACCACTATCAGACGATGGCTGGGACCGTTTTGGCCCATCGCCGTTTTTTCATTGATCGCGCTCGTCTCTCTCTCCATCAGCCGGCTCGCCCTCGGCCTCTGGCAACTGGAGCGGGTCGACGCCGTCGCCGGCTGGCAGGAGATGCTGCTGCAGGGAGTGCGGGTCGACTTCGCCACTCTCTGCTGGCTGTGGGGCGTGCCCGCCGTATTCACCCTGCTGCTGGCCGGCCCCCATGCCGTGGGCCGTGCCTGGCTGCAGTTCATCCGGGTCTGGCTGACCCTGGGGCTCTGGCTGCTGCTCTTCCTGGAGATCTCCACCCCCTCCTTCGTGACCGAGTACGGGGTACGCCCCAACCGCCTCTACGTGGAGTACCTCATCTATCCCAAAGAGGTGTTCGCCATGCTGTGGGCCGGCCGCAAGGGCGAGCTGCTGCTGGCGATGGTGTTCAGTTGCGCCGTGCTGGCGGGCGGCTGGTGGCTGAGCGGCCGTCTTTTGCGCGGCATCAGCTTCCCGCGCTGGTATCTGCGTCCGGCGTTTGCCCTGCTGATCCTGGCCATCGGTTTTCTCGGTGCCCGCTCCAGCCTGGGCCACCGCGCCCTCAACCCGGCCATGGTGGCATTTGCCAGCGATCCCCTGGTCAATGCGCTCACCGTCAACTCCTCCTACTCCCTCTTCTTCGCCATCAAGCAGATGCGGGCCGAGGAGGATGCCAGCCAGTTCTACGGTGAGCTGCCCCGCCAGCACATCCTGGATCTGGTACGCCAGGAGAGCGGCCGCGAATCCCATGAGTTCAGCTCCGACACCCTGCCCAGCCAGACCTTCAACGAGGCCAGCTACGGCGGCAAGCCGAAGAACCTGGTGATCCTGCTGCAGGAGAGCCTGGGCGCCCAGTTCGTCGGCTCCCTCGGCGGCCTGCCGCTCACCCCCAACATCGATGCCTTGTCGAAAGAGGGTTGGGCGTTCGAGCAGCTCTACGCCACCGGCACCCGTTCGGTACGCGGCATCGAGGCGGTGCTGACCGGCTTCACTCCGACCCCGGCCCAGGCCGTGGTCAAGCTTGGCAAGAGCCAGACCAACTTCTTCACCATCGCCGATCTGCTCAAGCAGCGGGGCTACGACACCAGCTTCATCTACGGCGGCGAGAGCCACTTCGACAACATGCGCAGCTTCTTCCTCGGCAACGGCTTCACCACCATAGTCGAGCAGAAGGACTTCAAGAACCCGGTGTTCGAGGGCTCCTGGGGCGCCTCTGACGAAGATCTGATGGCCAAGGCCGACCAGACCTTCCAGGCCCTGCACAAACAGGGCAAACCCTTCTTCAGCCTGGTGTTCAGCTCGAGCAACCACGATCCGTTCGAGTTTCCCGACGATCGCATCGCCCTCTATGAGCAGCCCAAACAGACCCGCAACAACGCAGCCAAGTATGCGGACTACGCCATCGGCGAGTTCTTCAAGAAGGCGAAGCGGTCGGACTACTGGCAGGACACCCTGTTCCTGGTCATCGCCGATCACGACAGCCGGGTCAGCGGCGCCAGCCTGGTGCCCATCCCCCGCTTCCACATTCCGGGAATCATCGTGGGTGACGGCATAGCGCCGAGACAGGATCCCCGCATCGTCAGCCAGATCGACATGGCACCGACCCTGCTCTCCCTGATGGGGATCAGCGCCGACTATCCCATGCTCGGCAAGGATCTGACCCGCATGCCCGCCGACTGGCCGGGACGCGCCATCATGCAGTACGACAAGAACTTCGCCCTGATGCGTGGCAAGGACGTGGTGATCCTGCAGCCGGAGCGGGCGCCGGAAGGCTTCATCTATGAGGATGCGACAGAGACGCTCACCCCGGCGCCGCAGCCGGCCACCATGAAGGACGCGGCCCTCGGCCTCGCCCTCTGGGGCAGCCTCGCCTACCAGCAGGGGCTCTACCGGACGGCGCCGGACACCCGCACCGTGCTGAACTGAGCGCCATAAAACAAAACCCGCCGATTGGCGGGTTTTTTGTGGAAGACAACAGGCATCAGGTGTTGAGGAAGCAGGGCAGCGAGCGGCTGAACTTGTGCTCGAACACCAGCGAGGTCTCGAGGTGCACTACCTCTTCGCGGGAGGTGAAGTGATCGAACACGAAGTTGCGCAGGTGTTCGGTGTCAGAGACGCACAGATGCACCAGGAAATCATCCTTGCCCCCCATGTGGAACAGGCTGATCACCTCGGGCAGCGCCAGAATGGCATCGCGAAACGCATCGATGATCTGGCGGCTGTGGCGGGCCAGCTGCAGCGACACCATGGCCTGGATGTGACCCCCCAGCGCCTGGTAATCCACCTCGCAGTGGGCGCCCTTGAGCACCCCATCCTGCTGCAGCTTGCGCACTCGCTCCAGACAGGTGGACGGTGCCACCCCGACCAGCGCGGCCAGATCCTTGTTGGTCATGCCCGCATCGCGAAACAGATGGGCCAGGATATCCAAATCCAGTTGATCCAGGTTTCTCATCTTTACTCCTTGAACCGCTCAATTTTTTAGACTCTGCCCGTAAACCGAGCTGAACACAACGCAGATTGACATCGGGGCCGCGCCCCCTATGCTTTGGCGCACTCAAAACCCAGCTCACGCCCGCTGCCACTGGCTTCATAAGGAGCTTTATGCACCCGTCCCACCCCTTCTGGAGCCAGGAGGTGCCGCGCCTCGACGGCCAGCTGCTGCTGACCCCCTGCCCCGGCACCCAACAGGTCGCGTTGCCGCTGGCCCTCGATCAGCTCAGGCTGGCCGGCGCCCGCGCCGTCATCACGCTGATGACTGACGCCGAACTGGCCCGCCTCGAGCTGGCCCACCTTGGCGAGACGGTCGCGCGCGAGGGATTGCACTGGTTTCACCTGCCCATCGAGGATGACCAGGCCCCCGACGCCACCTTCGAACTCGCCTGGCAACAGACGCTGCCGCAGCTGCTGGCCCTGCTGCGCGAGGGGCGGCACCTGGCCATCCACTGCAAGGGCGGCAGCGGTCGCACCGGGCTGGTGGCGGCAGCCCTGCTGATGAGCCTGGGCCAGCCCCAGCAGGAGGCGATGGCCGCCATCAAGGCTCACAGACCCAAGGCGTTCACCCTGGCCTGCCACCGCCAATGGCTCGACCAACTGGCCGAGCAGCTGGATCAGTACGCCTGATTACTTGCCACCCTGGTCGTAGGTGAAGACCTTGCCGATATCCTCCACCCGATAGCTGGTGAGCTGGTAGACGTAGTAGTTGAGCCAGTTGGCAAACAGCAGGTGGCCGTGGCTGCGCCAGCTGGCGCGCGGGGTCTGGCTCGGGTCGTTGTTCGGGTAGTAGTTGACAGGGATGACGGGCTCAAGCCCGGCGGCCAGATCCCGCTGATACTCGCCATCCAGGGTCAGCGCATCGTATTCGGGATGGCCGGTGACAAACACCTGGCGACAATCCTTGGTGGCCGCCAGATAGACCCCCGCCTCTGCCGATTCGGCAAAAATCTGCAGATCCGTGTTGGCGCGGATAAGATCTCCGTCAAACGCCGCATAACGGGAGTGAGGCGCCACAAACTCGTCATCGAAACCGCGCAGCAGCGGCTCGTGTTCATCGAGCCTGTGGTGACGATAGACCCCGGAGAGCTTCTCGCCGTGAGTCTGCTTCTCCATGCCGTACAGGGCCTTCAGCGCCGCCTGCACCGCCCAGCAGAGGAACAGGGTGGAGGTGACGTGCTGATGGGACCACTCGATGATCTCGACGACACGCGGCCAGTAGACCACCTCCTCGAACTCCACCAGCCCGAGCGGCGCCCCCGTGATGATCATGCCGTCGTAGTTGTTGCCCCGCACCTGTTCGAAGTCGTGATAGAAGTTTTCCAGGTGCGCCTGAGGGGTGTTCTTCGACTCCCGATCGTCGATGCGCAGTAGATCCACGTCCACCTGCAACGGCGAGTTGGAGAGCATCCGCATCAGCTGGATCTCGGTCTCTATCTTCTTGGGCATCAGGTTGAGGATGAGCACCCGCAGCGGGCGGATGTTCTGGGTGACGGCCCGGGACTCCGTCATCACGAAGATGTTCTCCTGCCCCAGCACTTCGGCGGCGGGTAACTGATCCGGGATCTTGATCGGCATGCTTACTCCCTGTACTGCATCGGTAAATATGTCTGGACATCCAGAAGCCTATAATAAAGAGACTACCCTGTCATCAGATACCTTTTGTATTCACCCCCACCTTTGACTAGCATACGGCTCAATGTGTCTCTCGCATCCAAGACAATGACAGGTATCAAGATTTCAGTAGACCGGCTGCAAGTCGGCAATTACGTCTCTCTGCCACTTGGCTGGCGCGAACACCCCTTCCTGTTTTCCAGCTTCAAACTCAAGAACGAAGAGGAGATCGAGCTCATTCGCCGACTCGGTCTCAAGCTCGTCACCATCATCCCGGACAAGAGCGACGCCCCGCCCAAGCCGCTGAACCAGGTTCAGGCCCAGCCGCAGGAGGCGCCAGACACGGCCCAGCGTCAGGCCGAGATGCAGCAGGAGAAGGAGCGCCGCATCGAGCAGTTGCAGCAGTACCGCCGCGACCTGCAGCAGTGCGAGAAGCAGTTCCAGCAGTCGCTGGCCCAGGTGCGCAACGTGATGGGCAAGATCCAGTCCCGCCCCCTCAACGCCATCGGCGAGGCGCAGGAGCTGATAAACGCCATGACCGAGCAGCTGCTGTCGGTGGACGAGATGGTGCTGCACCTGGTCTCCGACAGCGAGGATGGCAACAACCTCTACTTCCACTCCCTCAACGTCAGCGTGCTCAGCATGCTGCTGGCCAAGGAGTGCAACATGTCGGCCGACGAAATCCGCCGGGTCGGCATGGGGGCCCTGTTCCACGACATCGGCAAGCTGAAGATCCCGAGCCAGATCCTGCGCAAGACCGAGCCTCTCACCAAACCGGAACGGAACCTGATGGCCCAGCACCCGCGCTACGGGCTGGATCTGCTCAACCTGGCCAAGGACTTCCCGGCCGAGGCAAAGGGGATAGTGCTGCACCACCACGAATACCTGGACGGCAGCGGGCCGGAGGGGCTCAAGAAGGGGCAGCTCGACCCGCTGACCCAGATAGTCTCGCTGATCAACGAATACGATAACCTCTGCCACATGCAGGCCAAGGTGCCCTACTCGGCCCTGAGCGGTCTCTACAAGCAGCGCAAGGCCCAGTTCAACCCGGACTACCTCGGCATGCTGATCCGGCTGATGGGGATCTACCCGCCGGGCAGCGTGGTGCAGCTCTCCAACGGGCAGGTGGGGCTGGTGATGTCGGTCAACACCTCTCGCCTGCTCTACCCCTCGGTGCTGGTGTACGATCCGCGCATTCCGCGCCAGGAGGCGGCCATCATCGACCTGCAGCAGGCCGAGCTCTCCATCGCCAAGGTGATCCATCCCAAGCGACTGCCGCCAGCGGTGTTTGAGTACCTCAACCCGCGCACCCGCATCAGCTACTACTTCGAACACAACAAGCCCTGATTGACCCGGCCACCTAGGTGGCCACCCCAACCCCACCGCCAGCCCCGAGGAGCCCTTCATGCGCATCGAAATCATCAGCACCGGCGACGAGATAGTGACGGGCCTGGTGGTGGACACCAACGCCGCCTGGCTCAGCGCCCTCCTGCTGGAGCAGGGCTGGCAGGTGCGCCGCCGCGTCACCGTGGGGGACAACCTCAAGGACTTGAAGGTTGTGCTGCAAGAGAGTGCCGCCCGCGCCGAGGTGGTGCTGGTGTGCGGCGGGCTCGGCCCCACCGCCGACGACCTCACCGCCCAGGCGGCGGCCGAGGCCTTCGACCAGCCGCTCACCCTCTTCCCGGACTGGCTCGCCACTATCGAAGCGCGCTACGCCAGCCGCGGCCGACCCATGCCCGCCAGCAACGCCAAGCAGGCCTGGCTGCCGCAGGGGTGCGAGCCCCTCGACAACCCGGTGGGCACAGCCTGTGGCTTCCTGGTGCAGGCGGGCCCGAGCCGGCTCTTCTTCACCCCGGGCGTGCCGTTCGAGTTCAAGCAGATGGTGCGCGAACAGATCTTGCCGCGCCTCAAGGCGATGGCCGGCGCAGAGAGTGACACCGAGCTGCGCCGCTTCTACACGTTTGGCGTCTCGGAGTCGGCCCTCAGCGACATGCTGGATGCCGCCCCCTGGCCCGCCGGCATCGAGCTCGGCTACCGCTCCTCCATGCCCCTCATCGAGCTCAAGCTCATCGGCCACGGAGCCTCGGCGGCGGACATGGACGCCGCCGAGGCACGGCTGCTAACGGCCATCGAGCCCTGGCTGGTGGGACGGGGAGACGAGGAGCCGGCGCGGCAGATCCTGGATCTGTTGGGAGAGAGACCGCTGACGCTGCTGGAGGGGGAGAGCCGGGGCGCCCTGCTGGCCATGTGTCACGAGCACCCGGCCCTGGCGGCCGGCTTCAGCCACACCCTGAGCAGTGACCTGATGCAACTGGCGGCGCCTGCGGCCCCTTTGAGCCTGACCCTGGGCCGGGCAGGCCCGGACGGCGTGCCGCTGCTGCTTTGCGCCGACGGGCAACTGCACGGCCAGACCCTCAAGGTCAGCCACCCGGATCCCGACAGCGGCCGCCGGATCCTCGCCTTCGCCGCCCTCGACATGCTGCGCCGCCACCTGCTGGGGCTGCCGGTGCTCGGCGACTACCGCACCCTGACCCGCACCGCCAGCCGTTAACAACCAGTAGCCAGCAGCCAGCAGCCAGCAGCCAGCAGCCAGCAGCCAGCAGCCAGGCTCTCACCCCTCCCGGGGCATCAATCCAGACTCTTCTTGAAGCGATGGGCGGCCAGGGTCAGCACCAGCAGGGTGAAGCCCGCCAGCCAGAGCACGTCCGGCAGCAGCTCGGAAAGCTCGCCGCCGCGCAGCACTATGCCCCGGATCAGCCGCATGAAGTGGGTAGCCGGCAGCACCTCGGCAATCCACTGGGCCGGCAGCGGCATCCCCTCGTAGGGGAACATGAAGCCCGACAACAGGATCGAGGGCAGCAGGATGAACACCGTCATCTGCATCGCCTGCAGCTGGGTCTGCGCCAGGGTAGAGATGAGCAGCCCCAGGGTCAGGCTGGCGGCGATGAACAGCAGGGTCGCCAGCAGCACCTGGCTCAGGGCGCCGTTGATGGGCACCGCGAAGATGAAGTGGCCAAGGCCGAGGATGATGGCCACCTGGATCAGCCCCACCCCGATATAGGGCAGGATCTTGCCCAGCATCAGCTCCATCGAGCTGACCGGGGTGGTGATGAGCAGCTCCAGATTGCCGCGCTCCCGCTCCCGCACTATGGCCGCCGAGGTGAACATGATCATGGTCATGGTGAGGATCACCCCGAGCAGGCCGGGCACTATGTTGACCGCCGAGCGGCGCGCCGGGTTGAAGTAGAGCACGGTCTCGAAGGTGGGCGGAACCGGCTTGAAGTCGGGTTTCAGATCGGAGAGCGGCATGTTGCGAAGGCCGAGCAGGGCGCTGGCGATCATGGTGTCCGAGCCATCCACCAGCCACTGGCCCGCCGTCTCGCCGGCGCTGAGCCGACGACTCAGATCGGCGGGCAGCACCAGCACGGCGCGCACCTCGCCCCGGGTCAGCGCCGCTTCGGCCTGCTGCACCCCGACATATTGCTGCTTGATGTGCACCACCTGGCTCGCTTTCACCGCCTCCACCAGCAGGCGGCCCGGCACGCTCTGGCTCATGTCGACCAGTCCCACCGGGATCTGGCGCACGTCGGTGTTGATGGCGTAGCCGAACAGCAGCAGCTGGATCAACGGGATCATCACTACCATGCCAAAGGTCAGTCTGTCTCTGGCCAGCTGGCGCAGTTCTTTCTGGGTAATGGCCCAGAGCCGTCGCAGACTGTTCATCGATTCGCTCCTGCAGGCTGGCGAAGTACTTGCCGGGTCATGGTCCAGAGCCCTTGCCAGCCGTTCATGCCCTTGGCTCCTGACCGGTGCAGCTGACGAACACATCCTCGAGGCTCGGCCTGACCAGCGCCAGGCTGGCGCCAGCCAGCGCCGGACAGGCCTGCTGCAACCAGTCCACCGGCTCCGCCAGCTCCTTGTCCACCAGCACCCGCAGGCGCTGGCCGAGCTGGGCGGCGGAGCGCACCGGCGCCAGCTGCACCAGTTGCTGCTTGAGCAGCCGCAGATCGGCAGCCTGCACCTCCACTACCCGGGTGCTCATGGCATCCATCAGCTCCTGTGGCGCCCCCTGGGCCCGCACCCGGCCCGCCTCCATGATGGCCAGCTGGTGGCAGCGTTCCGCCTCGTCCATGTAGTGGGTGGTGACCAGAATGGTGGTGCCCCCTTCGCTCAGGTCGAACAGCTTCTCCCAGAAATCGCGCCGGTTCTGCGGGTCCACCGCCGAGGTGGGTTCATCGAGCAGCAGCAGCGCCGGCTGGTGGATCACCGCCGCCGCCAGCGCCAGCCGCTGCTTCTGGCCGCCGCTCATGGCACCGGCCCGCTGCCGCGCCAGCGGCGCCAGCTCATAGGTGGCAAGCAGCTCGTGCAGGCGGGCGGCCAGCCCGGCGCCGCCCATGCCGTGGATCCGCCCCATGAACTCCAGGTTCTCCCAGGCGGTCAGCTCGTCATAGAGGGAGAACTTCTGGGTCATGTAGCCGATCCGCCGGCGCAGGGTCTCGGCCTCGCGGGGGATGCTCAGCCCCAGCACCTCCACCTCCCCCGCCGAGGGGGTGAGCAGGCCGGTCAGCATGCGCAGGGTGGTGGACTTGCCGCAGCCGTTGGGGCCGAGAAAGCCGTGGATCTGCCCCTTGGGCACGCAGAGATCCAGCCCGTCCACCGCCAGAAACTGGCCGAAACGGCGGCTAACTCCCTCTGCCCGGATCGCCAGCTCACTCATGGCCGGCCCCTGCACCGGCAGGCTCGGCCTGCAGCGGCAGACCGCTCGGCAGATCCTGCGCCGTCGCCGGCAGATCGATCTCTGCCAGGTAGACCAGCCGGGCCCGATCCCGTTCGTTGAGGGCGTAATAGGGGGTAAAGGCCGGCTCTTTCGAGATCCAGCGCAGCCGGCCGGTGAAGGGCTCGGCCACCCCGTCCACTCGCACCAATACAGGGTTGCCGACGCCATAGCCGGAGAGGGAGGGCTCGGGCACATAGACCCGGGCATAGGGGGCCTGATCTGCCTGGATCGCGGCCAGCACGGCACCGACCGCCACCCGCTCGCCGAGGTGATAGGGCAGGCTGTCGAGCCGGCCGCTGCGAGTGGCGACGATGGAGAGATCCGCCAGTTCCCGCTCGGCCAGCGCCACCTCGGCACCGGCGGCCTGCAGGGCGGCGTGCGCCTCGTCGATATCTTCACGCCGCACACCCCGCGTCAGCTTGTCGAGCTGCTGATGTGCGCCATCCTGCTCGGCCAGGGCGCTGTCGCGCTGGGCGCGGGCCTTGTCGAGATCCGCCGGGCTCACCAGCTTCTGGCGCACCAGCCGGTCTACGCGCTCAAAGTTGCGCTCGCTCTCCCTGACGGCGGCCTGCGCCTTGTCGAGGCTGGCCCGGGCGGCAGCGATGTCTTCCGGCCGCTCGCCATTGGTCAACCGGGCGAGGGCGGCCCGTGCCTGGGCCTCCCGCGCCCGCGCCTGGGCCAGCACCGCCTGCTGGCGCCTGTCATCGAGGCGGGCCAGCAGGGTGCCCTCCTGCACCTGGCTGCCCTCCGCTACCGGCAGGGCGCGGATGATTTCGCCGGCGGTGGCGGTGAGCAGCACCCGATCTCGCTCCAGAGTGCCGAGGGCGGTGGCGGGGGCCTGCGGCTGGCAGGCACTGAGCAGGCCCGTCAGGGCCAGAGGCAGCAGACAATGACGCAAGGTTGACACTCCTTTCGCGGTGGGCGACGGCCAGTGGTGGCCTGCGGACGGACTCCCGGTGCCGTCAGCATACTCGCTGTTACTTTTCATTTCCTCGCTCCAGTTCACCCATTTGTGCTTAGCTCATTGACCAAAAAGGAGAAATGTCTGGATACTGCAGACCAGCACTATGTTGATGATTAGCATTTTTAACAAGATGCCGATTAACTGGAAACAGGCAGCCATCCCGACAGGGATGCCAGCGAGGGAAGGGATCCGGTGTTAAGCACAGAGTGGTTACTGTTGTCAGCCGATATGGAATACGCCTGCCTGCGCATCGCGCCGGGGCTGACCAAACCCATCTCGGAAAACGATATCCAGGCCCTGCTGCTGGCCTCCAACTGCCGCCGCTATCAGCCGCTGGCGGAGGGGGTCAAGCAGGCCATCAGCCTGCTCAACACCCTGTTCAATGATCCTGCCGCCCCCCTGCCCGGCAATCCGGTGCCCATCGCCCAGCGCCACGATGCCAGCGTCCTGCTGCTGGTGGAGAAGGATCGGATGAGCGCCACCGCCCAGATCACCGCCGACTGGGGCGGAAAATACCTCACCAGCGAACAGCTGGAGCAGGCGATCCAGGCCAGCGAGATCAAGCAGGGGGTACAACCCCAGCTCATCGCCGCCGCCGTGCTGGCGGCCAAGGAGGCGACGCCAGGCACCCTGCTCAGGTTGCCGGTAGCGCAGGGCAAGGCCGCCGTCAACGGTCAGGACACCCGCTTCGAGCGGCTGGTGGAGACCCCGGCCGAGCGTATTCTCAAGCCCCAGGAGCTGGATCACGGCCGGGTCGACATGCGCGACCTCGGCACCATGCTCACCGTCAAGGCCGGCGCCCAGCTGATGCGCCGCCACCCGGCCACCACCGGCGTGCCGGGCTTCACCGTCACCGGCCAGGAGCTGCCCGCCAAACATGGCAAGGAGAGCCCCATGGTGGCCGGCGAAGGCACCTTCATCTCGCCGGATGACCCCAATCTGCTGCTGGCCAGTCGCCCGGGCCTGCCGCGCCAGGAGAAGAGCGGCATGAAGGTGGACGACGTGCTGAGCGTCAAGCAGGTGGATATCCGCCACGGCCACATCATCTTCGAGGGGGCGCTGATCGTGGCGGGAGACGTCACCCCAGGCATGAAGGTCAAGACCAGCGGCGACGTGGTGATCGGCGGCTTCGTGGAGGGGGGCTACATCGAATCGGGCGGCACCATCACGGTGCGCAACGGCGTCATTGGCCGCAAGCTGGAGCAGAGCAACGAGTACCTCTGCCACCTCAACGCCCAGGGGGAGATCCACGCCAGCTATGCCCAGTACGCCAAGCTGGAGGCCGGCGGCGACATCCACGTCCTGACCCAGCTCAGCCACAGCTACAGCCGCAGCGGCCAGGACCTCAAGGTGGGCGACAGCGCCATGCGCAAGGGCCACCTGCTGGGGGGCATCAGCATCGCCAACCGCCTCATCATGGCGCCGATCCTGGGGGCCTCGGCCCACAACCAGACCCGGTTGCAGATCCTCGGCGGCTACTTCACCCACAAGGAGCAGGAGCAGGCGCTGCGCCAGCGCAAGCAGGAGTGCCGGGAGCAGCTGGACAAGCTGCAGGATCTGCTGCTCAAGCTCTTGCAGCTGCCGAGCGACAAGCGCAATCCCCAGACCCTGCAGAAGATCAAACTGATCCGGGTCCAGCGCCTCGAGGAGAGCAAGCAGCTCGACGAGCAGCTGGAGGCGGCGCAGGAAGAGCTGCAGAAACTGATGGCGGAGATGGACATCATCGCCACCCAGCACGCCTTCCCCGGGGTCGAGGTGGAGATGGCCCACCACCACTACCGGGTCGACATAGAGCACGGCCCCATCCACTTCGCCATCCGCGAGGATCAGCTGCAGCTGACCCCTTACGAACCCCACAAGTGAGCGCCGCCACCCCCGTCGCACACCTCCGGCCGTGATCCGGACGGTGAATTTCGCTACACTCCCTCTCCCATTGGCCCCATAGTGCGGGCCAGCCAGACTGCAGGATAGTGAGAGATGTACAAGCTGATCGCATTGGATATGGATGGCACCCTGTTGAACTCTCAGGGCCAGATTTCCCCCCGCACCCATGCGGCCATCGCCGCCGCCCGCGCCAGGGGAGTCACGGTCGTGCTGGCCTCCGGCCGCCCGCTGGAGGGGATGAGCCGCTATCTGGCCGAGCTCGGCCTCACCGGCCAGGATGACTACGTCATCTGCTACAACGGCGCCCTGGTGCAGCAGGTTGCCGATCAGCGCATCATCCGCAGCCAGCTGCTCAGCGGCAGCGACGCCAGCGCCATCGCCGCCCTGGCCGACGAGCTGGGCGTCAACGTGCACGGCTTCTCGGTCAGCCAGGGACTCATCAGCCCCAGGGTCAGCCCCTACACCGAGCACGAATCCCGCCTCATCGACATGCCCATCAAGCTGCTGGACTTCGCCACCCTGCCCGCCGACGAGCAGATCCTCAAGGTGATGATGATCGATCCCGAGCCGCTGCTCTCCCCCGCCATCGCCAAGCTGCCGGCCGAGCTCTACCAGCGCTATACCGTGGTGCGCAGCGCCCCCTACTTCCTCGAGTTCATGAACAAGCGGAGCAACAAGGGGACCGGCGTTGCCGCTCTGGCCGAGCACCTGGGGCTGGATGCCTCCCAGGTCATCGCGGTGGGGGATGCGGGCAACGATCACCACATGATCGAGTACGCCGGGCTGGGGGTGGCCATGGGCAACGCCACCGACGACATCAAGGCGCTGGCCCAGCACACCACGGGGCGCAACGATGAAGACGGGGTCGCCCAAGTGATCGAGCATTTCATCTTGAACGCCTGAGTCGACAAGGGGCCTGCGGGCCCCTTTTGCTGTCCGGGTCTGTCTGGGAAGCGGGGCCACATGTTTAATATATCCACCACGACAATACCCTTCCCTCGCTTCCCCTTCGCTACAGCCCCCTTTTAATGGGACTCAAGCCAGCCGAGCGCAGAATATATTTAACATTTTGGCATCATTTTGTTTGACATATTGAACGGCCTTGGCAGACTGGGATCAGGATCCAGGCTGTCGTTGCCCAGGCTGACCGACGATTCTGGTACTGCGGCACGACCCCGATCCCACGACCATGCCTTGAGGCATGCCCTTGCGCTGGCAAGGGTCTGCCCAAGGCGCAGGACCGCTAAGGACAGCCAAGGTGAATCATGACTCGCAGCACCCACACCCCGCGTAAACCCGTCGTACTGATGACCATGGGCGCCCAGCCCCGCAATGGTCACGCCTATCAGGTGATGACCCACAAATACATTCAGCCGCTGGTGGAGATCAGCGGCTGCGTCCCCCTGCTGGTGCCCACCTGCTGCGGCACCGAGGATCTGGCGCAATATCTGGATCTGGCGGATGGGGTCTATCTGAGCGGCGCCGGATCCAACATAGATCCAACCCTCTACGGCCAGGAGAACCTCACCCCGGAGAAGCAGCAAGACAGAGACAGGGATCTGTTCGACATGGCGCTGGTTCGCGCCGCCCTCGACCGCGGTCTGCCGATCCTCGGCATCTGCCGCGGCATGCAGGAGATCAACGTGGCACTGGGGGGAGACATCCACCAGAAGGTCTACAGCGAGCCGGGCTATGACGATCATCGGGAGGATGCGGACGATCCGGTGGACGACCAGTATGGTGAGAGCCATCAGGTGACACTGGTGCCGGGCAGCTGGCTGGCGGAGCTGATGGGACAGCCATCGATCCCGGTCAATTCGCTGCACGGGCAGGGGATCAAGACCCTGGCCAAGGGACTGGTGCCGCTGGCCCATGCCGAAGACGGGCTGATCGAGGCGATCCACGCCCCCGCCCTCTCCCCCTTCCTGCTGGCGGTGCAGTGGCATCCGGAGTGGAAGGCGAGCCAGAACCCTCACTCCATCAAGATCTTCGAGGCCTTTGGCGACGCCTGCCGGGCCCGCCTGACCGGCGTCTGACGACGCCGGCTAGTCGCCGAACCCGCGCGCCTTGAGCTTGGGCAGCGCACCGCGAGACGGGCGCAGGGTACGGCACACCTCCATCCCCTTGAGCCCGCGCTGGATGTGATCCGGCGTGTGGCCGAACACCATGCCGTTGCTGCGATAGAGGGCGTTGTCGTCCAGCTCGAACAGCTCGCCGCCGATCAAGAGCTGCTCGCGGCCGTTGACCGTCTTGCCGCGCTTGAGCGGCAGCGTCATGTCGCTCAGCACCTCACCGGTGGCACACCCCTCGCGCCAGCGCGCCTCGTCTGAAAAGGGGGTGATGGCGATCTCGCGCCAGGATCCATCACGAAACTCGACCCGATACTTGTCGGCCAGCTGATCACAACCCACCAGCAGCCAGGCCCCGGCAATCCAGGCCACCTTGCTCCACTTGCGCACGCGCTCCACTCCCTTGTCAGACAGGTGCCCAGCATAAAGAAATTGCCTCGACCCCGCACCCATTTAGCGGATTGAAACCAACTATGCTGGAAATAACCAATGATAAGGGGCTGCTATGTTTGGCGATAACCTCGTTGCGCTACCTACCATGCTGTGGATTGGCGACCACCCGTTCTGGACCCTGCTGACCCTGTTCCTGCTCTTCACCCATTTCCTGCGCAGCCCGGGTCGCCGCCGTGAGCTGGTGAGCGAGCTCGGCTTCGTGATGATAAGCCTGGTGGTGATCCTGCTGATCCAGCTAGAAGGCGGCTGGTTTCGCCTGCCCCTGCCCCGCCACTGGCTGGTGGAGATCTCCAGCCTGCTGGCCGGGCTGGTGCTGGTGAAGATCTGGGGGATCCTGCTGTTCCAGTTTCTGCTACCCCTGTGCCAGATCCGCATCCCGCGCATCATCGCCGACATCGTCATCACGGTTGGCTACATCGGCTGGTGCCTGTTCCGTCTCTACGCCTCCGGCATGGCCCTCGGCGAGATAGTCACCACCTCCGCCGTCATCACCGCCGTCATCGCCTTCTCCATGCAGGACACCCTGGGCAACCTGCTGGCCGGGGTCTCGATCCAGCTCGACAACTCCATCGCCATCGGCGACTGGCTACAAGTGGAGACCACCCAGGGCCGGGTGGTGGAGATCAACTGGCGCGCCACCACCATAGAGACCCGCAACTGGGAGACTGTGGTGATCCCCAACAGCCACCTGCTCAAGCAGCGCTTCACCGTGCTCGGGCGACGCCGCGACGCCCCCCTGCAGTGGCGTCGCTGGGTCTGGTTCGACATCACCCTGGACACCCTGCCCACCCAGATCATCGCCCTGGTGGAACACTCACTGCGGGAGACCCGCATCCGCAACGTCTCCGCCAGCCCGCAGCCGGACTGCCTGCTGATGAACGTGGAGAACGGCATCGCCCGCTACGCGGTGCGCTACTGGCTCACCGATCTGGCGGTGGACGACCCCACCGACTCGGCGGTGCGCACCCTGATCGATGCCGCCCTGCGCCGCAACGACCGGCGCCTCACACCGCCCATCTTCAACGTCTTCATGACCTCGGATCAGGATCACAAGGATCAGCGCCACAAGCGCCATACCGCCGAGCGAACCGACACCCTGCGCCGCCTGCCGCTGTTCGCCATGCTGCAGGAGGAGGAGCTGCTGCGGCTGGCGGATCAGGTCAAATTCGCCCCCTTCGTCAACGGCGATCGGATGCTGAGCCAGGGGGAGATCTCCGGCTGGCTGTTCGTGCTGGTGAAGGGGGATGCCCAGATGCTGGTGGAGGTGGAGGGGCGCGAGCTGCCGCTCGGCACCCTCAATGCCGGCGACTTCTTCGGCGAGTTGAGCCTGCTCACCGGCGAGCCCAGCCCGTTCACGGTGCGGGCCCAGGGGACCGTCGAAACCTATCGCATCAATCAGGCCATGTTCCAGGAGCTGGTGGCCCAGCGTGGCTCCCTGCTCGAGCCGCTCTACAAGGTGTTGAGTGCCCGTCAGCAGGAGCAGCAGGAGCTGCTGGCACGGGAGGCGGAGGCCATGAAGCAGATAGCCCCGCCACGGGATCTGCTGGACAAACTGATGGCGCTGTTTGGCGGTCGATGACGTAGCATGGGAGCCCATACTTTCCATTCGAGACGTGTTCCATGCTGCTGACCCCGCTGGCCCTGAGCGCCACCCTGCAATTTGACTGCCCCGCCACCATCGAGACCCGCCAGCAACTGCTGGGCACGACCCAGGGGTGGCAGGCCGTTATCCGCAACGAGCTGGGGGAGCAGCACCAGCCTCTTCGCCACCGGCTGGAGAACCTGGCCCTGTTCGACGGCGACCCCGACGAGCGCGCCCAGCTCAAGCCGGACAACGGCGACAGCCATGCCATCCACTACTGGAGCCTGGATCGCCACAATCCGCGCCCCTTCTATCTGGTCTGCCACTACCGGGAGACTGCCATCACCCTGCAACAGGCGCTGCCCGCCGGGTTAGGCTACTGCCGGGTCAACCAGCCCGCCCCTTACGATCTCCGTGGTCTGATTTGCCGCAGCGAGTGACTGCTCCGGCATGACCGAGTATCGGTTTCGACCAACAGTGAATGAGCGGCCGACAAGGGATGCATGGCGGCTGTTGAGGTCTGACTAGAGCAGCAGGTCGGCTAGCTCGCCCAGCGCGGCCAGCTCCACGTCCGGCAGCAGTTGCAGCCGCTCTCCGGGTTGCTGATGCTCATTGAGCCAGGCGGCCTTGAAGCCGTGCAGCCGGGCCCCAAGCACGTCGGTCTGCGGGTGGTCCCCCACGTGCAAAATGCGGTCGGGGGCGAGCCCCAGGGTCTTTTGCACCTGCACGAACATGTCCGACGCCGGCTTCATTCTGCTGCCAAGACCAGCCTTGCAGACCAGGGTGAAGTAATCCGCGAGGCCAGCCTGGACCAGATCCAGGTTGCCGTTGGTGATGACTGCCAGCGGGTAGCGTGCCGCCAGCCGGGCCAGCAGGGCATGGGTCTCGTCGCTCACCTCTATCTTCGAGCGCTCGGCCAGAAACGCGGCGAACACCGACTCAGCTTCCTGCGCGGCCCGGGTCTCGGCCATGCCTCCCGCCATCAGCGCGGCCTGGATGCCGTGCCGGCGCGCCAGGCTGACGTCGTCGCGCAGCGCAGGTTGTTCCAGCAGCAGGTTGCGCTTGAGCTCCAGCCAGCGCGGCCTGTCCAGCATGGCGGTGGCCAGGTATTCGCTGCGCAGGTGGGCCAGCATCCACTGCTCGGCTCGCTCGATGGCGGGGCCGTTGTCATAGAGGGTGTCGTCGAGGTCAAACGAGATGGCGGCCACCGGCTGCCAGCGGCGATAGAACTGCATGGTCTCTCCTCTTGTCGGGGCCGGCTACCCGGCCCCCGTCATTCGTCGTCCGGGGTAGCGGGATCCCGCTTCGCCCGTGGGTGGGCGCTGTCATACACCTTGGCCAGGTGCTGGAAGTCGAGGTGGGTGTAGATCTGGGTGGTAGAGAGATCGGCGTGCCCCAGCAGCTCCTGCACCGCCCGCAGATCGCCGGAGGACTCCAGCATGTGGGTGGCGAAGCTGTGGCGCAGCTTGTGGGGATGGACATGGGCGTTGAGCGCCTGTTTGTTGCCCCAGCCGTCGAGCCGCTCCTGCACCGAGCGGGCCGACAGGCGCTGCCGGCGTTTGGAGACGAACAGCGCCTCCTGCTCGTCGCCGGCCAGCAGCGGGCGCAGCTTGAGCCATTTTTGCAGCCACTCCACCGCCATCCGCCCCACCGGCAGCACCCGCTCCCGCGAGCCCTTGCCGGTCACCCTGAGCTGGCGCTCGTCGAGCTTCACGTCCGCCAGATTGAGCCCCACCAGCTCGGCGAGCCGCAGGCCGGAGGAGTACATCAGCTCCATGATGGCGCGATCCCGCACCGCCAGCGGATCCTGCTCGTCGGTGATGTTGAGCAGCTGATACATCTCGTCCACGTCCAGATTCTTGGGCAGCGGCCGCCCCTGCTTGGGGGTGACGATGCCCCGGGCCGGATTGGCGACCAGCCGCCCCTGGCGCACCTGCCAGTCACAGAAGCTGCGCAGGGCGGAGACCTTGGTGGCGAGCGAGCGGGGCGCGAGCCCGGCCTTGTGCATCCGGGTCACCAGGCTGCGCACCTGGCTCGCCTCGAGTCGGGCCCAGTCATCGACCCCGAGCTTCACCAGCTCGGCGGTCATGGCTTCCAGATGGGCCTGGTAGTTGCTGCGGGTGTGGGGGCTGAGCTGGCGCTCGACCCGCAGGTATTCGATGAAGGCCGCAAGCTCCCCCGCCAGCGCGGCCGGCAGGAGCTCGGCGGCAGGCGCCGCCTTGGTGGAGGGGCTGGCTGGCGCCTTAGCCACGGGCCAGCTCGGGCAGGCGCAGCTGCAGCAGGCGGCCGAGCTGACCCAGCAGCAGGGTGTCGTTGTGGGGAGTGAAGTGGCTCGGGTCCGAGCTGGCGAAGGCCAGCACGCCGAGATCGCCGAGCCGCATCAGGGCCACCGAGTTGACCAGCACGTCGTGACCGAACAGCGCCTGCTTCTCGCTCTGGTTGAGCCGGCCGAAGTAATAATCCTGACCCGGCAGGCGCTGACCCAGCAGCTGTTCGAGCTGTTTGCCCTCCGCCATGAACTTCTGCTCGGGGCCGCTCAACTGGAATTTTTTCGGGCTGAGCCAGAGCCGCAGGCCGGTCAGTCGCAGCCGCTGCACGAACGCCTTGCCCATCACCGCGCTCACCTCGAACAGGCTCCGACAGCCGTACAGCTCGCCGTAGAGATCGGCATAGACCCGGAAGATCCGCTCGTTCTCGCTGGCGATCCCCATCAGCTCGGTGATCTCCTGCTCCAGCTGCTCGATGCGCTCGCGCTGGCGATCCAGTTGGCGCTCCACCAGGGAGATGGCACCCTTTTGTTCATGGGGAATGCGGATCCGGTCCAGCATGGCCGCGTGGCGCTGGAAAAACTCGGGATAACGGGCCAGGTACTCCAGCACTGTGGCTTCATCCACCAGTGGTTCCTGCCGTTTGAGTTCGCTCATAACTTGGTTGGTCCATCCGAAAAAGGGGCCAAGGGCCCCGACATTAGTGCTTGGCAGTGCGGGGGCTCCCCGCCCGTGCCTATAACTCTATCTGGCCGTCAAACACGTGCTCGGCCGGCCCGGTCATGTAGACCGGCTGACCCGGCCCCTTCCAGGCGATGGTCAGCTTGCCACCCGGCAGGGTGACGGTGACCCGCTCCTTGAGCTTGCCCTGGCTGATGCCGATCACCACGGCGGCGCAGGCGCCGGTGCCGCAGGCGAGCGTCTCGCCCACCCCGCGCTCGAACACCCGCAGCTTGATCTCGCTGGCGTTGACCGTCTCCATGAAGCCGACGTTGACCCGCTCGGGAAAGCGTTCATGGCGCTCCATGATGGGACCCAGGGTCTCCACCGGCGCATCGGCCACCGAAGGCACCTCGATGACGCAGTGGGGATTGCCCATGGAGACGGCCCCGCACATCACAGTATGCTCCTGGGCCCGCAGCAGGTAGGTTTTTTCCGCCTTCTGGGCCCGAAACGGGATCTTGCCCGGCTCGAACTGGGGCACCCCCATGTTGACCGTGACCTGGTTCTCCCCCTCCAGCTGCAGCACGATGCGGCCGCGCGCCGTGCTCACCGCGATGCGATCCCGGTTGATCAGCCCCTTGAGGCGGACGAAGCGGGCGAAACAGCGGGCACCGTTGCCGCACTGCTCCACCTCGCTGCCATCGGCATTGAAGATGCGGTAGTGAAAGTCGAGCTCGGGATCATAAGGCGGCTCCACCAGCAGCAGCTGGTCGAAGCCGATGCCGAAGTGGCGATCCGCCAGCTTCTTGATGACGTCATTGCTGAAAAACACCTTCTGGGTGACGCCATCCACCACCATGAAGTCGTTCCCGAGGCCGTGCATCTTGGAAAAATCTATCAACATCGTGCGTTCCTGTACCCTTGTTCACGCTCTCACCCGGAGGAACGCTTAGAGAAATCCATCAACCATCAGGGCAGCAAGTGCTCACCGCGCCAGAGATCCGCCAACTGCTCGCGCTCTCTGATGAGGAACGACTGCGCCCCGTCCACCAGCACTTCGGCGGCGCGCGGACGGGTGTTGTAGTTGGAGGACATGGTAAAGCCGTAGGCACCGGCGGAACGCACCGCCAGCAAGGAGCCCTCGGCGATCGCCAGGGTGCGCTCCTTGCCGAGGAAGTCGCCGGTCTCGCACACCGGGCCGACCACGTCGTAAACCGCCTGCTCGTGGCTCGCGCGGCTGTCCACCTCGATGATGTTCATCCAGGCGCCGTAGAGAGAGGGGCGCAGCAGATCGTTCATACCGGCGTCGATCAGGGCGAAGTTGCGGCTCTCGCCCGGCTTGAGGTACTCGACCCGGGTCAGCAGCACGCCGGCATTGGCGACGATGGCACGGCCCGGTTCGAACAGCAGGGTCAGATCCCGGCCCGCGAGCTTCTGCTTGAGCGCCTCGGCATATTCGCTGGGATGGGGCGGCTGCTCGGCGCCATAGTTGACTCCCAGGCCGCCACCCACGTCCAGGTGGTGGATGTGGATGCCTTCCGCCGCCAGGCCGTCGATCAGCCGCAGCAGCTTGTCGGCCGCCTCCATAAAGGGATTCAATTCAGTGAGTTGCGAGCCGATATGGCAATCCACCCCGACGATCTCGATGTTGGCCATGGCCGCCGCCTTGCGGTAGATGGCGGGCGCCAGCTCGATGGGAATGCCGAACTTGTTCTGCTTGAGGCCGGTGGAGATATAGGGATGAGTACCGGCGTCGATGTCGGGGTTGACCCGCACCGACACCCGGGCCTTCTTGCCCATGCTGCCCGCCACCCGGTTCAGACGCTCCAGTTCGGCTTCCGACTCCAGGTTGAAGCAGAGGATCTCTTTATCCAGCGCGAGGCGCATCTCGGCCTCGCTCTTGGCGACGCCGGAGAAGACCACCTTGGCCGGATCGCCGCCCGCCGCCAGCACCCGCGACAGCTCGCCGCCGGAGACGATGTCAAAACCCGAACCCAGGCGGGCCAGAAGGTTGAGCAGCGCCAGGTTGGAGTTGGCCTTGACCGCGTAGCAGATCAGATGGGGGATGTCGCCCGCTGCCTTGTCGAAGGCGTGCCAGTGGCGTTCCAGGGTGGCGCGGGAGTAGACGTACAGCGGGGTGCCGTACTGCTCGGCAAGTTGTTGCAGCGAGGTGTGTTCGGCCTGAAGCTGGCCATCGGCGTCGTAGTTAAAGTGATCCAAGGGGGCGGTTCCTTCCTAAATTATTGCGGCGCGGCCTCTGGGGCTGCCTCGGCGGTCGCAGGCGTCTGTGCTTGCTGTGTGCTCTGGGTCTGGGGCTGCTCGGGGGGTGGCATGTAGAGCGGTCCCGTCAGGCCACACGCGGCCAAACCAAGAGACAGAAGAGTGGCAAGCAGACACTTGGTAAGCTGGGTAATCATAATGGTTCGCTGCGAAAAAATTTTTGGCCCTCTATAATCGCACTCACATTGTTAAAAGCAACAGGATAAACCGATGAAGGATCACGAGTATCACGCCCTGACCGACGCCTTTTTCCAGTATGTGGAAGACACCATCGACGAGGGGTATCCGGATATCGACTGCGAACGCGCTGGCGGGGTCTTGACCCTGAGCTTCGAGAACAAGACCAAGGTCATCATCAACAAGCAGGAGCCCCTGCACCAGATCTGGGTCGCCACCCGCGAGAACGGCTTCCACTTCGAGCTGCAAGGGGAAAGCTGGATCGACAACCGCTTCGGCCACGAGCTCAAGACCCTGCTGAGCCAGGCCTGTAGCTCCCAGGCGGGCGAGCCCGTCCAGTTCCCATGATCGACCTGCACCCTGCCGATGCCCGTCATGCGGTGATCTGGCTGCACGGGTTGGGGGATTCCGGCGCCGGCCTGGCCCCCTTGGTGGATGCGCTGGCCCTGCCCGCCGACCTGCCGGTGCGTCACCTGCTGCCCGATGCACCCGAGCGGCCCATCACCATCAACATGGGCTACAAGATGCGCGGCTGGTACGACATCAGAAGCTTCGAGGACCCGGCGGATCGCGCCGTGGAGTCCCACGTCAGGGAGTCTGCGGCCCGCATCGCCGCGCTGATCGAGCAACTGGTGGCCGAGGGCTTCGCCCCCGAGTGCATCGTGCTGGCCGGCTTCTCCCAAGGGGGCGTGATTGCCTCCTTCACCGCCCTGCACCTGCCGCAGCGCCTGGCGGGCCTGCTCTGCATGTCCACCTACCTGGCGGCGCCCGACGCCCTGCTTGGCGAGATGAGCGAAGCCGCCCGCGACCTGCCCATCTGCTATATGCACGGCATCTATGACGACGTGGTGAGCCTCTCCATGGGCTGGGACGCCAAGAACCGGCTGGAAGCGGCCGGACTCTCCCCCGAGTGGCACGAGTACCCCATGCGCCACGAGATCTGCCGCCCGCAGCTCGACGACATCCGCCAGTGGCTGCTGGCCCGCCTCGCGGGCTGAGTCAACTTCGGATAGCCAAACGGCCTGCAGATGCAGGCCGTTTTCATTCGATATGGGCGATGATCCTGTGCAGCAGGGGGCCGAGACCGGGGCGCTTGCGCGCACGCCGGACCGGCCCCTGCCCTACCCCGCGCCTGCGGCGGAGCCGAGTTCGCGCCCCTGGCCGCCATCGCGCAGCTGACCCTGGCTGCGATAGGGGATCACCTCCAGCTCGCCATTGATCTGCACTATCTCGTAGTACTGGGGCAAGTTGAAGTTGCTGAACTGGCCCGCGTCGCTGAAGCGCTCGTGGCTGGAGGTGTAGAAGCGGTTCACCCCCTGCACCAGCTCATCCTTGTTGCCGGCGAAGTGCTGGTAGATCTCCACCCGGTTCGCCTCATCCAGGATATAGATGTTGGTGCCCGCATCCCGGGTATCGAAGAAGAACTGCACCAACCCCTCGCTGGCGTAGGCGTCGACGATGCCGGGCAGGTGCTGGCTGTGGGTCTTGTCGAGCCGCAGCGGCAGGTGATCCAGCTTGTTGTGGGAGATGTGGCGGTAGAAGTCGACCGCGTTCTCCAGCTTCTTGACCGACACCCCGCGCCGCTCGAAGAAGATGCCGTACTTCTCCTTGCCAAGCGCCAGCGTCTTGACCAGCTGCTGCTTGTCGCGGGCCAGACGCAGCTCGATGCACTCGGCCACCAGCTGCTGGAAGCGGCTGCGCACCAGGGAGCGGAAGTGCTGGCTGTAGCAGAACACCTCGATCATCTCGGGGGCGGCGGCATCCTGGTGCATCTTGCCGAGTATGGTGGTGAGGGCGTCGACCACGGCTTCGTCCCCCTGGAAGTGGAGGGTACGGATCTCGCTCCAGGAGTTGCGATAGACCAGGTCCACCGAGCCCACCAGACACTCCAGATTGCGGCCGAACGAGAAGACGTCGGCGGCATTGGCGTCGAATTCGATCACCTGACCCACCCAGTGGCTGGTTGGGTCCGTCTCCAGGTTGAGGAAGATGGAGAGCTGGCGAATTTCGCAGGGCCGGCTCAGGGCCAGGTTGGTGGCACGGGGATACTTGACCGGGAAGGTGCCGGAGAGATCGCGACAGAACTGGTGCAGGTTGTCGATGTGCAGATCCGAGCCCTGATTGAACAGGTGCACCCGGGACTGGGGCGTCAGCAGACCGTTGAAGTAGGCCCAGGAGACCAGCTTGCTGATGTAGCCGTTATATTCGAGCGGCGCCCGGCCTATGATGTCCACCGGCTCCAGCGAATGCTTGTAGAGATACCAGCCGGCGCGGTTCAGACGGCCGTGCGGCACCTGCACGAAGCTGAGATCCGGCTCGCTCAAGTCCGGCGCTATCTTGAGGTTGATACGCTGCACCTTGCCCGGCAGGCTCTCGAACGCGGCATAGAGCTTGCGCGACAGTATGCCGATGTCTTCCGGGTTGATGGACTCGCTGATGTTGTTGCGCCGGGCAAACTGGATGAGGTTGCGGTAGCTCTGCATCAGGGCCTCCAGCAGCTCGGCGTAGGCCACCTTGACGTCCTCCACCTTCCACTCCTGGCGGTGATCCAGATGCTGCAGCCTCTCCCGGCTCCAGCCCCAGTAGTCCACCAGCTGGGTCATCAGCTCGCGGCGCCAGGCCGGGGAGTGATCCTCTTTCGGATGGCTGAGGCCGTCGCACACTTTGAGATAGAAACAGCGGCGCACCAGATCGAGCCGCTGCATGTCGCCGATGGACTTGAGGTAGTTGGTCACCTTGTCCAGCATCAGGCAGTAGTTGTCGAGCCGGTAGTGCATCCCCTCGTTGTGCTGGAACCAGTCGCGGCTGGTCACCGACAGCAGGCGGGTGTTGGGGTACTCGTGGGAGTAGGCCTCCATCAGCACCGACTTGAGCACTGCCTTGTAGGGGGAGTCGATGCCCTTGTAGAGCTGCCAGAGGGCAGAGCCGAAATACTCCTCGGCCGGAATGCGGTTGAACCCCCCCAGATCGAGCCAGTCATCCTGGCTCAGCTTGCCGTGGGCAAACAGGCCGTTGACGTAGTCGTCGTAGTGATCGTCATACTCGGCCGGCACCAGATACCAGAGCAGCCGCTTGCCGGCGATGTGCATAGCGCTGCGGTAGAACTCGTCGAGCAGCAGCAGGTGCTGGGCGCTGCCGCAGCTCTCCCCCTGCATCTGGGCGTCGTTGCGCTGGCGGAACTTGTCCTCGGGGATCAGGAAGAAGTTGAGATCGACCCCCCGCTGCTCGGCCCACTTTGAGAGTTGCTGACACTTGAGATCCAGCAGCGCGAGCCGTTCCTGCGACAGACCGGCCACGTGGCAGACCCAGATGTCGAGATCCGAGTGGCAGCACTGACCGATGGACGAGGTGCTGCCCATGGAGTAGAGCCCCTGGATCGACTTGTCATGGGTGGTGAGGCCGTTCTGGCAGTTGGCGTTCTGGCAGAGATCCTCGATGAAGGCCTGCTGGGCGTCGTTGGCGGTAAAACTCCAGATGCCGTGCGGCACATCCCCCGCCACATAACCGGGCAGCAGGGGGTGATTGAAGTGCAGCATGACGGGTAACAGCTGGAAGACCTGCTGCCCGTAGCGACTCATGAGACCTAACGCCCGCTGCGTCTTGAGACGATTGATGTCGTCGTAGCGCGCCACCAGCGTGTCGAGTTTTACCAGCAATGCCCTGCCTATACGAGGTGATAAATGACGCACCAAAACGGGGAGACGTCAAAAAAGTGTGATCATGTTAACAATGCAAACAGCGGCGGTAAACAAGCCCGCACACAATCGCCGGATTATTTATGACAAGTCACTAAACAGTATCATTGGAAAGCAATAATTTTTTTAAATTTCAATCAATTAACCTTGCATTTTAGTTTAATGAAAATCATTTTCAGCCGCTGTTTTTGAGCTTGGCCCCGCTTTTGCCGGCTGTGCCATGAAAGCCCCTGCAAAGGGTGGTAAGATCGTTTTCCTTCTAAAGATGAAACAACTGATTGATATGGCAGCCCGAACCCTGAAAATTGCCACTCGCAAGAGCCCCCTGGCCATGTGGCAGGCCAACTTCGTCAAAGACCGGCTGGAAGCCCTGTACCCCGAGTTGCAGGTCGAGCTGGTCCCCATGAGCACTCAGGGTGACAAGATCCTGGATACCCCGCTCGCCAAGGTCGGCGGCAAGGGGTTGTTCGTCAAGGAGCTGGAAACGGCCATGCTGGAGGGACGGGCCGACATCGCCGTGCACTCCATGAAAGACGTGCCGGTTGAGTTCCCCGAGGGGCTCGGCCTGCACACCATCTGCGAGCGCGAAGATCCGCGCGATGCCTTCGTCTCCAACCGCTTCACCGCCATTGACGAGCTGCCGCAAGGCGCCGTGGTCGGCACCTCCAGCCTGCGTCGCCAGTGCCAGCTGCGAGCGGCACGCCCGGATCTGGTCATTCGCGACCTGCGCGGCAACGTCAACACCCGTCTCGCCAAGCTGGACGCCGGTGAATACGACGCCATCATCCTCGCCGCCGCCGGCCTGAAACGGCTGGAGATGGCGCACCGCATCACCGCCTTCATCGAGCCGGAACAGAGCCTGCCCGCCAATGGCCAGGGCGCGGTCGGCATCGAGTGCCGCCTCGACGATCACGAACTGCACGCCCTGCTGGCCCCGCTCGAGCACCCCGAAACCCGGATCCGGGTGCTGACCGAGCGCGCCATGAACCGTGCCCTGCAGGGGGGCTGTCAGGTCCCCATCGGGGCCTACGCCCTGGTAGAGGGAGAAGAAGTGTGGCTGCGCGGCCTGGTGGGCAGCCCGGATGGCAGCCGCGTCATCCGCGACGAGATCCGCGGCCCGCTGGCCGACGGCGAGGCCCTCGGTCACACCCTGGCCCAGCGCCTGCTGGCCGATGGTGCCGATGCCATCCTGGCCGAGGTCTACCGGGCATGAGTGCGGGCCGGTTCGAAGCATGGCCTGCATGCCGGAGCCAGCCCTGATGGTCCCGCTGGTGGTGCGCCCGGCCGCCCAGGCCGCCGAACTGGTGGCACTGCTGCGCCAGCACGGCCACGCACCGCTCTGCTGCCCGCTGCTGGAAACCGTGGCGGGCGGCGAGCTGCAGCGCCTGCCCGAACTGCTGCCCCAGGCCGACATCGTCATCGCCGTCAGCATGCATGCAGTTAATTTCACTCATCATTTTCTGTTGCAAACTGGTCAGACCTGGCCAAATATTGACTACTTTGCAGTCGGCCAGGCCAGCGCGGACGCCTTTTCGGCCGTCGGTATCACGGCAGCCTGCCCGGAGGATCCGCGCAGCGAGGGGCTGCTGGCCCTGTCCGGCCTGCAACAGGTGAACGGCAAGCGGGTGCTGATCCTGCGCGGCAATGGCGGCCGGGATCTCATCGCCCGGACGCTGGCCTCACGCGGCGCACTGGTGCACTATTGTGCGGCCTATGAGCGCCACTACCCCGCTCTGGACGGGGACGCATTGACCCGCCACTGGCAGGCGGCCGGGCTCGACAGCCTGCTCGTCACCAGTGGCGAACTGCTGCAACGGCTGCTGGAACTGGTCCCGGACCGGCAGCAGCCCTGGCTGCACGACCGCCTGCTGGTGGTCCCCAGCCCGCGGGTGGCCGAGATGGCCGCGGCGGCGGGCTTTACCCATATCACGATTGCCCAGGGTGCATCCAACCAGGCCCTGACGGCCGCTCTGGAACTGAGGAAGATGGAATGACTGAACAGCAAGAAGTCCAGCCGAGTGCCGCGGCCTCCGTGGCCGACAACAAGCAACCCGGCCAGCAGGTCACCAACAACAAGAAGGGCGGCTCGGGTGCAGTGCTCGGCGGTATCGCCATCCTGCTGGCTCTCGGCCTGACCGGCGGACTCTATCTGCATGGCCACCAGAACGCAGTGGCCCAGCAGGCCGAACTTGGCGCCCTCAAGCAGCAGCTGGCTGACGCCATGGCCAAACTGGATCAGAGCAACAGCAAGGATGGCGAACAGCTGGCCGCCCTCGGCAAGCAGCAACAACTGCTGCAGGACGAGCTCAAGGGTCTGCAGACCCGGGTGCTGGATCTCAACGATAAGCGCCCCAACGACTGGATGCTGGCCGAATCCGAATACCTGGTGCGGATGGCCGGTCGCAAGCTGTGGCTGGAACACGACCTCGTCTCCGCCATCACATTGCTCGGCAATGCAGACGAGCGCATCAAGGCCCTCAACGATCCCAGCCTGATGCCCATTCGCAAGGCGCTGGCCGAAGACATCGCCCAGCTCAAGGGGATGCCGCGCATCGACCGCGAGGGGCTGACCCTGAAGCTGGCCGCCCTCTCCGATCAGATCGAGCTGCTGCCGCTCTCCACCGTCAGCATGCCGGAAGCCAAGGCAGAGCCGGATCAGACCGTCAGCACCAACCCAGACGAGTGGGAAAGCAACCTGAAGAAGAACTGGGTCAAGTTCACCGAAAACTTCATCACCATCCGCCGTCGCGACGGCGCGGTGGAGGCCCTGCTCTCCCCGCAGCAGGAGATCTTCCTGCGCGAGAACCTCAAGACCAAGCTGCTGCAGGCCCAGCTCGCCGTCTACCGTGAGCAGCAGGCTCTCTATGACGACAGCCTGGACAAGGCCCAGCGCTGGCTGACCCAGTATTTCGACACCGACAACAGCGCCACCCACTACATGCAGTCCGAGCTGGACAAGCTCAAGGGGGAGCAGATCCAGTTCAACTACCCGGATCGCTTCAAGACCCAGGCCATGCTGGAAGAGGTGCTGACCGAGCGCCTGCAGCGCATTCTGGCCAGCAACTGAGGAGGGCACCATGATTCGTCTGATTGTACTGGTGGCCGTGATGGTGGCCGGCCTCATCTTCGGCCCGCAGGCCTCCGGCAACAAGGGTTATGTGCTGATCTCGCTGGGCAACTACACGGTGGAGTCTTCGGTCACCAGCGCGGTGATCCTGGCGGTGCTGTTCTACGGTCTGCTGCTCATTGTCGAGTGGGTGCTGGGCCGGGTATTCGGCCTGCGCCGCAAGACGCTGGGCTGGTATGGCTCGCGCCGGCGCCGCAAGGCCAACCAGCAGACCGTGGCCGCTACCCTGGCCATGGCCGAGGGACACTACAGCCAGGCCGAGAAGCTGATGCTCAAGGGCGCCAGCAACAGCGACACCCCGCTGCTCAACTACCTGAGCGCCGCCAAGGCGGCCCAGGCACGGGGCGATGACGTGCGCCGGGATCAATACCTGCAAAAGGCGCAGGAGGAGAACCCCAAGGCCGAGCTGGCGCTGACCCTGACCCAGACCCAGCTGCAGATCGAGCAGGGCCAGTACGACACCGCGCTGGCCATGCTGGAATCCGTCTACTCCCTCAACCCGCGCCATCCCATGGTGCTGGATCAGCTGCGTCAGGTGCACCTGGCCCGCGAGGACTGGACCGCCCTCATCGACCTCATTCCGGCGCTGCACAAGGTGGGCAAGCTGACCCCCAAACAGGAAGAGGATCTGCTGCAACAGGCCTGGCGTGGCCGCCTGAACGCCGCCAGCGGCGCCCTCGATACCCTGCGCCCGGTGTGGCAGGCACTGCCGCGCAAGCTACGCCAGGATCCCGAGCTGCTGGCCGCCTATGGCGATCGCCTGCGCCAGCTGGGGGCCGACAATGAAGCGGCCGAGCTGTGGCTGGATGCACTGCGCAAGCAGGTCTCGCCCCAGCTGCTGGCCCGTCTGCCCAAGCTCAGGCTCGACAGCTACCAGCCCCTGCTGACCCTGCTGCAGAAGATCCAGGATCAGCCGGGCGTCGACGCCGCGCTGGCCCAGGTCTACCTGCTGGCCGGTCAGCTGGACGAGGCCCAGCGCCTGCTGGAGCAGGAGGTGGCGAAGGCGCCCAATGCCGCCGTCTACCACGCTCTCGGTCAGGTGATGGACAAGCGCCGCCTCACCAACAAGGCCAACGAGTACTACCGCCAGGCATTGCAGCTGGCAGATGTTTGACGCAGTTCGTCGCGAAATAAAAAGAGGCCGCATTTGCGGCCTCTTTTTATTGGGATTGTTCCGAATGGCAGATTTCCCTTCTCCCCTCGCGGGAGAAGGGTCGGGGATGAGGGGGAACCAGCTACCACCCTCACCCTACCCTCTCCCTGAGGGAGAGGGTCAAGGGGTCAGGCCGTCAGTCGCTCCAGCTCACCGATAAGCCAGATGGCCTCTTCCCTGTGGTAGCCGCACACGTCCTGCATGGGACGAAAGCCGCTGCACACCGCCGGGCGCTCGGGCTGGCCGAAGATCTTGCAACCCAGCCGCGCATCGAGCTGCACACAGGGCACGCCGGCCGGTTTGCCGTCGGGCATGCCGGGAATGGCGCTGCTGATACTGGGGGCAATGCAGCAGGCACCGCAACCTTGACGACATTCCATGTAATGCTTTCCTCGGCAGGGTGCGCCAGTGTAGCAAAGGGCGGGAATTTTACTCACTGTTATCCCGGCCACACCATGAAATAACCCTTGCCGACCGGCAACAAAAAGCCCGACAGTGTCGGGCTTTGGTCGTTCAGCAACAGCCATCTTCCTTCTTACAGGATGATGTCGCGCACCACGCTGTCTTTGCGGTCCAGGAAGTGGATCGACTTGATGCGACGGATGGTCCGCGACTTGCCACGGATCAGCAGGGTCTCGGTAGTCGCCATGACGCCGTCGCTGGTGATGCCGTCCAGCAGATCACCCTTGGTGATGCCGGTGGCCGAGAAGATGACGTTGTCATTCTTGGCCAGGTCTTCCAGCTTGAGCACCTTGCTCACGTCGATGCCGAGCGCCTCGCAGCGGGCAATTTCCTGCTCGCCCAGCGCACGCACTTCCGGGCTGTCGCCCTTGACCTGATGACGGGGCACCAGGCGGGCCTGCATGTCGCCGTCCAGCGCGCGGATCACCGCCGCCGAGATCACCCCTTCCGGCGCGCCACCGATGCCATACAGCATGTCCACTTCGCTGTCCGGCAGACAGGTGAGGATGGAGGCGGCCACGTCGCCGTCGGGAATGGCGAACACCCGCACACCCAGACCCTGCATCTCCTTGATCGCCTTGTCGTGACGCGGCTTGGCCAGGGTGATCACGGTCAGGCGGGAGAGCGGCTTGCCGAGCGCCTTGGCCACGGCCTTGAGGTTCAGCTCGAGGGCCTGATCGAGGTCGATGGCACCCTTGGCCTTGGGACCCACGATCAGCTTCTCCATGTACATGTCGGGGGCCTTGAGGAAGGAGCCCTTGTCGCCGACGGCCAGCACGGCCAGGGCATTGGCCTGACCCATGGCGGTCATGCGGGTACCCTCGATGGGATCGACCGCGATGTCCACCGCGTCGCCCATGCCGGTGCCCACCTTCTCGCCGATGTAGAGCATGGGAGCTTCGTCAATTTCACCCTCGCCGATCACAATCTCACCATCGATCTGGATCTGATTGAGGATATGGCGCATGGCCGCAACGGCCGCCCCATCGGCGATATTCTTGTCACCACGTCCGAGCCACTTGTAGCCAGCCAGTGCAGCCGCTTCCGTCACTCGGGAAAACTCGATTGCCAGTTCACGTCTCATCGCATATCCAACCTTTGGAGCTCGAAAACGGGCGGCATTCTACCACAAGGGCAAACCTTTGCGCGCAAAAGTGGCGGTTCGTCACACAAAACACGGCCCTTTCACCAATTTGACATCAAACCGCCACCGACACTTCACGAGAGTGTCACCCCGCTGTCATCCCCCCTGCCTAGCATGGCCCCCGTCTTTTACAACAAAGCTTGCAACACAAGGGATTAAGATGAAAAAGCTGACTGTAGTGGCACTGGCTCTCACCGCGGCCTTCCAGGCTCAAGCCGTTGAAGTTTACAAGAATGACACCACCACCCTGGATCTGTACGGCCGCATCTACGCCGGCCAGTTCTTCGGTGACAAGAAGGAAGGGGTCGACAGCACCCATCCGAACGGCACCCAGGAGTACAGCGACAAGCAGGGCGCCAACCAGTTCGTCCGCTTCGGCGCCAAGGTCGACAGCCAGATCAACAGCCAACTGAAGGCGCTGGCCCAGTACGAAGTGCAGATGTACATCAACGACAGCGAGAAGACCATCAGCGAGAACTCCGACAACCTGCGCACCCGTCTGGCGTTCGCCGGTGTCGGCGCCGACTGGGGCAACATCACCTTCGGTCGCCAGAAGGGGGCTCCGGGCTTCCTGGCCGACTGGACTGACGTTTCCCTCTCCGACGGCTACGGCAACGAGGCCCTCGGCGCCAAGACCGACACCTTCGCCACCAACCGCGCCGGTTCCGTGCTGAAGTACTCAGGTCTGTTCAACGGCTTCCAGATCGATACCAGCTACAAGTTCGACGGCGGTGACACCGAAGAGACCACCAGCAAGGACAGCGATGCCGCCTACGGCGCCGCCGTGGCCTACACCTTCCCGTTCAATCTGGCACTGGGTACCGCCTACAACGTGGGTATCCGCGACAAGAACGGGGAAGAGGATGCCAAGCTGTGGCTGCTCTCCGCCAAGTACGACAACAAGGCCGTCTACGCCGCCCTGAGCTATGCGGACGGCAGCGACTTCCTGGCCACCGGCAAGGATCACACCGGCTGGGAAGGGGCGCTCGGCTACAACTTCGAGAACGGCTTCGGCCTGATGGCGCTGTGGAACAAACAGAAGGTGGAGCAGTCCGGCAAGGCCGACTACGACTCCATCGACTACTACACCCTGGGCGCCCAGTACAAGTTCAACAAGAACCTGCGCGTCATCGGCGAGTACCGCATCAACAACCTCGACAGCAAAGAGAGCGGCAAGCTCAACGTCAAGGATGACTTCCAGCTGGCGGCCCGCTACGACTTCTAAGTCGGGCCCCTCTGCTCTGCGCGCGCCGGCTGATGCCGGCGCGCTCTTTTTTGTCCGCCCCGACGCGCCCGGCCCTCCATGATCTAGGCTCAACAGAGCCAAGACGAGGAGATCAACATGCCGCTACGCCTGCTCATCTGCTGCTGCCTGCTCTGCGCCCTGCCCGTTCAGGCGCTGACCATCGCCATGGTGCTGTGGCGCGGCGAAACGGACGCCGAGCGCGGCTTTCGCGACGAGCTCAACCGGCTCGGTCATCACCCCACCTTCGTCACCTTCAACGCCAATCAGGACAGAACCGCGCTGGCCACCCTGCTGCGCCAGCAGCTGCTGCCCTCCCTCGCCGACTACGACTACATCTACTGCTTCGGCACCACCGCCACGGCCATGGTCAAGAGCCTGGTGGGCAACCGCAAGCCGCTGATTTTCAGCATAGTGTCCGACCCCGTCGGGGCCGGCTTCCTGTCCGACGACAAGACGGAAAACCGGATGGTGGCCGGCACCAGCAACATGGTGCCGATGGCGCTGCAGCTCGCCAACGCCCGCCGCTATCTGCCCGCCAGCAAGGGGCTGCTGCTGCCGTTCAACCCGCGCGAGCAAAACACCCTGCTGACCGGCGAGATGCTGCTGCGCGAGGCCCGGCGCTACCAGTGGGAACTCACCACCTGGCGCATCGCACCGGACAAGCGGCGACTGGCCAACGAGCTCAAGCGGCTGCAGCGCGACGCCAAAGAGAGCATCGTGTTTCTCGCCGCCGACAGCTACCTGCTCTCCATCGCCCCCGAGCTGCTGGCCGCCCTCAACGAGGCTGGCATCCCCACCATCTGCAGCGCCGAGCTCTATGTGGAGCACGGCTGCACCATCGGCACCATCAGCAGCTATCAGGCCCTCGGCCGGATGGCGGCCAACATCATCCACCGCAACCTGCAGGGCACCCCGCTGCAGGATATCCCGCTGCAGACCGACCCGGCGCCGCGGCTGGTGCTGGGCAAGCAGCTGGCCGGGATCGCCCCCGCCGCCGCCGACCACTGAGCCCCTCATCCCCCTTCTTCTCTCCTCCCGTTACCTTGCCGACAGGGCCCCCTGCCGGCAGGGCGAGTCATCCGATACCCAGCCCCATCGTCAAAACATGTTTCTATTGCACAGCTAATGAAAATCAATATCATTAGCATCCTCTCAAATGAGAGAGAACAAAATAATTACAAATAAATCAATAAGTTCAGACCATCAGGTCGCTTCTTCAAGAGTCAACACGCAACATGCACACACCTCACCACCCGCGCACTCTGCTGAGTGTCGCCCTGCTGGCCCTGAGCGCCGGCGCGCACGCCGAAGACGAGACCATGACAGTGGTCGGCAAACGCAGCCAACATGAAGAGGTCGCCACTGCGACCCGTACCAACACCCCGGCCAAGTTGGTGCCGCAGGCCATCGACAGCGTCAAGGCGAGCGAGCTGACCGCCTTCGGCCAGCCCACCCTGAGCGAGGCCCTGACCGGCATCCCCGGCGTCAACGCCAGCGGTGACACCCGCTTCGATGGGGTCAACATCCGCGGCTTCAGCGCCAGCAACGACTTCTATCTGGACGGTTTTCGCGACGACATGCAGTACACCCGCGACCTTGGCAACACCGAGCGGGTCGAAGTGCTCAAGGGGCCGGCGGCGGTGCTCTACGGCCGTGGCAGCACAGGCGGCATCGTCAACCGGGTCAGCAAGAAGCCGCAGAAAGGGCTGGAGTCCAGCGTCAGCGCCCAGGTCGGCAGCTTCGACAGCCGCCGACTGGCTGCCGATCTCAACGGCGAAGCGGGTGAGCAGGTGCAGGTGCGCCTCAACCTGGCTCAGGAAGACAAGGAGAGCTTTCGCAACGGCGTGACCAGCAAACGCACCCTGCTGGCCCCCTCCGTCAACTGGGAGATCAACGACAAGCTGAACTGGCTGCTGCAGTACGAGCGCAACGAGCACGACCGCACCCCGGATCGCGGCATCCCCGGCGTCAACGGTCGCCCGGCCGACGTGCCGAAGGAGTATGTCTACAGCGATACCCGCCGCGACTTCATCGACGATGTGGCCCAGTCCACCCGCTCGCGCCTCAGCTGGGACATCAACGATCAGTGGCAACTGCGCCAGCAGCTGGGCTACACCAGCCTCGACAGCCAGTTCGACAACACCTATGTCACCAGCGTCAAGGGTGACAAGGTGACCCGCGCCCGCTGGCAACAGGATCTCAAGGCCAGCAGCCTGATCAGCAACACCGAGGTCGAAGGCCAGCTGCAGACCGGCCCCGTCGAGCACCGCCTGCTGGTGGGCTTCGAGCAGAACTGGCAGGAGCGCACCCCCAAGCTCTACCAGAACGCCACCGCGATCCCGGCCGGCAACCTCTATGATCCGGGCTCCCTGCCCACCTACGACGGCGCCATGAAGCTCTCCAGCGACGCCAACCACAAGGTGCGCGGCTATGGCCTCTATGTGCAGGATCAGCTCAGCCTGGGCGACTGGCACCTGCTGGCGGGTCTGCGCCGCGACGACTTCACCGTCACCAGCCGCCGCAACGACCTCAACAAGGAGGAGACCGTCTCGGTCACCAGCCTGAGCCCGCGCCTGGGCCTGGTGTGGAACCCGATCGAGGAGCACGCCTTCTACGCCTCCTACAGCAAGACCTTCACCCCGGTGGGCGGCGAGCTTATCGGCATCACCCCGGGCGACAAGAACAACAACCTGGATCCCCAACACACCCGGCTGTACGAGGGCGGCGTGAAGAGCGACTGGCTGGATGGCCGCCTGGCGACCACCCTCTCCCTCTACCGGCTGGAGATGTACAACAAGCGCAGCAAGGATCCGCTGGATCCCACCAAGGTGATCCTCACCGGCCTGCAGCGCACCGAGGGGATCGAGCTGAGCGCCCGCGCCCAGCTGACCGACGAGCTCTACCTGCGCGGCGGCATCGCCATCCAGGATGCCGAGCAGGTCAAGGCGGACGCCGATCTGCAAGGCAAGCGGCCGATGAACGTCTCTCGCCAGAACGGCGAGCTGTTCGCCGGCTATCAGAGCGGCAAGCAGGGCTGGTTCGGCGAGACCGGGGTGACCGCGGTGGGCGATCGCTTCGCCGACAACGCCAACACCACCACCCTGCCCGGTTACGCCCGCTTCGACGCCCGTGCCGGCTACCGCTGGCAGCAGTGGGAAGCCCAGCTGAGCGTGGAGAACCTGACCGATCACGACTACTTCGTCAGCGCCACCAGCGCCTCCCAGATCATGCCGGGCACACCCCGTCAGCTGCATCTGAGCGCCGCCTACCGCTTCTGATCCCTCCCTTTTCCCGATCCCTCTGGCCAGCTCCTGCTGGCCAGATTTTTATGAAGCACCGAGCAATGAGACGCAGAAAACTCCCCCTGCACAACAACAAGTGGGTGCGCCGCATCCACGCCTGGGCCGGCTTTGCCACCCTCACCCTGATGCTGCTCTACGGCCTCACCGGCCTCTGGCTGCAACACAGGGCCGTGCTGCCGCTGCCCGGCCCCCATACCGAGAAATCCAGTGAAGAGATAGTACTGAGCGCGCCGCTGACCAGCCCGGATGAGCTGAAAAGCCTGCTGCAACAACGCTATCCAGCAGGGTTCGAGGAGGGGCGCGTCCAGCTCAGCCCGCCCCAGACCCTGCCCACCCCCGACGGCCCGCTCACCCTGCCGGCCCGCTGGGAGATGCGCGGCGTCATCCTGAGCGAAAGCGTGGCCGCCAGCTATGTGGAAGGCACCCTGCTGGTGCGCACCGAACTGCAACAGGCCAACTTCGCCGCCAGCCTCAACCGGCTGCACCGTGGCATGGGCACCGGCCTGCCGTGGCAGCTGGTGGGGGATCTGGCGGCGCTGGCCATGCTGCTGCTGGCCCTCACCAGCCTGCTGATGTGGAACAAGCTGCATGGCCCGGCCGCGCGCGGCATCGCCCTGCTGCTGCTGGGCGCCCTGGTCACCGTGCTGGTGGCCCTGCTCTAGGGCGTTTACCGACGACAAAACGGGATCGGCCTCTCGGCGGCGGTAACCTTGCCTGCACCTCGGGTAACAAAGGGTAACCGGCCGCCGATGGGGTTCACAGTTGCCGGCCTGGCGGCTGGATGGGGGCCGCCCGCAGCTGCTAGGGTGCGCCCTCAATCCCAGCGGCAAGAGGCAGCATGCGCATCTCCAGCATCGAATGCGGACGGGTAGTGGCCATCCTGGCGGTGATGACCATTCACCTCTCCCCCTTCAGCAATCCCTTCGATCCCACCCTGTGGGACGGCACGCCCTACCCCCTGCTCGGGGCCATCATCAACCAGCTCTGCCGCTTCGCGGTACCGCTGTTCTTCCTCTGCGCCGGCTACTTTCTGCAACCCGCCCTCGCCGCAGGCCGCCCCCTGACGGTGGCGCTGCGCTACTGCCGCCCCCTGCTGGGGCTCTGGCTGGCGTGGAGCCTGCTCTACCTGCTGATCCCCTTCAACCCGCTCGCGGCGGTGAGCGAGGGCTACCTGCCAGCCATGGCAGGCCAGTGGCAGATGCAGCTGGGGGATCCGCTCAACGTCTGGTGGGTGGGCGGCATGATCCACCTCTGGTTCCTGCCCGCCCTGATGCTGGCGGTGCTGATCCTGGCGCTCTGCCAGCAGGCCCGTCTACCCCGGCTGGCCCTGCTGCTGGGCGTCCTGCTCTACGGGCTGGCCCTGCTCGGTGGCTCCTATGGCCCACCGCTGCTGGGGGGCGAGTGGGCCCTGCTGACCCGCAACGGCCCCTTCTTCTCACTGCTGTTCGTGGCCCTCGGCGCCGAGCTGCGCCTGCGCGTCTGGCAGCCGGACGCCAGGCGCTGCACCCTGCTGATGGCGGCCGGGATGGGGCTCTACGCCCTGGAGGCCGCAGGCCTGCTGCACCTGGCCGCCGTGCCCCTCAATCGCCACGACTTCCTGCTGGGTTCGCTCCCCTGGGCGCTGGGACTGTTCGGCCTGCTGCTGGCCAACCCCGGCTGGGGCCGGGGCAGCTGGCTCGAGCGCCAGGCCCCCAAGGTGCTGGGTCTCTATTGTCTGCACATGATGCTGGTGGCGTGGCTGATGATCTTCGGCCCCCAGGGCAAGCTGGTGTGGTGGGAGCTGCTGAAGGTGCCGGCGCTGCTGGCGCTCTCCCTGCTCGGCTATCGGCTGTTGGCGGCGCTCCCGGTCAGTCGCCGGCTGCTGCGGGCCCGCTGAGGGGAATAGAGGATGGGAGGGAGGCAGATCCCTCCCTACTCGAGGCTGAATGATGGGTTCAATTTTTATTCATCGCGGATAGATAAACTCCGGGACTCCTTAAACGCGAACCCAGGAGTCATCATCCCATGACGTTGTTCACCAAGACCCTGTTTACCAAGCAAGCCGGCCTTGTCCTCGTTCTGCTCGCCGCCAGCGGCTCCCTCAGCGCCGCCGAAATCGCCAACAACAACATCACCGAAGCCGAGATCAAGGCCGCCCAGGATGCCTGGGGCAAGGCCCTGATCCAGATCAGCGACGACTACCGCAGCGGCGGCATCGACAAGGCCAGAGCCACCGCCGGCGCCGTGCTCGACAGCGCCTACGGCTACGCTCAGGGGCCGGTACTGTTCAAGCCAACCCTGGCCGGCGGCGAGCAGACCTTTCGCATCAACCGGGAGGGGGCGCTGGCCTACTTCGTCGGCAACAACAAGGCCTATCCCGCCGACAGCGGCTTCGCCCTCAAGAACTGGCAGAGCTACGACTACAGCAATGCCGCCGTCTACATCAACGGCGACATGGCCCTCACCATGGGCAAGGTGCACCTGACCGACCGAGACAACAAGCAGACCACGGTCGACAAGACCTGGGGCTTCAAGAAGGGGGACGACGGCAAGGTGCGCATCGTGCTGCACCACTCCTCCCTCCCCTACGCCGGCTAACGGCAACAGGCGGCCTGCGGGTCGCCTTTTTTGTTACGAGGGCTCCACTTTTGCCCGCTGGCGGGTGACGGCAGAGCCTGTGCTGCTACCATGCCCCTCTTTTGACGAATCCAGACGAGACACTCATGCAGATACGCCCCTTCACCCCGGCCGACACCGAGGCCGTCCTCGCCATCTGGCTGGAGGCCTCCCTGCAGGCCCACCACTTCATCGAGCCCGCTTACTGGCACGCCAACCTGGCGCCGATGCGGGAGATCTATCTGCCCGCCGCCGACAGCCAGCTGATCTGTCGGGATCGGCAGGTACTGGGCTTCTACTCCCTGCACGAGGGATCCCTGGCCGCCCTCTTCGTGGCCCCCGCGCAGCAAGGGAAAGGGTTGGGCAAGGCCCTGCTCGAGCACGCCAAGGGGCAGTTGCCGACCCTGCGGCTGCAGGTCTATCAGCAGAACCGGACCGCGTGCGACTTCTATCGCGCGCAAGGATTTCAGGTGGCGGCCGACGCCGTGGATCCCCACACCGGCTGCGCCGAGTGGGTAATGGTCTGGCCGGCGCAGGCTTAACGGCGCTTGGCGGGATGGGGCTCCTCGCGGGCCGCCTCCGCTTCACTCAGCGCCAGCAGATCGCCGTGGCTCAGCGCGAAGTCGTGCATCTGCTGGAGCAGGGGGGTCAAGGCGACCCCGAGCGGGCTCAGGCTGTACTCCACCCGGGGCGGCACGTCCGGGTAGAGGGTGCGGATGATGACGCCGTCGCTCTCCAGCTCCTTGAGCTGGGCGGTGAGCACCTTCTGGCTCACCTCGGGCAGGCTGCGACGCAGGTCGCCAAAGCGCAGGGTCTGCGCGCACAGATGAAACAGGATGGCCGGTTTCCATTTGCCGGCCAGCAGGCGCAGCACCCGATAGGCGGGACAGGGCAATGAGGACAAGGGATGGCTCGCGAGTGGTTACTTTGCGGTAACTATGCCACGAAAATGTGCCTTCTTGCAGCCAAGATGCCGGCTTCCTATGATGCGGACTCCGTCAATCAACACCCACGAGAGGTGCACCATGCCCAGCCTGCTGCAGATCCATTTCAACTTCCCCGCCGAGCTGATGGGGCCGGCCCTCACGAGCGCGGCCATGCCGCTGGCCGAGTCCATCACCAGGGAGCCGGGCTTCATCTCCAAGATCTGGACCGAAAACCCGCGCACCGGCGAGGCGGGCGGCATCTATCTGTTCGAGGATGAGGCGAGCGCCCTCGCCTACGCCACCATGCACGAGCAGCGGGTGCTCGCCATGGGCGCCAGCGCGGTGCAGTTCAAGCTGTTCGACGTCAACGAGCCCCTCAGCCGCCTCACCCGCGGTCTGCAGTGATCCCCTCGCCCAGCGCCAGGCGGTAGCAGCCATCCTGCTGCCAGACAAAGCCCAGCCGTTCAAACAACCGCTGGCTGGGCAGATTGTCCGGCTCGATATCCGCCAGCAGCGTGGCAAGGCCGAGCCGGCGGGCATAGGCAATCAGGGCCGTCAGCGCCTCTGCCATCCATCCCTCTCCCCAATGTCGGCGAGCCAGCATGCAGCCCACCTCTGCCTGGCGCAGACCGACCTCGTTTGCAAAGCTGTGCAGGCCGCAGGTGCCGATAAGGCGCTCGCTGTCGCGCGCCACCAGCCCCCACTCCAGCGACTCGCCGGCGGCCAGCAACCGCTCCACGCTCGCCAGCATCTGCGCCACGGTGGCGAGGGAGGGAAACGGCGGCTCGCCGACGAAACGCATGACCAGGGGATCCCCGTAGATGGCGAACAGATCGGCACTGTCTTTGGCATCAAACGCCCGCAGCAGCAAGCGCGGGGTCGACAGCGAGGGCAGTGCACGAGGCAGGGGCGGCAGGGCGCTGCGGTGCATGGTGCTCAAAAGCGCAGGGTCAGGCCGATATTGGCCTGCCACTGGGTCACCAGCTCGCCGCGCACCTTGAACACGCACTGATCCGGGTTGCAGAGAAACTCGCTGTTGTCGTTGACCAGGGCGCCATAACCGCGCACCTCGGCCCGCAGCGCCAGATGCTCGGTCAAGCGCGGCTGCACCCCGAGCGCCAGCGACATGGAGGGAGCGACGTCGCTGTCGTAGGCGGCGAAGCGGGTCGCCCCGATCCCGGCGCCGATATAGGGGGCCATCAGGTTGTCCGACAGGGTGAGCGCCCCGGCGAAGTGGAGGGTATCCACCGTCAACCGCTCCGGCTGATCGGGGGAGAGGTGGGTGGACTGATGGCTGTAGAGCAGCTCTATCATGCCGGGGTCGTCCACCTCCCTGCTGATGAACAGGCCCCAACTGCCGGAGCGCTCCCCCTGCAAGGACTCCAGCCGGGTGGCGACAGGCGTCGGTTGGGGGTCGTCATTGGCCTCGAAGTCGATGGCCGAGCTGTAACCGAAGAACGGCGTCACCTGCCAGCCGGGGGCGGCCTCCCCCTCTGCGCTCCAGGCCTGCCCCAGCGGCAACAACAGCCCCATCATCATGATCCCTGCTCGTTTCATCACGGCTCCTCCGTGCGCTGCACCAGTGCCCGTCAAGCATATCAGAGCCCCCTGGCCCCTATCCTAAACCCAGCCTGTATCGCGCCGTTTTCGCCGCAAGGATCACACTCGGCCGTCCCGCCCGTTATTCATCCTCGATTAACCTCTGCCCCGTATGCTGGCCGGCAGCCGGCTCATGGTGGGCCGGTGCCACTCACCAGAAGGACACAGGGAATGGTTGCCGCGCAACTCAACGACCCCCAGAACAAGCTCTCCGACACCCTGCGGGCCACCGCTCACGCCATCGAGGATAGCCATATCAGCCTGCGCCAGATGCTGGCCCTGGTCGGCGAGCAGGGCATGCTGCTGTTTTGCGTGCTGCTCACCGTGCCCTTCCTGCTGCCGGTCTCCATCCCCGGCGTCAGCACCCCCTTTGGCCTGTTGATCCTGTTTATCGGCATCGGCATCACCCTCAACCGGGTGCCCTGGCTGCCAGCCATCCTGATGGAGCGCCGCTTCGCCGCCGATCAGCTCAAGCCGACCCTGCACAAGGGGGCGGATCTGCTGGCCCGCATCGACCGCTTCATCCGCCCGCGCCTGCTGCTGCTGACCGGCAGCAGCACCATCAACCGCTGCAACGGCCTGCTGATCATGCTGGCGGCCCTGCTGCTGATGCTGCCGCTGGGCGCCATCCCCTTCACCAACGCCATGCCGGCCTGGGCCATCCTGCTGCTGGCCATCGGCATGCTGCAGCGCGACGGCCTGTTCGTCGCCAGCGGCTACCTGCTGGTGAGCGCCACCCTGGTCTGGTTCAGCGCCCTGGCCATCGGCCTGCTGATGGCCGGCCAGAGCGTCTCCACCCTGTTCGGCTAACGGCAACACCAAGAAAAAGGGCGACCCATGGGTCGCCCTTTTTGACTTGTGCGGGATCCGCCGTTACAGCAGATCGTAGATAAGGGCCGAGATGGCCAGCAGCCCGATCACCAGCACGAAGAGGGTGCTCGCCCCGCGATAACGCTTGAGGGCAGGCAGACGATAGATGGAGCAGGCCGGCAGCAGGAACAGGATCACCGCGATGAGCGGCCCGCTCACCTTCTCGATGATCTCCAGCACGTTCGGGTTCAAGTAGGTGATGACCCCGGTCACCACGAACAGGATGACCGACGAGACCCGCGCTATGGTCGCTTCACGCAGCGACAGCCCCAGCCCCTGACAGGCACCGTTCACCATGCTCACCGTCCCCTCGCTCACCCCCATGGAGGTGCCGAGGAAGGATTTGGACATGGCCAGAATGGCGATGAGCGGCCCCACGTAGGCGATCAGCGGATTGGAGAACTTGTTCGCCAGCGCCGACAGCACCGAAATATTGTCGATGCGGGCCTGCGCCATCTCGGCCTGACTCAGGCTCATCACGCAGCTCACCACGAAGAACAGCACGCTGCCGCAAATCAGCAGGCTGCTGCACTTGATGATCCGTTTGGCGCGCTGGTCGGCGCTCGCCTGACAGCGCTTCTTCTGCGCCGCACTGAAGGAGGAGATGATGGGGGCGTGGCTGAAGGAGAACACCATCACCGGCACGATCAGCCAGAGGGATTTCCAGAACGCCGGATCACGCCAGTCCACCCCCTGACTCTCGCTGAAGTAGGAGAGGCTCCACTGGGGCAGCAGATAAATGGAGAGGCCGATGAGAAAGGCAACCATGGGCAGGGCCAGCACGCTGATGGCCGACACCACGATCTGCTTGCCCGCCAGCAGCACCAGGTGCAGCCCCAGCATTACCCCCAGCACCAGCAGGCCGCGCGGGATCTCGGCATTGCCCAGCTGGTGCACCACAAAACTCTGGATCGCGTTGGTGATGGAGATGCTGTAGACCAGAATGATGGGGTAGAAGGCCATCAGGTAGACCAGCATCAGCAGCTTGCCTGCCCGCGCACCGAAGTGCTCTTCCACCACGTGGGTAATATCCCCTTCCCGGTGAGAGCTGGATAATACGAAACGACTCAATGCCCGATGGGAATAATAAGAAAGCGGAAATGCCATCAATAATATAAACAGCAAAATAACCGGCGAATTACTGCCAACGGTAATTGGGAGAAACAGTGTACCGGCACCGACTGCAGTGGCATATAAGCCCATGGTCCATACCGAATCACTTTTCTCCCATTTCAACTTTGATGCGGAATTACTCTTCTCAGCAATAGCAACACTCATTGCGATATACACCTTATTAATCTGTCATCTTATATTTTATTGGCCCGTGTAATTAGGCGTGGCGACATGCCGCGGCATATCGACCGGATCGTAGAAAAAACAAGCCCGCCTGCGATCAACATGATCACCAAGAGGAAACGGGGATGCCACGCTACCATCGTTGAAATCGCCATAAAGGTCAAGGTTAATAATTCATGACTGTTTGAATCAGCTTGTTTCAAAAGGAAATAAGATGTGTCATTTTGGCCTCAAGATAATCAATTCAGCTCCGTCTGATAACATAACGACAAAACCTCGATGAGTTGCTCAACAACTTGAATAAGGCCAGAGAGTGGCCCGTTAATATTAACAGCATCAGCCCGGCAATATCAGCCAATTATGCAATAAATGGCCCCGACCGCCGCCAATATATTGGTGCCGGTCCTGCCGCCATATATCAGGGGGTTGGCTTCCCCTGTTTTGCCTCCTTGCGACGGCCACCCGCAGGGCAGTGAGCGACCCGGTTGCGACCCGCCCGCTTGGCCCGATAGAGCCACTCGTCGGCGCGGGCCAGCGCCTGGTTGATCTCCTCCCCCGGCTGCACCAGGGTGGTGCCCAGACTGACGGTAAAGGCCACCGGATCCGCCGGCAGCGCCTGCAGATCCGGCTCGCTCATGCCGGGTAGCAGGATCAGAAACTCCTCGCCGCCGCTGCGCACGAACAGATCGTCCGCCCGCAGCTGGGCGGCCACGCAGTCGCAGAAGCGCTGCAGCGCCCGGTCGCCCTGCTGATGGCCGAAGCGATCGTTGATCTGCTTGAAGTGGTCTATGTCCAGCATCACCAGACTGCAGGGAGCCTCTCTCTCCCGCCGCTGCCGGCAGTGCTCGAAGAAATAGCGGCGGTTGTAGAGGCCGGTCAGCTGGTCGGTTTCGCTCTGCAGCTTGAGCCGCTGCTGCAGCTCGTGCTGGCCGGTAATGTTGCGGGTCACCCAGGCCACCGCCCGCTTGCCGTCATAGCGGGAGGGCAGCGGCGCAATCTTGCCCTCGAAGCGCTGCATCCCCTGCGGTCCGACCGAGGCGTCGATCCCCTCCACCTCCACCGCCGCCAGCTCGTACTCCACCACCTGCACCTGGCCCGAATCCAGCGCCAGGGTCACCTGCTCCATCACCCAGCGGGTCATGTCGGCGGGCAGCACATCGGCCAGTCGCTTGCCCGCCAGCGGGTTGCCATCCTGATAGGATTGCTGCTCCACCCCGCCGATGTATTCGATGTAGTAGCCGTCTTCGCTCAGGATGAAGACGGGATCGGGCAGCTGGGCCATCACTTCATATAATTGCTCGACCGAAAGTGCCATGCGGTTTCCTTGGATCCGGGGAACGAGAGGCGCACGCCGGGCTGGCCGCCTGCCCCAATTATCGGGCTGGGTGCGGCGCCGAACCAGCAGCGAATCCGGCCATTCATGGATGCGCATCAAGCAATACGGGAAAATAGCGCTTGCCCCGCCGCCCGCTGATCAAAAGAGCAGCAATCACGGATCTTCAAGCCACCTCACAAGCCGCCGCTGCGCCCGTTGTCTGTGGCGCCCGCATCCATTAGGCTGACCTTCCTGAGTCTGCCCTCCTTGCCGACTCACCCCCCATCAGCCCGGCCAGGCAGACGCCGGCCCCGGAAAAGGATCGTCCAGATGAAGAGAGCCATAGTGAAAGCGCGCTTCGATGCCATCAGCATCGAGGGGGAACAGCTGACCGTGAAGGTTGCCATCGGAGCCCCCGAGCCGGATCCCAAGTCCGCCGGCGGCGACTGGCGCTGCAAGGTGAAGCTGGACGGCCTTGGCAACAAGACCTTCATCTATGGCGTCGATGCCCTGCAGGCCCTCAGCCTCGCCCTCAAGTTCGTGGAGAGCGAGCTGCGCGCCTTCACCGATGCGGGCTGGCACTTCTACCTGCCCGGCAGCCCCGATCACCCGGTCGACATGGCCGCCTGCTACTTCCCGCAGCTGTGACGCCGGGCCGGCGGCAGCCGGGAAGGGGCAATGGCTTGACCAGATTGAGTCTGAACGGTTATTGATAGAGGCCCTTGATCCGGCTCTGGAGAGACCATGCACCTGACCCCGCCCCAACCCCCTGCCGAGCAGGATGTCGACGCGCTGCGCATCGGCCTGTCGGGCTACAACATCAGCCAGGCCGGCACCCACCTGCGCGAGCACATCGCCAGTTTTATCAAGGATGAAGCGGGCAAGGTGCACGGCGGCATCACCGCCGACCTCAAGTGGGGTTGGCTGCACGTGGACTGGCTCTGGATTGACGAGCGCATCCGCCAGGATGGCTGGGGCGGCCGATTGCTCGCCACCATGGAGCAGTACGCCAAAAGCAAGGGCATCAGCAACTTTCATCTGGAAACCACCAGCTTCCAGGCGCTGCCCTTCTACCAGAAGCAGGGTTACCAGGTCTTTGGCGAACTGCCGGACATGCCGCCTGGGCACATCACCTATTTTCTGAAAAAGCAGGTATGAGGCCGCTGTCGCCACTCACCACCAAGGGCAAGGCCAAACCCAAGCTTCTCAGCCCGGCCTTGGGTGCACTGTGTCTGTTGCTGACCACAAGCCAGAGTGCCATGGCCCTGTCGTTGCACGATCTGGATCCGGCGTTTGCGCGTTGTGAGGCAAGCAAGGCCCGCCACAAACCCGCGTTGCCTCCCAAAGAGGACCGCTTCTGGTTGCTGGAAAGAGAGCAGCAGGTGACGGTGCTTGTCTACCTGCATGAGAAGAGCATGGAACGCTGCACCGCAGCAGAGGTAGATGCGCTGGCGATCAAGGCGTTTCATCAGGCAGTCGCCGGAGACCGCACCTTGCTCGATGCCCTGATCAAAGCAAGAGCCACGACGCTCACGCCGGCTCAGCAGGCACAGTTACAGCAAGTTGGACAGACAGAGCTGGACAGGCTGGCCAAGCTGACGGGCTTTGCGCACCCTTTCTCACTGCTCGATTACCTCAACCTGCTGGCACCGTCCAAAGCGTGAAGGGCTGACAAACTTGTCAGCCCTTCGGCATCCTCAGTGGCTGGCGGAGCGACTGCCGCTCCAGAGCAGCTCGCCGCTGCGCAGCTCCATCAGAGTCATCGACAACCGATAGCGGCTGCCCTCGGCCACCAGATCCCCGTAGAGCATGTAACTGGCGCCGGTCTGGCGACCGAGCCGCACCAGGGAGGCAGGGTTCATCCTGCCCTGCTGATACTCAAGCTGGCCGGTGATGGCGGCCACCTGACCCGGGTCGACAAAGCGAAAACCGCTCTTGCTCTGGATGCGCTTGCTCATGGCTGCCGCCATGGCGCGGGTATCCACCGGCTCGCCGGTACCGTTCTGGGGCGGAGTGAGCAGCAGCACCGGCTGACCGGTTTGCGCCAGCTCCCGCACCTCGGGTGCCTGCACAAAGGCATCGGCCATGGCCAGCGCCAACCCGGTCGGCGCCACCGGCTTGGGCAGCGGCGCCCCGGTATCCGGCTTGGTTACCGGCTTGTCCGGCTGCACCACGGGGGCATCCGGCTCGCTCACCGGGGCCTGAGTGCCGCCGTAGGGATTGACCGCACAACCGCCCAGCATCAGGGCCCCCACCATCAACAAGGAACGCAGCTTCATCTTTTCTCTCCGCCAGAAGTCCGTAAACGGGCATCAACCACCGCCCGCATGGCGGAGCCCCTGCCCCGCATCCTCCTTATGCTAGAGACAAACCCCGGCGGGGTCGATGCGCCCACCACCACCGGGCGACAGAGACTGGCGAACCTGGGCCCACAAAAAGCTGGCACGGCTCCACCCGATTCCGTTAGGGTAGCCTGAGCCCAAACGCCAGAGGAGCACCCCATGCACGGACCCGACCCCGCCAACCCGCACCCCATGGCGGGCTTCCCCCAGGTGTGCTTTATCAAGAACACCATCAAGGGGCCCAATATCGAGGTGGGTGATTACACCTATTACGACGATCCGGAGGATTCGGCGGGCTTCGAGCGCAACGTCCTCTACCACTTCCCCTTCGTCGGCGACAAGCTCATCATCGGCAAGTTCTGCGCCATCGCCCGCGGGGTCAAGTTCATCATGAACGGCGCCAACCACCAGACCTCCGGCTTCTCCACCTACCCCTTCTTTATCTTCGGCAACGGCTGGGAGCATGCCGCACCCGCCCCGGGCAGCCTCCCCTACAAGGGGGATACCGTCATCGGCAACGACGTCTGGATTGGCTATGAGGCACTGATAATGCCGGGGGCCAAGGTCGGTAACGGCGCCATTATCGCCGCCCGCTCCGTAGTCACCACTGATGTGCCCGACTACGCCGTGGTCGGTGGCAACCCGGCTAAAGTGATCCGCTACCGCTTCGATGACGACACCATAGCGCGCCTCAACGCCCTCACCTGGTGGGACTGGCCGGTGGAGCAAATTAGCCGCCACCTGCCGCTGATAAGCAGCGGGGAAATTGGCGAGTTGGAGAGGGTGGGGTGATAGCTGCCCACCTAGAACCTCCCCCTACAGCCCTGGAGAGCACGGATCCATCACCAGATCAGTGCGTTACATGGGCATTTAAAACAATCAGGCCCTACATGGAGTTACCCGAATGACCGCACCAACACCCGTTTTCACTGTCGTCCACTCAACGCCGCCCGTCGAAACCTATCGCTATCTTCGAACCGCTGCCGGACTTAGCCCAAAGACGCTTGAAGCCGCAGAGCTTGGTCTGCCCAATACGCTGTTTGCCGTCCAGATATTTTGCGGTCAGACCGCCATCGGCATGGGTCGCATCATCGGAGATGGCGGGACATTTTATCAAGTGGTTGATATTGCAGTACTGCCTGAATATCAGGGTCAGGGGGTAGGCAAAAAGATCATGGCGGAGATCGCGGACTATATCGCCCGCGAAGTACCGGAGTCAGGCTATGTCAGCTTGCTGGCAGATGGGGAGGCTTACCGACTCTATCAACAATTCGGTTTCTCGCTCACGGCTCCTGCCAGTGTTGGTATGGGGCTTAAGCGGGTTGCCGTCGTAAAGTCCTGACCAATCATCCAGATGAAAAAGCAGGACAGCCAATGACATTCCAGCCCCTTGCCAACGACATACTCGTTATTCGCCCCTTCGAAGCGGGCGATGCCGACGAGTTTGTCCGCGCGGCCCACGAATCGGTCGAGACGGTCGGCAGCTGGATGAGCTGGTGCACTCCCTCGTTCAACAGGGAGCAGGCGCTGGCCTGGTTTGCTGCCTGCGATCAGGATCGCAAGGCGGGACGCGCCTTTGATATGGGCCTCTTCTGCGCCGCCACCGGCCAGCTCTTGGGTGGCGCCGGAATCAACCAGCTGTCGCCCCATCATCGCTACGGCAATATAGGTTATTGGGTGCGCCAGTCCCGCCAAGGCTGCGGCATCGCCCGACAGGCGGTCGCCCTGCTCCGTGACTTTGGCTTTCAGCAGTTGGGGCTATTTCGGCTGGAGATCGTGATGGGAGTCGGTAACACCGCCAGCGAAGCCGTTGCCATCGCTGCCGGCGCTACCTTTGAGTGTCGGGCAAGGAATCGCATATTCCTCCGTGGCCAGCCTCTTGATGCATATATCTATTCGCTTGTTTCCACAGATGAAACATGATGGCATCACTCGCCATCGAATAGCGTTCTGCAATAGGGCATCTACCATCTTGCTGGATGGAGATTAATTCGCCCCACCTTGTCTTTTAGTGTGATACAAATAACATAATCACCAATATGCCGTTGATTTATATTTTTTTGGGATAGTTTTTTAATGGAAGGGGCGAGAGTTTAACTTTCTGCCGTTAATCTGCGGTGGTCATTTACATGTTTCTTTTTCCCGGTTGCACTCGTCACGGTTGCCACCGGCACATGGTAAAAGAGAAAGCATATTCGCCCCTTCTTCACCATTCTGGACTTTCCTATGACACAGCCAAATGCGACCTTTCTTTCACCCAGTGCAGTGAAACAACATCTTAAACCGGTCAAACCAACTTGCATTACGTGTTGTCATTCTACTGATGCCCTAGCCTTATTCTTGGGATTTCAGAATTATAATGAACTCCAAGAGTTAATTTATCCATCAGTAAATAATCTATATAGACCTTTTTATATAGATAAGAAAAATGGAGATAAAAGGCTGATTTCAGCGCCCAATAAAAAGTTAAAGTCAATTCAGAGAGCAATATCTCAATCCCTCAACAATGTTTACTCCCCTAGAAAATCAGCGCATGGATTCATTCAAGGAAAAAGCATATTAACAAATGCATCCATGCATGTTGGTAAAAAATTCGTTTTAAATATTGAACTGCTTGGGTTCTTTGACTCTTTGCATTTTGGTCGAGTGCGAAATTTATTTCAATCTTATCCATTAAATCTTGCACCACCTGTTGCAACAGTTTTAGCCCATATATGTTGCTTGAACGGAAAATTACCTCAGGGTGCTCCAACATCCCCTATAATTTCCAACATGATTGCATATAAGCTTGATAAAGATCTTCATCAGCTAGCTGCAAATAATCGCTCTACATATACAAGATATGTTGATGATATTACTTTTTCATTCACCCAGTCTAGACGCAGGCTTCCCAGAGATATCGCTACTGTATTAAAAGAGAATAACTTAAAGCTAGGTGAAAAACTTATCTCTATCATTGAAAAGAATGGATTTAAAATTAACAATGAAAAGTCCAGATGTTTCTCACAAAACTTCAGACAAGTTGTAACTGGTTTAGTTGTCAATGAAAGAGTCAATGTTTCGAGAGCTTTTATTCGCCAAACAAGGTCTATGATATACGCTTGGAAGAAATTTGGACTTGTTAATGCCGCATTAGAGTATCTATCAAAATATCACGACAAATCTATTTTAGAAAAACATCAGATATTTATAAAAAATAATGAAGATCAGGGTTTTTTCTTTAGTGAAATTGTTTTAGGTAGGATTAATTTCATTGGCATGGTTCGAGGTAAAAGTGATCGCCTCTTTAGAGAAATCCTTTACTCATACACTGAGCGCATAGGAAAACCAAATAAATCGCTAATTAACACACCATTGGATAAAATTGGCGAATCTATTTTCATCATTGAAAATGCGTTAGATGATTCTCAGGGAACTGGATTTCTACTTGATGGCATTGGATTAGTAACCAATCAGCATGTTGTTGATGGCATTGACAAAGATAACAGCGTGTTGCTTGAGATTTATCGTCATTTTGAGCAAGACAAAAAGCGTAAATCAAACTTTGATAAATCATGTCGTGCAAAAGACTTAGCCATTCTAAAACCAACAACAGATTTCAACGGAATAAAAAGACTTAAAGTTGGAGATGACTCAATTTTAAAAATAGGTTCAAAAGTAACTGTTATGGGTTTCCCTCAATATTCACCAGGAGAGACAGCATATATTAATAGTGGAAAAATAGTACAATCCAAAATTTTGTTTGGAAACAATGTATGGCTACTTGACATTCCTGTAATTCATGGAAACAGCGGAGGCCCGGTACTAAATGAAAAGCTTGAAGTCATCGGTATTGCCTCTATAGGCTCTGCTAAACATGATCACTCGACAAAACTGCATGGTTTCATACCAATTTCAACGCTAATTAATTACGTAAATGAATAGATTCGTAGGATGCAGTGAACGAGGTGAATTGCACCTCTATATTCAAAAAATCGGTTTAATGCGATCTGATTATTGCACCCTACGATTCCCCTGAGGTAATGGCGGGCACGGTTTTGGTTCCCCCTCCAATCCGCCGAGGGGAAGGGGCAAGGTCAGGAGCGCCATCAGGGATGATGGCGCAGACGCAGTCGGCACAGGGATGTGCCGTCTGCGGCGGTCCGTCCGACCTTGCACCTTATTCGAGGGAAACCGCGTAGCGGTCGGATTGGCGGGGGAGAAGACCTTTGGTGACTTTGGGTCTTTCCAAAGTCACTCGCCCCAGCCCGAAGGGCGGGCGAAACCTCTTCGAGGCCAGCGGCCTCGCGTCCTGCACGGCAAGGCCGTGCCATGCCCCCCATCACACGGTACGGACGATTACGCCTGACGGCTAATCGACCCTACGATTGCACGGTGTAGCCGTGCCTGATTGCCACAGGCACGGAGTCTGGCTGGACGTCGGGATGCCACCGGCAAAGGGGCGTGGCCGCCCCTATCGGCCCAGGAAGGGTTCCCAATCCTTGAACACCGGCTGCAACCCTGCCTGCCGCACGGCGGCGGCCACTTCCCCTACCGGGCGGTCGTCGTGGATGGCGAACTGCTCCAGCTCCTCTTTATCCCCCTCGGCATAGCCACCCGGCTGAGTGCGCGACTCGGCCGACATCTGGGTAATGCCAAGGCGCACCGCGCCGTTGCGAAACGCCGGCGATTCCCGGGTCGAGAGGGACAAGTCCAGGGTCGGCGAGAAGAGGCGCCAGGCGCAGATAAGCTGGGCCAGCTGGCGATCCGACATGATAACTTCCGGCTCCAGCCCACCGGTGCAGGGACGCAGGCGCGGGAAGGAGAGGGAATAGCGGCTCTGCCAGTGGTGACGCTCGAGCCAGGTGAGGTGCTCGGCGACAAAATAGCTGTCGGCACGCCAGTCCGAGGAGAGACCGATCAGCGCCCCCAACCCTATCTTGTCGATGCCGGCACGACCCAGCCGGTCCGGCGTGGCGAGTCGCCATGCGATGTCCTGCTTGTTGCCGCGCAGATGGTGGCGGGCGTAGGTGGGGGCGTGGTAAGTCTCCTGATAGACCATGACCGAATCGAGGCCGAGGGTCTTGAGCTCGGCGTATTCGTCTTGCGAGAGGGGCTGCACCTCCATCGCCACCGTGCTGAAGTGGCGGCGGATGATGGGCATCACCTGCCGAAAATAGGCGAGCCCCACCTTGTGCTCATGCTCGCCGGTCACCAGCAGCACGCTGTCGAAACCGCGCGCCTTGATGGCCAGACACTCGCGCTCTATCTCCTCGCTATTCAAGGTCTTGCGCTTGAGACGGTTGCTCATGGAGAAGCCGCAGTAGGTGCAGTCGTTGGCGCACAGGTTCGACAGATAGAGCGGCACATAGAAGCCGATGGTGTTGCCAAAGCGCTGGCGGGTGAGGCGCTCGGCCTCGGCTGCCATCTGCGGCAAATAGGCTTCGGCAGCTGGCGAGATCAGCGCCATAAAGTCCGCCAGGGTGCGGCGCGGGGTGCTCAGGGCGCGCTCCACGTCCGCGGCAGTCTTGGCGCGGATCTGCATGCCCACGTCGTCCCACTCCAGCTCCTGCCAACGGTCGAGAAAGGAAGGGGCGGTCTCTGATTCCATTGCCCCCGGCGCCCTCACCCCCAGCCCCTCTCCCTTATTTTGTGAAGAGCCGAGAGGGGGGCAAGCCTCTGACTGCGTTTGGGGTAAGGGGGAAGTATTCATGATCGCACCTGCATCATGACTCATAGCGCCCCCAGAAAATCGGTGAGCGGGCTGGAGGCTTGCGCCTGCAGGGCGCGGGCGCCTAGACCAGCCTCATAGGCGCTGCGACCTGCCTCACAGGCCAACGCGAAGGCGCGGCCCATGGCGACCGGATCGCCGCTGACGGCGATGGCGGTGTTGACCAGCACGGCGTCGGCACCCAGCTCAAAGGCGGCTGCAGCGTGGCTCGGGGCACCGATGCCCGCATCCACCACCACGGGTACATTGGCCTGCAGGGCGATGATGGAGAGAAACTCCCGGGTCACCAGCCCCTGATTGGAGCCGATGGGCGCACCGAGCGGCATCACGGCGGCGCAGCCCACCTCTTCCAGCCGCTTGCACAGCACGGGATCCGCCCCGCAGTAGGGCAACACCACAAACCCCTCTTTCACCAGCTGCTCGGCGGCCTTGAGCGTCTCGATGGGATCGGGCAAGAGATAGCGCGGGTCGGGGTGGATCTCCAGCTTGAGCCAGTTCGTCCCCAGCGCCTCGCGGGCGAGGTGGGCGGCAAATACCGCCTCGGCGGCGGTCTTGGCGCCGGAGGTGTTGGGCAGCAGCTTGACCCCGAGTTGCAGCAAGGGGCTCAGGATATCGTCGTGGGCCTTGCCCGGTTCCAGCCGCTTGATGGCCATGGTGACCAGCTGGGAGCCGCTTGCCTCGATGGCGGCGGCCATCAGATCCGGACGGGCAAACTTGCCGGTGCCGGTAAAGAGGCGCGAAGAGAAGGTGTGATCGGCAATGGTGAGCATGTCAGCCTCCAGCCACAGTGGTAAGAAGAGATGAGGCCCCGCAGCAAGGCAGAGCACGCGAAGATGGGACTGTGAGCATCATGGGTCAGCCTCCTGCAATGGCGGTAAAGAGGTGAAGTTCGTCCCCATCATTGAGACGGGTCTCGGCCCAGCGGCCACGTGGCAGCACGGCGCCGTTAAGGGCCACCGCTACCCCCTGTGGATTAACGTCTTGCGCCGCCAGCAGGTCGGCGACACTCTGCCCTGCCGCCAGCGGCTGGGCTTCATCATTGAGTCGAATGGTCAAGGTCATGGGGTGATCTCCTTGTGCGGCCCGCAAACCGGGCAATCGGGATCGGGGGCCAGAGTGAGGGTCTGCCACTGATGGGCCAGCGCATCGAAGCGGCGCAATGTGCCGGCGACCGGGCTCGGCAGGCCGAGCAACAGTTTCAGTGCCTCCAGCGCCTGCAGGGTGCCCATCACCCCGACCAGCGGGCCGGTGACGCCGCTGGTCTCGCAGCTCTGACTGACTTTCGTATCCTGCGGATAGAGGCAGGCGTAGCAGGCGTGATCGCTGTTTACTCGTGCCATCAGCTGCCCCTGCCAACCCACCGCCGCGGCGGAGATCCAGGGCTTGCCCTGAGCCACGCAGGCGGCGTTGATGGCCTGGCGGGTGGCCAGGTTGTCGCAGCAGTCGACAACCAGATCCACCTCGGCCACAAAACCGGGCAGGCTGGCGGCATCGAGCCGCTGGTTGATGGCAATCAGCTCCACCAGCGGGTTGTGGGCGGCCAAGCGCTCGCGGGCCAGCTCCGCCTTGGAGTGGTTGACCGCATCAACATCGAACAGGATCTGGCGCGGCAGATTGCTGGAATCCACCGTGTCGCCATCGGCGAGCCACAAGGTGCCCACACCAGCCCCGGCCAGATAGAGGGCCAGCGGCGAGCCGAGCCCGCCCAGGCCCACGATCAACACGGATTTGCCTTTTAGCCGCGCCTGACCGTCTTCCCCGATCTCCCCCAGCATCAGCTGGCGACCATAGCGCAAATACTCTTCGTCACTGAGAGACGTGGCATCAGAGCGCATGTTCCACCTCTCTTATGTCAGTGGCCGAGCGCGGCTCATCCCCTGCCCCCACGGCCGCGAGCAGCCACTCGGTCGCTCCCTGCCAGTCGTCGCTGGCAGTGATGGCCGAGACCAGCGCAATGCTGCCGACCCCGCTCCCCTTGACCGCCGCCACCCGCTCCTCGCTGATGCCGCCGATGGCGACCGTCGGCCAGTCGCACATCAGGGCGCGGTAGCGGTGCAGCCGCTCCAGCCCCTGGGGGCGCGAAGGCATCGCCTTGGTGTTGGTCGGGAAGATATGGCCGAGTGCGATATAGGAGGGGGCCAGCTCGCGGGCCCGCATCAGCTCGAAGTAACCGTGGGTGGATATGCCAAGGCGCAGCCCGGCGGCCTGAATGGCGGCGAGATCGGAGGTCTCCATGTCCTCCTGCCCCAGGTGCACGCCCCAGGCGCCCGCCTCGATGGCCTGCTGCCAGTAGTCGTTGATAAAGAGCCGTGCCCCATGACGGCGACCGAGCGCGACCGCCTCGGCAATGGCCGGCGCCACCTGGGCGGCGGGCAGATCCTTGATGCGCAGCTGGATGGTCTTGACCCCCTGCCCCAGCAGGCGCTTGAGCCACTTGACCGAATCCACCACCGGATAGAGGCCGAGGCTCTGTTCGGTCGGCGCGAAGGGGCCCTGCGGCAGGCGGGCGCTGCTCGCCTCATACAGGCCGAAACGGCGATCGAGCTTTGATCCCGCCAATACGGCACGGGGGAAGTGGGCGAGATTGTCTGGCCAACCCAGGTGGGCGATGGGGCCTGGGCCTGCCCCCACCCCCTGTGCCGCCGCCAAGCCCTGTTGCAGGTAGGCGCGCGCCAGGGTGATGGCGTCTTCCACCGGGTAGTCCTGTGCCACCACGGCGGCGATGGCGCTGGCGTAGCAGCAGCCGGTGCCGTGGCCGTGGCGGGTATCGAGGCGCGGCGCGGCAAGCCAGAATTCGCGGCTCTCGTCCTGGTAGTAGTCGAGGCAGAGATCCCCGCCCCACGCAAGGTGGCCCCCCTTCACCAGCACGGCGCGGGCGCCGAGTTCGCGCAGGCGCCGTGCGGCGAGGCGCACCAGCTCGGGGCTGCTGACCGGCAAGCCGGTCAGGGCCTCCAGCTCGGGGCCGTTGGGGGTGATCAAGGAGAGGCGCGGCAGCAGGTGCTCGCGCACCGCCGCCAGCATGCCGGGCTCCGCCATGGGGGTGCCGGTGCTGGCGATGGCCACCGGATCGTAGACCACGAAGGGAGCATCGACGGTCGACAACCTGCGGGCCAGCACCTCCACGTGCAGCCGGGTCGGCAGCAGGCCAATCTTGATGGCGGCGGGTGGCAGATCCAGCCCCAGGGCGTCGATCTGGGCGGTGAAGGTCTGCATCAACACGGGGTCGACCATCTTCACCGCCACCGAGTTCTGGGCCGTGATGGCGGAGATGACCGAGCAGCCGTGCACGCCGAGGTCGTGCAGGGTGTGCAGGTCGGCCTGAATGCCGGCGCCACCGCCGGAGTCTGAACCGGCGATGGTCCAGACCACAGGGCGAGAGTCGGTCACGGGCGACTGGTCGGCGGGGCTGACAGCCCCGCGCTCGCTGCTCACGCCTCCTCCCCTGCGGCCTGCTTCAGGGTCGCCGCCTGGTGGTAGATCTCGCCGCCGGTCTCCTTGAAGGTCTCGGCCATCCGCGCCATGCCGCTCTCCACCTCGGCCACGACCCGCTCCTGCTGGCCGTCCATGCCCACCATCTTGATCTCCACCGCTTCCAGCTTGGCGGCGTAGTCGCGCACGTCCTGGGTGATCTTCATGGAGCAGAACTTGGGCCCGCACATGGAGCAGAAGTGGGCCACCTTGCCGGACTCCTGGGGCAGGGTCTCGTCGTGATAGGCACGGGCGGTGTCGGGATCCAGCGCCAGATTGAACTGATCCTCCCAGCGGAACTCGAAGCGCGCCTTGGACATGGCGTTGTCGCGGATCTGGGCGCCCGGGTGGCCCTTGGCAAGGTCAGCTGCGTGGGCGGCGATCTTGTAGGTGATGAGCCCCTGCTTCACGTCCTCCTTGTTCGGCAGGCCCAGGTGCTCCTTGGGGGTCACGTAGCAGAGCATGGCGCAGCCGTACCAGCCGATAAGCGCGGCGCCGATGCCGGAGGTGAAGTGATCGTAGCCCGGGGCGATATCGGTGGTGAGCGGGCCCAGGGTATAGAAGGGGGCCTCGTGGCAGTGCTCAAGCTGCTCGGTCATGTTGCGCTCGATCATGTGCATGGGCACGTGGCCGGGGCCCTCGATCATCACCTGCACGTCGTATTCCCAGGCAATTTTGGTGAGCTCGCCCAGGGTGCGCAGCTCGGCGAACTGGGCCTCGTCGTTGGCGTCATAGACGGAGCCCGGACGCAGGCCATCACCCAGCGACAGGCTGACGTCGTAGGCGGCGCAGATCTCGCAGATCTCGCGGAAGTGCTCGTAGAGGAAGTTCTCCTTGTGGTGGGAGAGGCACCACTTGGCCATGATGCTGCCACCGCGCGACACGATGCCGGTGAGGCGCTTGGCGGTCATGGGCACGAAGCGCAGCAAGACGCCGGCATGGATGGTGAAGTAGTCCACCCCCTGCTCGGCTTGTTCGAGCAGGGTGTCGCGGAACAGCTCCCAGGTGAGATCCTCGGCGATGCCGCCCGTCTTCTCCAGCGCCTGGTAGATGGGCACGGTACCGATGGGCACCGGACTGTTGCGCAGGATCCACTCGCGGGTCTCGTGGATGTAGCGGCCGGTGGAGAGATCCATCACGGTGTCGGCGCCCCAGCGGGTCGACCACACCAGCTTCTCCACTTCCTCCTCGATGCTGGAGGTGACCGCCGAGTTGCCGATGTTGGCGTTGATCTTCACCAGGAAGTTGCGGCCGATGATCATGGGCTCCGCTTCCGGGTGGTTGATGTTGCTGGGGATGATGGCGCGGCCGGCGGCCACTTCACCCCGCACGAACTCAGGGGTGATGTTCTGGGGCAGTCTGGCGCCAAAGCCCTGACCCGGATGCTGGGTGCGCAAGAGTTCTGAGCGAACCCGCTCGCGGCCCATGTTCTCGCGCAGGGCGATAAATTCCATCTCGGGGGTGACGATGCCGGCGCGGGCGTAGTGCAGCTGGGTGACCCGGCGGCCCGGCTTGGCGCGCCGAGCGCTCGGCAGGTGTTCGAACCGCAGGTGATCCAGCCCCTCGTCGGCCAGGCGCTCCTGGGTGAAGGTGGAGCTCAGCCCTTCCAGCGCCTCGGTGTCAGCGCGCTCCAGCACCCACTCCTCGCGCAGGCGCGGCAGGCCGCGGCGCACGTCGATGGGGGCGGCCTCTTCCCCATAGGGACCCGAAGTGTCGTAGACCGGCACCGGCTCGTTGGGCTCGAACTGGGGGGCTTCCTTGGTGCCGCCGACGAAGGTATCGGCCAGCTGGATTTCACGCAGGGGCACCCGGATGTCGGGGCGAGAACCTTCAATAAAGATGCGGCGGGAGTTGGGGTGAGCCATCCCCTTCAGGTTATCGATAAAGGTCTGGGCGCTGGAGCGCTGCTCGCGGCGGCTGGATTTATTGGTATCAGAAACATTGGTAGACATAGCAAAACTCACATTAACTGGTTGAAGTTATGGGTGTTTGCTTGTCTGGAGTTCGAGGAGAAGATGAACTTGCGGCGGGGTGTGCTCGGGGGAGTGGGCGATGGATCTCTTCTGCCCTGCTGCCCCTCTCTCCCTGACAGGAGAGCCGGTGCCTGATGGACGACCGGTAGGGGCAGCCTCCCCCTGTGCGCCTGTAGCGGCCAGAGGCGGTCTGCCTCTGGCTGGCGGGAAGGTGCTCCTTCCCCGGCGCGGTAACCCGCAAGTTACCCTTGTTTCCCTTCGCAGGTCTTAACCTGATCAGGTTCCACGGATCCCGAATTAACGGTCTCAGCTTAGCGTCGTTCGACGGTCAGCACTCCGACAAGATGGCGCCAGTATATATGGCTTATTTTTTTACTCAACCCTGATTTTTTCGCTACACTGGGGCAATTCATTAACACAGGGATGGTGTTTGCTATGTACATGAAAAAGTCATTTTTGTTCAGTCTCGTATGTCTCGGACTATATGGTTGTAACGGAGGAAGTGACAACAGTAAAACACTGGCTGAACAATTCAAGTATGATCCTGCAACCCAAGTTGTTGAAAATGACATCCATGACTCCGTTTTTATTTCGGCACTGGACTTGTCAGGGTTGGATAATAGTAAAATTAAAAGCATCGCTTTCACCATAAACCCCAAAGTAGGAAATTATGCCAAACCGGTTACAGCCACATATGATTGGCAATATATTTTAACCAATGGGTTGTATGATGCATCCAGCAACAGAGTCCAGCTTCCCATCTTTGGTTTATACAGCGCCTATACCAATGAAGTGACCGTCAACATTCAGTTTGTTGATACCAGTAACTATGTATTTAAAAAGACAATTGCCACCGATACCTATATCGACAGCGCAGGAGTCTATGACAACGTAGGAATCAGTATCAAACCCTCTGCTACACCGACTTATAGTTATTTTTATATAAAAGGCTCATTAAAGTCTCCTATCATCATGGATATTGATGGAGAAATTCGTTGGGATGCCAATATAAAAAGAGCATCTGGGTCATCAGTGTTTATTGATGGAGAATTTCTGACAGGGGATGTAAAAAATAAATTGATATACGCTACCACTCTTTATGGGAAAGCAACCTCACTTGAAGTCAATGGCACAGCCATGGAAAATGATGCATATTTCCATCATAATATTGATCAGGGCAAGCATGGAATATTGATTGAACTGGATGGAACCACTGATGGTGCATTGAAATTAGAATCTTTCCTCAGTGAAATAAATACTGACGGCAAGGTCATCAAGGAGTGGGATCTCGGCAAGATATTTTCTGAATACATGTTGCAAGAGGGGGACGACCCCAGCAATTTTGTCAGAAACGGTGCTGACTGGTTCCACATGAACGCAGCTACCTATGACCCGTCCGATGACACTTTGGTAGTCTCCAGCCGGGAAAATTTTGTCGTCAAATTGGACTACAACACCGGCAAGCTGATCTGGTTGCTTGGTGATGAAACCAAACACTGGTACTCCTATCCTTCCCTGCAGAAGCTGGCGTTGTCGCTCTCCTCCGGACAGACACCGGTAGGACAGCATGCCATCTCCATGACCAAGGATGGCAAACTGATGTTGTTCAACAACGGGCGAAGGAGTTTCAACAACCCTATCGGCACCCCGAGCGGCATAGATCTGGCCACCAGCCAGACCGCCATCTTTGCTATCGACAGCCAGAGCAAGACGGCTCAAGTGGTCTGGAGTTTTGACGATGGCATCTATTCCGATATCTGTTCCAGCATCTATGAAGACAAGCTGGCAGCTCAAGGGGATTATCTCATCAACTATGCAGCAGCCGACAACCGGACCAGGGTTATCATTCAAGGCATAAACAAGGAGAAGCAGAAACTCTTCGAGTTTACCTATCCGAGTGCAATCCCCTGTGCCACCTCCTGGAACGCCATCCAGATCCCTCTCGAAAACATGCACTTTCAGTGACAGGAAAAGCAGCGCCACTCAGTGGCGCTGCTTTAGCTATGCATCTCCACCCGGTCAGACGACACTATTCGCTACCACTCTGTCCCCGTTTTCAGTCCGGCTGAAGCTCAACCCGCAATCATTCCGTCAGCAAGTCGCATCATCGAAGGCCAAGAAAACCGGGCGACATAGATAGCAAGAGCTCAGGTCTCCCCAATGGAAAAATGGTTCACCGCAAGCGTCAGCAGCAGACCCCATGAAGTGGCCTGCTAAAGAGGATTATTGAGCTGGAGTAATGGTCAGGGTCACATTGCCAAAGCCTTCGCTGGCAAGCGTATCCTGATCCAGTTCCAGAGCGGTGAGAGCCACCCCTTCGGCAGAAGCGCTTCGTTGCTGAACAGCCGCTGCGGCGCGAGTCTGGGGCTGCCCAATCTCGATATCGCCGGCAAACTGGCTTTCGGCATAGAAGTCGCCGGTCACGGCCGAACGGGTCGGACGCAACACGCGGCCAAGGTTATTCTGCATGGTCGACAGGCCATACTCGCCGATGGTCCAGTTCCAGTCCCACCACTTCACTTCACCCGGGATGTAGCGTTTGTCCCACTGATAACGGATGCTGCTGGCCTTGTCGCGGAACGGGCCAACGGCAAAGGTATGTTCCCAGGTCGGACGATTGGTCGGATGGGTGTACCAGGCATTGCCTCCCCAGCGCAGGAACCCCTTCATGGTCAGGTCATAATTCACCTCGGCCTTGAACTCATAGGGGTAGGAGATGTTGGACTTGTAGAGAGCGACGCGCACCGGCACGCTGGAGTGGGGTGGCACAGTGGGGCGAGCCTCGACCGACACGGTCTCGGTGGTCGCTCCCCCCTTCTGTTCGGCCCAGCTCTGGGTTGAAGAAATCTCGACCGAGTATTCAGTGCTGGAAACCTGCGGGATCTGGAACGTCTTCTTGATGCCGACCTTCTCGCTGAGACTGTAGGTATCCGTCTTGGACCAGTTGGTGGCCTTGTCATACTTAAGGGTAACCACCACCTGCTGAGGCAGATCCGTGTAGTTGGTCGCATTGGCGGTGATGGTCTTGATCAGCTGTTTGCCACTCTCGGTAACCTGGCCATGACTGAAGGAATCCGGCTCCAGCGTGTACGAGAAGTTGCTCACCTTGATGGAACTTTTCTCCCCACAACGGTATCCAGAGCAACCACCATCATTATTTCCCTTTATCAACCAGCCATCGCTGAGCCTGGTCACATCCATATCTTCCCCGACATAGGGGCTATGATTCCCGCCCACCCAGGCGTATCCCAAATAGTGGGCAAGATAGCTCACAGGTTTGATGAAATAATCTTTGTCATGCACCATTCGCCATTGCACATCGACTTCATCACCTGCCGGAATATTCCATGCGGAGAGGGAAGGAATTTCTCCAGAGATAGGGGCGTTGGGGTAACACCATGTTTCACCCGCCGTTCCCTGTTTTATTTCTCCATTATATCCAGGTCCCATGATCACCCAGCGATTGGCCAGCCCGGTAATCTGCCACTGTCCCATACGGCTGACCAGATTGCCCTTGATGCTCATGGCTTCATCACGGGTAAGGGGGCGATAGCTGCTGGCACAGACTCCCTCCCCCAGACCGAACCATTTGACCTGGTCAGGATAGACTGGCTCAGCCGCCTGGGCCTGGACGAGCATCAATGAAGATGCCAACAGCACCAGATTGACTGTTATTATTTTATTCATCATTTATTCCTCTTTCAGACAGACGATAGTTTTTATTATGCAGAAATAACACCTTTCATTTTGACAGGCATGAACTCCAATGAGCCCCGCCACAGACAAAATAAACCACCAAAATTCATCCATGACAAACAAAATATATACAAGGCGGGAAAATAATTAGAGCGGCAACTTTATTGAGGGATTAATCATAATTATTCTGGCGGGATAATTTAATATCAATCCAGGACATGACGGCGTTTATTAAATAAGAAGTTCCTGAATTACTCTTCCGGATTAATTATGGTTATCTCACGTAAAATTCCATCTGCAGAACGCAGCAGCACCAGCGCACTACCCTCGTGCAAGTCGGTAGCCGAACCGTTGACCCAACGCACATTTCGGTCGAGCGACAAGGTGCCGAGTGTAGCCAGCACCAGGTGCCGACCATCGAAGGATCGCAAACGATCCTCTGCCCGCTGCCAACGGCCTGATATCGCCGGAGATCCGGCCGCCAACAGCTCAATCCGGGTAGCCACCCCATCAGTCACCTGCAGGGCCAGGTGATCACCCGGCCGCAAGGGGTGCTGCCACGGCTCACCAAGCCGCCAGACCGGGGCGCTCCCAAGCTCCACCTCAGCCCCCTGAAACTGCAGGCGCAGGCCATCGTTGTGTTCCAGCTCCACCAGCCAGAGTTCGCCATCGGCGGCCAGAGCGCAGAGCGGCAGTGTCAGCAGCAGGAGGGAGGTGCGTGTCATAGCAGAAGGCCCATGGTCAAACCGTGCGAGGTTTAACTATGGGCCCGGTGAGTGGTTTTTTCCGCCCGGTTCGTCTTGCCGTGCATCAGTCATCCTCGCGGCAGCGGCTCAGGCGCATGCCGTCAAACTTGCACTCCAGCTCCAGCCAGCGTCCTTCGAACGGGGCCAGGCTGTCGTCCGAGGTGACATAACCCCAGATCCGCCCCTGTTCCACCGGCCCTTCCAGATCCATCTCGTCATCCTCTTCCAGCTTCTCGACCTCCCGGATCAGCCGCAGTTCGCCCTCGACCACCCCTTCCAGATCGACCCAGGTACCGCCGAGATCGTCCTCTCTCAGCCCGTCCTTGAAGCGGGTCTGTTCGTCGAGCACAAAGGGAATGCCGTTGACCATCAGTTGGCCCAGCTGCCAGGTGGTGCGGCCGGTCAATTTGAACTCCGCCGACTGCGCAGCGCCGAATGGCAGCAAGATCAGCAGCAGGAGAGTGCAGAGAGACTTCTTCATCGGGGATCCTCGGGGTTACACTGCCACACAGGATGCCTCATCCGGTGTGAGATGACCGTGAAATGGCGGTCGGAACCAGGAGATCAAAGCATGAAAATACTGGTGGTGGAAGACAATCCCCAGGTCGCGGAAACCATCATGGATTATCTGGAGCTGGCGGGCCACCGGCTGGACTGCGCCTATCACGGCCAGGCGGCCCTGCAGTTGCTGGCCGAGCAGCGCTTCGACGTCATCATAATGGACGTCATGATGCCGCGCCTCGACGGCCTCAGCACGGTAGCCCGCCTGCGGGAGCAGGGGATCCCGACCCCGGTGCTGTTTCTCACCGCCCGCGACAGCCTGGATGACAAGCTGGCAGGCTTCAAGGCCGGCGGCGACGACTATCTGGTCAAGCCGTTCGCCATGGAGGAGCTGGAAGTGCGGCTGCAGGCGCTGGCCCTGCGCGGCCCCCGCAGCGACATGGGGGCCCTGTGCGTGGGCGAGCTGACCCTGGATCCCGCCAGCGGCCGCGCCACCCGGGCCGGGGTCGAGCTCAAGCTCGGCAAGATCCCGTTCCAGATCCTCACCCTGCTGGCCCGCCGGGCCCCCGCTCTGGTCACCCGCCAGGAGGTGCTCGACACCGTCTGGGGCGACGAGGAGCCGGACTCCGACGCCCTGCGCAGCCACATCTATGCCCTGCGCAACGCCCTCGATAAACCCTTCCCTACCCCCATGCTGGAAACCCTGCACGGCCAGGGCTATCGACTGGTGACCCCATGATGGGCCGCCAGTGCTGCCTGACCCTGCCCGCAGGGAGGCCATCATGAGCCTGCCCAGCCTGCGCCGTCGCCTGATCCTCACCCTGAGCGGCGCCGGCCTGCTGCTGCTGGTCATCATCAGCCTGCTGATGGTGGTGGCCGAGGACAAGATGGAGGAGCTCAGCCTGCGCCACTGGTTGGAGGCGGAGGTGACCCGCTACAGCGACGACTGGTTGCGGCTCGGCATGGCGGCCCCCGCCCCCAGCCCGCGCCAGTTCTCCAGCTACTGGACCGAGGCCGGCCGCCTGCCGGTCTGGCTCAAGCCCTACCAGAGCCCGGGCTTCTACGAACACGTGCTGGGGGACGAGGACAAACACTTCCTGGTGCGGCCCCATCCGTCCGGTAAGGGGCTGCTCTATCTGGTGTTCAACGACGACGCCGACGACTACCTGGATCCCTACGAGGATCAGCTGCACCTGGCCACCCGGCTGATCGGGCTGACCCTGCTGCTCGGCTGCATCGGCTTCGGCATCTGGCTGGTGCGCCACATCACCCGGCCGCTGCAACGGCTGCAGCAGCGGGTCGCCCACCTCACCCCGGATCAGGCGGACTTCGTGCCCGATGCCCCCTGGCAGGAGCTCAGGGACATCGAGCTAGCGCTGCTGGCCGGCAAGCAGGAGGTGGCTGCCGTGTTTGCCCGCGAGCAGGAGTTCAGCCGCTTCGCCAGTCACGAGCTGCGCACCCCCA
>NZ_CDBH01000062.1 GCF_000820305.1 Aeromonas dhakensis
AGCGTGGCGCTTGTCGCGCTAAGGTGGCGTATAATACCTTCCTCACTTCGAAAGTCAAGCGCTTGTTTTCGCTTTTCTTTCGGCGCTGGCTTCACGAGGAAGCGAGCTCATCAGGTTGGCGTGTTCTGCCGTGCTGGTGAGGGCGCATTATAGGGAGGCGCGTCGCGATGACAAGGCTTTTTTTGAAGAAAGTCACGGAAATCTCAAATTATCCAATTAGAAACAGCTTACTCAGTGTATATATACAATGTTATCCACAACCCAATGATTTCAGACCCCTTTTATCATCATTTAAGTGGGTCTTCCTCCCGCAAGGGATGCCATACTGGAACGGATAATGTGTCCCGAATGGTCCATGGTAGCGCCCGGCTGGAAAGCTGGTTACCATGGAGGTGAATAGAGTGTTGCACCTTTTTTGCTTTCATTTACAAAAGGTCTTTAAAGATGAATTTATCCAAGTTTCCCGTTTATGTGCAGGCAGCCATCCTTGCCCTGGTGTTGGCACTGGTTGGTTATCTGGTTGCCCAGGCACTGCAATTTTCTTTGAAAGCCGAAGTGATTTTTGCTGTGGGTCTGGCCATCGGCGGTTTCGTGGTACCGCTGTTCCTCAACAACCGTGCGCCCGCCGGCGCCACTGAACAGGCCTCCAATCAGGAGACCTGCACCTTATATGTAGGCAACCTGCCATACCGTGCCAATGAGATAGCCGTGCGTGAACTGTTTGCCGAACAGGGCCAGGTGATCTCAGTTCGTCTGATGAAGGACAAGGCCACCGGCAAACGCCGGGGATTTGGTTTCGTAGAGATGCCTGCTGCGGACGCCGCCAAGGCGATCGCCGCGCTCAACGACAAGGAGTATCAGCAGCGCACTCTCAAGGTGCGCGAAGCCAATGACAAGCGGGATAAAGATGAACGAGAAGGCAACGAGGTTGACGCCTGATCGGCAACCGATCGTTTGTTAGAACCCGACCTCTTCGAGTGATGACAGCCCCCAAGCTTGCAAGGGGGCTGTCAGTTTCTGGGTCTGGGCATCCAACCGGGTGCAATAGGCGCTCCCCCCGACATCTTCCATCCGCGTCGGTGTCGTGACCAAACCAGTCAACAGGTGAGCCACCCGTTTGGCAACTGCACTGCCGGAATCCACCAGTTGGCACGCAGGCATCAGCTGCCGTATCTCTTCATCCAGCAACGGGAAATGGGTACAGCCCAGCACCAGGGTATCCGGGTGTTCTTCCCCTTCCAGCCAGTCCGCCAGTACTTCCCGCAACAACGCCATATTGACCGGCAGACCCGCCAGCTTGCGTTCGGCCTCGATGACCAGCTCGGTCGCCCCCTTGAGCAGCACCCGCTTGCCCGGCGCAAACTGGGCGATGAGCTCGTGGGTGTATTCACGGCTGACGGTACCCGGTGTCGCCAGCAGACCGATGCAACCGTTGCGGGTGAGCGCGGCCGCGGGCTTGATGGCAGGCACCACCCCTACCACGGGAATAGCCAGAGCCTCGCGCAGGGCAGGCAGCGCTATGGTGCTGGCGGTGTTGCAGGCGATCACCACCAGATCGATATGATGACGAGCCACCATGGTAGTGACCAGTCGGGTGCAGGCAGCAATCAGGGCAGGCTCGCTCAGCTCACCATAGGGGAAGTTGGCGTTGTCGAAGCAATAGAGATAGTTGTGTGCCGGCAATGCGCGGCGGATCTCGCGGTAGATGGTCAGCCCACCCATACCGGAGTCGAACACGAGAATATTGGCCACTTGAGCTCCCCTTTGGTGCAAGTCGGCGATCATACTCCCGCCCACCGCCAATAGAAAAGGCCCCACCAATGGCGGGGCCCCTCATTTATACAATCACGGTCGGGATCAGAGTGAGTAGTCGACCGTCACGTAATAGGCACGCTCGTCGGCCGGGTAACCCACCGCAGTCTGGTACTCCTTGTCCAGCAGGTTGTTGATCTTACCGGAGATCTTCCAGGAAGGCGCGACCTGATAACCCACTGCCAGGTTCCAGACACTGTAGCCACCCAGCTGGGTCGTGTTGGCCGCATCGCCATAGCGCTCGCCCTGATAGATCCAGCTCAGGGAGCCATCGAACTGCTGCCACTGTGCCTGGGTCACCCACTTGGCCCCCTTGCGGGAGATCAGCTGCAGCTGTTTGTCGGTCACCTTGTCCTTGGGATCCTTGTACTCGGCAGAGACCCGGTGGCTCAGCCAGCCAGTGTCAAATTCCCCTTCCAGCTCGATACCCTCGATCCGCGCCTTGCCAACGTTCTGAGGGCTCCAGAGGCTGTTGGAATCACTCGGATTAGTGGGTGCCCACTGGATCATCTGCTCGAAATCGTTGCGATAACCGGTCACACGCCACTCGACGCCGGCAGTCTGGCCATCGAGCATCAGCTCGCGGCTCTTCGACTCTTCCGGCTTCAAGTCAGGGTTGCCTGAGCCCGGGTAGTAGAGGTCATTAAAGGAGGGGGCGCGAAAGCCAGTGCCGTAACGGGCACTGAGGCGATAATCCTCCACGAAGCGCCAACCAGCCCCGGTCTGCCAGGTGTTGTGACGACCAAACTGCTTGTTGTCGTCACTGCGACCGCTCAGCTCGGCCTGCCACGTCTGGTTGTCAAACTGGGCCAGAGCATAGAGCCCGGTGTTGTCGCGCTCGTCGGCATTGCTCGGGAAGGCAGTGCCGGAGGAGCGGGAACTGGCATCCAGCATGTCACGCTGCCAGTCGGCGCCGCCACCCAGGGTCCAGTTCTCGTCCAGCTTGACGTTGTTGACCCAGTTCAGGGTGTACTGACGGGTATAGAGCCGGTCAGTGGCCTGATCGCGGCCGCTGCTGTCCGGGTAGTCGTAGGCATCCTGTTTAGAGAAGGCACCGCGCAGTTCGCTCAGGTAACGCTCGTCGTGATAACGGGACCCCAGCTGGTAGCTCTGGTTCTCGGTCCAGGTTTCGTTGCGCTGATGGTAGGCCGGGCCCCAGGCAGAAGCGGCGGACGATCGGTCGTACTGGGCAATGTTGCGGAACCAGCGGGTCGTGCCGAACAGATCCCAGTTGCCGGTCAGCGCATGCTGATAGTCCAGCATGGCGTTATAGCCCCGGTGACCGTGCTTGTCGCCATCGTTCACCCCTGCGATGGGGTGGACGTTGTAGCCGGTCTCGTCATCGAAGCCCCCGGCAACCTTGAGCTGGCCAGCTTCACCGATCTGGCTGGCGCTGCTGAAGGCGGCCTGGCGCTGTTTGTGAGAGCCGGCACCGACATTGAATTTGTGCTTGTTGGTCGCGGGATCGGGACGGGTGATGATGTTGATCACCCCGCCGATGGCATCCGAACCATAGATAGTGGCACGCGCACCGCGGATATATTCGATACGCTCCACCTGATTGAGCGGCAGGTTGTTGAGCTCCGTCATCCCGGCGGTCAGAGAGGCGCTACGCACCCCGTCCACCAGCACCAGGGTCTGGGAAGAGGTGCCGCCACGCACCCGCAGCGAGCTCAGCTGGCCACGGCCACCATTGCTCACCACTTCCACGCCGGGCAGGGTCTTGACCACATCGGTCACAGTCTGGGCTTGCAGACGGTCAATCTCGTCACGGGTCACCACGTTGACGGGAGCCAGCACACTGGAGGCAGGTTGGGCGACACGGGTGGCGGTCACCACCATGGTGGGGTTGACGGGGATGGTCAGTGGCTGGGCAAAGGCCGCCGTTGGCAACAGGGCAGCCGCCAATAATTTCTTGGACATGAGAGATCCTTAAGTTCGCGTAAGCATCTACTTCGTGGCCGGTTTCTCTCGGCCCGAAATACGAACTTTGGCAGGTCTTCGGGCTGGGGGGCTGATGGCCTACGGCGACGGCTTCCCACCCGATGGCAGTGCCCTGATGTCGCTTCGTTCCCCCTTACCGCTGCGCGCCAGCTCCGGATTTTCACCGGATTCCCTATTAAGCATGATGCGCCAAAGCGCAGGGATTATAGGCAGAGCAGAGGTGGATGTATAGCCATCCAGATTTCTATTTCTTGCCACCCAATGCCGCCAATCTCTGCTTCGCCCCTGCCATCACAGCCTGTACACCGGGATGGGAGAGGTGGCGACCGGCCGACACCAGATAGTAGGAAAGCGTCACTTCGGTCAGGGTTGCAATCCGTTCGACACCATAGAGCCGCGCTATCTCCTCGGCCATGGCCAGCGGCGCCGGGAAGATCCCCATCCCCGCCTTGCCAAACGACTTCATCAGAGTCGAATCATCGAACTGGCCGACCAGATGAGGATGAATGCCCTGCTGACGATACCAGGCCAGCAGGCTGTCATGGGTCGCCGACTTCTCCCCCGGAATCAGCAAGGGCAAGCCTTCGAGGGAAGCAGGAAAACCCTGCCGTGCCCGAGCAGCCAGCTCGGGGCTGGCAAACAGCGCCAGCGGGCTGCGTCCCAGCTCGTGGTTGTAGCCGCGCACCCCGCTGTCGGGAGGAAGCGGGCGATCGATCAGCACCATGTCGAGCTTGTGGCTGGCCAGCTCGCTGAACAGCTGTTCCGCCCGCTCTTCATGGCACACCAGGCGCAGCGGGGTGGCCAGCGCCATGGCAGGCGCCAGCAGCTCGAACGCCAGGGTACGGGGCACGGAGTCGGCGATCCCCACCTGCATGGTCAGCTCCTGGCTGGCATGGCGCAGGGTATGCTCGAGATCGGCGCCGAGCGAGAAGATGGCGCCGGCCTGTTCGAGCGCCTGGCGACCGGCGGCGGTCAGGGCCAGCCGCCGCCCCACCCGGTTGAACAGCGCCACCCCGAGGGAGAGCTCCAGCTCGGCCACCTGACCACTGACGGTCTGCGGCGTGAGGTGCAACTGTTCGGCGGCCCGCGTCACACTACCGCTGCGCGCCACGTGCCAGAAGTAATAGAGCTGTTTATAGTTGAGCATCGGGTCCCTTATCAGTTTTTACCGAACAATCATCAATCAAAATCTGATTTTATCGAAACATCTTGCACTCTAGCATGCAACCACCCTGTGAATTGCCTCCTGCGAACTCCCATGCTGGATGTTGTTGTACTCTTTTTCCTGTTTGGCCTGCTGGCCGGTCTGGTGCGCTCCGAGCTCAAGCTGCCGCCCGCGCTCTACGATACTCTCTCCCTCTTTCTGCTGCTGGCCATCGGCCTCAAGGGCGGCGTCGGTCTGGCGCAGCAATCCCTGCAACCCTTATTACCGCAACTGGCGCTAGTGATCCTGCTCGGCATGCTGCAGACCCTGGCCGGGTTTGCCGTGTTGCGCCTCAAGATGAACCGGGTCGATGCCGCCGCCACCGCCGCCCACTACGGCTCGGTCAGCGTGGCGACCTTTGCGGTCGGGGTGAACTGGCTCACTGAGCGCGGCATCAGCTTCGAATCCCAGCTCTCCATCTTCCTGGCGGTGATGGAGATCCCCGCCATCCTGGTCGGCATCGTGCTGGCCCAGGGAGTGAGCCGGCAGACCCGCTGGCGCCGGCTGGCCCATGAAACCTTCCTCGGCAAGGGAGTCACCCTGCTGCTGGGCGGCATGGCCATCGGCTATCTGGCCGGCCCCGATGGGATCGCCCCGCTCAAACCCCTGTTCGTCGACCTGTTCAAGGGGGCGCTGGCGCTGTTCCTGCTGGAGATGGGCCTCATCGTCGCCCGCCAGTGCCAGGACCTGCGCCGTCACGGCCTGTTCCTGCTCGGCTTCGCCCTGCTGATGCCGCTCGCCTCGGCTGGCCTCGGCCTGGTGATCGGCCAGCTGATGGGACTCTCCCTGGGTGGCCTGACCCTGCTGGCCACCCTGGCAGCCAGCGCCTCCTATATCGCAGTGCCGGCCACCATGCGCATCGCCGTGCCTCAGGCCAATCCGGGCCTGTCGCTCAGCGCCGTGCTGGGGGTCACCTTCCCGTTCAACATCATGCTGGGGATCCCGCTTTACCACAGCTGGGCCCGCCACTTCACGGAGTAGCCACATGCAGACCGAGATCCGCACCCTGCTCACCGTCATCACGGAAGCGAACCTGGAACCCACCCTGCTGCGCACCCTCACCCGCGAGGGGCTGCGTGGCTACACCATCACGGATGCCAGAGGGCGCGGCGACCACGGTGAGCGCAACGCCAGCTGGAGCGAGAGCGGCAACATCCGGCTGGAAGCGATCTGCAGCCGCGAACAGGCGGAACGCCTGCTCGCCCACCTGCAGAGTCGCTACTACCCCGACTATGCCATGGTCGCCTTTTTGCAACCGGTCGAAATCGTCCGACCCGAAAAATTCTGAGCCGGCTTGCCGGCTCTTTTTGCCAACCAGAGACAAACGTTTGACTGCAAGGAGTCATAGCCATGAACACCCCTCCCCTGATCGGCCTGGTAATGGGATCCGACTCCGACTGGCCCGTGATGCAGGCCGCTGCCCGCATCCTCAAGGAGCATGACGTCCCTTACGAGGCGCGCGTGGTCTCGGCCCACCGCACCCCGGATCTGCTGTTCGAATATGCCGCCAGCGCCCGTGAGCGTGGCCTGCGCGCCATCATCGCCGGGGCTGGCGGCGCCGCCCATCTGCCTGGCATGGTGGCCGCCAAGACCACCCTTCCGGTGCTGGGTGTGCCCATCCCGACCCGCCAGCTCAAGGGGATGGACTCCCTGCTCTCCATCGTGCAGATGCCCAAGGGGGTGCCGGTCGCCACCTTCGCCATCGGCGAGGCGGGGGCCGCCAACGCCGGCCTGTTCGCGGTCTCCCTGCTCTCCGTTGCGCAAGACGGCGATGCCCCCCGCTATCAGCAGCAGCTCGACGGTTTTCGCGCCAACGAACGCGACCGGGTGCTGGCCCTCACCCTGGAGGACCCGGCATGATACTGCCACCCGCCACCCTCGGCATGCTGGGGGGCGGCCAGCTCGGCCGCTACTTCGTGATGGCCGCCCACCGCCTCGGCTACAAGGTGGTGGTGCTGGATCCCGACCCTGCCAGCATCGCCGGCGCCGCTGCCGATCACCATATTGTTGCCGCCTATGACGACCCGACGGCACTGCACGATCTGGCCAGCCGCTGCGCCGCCGTCACCTGCGAGTTCGAGAACGTGCCGGCCACCGCCCTGGCCCTGCTGGAGCAGTACAAGCCGGTACGCCCGGCCGCCGGTGCCGTGCGCATCTGTCAGGATCGCCGCGAAGAGAAGGCCTTCCTGAGCAGAGCCGGCATCCCGGTCGCCCCCAACCAGACCCTGCAGCCGGGCGAGCCGCTGCCCGAGCTGCCGGACGACCTCTTCCCCGCCATCCTCAAGACCGCCCGCGAGGGGTACGACGGCAAAGGCCAGTGGACCATTCAGGCCGCCGACCAGCTGCCGGCCGCACTGGCCGCCAGCGGCGTCCCCTGCGTGCTGGAGAAGCGCCTGCCGCTGGAAGGGGAGTTTGCCCTGACCCTGGCCCGCAGCCCGAGCGGTGCCATCGGTGCCCTGCCGCTGGTGCAGAACTGGCACAGCGGCGGCATTCTGGACCAAACCCGCTCCCCGGCCAACGTACCAGCGCTGGAGGCCGACGCCAGACGTATCGCCGAACAGCTGATCGCCGCCCTCGACTACGTCGGCGTGCTGACGGTGGAGTTCTTCCTGGTGGCAGGCAAACTGCTGGTCAACGAGCTGGCACCCCGCCCCCACAACTCGGGCCACCCCAGCCTCGACAACGCCGAGTGCAGCCAGTTCGAGCTGCAGGTGCGCGCCCTGTGCGATCTGCCGCTGCCCGCCCGGATCGCCGCGCGCCCCGCCATGTTGCTCAACCTGCTGGGGGATCTCTGGCAAAACGGCACGCCTGACTGGGCCGCCCTGCTGGTACTGCCCGGCGTGCATCTGCACCTCTACGGCAAGGGGGAACCCCGCCCCGGCCGCAAGATGGGCCATGTCACCATCACCGCCGCCAACTGGCCGACGGTGGAAGAGACCTGCCAGCGGGTGCGCCAGCTGCTGGGGCTACCGCCACACTGAGCCCTGAGCCGCGCACAAAAAAAGACCCGGGCCTGGCCCGGGTCTTTTCATTGCTTGCTGCGGTAAGAAGGTGATCAGGCCCGTTCGACCGATACCGGCGCCGGCAGGCGGATGGTGAGGGAGAGCACCAGGGCCACCACCAGCAACACCAGAATGAGGTTGAAGGTCGCCATGAAGCCGCCGAACAGGGAGGCCACGATGGAGCCGATGATGCTGCCCAGACCAAAGCCCAGATAGATGACGCCGTAGTTCTTGGTCAGGTTGTTGAGACCGAAGAAGTCGCTCACCAGCGAGGGGTAGACGGTGATGGTGCCGCCGAAGCTGAACGCCACGCAGGCCACCGCCACGAAGAACAGGTTGGCGTTGAGCGGCACGAACAGCAGCAGCGCCATGCCGGCCAGGGTAATCAGCTGGGCGATGGTGATGACCCGGATGCGGGACATCTTGTCGGAGAGGATGCCCAGCACCAGCCGGCCACCCAGGTTGGCCATGGCGATGATGGCGACGGCGTTGGCGGCGACCACGGCCGGCAGGCCCACCATGTTCTCGCCGATGTCCTTGGCCACGCCGATGACGTAGAGACCGCTCATGCAGGCGGTGAGGAACATCAGCGCCAGCATCCAGTACTGCGGCTTGCGCATCGCCTCGGCCAGGGTGAAGTCGCGGCTCTCGCTCTGCTGCACGGCGGTGGCCTGCTTGGGCGCATCCTTCATCAGCATGCCACCCACCAGTACCATGGACATGGCGATCAGCCCCCACAGCTGGAAGGTGGTCTCCAGGCCGTTGCTCGAGAGCAGCAGCAGGTTGATGTACTTGAAGCCCAGGCTACCGAGGCCATAAGCACCGATGGAACAGGCGGAGATCAGTCCCTTGCGCTCCGGGAACCACTTCACGCAGTTGGAGAGGGTCATCAGGTAGCCGGTACCGTCGGCAAAACCGACCAGGATGCCGGCGCAGAGGTAGAGCATCGCCAGGTTGCTGGCGTGGGCGGTGAGGAAGAAGCCGATGCCGAGCAGCACGCCGGCACCCAGGGTGACGTTGCGCACCCCGAACCGCTCCTGCAGCTTGCCCGCCAGGGAGGAGGCCACCGCCAGCGAGAGGCTGAGCAGGCCGAAGGCGAAGGCAACCTGGCTGACCGGCTCGTCCAGCTTGTCGGAGAGCTGGGCGTTGAACAGGCTCCAGGTGTAAACGGATCCCAGCGCGAACTGGGTGATGATGGTCCCCAACAGGGTGAGGTAGCGGGTGCGATTCATCTCTTTGGTCATGATGCGTCTCGGTCAATGGCCTTAAGGAAACTGGGGCCACTATAGGCAAGACGCCACTCCCGCCGACCGATTAAGGCATGAAATGCAGATCGGCGGGAATGAATGACAATCAGAGCCGCATCAGCTGACGGAACGCCTTGATGTTGCTGCGGCTGACCGGCACCTCGAACGGCAGATCATGGAGCCGGATGAGATAGGTGCTGTTGAACCAGGGCACTATCTCGCGGATCTTGTTGATGTTGACACAGTAGGAGCGATGGCAGCGGAAGAAGCCCTCCGCCGGCAATCGGCTGACGAACTCGCTGAGGGTCATGGTCATCACGTAACGGTCATCGCGGGTGTAGACATAGGTGAGCTTCTCGTCGGCTTCCGCGTAGTAGATCTGCTCGCAGGGGGTGACGATGATGCGCTCCCCCTTCACCAGATTGACGGTGCGATTGTGTGGCGTGCCCGGCTCGCTCCCCTGCCCCGTCTGCGACTTGCCCGCCAGCTCGAGCTTTTGCAGCAGGCTGATGAGGCGCGGCTCGTTGTAGGGTTTGAGGATGTAGTCGAACGCCTCCAGCTCGAACGCCTCCACCGCAAACTCCTTGTAGGCGGTGACGAAGACGATGTGGGGCGGATGGCTCGACTTGTGCAGATTCTTGGCCAGCAGCAGGCCGTCGATGGAAGGGATCTGGATATCCAGAAACACCACGTCCACCTCGTGATCCTGCAGGTATTTGAACGCCTCCAGCCCGTCCTCGAAGCTCGCCACTATCTCGATCTGGCTGTGCTGATTTACCAGATAGATGAGCTCCTCGCGGGCGAGGTATTCGTCTTCCACTATGATGGCTTTCAGCATGGCATCGACTCCTGATCCGGCAGATAGAAACTCACTTCGGTACCCGGCTCCAGCCGCTTGAGGTGCAGGCCGTCGCCATAGAGCAGCTTTACCCGCTGATGCACGTTCATCAGGCCGATGCTGCGGCTCTCCACCCGCCCGGCGGCGACCCCGTCGATCACCTCTTGGCTGATGCCGTAACCGGTATCGCGCACCGCCACCCGAATGCCGCCCGCCAGCTGCTTCACCTCGATGGTGACCCTGCCCGGCGCACTGCGGGGCTGGATGCCGTGCAGGATGGCGTTTTCCACCAGCGGCTGCAACAGCAGGCTCGGCACCTGAATGTGCACGTCATCCACCTCGAACACCACCTCCAGCTTGTCGCCGAAGCGGGCCTGCTCGATGGCCACGTAGTCGCGCACCTGCTGCAGCTCCTCCTGGATGTCGATGAGGGTGTCCCCCTTGTTGAGGTTGTAGCGCAGGTAGTCCGCAAGGTTCGCGATCAGCTGGCGCGCCTGCTGGGGGCGGATGCGGATCAGCGACGAGATGGCATTGAGGGCGTTGAACAGGAAGTGCGGGTTGATCTTGCTCTGCAGCGCGGTGAACTCCGCCTTGCGGGTCATCTCTTTGAGTTGCTCGATGCGCGACACCTCCATCTGGGTGGAGATGAGCTGGGAGAGGCCCACCGCCATCTCCTTGAGGGAGCTGGTGATGCTGTGGGTGCGGCGGTAGTAGATCTTGAGGGTGCCGCTGACGGCGCCGTTCTCCCGCAGCGGAATAATGATGACCGAGTGGAAATCGGCCAGATGATACTGGCGCAGATCGTTGTTGATGATGATCTGGTCCAGCAGCACCGCCCGCTGGGTCATGGCACTGATGGCGTGGTGCTCGTCCAGTTCGTAGTAATCCTTGCCCACCCCCACATAGGCCAGCACGTCGCGGGTGTCGGTGATGGCCACCGCATCGGCGCTGATCTCGCTGCGAATGATGCCGCACACCTGGCTCAGGGAGTGACGATCGATGTTCTGGAAAAACGGCAGCGTCTTGTTGGCGATGTCCAGCGCCAGCTTGGCCTGCTTGGCGGCAATCAGCTCCTTCTCGTCGTCCAGGTCCTGCACCAGCTTGATGATGAGACCGATGCAGAGCGCCCCGGCGATCATCGGATAGGCGATGTGGCTGACGATCTCGACCCCCACGGCGTGGGGCTCGGTCAGTTGCCAGATGAGCAGCATGGTGAGCCCCTCGCAGGCCATGCCCGCCAGGATGCCGTACAGCCAGAGCCGCGACTTGCGGCAGCGCAGGTGCAGCCAGGTCGCCAGCAAGCCGGCGATGATGCTGGCGATGAGACACGGGATAGAGGTATGACCGTCCATGTCGATGAGGTAGCGGTGCAGGCCGGAGATGACCCCGGCCGGAATGCCGACCCAGGGGCCGAACAGGATCCCGCCCGAGATGATGGCGATGATCCGCACGTTGATGAGGGCCCCCTCCACCGGGATGCCGGTGTAGGTGCTGAACACCGCGAACAGGCCGAAGATGGCCGCCACCAGCACCAGTTCGGCCGGGGTGTGGTCCCGCTTCTGGAACAACCGCTGGAACGGCCGGGTGCGGGTCAGAAAGAACAGGGTCATCAACATCAGCGCTGCCCGTTCGAACACCGCCAACAACATCATCTGATTTTCGAGCATGAGACCATCCGACCGATTGCAACCAGGGAACACAACTGAATTATCTCTCGCCATGACACGTGGAAGGCAAGCATGAGGGACTGATCCCCTCATGATAAAGCGCAGTAGTTTACCCCAGCCGACCGGATAGGGAAGGCCGCGACTCCCCCGGACGGGTGTGACCCCTTGTCGGGGTCAGGATGACAGCGTGGCCAGCCTGGCGGCGAAGCCCATGAAGAAGAGGCCGATGAGGCCGTTGCCGAGTCTGGCGAGGCGTACCTTGCGCGCAAAGAAGCGGGCCATCAGGGTGCCGCCGAAGATCAGCAGGGTCAGATAGACGAAGCTCATGGCCTCCAGCATGCTCGCCAGCACTAGGTAGGAGAGCCAGGTGTGGGCATAGTTGAAGTCGACGAACTGCACGAAGAAGGAGACGTAGAACAGGATCGCCTTGGGGTTGGTGAGACTTAAAGTAAGCGCCTTGGAGAAGTAGCGCTCGCCGTGCTCGACCACGGACGCCTGCCCTTCCCGCCTGGCGATAAAGTTGGCGTGCAGGATCTTCACCCCTAGGTAGAGCAGATAGAGGGCGCCGAGATAGCGCACCAGGGTGAACAGCAAGGGGGTGGTGCGAATGAGGGAGGCGATGCCCAGATAGGCGCAAAAGATCAGGATGGCGTCGCCGACAAAGACCCCGAGGGCTGCCTGGTAGCCGGGGCCGACGCCGCGGCTCGCCCCGGTGCGCAGCACATAAATCGAGTTGGGCCCCGGCGCTATGATGATGAAGAAGAGCCCCACCAGATAGGTCCAGACATTGATGACACCCAGGCTCTCAAACATGGCGCGCCCCTCTGGACCTGGAAAACAGCCCGCTCAGGCAGGTCCAGACGTTGATGACTCCCAGGCTCTCAAACATGATCCCTCCATGGCGGGTGGCGACCCACATAATGCGACGACGAGGTTTCTATACTAATCCTCCGCCCGCCGAGCACAAGCACCGAGCAATGATCCGTTCGTCTCTGGGCAACCCATCCCCGCACTCACCACTTTGTGGTGTCCAGACGCGTCGGGATCAGGCATGTTAAGCCATACCCAGATTCACAGAACCTGCCCTCATGGAAAAGAGCCTCAGTACCGATCAACCACTCGCCGCTGCTGCCGCGCACGATGCCTTGAATCGCACCAGCTATCCGGTGATCGCTGCCATCAGCTTCTCGCACCTGTTGAACGACATGATGCAGTCGGTGCTGCTGGCCATCTATCCGCTGCTCAAGCTCGGCCTCAACCTGTCGTTCGCCCAGATCGGCCTCATCACCCTCACCTACCAGTTCACGGGTTCGCTGTTGCAGCCGCTGATCGGCCTCTACACCGACCGCCGGCCCATGCCCTATTCATTGCCGTTCGGCATGGGTTTTACGATGATCGGCTTGCTGTCGTTGTCGCAGGCGGCCAGCTTCGGCGCCGTGCTGTTGTCGGCCATGCTGATCGGTATCGGCTCGTCGGTGTTCCACCCGGAATCGTCCCGGGTCGCCCGTATGGCAGCCGGCAGTCAGCCCGGGCTGGCGCAGTCGCTGTTCCAGATCGGCGGCAATCTGGGGTCGGCCATAGGCCCGCTGCTCGCCGCGCTGATCATAGTGCCACGGGGCCAGGGCAGCGCGGCCTGGTTCTCGCTGTTCGCCCTGGTCGGCGTCATCGTGCTCAGCCTGGTCGGGCGCTGGTCCAGCCACCACGCCGCCAACTTCCATAAACGGATGAAGGCGCACCTCGGTCACGGCCTGAGCCGCCGCCAGATCGGCTGGTCGCTGGCCATCCTCGGCCTGCTGATGTTCTCCAAATTCTTCTACATGGCCAGCCTCAGCAGCTATTACACCTTCTACCTGATGGACAAGTTCAGCCTGTCGCTGGACAGCGCCCAGCTCTATCTGTTCGCCTTCCTGTTTGCGGTCGCGGCGGGTACCGTGCTCGGCGGGCCAATTGGCGATCGCATCGGCCGCAAGCGGGTGATCTGGATCTCCATCCTCGGCGTCGCCCCCTTCACCCTGCTGCTGCCCCATGTCGACCTGTTCTGGACCTCGGTGCTCTCGGTCATCATCGGCCTGATCCTGGCCTCGGCCTTCTCTGCCATCCTGGTCTACGCCCAGGAGCTGGTCCCCGGCAAGGTCGGCACCATCTCAGGCCTGTTCTTCGGTATCGCCTTCGGCATGGGGGGCATAGGGGCGGCTCTGCTCGGTCAGCTCGCCGATGCCACCAGCATCGAGACTGTGTACCAGGTCTGCGCCTATCTGCCGCTCATCGGCCTGCTGACCGTGTTCTTGCCAACCCTTAGAAAGGGATAGCGGGCCACCCCGCGAGGGATGCAACCCATAAAAAACGCGGCCTGAGAGGCCGCGTTTGACGTGTATGAGAGCAAGGGGTAGTCAGCAGTACTGGCCGGCGACCCAGCCGCCGGGGCTACAGCCCCACTGGAAGTTGCCATCGCGAAGGCCGCTATCGCGCTCATCGACGATACAGAAGCAGCCTCCATCAGCAGTACTGGCCGGCTACCCAGCCTGATGACCAGGCCCACTGGAAGTTGTAGCCACCGAGCCAGCCGGTCACATCCACCACCTCGCCGATGAAGTAGAGGCCGGCCACCTTGCGCGCCTCCATGGTCTTGGAGGAGAGCTCGTTGGTATCAACCCCCCCCAGGGTCACTTCGGCGGTGCGATAACCCTCGGTGCCGTTCGGCAGGATCTGCCAATCCCCCAGCAGGGTGGCCACTGCCTCCAGCTCCCGCTCGTTGTACTGGCGCATCGGCTTGTTGACCAGCTGGCCCAACTCCACCAGCTTGTCGACGAAGCGCTTGGGCAGCTCGCGCCCCAGCACGGTTTTCAGCTCCTGCGCCGGATGAGCCTGGGCCCACTCCCTGAGGGTGGCGACGATGTCGAGCTCCGGCAGCAGGTTGATGTGGATCTTCTCCCCCGCCAGCCAGAAGGAGGAGATCTGCAGGATGGCCGGGCCGGAGAGACCACGATGGGTGAACAGCATGGCCTCCTTGAAGCAGGTGCCATCCTCGGCGGTCACCGCCACCGGCAGGCTGACCCCGGCCAGATCGGCGAAGGCCTCTTTCTCGGCCTGATGCAGGGTGAAGGGCACCAGCCCGGCACGGGTCGGCAGCACCTTGAGGCCGAACTGCTCCGCCAGCTTGAAGCCGTAGGGGGTAGCGCCGAGCTTCGGCATGGAGAGGCCGCCGGTTGCCACCACCAGCGAGTGGCAGGTTATCTCACCCTGACTGGTGGTCAGCACGAAGCCCTCTTCGCCCTTGCTGACGGTGAGGATCTCGGTCTGGAACTGCAGGGCCACGCCCGCCCAGTCGCACTCGGTCAGCAGGATGTCGACGATCTCCTTGGCGCTCTCGTCACAAAAGAGCTGGCCCAGCGTCTTCTCGTGATAGTTCAGGCCGTGCCGGTCTACCAGATCGATGAAATCCTGCTGGGTGTAGCGCGCCAGCGCCGACTTGCAGAAGTGAGGGTTGGCCGAGAGAAAGGCGTGGGGGCCGGCCTGATGGTTGGTGAAGTTGCAGCGGCCGCCGCCACTGATGAGGATCTTGCGGCCCGGCTTCTTGGCGTTGTCGAGCACCAGCACGGAGCGGCCCCGATAACCAGCCTGGGCCGCACACATCAAGCCGGCCGCCCCGGCGCCGATCACCACCACATCAAACTGCTTCATCATCACTCACCCATCAAAAGAAAAACGGCCCCTGTTCAAACGAGAGACCGTCATTGTACCCGGCAGACACCAGCCCAGTGGTTTCAGGGCATCTACAACAGAAAACGGCCCCTGTTAAGAGGGGCCGTCATTGTACTGGCTGAACACTAAGTGTCCATGACTATCAGGCGTTGCCATCCATGATGCTGGCCGGGGCGCCCTTGGCCAGCTCGGCCAGCTCCTTGTCGATGAAGTAGAGGCCCTTGCCGTCCTCGCCCACCAGGCTCAGACGATCGACGATGCTCTTGAACAACTTCTCCTCTTCGTGCTGCTCGGCCACGTACCACTGCAGAAAGTTGAAGGTGGAGTAGTCCTGGGTGGTGAACGCCACGTGAGCCAGGCCGTTGATGCACTTGGTGATGTGGTATTCATGCTCGAGGGTGGTGCGGAAGATGTCGCCCAGCGACTTGAACTCGTGGGGAGGGGCATCGATGGCACCCAGCAGCGGCATGGCACCGGTCTCGCTCACGTAGGTGAACAGGCGCTCCATGTGCTGACGCTCCTCGACGGCGTGCTGGCGTAGGAAGGTGGCCGCCCCCTCGAAGCCCTTGTCCTCGCACCAGGCGCTCATCTGCAGGTAGAGGTTGGAGGAATAGAATTCAAGATTAATCTGCTCGTTCAACTTCTCGATCATGGCTTTGGCCAACATGATGATTCTCCACTGTGATTTGGTCACGATTGTCGCCACAGTTGCGGCCCGACGCAACCAGATAGCGCAGCCGAAGATCCCAGTTGTGACAGCTTTTCGCCTCATCCTATCCCCCATACGGTTATAGAGAAGCAAAGAAACATGGTGTAAGTGGATTCAGCCATTATGATGGCGCCAGTGGTCGGGGAAAGGATTCAATGAGATTCATAATGGCACTGGCGCTGCTCTGGATGACCCAGTTGCAGGCAGCTCCCTCCTTGCTGAAAGAGGCTGAATTGCAGGCGGCGCGCGATCCCGTCGGCTATCTGCAGCGCCTCGACGCCAGTCCCCAGCAGGATATGGAACTGTTCTACGCCAGGTCCCTGGCCCAGGCAGCCCTTGGCCGCTATCCACAGGCCCTGCTCGACAACGCCCGGGCCCGCGGGCTGGCCAGCGCCCAGCAGGAGACCCTGCGCCTGCTCGACTTTCGCTTGCAGCAGATCGCCCTCACCCTGGACACCGAGGCGCCGGATCAGGCGCTCACCCTGCTGGAGCAGCTCAGACCCGCCGTTGCCGGCCATCCGCAACAGACCTCGGAGTGGCACGCCCTGAACGGGCTCGCGCTCTACCGCACCCAGCAACTGAGCCCGGCCATCGCCGAACTCAAGACCGCCTTTCGCCTCAAACAATCGGTACCGGACTCCCCTATCGCCAGCCTGCAGTGTGCCCGCCTGCTGATGACCCTCGGCAACCTCTATGCCGATCTGAACCTGGCGCGGGAAGCCGAAGGCTACTATCTGGAGGCGCTGCAACGCATGGTGCAGCTGGGCGAGCCCAACAGCCAGATCATCATCCGCGCCAACATGGCGCGGCTCTACATAGACACAGATCGCCCCGCCCAGGCCAGGCGGCTGCTGGACAACCTGCTCAGCAACCCGGATCTGGCGCCGGATTACCGTGCCATCATCCTCGGCTATCAGGCCATGGCGCTCAACGCCCAGCACGACTGGGCCGGCGCCCTGCGCACCCTGGACGAGGCACAGGCGCTGTATCGGCAGCTGGGCTACCCGGAAGCCGGCATGCGCCTGCAGGAGACCCGGGCCCGGGCGCTGCAGGGCAGCGGCGAGAAACAGCTGGCGCTGCAGGTGCTGACCAGCCAGGGGAGTGCGGGGGCCGCCAGCAAGGCACTGCAGGCCAGTCTGCTGGCGGACCAGGGGCGCTACCCGGAGGCCTACCAGGTACTCAGCGAATACGTGAGCGACTACAAGCAGCACTTCAACCAGACCCTGAGCCAGCATGCCGCCGCCTTCCAGGCCGAGATGGATCTGGCCCGCAGCGAGGCCAGCAACCGGGTGCTGCAGCAGGAGAACGAGAACAAGCGCCAGCAGCTGCTGCATCAGCAGAGTGCCCGCCACTACCAGTTGATGCTGGTCGGCCTGCTGGCAGGAGCCCTGCTGCTGCTCGGGCTCACCACCCATCGGCTGCACCGCAGCTCACGCCACCTCTACAAGCTGGCCACCTTCGATCAGCTGACCGAGCTGCCCAATCGCCGTGCCCTGCTGGAGCGGCTGGCCAGCCGCTGGCAGCAGGAGGGGCCGCTCACCCTGATCATCATCGACATCGATCACTTCAAGCAGATCAACGACCGTCACGGCCATCAGGCAGGGGACAGGGCTATTCAGCGGCTGGCGCGGGAGCTGAGATCCTGGGCGCCCGACCTGCAACTGGTGGGGCGCTGGGGTGGCGAGGAGTTTCTGGTAGCGGTGCCGCTGCCGGCGGCGGATTGCTGGTATCTGGCGGAGCAACTGCGCCAGCGCATCGGCCAGATCGAACAGCCACGCATGACCATCAGCATCGGAGTGGCCGGCCGCTCGGCCACCGATGACGGGCTGGGCCAGCTCATCCACCGGGCCGACATGGCCATGTATCAGGCCAAACGCCAGGGCCGCAACCAGACCATACTGGCCGCGGAGCCTGGCAGCCCCGAAGAACCGGAGGCACTGGCCAGCAGCGTGGCCTGAGCCGCAACCTCCCCTGACTCAGGGCAGCAGCTCGGTGAGGGAGGCGACATCCACCGGCTCGCCATAGTCCACCCCCGCCAGCTCGAAGCCGTTGAGCTGCATGAAGTCCTGCCGCAGCCCGGCAAAATCCCCCAGCGCGTGGAAGTTGTCCGGCGTCACCTTGGACCAGAGCGCCGAGACGGCGGCCTGCACGGCCGGGTCGAGCTCGTGGTCATCCATCCGGATCAGCCGGTTGCCATCAGCCACCACCCCTTGCGGGCCGTACATCTTGCCGGCGAACAGCCGCTGCATCTGCTCGATGCAGCCTTCGTGCACCCCGCGCTCCTTCATCACCCCCATCAACAAGCCCAGATAGACAGGCAGCACCGGAATATAGGCGCTCGCCTTGGTCACCAGCGCCTTGCAGACCGACACCCAGGCGTGGCCACCGATCTCCGCCAGCTGCAGGTTGATGGTCTCGGCGGTGGCGTGCAGGTGCTCCTTGGCATAGCCGATGGTGCCGTCCCGATAGAGGGGGTAGGTCGATTCGGGGCCGATATAGGAGTAGGCCACCGTCTGGGCGCCGGGCGCCAGGCAATCCGCCTGCTGCAGCGCCTGCAGCCAGAGCTGCCAATCCTCGCCCCCCATCACGCTGACGGTGTCGCGGATCTCCTCCGGGGTGGCCGGGTCCAGCGACTGCTGCACCAGGGTGTCCTGTTCCAGATCCAGCCCCCAGCCGCTGAATGGCAGGCCGGTGGTCTTGAGCACGGAGCGCACTTGCGTGCCGTCCGGCAGCACCCGGATGCCGCTCGCTAGCGAGTAGATCACCAGATCCACCTGTCCGAGCTGCTGGCGGATGACATCGATGGCCTGCTGACGCATCTGGTCTGAGAAAGCGTCACCGATCAGGTTGATGGCCACGCGGCCAGCCTGTTCCGCCTCCGTGCGAAACCAGATGTTGTTGTACCAGCCGGCGCTGCCCAGCCCCTTGTCGGAGGGGCCGCGCTCGAACGACACGCCAATGGTGTCGGCGCCGGCCCCGAAGGCCAAGGCGATGCGCGACGCCAGCCCGAAGCCGGACGAAGCGCCCAGCACCAGCACCCGTTTCGGCCCGTTGAACGGGCCCGCCGCCCGGATCCGCGCGATCTGCTGCAGCACGGCGGCGCGGCAGCCGATGGGGTGACAGTTGCGGGCGACGCAGCCCTGGATTTGTGGATGAATGATCATCAAGGAGTCTCCGGGAAAGGAACACGACAGCAGGAACGGCCGTGGAACGCAGCGGCGCGCCACGGTTTGCCAAGGGAACTGGCTACAGCATAACCAAGCGGGGCAGGATTACCTTGATGTCGGGCGGAATATCGGCGGGAAGAGGGCAGAAAAACAAAAGGGAGCGCGAGGCTCCCCAAAGCGGTATTCAGATGCTTTTTGTTGTTTTGTGTTCATTGCGAAACACGGGCACATCCTATGCCTGTCACCGGCTACGGGCAAGCCGGCAGGTGTGACCTGCTTCAAACTCCTGTTCGATTTATCGCCAGTTTATTGCCCATCATCGACAGCAAGCTCCATAGGAAACTCTTTTAAATCCCAAAACTGTGCCGGGGACACCATTTTAGTTTCAGCAGACATTGGTATAGTGGACTCAGGATCAGTGAGGAGAACTCCCATGAATGGAACCTATTACAAACACATACTGGCCGCGATCGACCTGTCGGAAGACAACCGCAAGGTGATCGAGAAGGCAGTCGACCGGGCCCGCTCCAACGGCGCCAAGCTGTCGGTGATCCATGTCGATGTGGACCTCAAGGATCTCTACACCGAGATGATCGATATCGACATCGACAACGTGCAGGACCAGGTGATCGCCGAGGCGAAAGAGAAGCTGGAAGCCTTCCTGGCGTCGGTGGACTACCCCATCGAGAAGAAGCTGGTGATCTGCGGCGATTTGAGCGAGCGGGTCAACCAGGCGGTCAGGGATTATCAGATCGACCTGCTGGTGTGCGGCCACCGCCAGAGCTTCTGGAGCCTGCTCACGTCGAGCGCGCGCCAGCTGATGAATACCGTGCCCTGCGATCTGCTGGTCGTCCCCTTGCAGAAGTAACTGAATAGGCGTAGTTTGATTTGCCATGAATATGACCTCGTTCAATCACAACTACTGGTGGTGCTGCTCTTAAACAGGCGGCACTGCTTTTCTATGTAAAATTTCCCAAAGAAAACACCGTGACCGCCGAGAGGCGGTCATTGTTTTCATCCCTTTGTCGCCTCCCGGCTCACCCAACTGGAGAGAGTGACATGCACAACCCCGTTATCCTGACCGGCGACCGGCCCACCGGCAAACTGCACATCGGCCACTACGTCGGCTCGCTGCGCCAGCGCGTGGCCGCCCAGCACCATTACCGCCAGTTCGTGATGATCGCCGATCTGCAGGCACTGACCGACAACGGCCACAACCCGGCCAAGGTGACCGATCACGTGCTGGAGGTGATGGCCGACTACCTGGCCGCCGGCCTCGACCCGGCAAAGACTACCTTCTGTCTGCAGAGCGCCCTGCCCGCCCTCGCCGAGCTGACGACCTATTACCTCAACCTGGTCAGCGTCGCCCGGCTGGAGCGCAACCCCACCGTCAAGGCGGAGATCCAGCAGAAAGGGTTCGAGCGCAGCCTGCCGGCCGGCTTCCTGATCTATCCGGTCAGCCAGGCCGCCGACATCACCGCCTTTCGCGCCACCCATGTGCCGGTGGGCGAGGATCAGCTGCCCATGCTGGAGCAGACCAACGAGATAGTACGCCGCTTCAATACCCTGGTTGGCAAGGAGGTGCTGACCGAGTGTCAGCCCATTCTGAGCGACACCGGCCGCCTGCCCGGCATCGACGGCAAGGCCAAGATGTCCAAGTCCCTCGGCAACACCATAGAGCTCGGCATGTCGAGCGACGAGATCAAGCAGGCGGTGTTCGCCATGTACACCGACCCCAATCACCTCAAGGTGAGCGATCCGGGTCAGGTGGAGGGCAATACGGTGTTCGCCTATCTGGATGCCTTCCACCCCGACAAGGCACTGGTGGCCGAGATGAAGGCCCACTACCAGCGCGGCGGGCTGGGGGACATGCGCTGCAAACAGGTGCTGAACGACTGCCTGCAGACCCTGCTCGCCCCGATGCGGGAACGGCGCGAGGCGGCCATCGCCGACAAGCGCCAGCTGCTGCGCCTGTTGCAGCAGGGCACCGAGCAGGCGCGCGCCCTGACCGACGAGGTGCTGGCCGAGGTGAAGGGGGCGATGGGGCTCGACTACTTCGCCGGATTGAACTGATCCGCCCCGCGCTGCGCCGGGCTGCCGAGCGCATCCGCCCCGTAGCGCTCGAACGCCAGCCGGTGCAACAGCCCCTTGAACCAGCCGATCGCCTCGTCATGGGCGGTGAGCGGGTGGCCCGCCATCAGGTAGACGATGGGGATGTCGGGGTCCAGCTGGTGCAGGCGCAGCGGGTAGTAGCGGCAGAAGTGGCGCCCGATCATCTCGGGCACGACCACCAGATAGCGGCCGGTGGCCATCAGCGGCGGCACCGCCATAAAGCTCGGTAGCCGGACACCCAATTCACGCTCCACCCCGAAACGGGCCAGCCAGAGATCCACCATGGCCTGGCTGTGACCCCAGCTGGAGGTGTGGATATGGGGCCGGCTGACCAGATCGTCCGGCCCCAGCACGTCCGGCAGTTCGCTGCCAAGGGGCGACAGACAGACCAGTGGGTTATTGAACCAGGGTTCGCGCCACAGCCGGGGCGAGAGGTGGTTGGCATCGGCGAAACCGATCACCAGATCCAGCTCCCCCTTCTCCAGCTCCCGCTCGTAGTCGCTATTGGCCAGCTCGCACACCTCCAGCCGGCAGTGAGGGGCATGCCGGTGCAGCCGCTCCACCAGCGCCGGCACCAGACCGTGTTCCACCGAACCCGGGGTGGCGATGCGAAAGATCCGCCGCGCACTGGCGGGGTCGAACCCCTTGGCCTGCCGCAACCCCTGCTCCAGCATGGCCAGCGCCTGGCGCACCGGGCCGGCCAGCGCCTTGGCGCGCTCGGTCGGCATCATCTCGCGCCGGCTCATCACGAACAGGGGATCGTCCAGCGCCGTTCGCAGCCGCCCCAGCGCATGACTGACGGTGGACTGGGAGAGGTGCAGCCGCTCGGCGGCACGGGTGACGTTGCGCTCCTGCATCAGCATGTCGAACACGGTGAGCAGGTTGAGGTCGAGGCGGGAAAGGGGCAGTTCCATCGATATTGGCCATGGTTGGATGACGACAATTCATTTTTGGCATAGTAGCAGATTGCATAGAATGCGCAGGCGAATTACATCGGAGATTAAAATGCGTAGCTATCTGTTGTTGCTGGCGATTGGCCTGTTGTGGGGCTCCCAGTTCATTTTCATGCATCAGGCCGTCACCGAATTACCCCCTATCATGGTGGCAGCGGGTCGCGCCTTGTGTGGCAGCCTGACCCTGGGTCTGCTCTGCCTGTTCATGCGTCTCAAGAGCGAGCACACCCCGTGGCGTACCTACATGCTGATCGCCCTGCTCGATGCCACCCTGCCCTTCATCATGGTGGCCTGGGGTCAACAGTATGTGGATAGCGCCATCGCCGCCGTGGTAATGGGTTGTATCCCGTTTGTCACCATCCTGATGGCACCCTTGTTGGTTTCTGGTGAAAAAATCACCAAGGGCGGTCTCGTCTCCGTGATCATCGGCTTCGTCGGCGTACTGGTGCTGTTCTGGCCGAAACTGGCCAGCGGGATGAATGCCGGCCTGCTCGGCGCCATGGCCATCCTGTTCGGTGCCAGCTGCTTCGCCATCGGCCTGCTGATGATCAAGCGCTTCGCCAAGGACCACCCGGTGGTCGTGGCACGCAACATCCTGATCTCCTCGGCAATCCAGCTGCTGCTGGCCGCACCGTTCGTCACCGATCTGAGCGCGCTCACCCTGCCGAGCCAGCAGGCCATCGGCGCCGTCGCGGTGCTCGGTGTGTTCTGTACCGGTCTGGTCTACTTCCTCTACATGGCGCTGATCCAGAAGGCGGGCCCGACCTTCGCCTCCTTCAGCAACTACCTGGTGCCGCTGTTCGGCGTCATGCTGGGTGCCCTGTTCCTCGGCGAGCAGATCCAGTCCACCACCGGTGTGGCACTGGCCCTGATCCTGGGCTCGGTGGCCCTCAACCAATGGGCCCAGCAGCGCCGCGTCCAGCGGGAGGCTGCCCTATGTCAGGCATCCTGACCACGCTCTGCGGCGGCCTGGTGGTGATCGCCGGCTGGCAGTATCGCCAGCGGCTGGTGGGTCTGCTCGGGCTGTTGATGATGCTGCTGCCCTGGTTCTTCGACAGCAAGCTGCAAGCCATGCTGAGCTATGCGTTGAGCGCCTGAGGTCTGTTTCTGAATGTGTGACGAGAGTGTATCTCTCCTGTTTTTGGGACCGTTTTAAAAAAACCTCCGATTTGTCCCCTCTACCGGCGCTCTGCGCCGGTTTTTTTATGCCCGCCTGGCGGCCTTGCCGTCCCATCACGCCAGATAGCGATAACTCAGCCGCTCGTTCTTGCGCGGGCCTGTGATCTGCCAGCCGAGCAGAAAACCGCCCTCGGTCGGCGTCAGCTCGGCGCTGTAGTGATCCTGGCCACACAGATGGGGTTCGGCGGTGAGCCAGCGACCATCCGTCTGAGGCAGCAGCTCGAACAGCACCACCGGCTGTTCATAGCGCAGATGGGAGAGCCGGATCCCCTGCTCGCCGCGCTGCCACCAGAAGCGATTGTGCATGGTCAGCACCCGGCCATGGGGCGTGGTATAGCGACCCGTCTCGACAAACAACCAGCCGCCATGGTGATCGGTCACCACCACCTCCCCCTCGCCGCTGCCACTCCAGTCGGTGGCGGAGCCTGCCCTGTTGCTCGCACTAAAGGCAAATGCTCCGATCTGTGGCAACTGGCGCCATAAACGCTGGATCACGGCTTCCTTCTCGGCCATCATAGCCCCCTTCAAAATTGACAACTGACGACAAATCAACCACATGAACTACTTGATAGGGGTTACCCTGCTCTGGTCATTCTCCTTCAGCCTGATCGGGGTCTACCTCGCCGGCCAGGTGGATGCCTACTTCTCGGTGCTGACCCGCATCGTGCTCGCCAGCCTGGTGTTCCTGCCCTTCCTGCGCCGCCGCTGGCTGCGGCCCGACCTGGTGGCCAAGCTGATGGCCCTCGGTGCCACCCAGCTCGGCATCATGTATCTGTTCTATTACCACTCCTTCCTGCTGCTGACGGTGCCGGAAGTGCTGGTGTTCACCATCTTCACCCCCATCTACGTCACCCTGATCCACGATCTGCTGGAGCGGCGCTTCAAGCCGATCTATCTGTGGGGAGCACTGCTGGCGGTGCTGGGGGCGGCCGTCATCCGCTTCGACGGGCTGACCGAAAGCTACGTGCTGGGCTTCCTGGTGGTGCAGGGTGCCAACGTCTGCTTCGCCCTGGGTCAGGTGGGCTACAAGGTACTGCTGGCACGGGAGGAACAGCAACCGCCGCAACTGGCGGTGTTCGGCTGCTTCTATCTGGGCGCCCTGGCCGTGGCCCTGCCCGCCTGGTGGCTGCTCGGCACGCCGCAATACCCCACCAGCGCCCTGCAGTGGGGCATATTGCTGTGGCTGGGGATCGGCGCCTCGGGCCTTGGTTACTTCCTGTGGAACAAGGGGGCGACCCAGGTCAGCAGCGGGGTGCTGGCGATCATGAACAACGCCCTGATCCCGGCGGGTCTTCTGGTCAACCTAGTGCTGTGGGGCAAGGATACCGACCTGCTCAGGCTCAGCCTGGGCGGCCTGCTGATGCTGGCCTCCCTCTGGGTGTGCCAGCGTCATGGGGTAAGTGAGCGCTGACTAAAAATCAGCCAACGACTGTGTTGTGCTCCCGTCTGGCCTGACCGTGACAGGTGGCCAGCCGGGCCAGCAGGTGATCGATCTGTTCGCCGGCCTGACTCTGCACCAGCCCGATGCTGACGGTTACCGGCCGCTGCGGCAGCAGGCTGGCATCGGCGATCTCCATCCGCAGCCGCTCGGCAATCTCGAGGCCGCTCAGCCGGTCGGTCTGGGAGAGCATCAGGATGAAGCCGTCTTCGTCCCAGCGGGCGAAGGGATCTTCCCGCCGCAGCTCGTGACGCACGATGCGGGCCAGCTTGGCCAGCATGGCGTCGCAGGCCACCTCGCCAAACAGCTGCTGGATCTTGGCTCTGTGATCGACGGTGAATTGCAGCAGGCTGAAGCTGCCGCTCGCGCTGGCCAGCCGCTCATCGAGCAGCTGTTCGAAGCGGCTGCGGCTCTCCAGCCCGGTGAGGGGATCGGTACCGTGCCGCTCCTCCACCTGTACCGCCTGCGGTTCGAGCAGACGTACCACCCCCAGCACCTGGCCGTGGACATCGCGCCTGGCCCGCTCTTCCAGCCGGACATAGTGGCCATCGTGATGCAGGATCCGGTATTCGAGCCGGATCTGGGCCACCCGCCCGCTCTGGCAGGCCAGCTGCGCCTCCTGCAGGCTCCCCAGATCGTCGGGGTGCACCCGCTCCAGCCAGCCGAGATCATCCAGACCGGCTTCGTTCAATCCCAGCAGCCGCAGACAGGAGGGATCCCGCTGCACGCCCTGCTGCGGACTCCAGCTCCAGAGCCCTGCCTCCAGCAAGGCGATGGCATCCGCCATCAGCGCCAGATCAAACCGGGTAATTGCCTCCCTGAGGGGAGCCTTGAGCATGTCCATCGAGCGCCTCGACACCGAATCTGAAGACCTTCTCAATAAGTAACATTGGCTCTCGCGCCGAGCAACAGGGTCAGCTCGCTTTTCCTTGATAGCCGTTCATCAGGGCCTGCCAGTTCTCCGGCACGAAGTGAAAACTGGTATGCAGCTGGGACTCCTTGTTGAAGGAGCGCAGCAAGCGTTCCAAGTTGGCCTGCTGCCAGTTGCCGGGCGAGCGGATGGCCCCCTTGTCGAAGTCGATCACCCACACCTTGCCCTCCTTGTCGAGCAACAGGTTGTGGCTGTTGAGATCGGCGTGATAGACCCCGGCGTCGTGCAACTGGCGCACCGTCTGGCCCACCTTGTGCCACACCTCGCCGGCGATCGGCCCCTGCTTGAGCAGGGCCACTAGATCCTTGGCACCGCGAATGCGCTCGATCAGGATGTCGGCGCGATAGAAGGGGCCCTGTTTGGCCATGCGGGCGGCAAACGGGCGCGGCACCGGCAACCCCTGGGCGCTCAACTTGGCCAGCAGGCTGTATTCGGCCATGGCCCGGCTAGACTCCACCCCCTCGAACCAGAAGCGATCCCGCACCACCTTGCCCACCATGCCCCCGCGGTAGTAGTGACGCAGCACCAGGTGGCGGGATTCATCCTTCACGAACCAGGTCACGCCGCGGCCGATGGAGGTACCCACCACCTGCCGGTTGTTCTGCCACCAGGCCGGATCAAACAGCTCGGGAGAAGGGTCGCGAAACGCCCCTTCGGCATACCAGCAGATCTGGTTGTGTTCGGTCTGAATTTGCATCTTGGTCATTCCGGTCGGTCATCGCTACGGGTTGGCGCTCAGGGCCAGGGCAACAGGGGCCCGATGGGGCCGGCTGCCAGTCGTGCGCAATTTTACAATCCACAGGGGAGTTTGCATAATGCCATCCATCCATTTTGCCATCGTTGCGCCACATCATGCCGCTGTTCCAAACGCCGCCCTCCTCCATCTGCATCCTGCGGCTCTCCGCCATCGGCGACTGCTGCCACGCGCTGGCGCTGGTGCGCGTCATCCAGCGTGCCTGGCCCCAGACCCGCATCACCTGGATCACCGGCAAGATTGAGGCGACCCTGTTTGCCGATCTGCCCGGGGTCGAGGTCATCCCCTTCGACAAGAGCAAGGGCTGGCGCGGCTATCGCGAGCTGTGGCAAACCCTCAGGGGGCGCCAATTCGATGCCCTGCTGCACCTGCAGGCCGCCATGCGGGCCAGCATCGCCACCCTCGGCATCAAGGCCAAGGTCAAACTCGGGTTTGATCGGGAACGGGCCAGCGACGGCCAGTGGTTGTTCACCAACCACAAGGTGCCATCCCCCGCCTCGCCTCACGTGCTGGACGGTTTCCTCGCCTTTGCCAAAGAGCTCGGCATCCAGGATCTGACCCCGGACTGGCAACTGCCCATCAGCGCCGAGCACCAGGCCTGGGCGAAGGAGAAGATCGACGGCAAGCCGACCCTGCTCATCTGCGCCGCCGCCAGCAAGGCCTTCAAGAACTGGACTGCCGCCGGCTATGCCGCACTGGCGGATCACGCCGCCAGCAAGGGGTTTCAGGTCTATCTGTGTGGCGGGCCGGCCAAGCTGGAGCGGGATCTGGCCGCCAATATTCAGCAGCTGAGCCGCAGCAAGCCGGTGGATCTGGTGGGGCAGACCAACCTCAAGCAACTGCTGGCGCTGATCAAGGAGGCCAGCCTGGTGCTGGCTCCCGATACCGGCCCGGCTCACATGGCCACCCTGGTGGGTACGCCGGTGCTCGGCCTCTATGCCCATCACAACCCGGATCGTACCGGCCCCTATCTGTGCCGCGACTACGCGGTCAGCGTCTATCAGGAGCTGATTGAGCAGGAGACCGGCAAGCCGCTGGCCGAGCTTGGCTGGCGCACCCGCCTCAAGGATCCGGACGCCATGGGCAAAATCACCAGCGAACGGGTCATCGCCGCCTTCGACCGGCTCTGCGCCGAGCACCAACTGCCGCGCTGATGATGCGCGCAACTCGGAAATCCCGAAGCCAGCGGCAGGGATAATCTGCTGGCCCGCCCCGGCAACGGCAGGCAGAATGAGGGCTGATGTGGGTTACGCTCCCGCAGCAAGCTACGAATACTTTGATCGGCTGGAATATGATTCCGGCCGTTTTTTTATCCGCTGCCTTCTGTTAAAATTCGCCGCCTTTACATCCCTCTTCTTCAAGAATTTTCCGCGTTTCGGATTTGGCTGTCTCCCTTTCGGGCACAAGACGGCGGCCTCTGCTACAACCAAAACACGGGTTTAGATTAAAGGTACAGACATGGCGCAACAAGGCACTCTCTATATCATCTCCTCCCCGAGCGGAGCAGGTAAATCCAGCCTGCTCAATGCCTTGCTGACCAAGCACAACAGCGCAGGCAAGATGCAGCTGTCGGTCTCCCACACCACCCGCGCCACCCGTCCCGGTGAAGAGCACGGGGTGCACTACCACTTCGTCAAGGTGGAAGAGTTCAAGGCGCTGATCGAGCGTGGCGACTTTCTGGAGTGGGCCGAGGTGTTCGGCAACTACTACGGCACCTCCCGCGCCGCCATCGAAGCCTGCCTGGCGCAGGGCATCGACGTCTTCCTCGACATCGACTGGCAGGGTGCCCGCCAGATCCGCGAGCAGATGCCGACCAAGTCCATCTTCATCCTGCCCCCCAGCCGCGAAGAGCTGGAGCGCCGCCTGATCGGCCGCGGCCAGGACAGTGCAGAGGTGATCAAGGGCCGGATGGATAAAGCCATTGCCGAAATGGTGCACTACGACGAGTATGACTATGTCATCATCAACGAAGACTTTGAGCAGGCGCTGTTCCAGCTCAGGGCCATCATCGAGTGCCAACGGCTGGAATTGCGCCAGCAGCAGCAGGCCCAACAAAACTTGCTGCAACAGCTACTGGCAGAATAGGCCAAAAACAAGTAAACTTTTGCGTCATTTTTAAACACCGCTTTTTTAAACCGAGAAAGCCCAAACACTGGAGTCCTGCATGGCACGCGTTACTGTAGAAGATGCTGTAAAACAGGTAGGTAACCGTTTTGACCTGGTGCTGGTCGCCGCACGCCGCGCCCGTCAAATCGCGGTTCAAGGCAAAGATCCCCTGGTTGACGAAGAGAACGACAAGCCGACCGTGATCGCCCTGCGTGAGATCGAACTGGGTCTGGTGAACAACCAGGTGATGGACACCCAGGACCGTTACGAGCAGCAAGAGCAGGAAGCCGCCGAGCTGGCTGCCGTTGCTGCCATCGCCGAAGGCCGCGGTTAAGTCAGCTGTTTCCTATAGTCGGCGCCCGTCCGGGCGCCGACTGTTCTCCCCCATTTACAACCGCTCGAAAACCTCGCAAACTCAGGACTATACCCTCTATATCCACGGATTGCCGTTTCACCGCTGCGGGGACTGTCTTGTATTTATTTGAAAATCTTAAAGAAATAGCCAGTTCCTACCTGCCACCCGAGCAGGTGGAGAAGCTCAGGCAAGCCTATGTGGTGGCCCGTGATGCTCACCAGGGACAGATGCGTTCCAGCGGCGAGCCCTACATCACCCACCCGGTTGCCGTTGCCCGCATTCTCGGCGACATGCGCCTCGATCATGAAACCCTGATGGCCGCCGTGCTGCACGACGTCATCGAAGATACTCCTGTCACCAAGGCCGACCTGGCCGAACTGTTTGGCGATGCCGTCGCCGAGCTGGTTTCCGGCGTCTCCAAGCTCGACAAGCTGAAGTTTCGCGATCGCAAGGAGGCCCAGGCCGAGAACTTCCGCAAGATGGTGATGGCCATGACCCAGGATATCCGGGTCATCCTGATCAAGCTGGCCGACCGCACCCACAACATGCGCACCCTGGGCTCGCTGCGACCTGACAAGCGCCGCCGCATCGCCCGGGAAACCCTCGAGATCTTCGCCCCCATCGCCAACCGCCTCGGTATCCACACCATGAAGAACGAGCTGGAAGAGCTGGGCTTCGAGGCGCTCTACCCCATGCGCTCGCGGGTGTTGCGCGAATCGGTACGGCGCGCCCGCGGCAATCGCCGCGAGATCATCGACTCCATCCAGAGCGAGATTGAAGGCCGGCTGCGCGAGGCAGGCATCGAATCCCAGGTCAGCGGCCGCGAGAAGAACCTGTTCTCCATCTACAACAAGATGGAGAAAAAAGAGCTGCAATTTCATGAGGTAATGGATATCTACGCCTTTCGTGTGAGGGTGAAGGACATAGATACCTGTTACCGGGTGCTGGGCCAGATGCACAGCCTCTACAAGCCCCGCCCCGGCCGCTTCAAGGATTACATCGCCATCCCCAAGACCAACGGCTACCAGTCGCTGCACACCTCGCTGGTGGGGCCGCACGGGGTGCCGGTGGAGGTGCAGATCCGCACCGAATTCATGGACCAGATGGCCGACAAGGGCGTCGCCGCCCACTGGGCCTACAAGCAGGATGGCGACAGCTCGGGCACCACGGCCCAGATCCGCGCCCAGCGCTGGATGCAGAGCCTGCTCGAGCTGCAGCAGAGCGCCGGCAGCTCCTTTGAATTCATCGAGGGGGTCAAGACCGACCTCTTCCCTGACGAGATCTACGTGTTCACACCGGAAGGGCGCATCATGGAGCTGCCCGCCGGGGCCACTCCGGTGGACTTCGCCTACACGGTGCACACCGACATCGGCCACGCCTGTGTCGGCTCGCGGGTCGACCGCCACCCCTATCCGCTGAGCAGCCCGCTGCACTCCGGCCAGACGGTGGAGATCATCACGGCACCGGGGGCCCGCCCGAACGCGGCCTGGCTCAACTTCGTGGTGACCACCAAGGCCCGTTCCAAGATCCGCCAGTTCCTCAAGAACCTGCGCACCGAGGAGTCGGTAGTGCTGGGTCGCCGCCTGCTCAACCATGCGCTCGGCGCCAAAAACATCGAAGACATCCCCGAGCCGCGCATCAAGCAGGTGCTGGCCGACACCAAGCATGAGAATCTGCAGGGCCTGCTGGCCGACGTGGGCCTTGGCAACGCCATGAGTGTGATGGTGGCGCGCCGCATGCTGGGAGATGAACTGCCGCCGGAAGAGCAGCCCAAGTCCAGCAGCAAGAAGATGCCGATCAAGGGTGCCGACGGCATGCTGGTCACCTTTGCCAACTGCTGCCGCCCGATCCCGGGGGACGCCATCATCGCCCACATCAGCCCGGGCAAGGGGCTGGTGATCCATCAGGAAGCCTGCCGCAACATCAAGGGCTACAGCAAGGAGCCGGACAAGTACCTGCCGGTGCAATGGGAAGTGGACAAGGAGCAGGAACAGGAGTTCCGCACCGGCATCAGCATCGAGATCGTCAACCACCAGGGCGCTCTGGCGGAGCTGGCCAACGTGATTGCCGCCACCGGCGCCAACATTCACGCCATCAGCACCGAAGAGAAGGATGGCCGGGTCTATCTGGTCACCCTGCTCATCACCACCAAGAGCCGGATCCACCTCGCCAACATCATGCGCAAGATCCGGGTGATGCCGAACGTGCTCAAGGTGAGCCGGCAGAAAAACTGAACACAGGCGGCGCAAGCCGCCTGCTGCTTTTCAAGAGACATGCTGGCCCGGCGCCAGCCCGATTTGACCCTGTGCATGCAAGCGATGCGCGCACCAGCCTCACCCGATAGAAACTGACATGACACCTGAACGCTTCAAACGAATTTCCGACATGCTGGCCCAGCGCCAGCTCGATCTGACCGTCTGCATGGAAGAGGTCCACAAGCCGCACAACCTGGCCGCCATCGTGCGCACCGCCGATGCCATCGGCATCCACCGGGTACACGCGGTCTGGCCCAAGAGCTGGATCCACAAACGCAAGGGTACCGCCCGCGGCAGCCAGAACTGGGTGGACGTGAAGTTGCACCCGGACATCGGCAGCGCGGTGGCCGAGCTCAAGGCCTCCGGCATGCAGATCCTGGCGACCCACCTCTCCGACAGCTCGGTGGATTTTCGCGCCATCGACTACACCAAACCCACCGCCATCCTGGTGGGCCAGGAGAAGCACGGCATCGGCGAAGAGGCGCTGGCCCTGGCCGATCACCATATCGTCATCCCCATGGTGGGCATGGTGCAGTCCCTCAACGTCTCGGTGGCCGCCGCCGCCATCCTCTACGAGGCCCAGCGCCAACGCGAGCTGGCCGGCTGTTATCAACGCGGCTGCCCCTTAAGCCTGGAAGAGCAGAACAGCATACTGTTCGAGGGGGGCTACCCCGTCTATGCCCAGCTCTGCAAGGAGAAGGAGATGCCCTATCCCCAGCTCGGCCCGGCCGGTGAGATCCTGGCTGACGAGCAGTGGTGGCAGCAGATGCAGCTGACCCGCAAAGGCTGGGCAGCACAGCAAGATGAGCAATTACAGGAGCAATAATAATGAATAGTCCCTTTGGCAGCTGGCTTGAGTCCCAGGTAATACGGGATCATCTCAGCAACCCCAATATCGAGGCGGGCGACTACAGCTACTACTCCGGCTACTACCATGGCAAGACGTTCGAGGATCACTGCGTACGCTATCTGCTGGGTGACGGCTCGACCCGGGAGACCTGGGAGAGCGGCATCTGGGGCGAGGTGGATCGCCTGCTCATCGGCAAGTTCTGCTCCATCGGCTCGGGTGCCACCTTCCTGCTGGCCGGCAATCAGGGCCATCGCATGGAGTGGGTATCCACCTTCCCGTTCGATCCGGGCACCTTTGGCGAGGGGGTGCAGAGCGGCTTCCAACGCAAAGGGGATACCCGGGTCGGCAATGACGTCTGGATCGGCTCGGAAGCCATGATCATGCCGGGTATCACCATAGGCGATGGCGCCGTTATCGCCACCCGCGCCGTGGTCACCCGGGATGTGGAGCCCTACACCATAGTCGGCGGCAACCCGGCCAAGCCGATCCGTCGCCGCTTCGGCGATGAGCAGATTGCCCTGCTGCAGGAGATGCGGTGGTGGGACTGGCCGCTGCCGCGCCTGCAGGCGGCCATGCCGCTGCTCTGCTCGGGCGACATCGAGGGGCTTTACCAGCACTGGCAGCAAGAGTCGGCATCATGAAGCTGATATCGCCCGCCCTGCTGGCCCTGACCCTGTTTTCCGCCGGAGCCCTCGCCGTGAACAATCCCTACCAGCTGACGCCGGAAGCCGACGTCGCCACCCTCCATCAGCAGACGCTGCCCGACTTCTGGCGCCAGCACGCCGTCGAGAGTGCCTTCAAGGGCAAGGATGGCGTCACCATCCGCTATGCCGCCCTGCGCCAGGCCAAGGTCGATCGCGCCATCCTCATCGTCAACGGCCGGGTCGAAAGCTACCTCAAGTATCAGGAGCTGGCCTGGGATCTGTGGCGTCAGGGCTACAGCCTCTACCTCATCGACCACCGCGGCCAGGGCTTGTCCGATCGGCTGCTGGCCGACCAGGAGAAGGGCTATGTCGACCAGTTCGACGATTATGTGCTCGATCTCAAGCAGTTTCATGACGAGGTGATCGCCCCGGACCAGCCCGCCAAGCTGTTCCTGCTGGCCCACTCCATGGGCGGCGCCATCTCGGCCCGCTATCTGGAGCGCTGGCCCGGTGACATCGAGGCGGCCGTGCTCTCCTCCCCCATGATGGGCATCAATCTGGGCGGCCTGCCCAAGTGGCTGGCCAAGGGGCTGGCGGCCACCATAGGCACGGTCGGCGGCTGGCTGGGCGAGCCTCCCTACGGCCCGGGTCAGGGCCCGTACGAGAGCCACGACTTTGCCGACAACGGTCTGAGCCACAGCGCAGCCCGCTATCAGGCCTTTCGCGAGCTCTATGAGCAGCGCCCGCAGATCAAGCTGGGAGGTGCCACCGCCCACTGGATCTATCAGGGGCTGACGGGGGCGGACGCCGCCGTGGCCGAGGCTGGCGCCATCAAGACGCCGCTGCTGCTGCTGCAGGCCGGTGACGACGGCGTGGTGGACAACGCGGCGCAGGATGCCTTCTGCGCGCTCGCCCGCTGCGAAGGGGGCAAGCCGCTGCGCATCGAAGGGGCCTGGCACGAGCTGTTCATGGAGGCCGATCCCCAGCGCCAGGCCGCGCTCAACGCTACCCTGGCCTTCTTCGCGCGCTACTGACGTCTGGTTATTTTTTGTATCCCTAAATAAATGGGGTCGCGGGAGCGGTTGCTGTACACTGCTCCCGCTTTCATTCGTAACCCCGAGGTGATGATGTATAAGGTCGTTGTATCTGATCTCGATGGCACCCTGCTCAACGGGCAGCACCAGATCTCCCCCCGCACCCGCGATACCCTGCACCGTCTGGTGGATCAGGGAGTCAAGTTCGTGGTGGCCACCGGCCGTCACCATGTGGATGTGCGCAGCATCCGCGACACGCTCGGGCTCGACATCTATCTCATCACCTCCAATGGCGCCGTGGTGCACGACAAGCAGGATCAGCTGATCTTCAACCAGGCCCTGCCGGACAGCGTGGCGGCCGAGCTGATCGCGCTGGAGCGCGCCCCCTCCATCCACATCAACCTCTACTACGGCGACGAGTGGCTGGTAGAAGAGGAGATGCCCTGGCTGCTGCAGTTCCATCATGAATCCGGCTTCAGCTACCGCCTGACCGATCTCGCCAGCCACCCGCTGGACAAGGTCAACAAGGTGTTTTACATCGGCGAGCACGAGAAGCTGCTGCAGATAGAGGCAGAGCTGAACCAGCGTTATGGTGATCGGCTCAACGTCACCTTCTCCCTGCCGGACTGTCTCGAGGTGATGCACGCCGGAGTGCACAAGGGCAATGCGGTGCGCGCCGTGCTGGAGCAGCACGGGCTGGAGATGTCCCAGGCGGTGGCCTTTGGCGACGGCATGAACGACTTCGAGATGCTGAGCATGGTCGGCCGCGGCGTGGTGATGGGCAATGCCCACGACCGGCTCAAGCTGGCGCTGGCCAACCACGAGCAGACCCTGAGCTCCGATGAGGACGGCGTCGCCGTCTATCTGGAGCAGCTGTTCGCCCTGCAGGGCGTTGACGTCGCCTGAGACAAGGCGCCATGAGCCACGCTGCGGCTCATGGCGTGCTCCCACCCGGATAATCCTCCGAACGAGCAGGCCGGCAACCCCTCAGGTGGCCGGCTTGAACTGCTCCTTGTCGAGCTGGTGCTTCTTCATCCGCAGGTAGAGCTTCTTGCGCGGGATGCCGAGGTACTGGGCGGCGTCGGTCACCCGGCCGGAGAAGAGGAACAGGGTATCCTCGATCACCCGCCGCTCGAACTCCTCCACCAGATCGTCCAGCGGCTCTTTGCCGCTGGCCAGCGGCATGGCCCGCTCCGCACCGGCCAGCTTGACGATCCCCACCGCATAGAGCTCGGCCACGTTGCGCAGTTCACGCAGATTGCCGGGCCACTGATGCCGCTTGAGCGTCTCCAGATAGGCGCGATCCACCGCCGGCACCGGCCGGCCGATACGCTTGCAGCCCTGTCGCAGAAAGGCCCGGAACAGGGGAATGATGTCGCAGTTGCGCTCCACCAGCCGCGGCAGCCTGAGCCGCACCTGGGAGAGGAAGTAGTAGAGCTCAGGCATCAGCTGCTGGCGCTCCACCAGCGCCTCCGGCGACTCCTCGAACAGCGCTATGGTGCGCAGCGACTTGCCTCCCTTGCGCTCCTGATCCAGCAGGTGGTTGCCGAGCCAGCGCTGGCAGTCGGCGCTCAGGCGGGCCGGGGATTGCAGCACCAGCGTGCCCTGAGCGGCCTGCGCCAGGCTGGCCTGCACCTCGGCCAGACTGGGTGCCGACCCGCAGTCGTGCAGCTGGAAGGCCTGCTCTCGCCGGGCGCTGATCCTGTGCAGCAGCCGGGCCAGGGTGTGGCGGCCAGAGCCGGCCGGCCCCTCCAGCAGCAGATCCTTGTCGGTCTGCGCCAGCTGGTTGAGCTGGCCGCGGATCGCCACTATCTGCGGGCTGGTACCGATCAGTTCGTCATCCACCGTCGCCTGGATCTCGCTGCGGCGCGCCAGCACGGCGCTGCGCTGCTGGCAGGCCCGCTCCAGCAGGCCCAGCAGATCCTGGGGATGAAGTGGTTTCTCCAGAAAGTCGAACGCCCCCTGCTTCACCGCCTTCACCGCCAGCGGGATGTCACCGTGGCCGGTGATCATGATCACCGGGATCTCGGCATCTATCTCGTGCACCCGAGTCAGCAGCTCCATGCCGTTCATGGCGGGCATGTAGATGTCAGAGACCAGCACCCCGGGCCACTGACCGGCCAGCAGTTCCAGCGCCTCGTGGGGGGAGGTGGTCGCCCTCGGCTGGTAGCCGGAGAGCCGCAACAGGTGGCAATAGGACTCCAGCACGTCCTCGTCATCGTCCACCAGCAGCACGTTGGCGGGACGGTTAGCGGGCAACAGCATAGATGGCACTCTCCTCGTTCTGATGGGCGTTCGACCCGCCAGGGTCGGCCGCCGCCAATTCCACTATCACCATGGCGCCGCCGGTCAGCGCCGAACCCAGCATGATCTCGCCGCCGCAGCGGGCCAGCAGGGAGCGGCAGATGGTCAGCCCCAGTCCCAGTCCAACCTCCTTGGAGGTGGTGAAGGGGGTGAACAGCCTGGGCAGGATCGCCTCGCCGAAGCCGGCGCCGCTGTCGACCACCGCCAGTCGCAGCCGGGCTTCGTTTTGTTCCAGCAACTGCAACCGGATCTCGCGCCGCGCCAGCCCGGCCACCGCGTCCAGCCCGTTTACCAGCAGATTGACCAGCACCTGCTCCAGCAACACTGGGTCGGTCTCGAGCCAGAGCCCCTCCGGCAACTCGTTGCAGAGGGTGCAGCCATCGCGCTTCGCCCGCGTCTCCAGCAGCAACATGGCCTGTTCGGCCAGCGCCCCCAGCTCGAGCCGGACCCGCACCTCCTCGGCCGGCGACTTGCGGGCGAAATGGCGCAGCGCATTGATGATGCGGCTCATGCGCCGCCCCAGCTTGTCGAGCTTGCCCAGGTCCTGGTCCAGCGCCTGCAGCTGGCCAGCGGCGAGGGCCGCCCGGCTGGTGTAGAGGTAGGTCATCATTGCCGACAGCGGCTGGTTCAGCTCGTGGGCCAGGCTGGTCATCGCCTGCCCCACCACCGCCATCTTGGCCGCCTGGATCAGCTCATCCTGGGTCTGCAGCAGGGTACGCTCCGCCTGCTGGCGCTGCACCACCTCCTCGGCCAGCAGCCGGTTGTTCTCGGTCAGCTCGCGGGTTCGCTCCGCCACCCGCAGGCTGAGCTCCCTGGCCGTCAGCTCCTGGCGGGTGACATCCGTGATGGTGATGATGAATCTGTACCCGCGCCCCTGTTCGAAGCGGCGCAGGTTGAGATGCAGGAAACGGGGCGTCTCGTCCTGATCGCAGGCCAGGGTGCACTCGCTGTGGCCGAGCCGGTGCAGCGGCTGGTCCGCCCCGAACTGCTCCGCCAGCATCGCCCTCGCCGCTGGCGGAAAGGCCTGCCACAACGGCCGGCCCGGCTCGACGCCGGTCTGCCGGAACAGGGTGAGCACACTCGGGTTGACCGACTCTATGGTGCCATCAGGATGGCAGGTGATGAGGCAGGCCTGGGTGTTGTTGATGAGGTTGAGGGCATTGGCCCGCTCCATCTGCTGTAACTGCTGGCTGAAGTGGCGCAAACTGTCGCCCAGTCGGCCGATCTCGTCCCGGCCGCTGGTGCTGACCGGCACGTCCAGCCGGCCTGCCGCGACCCTGTCCAGCTCCTGCCCCAGCAGGTCGAGCCGCTTGATCAGCCGGCGGCCGATCAGCACCACCAGCACGAAGATGCTGAGCAGCAGGGTGAGCGCCAGCACCACCAGGATCACCAGCTTGCCGGTCGCCACCTGCTGGCTGCTGTCCTCCCCCAGTGCGCTGAGAGAGCGGTTGGCGTCGCTCACCATCAGGCTGACCTTCTGGTGATAGCGCGACACGGCGTCGTCCAGCCGGGGGCGCAGGGCCGTCAGCTGCTGATGGGTTTGCACATCCGCCAGCAGCAGCCGGTGCAGCGGGCCGTCCGGCTTCACCAGGGTGATGATGTCCTGCAGGATCTGGCGGTAGCTCACGGTCGAGGGGTACTCCGCCAACCGCGAGGTCAGCTCGTCTATCTCGTCGATCTTGTAGCCGATGAACAGGAAGGCGCTCTCCAGATCCTGCTGATAACGCTGGGCGATCACCTCGCCGACCAGGGACTGCAGCTCGTTCTCCTTGAAGGTGAGATCCTGCAGGGCGGAGAACTCCTTGATGACGTTGCCAAACTCGCTCATGTCGTCCGGGCTTGCCACCATGCCGGTCAGGTGCCACTCCACCTCCTGCAGCAGAGGGGCGGCATCATCCACCAGATCCTGATGCAGCCAGTTGCTGCGCTTTTGCAGTTGCTGCAGGGTTTCGGCGTGCTCGATCTGCTGCTTGAGGTAGCGCCCGTGATCCGCCACCAGCGCGCTCAGCTCCCCGAACGCCTGGCGTTGCGAGGGTGTCTCCTGATCCCCCGGGGTGCCCAGCCGGTAGGCGCGCTGGATGTCCCGCAGGGTGGTCGACACCGAGTGGGAGAGGCGCTGGTACTGCACCGGATCCCGGGTGTCGCGCAGCTGGGCCAGCAACAGCAACAGGCGGGAACTGGCCCGCTCCAGCTGATAGGCGTTGTCGATGGCGGGCAGGCTCTCCTCCACGATGAGGTGGATCTGCCGGCCCAGCCGATCCCACATCACATAGGCGGCCATGCCCATGGCGCCGGTCAGGGCGGTGATGGCCACGAAGGCGAGGATGAGCCGCCGCCCCAGGCTGCGCGGCATGGCCAGCAGGTGTCCCAGCCGGCTCATGGCCTGGCCGCCTGTTCGACCAGCCGCTGCGCCTCGTTCAGGCGCGCCTCGGTCGCCTGGCGCCACTGGTGCATCACCCGCTCCGCCTGCGGATTGCCCTGCTCCCGGTCATAGAGGCCGTCAAACAGCGCCAGCAGGGCCGGATCCTGCGCCTCCTGCTCGCTCAGCGGCGGCATGCTCGCCTTGGCGATGGCCTGTTCCAGCAGTGCAACCCGCCAGGGCTCGCCATGGGTATTCAACCCGTTGATCCCCTGCCAGGTCATCTTCAGCCTGGGCAGCTGCTGGGTGATGGCCTGCTCGAACAGGGCCTTGAGCAGGCCTGCCCGTCGATAGAGCAGCGTCTTGTCGGTGACGTAGCGGGTCTGCCTGGCCAGCCCGGGCTGGCTCAGCGTGGCCTTGGCCATGCCGGGTGTGGCGAGGATCCCCTGCCCCTTGTCGGAGAGCAGGTACTGGATGAAGAGGGCGCCACTGTGCGGATTGTCCGAGCGACGGGGTACCCCCAGGTAGGTCGGCAGGATCACCGAGTCGGGCATGATGTTGAAGCCGACGTGATCGAAGCGGGCCTGGCTGGTGAGGGCGTAGCTGTCGATCACCGGGCCGGCCCCCGCCAGACCGCGGCTGATGCCGTCGCTCACCCCGAAGCTGCGCGCCGTGATGGCCGACAGGTTGCCACCCAGCCGCATCAGCAGGGCCCAGCCCTGCTGCCAGCCATATTGCTGCAGCACGCTCTCCACCATCATGTGGGTGGTGCCGGACTGGGAGGGCGAGCTCATCATCACGTGCCCCATGAAGAGCGGGGACGCCAGTTGCTGCCAACTGGTGGGCTGCGGCAGCTGATATTTGGCCAGATAATGGCGGTTATACATGATGCCACTGCTGGAATAACCGACCACGGCCACTTTATTGCCCAGCCCCAGAGTATGGGGAGCGAGCCATTTGGGCGGCATAGTTTCATTTGGCAAAGCCGCCAACAAACCGGCTTTGTCCAGCGTGTTAAAAAAAGTCGGCGAAGAGGACATGATAATATCGACTTGCGGTGCATCGGCCTCCGTTAATAAGCGCAGGGAGGGAATGGTGCGCCGATAAATAACTTCGACCCGGATCCCGGGATATTGTTCGGCAAAGCCCTCGATCACCGCCTTGACCGGCGCCTCCGAAAACGAGGTGAGCACCGTCAGTGAAGCGGCCTGCAGGGTGCTGAATGGCAACAAAACGCAGCCCATGAACAGGGCCAGCCGGCGGCAAAAGAGGTGCATGACTATCGGTCGACTCGCGCGTTAATTCAGGAATATGTGCAGTACATCTAATATTCGGCACATGCCGTAATTTTTATTTTCACGAGGATGAGCCAGTTCTGACCCATTATGCCTCGGCACGCGGCTATTGTTATTCATCGAATATCAATAGGACAGTTCAAATATGTCATTTTTGACTCATGGTTTTCCCATGATTGAGTCAGAGTTGACCCATATCCGGCTTTTTGCCGGCTGAATTTCTCCCTTCATATGATGGCAGCCGCTATCAGAGCTCCCTCTGAAACCATGCTGCCAAAATAGAAACGGAGAACCCCATGTTCAACTTCTTCAAGACGCGAGCCGACCTGCCGGTCATGGATGCCTCGCCCGATAAAATCCGCTCGATTTACCGCAAGTACCAGTGGCAGGTCTTCCTGGGGCTGGTACTGGGCTATGCCATGTTCTATGTCGTGCGCATGAGCCTCAACGTGGTCAAGAAACCCATGCTCGACTCCGGCGTGGTGACCTTGGAGGAGCTGGGGGTGATCGGCTCCGCCTTCCTGTTCACCTACGCCGTCGGCAAGTTCTCCAACGGCTTCCTCTCCGACTACGCCAACATAGGCCGCTTCATGTCGGTCTCGCTGGGGCTCTCGTCCATCTGCACCATCCTGATGGGAATGAACACCGCCACCTTCTTCCTGGTGCTGATGTGGGGCCTGAACGGCTGGTTCCAGTCCGTCGGCTCCGCCCCCTCCTGCGTCTCCATCTTCCAGTGGTTCTCCCCCAAGCAGCGGGGTTCGGTCTACTCGGTCTGGGGTGGCTCGCGCAACATAGGGGAAGGCATCTCCTGGATCCTGACCGCCACCATCGTCAGCTACTTCGGCTGGAAGGCCGGCTTCATCGGCGCCGGCATCGCCTCCCTGATCGCCGCCCTGTGCATGTATCTGGTACTGAAGGATCGGCCGCAGACCTATGCCCTGCCGGAGCCGGCCGTCGCCTTTGGTGAAGCCCCCGAGATCGCCAAGAAAGTGGATCCGGCCGAAATCCGCCGCGCCCAGCTGTTCGTGCTCAAGCAGCCCGTCGTCTGGCTCATCGCCGCCGCCTGCGCCTGCATGTACATGTCCCGCTACGCCATGAGCTCCTGGGCCGTGCTCTACCTGCAGGAGCAGAAGGGCTACAGCCTGATCGACGCCGGTTTCGCCATGTCGGCCTACCCCATCGCAGGCTTCCTCGGCGCCATCCTGGCCGGGATCATCTCCGACAAGGTATTCAACGCCAACCGCCACATCCCCACCCTGCTGTACGGATTGGCCAACGTGGCCGGCATGTGCCTGATGTTCTGGGGCCCGCAGAGCCGCATGATGGATGCCGTCGCGCTGGCCCTGATCGGCTACGCCATCGGTGGTCTGGTGGTGTTCCTGGCCGGCCTGACCGCCTGCGACCTGATGCCCAAGACGGCGGTCGGGGCCGTGAAAGGCTTCATCGGCCTCTGCTCCTACATCGCCGCCTCCATCCAGGAGCTGGTCTCCGCGGCCCTCATCAAGACCAGCGAGATCGACGGCGTGACCCACTATGACTTCAGCAGTGCCCAGTACTTCTGGCTCGGTGCCTCCGTGGTCTCCATGCTGCTCGCCATGACGGTGTGGAACGCCAAAAAAGTCGTCAACTACTGATCCCCGTTCACCGGGACACGCCAAAAAACAATGCCAGTCAGTTGATGCTGACTGGCATTGGCAATCCGGGGTTACTTTCTTCGAAAGCGCTGGTTGTCGCCCCCATGGCACTGCCAGAGGATCAGGGGAGTGCCATTGGCACTGCCATCCTTGGATACATCCAGACAGAGGTGGCTGCTGCGGCTGACCAGCCGATCCCGCTCCCAGCGCCACTGCTGGTTGCTGCCGCCATGACAATCCCAGGCGATCACCCTGGCCCCGGTGTCGCGATTTCCACCCGCCACATCCAGGCACTTGCCGCCGACCTTCACCGCCTTGCCATCCAGACGAAAGCGCTGGTTCTCTCCGCCGTTGCAGTCCCAAAGCTGCAACTGGTTGCCATTGCGCACGCCACCGGCAATGTCGAGGCATTTGCCATTGGCTGCCAGCAACTGGCCCCCCGACTCTTCTCGCTTGCGGGCTTCCTTCTTCTCCTGCTTGTGGTCGTAGTAGGCGGCAGCACCTATGGCACCGATCACCACGGCCCCCAGCAGAAAATCCGAAGAGTCCAGACTCTGGCACCCTCCCAGCGAAAGCGAGAGACAGGCGGCAATCAAAGGAGATGGACGCATCACTCAATCCCCCCGACCAGGAAGCTCTGATTGGCACCACCATAGCACTCTGCCAAACGCAAGGGCGTATTCGGGGTGTGACGCCGCCCCGCGACATCCAGACAACGGGAGGCCTTGTTGTTGAACAGCTTGTCCTCCCGCCACACCCACTGGGCATGACCATCGCAGGGAGCCAGGATCAGTTCATTGCCGCTTCTGGCCTGCAGGCATGTCTCCTGCATCTTCAGCTCTCCCAGCGCCCACTCAAACGACCTGGTGTCTTTGGCACCGCATACCTGGGTAACGGCCTGCTGCCCGGCAACACCGACACAGAAGCCGTTGTAGGTCAGCAAGAGGGAGGAGGCAGACTCGCTCTGCGATTGAGAGACCATGGAGTTCATCACCTCATCCATCGGCGGCTTGAGGGTACAACCGCCCAGCAGCAGGGCGGCCATGACTGCGGGTCTGCAGGAGAAAATCGAGATTTTGTTATGCATAAAAAAGCCTGAAAGAGGTCTGTGACATCCGGTCACCAAGGACTCCAGCTGGCAGGATAACTGAAGGGGGGACAAGACTGCCCGGATAGAGTGTAAACAAACGTTACAGCGGCGCGGCAAGCCGGGATGATAGGCAAGGCAGAAAGCAAAAAACCCCGCCGAAGCGAGGTTTTTCAGAATGTGGTCGGTGATAAAGGATTCGAACCTTTGACCCTCTGGTCCCAAACCAGATGCGCTACCGGGCTGCGCTAATCACCGAGAATATTTTGATTCTACAAAAAACAAAGACGACCATGCGGTCATCCTCGTTATACAGCAAGTATGGTGCGAAGAGAGGGACTCGAACCCTCACACCCGGGGGGCACTAACACCTGAAGCTAGCGCGTCTACCAATTCCGCCACCTTCGCGTACCTGACAAGCTGTAAAATGGGGTGGCTGATGGGGCTCGAACCCACGACAACCGGAATCACAATCCGGGACTCTACCAACTGAGCTACAGCCACCACAGCTGTTTTCGTTCTTCAACTCGCCCGTTTAACCGGCGCACTTTTGATGGTGCGCCCGACAGGATTCGAACCTGTGACCTCTGCCTCCGGAGGGCAGCGCTCTATCCAGCTGAGCTACGGGCGCTACGCTGTCGAACGGGGCGCAATATTAATGATGAGGACCCACCTTGTCTACCCTTTTTTTATCAAGCCGAATCAACCGCTTGTTTTTCCATCGTTTCTGGCTTTTTTTAAGCGATTTTGTGTTATTCAGGCCGGTTTCGGCCCCTCCCCGCTACTTTTGACCCCACCCCATCTTGCTGACAGCGATGGGCAAAACTTGACTTGCCTCAAAGCCTCCCTAGAATGAATGAACGTTCATTCAGTCGTTGTGATCATCCAATCATGAACAAGAAAGAACGCATTTTCGATGCGGCTCATGAAGTACTCGGCGAACAGGGTTTCCACGGCCTCTCCATTGCCGTGGTGGCCAAGAAAGCCAGGGTGGCGGCAGGCACCATCTATCGCTATTTCAGCGACAAGGATGACCTGATCCGTCAACTCTATCGGCACACCATCCTCCAGTGTCATCCCCTGGTCATGGAAGGCGTGCAGACAGAGGAGGTATCGTTCGAACAATTTCGGCGGCTGTGGCTCAACATCCACGCCATCTTTGTCGACGAACCGAACGTGCTCAAATGCAAATTGCAGTATGAAACATCCCCGCTGGGAGCGGAGCTGGAGCAGGACCCGGTCAACCAGGCCGCCTGGGCCCCGCTGGATCGCTTCTACGAACGGGGGATAGAACAGGGCCTGTTTATCGACCTGCCCGTTCGGGTACTGCAGGTGCTGAGCCTGGACTGTGTGGCAAATCTGGCGTTGCAAAGCCAGGTGCACCAATTCGAACTGACGCAAGAGCAGCTGGAAGCCGTGATCCGGGCCAGCTGGCGAGCCATTTTGACCCCTTAAACATTGCACTCATATCTCAGGAGCGAGAGTTCATGAAAAAGTGGATGAGCATCATGTTGCTCATCGCGCTGGCCCTGTTCGGCAGCGTGATTGGCTTCAACCTGTTCAAGCAAAAGATGATAGCCAACTACATGGCCAACATGCCGGAGCCCGAGTTCCCGGTCACCACCCACAAGGTGGAGACCCGTGACTGGGTACCGACCATCGAGGCGATCGGCTTCATCGAACCCAATCAGGGGGTGACCCTGTCAACCGAGCAGTCCGGTACCATCGACAGCATCTCCTTCGAATCCGGCGCCACCGTCAAGCTGGACCAGCTGCTGCTGAGCCTGGACGCCAGCGTCGAGAAGGCCAACCTGCGCGCCTCCATGGCCAAGCTGCCGGCGGCCAAGGCCAAGTACGAACGCTACCAGAACCTGTTTACCAAGGGTTCCATCTCCCGCGACCAGCTGGATGATGCCGAGGCGACCTATCGCTCCCTCGAGGCCGATATCGAGAGCCTGAAATCGACCATCGCCCGCCGCGAAGTGCGCGCACCGTTTGCCGGCGTGGTCGGCCTGCGCAACGTCTTCCTCGGCCAGTACCTGCAGCCGGGCACCGACATAGTGCGGCTGGAAGACACCAGCGTGATGCGCCTGCGCTTCACCGTGCCGCAGACCGACATCTCCCGCATCAGCCTGAATCAGGAGATCCGGATCAACGTGGATGCCTACCCGAACCGCCAGTTCAAGGGTCACATCAGCGCCATCGAGCCGGCCGTCAACTACCAGAGCGGCCTGATCCAGGTGCAGGCGAACATCCCCAACAACGACGGCCTGCTGCGCTCCGGCATGTTTGCCCGCGCCAGCATCCTGCTGCCGGCCCAGAAGGACCAGATAGTGCTGCCGCAGACCGCCATCACCTTCACCCTGTACGGCGAGAACGTCTACCTGGTCAAGGAGCAGGACGGCGTGAAACGCGTCGAGCAGGTGGTGGTCAAGGTGAGCGAGCGCAAGGGCAACGATGCCCACGTGGTCTCCGGCATCAAGGCGGGTGACGAAGTGGTCATGTCCGGCCAGGTACGCCTGAGCAACGGCGCCAAGGTAAAAATCGTGCAGGACCAGGGTCTGAAGGTTCCTGACCAGACTCCCATGCTGTAAAACGCGGAGAGACAGATGCGCTTTACCGACATATTCATCAAACGGCCCATCCTGGCCATCTCGATCAGCTTCCTGATCGCGTTGCTGGGTTTGCAGGCCGTGTTCAAGATGCAGGTGCGGGAATACCCCGAGATGACCAACACGGTCGTCACGGTCAGCACCAGCTATTACGGCGCGAGTGCCGACCTGATCCAGGGCTTCATCACCCAGCCGCTGGAACAGGCTATCGCCCAGGCGGACAACATCGACTTCATGACGTCGTCCACCCAGCTCGGCAGCTCCACCATCACCGCTTACATGAAGCTCAACACCGATCCCAACGCCGCCCTGTCCGACATTCTGGCCAAGGTCAACTCGGTGCGATCCCAGCTGCCCAAGGAGTCGGAAGACCCATCGGTCACCATGTCCACCGGCTCCACCACGGCGGTGCTCTACATCGGCTTCACCAGCCCAGAGCTCAACGCCAGCCAGATCACCGACTACCTGGAGCGGGTCATCAAACCCCAGCTCTTCACCGTCGGCGGCGTCTCCAAGGTCGACATGTACGGCGGTACCAAGTACGCCCTGCGGGTATGGCTGGATCCGGCCAAGATGGCGGCGTTCAACCTGACCGCCGCGGACGTGATGAACGTGCTCAACAGCAACAACTATCAGTCCGCCACCGGCCAGGCTACCGGCTACTTCACCCTCTACAACGGCAACGCCGAGACCCAGGTCAACACCACCGAGGAGCTCGAGCGCCTGGTGGTCTCCACCCGTGACGGCAAGGTGATCCGCCTGGCCGACATCGCCAAGGTGACCCTGGAGAAGAGCCACGACACCTATCGCGCCACCGCCAACGGCCGCGAGGCCGTGGTACTGGCCATCAACGCGGCGCCGACTGCCAACCCGATCAACATCGCCCACGACGTGCTGGCGATGCTGCCGAGCCTGAAGAGCAACATGCCGAGCACCATGGAGGCCAACGTCCTCTATGACTCCACCGTGGCCATCAACGAATCGATCCACGAGGTGATCAAGACCATCGCCGAGGCAGCCGCCATCGTGCTGGTGGTGATCACCCTGTTCCTCGGCTCGTTCCGCGCGGTCATCATCCCGATTATCACCATCCCGCTCAGTCTGATCGGCGTGGTGATGGTGATGCAGATGTTCGGCTTCTCCATCAACCTGATGACCCTGCTGGCCATGGTGCTGGCCATCGGCCTGGTGGTGGATGACGCCATCGTGGTGCTGGAGAACGTGGATCGTCACGTCAAGGAGGGAGAAGATCCGTTCCGTGCCGCCATCATAGGCACCCGCGAGATCGCCGTGCCGGTCATCGCCATGACGGTCACCCTGGCCGCCGTGTACGCGCCGATCGCCCTGATGGGGGGCATCACCGGCTCCCTGTTCAAGGAGTTCGCGCTGACCCTGGCGGGCGCCGTGTTTGTCTCCGGCATCATAGCCCTGACTCTGTCGCCCATGATGTGCGCCAAGATGCTCAAGGCCAACGAGGAGCCGGGCAAGTTCGAAAGCACGGTACACCACCTGCTCGAACGCATGACGGTGCGTTACGACGCCATGCTGCACGCCGTGATGCAAAAGCGCATCGTGGTGGTGCTGTTCGCCGTTATCGTGTTCGCCAGCCTGCCGATGCTGTTCAAGTTCATCCCGAGCGAGCTCGCGCCGAACGAGGACAAGGGCGTCATGGCCGTGCTGGGGACCGCCCCCTCCAACGTCAACCTGGACTATATCCAGGGGACCATGGAGCAGGTGAACAAGGTGCTGGACTCCCAGCCGGAAGTGGCCTTCTCCCAGGTCTTCTCCGGGGTGTTCAACGCCAACCAGGCGTTCGGCATCGCCTCCATGGTGCCGTGGAGCCAGCGTGAAGCGAGCCAGAAAGAGGTGCTGGACCGGGTGGCCGGGCTGGTGAAAGACGTGCCCGGCATGTCCATCACCACCTTCCAGTTCCCGGAGCTGCCGGGCGCCTCGAGCGGCCTGCCGGTGCAGTTCGTCATCACCACGCCGAACAACTTCGAGAGCCTCTATCAGGTGGCCAGCGAGATCCTGACCGCAGCCCAGGGGAGTGGACGCTTCGTCTACTCCGAGCTGGACCTGCAGTACGACTCCGCCACCATGAAGATCAAGATCGACAAGGACAAGGCGGGTGCCTATGGCATCACCATGCAGGACATCGGCATCACCCTGGGCACCATGATGTCGGACGGTTACGTCAACCGTATCGACCTGGATGGCCGCTCCTACGAGGTGATCCCGCAAGTCGAGCGCAAATACCGCCTCAACCCCGAGTCGATCAAGGGCTACTACGTGCGGGCGGCCGATGGCAAATCCATCCCGCTCGGCAGCCTGATCAGCATCGAGGTGATCGGCGAGCCGCGCTCCCTGCCCCACTTCAACCAGCTCAACTCCGCCACCATAGGTGCCGTGCTGATGCCTGGCACCACCATGGGTGATGCCATCAACTGGCTCAACACCACGGCGGACGAGAAGCTGCCGCAGGGCTACCGTTACGACTTCATGGGCGAGGCCCGCCAGTTCGTGACCGAGGGCAGCGCCCTGTACGCCACCTTCGGTCTGGCGCTGGCCATCATCTTCCTGGTGCTGGCGATCCAGTTCGAGTCGGCCCGTGACCCGCTGGTGATCATGGTCTCCGTGCCGCTGGCCATCAGCGGGGCGCTGATCGCCCTGGCCTGGGGTGCCGCCACCATGAACATCTACTCCCAGGTGGGTCTGATCACCCTGGTCGGCCTGATTACCAAGCACGGCATCCTGATCTGTGAAGTGGCGAAGGAGGAGCAGCTGCTGCACGGCCGCAACCGGATAGAAGCCGTCATGACTGCCGCCAAGGTGCGTCTGCGACCCATCCTGATGACCACGGCCGCCATGATCGCCGGTCTCATCCCGCTGCTCTATGCCACGGGGGCCGGGGCTGCCCAGCGCTTCAGCATCGGCATCGTGATCGTGGCCGGTCTGGCCATAGGTACCGTGTTCACCCTGTTCGTACTGCCGGTGATCTACACCTACCTGGCCTCCGAACACAAACCGCTGCCGGTATTTGATGAATCCATTCCGCCCAAGGCGAAAGGGAGTCATTAAAAACCTTTTTGAATCAACAAGGCCCCGTTTCGGGGCCTTGTTTTTATCACGCGAACGAAACACGACATAAGTGCATGAAGCAGTTAAACTAAATGGCAATATATCCAGACCGCAAGGACGCCATGTCAGGACTCTTCTCCAAGACCGCTAGGGCCGTCGGCCGTAACGGACTCTCATACCGCCTGCTCTCCTACATTCTGGTGTGCAGTACCGTATTGGCGATGATCATTACGGTGTTGCAGCTTGCCTGGGATTACCGCAAGGACGTGGCCGTCATCGAGGACAGCATCGGCCAGATTGAGGCCTCCTTCCTGCAGCCCATCGCTGCCAGCCTGTGGAACCTGGATGAAGAGCAGGTGAAGGTGCAGATCGAGGGCATCATGAACCTGCCCAACATGCAGTTCGTGATGGTGAAGGAGATGCTCGGCAACTCGGAAGTGCCGCTGCTGACCCAGGGGGTGGAACGGGAAAGCTACGACATCTCCCGCGAGTTCAACCTCACCTATCAGGGCGAAGTGGTGGGCAAGCTGTTCGTCGCGGCTTCGCTGGAGCAGATCTACCAGCGCCTCATCGAAAAATCCGTGCTGATTATGGTCAGCCAGACCATCAAGACCCTGGTGGTCTCGTTTTGCATCCTGATCATCATTTATTACCTGGTGGTGCGTCACCTCAACCGCATCGCCCACTACGCCCAGAAGTTGAATCTGGACCGGCTCACCAACGAGCTGACTCTGGAGGGGCGCCAGCTGCCCCGCAAGAAACCCGACGAGCTCGATACCCTGGTCGCCACCCTCAACCAGATGCGCACCCGGCTGCTCGACGAATTTGCGGCGCGCCATCAGGCCGCCGAACAGCTGCAGCAGGAGCGGGACTTCTCCGCCACCCTGATCAACTCAGCCAACATGGTCATCTGCTGCATGGAGCCGGACCTCAACATCGCCAGCATCAACCCGGCGGCCATACTGCTGACCGGCTACCACCAGCAGGAGATACTGCAGCACAACTGGCTGGATCTGTTCGTCAGCAAGGAGCAGCGCGACCAGCTGGCGGCCACCCTGGCCGATCACGGCTCCATCGAAGACAAAGAAGTCATGATGCATGACCAGCAGGGCCACGAGCTGGTGCTGCAGTGGACCTTCGCCCCCTTCTATGAAGGGCCCAACCTCAAATACCTGATCGGCTTCGGCTACGACATCACCCGCCTCAAGAAGGTGGAGCGGGAGATCATCCAGCTCAACGAACAGCTGGAGGGCAAGGTGGTGGAGCGTACCCGCAGCCTGAGCGATGCCAACGACCAGCTGGGCAAGGCCTACGACGATCTGAAACAAGCCCAGCAGACCCTGGTGGAGTCGGAGAAGATGGCTTCCCTCGGTTCCCTGGTGGCCGGCGTGGCCCACGAGATCAACACCCCCATCGGCATCAGCGTGACCGCCTCCTCCTACCTGCAGGAGCGGGTGGCTGACTTCAAGCAGCACATCGAATCCAAGCAGCTGTCGCGCTCCTATCTCACCGAATTCACCGTCAATCTGGATGAATCCATGCAGCTGCTGCAGGGCAACCTGCGCCGCGCCTCCGAGCTCATCGCCAGCTTCAAGCAGGTGGCGGTGGACCAGTCGTCCGAGGCACGCTACAACTTCAGCCTCGCCGACAACCTGCATCAGGTGGTGGTCTCCCTCGGTCACAAGCTGAAGAAGGCCCAGTGCGAAGTGGATATCCAGTGCGATCCCAAGCTGTCGATCTTCTCCTTCCCCGGCAGCTTCACCCAGATCTATTCGAACCTGATCCTCAACTCCATCAACCACGGTTTCGACAACTGGGACAAACCCAAGAAGATCACCATCAAGGTAGAGCAACAGGGTGAAGAGCTGCTGATCGACTACAGCGACAACGGCCGCGGCATCCCGCCCGAGATACTGCCGCGCATCTTCGATCCCTTCGTCACCTCCAAGCGGGGCCAGGGCGGCAGCGGGCTCGGCACCCACATCATCTACAACCTGGTGGTGCAGCTGCTGCGCGGCCGCATCAACTGCATCAGCGAACCGGAGCAAGGCGCCCAGTTCCATATTCGCCTGCCGATCCAACATAACTGAGTGCTGGCTCTTGTGAGCCAGCCGCTTTATCCCCATCATGCTGTGATTGCATTCTTAATGAGCGGAGAACCTCGCAATGGCACAGCATTTTGACTATATCGCCATCGGCGGCGGCAGCGGCGGCATCGCCTCGGCCAACCGGGCTGCCATGTACGGTAAGAAAGTTGCCCTGATTGAAGCCAAAGAGTTGGGTGGAACCTGCGTCAACGTCGGCTGCGTGCCGAAGAAGGCCATGTGGTATGCCGGCCAGATCGCCGATGCCCTGAAATATGGCGCCGACTACGGCTTCGACACCACTCTCAACCACTTCAGCTGGGCCAAGCTGGTCGAGTCCCGCCAGGCCTATATCGGCCGCATTCATCAGTCCTACCAGAACGTGCTGGGCAAGAACCAGATCACTGTCATCAAGGGCTTCGCCCGCTTCGTCAGCAGCAACACCATCGAGGTGAACGGCGAGCAGTACTGCGCCGATCACATACTGATCGCCACCGGCGGCCGCCCCGAAGTGCCAGCCATCCCGGGTGCCGAGCTGGGCATCGACTCCGACGGCTTCTTCGAGTTGCAAGAACAACCCAAACGGGTTGCCGTGGTGGGTGCCGGTTATATCGCGGTGGAGATCGCCGGCGTGATGCAGGCGCTCGGCTCCGAGACCCACCTGGTGGTGCGCAAGCACGCACCGCTGCGCAACTTCGACCCCATGATCCACGAGACCCTGGTGGAGATCATGGCGCAGGAAGGACCCAAGCTGCACACCCACGCCATTCCGAAAGCCGTGGTCAAGAACGCCGACGAGAGCCTGACCCTGCAGCTGGAAGATGGTCGCCACCTCACCGTCGACTGCCTGATCTGGGCCATCGGCCGTGTCCCGGCCACCGACAACCTCAACCTGGCCGCCACCGGTATCACGCTCGACGAGAAGGGCTTTATCCCGACCGACAAGTTCCAGAATACTGCCATCGCCAACCTCTATGCCGTCGGTGACAACACCGGCCGCATCCAGCTCACCCCGGTGGCCGTTGCGGCGGGCCGTCGTCTCTCCGAGCGGCTGTTCAACAACAAGCCGAACGAGCACCTCAACTACGATCTGGTGCCGACCGTGGTGTTCAGCCACCCACCCATCGGCACCATAGGGCTGACCGAGCCGGAAGCCGTCGCCGAATATGGTGAAGATCAGGTCAAGGTCTACCGCAGCCAGTTCACCGCCATGTACTCGGCGCTGACCCAGCATCGCCAGCCTACCCGGATGAAGCTGGTCTGCGTCGGGCCGGAAGAGAAGGTGGTCGGCCTGCACGGCATCGGTTTTGCCATGGACGAGATCCTGCAGGGATTCGGCGTCGCCATGAAGATGGGCGCCACCAAGGCGGACTTCGACAACTGCGTTGCCATTCATCCCACCAGCGCGGAAGAGTTTGTCACCATGCGCTGAGGGAGCTAGGGCATAGAGGTCAAACCGGCCACTGCGTTCCCACTCCCCATCCCACCAGCGCGGAAGAGTTTGTGACCATGCGATAAGCATGTTTGAAGCTGGCCTGTCACTATCAGGTCAGCCTCAGCCACTTGCTACCAAACCCGGCTCAGGCCGGGTTTTTCGATCTTTCCCCTCCCCCAAATAGCGCCCACACCTGCTTTTTTACGCCGATTTTACGCCTGCCAAATCCGGCTTTATGGCGCCTTTACGCCGGTTATTCCTACCATTTGGTCGTCAATTACACCAATGGAGTCGATATGAATTGGCTATATCTGCTGCTGGTCCTCGCCCTCGCGGGCTATCTGCTGCGCGCCCTTGCGCGCACCCATGAGTGAGGAACCGGAAATGTGGCAAGAGATTATCTATCCCGTCGCGTTCGTACTGCTGGTGCTGCTGCCGGCGCCTCTGCTTGGCAACTACCTCTATCGGGTATTTGAGGGCAAGAGTCGCTGGCTGGCTCCCGTCGAGCGCGCCACCCTGGCCTGCTGCGGCACGGACGGGCGCGAGCAGGACTGGAAGTCCTACGCCCTCAGCCTGCTGGCCTTCAACGGCGCCGGCTTTGGCCTGCTGTTCCTGATCCTGCTGGCGCAGGGGCTGCTGCCCCTCAACCCGCAACAGCTGCCCGGGCTGAACTGGCAACTCGCCTTCAACACCGCGGTCAGCTTCATGACCAACACCAACTGGCAGGCCTACTCCGGCGAGGCCAGCCTCTCCTACTTCAGCCAGATGGTGGGGCTCACCACCCAGAACTTCGTCTCCGCCGCCACCGGCGCCGCCGTTGCCATCGCCCTGTTCCGCGGCATCGCCCGCCAGCAGACCACCCACCTTGGCAACTTCTGGCAGGATCTGGTGCGCTTCTGCCTCTACGTGCTGCTGCCGATGGCACTGATCCTGGCGCTGCTGCTGGTCTGGCAGGGAGTACCCCAGAGCCTGTCGGCCTACCTGCCGTTCCACGCGCTGGAAGGCCAGGAGCAGCTGTTGCCGCTCGGCCCGGCGGCCTCCCAGATCGCCATCAAGCAGCTCGGCTCCAACGGCGGCGGCTTCTTCGGTGTCAACTCGGCCCATCCGTTCGAGAACCCGACCGCCCTCTCCAACTGGCTGGAGATGGTCGCCCTGCTGACGCTGGCCGCCGCCATGGTCTGCACCCTGGGTCGCTACGTGAAGGATCTGGCCCACAGCCGCGCCATCCTTGTCGCCATGACCCTGATGATGGTGATCGGGCTCTTCGTCTCCATCACCCAGGAGCTGAAACCGGACCCTGACCTCGCCCAGCTCACCACTGACGCCAGCAACATGGCCGGCAACTGGGAAGGCAAAGAGAGCCGCTTCGGCCCCCTGCTCTCCAGCATCTGGGAAGTGGCGACCACCAGCGCCTCCAACGGGTCGGTCAACGCCATGCACGACAGCTTCACCCCTCTCGGTGGCATGGTCGGCATGATCAACATGCTGCTCGGCGAGGTCATCTTCGGCGGGGTCGGCTCCGGCATCTACGGCATGATGCTGTTCGTGCTGCTGACCGTGTTCCTGTGCGGCCTGATGGTGGGGCGTACCCCGACCTACCTGGGCAAACGGCTCGGCATCACCGAGATGAAGTGGGTGGTCGCCAGCATGCTGGTGATGCCGATCGGGGTATTGGTGATCGGCGGCATTACCCTGCTGATGCCGGACTCCGCCACCGTCATCGGTCACGACGGCCCCCACGGCCTGTCCCGGCTGATCTATGCCTACGCCTCGGCCGCCGGCAACAACGGCTCCGCCTTCGCCGGCCTGGCCGCCGCCGACAGCTGGCAGTGCATCGCCATCGGGCTGGCCATGCTGCTCGGCCGCTTCGGCTACATCATTCCGGTGCTGGCCATCGCCGGCCAGCTGGCCCGCGCCCCGCGCCAGGAGCGAAGCGAGGGGGACTTCCCCGTCAGCGGCCCGCTCTTCATCACCCTGCTGATCGTCACCGTGCTGCTGATGGGGGGTCTCTCCTTCCTGCCGGTGCTGGCGCTGGGTCCGGTGGCGGAACACCTGAGCCTGCTGGGAGGTGCCTTCTGATACTGCACACCTCACTGATCGCCGTGGTCAACTATTCGATGCTGGGAGCTTTCCAATGAGCAAGTCCGCTTCAATGAGCACCGACACCCTCAAGGTGAAGGGCAAGAAACAGAAATCACAGATCATGCAGGCCATGGTGGAAGCCCTCTATCGCTTCAACCCCAGGGCGCTGCTCGGCAGCCCCATCCTGTTCACCCTCTGGCTGGCGGCCGTGATGGCCAGCGTGGAGTCGCTGCTGGGGCAGCCTGTCTCCGGCGTCGCTCCTTCGCTGGCCTGGCAGCTGACCGCCTGGCTCTGGCTCACCCTCTGGTTTGCCAACTTCGCCGAGACCCTGGCCGAGGGGCGCGGCAAGGCGCGGGCTGACAGCCTGAAGGCCGGCATGAGCCAGCTCAGGGCACGCCGGGTCACCCATCCGCAGGATGACAAGGGGGAGTGGGTGCCTGCCACCAGCCTGCGCAAGGGCGATCTGGTGCTGGTGCGCAGCGGCGAGATGATCCCCGCCGACGGCGAAGTGGTCGCCGGCATCGCCTCGGTCAACGAGGCGGCCATCACGGGGGAATCCGCCCCCGTCATTCGCGAGTCGGGCACCGACCGCAGCGGCGTGACCGGCAACACCACCGTCGTCTCCGACGAGATCTGGGTGCGCATCAGCAACAATCCGGGCGAAAGCACCCTGGATCGCATGATTGCGCTGGTGGAAGGGGCCAAGCGCCAGAAGACCCCCAACGAGATGGCGCTGGACGCCCTGCTGGTGGGACTGACCCTGATCTTCCTGCTGGTGGTGGCCACCCTGCCCTGGTTCCTCGACTACAACGGCACCCAGGTGCCCCGGCTCTACCTGCTGGCGCTGTTCATCACCCTGATCCCGACCACCATCGGCGGTCTGCTCTCCGCCATCGGCATCGCCGGCATGGACCGGCTGGTGAAACTCAACGTGATCGCCAAGTCGGGCCGGGCGGTGGAGGCCGCCGGCGACGTGCGCACCCTGCTGCTGGACAAGACCGGCACCATCACCTTCGGCAACCGGATGGCGGATGAACTGATCCCGGCCCCCGGTATCGATCCGGCCCTGCTGGCCCAGGCCGCCATGCTGGCCTCGCTCGGTGACAACACGCCGGAGGGCAAGTCCATCCTGACCCTGGCTGGCAAGAGCCACACCAGACCGAGCCAGCTGGAGAGCGATATCCTGATCCCCTTCAGCGCCGAGACCCGGCTGAGCGGGCTGGATCGCAACGGTCATCACTATCGCAAGGGGGCGGTGGATGCGGTGCTGCGCTACCTCTCCCTCGATCGCAAGGCGGTGCCCGAGCCCATCCTCAAGTCGGTGGACAGCATAGCTCGCCAGGGCGGCACCCCGCTGCTGGTCTGCACCCACGAGAAGCTGCTGGGGGTGGTGTTCCTCAAGGACATCATCAAGCCGGGCATCAAGGCCCGCTTCCAGATCCTGCGCCACATGGGGATCCGCACCGTGATGATCACCGGCGACAACCCGCTGACCGCCGCCGCCATCGCCGCCGAGGCCGGGGTGGACGACTTCATCGCCGAGGCGACACCGGAGAAGAAGCTGGCCTACATCCGTCAGGAGCAGGCCGACGGCCGGCTGGTGGCCATGTGCGGGGACGGCGCCAACGACGCCCCTGCTCTGGCCCAGGCCGACGTGGGGCTGGCCATGAACGAGGGCACCCAGGCCGCCAAGGAGGCGGGCAACCTGGTGGATCTCGACTCCAACCCCACCAAGCTGCTGGACGTGGTGTTGGTAGGCAAGCAGCTGCTGGTAACCCGTGGCGCCCTGACCACCTTCTCCATCGCCAACGACGTGGCCAAGTACTTCGCCATCCTGCCGGCCCTGTTCATCGCCGCCTATCCGCAGCTGGGGGCGCTGAACCTGATGCAGCTGGGCAGCCCGGAAAGCGCCATCCTGTCGGCCATCATCTTCAACGCCCTGATCATCGTCGCACTGGTGCCGCTGGCCCTGCGCGGGGTCAGCCTGCAGGGCACGGCAGCCAGCCTGCTGCGCCGCAACCTGCTGCTCTACGGTGTCGGTGGTCTGATCGTGCCCTTTATCGGAATCAAGTTGATCGACCTGGTCATCACCGGCCTGGGGCTGGTGTGATGAAAACGCAGCGCGATGGTATCCACGGCCAGATCGTGCACCCATGCATCGGCATCAAGCTGATCGACCTGGTCATCACCGGCCTTGGGCTGGTGTAACGGCATTACCGGATGCGGGGCAGACCCGCATCCACCCAACGCATTTGGAGCAAAAAAATCATGATAGCAATCAGAACCCTGCTGACCCTGACCCTGCTGCTGGGGGTGGCTTATCCGCTGGCCGTCACCGGGCTGGCCCAGCTTGTTTTCCCCTGGCAGGCCAACGGTAGCCAGCTCACCAACGACAAGCAGCAAGTGGTCGGCAGCGCCCTGCTGGCCCAGAAGTTCGAGCGGGCCGACTACTTCCACTCTCGCCCCTCCGCCAGCGACTTCGCCACCATAGGTGGCGGCGCCAGCAACCTGGGGATGAGCTCGCCGCTGCGGGCCGAGTTTGCCGCAGCGGTGGCCAGGGCGCAGCCGGAAGCCAGGGTCCCCGCCCTGCTGACCCGCTCCGCCTCCGGCCTCGATCCCCATCTGCCGCTCGATGCGGTGCTGGCTCAGGTGGAGCGGGTTGCCGGGCAACGGGGGCTGGATCCCGTTCGGCTGACGGAGCTGGTCAAGTCGGCGGCACAAGCTGGTATCCTTGGCCCGCAGGTGGTCAACATTCTCCAGTTGAACCTGCAACTCGATCATCAAAAGGGCGCCTGAGGGCGCTCCTTGCCGCTCGGGAAGGCTCCCTTTCGACAACGGGGACAAGCATGAGCAATGAGGTCACGGCCGCGGTTCGGCCGATGCAACGGGAGCGCGGGGATGCGTGATGAAGTGAGGGCGGACGCCCTGCTGGCGAGCCTGGAACAGGAGCACAGGGGCAAGCTGAAGGTGTTTCTCGGCGCCGCCCCCGGCGTGGGCAAGACCTACGCCATGCTGCAGGCGGTGCGGGAACAGGCCAAAGAGGGGGTCGACATCCTGATCGGGGTGGTGGAGACGCACGGCCGCCAGGAGACCCTGGCCCTGCTCGACAAGCTCGCCATCCAGCCGCGCAAGCTGCACCTGCACCGCCAGCAGCGGTTGGAGGAGATGGATCTGGACGGCCTGCTGACCCGCAAACCCGCCATCGCCGTGGTGGACGAGCTGGCCCACAGCAACGCCCCCGGCAGCCGCCACGAGAAGCGCTGGCAGGATGTGGAGGAGCTGCTCGGCGCCGGTATCGACGTCTACACCACCCTCAACGTGCAGCACCTGGAGAGCCTCAACGATCTGGTGTGGCAACTGACCGGGGTCAGGGTCAAGGAGACCCTGCCCGACCAGGTGCTGCTGGAAGCCGACAGCCTGGTGCTGATCGACCTCCCCCCCAAGGAGCTGCTCGGCCGTCTCAAGGAGGGCAAGGTCTATGTGCCCCACCAGGCCAAGGCCGCCCTGCAGTCCTTCTTCTCCCTCAACAACCTGACCGCCCTGCGGGAGCTGGCGATGCAGACCGCCGCCAGCCACGTGGAGGGGGATCTGCAACTGCAGTGGCAGGCCGCCGGCAAGACCACGCTGCCGCTAAGAGGCAAGCTGATGGTCTGCCTCGGCGACGAGCACGGCGCCGCCCTAGTGCGCTACGGCCACCGCTTCGCCCAGCGCCGCCAGCTGCCCTGGCTGGTGGTGCACGTCGACAGCAAGGGGCAGCGTTCCGCCGAACAGGAGCAGGCGCTGGCGCTCGCCTCCCAGCTGGGGGCCAAGGTGCTGACCCTCTCCAGCCCGGCGGTGGCCGACGCCCTGCTGGAGACGGCCGAACAGCAGCAGGTGTCGCAACTGCTGCTGGGCAAACCCCACAAGGCGCCGTGGCGCCGCTCGCTGGTGCAGCATCTGCTCAGGCAGGCACAGGGGCTCGAGATCACCCTGGTGGATACCGAGAAACGCAAACCCGGCCTGAACTGGCAGCCGCTTCACCCCAAGGACATTCGCCAGAGCCTGCTGGCGGTGGTCATCATGGGGACCACCTCGGCCGCCGTCTGGGGACTATCCCACTGGCTGCCGCCCGCCTCCCTGCCCATGCTGTTCGTGCTGGGGGTACTGGCCACCGCGCTCACCACCAGCCTGGTGCCCGCCATCCTGGCCGCCGTGCTGGGCTTCGTCGGCCACAACCTGTTGTTCACCGTCCCCTACTTCTCCCTCAGCGTCGCCAGCCACAGCGACCTGCTCACCCTGTTCGTGCTGCTCATCGTCGGCATCACGGCCGGGCGGCTCGCCTCCCGTCAGCGCCAGCAGCTGGTCGGCCTGCGCGAGACCCAGCAGCTGGGCAATGCCCTGCTCTCCCTGAGTCAGGGGTTGGCCACCGCCAGCAGTCCGGTCGAGGTGCTCAGGCAAGGGAGCCAGGCCATCTCGCTGGCACTGGGCCAGCCGGTGTTTGCCCTCGATCGGCACTACCAGTACTGGGCCGGCTCGACCGAGCACAAGCCGGGGCAGACCGACAAGGCGGCCATCGACTGGTGTCTGGCCCAGAAGCAGAGCGCCGGCGCCCACACCGCCACCCTCAACGCGGCCGAGGCCCAGTACCATCACCTCAGCGATGAGCTGGTGCTGGGCATACTGCTGGCCAATCCGCTAGCCTCCTCGGCCGAGCATCAGCTGCAGGCGCTGCTCACCGATATCCGCGCCGCCCTGGCCCGGATCGACCTCAACGAGCGGCTGGCCGACAGCCAGCTGCAGGCAGAGACCGACCGGATGCGCGCCGCCCTGCTCTCCTCAGTCTCCCACGATTTGAAGACGCCGCTCGCCACCATCATGGGCGCCGGTAGCACCCTGCTGGAATATGGTGACCGGATCAGCAGCGAAGACCGCAGCGAGCTGTTGCACTCGGTGCAGGAGGAGGCGCGCCGCCTGCACAGCTATGTGCAGAACCTGCTGGACATGACCCGCATCGGCTCACCCGACTTCCAGCTGAAACGGGACTGGGTCGATCTTGCGGATCTGGTGGAGAATGCCCGCCGCCGGCTCGACTCTTCCTGGCGCCAGCACAAGCTGCTGGTGCACTTCGATCAGCAGATCCCCCGCCTCTATGTGCACGGCGCCCTGATCGAGCAGGTGCTGGTCAACATCCTCGACAACGCCTCCCGCTACTCGCCGGCCGGCACCCCCATCGAGTTCAAGGTGATGCTGGCGGACCCCGACCTCATCATCGACATCATAGATATCGGGGTCGGCATCGCCGAGTCGGACCGCGACAAGATCTTCAACCTCTTCTACACCCAGCCGGTCGGTGATTGCGGCAGCCGTGGCACCGGGCTTGGCCTCGCCATTTCCCGCGCTATGATAGAGGTCCATGGGGGCCGCATCTGGGCCTTTTCCGGCCCCAACGGCAACGGCACCTGCATGCGCATCTCCCTGCCGCTGGCCCTCAATGCTCCGGCGGCCTGATGGTCGCCGCCCTTTTTCATCAGCGAGCTGGAGGTTGAATGGCTCACATACTGGTCATCGACGACGAGGCGGCCATCCGCCGTTTTTTGCGGATCAGCCTGATCGCCGAAGGCCATCAGGTCAGCGAGGCCGTTGGCGTCAACGAGGGTGTGGCGCAGTATCGCCACCTCAACCCCGACCTGGTGATCCTGGATCTAGGCCTGCCGGATGGGGATGGTCTCCAGGTGTTGCAGGCCATTCGCGAGCACCATCAGCATCCGGTACTGGTGCTGTCGGCGCGGGACTCGGAGCAGGAGAAGGTGCGGCTGCTGGATGCTGGAGCCAATGACTACATGAGCAAGCCGTTCGGCGTCGGCGAGATGATGGCCCGTATCCGGGTGCTGCTGCGCCAGCGGGCCGGGGTCAGCAGCGGTGAGTGCCGCCACTTCCCCCAATGCGGGCTGACCCTGGACAGCAGCAGCCACAGGGTCACCCTGGGGGAGGAAGAGGTGGCCCTCTCCCGCAAGGAGTTCGCCCTGCTGCAGGCCCTGGTGTGCCACCCCGGCAAGCTGGTGCTGCAGACCCAGCTGCTCAACGACATCTGGGGGCCGAGCCACAAGGAGGACACCCACTACCTGCGCATCGTCATCGCCAGCCTGCGCAAGAAGCTGGGGGATAACCCTCAAGACCCCGCCCTTATCGAGACCGAATCCGGCATCGGCTACCGCTTTATCGGCAGCTGATATTGCAGCAAGAAGCTGGGCGGCAGCATTCCCAGCAACCCACCCTCATCGAGACCGAGTCCGGCATCGGCTACCGTTTTATTGGCAGCTGATGTTTCACGTGGAACGACGCCAGCAACAACACAATGCCAACAGACCGCAGCCACCGAGCAGCAGACCGAGATCCTGCAAGCTGGCTGCAACCGCCAACCCCAGGCTGAGCAGCAGGTAGTAACCGAGCCCGAACAGAGCGCCGGCACTGCCCGCCACCTCCCTATAGGCCAGCAGCGCCTGGCTCAGCACATTGGGGATCGCCAGCCCGAATGCCACTACCACTCCCGTCATGGGCAGCAGAAACCAGAGTGAAGCCTGGCTGGCCCACACCAGCCAGCCAGAACCCAGCGCCAGCACGGCGGCGAGCCTGATCAGGGAGGCAGGCGACCAGCCAAGCCCCAGCAGACGCTTGTTGAGCAGACTGCCCCCCAGGGTCGCCAGTGCCAGCACGATACCGGAGTAACCAAACTCGCCCGCGCTCAGCCCCAGCCCGGCAAACAGAAATGGCGCCAGACTGTAGTAGCCGAACAGCATGGTGTTGAACAGGGCCACCAGAGCGGCGCTGCGCCACAAGCCGCTATCACGCACCATCCGGCATGCCAGCGGCCAGAGTGCCACTCGCTGGGTGGTGATCGGCCGGGTTTCCGGCAACTGCCGGCAGGCCATCAGCAACAAGCCGATTGCCAGCGCCAGCAGGGCGCCAAATACCCCGAGATAACCAAAACCATCGGCCAGCAGGCCGCCGCTCACCAGCCCCAGCACTGGGCTCAGGGAGAGCGCGATGCCCATCACCGAGAAGACCCGCGCCAGATCGCTGCCCTGATAGCTGTCGCGCAGCATGGTCTGGGTCACCACTGAGCCCACGGCGGCACCGAAGGCCGCAATGACCCGGGCCAGCAGCAGGGTTTCAAACTCAGTGGCCAGCAACGCCAGCAGGGTGCCGGCGCCATAGGTCAGCAACCCCGCCAGCATGGCGGGACGCCGCCCGATGAGATCGCACAGTCTGCCCCAGCAAACCACTCCCGCCGCAAACGCCAGAAAATAGACCGACAGGGTCTGGGATGCCTGCCCCTCGCTCACCCGAAACTCAGTGGCGATATGGGTCAGTACCGGGCTGTAGATGGTCTCCACTATCTGCGGAAACATCATCAGTCCGACCACCAGCCAGAGCGGTGGCAACTTGTTGTTCATGACAAACCTCCTTCACTAGAGGCCGTCATTCTAGAGTGACGCCGATTGTCCGATTACAATAAGCAGGACTATAAACATCAAGAATCGGACACATGGCCTTTATTCTTCCCGATCACCCTTTTGATCCGGACCAGCACGACGGCAGTGCCATCGGTATCGCCGCCGCCCTCGGCTGGCACGACTCTGGCCGCCACCAGCACAGGCGCCATCAGCTGCTGTTCGCCCAGGCCGGCTGCATGACCATAGAGCTGGACGATCAGGTCTGCCTGCTGCCGCCGACGCGGGCCGCCTGGTTGCCGGCGGGTCTGCCCCATCGGGTGCTGATGCGCGGGGTGGTGGCCTATCGCTCCCTCTATTTCAAACCCGAACCCGGCTTGCTGGCCGAGATGGCGGTGCTGGCGGTCAACCCGCTGCTGCGAGAGATCATCGAACGGATGGCGCTCTGGCCGTGGGACAAGCCGGAGGCAGAGCAGACCTGCACACTGGCATTATTGAAAGAGGAGCTGGCGCAAGCGCCGCGGGAATCCTGGCAGTTGCCGCTGCCGTCAGACGTGCGTCTGGCCGGCTGGCTGCAGGAGGTGAAGCAGGGTGACGCCCTGCCCGATCGGCTCAACCGGCTGGCCGAACGGGTGGGTGCCAGTGACAAGACCATAGGCCGCATCTTCATGCGGGAGACCGGCATGAGCTACCAGGCCTGGCGTCAGCAGTGGCGACTGCTGCGGGCGCTGGAGCTGCTGGCAGAAGCCGAGCCCATCAGTCGGGTGGCGGCTGCGCTGGAGTTCGCCAGCGACAGCGCCTTCATCGCCTTCTTCAGGCAACACACGGGGCAGACCCCCTTGCGCTATCTCAACTCTCGGGATGAGTCGCATCGGCCGAGCTCGCCTCCACCACCAGGGTCTCCAGCGCCAGCGGCTTGAGGTTGTGGATCGCCTCCTCCACCACCGCATGGGAGGCCTGCTGCTGCTGGGCCAATACTTCCTGCTCCAGCTTCACGCTGTCCAGTTCGGGTCTGGAGTACTCGTCGGCCATGACGTTCAGGCTCAGGCTGCTGGCAATCAAGGTTGCGATCAGGATTTTCATCTGGTGTGCTCCGGTGTGGTTGAGATGACCAGATAACTATTCCAATTGTCGTGCCACATCTATAACGATATGATTTTACTAGAATTAATTATTTTCAGATGAAAAGTGGCGCCAGTTGAAAAGCATCCTGTAGTCAGGATTGAACCAACAAGTGGTCATTTTAACCACACTAGATTTTGCCTGCTGTTCCACGTGGAACGTCCCATCTTTTTGATCGACACTCGCTTTTAAACTGAGCTATGGTGCTAGTCCCCCGTAACTGACTCTGGATCTGTCACCGAATGGAATTTTCCTTGTTCGGCGAGAAGTTCACTCGCCATGCCGGTATTACCCAACTCATGGATGACCTTAATCAGGGGCTGACCAATCCGGACGCCATCATGCTGGGTGGCGGCAACCCGGCCCCCATCCCTGCCATGCTGGAACGCTTTCAGGCCGAGGCCAAGAGCCTGCTCGACAACGGCGAGCTGGTGAAGGCGATGGCCAACTACGATGGCCCCCAGGGCAAGGACAGGTTCACCAAGGCGCTGGCGGCCCTGCTCAGCAAGGAGCTGGGTTGGGAGATCTCAGCCCGCAACATCGCACTGACCAACGGCAGCCAGAACGCCTTCTTCTATCTGTTCAACCTGCTGGCGGGCGAATTTGCCGATGGCCGCAAGAAGAAGGTGCTGTTCCCGCTCGCTCCCGAGTACATCGGTTATGCCGACTCGGCTCTGGCCGACGACTACTTCGTGGCCTACAAACCCACCATCGAGAAACTGCCCGACGGCCAGTTCAAGTACCACGTGGACTTCGAGAGCCTGCAGGTGGGTGACGACATCGGGGTGATCTGCGTCTCCCGGCCGACCAACCCGACCGGCAACGTGCTGACCGATGAAGAGATCGAGCACCTCGATCAGATCGCCCGCGACAAGGGCATTCCGCTACTGATCGACAACGCCTACGGCGTCCCCTTCCCTGGCATCATCTTCAGCGAGGCCAAGCCGTTCTGGAACGCCAACACCATCCTCTGCATGAGCCTCTCCAAGCTGGGGTTGCCGGGTACTCGCTGCGGCATCGTCATCGCCGACGAGAAGATCATTCAGGCCATCACCAACCTGAGCGGCATCATCAATCTAGCACCGGGCAGTCTGGGCCCCGCCATCACCATTCCGATGATCGAGAGCGGCGAGATCATCGCCCTCAGCGAACAGGTGGTGAAACCCTTCTATCGGCAGAAGGCGGAGCTGGCGGTGCAGCTGCTGCGCGAGGCCATCCCCGATCCGCGCTTCCATATCCACAAGCCGGAAGGCGCCCTCTTCCTCTGGCTCTGGTTCGAAGACCTGCCGATCCACTGCCAGGCGCTGTACGAGCGACTGAAGGCGAAGAACCTGCTGATCGTGCCGGGTCACTACTTCTTCCCCGGCATCGATGACCCGGAGTGGCGTCACAGCCGGGAATGCATCCGCCTCAACTACTCCCAGAGCGAGGAGCTGGTGCGGCGCGGCATCGCCATCCTGGCCGACGAGATCAACGCCCTCTACGCCGGCTAAGCGCCAGTCAGGCGAACATAAACAGAGAGGCCTGCGAATGCAGGCCTCTCTTCTATCAGCTGGTCAGCGGTACTGTTTAGCCGGGCAGCGCCAGCTGTTCGGGTTTGCCGATGGGGATGGCGCGGGGCTTGAGCGCCTCCGGCAGCTCGCGGGCCAGCTCTATGGTCAGCAGACCATGCTCCAGCTTGGCACCCTGCACTTCCACGTGCTGGCTCAGCTTGAAGGCGAGCTCGAAGTCCCGCTCGGCGATCCCCTGATGGAGGAACTGGCGCTCGCCCATGGAGGCGACCTTGCGCCCCTTCACCTTGAGGGTGCCGTTTTCGGTCTCCAGCTCCAGCTCATTGCGCTCGAAACCAGCCACGGCAACCGTGATGAGGTAGCTGTCGTGGTCGCGCTTTTCAATGTTGTACGGGGGGTAGGCCGAGGTCTTCTGATCGAACAGCCCTTCCAGCTCACGGGCCATCCGCTCGAAGCCGACGGCATTGGAATAGAGATGAGAAAAATCGAGGTTACGCATGATCCTATCCTTCTATAAAGCAACAGGGTTTACTCTCCACGGGCCCGTCAATCGGCACCCGGGAAACATCAATAATGCAACGAGGTCAGGCGGTCAGCCGTTGATCTCGATCTTACGGGGTTTCATCGCCTCGGGCACTTCGCGCACCAGGTCGATGTGCAACAGACCGTTCTTAAGATCGGCGCCCTTCACCCGCACATAGTCGGCCAGCTGGAAGCGACGCTCGAAGCCGCGTTCGGCTATGCCTTGATAGAGGTAGTTACGCTCGGTATCGGCCTGCTTGTTGCCCTTCACCGTCAGCAGATTTTCCTGGAAACTCAGCTCCAGCTCTTCCTGGGTAAAGCCCGCCACCGCCATACTGATGCGGTAGTCGCTGTCACCCAGCTGCTCGATGTTGTAGGGGGGATAACCGGCATTGCCATTGCTGGCCGCAGATTCGATGAGATTGGCCAGACGATCGAAACCGATGGCAGAACGATAGAGCGGAGAAAAGTCGATAGAACGCATAGTATTATCCTCTTTTGAGCGATAACGGATTGTTTGCCCTCCTGATGGACGGGCGCCTGGTCGAAACCTCTGTCGAGCGTTCCGACCTTGTTATCTATATAGGGGCCCGCTTTCGGCTTTCAAGGGCTCTGATCGAAAAATCTTCTCTCCGCCCATTTGCTGGCTTTTTCCTTATTGGGCTTCCTCCCCCAGTCACAAACATGGCACCCTGAGCGGAGATCTTGAGGAGCCACATCATGTCCCGTTCCGAACGCCTGCTGGCCCTGCTGCAACTGCTGCGCGGCCACCGCTACGCCATCACCGGCAGCGAGCTGGCCAGCCAGCTTGGCATCAGTCTGCGCACCCTCTATCGGGATATCGCCACCCTGCAGGCACAGGGCGCCCACATCGAGGGGGAAGCGGGTATCGGCTATGTGCTGCGCCCCGGCTTCATGCTGCCGCCGCTGATGTTCAGCGAAGAGGAACTGGATGCGCTGGTACTGGGCTCACGCTGGGTGGCGGCCCATGCCGATCATGCCCTCAGCACCGCCGCCAGCAGCGCGCTGGCCAAGATAGAGGCCGTGCTGCCCGCCGATTATCGCCAACAGCTGCATGCCAATGCCCTGCTGATCGGCACCGCTCGCGGTGACAGCCCCGTCGATGAGGCTCCGCTGCGCAGCGCCATCCGCCAGCAGCGCAAGGTGACCCTGAGCTATCGGGATCTCAAGGAAGCGAGTTCGGAGCGCACCGTCTGGCCCTGTGCCCTCGGCTACTTCGACCAGGTGCGGATACTGGTGGCCTGGTGCGAGCTGCGCCAGGGCTTTCGCCACTTTCGGGTGGACAGGATCAGCGCGATGCGGCTGGAGGCGGAACCTTATCCTGGCAATCGGGAACGGTTGCTCAAGGAGTGGCGCGCCAGCCAGCAGATCCCGCAGCCCAGATTCATTGCTGACAGAAACTGACAGCAGGCGGCGCCATGCTGATGGGGTCGGCGCCGATGCGCCATCTCATCAGCAAGGAGCATCACCATGTTAGTCCCCCAGTTCACCATCCTCTACGTTGCCAACCCGACCCGCAGCGCCCTCTTTTACCGCGAGCTGTTCGGCCGCCCACCGGTAGAAGAGTCCCCCACCTTTACCATGTTCGTGTTCGAGTCAGGCGCCAGACTGGCACTCTGGTCCAGCGCCACGGTCGAACCCGCCGTGACCCAAACTGCCGGGGCCATGGAGCTGGCCTTCGCCCTCCCCGATGATGCCGCCGTCGATCGCCAGTCTGCGGAGTGGCAGGCGCGCGGGCTCACCCTGATCCAGGCACCGACCCGGATGGAGTTTGGCTACACCTGTATGGCCCTCGATCCGGACGGCCATCGCCTGCGCCTCTACTGCCCTGCACCTGAGCTGGGGTAATCGGGTTCAATGTTTCACGTGGAACGTGCCACCTCCTCCGCCAGAAAAACAAAAAGCCGCTCACAGGGAGCGGCTTTTTTATATCGTACTGACAGCGTCGAATTAGACGTCGAGGTTGGCCACGCGCAGGGCGTTGGTCTCGATAAAGTCGCGACGCGGCTCTACTGCGTCACCCATCAGGGTGGAGAAGAGCTGGTCAGCACCGACGGCATCGTCGATGGTGACGCGCAGCATGCGACGGGCTTCCGGATCCATGGTGGTTTCCCACAGCTGGTCCGGGTTCATCTCGCCCAGCCCTTTATAGCGCTGGATGTAGATACCGCGCTTGCCTTCGCCCATCAGCCACTCGACCGCTTCGACGAAGCTGGCGACCGGCTTCACCTTCTCGCCACGCTTGATGTAACCGCCTTCCTCGATCAGGTTGGCGATCTCCTTGCCCAGCGAGACCAGTTGACGGTACTCGGAGGATTGCAGGAAGTCGTAGCTGATCGGGTATTCGCGGTCGACACCGTGCTGACGTACCACGGCATGCGGCACGAACAGACGGCGCTCTTCATCGCGGCGCACCTGCATCTGGTACTGGATGCCGTGGTTGCTCTCGTTGAGCACGGCTTCCATGCTCTGGCACCAGGCCTGCAGATCGCTCTCGCTGGTCAGCAGTGCTTCGTTCAGTTCCGGCTGATAGATCAGCTGGGTCAATACCGCTTCCGGCGCACGACGGGACATGCGGGTGATGAGGTGGGTCACGGCGCGATGCTGGTTGACCAGACGCTCCAGAGCCTCACCACCGATGGCCGGAGCAGACTCGTTGACGTGCAGGGTCGCACCATCCAGCGCCATGGCAGTCTGGTATTGCAGCAGCGCGTCCTCGTCTTTCAGGTACTGCTCCTGCTTGCCCTTCTTCACCTTGTAGAGCGGCGGCTGGGCGATGTAGACATAACCACGTTCAATGATTTCCGGCATCTGACGATAGAAGAAGGTCAGCAGCAGGGTACGGATGTGCGCACCATCGACGTCCGCATCGGTCATGATGATGATGTTGTGATAGCGCAGCTTGTCCGGGTTGTACTCGTCGCGACCGATACCGCAGCCCAGTGCGGTGATCAGGGTGCCCACCTCCTGGGAGGAGATCATCTTGTCGAAACGGGCCTTCTCCACGTTCAGGATCTTGCCCTTGAGCGGCAGGATGGCCTGGTTCTTCCGGTTGCGACCCTGCTTGGCGGAACCGCCAGCAGAGTCCCCTTCCACTATGTAGAGTTCGGAGAGCGCCGGGTCTTTTTCCTGACAGTCGGCCAGCTTGCCGGGCAGACCGGCGATATCCAGCGCGCCCTTGCGGCGGGTCAGTTCGCGGGCCTTGCGGGCCGCTTCACGGGCACGGGCCGCATCGATGATCTTGTTGACCACGATCTTGGCATCGCCCGGGTTTTCCAGCAGGAAGTCTGCCAGCTTCTCACCCATCGCCTGTTCGACGGCAGTCTTCACTTCGGAGGAGACCAGCTTGTCCTTGGTCTGGGAGGAGAACTTGGGATCCGGCACCTTGACGGAGATAACGGCAATCAGACCTTCACGCACGTCGTCGCCACTGGCGGCAGACTTGGCCTTCTTGCTGTAGTCCTCTTTGTCCATGTAGGAGTTGAGGGTACGGGTCAGCGCGGTACGGAAGCCCACCAGGTGGGTGCCGCCATCACGCTGCGGAATGTTGTTGGTGAAGCAGTAGACCCCTTCCTGATAGGCGTCGTTCCACTGCATCGCCACTTCGACGCCGATGCCGTCCTGCTCGGTGGTGAAGTGGAACACCTTCGGGTGGATCGGGGTCTTGTTCTGGTTCAGGTACTCGACAAACGCCTTGATGCCGCCTTCGTAGCAGAAGTGCGCCTCGCGGCCGTCACGCTCGTCCATCAGACGGATGGAGACGCCGGAGTTGAGGAAGGAGAGCTCGCGCAGACGCTTGGCCAGGATCTCGTAGTGGAACAAGGTATCGCTGAAGATGGTCGGGCTCGGCCAGAAACGCACTTCGGTCCCGGTGGTGGTGGCATCGCCGATCTGCTTGAGCGGGGCCTGCGGCTCACCCAGGTGATAGGTCTGCTCGTAGACATGACCGTTGCGACGGATGGTCAGCAACAGCTTGTCAGAGAGCGCGTTCACCACTGAGACGCCCACGCCGTGCAGACCGCCGGACACCTTGTAGGAGTTGTCATCGAATTTACCGCCGGCGTGCAGCACGGTCATGATGACCTCTGCGGCGGAGCGACCCTCTTCCGGGTGAATGTCGACAGGAATGCCGCGGCCGTTGTCACGGACGGAGACGGAACCATCGGAGTGGATCTTGACCTGAATATCGGAGCAGTAGCCAGCGAGCGCCTCGTCAATGGAGTTATCGACCACTTCGAACACCATGTGGTGCAGGCCCGAGCCATCATCCGTATCGCCGATATACATCCCCGGGCGCTTGCGGACCGCATCCAGGCCCTTCAGTACCTTGATATTCGAGGAGTCGTAAGTATTTTCACTCATAGCTTACTCTCTGCCTTCTCTAACGTTTCGGAGATCTTGCCTTGTTCCACGTGGAACAACTTGCAGTCATTCGCATCCATCATGTCTGCGAGCTGACCGGCGTCGATGGCGGTGATGAACACCTGGGACGCACACTGCTTCAGCCTTGCGGCCAGCAAGCGGCGCTTGTCGACATCCAGTTCAGAGGCAAAATCGTCAATTAAAAAAATACAGCCACGGCTGCTATGTTGATTCAAATAGAGCCCTTGGGCCAGTCGCATGGCACAGACCAACAACTTCAGCTGACCCCTGGACAAAATATCCTGAGCGGGCACGCCGTTCGCCTTGAGGCGCACATCGGCCTTCTGCGGACCAACGCCCGTGTAACCCAGCGTCCGATCCCGCTCAAACCCCGCCTCCAGCAATTCATTGAGCGGGGTATCTTTTTCCCAGCCTCGATAGAATCCAAGGCTGATGTCGAATTCCGGCAAAAAGTCCGCCGTCATCTCCTTGATCAGGGGGGTAATGGCCTGACAATAACTGGCGCGAAACTCGGCCAGCTCTCCCCCCAACCGCACCAGCTCCTGATCCCAGAACGCCAGTTGGCGATACTGGGTGCTCTGGCGCAGCAGTGCATTGCGCTGTTTCAGCAGCCGCCGTACCCGTCCCCACAGGGAGAAGAAGGTCGGTTCCTGATGAAAAACACCCCAGTCGAGCCAGGCTCGGCGAGCCTGGGGCCCGCCGGTCAGCAGGTTGAAGCCATCCGGGTGGATCAGCTGCACCGGCAGCAGCTCGGCCAGGTCGGCCAGGCGCTGGGCCTGGGCACCGGCAATCTTGAGCTGGGTCTCGCCACTCTTGTCCTTGGCGAGGCCGATGGGCACCTGGCGCCCTTCCAGTTCGCATTGGGCGAACAGGGTAAACGCCCTCTCCCCCTGGCGGATGACCCGCCCGGTCAGGTGAGTGCGAAAGGAGCGACCAAGACCGAGGTAGTGAATGGCTTCCAGCACGCTGGTCTTGCCGCTGCCGTTGCACCCGACCAGGATATTGAGGCCGGGTGACAGCGCGAGACTGGCCTGCTGGATATTGCGAAAGTCGCTGAGCTGGAGTTTGACCAGGGACACGACTAGATCCGCATCGGCATTACCACATACTGAGCATCCTGACTGTCAAAATCCTCAATAATGGCGCTGCTGATGGAATCGCTCAGGCTGATCCGGATTTGGTCACATTTTAACGTATTCAGCACGTCCAGCACATAAGAGACGTTGAAACCAATCTCCATCTCGCCGGCTTCGTATTGTACGTCAAGCAGCTCTTCGGCTTCTTCCTGTTCCGGGTTGTTGGCGGTGATGCGCAGCAGGTTTTCCTGCAGATTGAGACGCACCCCACGGAATTTCTCGTTGGAGAGGATGGCGGCACGGGCAAAGGCCTGGCGCAGATCCTCACGGCCAGCGATCAGGGCCTTGTCGCTGTTGCGCGGAATGACGCGGCGCCAGTCCGGGAAGCGGCCATCCACCAGCTTGGAGGTGAAGATGAAGCCGTCGAGGGCGGCGCGCAGGTTGCTACGGCCGATCTGCAGCCGCACCGGCTTGTCTTCCGCTTCCAGCAGACGCACCAGTTCCAGCACGCCCTTGCGCGGCAGGATGACCTGATGATCGGGCAGCGATTCGCTCACCACCTCGCGGCGGCAGGTCGCCAGCCGGTGACCATCGGTGGCCACGGTACGCAGGCCATGGCCCTCGCTCTCGAACAGCATGCCGTTCAGGTAGTAGCGCACGTCCTGGCTCGCCATGGAGAACTGGGTCGCGTCGATGAGTTTTTTCAGCTCCAGCTGGCCGATGTCGAACTCGAGCACGGATTCCCAATCCTCGATGTTCGGGTATTCGGTGGCCGGCAGGGTCGACAGGTTGAAGCGGGAGCGGCCGGAGCGGATGATCAGGCGCTCGCCTTCGGTATTGAGGCGAATGTCCGCCCCCTCCGGCAGACCGCGACAGATATCCAGCAGCTTGCGCGCCGGTACTGTGGTGCGGCCATCCTGACTGTCGCTGTTGAGATAGACCTGACCGATCATCTCCACTTCGAGGTCGGTACCGGTCAGTGACAGCAGACCGTTGCTGACATCAAGCAGCACGTTGCCGAGGATCGGCAGGGTCGGCCGGCCACCGAGGGCACCGGACACCAGTTGCAGAGGACGTAACAGGGCCTCACGGCTAATTTCGAGCTGCATCTGTGCTCTCCGTTGTGATTAGGAGTAAAGGTTTCGGATCAGGTTGGCATGTTCAAGCTGCATCTGTGCACTCAGTTCCGTCATCAGGAAGAAAGGGTACGGATCAGGTTGGAATAGTCTTCCTTGATGTCGTGACTCTCTTCCTTCAGCTGCTCGATCTTGCGGCAGGCATGAAGCACGGTAGTGTGGTCACGACCACCAAAGGCATCACCTATCTCCGGCAAGCTATGGTTGGTCAGCTCCTTAGCCAGTGCCATCGCCAGCTGGCGTGGACGGGCAACGGAGCGGGAACGGCGCTTGGAAAGCAGATCCGCCAGCTTGATCTTGTAGTACTCCGCCACCGTCTTCTGAATATTGTCGATGGTGACCAGCTTCTCCTGCAACGCCAGCAGATCGCGCAGCGCTTCGCGCACGAAGTCGATGTTGATGGCGCGACCGGTGAAGTTGGCATTGGCGATCACCCGGTTCAGCGCCCCTTCCAGTTCGCGCACGTTGGAGCGCAGCCGCTTGGCGATGAAGAAGGCCACTTCGTCCGGCAGGTGGATCTGGTTCTCGTCCGCCTTGCGCATCAGGATGGCGACACGCGTCTCCAGCTCAGGCGGCTCGATCGCCACGGTCAGGCCCCAGCCGAAGCGGGACTTGAGACGATCTTCCACCCCGTTGATCTCCTTCGGATAGCGATCCGAGGTCAGGATGATCTGCTGGTTGCCTTCGAGCAGGGCATTGAAGGTGTGGAAGAACTCCTCCTGGGAGCGCTCCTTGTTGGCAAAGAACTGGATGTCATCAATGAGCAGGGCATCGACGCTACGGTAATAACGCTTGAACTCTTCAATGGCGTTATTCTGCAGCGCCTTCACCATGTCCTGCACAAACCGCTCGGAGTGCATGTAGATGACTTTGGCGTCCTGCTTGCGCTCCTTGATGGCGTTGCCGACGGCATGTAGCAGGTGGGTCTTGCCCAGACCGGTGCCGCCATAGAGGAACAGCGGGTTGTAGGCCCCGCCCGGATTGTCGGCAACCTGACGGGCAGCCGCACGGGCCAACTGGTTGGACTTACCCTCGACGAAATTCTCGAAGGTATAGTTCACGTTGGTGTTGCTCTTGTGGTTCGGTTCGGGCTTGGCCTCGGCCTTGCTTTCCCAGCTCTTCTGCGAGTTATTCACAGGATCCGCACCCCGCGCCGGCGCCCTGGCCACCGCGACGGGATGGGGACGATTGCCGATGTCAAAACGCAGGGTGGGGCCATCGACCCCGCAGAGCTCATTGATGATGCCGTTCACCCGGATGAGATACTTGTCTCGAACCCAGTCCAGAACGAAACGATTCGGTGCATACAGGGTCAGAGTATTGTCACTCAACTCCGCTTGAAGCGGCCGGATCCACATGCTGAATTCTGCCGAGGGCAACTCATCTTGCAGCCGGTTAAGGCACTGCTGCCATAGCGAAGCAGTCACTCTAAACTCCCGTCGATTGATTAACTAAAGACCGGCTATTCTACGTTTTTAGCGGCTGGATCTCTAGCCGCGACCTCGCGGATCCAGCAAATAAGATCCTTGACTTTCAAGGATCCAGCAGCCGTGGATCTGATTTCATCCCCAAAGTTACCCACAGCCCGATCCCGTCACCGATGCACCAAAGATCCAGACCTGAAGCGGTTATTTTATATAACCAAATATCATTTATTCTTTAGGTTTTATTCCAATAACATCAGCGCAACCCCAGCGTTTACAACTAAAAATACAGAACTACAGAGAGAGAGGAATCACCATGACGTCATCCATCAAGCTGGTCTCCGGCGCCGCCATTCTGCTGGCCGCCCTGTCCGGTCAGGCCATCGCCCAGGAAACCATCAAGGTCGGCATGTCCGGCAAGTACTTCCCGTTCACCTTCGTCAAGCAGGACAAGCTGCAGGGCTTTGAAGTGGACATGTGGAACCAGATCGGCGAGCGCACCGGCTACAAGGTCGAGTTCGTGACCGCCAGCTTCTCCGGCCTGTTCGGCATGCTGGAAACCGGCCGCGTCGACACCATCTCCAATCAGATCACCATCACCGACGAGCGCAAGGCCAAGTACGCCTTCTCCCAGCCCTACGTCTATGACGGCGCCCAGATCGTGGTCCGCAAGGGCAACAGCACCATCCACGGCATCAAGGATCTGGAAGGCAAGAAGGTTGCGGTGAACCTGGGCTCCAACTTCGAAGAGCTGCTGCGCAAGAACGACCCCAACAAGAAGATCGACATCCGCACCTATGACTCCGCCTTCGAGCAGGATGTAGCGCTGGGCCGCATCGACGCCTTCGTGATGGACCGCGTCTCCACCGCCCAGCTGATCAAGGAATCCAAGCTGCCGCTGCAACAGGCTGGCGCACCGTTCGAGACCATCGAGAACGCCCTGCCCTTCCTGAAGACCCCGGAAAAGCAGGCACTGCTGAAGAAGGTCGATGACGCCCTCACCGCCATGCGCAAGGATGGTTCCCTGCGTCAGATCTCTGAAAAATGGTTCGCTTCCGACATCACCGACAAATAAATGATGGAATTTGACCTCGAATACACGCTGGGGCTGTTTCCCATCCTGCTCAAGTATCTGGGCACCACGATGGAAATGGCCCTGTGGGGATTCGCATTGGCACTCGTACTGTCGCTGGCCCTGGCGATAGTACGGGTCTTTCGCGTTCCCGTGATCCACTGGCTGGCGATGCTCTATATCTCGTTCTTTCGGGGTACACCGCTGCTCGTCCAGCTGTTCCTGCTCTACTACGGGCTGCCGCAGCTGTTCCCCATCTTCGTGGGAATGGATGCCTTCACCGCCGCCATCGTCGGTTTGACCCTTCACTTTGCCGCCTACATGGCCGAGTCGATTCGAGCCTCCATCATTGGCATCCACAAGAGCCAGATGGAAGCTGCCCTCAGCATCGGCATGAGCCGTTACCAGGCAATGCAGCGGATCATACTGCCGCAGGCGGCCCGCATCGCCACGCCGTCGCTGATGAACTACTTCATCGACATGATCAAGAGCACCTCGCTGGCCTTCACCCTGGGGGTGGCCGAGATCATGGGCAAGGCGCAGATGGAAGCCTCCTCCTCCTTCAAGTTCTTCGAGAGCTTCATGGCGGTGGCCCTGGTCTACTGGGTGGTAGTCATCTTCTTTACCCGCCTGCAGCATCTGCTGGAAGTGCGGCTCAACCGTGCCTATTAGGGGTTTGCCATGACAACGCAACCGACCCGCTTGCAATGCACGCCGGAAGTCCGTTTTAACTCTGCGCCTGTTTAAAGGAGGGCCATCATGATCAAGCTAACCGGCCTCTCCAAGGCATATGACGGCAATCAGGTGCTAAACAGCATCGATCTGGAGGTGAAAAAGGGGGAAATCGTCGTCATCATCGGCCCCTCCGGCACCGGCAAGTCCACCTTGCTGCGCTGCCTCAACCTGCTGGAGACTCCCGATACGGGCACCCTAGCCATCGACGATCTGCAGCTCAACCTGGCCAAGGCCAGCGAGCAGCAGGCCATCGAGCTGCGCAAGCGCGCCTCCTTCGTGTTCCAGAACTACGCCCTGTTTGCCAACAAGACGGCGCTGGACAACATCGCCGAGGGGCTGATCACCGTCTGGAAACAGCCGAAGGCGGAGGCCCGTGCCACCGCCCTCGGCATCCTCAAGGACATAGGTCTCGCCGACAAGCAGGACGCCTATCCTGCCTCATTGTCGGGCGGTCAGCAGCAACGGGTCGGCATCGGCCGGGCCATGGCGGCTCACTCCAAGGTGATCCTGTTTGACGAGCCCACCTCGGCCCTCGATCCCGAATGGGTCGACGAAGTACTGGGCCTGATGAAGGAGCTGGCTCGCCAGCACCAGACCATGGTGGTGGTGACCCATGAGATTGAATTTGCTAGAGATGTTGCCGATCGGGTGATCTTCATGGAGGGGGGCCGGATCGTGGAACAGGGCCCGCCGGATCAGATATTGGTCGATCCGCAGGATCCCCGCACCCGGGAGTTCCTGCGCAAAGTGCTTAAATAGCTCTCTCTTTGGCGGCATTGCCGCCTTTTTTATTGGAGGATCCTTGTTAAACCCCGGGTTGCCAGTATAATCCGGAGCCCTTGATCCTTCGGATCCTCACGCTCGCCCAAGACCTTTTCAAGGTCGGGGCAGGATGGGAGGGAACGGCGGATTGACTAAAAGCCGAACTCTGTTTAGAATTCGGCCTCTTTTGCTAGTCGTCACACGCTATAGCTGGCGCGTCGGCTAAGTGTGACAATCAAAACTGTACAGAAATACGGAATCGAATCATGAAACGTACTTTTCAACCGTCCAACCTGAAGCGCAAGCGCTCTCACGGTTTCCGCGCCCGCATGGCAACTGCCAACGGTCGTAAAGTTCTGGCCGCTCGTCGTGCCAAGGGTCGTGCCCGCCTGGTAGTCTAATGCCTACCCAGCACACCTTTTCTCGGGAGTTACGTCTGTTAACTCCCGAACACTTCAAACGCGTTTTCGCCGAGCCTGTCCGGGCCGCTTCTCCGCAGATTACACTTCTCGCCTCTCCCAATTCGCTCGAACACCCTCGCCTTGGTCTCGCCGTGCCCAAAAAAGCACTCAAGCGTGCCGTCTGGCGCAACCGTGTAAAACGGGTGGTTCGGGAAAGTTTCCGCCTCAATCAAGCCAATCTGCCCGCTATCGACATCGTCGTGATCGCCAAGGCCGGTGTGAAGGAGATGGATAACGAGGAACTGTTCAAGTTACTGGAAAAGCTATGGCGCACTCTGTCACGCCGTTGCAATGGGTAGCTGTCAAACTGATACGCCTGTATCAGCTAATCATTAGCCCTCTGCTCGGGCCGCGCTGCCGTTTCACCCCGACTTGTTCCCAATTTGCGATAGAAGCAATCCGACTTCACGGTTTCATAAAAGGCGTTTGGTTAGCCAGCAAACGTCTATTAAAATGCCATCCCTTATCCGAGGGTGGTTATGACCCGGTTCCGCAACCAAAGCGAAGAAACTGAAGACTATGGAATCACAACGCAATCTCATCCTGATCGGTTTGCTGTTCGTGAGCTTTTTGCTCTGGCAACAGTGGGAGTCCGACAAGGCTCCGAAGCCGGCCCCGACTACCGTGGCCCAAACCGAACATTTCGTACCTGAAGCCGGTCAGACCGGTGATATTCCTCAGGTTTCCGAGCAAGCCAACGCGAACACCGCACGCAAGCTGATCACCGTCACCTCCGACGTGCTCAAGCTGACCCTGGATACCCAGGGTGGTGACATCGTCTCTGCCGAACTGCTGGCCCACAAGCTGGAAGAAGGCAAGGATCAACCGTTCGTACTGCTGACCAGTCAGCCTGAGCACCTCTATGTTGCCCAGAGCGGTCTGGTTGGTCGCAATGGCCCGGACAGCCAGCCCCAGGGTCGTCCCACCTATGAAGCCGCCCAGACCAGCTACCAGCTGGCCGATGGTCAGGATCAAGTCGTCGTCCCGATGACCTGGACCGACAGCAAGGGCGTGGTTTTCACCAAGGAGTTCGTCCTCAAGCGTGGTGACTACGCAGTCGGCGTCGACTACAAGATCGACAACAAGTCTGCCGAGCCGGTTCAGGTGCAGTTCTACGGTCAGCTGAAGCAGACCGTGGCCACGCCGAAAGACCAGCAGGGTCACGCCATGGTGGCCAGCGCCTACCGCGGTGGTGCCTTCTCCAGCGAAGATACCCGCTACAAAAAGTACACCTTCGACGAGATGAAGGATGCCGACCTGAACAAGACCACCAAGGGTGGTTGGGTCGCCATGCTGCAACACTACTTCGTCTCCGCCTGGGCACCGAATGCCGACGATACCAACAGCTTCTACAGCCGCGTGATCCCTGGCAAAGACCAGGCCATCATCGGCTACAAGGCACCGCTGGTTGACATCGCTGCCGGCCAGCAGGCCGAAGTGACCAGCAAGCTGTGGGTAGGTCCCAAGCTGCAGGATCAGATGGCCAAGGTAGCCAACCACCTCGACCTGACCGTCGACTACGGCTGGCTCTGGTTCATCGCCCAACCGCTGCACTGGCTGCTGACCGTGTTCCACGGCTTCGTCCAGAACTGGGGTCTGGCCATCATCATGCTGACCCTGCTGGTGCGTGGCGTCATGTTCCCGCTGACCAAGGCCCAGTACACCTCCATGGCCAAGATGCGCATGCTGCAGCCCAAGCTGGCCGCCCTGCGCGAGCGCTTCGGCGACGATCGCCAGAAGATGTCTCAGGGCATGATGGAGCTGTACAAGAAGGAGAAGGTCAACCCGCTGGGTGGCTGTCTGCCGATCCTGGTACAGATGCCGATCTTCATCGCCCTCTACTGGGCACTGATGGAGTCCGTCGAGCTGCGCCACGCACCGTTCGCCCTGTGGATCACCGACCTGTCGGTGAAGGACCCCTTCTTCGTGCTGCCGATCCTCATGGGCGCCTCCATGTGGTATCTGCAGAAGATGAGCCCGACCACCATTACCGACCCGATGCAGCAGAAAGTGATGCAGTTCATGCCGATCATCTTCACTTTCATGTTCCTCTGGTTCCCGGCAGGTCTGACCCTGTACTGGCTGGTGAGCAACGTCATCTCCATTACCCAGCAGACCATCATCTATCGTCAGCTGGAGAAGAAAGGCCTGCATACCCGCAGCTAATCGCTCCCGATGGCAAGATGGATGACAAAAGAGGCGGCCTTCGGGTCGCCTTTTTTATTACAATGACCCCACTGCTGTGAACCATCAGCGAACAAATGAGCCAAGCAAGATGACTACAGATACCATCGTGGCCCAGGCCACCGCCCCCGGCCGTGGCGGCGTCGGCATAGTCCGCGTCTCCGGCCCCGCCGCCGAACAGGTCGCCGAGATAGTGCTCGGCAAGCTCCCCCGGGTGCGTTACGCCGAATATCTGCCGTTCAGGGATGAGCAAGGCCAGCCGCTGGATCAAGGCATAGCCCTGCTGTTCAAGGCCCCCAACAGCTTCACCGGTGAAGATGTGCTGGAGCTGCAGGGCCACGGCGGCCCGGTGATCATGGACATGCTGGTGCGCCGCATCCTGCAGATAAAGGGGCTACGCCCAGCCCGCCCCGGCGAGTTCAGCGAACGCGCCTTCATGAACGACAAGCTGGATCTGGCCCAGGCCGAGGCCATCGCCGACCTCATCGAGGCTTCCAGCGAGCAGGCCGCCCGCAGCGCCATGCACTCCCTGCAGGGGCAGTTCTCCGGCAAGATCCAGCAGCTGGTGGAGAGTCTCACCCGGTTGCGTATCTATGTGGAAGCCGCCATCGACTTCCCGGACGAGGAGATCGATTTTCTCTCCGACGGCAAGGTGGCGGGGGATCTCTACGCCATCATGGCGGAGCTCGACGACGTGCGCGGCGAGGCCAAGCAGGGCGCCCTGCTGCGGGAAGGGATGAAGGTGGTGATCGCCGGTCGCCCCAACGCCGGCAAATCGAGCCTGCTCAACGCCCTGGCCGGCCGCGAGTCCGCCATCGTCACCGAGATCGCCGGCACCACCCGCGACGTGCTGCGCGAGCACATCCATCTGGATGGCATGCCGCTGCACATCATCGACACCGCCGGCCTGCGCGACACCCAGGACAAGGTGGAGCAGATCGGCATCGAGCGTGCCTGGGCCGAGATTGAACAGGCCGATCGGGTGCTGTTCATGGTGGATGGCACCACCACGGCTGCGGTCGACCCGCGGGAGATCTGGCCGGAATTTGTTGATCGGTTGCCAAAAAAGATCGGCCTCACCGTCATTCGCAACAAGGCCGACCTGACCGGTGAAGATCTGGCACCGAGTCAGGAGCTGGGCCACGCGGTCTACCGCATCTCCGCCAAGACCGAGCTGGGACTGCCCGCCCTGCGCGAGCATCTGAAAGCCTGCATGGGCTTCCAGGGCAACACCGAGGGGGGCTTCATGGCCCGCCGCCGCCACCTGGACGCTCTGGAGCGTGCCGCCGAGCGGCTGCTGGTAGCCAAGGAGCAGCTGGAGGTGTTCGTGGCCGGCGAGCTGGTGGCCGAAGAGCTGCGCCTCGCGCAGGAGTCACTCAGTGAGATCACTGGCGAGTTCAGCTCCGACGATCTGCTGGGCCGCATCTTCTCCAGCTTCTGTATCGGCAAATAACGCCGCACGGCAGGCAATGAAAAGCCCGGGTTCATCCCGGGCTTTTCATTGCGCGTTTTTCATCCACCAACCTAGAGGCGGCGCAGGCACCACATGAAGTAAGCGCCCCCTAACAAGGTGGAGACCAGCCCCACCGGCAGCTCCTGCGGGAACAGGATCTGCTGGCCGATCCAGTCCGCCGACACCATCAGCAGGGCGCCGGAGACGGCGGCACCGAGCAGATGCCAGCGTGCCCGCACCAGCCCCATCAGCTTGGCCATGTGCGGTGCCAGCAGGCCGACGAAGGAGAGCGGCCCCACCACCAGGGTCGCACTGGCGGTCAGCACGGCCACCAGCAGCAGGATGGCGAGCTGGGCCCGGTTGAGCCGAATGCCGAGCGCGGCGGCCACCGCCGGCCCCATCGGCAGCAGATCGAGCCAGCGGCTGAGCAGCAGGCAGGCCGCCAGCAGCGTCAGCGCCAGCACGACCAGCCCGCCGGCAATCGGCAGGGTGACGTAATAGGTGGAGCCGGACATCCAGGAGAGCAGTTGCTGCACCCGCAGGTCACCGTTGGCCAGCGCGATGGCCTGCAACGGCTCGAACAGCGCCGTGATGGCGATGCCGGAGAGCAGCAGCCGCTCCGGCTGGAAGCCGTGGCTGCGATTGACCAGCAGCAACAGCAGCAGACAACCGAAGGCACCTAACAGGCCGCCGGCCAGCATCATGGGCAGAGGCAGGGCGGGTAGCAGCAGCGCCGTGGCAATCACCCCCATGAAGGTGCCACCACTCACCCCCAGCAGCTCGGGACTCGCCATGGGGTTGCTGCTGACCCGTTGCAGCAGGGTGCCCGCCAGCGCCAGCAGCATGCCCGCCGCACCGGCCGCCAGGGTGCGCGGCAGCCGCCACTCCAGCTGGGCCTGCCAGCGCAGCCAGCTCGGCCAGTGCCAGCCGTCCATCCCTTGTCCAAACAGCAGAGAAGCGATCACCGCCACTACCAGCCCCATCAACATCAGGCCGACAAGGCGGGCCGGCGCCGGGTGGCGGGCCACCAGCAGGGCGGCATTCGCCTTCGGCGTGCCCGACTTGATGCCCAGGCGCGGGATCAGCCACAGCAGCAGTGGCGCTCCCAGCAGGGCCGTCATGGCACCGGTCGGGATGAGCACAGAGCCGCTGCGACTCAGGGATTGCAGCAGCAGATCGGTAGCCGCCAGCAGCAGAGCACCCAGTACTGGGGCCCACAGCAGCCGCAGGGCCAGTTTTCTTACCCCCAGCAAGCGCACCAGGGCGGGCGCGGCCAACCCGATGAAGCCGATCAGCCCCACCACGCTCACCACGCAGGCGGTGACAAACACCGCCAGCCCTAACCCGGCGAAACGCAGGTGTTGAAGGGAGACCCCCAGGCTGCGGGCGCTGGCATCATCCAGCTCCAGCACCGCCAGCGGGCGCACCAGAACCGCGGCCAGCACACCAGCCAGCAGCAGACGGGGCAGCAGGTAGCTCACCCCGCTCCAGCTGTTCTGCACCAGCGAGCCACTGCCCCACACCAGCAAGCCTTTCAGCTCCTCCTGAAAGAACAGCAAGAGCCCCATGCTGATGGCTGCCAGATAGAGGTTGATCACCAGGCCCGCGAAGACGATGACCACCGGATTGAGCTGGCGACACCAGGCCAGGGAAAACACCAGCCCCATGGCGAAGCTGCCGCCGGCCATGGCGATCCACTCCCGCCCCAGCAGCAACCAGGAGGGGGCAAACAGGGTCACCATCATCAGCGCCAGCTGGGCGCCGGAGGCCACCCCCAGGGTGGTGGGCGAGGCCAGCGGATTGCGCAGCACCTGCTGCATCAGGGTGCCGGCCAGCCCGAGGGCGGCGCCGGCCAGCAGGCAGACGGCAAGACGCGGCAGCCAGCTGAAGTGGACCACCGCCTGGCTGGCATCGGTCAGATCCGGCGACAACAGGGTCGCGAGCCAACGCGCCACCGGCAACTGATCGGCCAGCTCCCAACCCGCTAGCGCCAACGTCAGTCCCAGCAGCAGGCTGACAGGCAGTCGCAGCGGCGACGGAAAAATCTGGTTCATTACAGCCCCTCCCCGCTTTGCCCATCCTGCTGCAGCGCAGTACTGAGCTGCACGGCGAAGCGGCGCGCCGCCAGCACGCCGCCAAAACTCCACACCGCAGGCAGATGCAGCACGGCCGCCGCCCTCACCTGTGGCAGCTGTTGCCACAGACCGGGCTCCTGCAGCCGCTCGCTCACCCCGACCGGGATCGGATCGACCACCACCAGCCGCGCTTGTGGCAGCGCCATCAACTGTTCCAGGCTGGCCACGGCAAAGCCCCAGGCATTGGTTTCCCCCTGCCAGCCATTGCGCAGGCCGAGCCGCTGCATCACCGCCGCGAACAGGCTGTGGCGGCCAAATACCCGCACATGGCGCTCATCGATGAACTGCACCACCAGCAGGGGCGGCAGATCCGCAGGCAACGCCGCCCGCATCTGCGCCAGATCCTGGTCCAGCCTGGCCAGCAGTTGCTCGGCCTCGGTGGTTTTGTTCACCAGTGCGGCGATGGTCAGGGTCGCCTCGTGCAGCCGCTGCCACAGATCGGCATCCGGCTCGTAGAGTGCGATGGATTGTACCGGCGCGATGCGGGAGAGGGTCGGCGCCAGCGGGGCCGCCAGCGGCGAGATGAGGATGCGATCGGGTTTCAGCTCGGCCAGCAGTTCGCGGTTGGGCTGGGCGCGCTGGCCGATATCCACCACGGCGGCTGGCAGCAGCGGTTCGCCGACCCAGGCGCGGTAGGAGCCGACATCCCCCACTGCCAGCGGCGTCACCCCGAGTGCCAGCAGGGTTTCGGCTATGGTCCAGTCGACGGTGGCGATGCGGGGTACCGGCGCGGAGGCGGTCGGGGATGTGTCAGCCTGCACTGCAAGCGGCAGCAGCAGGCCGACAAGGCAGGACGCCATCTTCTTCAATAAACGGTTCAAGAAAGGCCCCCGGTCAGACGATAGCGATGGCGTGATCATGGGCCGGGTGGCGAATGACCTCCATCGGGATGCCATAGATGGCGTGCAGGGTCTCGCCGGTCATGATCTGTTCGGGTTCGCCGTGGGTCAGCAGGCGGCCGGTGTGCAGCGCCACCAGCCGATCGCAGAAGCGGGAGGCCATGTTGATGTCGTGAATGACGATGATGACCCCAAGCTTGAGCTGACGGCTCAACTGCTTGACGAGCGTGAGCACCTCCACCTGATGAGCCACGTCCAGCGCGGCCAGCGGCTCGTCCAGCAGGATGAAACGGCTCTCCTGGGCCAGCAGCATGGCCAGCCACACCCGCCCCCGCTCGCCGCCGGAGAGGGTATCCACCAGCCGGTCGGCAAAGCGTTCGGTATGGGTCAGCGCGATGGCCCGTTCGACCTGGCGGTGATCCTCCGCCCCCATCCGGCCCAGCAGGCCGCGCCAGGGGTAGCGGCCCATCTCCACCAGCTCCCGCCCGAGCAGGTTTTCGGCGCTCGGCAGATGCTGGGGCAGATAGGCCACCTGACGGGCGAAGTCGCGCGCCCCCCACGCCGGCAGCGGCTTGTCATCGAACCGGATCTCGCCGTCACTGAGCGGCTGCTGGCGTGCCAGCAGCTTGAGCAGGGTGGATTTGCCCGAACCGTTGTGGCCGATGAGGCCATAGACATTGCCCTGCTCGAAACAGAGATCGGTGGGGTGCAGCAGCGTGCGGTCATTGACCGCGAAGCTGGCTGATTTCATCTCAAACATAAGCGGTTCCTGTTGGGCGGGTTCAAACCGGCACCTCTGCATTCAAGTCACAATCCAGATGGGCGACCGCATCGCGGCTCACCTTCTCGCGCCGCTCACCGGTCAGCTCGCTGAGCCGGCCCTGGCGCATCTCCAGCAGCCGGTCGGCCTGGGAGAAGTAGAGATCGTCGTGGCTGATGGCGATCACCGTCTTGCCCATCTCCTTCAAGCGCGGCAGCAACAGCTGATAGAAGATGCGACGGAACTGGGGATCCTGATCCGCGGCCCACTCGTCGAACAGCATCACCTCGCGCTGCTCGGCCAGCGCCAGCAGCAGGGCGACCCGCTTGCGCTGCCCCTGGGAGAGGTCGATATCGGCGATGAAGCCCTCTTCGATGGCGAGCTTGCTGCCCATCTGCAGCCGCTCCAGCCACTCGGCCACCAGCTCATCCTTGGGCTCCGGCCCCAGCAGGTGCTGGAACAGGTGATAGTCGGTGAAGATGGCGGAGAACAGCGCCAGATAGGCGTTGCGATCGGTGACCGGCTCCCCATCCAGCAGGATCCGGCCCGATACCGGCTGATAGAGGCCGGTCAGCAGCATGGCCAGGGTCGACTTGCCGGAGCCGTTGCCACCGATGATGAAGATCTGCTCCCCCTTTTCGATGACCAGATCGATAGGGCCGACGGCAAAGCCGCCCTCCCCCTGATAGTGAAAGCTCACCTGCTCCAGCTCGATGCGCTGCCAGGCGCGGGGCGCGGACGTCAACGGGAAGTCGGGATCCGGCTCGACCAGCGCCAGCGCGGCTATCTTGTCGAACGCCACCTGGGCGGAGAGCAGGGTCGGCAATGCGCCAATGCCCTGTAGCAAGGGGGTACGCAAGAACAGCAGGGTCAGCGCGAAGGTGGCGGCCACCTGGGTATCGGCCCAGCCCAGCCCGTTGGCCAGGAAGAAGACCAGACCGATGGCCCCCAGCATCATGATATTCGACCAGTTCACCGCGCTCAGGTGATAGGTGTCGGCGCGGATGATCTGCTGGCGGTACTCCTGTGCATTCTGCTGATAAAGCTGGTGGTAGACGAAGTGGGCCCGCTCGCGGTTGAGCGCCAGCTCCTTGCTGCCGGCGATGATGGCCTGATAGTTCTGATAGAGCCGATCCTCGGCCTGACGCATGTGGGAGAGATGGCGATAGACCCGGTTCACCAGCAGCCAGCCCACCACCATGGTGAAAGTGACCCAAAGCGTGGTGACGCCGAGCAGGGCCGGCGACAGCCAGCCGAGGTAGAGGGCCGACCCCAGGGTGAGCACCAGCCCCTGCACCAGCTCCGGCAGGCGCACGAAGGCGATGGTGATCTGGCCGATGTCGCTGGAAAGGGAGGCCAGCAGCGGCCCCTGGCCAATCTGGCGCAGGCGGGCGACATCGGTATCCAGCAACTGCTTGAGCAGGCGGCCGCGCAGCCGGTAGACGAAATGATGGCCGAGGGTGGTCAGCGCCAGCTGAGAGCCGAGCGTGATCACCAGCAGCAATAAGATGAGGCCGATCAGCTGGCCGAGCACCGGCAGCGGATCGCCGACTGATTCGACAAGAGACTGATTGATAAAGGCAATGACACCAATCCCGCTGACGGCACTGAGCAGGCTGAGCAGGGTAATGGCGATGAAGGGCCAACGATATTGGCGATAAACCAGAGACAAGAGTTCCATAACGGACCGGTATTCCAGAGAGATCAGAGCAACTGCAGGTGAAAAGAAGGGCGGGAACCCGGTTCCCGCCCCACTTCGATTACCAGCGGTAGTTGATGCTGCCCACTACGCTGCGCGGCTCGCCGTAGTAGCAGTAGTAGTCGCAGCTGGCCACGTAGGTATCACCCAGCAGGTTGTTGACGTTGAGCTGAGCCCGCCAGTTTTTGGCAAAGTCATACCCGATCATCGCATCCCACACGGTATGGGCCGGCACCTCGGCCGAACCATAGATGGGGGTGTAATCCGCATTCACGGCACCGATGCCGACGCTGGAGCCGACGTAGCGCACGCCGCTCCCCAGCTCCAGACCGGAGACCGGCCCCTGCTGCACCTTGTAGTTGCCCCAGAAAGAGGCCTGGTGGCGCGGGATCAGGCTGGCACGGCGATCGCCATTGCCGGTGTCGTTGGTCTTGGCATCGGTATAGGTGTAAGCGGCGGTCAGGCGCAGCGCCTCGGTGGCCTGCACGCTCCCTTCCAGCTCGATACCCCGGGAGGTCACTTCGCCGGCCTGGGTCTGCTGGCCGGAACCGGTGGAGACCAGCGAGTTGGTCTGCTCCAGATCGAACAGGGCCATGTTGATGTAGCCATCGAGGAAACTCGGCGCGTACTTGACGCCGGTCTCGTACAGGGTGCCCTTGAGCGGCTTGTAGGATTCACTGGTGTTGGGGTCGATACCCGGCAGCACCTCGAACGACTCGGCATAGGCAACATAAGGAGAGAGACCGTTGTCGGCCAGGTACATCAGGCTGCCGGAGAGGGAGAGCTCGTGATCATACTGCTTCTCGTTCTTGCCCTTGGCTTCGCTGATGTTGTGGGTCTCCACGTAGTCGAAGCGACCGCCGCCGGTCAGCAACCAGCGATCGTCCCAGCGGATCTGGTGCTGGGCATAGAGGCCGCTCTGACCCTTGGTACTCTTCTGGTGGGTGGCGGTGGACTCATCAAAACCGGGGAAGCCGCTGTAATCCGGGTGCTGGGTATTTATGGTTCCCATCCACTGATCAGCTTCCATCCCCTCGTTGACATGGCGCTGCAGATCCACCCCCAGCAGCAGGGTCTGTTCTGTGCTGTCGGTGTTCCAGTAGCCCACCACTTGGTTGTCCATGGTGGCGCTCTTGGTGTTGCCATCCCGATAGATCATGCCACGGCCACGAACCGGCATATTTTCATCGGGTGTCGCAGGCCAAGCAGCCCAAGGATATATATAGGTCTGGCGCAGCAGCAGATCGTTGTAGTTGAAGCGGACATTCTGCTTGAACTCCCAGGTCTGGTTGAGCTGGTGGGTCAGCTCGTAACCGGTGGAGAGCTGGGTGTTGCGGTTGCGATCGTAATCCGGCTGGCTCAGGTTGGTACTGGGATCTATCTGGCCACCGCTGGTATTGAGGGTGCCGTAAACCGGGAAGAAGCCGTTGGTCGGCCCCCCTTCGTCGTGCAGGAAGCTGGCCAGCAGGGTCAGGCTGGTGCGATCCGAGAGATCGAAGGTCACGCTCGGCGCCAGATAGACGCGATCGTTGTAAGTGCCGTCCAGCACGCCGTCACGCTCCTTATAAAGAGCAACCATGCGGTAGCGGCTGTTGTCGGAGAGCGCATCGGAGACATCCACCCCGATCTGGCGGTGATCCCGGCTGCCCAGCTGCAGATCCAGCAACCCCTGCGGGGTGGCGGTCGGCCGCTTGCTGATGGCATTGATCACGCCGCCGGGAGGCGCCTCGCCATACAGAATGGAGGCCGGGCCTTTCAGCACTTCCACGCTCTCCAGGCCGAACGGCTCCGGCGTCCAGACGTAATAACCATTCATCCTGAGCAAACGGCTGCCATCCAGATAGGAGGCGACATCGAAGCCACGCACCTTGAACCAGTCGGTATTGTTGTCGGAGCCATAGAGACCGGTGAGCACGCCGGAGCGGTAGCGCAGGGACTCGTCAAGCTGCTGCACGGCACGCTGATCCAGCTCCTCGCGGTTGACCACGGAGACGGCGCGAGGCGTCTCGGCCATGGGCACTTCCACCTTCATGGCGGTGCCGGTGACCACCATGGTCTCGCTGGCTTTGGGCAGTTCTTTCGGTTGTTCGGCCGCCAGCACGGGCAGGCTGGCCAACAGGCAGGAGAGCGGCAGCAGTTGCTGTGCCCCTCTCTTTCGCATCGCTGCGATGGGAGTGTTTTTTTGCGCAATCATAGTAAGTGTCTCAAATATCAATGAGTTGTTTCTGATTTCTTATTATTGGTAGCCGGTCATGCCGGTAGCCCGGTTCCTCAGGCGAATAAAGCAGCGACATGCTACTACAGGAGCCATGATCGAATCGATTCAATAATTGCTAATCATTTGCATCCGCATTGTTACTTGAAGTATCAGGAGCCGAGCGGAGAACACACAAGAGGAGGAAACGGCCCCTTTTCGACACGATCGCAAGACTGGGCTGGATCGGCGGGCGTGGATCCCTTTTTTCCGTACAAAAGCAGCGAGGATCCATTATCCCCAAGCTTTATCCATATTTATCCACACCCTTTGGCGGTAGAATCCGGCTTTCTCTTGCTTCGTCTGAAATCAGGATCCATTCCATGGCCAAACTCAATCTCGTCGTCGGCTCCATGCTGGGCGCCTCTGAATATGTCGCGGACCACGTCGCCGGCCTGCTGGAACAAGCGGGCCACCAAACCGAGATCCACAACCCCGCCAGCCTGGCCAGGGTGCTTGCCGAGCCGGAGTCCATAGTGCTGGTGGTCACCTCCACCCACGGTGCCGGCGATGTGCCCGACAATCTGCAGCCTTTCGCCAAGGATCTTGCCGAGCAGCGTCCGGATCTTGATGGCTGGAAATACGGGGTGATCGCGCTGGGAGACAGCAGTTATGACACCTTCTGCCAGGGTGGCAAGACGCTGGATCGACTGCTGGCCGAGTGCGGCGCCAGCCGGATTGGGGATCGTCTCGACATCGACGTGACCCGGCACGAGATCCCGGAAGATGCGGCCGAAATCTGGATCCGGGACTGGTTGGCCCTGATCGCCTGAACCGGGAGCGGGAGATCCGGCATGAACGGCTCGATCTCCCCGCTTATCCCCAGATCGCTATCCACCAGGTTATTAACAGGTGGATCCGGAGAAGTTGTTCCAAAGGTTCCCCTAGAATGCTCCGAGAAATTGTGAATAACTCCTGTGTGAAACTCTGTAAAACCTATAGTTATCCATGTATTAGATCTAAACCAAAGGGTGTCTGTGCATAAAAACCCTTGTTATCCCCCAGTTCACGGGGCCAGGATCCAAGCTTTTCCACAACCAGAGATCGCTCTTAAGACGATGATCTTTATGATCAAAAAGTGCTTATCAACAGAAGCGGCGGATCCTAATAAAAGATCCAATAAAAGATCGATCTAAAGATCCTTAAGATCTATTTAGTGGATCCTCCCTCCATACTGAACGTTAAGTAGACGTTCCCCTCAGGACGCTAAACAGATAGAATGTTCCGCCCTCGAGCACAGGCAAACAAAGATCTTCAGGCGTGCAGATCAAGGTGATCCCCAATGCAATACCATGAACAATTTGATGTGATCGTCGTCGGTGGCGGTCATGCAGGAACCGAAGCGGCAACAGCGGCAGCCCGGATGGGCCTCAATACCCTGTTGCTGACCCACAATATCGATACGCTGGGACACATGTCCTGCAACCCGGCGATCGGCGGGATCGGCAAGGGACACCTGGTCAAGGAAGTTGACGCTCTCGGCGGGATCATGGCGCGTGCCATCGATCTTGGCGGGATCCAGTTCCGTACCCTCAACTCCTCCAAGGGCCCGGCGGTTCGCGCCACTCGCGCCCAGGCGGATCGTCTGCTTTACAAGGCAGTCGTGCGCCAGATGCTGGAGAACTACCCCAACCTGAAGATCTTCCAGCAGGCCTGTGACGATCTCATCATGGACGGGGATCGGGTTGCCGGCGTGGTCACCCAGAGCGGGATCCGCATCAGCGGCAAGACGGTCGTGCTGACCGTGGGTACCTTCCTGAACGGCCTGATCCACATCGGCATGGAAAACTACAAGGGGGGCCGCGCCGGGGATCCTCCCTCGATCGCCCTCGCCCAGCGCCTGCGGGAACTGCCGCTGCGCATTGATCGCCTCAAGACAGGTACGCCGCCCCGCATCGATGCCCGCAGCGTCGATTTCTCGGTGATGCAGGCCCAGCACGGCGACGATCCGCGTCCGGTCTTCTCCTTCATCGGTAATGCCAGCCAGCATCCGCGTCAGGTGCCCTGCTACGTTACCCATACCAACGAGCGCACCCACGAGGTGATCCGCAACAACCTGGATCGCAGCCCCATGTACGCCGGGGTGATCGAGGGGATTGGCCCGCGCTACTGCCCGTCGATCGAGGACAAGATCACCCGTTTTGCCGACAAGACGGCGCACCAGATTTTCGTCGAGCCGGAAGGCCTGACCACCCACGAACTCTACCCGAACGGGATCTCCACCAGCCTGCCGTTCGACGTGCAGGTGCAGATCGTCCGCTCCGTGCGTGGCTTCGAGAATGCGCACATCACCCGCCCGGGTTATGCCATCGAGTACGATTTCTTCGATCCGCGGGATCTCAAGGCCAACATGGAGAGCAAGTGCATCGGCAACCTGTTCTTCGCCGGCCAGATCAACGGCACCACCGGCTATGAAGAGGCGGCAGCCCAAGGACTGCTGGCCGGTTTGAACGCCGCCCTGCGTGCGCAGGGCAAGGATCCCTGGCATCCGCGCCGGGATCAGGCCTACATCGGCGTGATGATGGACGATCTCTCCACCCTGGGAACCCGCGAACCCTACCGCATGTTCACCAGCCGTGCCGAATATCGCCTGCTGCTGCGGGAAGACAACGCCGATCTGCGCCTGACCGCCATCGGCCGCGAGCTGGGCCTGGTGGATGACGAGCGCTGGAGCAAGTTCAACGCCAAGATGGAACAGGTGGAGCAGGAGCGTCAGCGCATGCGCTCGACCTGGATCCACCCGCAGCATCCGTCGCTGGAGGCGGTCAACGCCCTGGTCAACACCCCGCTGACCCGCGAGCAGAGCCTGGAAGAGCTGCTGCGTCGCCCCGAGGTAACCTACGATGCGCTGATGGCCATCGAGGGGGTCGGGCCTGCGCTGAGCGATTCGGCCGCCGCCGATCAGGTGGAGATCCAGATCAAGTACGCCGGCTACATCGAACGCCAGCACGACGAAGTGGAGAAGCAGCTGCGCAACGAGAACACCCTGCTGCCGCTGGACATGAACTACCGCGACGTCAACGGCCTCTCCAACGAGGTGATCGCCAAGCTCAACGATGCCAAGCCGCAGACCATAGGTCAGGCGTCCCGCATCTCCGGCATCACCCCGGCGGCCATCTCCATCCTGCTGGTTCATCTGAAAAAACACGGCCTGCTGCGTAAAACCGCCTGAGGATCCTACCGTTGCAAAACATGCTGGAAAGATTGAACGGCCTGCTCATGCAGGCCGGAATTGTTATCACCGAGACCCAAAAGACCCAGTTGGTTCGGCTTGTCGAGTTGCTGCACAAGTGGAACAAGGCTTACAATCTCACCTCGGTACGAGATCCGGACGCCATGCTGGTCAAGCACATCCTCGACAGCCTGGTGGTGAGCCGGCACCTGCACGGTGAGCGCTTCATCGATGTGGGCACAGGCCCGGGTCTGCCCGGACTGCCGCTGGCGATCATCAATCCGGACAAGCAGTTCGTGCTGCTGGACAGTCTGGGCAAGCGGATCAACTTCATCCGCCAGGTGATCCTGGAGTTGGGCTTGACCAACGTGACTCCCGTCAAATCCCGGGTCGAGGAGTATCAGCCCGAGGTGGGATTTGACGGCGTGCTGAGCCGGGCCTTCGCCTCGCTGGAGGACATGCTGGGCTGGTGTCACCATCTGCCGTCGGCCCAGGGCAGCTTCCTCGCGCTCAAGGGACAGTATCCCGAGCAGGAGCTGGCCCAGTTGCCCGCCAACATCCGTCTGGTCGCCTCCCATCAACTGGTGGTGCCGGAGCTGGAAGGCGAACGTCATCTGCTGGAATTCAAACATATCCAGCCCGAATAGGGTCGCAGTTTCATTTAGGGGACAGTGTGGGAAAAGTCATCGCCATAGCCAACCAGAAGGGTGGAGTGGGTAAAACCACCACCTGTGTGAATCTGGCCGCCTCCATGGCCGCTACCCGCCGCAAGGTGCTGGTGATCGATCTGGATCCGCAGGGCAATGCCACCATGGGCAGCGGTGTCGACAAGTACGAAGTCGAGCGCACCGCCTATGAGCTGCTGATCGAGGACGCCCCCATCGGCGAGGTGATCATCCCCGAAACCTCCGGGGGCTATCACCTGATCGCCGCCAACGCCGACGTGACCGCGGCCGAAATTCGTCTGATGGAGTTCTTCGCCCGCGAGATCCGCCTGCGCAACGCGCTGGCCGCGGTGCGGGACAAATACGACTACGTCTTCATCGACTGCCCGCCTTCTCTCAACATGCTGACCGTCAACGCCATGGCCGCCGCCGACTCCGTGCTGGTGCCCATGCAGTGCGAATACTATGCGCTGGAAGGGCTCACCGCCCTGGTCGACACCATCAGCAAGCTGGCAGCCGTGGTCAATCCGGATCTGAAGATCGAAGGGGTGCTGCGCACCATGTTCGATCACCGCAACCGGCTGGCCAATGATGTGTCCGATCAGCTTAAACAGCACTTCGGGGACAAGGTCTATCGCACCATCATTCCCCGCAACGTAAGACTGGCGGAGGCACCGAGTTTCGGCGCCCCGGCCATGCACTATGACAAATCATCGGTGGGCGCCAAGGCCTATCTGGCTCTGGCTGGCGAGATCCTGCGTCGCCAGGAGCAGGAGCGTCAGGTGACCATCGCAGACCGAGAGAGCATATGACGCCGAAAAAACGTGGGCTGGGCAAGGGGCTGGACGCTCTGCTCAGCACCAGCACGGCCGCGCGCCAGAAGCAGGTGATGAGCGATCAGCGCACCGAGCAGGCCATGGCCCCGACCCTGACCAATCAGGGCGAACTGCGCAAGCTGCCGGTGGAGTGGTTGCAGTCCGGCAAGTACCAGCCGCGCAAGGACATGTCGCAGGATGCGCTGGAAGAGCTGGCCAATTCCATCCGTGCCCAGGGGGTGATCCAGCCTATCGTGGTGCGTCCCCTCGGCGAGCAATCCTTCGAAATCATCGCCGGTGAGCGGCGCTGGCGCGCCTCCCAGCTGGCCCGCCTCGAGGTGGTGCCCTGCCTGGTCAAGGATGTGCCTGACGAGGCGGCCGTCGCCATCGCGCTCATCGAGAACATCCAGCGTGAAGACCTCAATGCCATCGAAGAGGCGGTCGCCCTGCAGCGGCTACTGACCGAATTCGAACTGACCCACCAGCAGGTGGCCGATGCGGTGGGCAAGTCCCGCACCACGGTGACCAACCTGCTGCGCCTCAACCAGCTCAACGACGACGTGAAGCGCTTCGTTGAACACGGTGACCTCGACATGGGCCATGCCCGTGCCCTGCTGGCCCTGAGCGGCCAGGCCCAGTCCGAACTGGCCAAACTGGTAGCCCAGAAGGGGCTGACAGTGCGAGATACCGAGAAGTTGGTGCAAAAGGCGCTGGAACCGGCAAAAGCCAGGGTCGAGCCCGTCCGCGATCCCCAGTTTGGTTATCTCGAGCGCCAGATCTCAGAAAAAATTGGCAATCAGGTACAACTTCAGCCGGGAAAACAGGATAGCGGCAAGTTAGTAATTAGTTACGAGAACTTGGCGGATTTGGACCGGGTATTGAGCTATTTTGGCCTGTCAGAATCGTGATTTTTACGCTTTTTGTAGTAATAAAACATCCATTCCTTTTGATATGAACATAACCTTAATTCTGTGCGGAAAGCCGCAAAAATTAAGGATTTTTGCCATGTTGCAATAGCTGTCTTCAAGGGTATAATTTGACCGGCTTTTTGGGCTGTAAACGCGGGGTCTTCGGATCCCGATTTTTTACAGTTCTGTAATGTTCAGGGGTAGGTTGGTGAAGCAGAAAATAGCCTTGGAAGGTTTAACGCTGGCCTTGGCTATGCTCGTTTGTCAGCTCGTCCTGATCCTGGCGATCAGTACCGTCTGGTTTTACCAGAGCGGTGCGTTTGCCGGACGCTCCTCTCTCTACGGGGGGAGCATGTACTGGGTTCCTCAAGCCCTGTTCACGCTCTGGGTTCTGCGCCGCAAGGTGACGAAAGAGAGCGTGGGCCTGGTTCTGCGGGACTTTTATGGTGGGGCAGGGATTAAGCTCATTACTACAACAGGACTTTTCGCCCTGATGTTTGGCGCCGGGATCGAGGTCGATACCGTCTCGTTCTTTGCCACTTATATCCTCGCCCTCGTTGTACAGTGGATAGTCTCATTCACGCTTAACAACCACTATTAGGAAAACTCATGTCTGCAACCGGAGAAGTCCTGACTCCTCAGGGATATATCTCCCACCATCTGACCCATCTGCAAGTCGGGTCTGGGTTCTGGACAGTCAATGTCGACTCAATGATATTTTCTGTTCTGTTGGGCGCTCTGTTTATCTGGTTGTTCCGCCGCGTAGCCGTCAACGCTACCAGTGGTGTGCCCGGTAAACTGCAGTGCTTTGTGGAGATGCTGGTCGAGTTTGTGAGTGGTAACGTCAAGGACATTTTTCACGGTCGCAACAAGGTCATCGCACCTTTGGCCCTGACGGTGTTTGTGTGGATCTTCCTGATGAACCTGATGGATCTGATCCCCGTTGACTTTATCCCCCACGCTGCACAGTTGATGGGTGTTCCCTATCTGCGTGTGGTTCCCTCTGCTGACGTTAACATCACCATGTCCATGGCTTTGGGCGTGTTCTTCTTGATCCTGTACTACAGCATCAAGGTCAAGGGTATCGGCGGGTTTGTGAAGGAGCTGACGCTTCAGCCTTTCAACCACCCGGCGGCCATCCCGGTTAACCTCATCCTGGAAACTGTTACGCTGATTTCCAAACCTGTTTCTCTGGGTCTTCGACTGTTCGGCAACATGTATGCTGGCGAACTGATCTTTATCCTGATTGCGGGTTTGCTACCCTGGTGGTCTCAGTGGATCCTGTCCGTGCCTTGGGCAATTTTCCACATCCTGATCATCACTTTGCAGGCGTTTATCTTCATGGTGCTGACCATCGTCTATCTGTCGATGGCTCAAGAAGACCATGGTTGATGCAACTCAAATAATCCTTTTTATACAATCAATTACATCTAAATAAATGGAGATCCTCATGGAAAACTTGAACATGGACCTGCTGTACATCGCTGCTGCAATGATGATGGGTCTGGCGGCTATCGGCGCTTCCATCGGTATCGGTATCCTGGGTGGCAAATTCCTGGAAGGTGCAGCTCGTCAACCGGACCTGATCCCTGTTCTGCGTACCCAGTTCTTCATCGTGATGGGTCTGGTGGATGCGATCCCGATGATCGCCGTTGGTCTGGGTCTGTACGTGATGTTTGCGGTTGCCGGCTAAGTCATAGCGACCTCCGGACATAACCCATTAACTAACTAAGAGGACACAGGCTGTGAATATCAACGCCACCCTCCTCGGCCAAGCAGTTGCTTTTTTCTTCTTCGTAGTGTTTTGCATGAAGTACGTGTGGCCGCCGCTGATGGCTGCCATCGAAGCCCGTCAGAAAACCATTGCTGACGGCCTCTCTTCTGCCGAGCGTGCCAAGAAAGATCTGGATTTGGCCAAGGCCAACGCCACCGATCAGCTGAAAGAAGCCAAGCTCCAGGCTGCAGAAATCATTGAACAGGCCAACAAACGCAAGGCCCAGATCATTGATGAAGCTGCTGCCGGTGCCCAATCTGAGCGGGAAAAAATCCTGGCTCAGGGCCGTGCCGAGATTGAAGCTGAACGTCATCGTGCCAAAGAAGAACTGCGTAAGCAGGTTGCTGCTCTTGCCATTGCTGGTGCAGAGAAGATCCTGGCGCGCCAAATCGACCAGGCTGCCAACAGCGACATCGTCGACAAGCTGGTAGCAGAACTGTAACGGGAACGGGGCTATGTCTGAACTGACTACAATCGCTCGCCCCTACGCCAAGGCTGCTTTCGAGTTTGCCGTTGAGCACAAGGCGGTTGACCAGTGGCTGGGGATGCTCGGCTTCGCTGCACAAGTAGCGGAGAACGAGACCATCCACAACCTGGTAAACGGCTCTGTGGCTGCCGAAGAGCTGGCAAAGTTGTTTGTCGGCATCTGTGGTGAGCAACTCGACGAGCATGGTCAGAACCTGATCCGGGTGATGGCCGAGAATGGTCGCTTGGGTGTGCTGCCGGCGGTCGTTGCCGAATTCATCGCGTTCAAGGCTGAACTGGATAAAGAAGTTCAGGCTGACGTGATTTCGGCGATCGAACTGACCGACCAGCAGAAAGCCAATATTCAGGCTTCTCTGGAACAACGTCTCGCGCGCAAAGTGAAGCTGAATTGCAGCATGGATGCGTCCTTGATGGCCGGGGTGCTCATCAAGGCCGGTGACCTGGTTATCGACGGCACGGTCCGCGGTAAGCTGGATCGCATGGCTGACGCGCTGCAATCTTGATTGGGGTATTAGAGCATGCAACTGAATTCCACTGAAATCGCCGAGCTGATCAAGCAGCGCATTGCGCAGTTTGATGTAAAGAGCGAAGCGCGTAACGAAGGTACCATCGTCTCTGTGAGCGACGGTATCATTCGTATTCACGGCCTGGCCGATGCCATGCAAGGTGAGATGATCGAGCTGCCGGGCAACCGCTACGCTCTGGCATTGAACCTGGAGCGTGACTCCGTCGGTGCGGTGATCATGGGTTCCTATGACGGTCTGTCAGAAGGAATGAAAGTAAAAGGGACTGGCCGCATTCTGGAAGTGCCGGTCGGTCGTGGTCTGTTGGGCCGGGTGTTGAACACCCTGGGTCAGCCGATCGACGGTAAAGGTCCAATCGACAACGACGGCTTCTCGCCGATCGAAGTGATTGCACCGGGCGTTATCGAGCGTAAGTCTGTTGACCAGCCGGTCCAGACCGGTCTGAAAGCCATCGATGCCATGATCCCTATCGGTCGTGGCCAGCGTGAGCTGATCATCGGTGACCGTCAGGTGGGCAAGACTGCCATCGCCATCGACACCATCATCAACCAGAAAGACTCCGGCATTAAGTGTGTCTACGTTGCGATCGGCCAGAAGGCCTCCACCATCGCCAACGTGGTACGCAAGCTGGAAGAGCACGGCGCCCTGGCCAACACCATAGTGGTGGTTGCCTCTGCCTCCGAAGCGGCTGCCCTGCAGTACCTGGCTCCGTATGCCGGCTGCTCCATGGGGGAGTACTTCCGTGACCGCGGTGAAGACGCGCTGATCATCTATGATGACCTGTCCAAGCAGGCCGTAGCTTATCGCCAGATCTCCCTGCTGCTGCGCCGTCCGCCAGGACGCGAAGCCTACCCGGGCGACGTTTTCTATCTGCACTCCCGTCTGCTGGAGCGTGCTGCTCGCGTCAACGCCGAGTACGTAGAGAAGTTCACCAACGGTGAAGTGAAAGGCCAGACCGGTTCTCTGACCGCCCTGCCGATCATCGAAACCCAGGCCGGCGACGTATCCGCGTTCGTTCCGACCAACGTGATCTCCATCACCGATGGCCAGATCTTCCTGACTTCACAACTGTTCAACTCCGGTATCCGTCCGGCCGTTGACCCGGGTATCTCCGTATCCCGTGTAGGTGGTGCCGCTCAGACCAAGATCGTCAAGAAGCTGTCCGGTGGTATCCGTACCGCGCTGGCCCAGTATCGCGAACTGGCTGCATTCGCCCAGTTCTCTTCCGACCTGGACGATGCGACCCGCAAGCAGCTGGACCACGGTCAGAAAGTGACCGAGCTGATGAAGCAGAAGCAGTACTCTCCGCTGAGCGTGGCTCACCAGTCTCTGGTGCTGTTCGCTGCGGAAAAAGGCTATCTCTCCGATGTCGAGCTGAACAAGATCGTCGACTTCGAAGCCGCTCTGCTCTCTTACGCCAATACCCAGCATGCCGAGCTGATGGCTGAAATCAATGCCAAGGCCGACTACAACGACGCGATCGTTGGCAAGCTGACTGCGTTGCTGGACAACTTCAAGGCAACCCAGACCTGGTAAGCGTGTGTGGCAGCGCGAGCTGCCACCTGATGGAGAGTAAGAGATGGCCGGCGCAAAAGAGATACGTAACAAGATCGCGAGTGTGAAAAACACTCAGAAGATCACCGGCGCTATGGAAATGGTGGCAGCAAGCAAGATGCGCCGTGCGCAAGATCGCATGTCTGCCAGCCGTCCGTACGCTGAAACCATGCGCAAGGTGATCGGCCATATCGCTCAGGGGAACCTGGAATACAAGCACCCCTACCTCATCGAACGTGAGGTCAAGCGAGTGGGTTACATCGTCGTCTCCACCGACCGTGGCCTGTGTGGTGGTCTGAACATCAACCTGTTCAAGGCTGCCCTCAATGACATGAAGCAATGGAGCGCGAAAGGAGCCAAGGTTGACCTGGCTCTGATCGGCAACAAGGCCTCCAACTTCTTTGAACGGCACGGCGCCAAGGTGAAAGCTCACGTCGCAGGACTGGGCGATAACCCGAGCGTCAATGACCTGATTGGTTCAGTCAAGGTCATGCTGAAGGCTTACGACAACGGTGAGATTGACAGGCTGTATCTGGTGTACAACAAGTTCGTCAACACCATGGTTCAGCAACCACGAGTCGATCAACTGCTGCCTTTGCCCGTAACTGAAGACAGCAAGCTCGCCAAGAAACACCACTGGGATTACCTCTATGAGCCGGATCCCAAGCAACTGCTGGATACCCTGCTGATTCGCTACGTCGAATCCCAGGTCTACCAGGGGGTAGTGGAAAACTTGGCAAGTGAACAGGCAGCCCGAATGGTTGCCATGCAAGCCGCGACTGACAACGCCGGTAACCTGATTAACGATCTGCAACTGGTATACAACAAGGCCCGTCAGGCCAGTATTACCCAGGAACTGACAGAGATCGTGTCCGGTGCTGCTGCGGTGTAAGGCAAGGGTTATCAAAGGTTTAGAGGATTTGACATGAGTAACGGTTTCATCGTCCAAATCATCGGCGCTGTGGTGGACATCGAGTTCCCGCAAGATGCCGTGCCCCAGGTGTACGATGCACTGAAGGTTGTCAGCGAAGGTCAAGGCCAGGGTCTGGTGCTGGAAGTTCAGCAACAGATCGGTGGCGGCGTCGTTCGTTGCATCACCATGGGCTCCTCCGACGGTCTGCGTCGTGGGTTGGAAGTAGTGAATAGCGGTAAATCCATCCAGGTGCCGGTCGGCGTATCGACTCTGGGTCGGATCATGAACGTACTGGGCGATCCGATCGACGAAAAGGGTCCGATCGGTGAAGAAGAGCGTTGGTCCATCCACCGCGCGGCTCCCAGCTACGAAGATCAGTCCAACAGCAACGACCTGCTGGAGACCGGTATCAAGGTTATCGACCTGGTATGCCCGTTCGCCAAGGGTGGTAAGGTTGGTCTGTTCGGTGGTGCCGGTGTAGGCAAGACCGTAAACATGATGGAGCTGATCCGTAACATCGCGATCGAACACAGCGGTTACTCCGTGTTCGCCGGTGTAGGTGAGCGTACCCGTGAGGGTAACGACTTCTACCACGAGATGATGGAGTCCAACGTACTGGACAAAGTATCTCTGGTTTACGGTCAGATGAACGAGCCGCCCGGAAACCGTCTGCGCGTGGCGCTGACCGGCCTGACCATGGCCGAGAAGTTCCGTGACGAAGGTCGTGACGTGCTGTTCTTCGTGGACAACATCTACCGTTACACCCTGGCCGGTACCGAAGTATCCGCACTGCTGGGCCGTATGCCCTCCGCAGTAGGTTACCAGCCGACCCTGGCCGAGGAGATGGGTGTTCTGCAGGAGCGCATCACCTCCACCAAGACCGGTTCCATCACCTCCGTACAGGCCGTTTACGTGCCTGCGGATGACTTGACCGACCCGTCTCCGGCGACCACCTTCGCCCACCTGGATGCGACCGTGGTACTGTCCCGTCAGATCGCGGCACTGGGTATCTACCCGGCCGTTGACCCGCTGGACTCCACCTCCCGTCAGCTGGATCCGCTGGTGGTTGGCAAGGAGCACTACGAGACTGCTCGTGGCGTTCAGACCGTACTGCAGCGCTACAAGGAGCTGAAGGACATCATCGCCATCCTGGGTATGGATGAACTGTCAGAAGAAGACAAACTGACCGTAGCCCGTGCCCGTAAGATCGAGCGTTTCCTGTCCCAGCCGTTCTTCGTGGCCGAAGTGTTTACCGGTTCTCCGGGCAAATACGTGCCGCTGAAAGAGACCATCCGTGGTTTCCAGGGCATCCTGAAAGGCGAGTACGACGATCTGCCGGAGCAGGCGTTTTACATGGTTGGCAGCATCGACGAAGTTGTCGAGAAAGCCAAGAAACTGTAAGCCTCGATAGGAGGGCCCATGGCTGAGATGATCTCCTTTCACCTGGACGTGGTGAGCGCCGAAGGAAAACTGTTTTCCGGTCGCGTGCAGTCCGCTCAGGTATCAGGCTCCGAAGGTGAGCTGGGTCTCCGCCACGGTCATGCTCCGTTGCTGACTGCCATCAAGCCGGGCCTGGTCCGCTTGGTGAAGCAGAACGGAACTGAAGAGGTGCTGTACATCTCCGGCGGCATGCTGGAAGTACAACCCGAAGCCGTGACCGTGCTGGCGGACACCGCGATTCGTGCCGACGATTTGGATGAGGCGAAAGCCCAGGAAGCCAAACGCGCGGCGGAAGAGCGGATCCACAGCTCCCATGGTGATATCGACTACGCCCAGGCTGCCACCGAGCTGGCCAAGGCGATGGCTCAACTGCGGGTCATCGATATCGTCAAAAAGAATTACCGTTAATAACGGTGAGGTAAAAAGCGACCTGCGGGTCGCTTTTTTTTTACTCGTTGGATAGACTCCGCCCAGCATTTCCACCTGTTTCAAAGGCTAGCTATGTCTCTCAATGTCGTGATCCTGGCTGCGGGTAAAGGCACCCGTATGCGTTCCTCCCTGCCCAAGGTACTGCACCCGGTCGCCAACAAGCCCATGGTCTCCCATGTGATCGATACTGCCCGCCAGGTGGGTGCCGAGCAGCTGCACCTGGTCTATGGCCACGGTGCCGAACTGCTGAAGGAGCGGATCCAGGCATCCGACCTGAACTGGGTGCTGCAGGCCCAGCAGCTGGGAACCGGTCATGCGGTGGCCCAGGCCATCCCGTTCTGGAACGATGAAGACGACGTGCTGGTGCTGTACGGCGACACCCCGCTGATCCAGCCCGAGACCCTGCAGCGGCTGCTGGCCGCCAAGGCCGACGACGGCATGGCGCTGCTGACCGTGGTGCTGGACAACCCGACCGGCTATGGCCGTATCGTGCGCAGCAATGGCCAGGTGGTCGGCATCGTCGAGCAGAAGGATGCCAACGCCGAGCAGCTCGCCATCCGCGAAGTGAACACCGGCGTGCTGGTGGCCAACGGTGGCCAGCTGCGCAGCTGGCTCTCCCGTCTGGACAACAAGAATGCCCAGGGCGAGTTCTATCTGACCGACGTCATTGCCATGGCCCACGCCGACAACTGCCCCATCGCCGCGGTTCACCCGGACAGCGCCATGGAGGTGGAAGGGGCCAACAACCGGGTGCAACTGGCCCAGCTCGAGCGCAGCTATCAGCAGATGCAGGCCGAGAAGCTGATGATCGCCGGTGCCACCCTGATCGACCCGGCCCGCTTTGATCTGCGCGGCACTCTGGAGATCGGGGAAGAGGTGGTGATCGACGTCAACGTCATCATCGAAGGCAAGGTGGTGCTGGGCAACCACGTCCGCATTGGGGCCGGCAGCGTGCTGAAGGATTGCGTGATCGGCGATCACACCGAGGTGAAACCCTACTCCGTCATCGAAGGCGCGCAAATCGCCGACCAGTGCTCGGTCGGTCCTTTTACTCGCCTGCGCCCGGGTGCCGTACTGGAGCAGGATGCTCACGTCGGCAACTTCGTCGAGATGAAGAAGGCACGCCTCGGGGTTGGCTCCAAGTGCGGTCATCTGACCTATCTGGGGGATGCCGAGGTGGGTGCCAAGGTGAACATCGGGGCCGGCACCATCACCTGCAACTACGACGGGGTGAACAAGTTCCAGACCATCATCGAGGATGACGTCTTCGTCGGCTCCGATACCCAGCTGGTGGCGCCGGTGCGTATCGGCAAGGGGGCGACCCTGGGGGCCGGCTCCACCATCACCAAGGACGTGGCCGAGAACGAGCTGGTGATCACCCGGGTGGCTCAGCGTCATATTCCAAACTGGCCTCGCCCGGTCAAGAAGAAGTGATGCCCGATCAATGAAATGCAAACCGGCGCCTGATGGCGCCGGTTTTGTTTTCAGCTCTCCTGCCCGCTGGTGGGGGGCGTCGGGGCGTTCCCCATCACCCGATACCAGTCCAGCTTGCGGGTCAGCACCATGACCAGCGCCAGGATGGCGAACAGCAGCAGGGCGCCGAGCAGCAGGGCTATCTCCTCGGCCTGCAGCAGGCCGAACAGGATGGCGTAGACCAGCCCCAGCAGGGCCGCGAAGCCGAGCCCCTGTTTGGGGCCACCCAGCACATGGCTGAGGTAGAAGCCGTTGAGGGTCACGCTGGCCAGGGCGGCAATCAGATAGGCCCAGGCAAAGCCGAGGTGCTCGGTCAGTGCCAGCAGCACCAGATAGAAGATGGCCAGCCCCATGCCCACCAGCGCGTACTGGATCGGGTGCACCCGCAGCCCCTTGAGCAGCTCGAACATGAAGAAGCTGAGGAAGGTGAGGCCGATGAACAGCAGCGCATACTTGGCGGCCCGCTCGTTCTGCTGATAGTGATCCACCGGCTGCACCAGGCTGACGCTGAAGGCGGGCAGATCGCCGCTGGTGCCCTTCATCATACGGTTGAAACGGCTCTCCATGTCGGTGGCAAACCAGCTGCTCTGCCAGCTGGCCTCGAAACCGCTGGCGGTAAGGGTGCGGCTGCCCGGCAGAAAGTCGCCGATGAAGTTGGGGTGGGGCCAGTTGCTGGCGAGGTTGAGCCTGCTGTCCTGGCCGAGAGGTACCACTTCCAGCTGGTTCATCCCCTGCAGGTCCAGTTCGATGTGAAAGGCGCCACCCTCCCCCGGCAGGGCCGCGAGCGGCGCATGGATGCCGGCCAGTCCGTCACCCAGCAGGGCGCCGGGGGCGAACGGGATGCGCTGCTCCCCCAGTTGCAGCTCAGGCACCCGGTTGATGCCGCGGGCATCGGACAGCACCAGGCTCAGATAGGGTTTGCCTGCCACCAGGGCGGGATCGGTCCCATCGACGGCCAGATCCGGTTCGCCGCTGATCAGGGTTTTACCGTTCAGTTCGGCCGGCAGTCGCCCGGAGAGGGAGAGCCGGGTGTGATAGACCTGGGCCTGGTAGATGCCGAGCTTGCGCGGGGTCACCTCCATGCTGGCCTGCACGTCCAGCTGTTCCGGCAGCAGGTAGCGATAGAGCTGCAGCTTGCGCTCGAAGCGCTTGCCATCCTGCTCCACCGTGACGGTGCGGGTATAAGGCTGCACCACGACCGGCCCCAGCAGTCGCTGCGGCCCGCTGCTGCTGGCCATGATGCTGTGGATGGCCTGGCTGCGATAGGCCTGGCGCTCCCGGTTCAGCTCCATGATGGATTGCACCGGCACCATCAACAGCAGGCTGAGCAACAGCAGCAGAAAGATCTTGTGGCTGAATATCTGTTTGACCATGACACGTCTCCTTGTTGATGGAGCGAGTGTGGCTGGGTCGGGTGAAGGGGGGATGGGGCTGTGTGAAGTGGAGGTGAAGGGGGATAAAAAACCGGCGCAGAGCGCCGGTCTGGGTATCACAGGGTTTTCAGTTTGGCCGGCAGGGCGGCCAGCACCTCTTCCTTGGCCCTGAGGGAGGCAAACTGCTTGCCGGGTTTCTGCACCACGGTGTGGACAAAGATGAGCTGCTTGCCCGGTTTGCTGGCCCAGCCGACGAACCAGCCGATCTGCTGATCCCGGTTGAGGCTGCCATCCAGCTTCTTCGGATAGCCCATGCCGGTCTTGCCGTGGATTTGCCAGCCGTCGATCTCGCTCACCTTAAGGATGTTGGCGGTGTACTGCAGGGTCTGCGCCGACACCGGCAGCTTGCCGCTCACCATCTTGCCGAGGAAGCGGGCCTGCTCCTCTGGACTGATGGCCAGGCTGGAGCTGAGCCAGGCCTGGGTCAGACCGTCGTGTTTGCCGGGGTTGCCGGAGAGATCCCGGTTGCCGTAGTCGAAACGGTCGACGTACTGCTGGAAGCGATCCATCCCCAGCCATTCAGTGATCTGCTGGGAGAACCAGACCACCGAGTAGGTTTCCCAGCGGCGCGGGGTGGTGGTCTCCCGCCAGGCGGGCAGCCAGTCGTCGTAACCCGGTTTGAAGGGCAGCGCCGGGTGCTCTTCGTCTACCAGAAAGCCGCTGTCATAACCCATCAGCGCCAGCGGAATTTTGAAGGTGGACGCGGGTGGCAACTGGCTTGAACAATCCCCTTCGCTGGAGAGGGTCTGGCCGTTGCCGTCGGCATAGAGAAAGCAGCCGGTGGCGGCGCTGGCCGGCAGCGAAAACAGCAGGCCTGCGCCGAGCAGGCCGGATAACAGAAGGCGGGACATGGGGGCTCCTTGAGCACATAGAGTTCGCTGGGAAAACATCAGCATAGCGCCGCTTTATGTGCCCAGTGTGAAGTGTCAGCCCGCTGGCAACCAGAGCTCGGCCAGCACCCCGCCGTCAGCCTGGTTGGTGAGGGTCAGCCGGCCGCCGTGCTGGCGCGCCACCTCCATGGCGAAGCTGAGCCCGAGGCCGCTGCTCTTGCCCTTGTCGGGTCTGGGCAGGGAGTAGAAGCGCTCGAAGATGCGCGGCAGGGCATAGTCCGGAATGCCGGGCCCCTGATCCCGCACCCGGAAACAGTAACCCCCCTCCTCCATGGCGCCACTCAGCCTGAGAGTGCTGCCGACGGGGGAGAAGTCGAGGGCGTTGTCCAGCAGGTTGCCGAGGGCCTGCTCCACCAGCAGGGGATCCCACTTCTGTTTCTGGGCTTCCCCCAGCTCGGCGTGCAGGGTGATCTGGCGGCGCTGGGCCAGGATCTGGCGGGCGTCGAGCGCACGCCTGCCCAGCCTGGCCGGCTCGACCGCCTGTCTGTCCAGCCCCTGCCCCGACTCCAGTTTGGCCAGCTGCAGCATCCGCTCGATCAGCTGCTGCATGCGGGCTGTCTCCAGATTGATGTTGCCGATAAAACGCTTTGCGACGTCGGGTGGCGGCGCCTCGGTCAGGATCTCCCCCGCCCCGCGAATGGCGGCCAGCGGGCTCTTAAGCTCGTGGGTCAGGCTGTGTACATAGGCTTCGATGTAGGCCTTGCCGTCCAGCTGGCGGCGCATGGTTTCCAGGGAGCGGCCGAGCCGATCCAGCTCCGGGCTGTAGAGGCGTGGCAGAGTGGCGGGCTGGCCCTGGCTGACCGCATCGGCATAGTGCACTAGCTTGCCGATGGCGCGGTTGAGCCACCACACCAGCAGGGCACCGATGAGCAGTGAGATGAACAGCAGCAAGGCTGCCCCCTGCAGCAGCTGGTGCTCGCTGCGTTCTATCATGGGCAGCAGGGTGCGGTTGGGTTTGGCGACGGTGAGGGAGCCCAGAATGTCGTCCCCCTCCCGCAGCGGGGCGGCGACGTGCATTACCGAGCTGGTGGGATCGTCGGGATCGCTGCGGGTGCTGCGGGCGCCGTATTCACCGCGCAGGGTCAGGTAGACGTCGTTCCAGCGCGAGTAGTCCTTGCCCAGATCCACCCCGTCCGAGTCGTAAACCACCTTGCCCCAGCGATCGACCACATAGATGCGGTACTCCGCCTGCTGCTTGAGGTGGCCGTCGATGAGGGCGTTGATGGGGCTCTGGTTGAGGCGAGCGAAGGCGCTGGCCAGTCGGCCGTCGGCCATCTTCCCCTCCTGCAGGTCATCCAGCGCCAGCGGGGCCAGCATCTGGGCCATGTCTACCAGGGTATCTTCGGTGGCGCTGCGCACCCCTGGTTTGATCTCCTCGACGAAGATCTCCAGCACGAACCAGGCGGCCAGTGCAAAGATCAGCACCAGCCCGCACAGCAGTTGCAGTCCGATTCTCATGTCATCCCCCGGCCGTGACCCGGCAACCGTCTGTTCATGCCTGCTCCAGGCTGTAACCCAATCCGCGGTGGGTCAGGATCAGGTTGGCGTCCGGATCCCGTTCTCGCAGCTTGGCGCGGATGGTCTTGATGTGGGTGTCGACGGTGCGATCCAGGCTCTCTTCCGCCCCGCTCCACACCAGATCCATCAGCTGCTGGCGGGAGTAGACCCGGCCCGGCGTCAGCATCAGGGTCTTGAGCAGCAGGTATTCGTAGCGGGTGAGCGCCAGCGGCTGGCCGTGAAAGCTGATGCGGGCCCGCTCCTCGTCCAGGGTGAGTGTCTGGCTCGGCTGGGGGGCGGCTGGCTGGCTGCGGCGCAGGATGACCCGCACCCTGGCGCACACCTCGCGGGGCGAGAAGGGCTTGGCCACGTAGTCGTCGGCGCCTATCTCCAGCCCGATCAGCCGGTCTATCTCTTCGCTGCGGGCGGTGAGGAACATCAGGGGAACGTCGCTGCGGGCTCGTACCTCCTTGCACAGCTCGAAGCCGCTGATGTCCGGCAGCCCCACATCCAGGATCAGGAAGTCGGGGCGCGACTGGGCAAGTCGCGCCAGCAACGGCTGGCCGAGGGAAAACCACTCCACCTCGAAACCGTCGGTTTGCAGGGCATAGATCAGGGTGTCGGCGATGCTGGCTTCATCTTCTACCAGCCAGATGGTTCGTTTTTGCATGGCATCCTCGTCGCAAATCAGCCCCCCATTCTGGCATCGAACCATATCGGATCCTATTTGCCGTTTGATTTTTCCAGAAAAGGCATTAACATTTCGACATTCTTTCGAATCGAAACTTTAAGATGACCAAACGTAATACTCAGCAGCGCCGTCACACCATCGTCAGCTTGGTGCAGGAGCAGGGTGAAGTGAGCGTCGATGCCCTGGCCAAGCACTTCTCCACCTCCGAGGTGACCATTCGCAAAGATCTGGCCGTGCTGGAGACCGGTGGCCTGTTGCTGCGTCGTTACGGTGGCGCCGTGCCCCTGCCCAGCGAGATGGTGGTGGACGGCAATCCAGAGCAAGTTTCGAAACGAAAGCTGGCTATCGCCAAGGCGGCGGCCGAACGGATCCGTGATCACAACCGCGTCATCATCGATAGCGGCACCACCACCAGCGCCATGATTCCGCTGCTCGGCAACAAGCGCGGTCTCATCGTGATGACCAACTCCCTCAATGTGGCCGGCGCCCTGCGCGAGCTGGAAAACGAGCCTACCCTGTTAATGACGGGAGGCACATGGGACCCCCACTCCGAATCCTTCCAGGGTCAGGTGGCGGAGCAGGTGCTGCGCTCCTATGACTTCGACCAGCTGTTCATCGGCGCCGACGGCATCGATCCGGAACGCGGTACCACCACCTTCAACGAGCTGGTGGGCCTGTCCCGGGTGATGGCCGAGGTGTCGCGGGAGGTCATCGTCATGGTGGAGTCGGAAAAGATCGGCCGCAAGATCCCCAATCTCGAACTGCCCTGGTCCAGCATCCATACCCTGGTGACCGACGAGGGGCTGGCCAGCTCGGCCAGAGAACGAATTCAGGCCAAGGGGATCCAGCTGATCTGTGCCCCCGTGGCAGTCTGACCTGAACAAATGATTATCCAACCGAATCAATAGCGTCTTAAGGAGAAGTGTATGTGTGGCATCGTCGGGGCCGTCGCCCAACGTGATGTGGCTGAAATTCTGGTAGAAGGTCTGCGCCGTCTGGAATACCGCGGCTACGATTCGGCCGGTGTGGCCGTGTTCAGCGCCAGTCAGCCGCTGCAGCGGGTGCGTCGCCTCGGCAAGGTGGCCGAGCTGGCCAAGGCGCTGGACGAGCAGTCCGTGCATGGCGGTACCGGCATCGCCCACACCCGCTGGGCCACTCACGGCGAACCGTCCGAGCGCAATGCCCACCCTCACGTCTCCGAGCATATCGTGGTGGTGCACAACGGCATCATCGAGAACCACGAAGAGCTGCGGGAAGAGTTGAAGGCGCTGGGCTATGTGTTCAGCTCCGACACCGACACCGAGGTGATCGCCCACCTGGTGCACCACGAGCTGAAATCCGCCCCCAGCCTGCTGGCTGCCATGCAGGTGGCGGTGAAGCAGCTGCGTGGCGCCTACGGCACCGTGGTGATGGACAGCCGTGACGACAGCCGCGTGGTGGTGGCCCGTTCCGGCTCCCCGCTGGTGATCGGCCGCGGCATCGGCGAGAACTTCATCGCTTCCGACCAGATGGCGCTGCTGCCGGTGACCCGTCGCTTCATCTTCCTGGAAGAGGGTGACGTGGCTGAAGTGACCCGTCGCGACGTGCACATCTTCGATACCCACGGCGAGGCCGTGGTGCGTGAAGAGCAGGAGTCCGAACTCTCCCACGACGCCGGTGACAAGGGCGAGTACCGCCACTACATGCTCAAAGAGATCCACGAGCAACCCAAGGCCATCACCAACACCCTGGAAGGGCGTCTGGGCGGTGATCACGTGGTGGTCGAATCCTTCGGCAACGGCGCCCGTGCCATCTTCGACAAGGTCGATCACGTGCAGATCGTCGCCTGCGGCACCTCCTATCACTCCGGCATGGTGGCTCGCTACTGGTTCGAAGAGATCGCCGGCGTCTCCTGCGACGTGGAAATCGCCTCCGAATTCCGCTACCGCAAGTCGGTAGTGCGCCCCAACAGCCTGCTGGTGACCCTCTCCCAGAGTGGCGAGACCGCCGATACCCTGGCCGCCTTGCGCCTGGCCAAGGAGTCCGGCTACATGAGCTCGCTGGCCATCTGCAACGTGCCGGGCTCCTCCCTGGTGCGCGAATCGGATCTGGCCTTTATGACCCGAGCGGGGGCTGAAATTGGCGTGGCCTCTACCAAGGCGTTCACCACCCAGCTGGCCGGTCTGCTGATGCTGGTGGCCTCCATCGGTCGTTGCCGCGGCAACCTGAGCGCCGCCGCCGAAGCCGAGCTGGTCAAGGCGCTGCAGGCCCTGCCGCTGCGCATCAAGGAGAGCCTGGCGCTGGCCAAGGATATCGAGGCCCTGGCCGAAGAGTTTGCCGACAAGCACCACAGCCTGTTCCTGGGTCGCGGCAGCCAGTACCCCATCGCCATGGAAGGGGCGCTCAAGCTCAAAGAGATCTCCTACATCCACGCCGAGGCCTATGCCGCCGGTGAGTTGAAGCACGGTCCGCTGGCGCTGATCGATGCCGAGATGCCCATCATAGTGGTGGCGCCGAACAACGATCTGCTGGAGAAGCTCAAGTCCAACGTGGAAGAGGTGCGTGCCCGTGGCGGTATCCTCTACGTCTTCGCCGATGCCGATACCGGCTTCAAGAGCGACGAGACCATGCGGGTGATGAGCCTGAACCACGTGGAAGAGGTGATCGCGCCGATCGTCTATACCGTGCCGCTGCAGCTGCTCTCCTACCATGTTGCCCTCATCAAGGGCACCGACGTGGATCAGCCGCGCAACCTGGCGAAATCCGTCACGGTGGAATAAGCCGTCGCCAGAAATGAAAAAAGAGCCGCATTGCGGCTCTTTCTTTATCGGCTGTGCTGCCGGGCTGACGTCATGACAGCCGCAGATTGGTGATGGTCACGTCGTCCAGCGAGGGCACTATGATGCCGCTGGAGATGCTCTTGGCGATCGCCTGGTTGCGGTTCTTCGAGTCGGTCTTGTTGGTGACCTGATTGAGGTGGAAGTTCACGGTCCGCTCGCTGATGCCGAGGATGGTGGCGATCTCCCAGGAGGTCTTGCCCTCGCTGGCCCAGAACAGGCACTCCTTCTCCCGATCCGACAGCTCGGTCAGGTACTTCATCAGATCCGGCCTGCTCTTTATCAGCTGCAGCGCCGAGTTGAAGATGTAGCTGGCGCAGAACGACAGCAAGGGAACGTTTTCAAACATCAGATCGGAATTGGACTTCTCCTTGCTGATGAAGGAGAGGATACCGTGTTCCCCCTGCGGCGTGTGCAGCGGGAAGGAGACGCCGTTTCTCACCCCGAAGTCGGCGGCCAGGTTCATCACCTCCCGGCTGGCGCTGGGCAGCCAGGGGGAGTCGCAGTCGAGCTTGTTCCAGAAGATGGGCTGGGTCTGTTTCAGCCCCAGGAAGACGACCGGATCCTGGGTCAGGTAGTGCCGCTCCGAATAGGCATCGAACCAGCTGGTGGGGCAGTTGTTGAACAACGCCACATGGGATTTCTGCATGCTGATGGGGAAAATAATCAGCAAACGAAAGTAATCAAAGCCCATCTGGTGACTGAAGCGCTCCAGCTGCTGCTGGATGTCGCTGGTCTTCTTGGCCTTGGTGAACCGATCGATATGTTCCCAGATCGCATCGTTGAACATGAACTTCTCCTTTTTCGATCTCTATCACATTGATCGAAAAGATATTTTTTATTTATTAATTTGGTGTTGTGACGAACAACGCCAGTGACTCCCGTGCTTGCTTAAAAATTATCCTGTTTTTTCAGCCGAAGGCCAACAAAATCATCTGATTGCCACTGACCCTCCACTCTGAGACAATGAGAATAGTTATCATTGTTAAGATTTATATCATGAACAAGTTTTGGGGTTTGGCCTTGTTGCCACTGTCAGTCCACTTCGCTGCCGGCGCCGACGAGCTGGTCGCGCCGGCACTGAAAAACAGCATAGCTGCCGGGAAAGCCTCCCAGCAGCGCGTGGAGAAAGCCGCCGATGCGGCCGTTGCCGCCAGGCTGGAGCTGCAGAATGCGCAGCTGCAACTGCGCGATCTGGAAGCCTACAACCGCTACATGCAGTCTCTGGTGGCCGATCAGCAAAATGAACTGGGTAAGCTGAGTCAGCAGCTGGAAGCGGTACAGGAGACCCGGCAGGGCCTGATCCCGTTGATGCTGAAGATGCAGGCCGATCTGGAGCAGCTGGTACAAAATGACATTCCGCTGCGCAAGGAAGATCGCCTGGCGCGGGTTGAACAGCTGAAAGCCACTCTGGCCAGGGCTGACGTGAGCGAGGCGGAGAAGTTCCGCCAGCTGCTGCAGGCCTACCAGATCGAAGCGGAATATGGCAGCCGGCTCGACAGCTATGCCGCCGAACTGGTGCTGGACGGCGCACCGCGCCGGGTCGACGTGCTGGCGGTGGGTCGGGTCTCCCTGTTGGCGATGACCGCCGATCGTTCCCAGGCGTGGCGCTGGTCCGGGCAGAACAAGCAGTGGCAGCCCCTCGACAGCCAGTGGCTCTCCCCCGTCGCCGAGGCGCTGGATATGGCCGCCGACAAGAAGGTTCCCCAGTTGTTGAATGTCCCCCTTTCTGTCAGCCGTGGTCAGGAGGCCCAGTCATGAGCGTCACCATGAAGTGGTTCCCCCTCGCCCTCGCCCTCTCTCTGGGCACCACTGCCGCTGTGGCCGATGAAGCCTGGCAGAAGCAGGAACAGGCCCGTGAACAGCAGGCACAGCAGGATCTGGCGTCCGTCTCCAAGGAGCTGAACAGTGCCCGCGCCAAGCTGGCCGAGGCCCAGCGCCTGAGCAAGGAGCTGGCCAGCCAGTTCGCCACCAATGAGAAGCTGCTGGTCGAACTCAATGCCCAGTGGGAGCAGGCCTCCGGCGACATGAACGAGATCTTTGCGGTCACCCGCCAGGGGGCCAGCGATGCGGTCAAGCTGCTGAGTGAATCCGCGGTCGAGGGTCAGTACCCCGAGCGCCTCGCGCCGCTCAAGGCGATGGCACAGGAGAAGCAGGTACCGGATCGCGTCGCCCTCGCCCTGCTGCCTGCCACCCTGCTGCAGGAGATCCGCGAGTCGGGCCGGGTTGCCCAGTTCAACGGCAAGGTGCTGGATGCCCAGGGGGCGGCCAGCGAGCAGCCACTGACCCGGGTCGGCAGCTTCGCGCTGTTTGGCGAGCAGGGGTTCCTGCAACCCACTGCCGAAGGCCTGAGCCCGGTGCTGGGCCTGCCCGGCAACGTGCTCTCCGCCGCGGCCGCCTATCAAGGCCAGGAAGGAGAAACGCTGCCGCTGGATCCCTCCCACGGCACCCTGCTGGCAATGCTGGCGCAAGCCCCTACCTTCTGGCAGCAAGTCCAGCAGGGCGGCCAGGTCGGCGCCATCATAGTGCTGCTGGCCGCCATCGGCCTGGGGATCGCCGGGGTGCGGCTGTGGAGCCTTTCCCGTGAACTGGGTCGGGTTCGTCGCCAGCTCAAGAGCGGTGAATATCATGCCGACAACGCCCTCGGCCGGGTGCTGACGGTGGCTGACAAGCATCCCGAGCTGAGCATGGAGACCCTCGAACTGCGTCTCGACGAGGCGATCCTGCAGGAGACCCCTCGCATGGAGCGCGGCATCGGCATGGTCAAGGTGATCGCGGCCATTGCCCCCATGCTGGGGCTGCTCGGTACCGTGACCGGGATGATCGGCACCTTCCAGGCCATCACCCAGTTCGGCACCGGCGATCCCAAGATCATGGCGGGCGGCATCTCCATGGCACTGGTCACCACGGTACAGGGTCTGGTCGCGGCCATTCCGCTGATCTTGGCCCACAGCCTGCTGCAGTCTCGCTTCACCGAGCTCTCCAACGTGCTGGAGCAACAGGTGGCCGGCATTCTGGCCGAGCGGGCCGAAAGCAACCGTGACGGGATGGAGCGGGCGGCATGATGCTCGACATCTGGCAACAGCTGCAGAGCTTCATGGGTCGTGGCGGCCCGGTGCTCTGGGTCATTCTGGCCCTGCTGGTGCTGATGTGGATTCTGATGATCGAGCGGCTGCTCTACCTCAACCTGGGGTTTGCCCCGCTGCAGCGCCAGCTGCTCGGCCGCTGGCAGGCCCGCAGCGAGCGCCACAGCTGGCACGCTCGGGCGATTCGCGGGCGCTGGCTGGCCGAGGCCGAGCTTGAGCTCAACCGTCATCTGATCTTCATCCGCACCCTGGTGGTGCTCTGCCCCATGCTGGGGCTGCTGGGTACCGTGACCGGCATGATAGGCGTATTCGATGCGTTGGCCGCGGCCAACCGCTTTAACCCGGAGAGCATGGCGGGCGGGATCTCCCGTGCCACCATCCCCACCATGGCTGGCATGGTGGTCGCTCTCTCCGGCGTGTTGTTACTCAGCCGGCTCGAGAGCCAGGCCAAGCGTGCGCTGGCCAAGACCCGGGACGGCCTGCGAGAAGAGAAGGTAATGCAATGAGACGGCAATCCAAACGCCAGCGCGACGAAGTGCAGATCGACATGACCCCCATGCTGGATATCGTGTTCATCATGCTGATCTTCTTTATTGTCACCACCTCCTTCGTGCGCGAAGCCGGGCTCGAGGTGCACAGGCCCCAGGCCAGCCAGGCCAAGGCGCAGAAGTCCTCCAGCATCATGCTGGCGATCGGCCCCCAAGGACAGATATTCCTCGACCGCAAGCAGATCGACGTGGAGCGAGTGCAGGCCAGCGTCGCCCGCCTGCTGGCGGAACAGCCCGATGCCAGCCTGGTGATCCAGGCCGACGAGCGGGTACCCCACGGCAAGGTGGTGCGGGTGATGGATGAGGCCAAGGCGGCAGGCATCGCCAACATCGCCGTGGCGGTGGCACCGAAATGAAATACAAGCTGATGAGCCTGGGGCTCGGGATTGCCCTCAGTCTGGGGATCCTGCTGTTCATGGCCACCCTGGTGGAGCCGCCCAGAGGGGAGAAGGCGAGCGCCGAGCAGAAGTCCATCGTCATCAACATGCAGAACGAGGTGACCGAGGTGCAGGTGCGTGAGCGCCCGGTACCCCAGGAGCCGGAACCCCTGCCGGAGCCACCTGCCGCGCTGGCCTCGACGCCGTTGCCTATGCCGGCGGCGGCCCCGCTGCCCTCGGTGCAGCCGAGCCTGGATCTGGTCTCCAGCCTCAGCGCGGTGCAGGTCTATGCTCCTGGCGTCGCGACCAGTCCCAACCCGGTCGCGAGCGGCAACTTCCATGGCCAGCAGCAAGGTGCCGGGATCGGCGCCGGCGAGATGCTGATGCCATTGCAGCGGATCGAGCCAGTCTATCCCTATCGGGCCCAGCAGGCCGGCATCGAAGGGTCGGTGACCCTGCGTTTCAGCGTCGATGCCGACGGTCGGGTACAGGATGTGGAAGTGGTCGAGGCCAAGCCGAAGCGTCAGTTCGAGCGGGCGGCCATTCAGGCGATCAACAAGTGGCGCTATCAGCCTAGGCCGGGTGCCACCGACAAGCTGGTACAAGTCATCACGCTCAAATTCAAACTGGAGTCATAACTATGTTGCGGATCTGGATCTGTGTGCTGGCCCTAGTCAGCCAAGCCTGTCTGGCGATGGAGGTGAGCCCTCTTTTCTCCCGCCAGCTGGAGCCCGTGATGAAGCTCTATCAGTCCGGCCAGTGGCAACAGGCCCAGAGCAAGGCATCCGGCCTCAAACCAAATAGCGATGCTGAGCGCGCCTGGCTGGCCCAGCTGCAGGCGTCCCTGGCTGCCAACCTGCAGCAGACCGCGCAGGCGAGCCGTTACGTGGAGCAGGCGTTGGCCTATAAAGAGTGGCCCGAGCAGCAACAGCTGCAACTGCTGCGGCTGCGCGGCGACATCCAGGCCCAGCAATCCAACTGGACCGGCGCCATCGCCAGCTACAAGGCCGCGTTGGCCATCAAGGCTGATGATGCTTTGCGCCTGCGTCTGGCCGGCCTCTATTACCACAACAAGCAGTACGGTGAGGCGGCCAGCCAGAGTGAACAGCTGTTGAAGAAGAGCTGGCAGAAGCAGGCAGCCATCATCCGCCTCTCCGCTCTCACCGCGCTGCAGCGCTACACTGTGGCCGCCGATCAGGCCGAAGAGCTGATCCGTCACGAGCCGACAGAGAGCAAGTGGTGGCAACAGGCGGTGTCGCTCAACCTCTCCGCCAAGCGCGGCGATCAGGCGCTGGCTCTGCTGCAAACCGCCATCGACCGTCAGCTGATGGATGATGCCGCCGCCCGTAACCAGCTGATCCGCCTGTATGCCTGGCAGGGGCTGCCCTATCGCGGCGCCCGCCTGCTGGAAGCTGCCATGGTGAAGGGACAGATGAAACAAAGCTCTGAGAACCGTCAGCTGCTGGCCCAGTTGTGGGAAGGGGCGCGCGAGTGGCCGAAGGCTGTCGACAGCTGGCAACTGCTCGCCCGTGAGCATGCTCATCCCAAGGCGGCCATGCGCGCCGCCGAGCTGCTGTTGCAACAAGGCAAAACAGATGCCGCCATGACTCAGCTCGCGGCCATCAAGTCGGTGAAAGGGGAGCAAGGCAACAGGGCCAAGGCGCTGCTGGTACAGGCACACCTTAATAAGGAGCAGTATGCCGAGGCGCTGGTGCTGGCCCGTGAGCTGCAGCAGCAGGGCAACTGGCAGCAGCGGGCGACCAGCTGGGTCAACTATATCCAGGCTCAAAGCGAAGAGTTGAGCAAAAAAGCGGCTTGAAACCGGGCGTAAACCTGTGATTAGAGGGCTTTAGTCTGCTTTTTCAGCAAACGAACGCATTTTTGCAAAAAGCCCTTGTCATCGCGACGCGCCTCCCTATAATGCGCCCTCACCAGCACGGCAGAACACGCCAACCTGATGAGCTCGCTTTCTCGTGAAGCCAGCGCCGAAAGAAAAGCGAAAACAACCGCTTGACTTTCGAAGTGAGGAAGGTATTATACGCCACCTCAGCGCGACAAGCGCCACGCTCTTTAACAATTTGAAT
>NZ_CDBH01000063.1 GCF_000820305.1 Aeromonas dhakensis
CAAGATCTTCGAATCCACCATGGCCTGCCTCGATGCCGCCAAGAACAGCCTGGACATCTCGGCCATCAATCGCTGCGTCGACATCCTGACCCAGTCCAAGAAGATCAGCTTCTTCGGCCTTGGGGCCTCCTCCGCCGTCGCCCGCGATGCCCAGAACAAGTTCTTCCGCTTCAACATCCCGGTGGTGAGCTTCGACGACATCGTCATGATGCGCATGAGCTGCATCAACAGCAGCGAAGGGGACGTGGTGGTGCTCATCTCCCACACCGGCCGCACCAAGGCGCTGGTGGAGATTGCCGCGCTGGCCCGTGAAAACGACGCCACCGTCATCGGCATGACCGCCAAGGACTCTCCGCTGGCGCGCGAGTGCAACCTGGTGCTCTCCATGGACGTGCCGGAAGACACCGACGTCTACATGCCGATGGCTTCGCGCATCGCCCAGCTCGCCCTGGTGGACGTGCTGGCGACCGGTTTCACTCTGCGCCGCGGCATGAAATTTCGCGNNTCAAAGAAGGTTTGCGCGAATCCCGCTTTGATACACCCCACTCTTCGTGAACAACGGGGGCCCCGGCCCCCGGCTGTCTCTGCCACCTTCCTTGGTGTAGTATTGTAATTTAGTAACAAAAGCCACCCAGATGGCTTGCAAGCGGGTGCAATGGGTCATGCGCTTGACGGGGCAGTATCTCAAGTCATATCAACTTCAAAACTGGAGTCTTTCATGCCAAGACGTACAAAGATTGTAACCACACTCGGTCCGGCCACCGATCGCGAAGGGATCCTCGAGGGGATCATCCGTGCCGGTGCCGACATGGTGCGGATGAACTTCTCCCACGGCACTGCTGAAGACCACATCCTGCGCGCCAACCAGGTGCGTGACATCGCCGCCAAGCTGGGCCGTCACGTCGCCATCATGGGCGACCTGCAGGGCCCCAAAATCCGCGTTTCCACCTTCAAGGACGGCAAGATCTATCTGGCCATCGGTGACAAATTCATCCTCGACGCAGCCCTCGGCAAGGGTGAAGGC
>NZ_CDBH01000064.1 GCF_000820305.1 Aeromonas dhakensis
GGTGGGCGATCACCCCTCCGGCATCCCGGCGCTGGTGATGGCGCTGATAGACCCTGACTTTATCAACCTGGCGGGGCCGCCGAGCCTGGACTCCTGCACTCGCGACATCTACCCGGCCGATGCCCGCTTTACCCCGGCTGCGCTGCTGGCCATGGCGCAGGGGGTGGCGAGCGCCGCGCTGCATCTGCACGGGCGCGGCATCCTGCACGGCGATCTCTACGCCCACAACATGCTGCACTCCTTGCAAGGGGAAGGCCGGCTGCTGCTCGGGGATTTCGGTGCCGCTTCCTGTTATGAGCGAACCGATGGTGAACTGACCGGCTTGCTGGAGCGACTGGAAGTGAGAGCCTTCGGCTGCCTGCTGGACGAGCTGCTGGCCCGCTGCGTCCCCCGTGATGACCGGCTGGACGCCCTGCATGCCCTGGTGGATGACTGTCTTGCCGAGGTGGTGGCGGCGCGCCCAGATTTTACCGAGATTGCAGCCAGGCTTGCTGCGGTGGCGGCGGTCATCTGCGCCGAGCCAGTCTTGCTCTGATCCGACTCGCCTTGCCGTCGCGGTAGCAAGCAGGCGAGCAAGAGCAGGAGTGGATGACAAAAAGATGTCAAAAGGGGGCCTTCTGGCCCTTTTTTGTTTTGCTGTGCTTTTTTGGGCAAAAGTTGCGGCTGCCGCCCTGTTGGTGCTTGCGTGCAGCGGGCTAAGTTGTGATATTGAGGCATCTTTACATGACAGGGGTGACAGGATGGAAGCGGCTTTTTGGCATCAGCGTTGGGAAGAGAACCGGATTGGCTTTCATCAGGCGGATTTCAATCGCTGGCTGCAATCCTGGTGGTCGGCCCAGCAGCAGGGCGAGCCCGTGCTGGTGCCCCTGTGCGGCAAGTCCCGCGACATGCTCTGGCTGAGCGGGCAGGGCCATCCGGTCGACGGGTTCGAGCTCTCGTCCGTCGCCATCAACAGCTTTTTCAGCGAGAACAAACTGAGTGAAACGGTGAGTGCCGAGGGGCCCTATCAGTGCCATCAGCACGAGAGCCTGCGCATCTATGAGGGGGATTTTTTCGCCGCCCCCGAACTTGGCCGCCGCTATCGGCTGGCCTACGACAGGGCCGCTCTCATTGCGCTGCCGACCGCCATGCGCCGTCAATATGCCGAGCTGATGAGCCGGCTTATCGAGGCGGGCGGTCAGATCCTGCTGGTGACTCTGGAGTATCAGCCGGAGCAGCAGCGCCAGCCGCCGTTCTCGGTGGGGGAGATGGAGGTACGCACCCTGTTCGAGCGCCACTTCCAGGTCGAGGTGCTGGGGCGAGCGGCGGAGCTCGATCACCCCAGGGTGCTGTCGGGTCAGCTCTCCTACTTCGACGAGGTGGCCTACCGGTTGGTGCGCCGTCCAGAGGCCTGACCAAAAGCGTGACCCGAGGCGATAAAACTCGCCATAAAGCTGCAGCTGGTTGACTCTTTATTACCTCCTTTGACATAGATCAACGTGACAAGGGAGGGGAGTGCCTAAGATGAGCCTGTTTCTCAATCACTGTTGTCATCGGCAGGCGCGCTCTGGTTTGGGACTGCCCGCCGACCATCAACTCAGTGTCTGATTTTCACGCTCATGTTCACTTTTGGCGGCTCTGGTCGCAATTGATTATGGTTTTTCCAGCCGACCCCACGGGGTCGGCTTTTTATTGGCGGCAAGAAGGGGAACAGGAGGCCTGATCAGGCCTCGAAGGTGGCGGCATCGAGCCGAAACGCACGCGGGTCGTCGATAAACTGGCCGGTGATGCGCTCGTCGTGCTCGTGGCCCTGACCATAGCTGCAGAGGATCAGCCGATCCGACGTTCTCGATCTCAGCTGGGTGATAAAGCGCACCAGATCGGCGCGGCTCAGGTTGCCCACCTCCTCGCACACCCTTTCGCGCTGATCAAAGCCCAGATCCTTGTTGCCGATGCTGACCCAGAGCCGCTGTCCCCGACTGCGCAGGTTGGCATCCCGCTCGCTCAGCTGGGCCTGCAGGCCCTCCTTGCTGTCCTGCCACTGCCGGGCGGTGAGTTCGAGCATGGCCAGCGGAAACAGATCGATGAACTCCTCTACGGCATCCAGCAGGATCTGCGGCCCGGCCACCGGCGACTGGATATAGAAGATGAGGCCGGGATGGCGGTTGAGGGGCAGGTTGCCGGCCCCCACCACGTAACCGAGCTGCTGACGGGTGCGCAGCTCGTGAAAGAAGGTGGAGGACATGATGTGGTTGGCCAGTGTGAAGCAGGCCAGATCCCGCGCCCGGGTGGTGCGCGACTGGTAGTAGACCAGCAGGGCCGAGTCTTCATGCTCACAGCCCTGTTCACGAATGAGGGTGCCCCTGTCCTGAATGGAGATGAGCGGGCGACGGGTCTCGGCACTGGGCTGGCTGTTGACGCCGAGGTGGCGCTCCAGCAGGGCGGCGAGTTCGAGGGCCTCGGCGGCGGTCCAGTCGCCGTGCACCAGGGTCTCTACATGCACCTCGGCAAAAAGGCTCGCCACGAAGGCGGGCATCTCGCCCAGCTCGACGCTGCGCAGGTGGCGCAGCAACTGCTCGAACGGCGGGTTGTTGGGCTGCAGCAGGCTGGTGAGCTGGTTGAACAGCTGGGAGATGGGGCGCGCCTTGGACTGGTTGTCCCAGTTGCGGATGAGCTGCTCCTTGATTTCGGCAAAACGGGCCGGATCCGGGTAACCCAGGGTGCGGTTGCCGAGGATCATGTCGAGCAGCAGCGGCTGCTTGTCGGCAAAGCCGCTCAGGTTGATGGTAAAGCCGCCCTGATGGGCATAGATCTGGTAACCGAGCCCCGCCAGCTCCGCCGGGTAGGTGAGGGCGTTGAGGTGGTCGGTGAGCAGCTCCACCGCGAGGCGTGCCATGGCGATGTGGCGCGGGCTCTTGACCGCGTGCTCGCTGTCGATGGAGATGTAGAGGTTGCCCTTGGGCACGCTGAACTGATGCTCGTGCAGGTGCCAGAGCCGAAAGCCGGGCCGATCGATGAGACAGGCGGGCATGTCGGCGGCAAGCTCGGGCGTGCGCACGTCTAGCCGGTTGCTGATAAAGGGGTTGGGCAGCGGCAGGGCCAGCGCCGGATCCGGCTCGCTCTGCTGCCAGCGGATCTTCTCCGCTTCCGTGATGATGGCGACGCTGTAAGGGGTCTGATACCAGCGGGCCAGCCGGTCCGTGCCGAGCTCCGGCGCCGTGACGGTCATGCGCAGGTTGTGCGGGGTGAGCTTGGCGAGCAGGCGGCGAATGAGCGGCTCGTCGTATGCGCGCATCATGTAGTCGCCGTAGAGCAGGTCATCGGGGGCGTAGCTGAACAGGTTCAACACCAGTCCGGAGACGGTATCGAGCGCCCGGCCCCGCTCCTGAAAACGAAACGCCGATTCGAGTACGGTGCGTTTCTCGTCATAGCGCCAGGCCTCCACCCCGCCGCGCTCGATGAGCTTCAAGTAACCGAACAGGGCCGCCACTATCTCGTTGACGTGTTCGAGCCCTAGCGGGGTCAGGCTGAAGTTGACGCCAAAATCCTTGAAGTTGGCGCCGCTGATGCCACCGCCGGCGGAGAGCTGGTTGACCCAGCCCTTCGCTTTCAGCAGAGAGAGCAGGCTGCCGTCCCCTTCGTAACCGATGAGGTGGCTCAGGAAGGTGAGGGGCTTCTTGTCGTAATACTCATCCACGTTGGGCAACGGGAAGGTGAGCGCGAGCTTGCGGGTCTCCTTGACCGGGTTGATCTGGATGCGAATGCCCAGGTCATCGAGCCGGTAGAGGGGCATGTCGAGGGTCGGCGTTCCCAGATTGCGATTCATAATGGGAGCGAAAAAGCGATCGCACCAACCCAGCTGGGTCTCGATGGTGGCTGGCGAGATCATCACCAGCGCCATGCGATCCGCACTGTAGTGGGTTTCGTAAAACCGGATAAGGTCGGAGCGCAGATCCCGGCCGGGCAGGTCGGCCAGGGTATCCAGATTGCCCACCGAGAATTTGGCGAAGGGGTGAGCCGGGTTGACCGTCTCCTTGTGCACCTGGTAGCTGCGGCGCACGTCGTCCTGCAGCTTGAGGCGGTATTCGGAGTCGACCGCGTTGCGCTCCTTGTCCACCCACTCGGGATCGAAGGTGGGGCAGATGAAGAACTGGGAGAAGCGATCCAGCCCGGCCTCGAAGAAGCCGTTGTCGATCTCGAAGAAGAAGTTGGTGAACTCGGTGCCGGTCCAGGCGTTGTTGCTGCCGCCATGACGGCTCATAAATTGCTGGTATTCACCAGGTTTGGGATAGGTGCAGGTGCCAAGGAACAGCATATGCTCAAGGAAATGAGCCATCCCCTGCCGGTCCGCCGGATCGTCGAAGTGGCCGGTGTTGACGGCCAGGGAGGCGGCAGACTTGTCGGTGTCGGGATCGCAAATCAACAAGACCCTGAGCCGGTTCGCCAGCTCCAGATAGTGGTATTGCCGATGGTCGTTGGGACTGGCATATGGGCTCATTGGCGCGTGACTCTTGTTGGATTTATTTGAATTTAAACATGATTATCGACCCCGCTACCCGGTGAGGCAAACCCTTTTCTGAGAGGTAGCGCAATTGTTTCCCCCGGCATGGCGGGGTAAGATCCCCCCGCTATCAAAACAGGCCCGTTGGGCGAGGTTGTAATGAAAATCTACATCATGCGTCATGGCCAGGCTGGCATGAATGCGAAAACAGATGAACAGCGTCCACTGACCGAGCAGGGAATCGAAGAGTCCATCCACATGGCCCGCTGGCTGGCCCCCCAGCTTGGCGGCAAGCTGGATCGGGTGATCCACAGCAACTACCTGCGCGCCAGACAAACCTGGCAGAGCATATGCAGTGAATTACCCAAGGCAGGGGCCGTCGAAGAGAGTGGTGACATCACCCCTTACGGCGATCCGGCCTTCGTGGCAAGTTACCTCACTGCGCTTGCGGCCAAACATGACAGCATCCTGATGGTGAGCCACCTGCCGCTGGTGGGATACCTGGTGCAGAGCCTCTGTCCGGCGGCCGGTGCCCCCATGTTTGCCACCTCGGGCCTGGCCTGTATCGAGTGGCAGAATGGCAAGGGGGTCTTGCTCTGGCTGGAAGGACCACATACAATACGCTAAAAGTTAATAAAAAGTTATAGATTGGTTTTTTGGGGAAGAGAGTTGCGATTTTTCCGGATTTTTATACAGATTTGACGGAATTATTTCGCAGAAGCTGCTGTCATACGGATACAACTGCAAGAGGTTGCAAACGATGAGAGTATTCAAGAAGTACCTGCCACTGATGGTGGCAAAACATGTCAAAACCTTCTTCAAGGGGCGGATTTACATCCACGGCAGAGGACGCTTCGACTTCCAGTCCGGCTTGCTGATGATGCCCACGTCGGCGGACATTCCCCACCGCCAGACCGTGGTCGAGGTCAACGCGTTGATCTCGAGACTGCACATGGATGCGGCGTGATTGCTTCGTCACCTCGCTGATCCGCGTCATGCCCGCCACCGTGCGGGCATGATTGTTTTTGGGGCCATTCCGACCTCTTTGGCGCTGTTCGGTTCCCCTTTTTGTCAGGCAATCCACCCCGGACGGCCTGATGCTTGCTAATCCTGCCGGCCTCCCTATACTCCCGCCTGAAATACCCGCTGGCTTTTTCTGGATATAGCGATGCCCCTTGCCTTCTTGTTTCCCTTCTCCTGCATGGCCATCTGGGCCGGCAACGCCATCGTCAGCAAATTGGCGGTGGGGGTGCTCTCGCCGGCGGCCCTGGCCTGGTCACGCTGGATGGTGGCCGCCATCGTGTTGACCCCGTTTCTGGCCCATCGGGCCTGGCGCGAGCGAGCCAAACTGCGGGCCGGCTTCTATCAGCTGGCGGCGCTGGCCCTGCTCGGCATGGTGCTCAACCAGACCTTCGGCTACTACGCGGCGCAGACCCTGGGGGCCACCGAGATCGGCCTGATGATGGGGCTGACGCCGTTGATGACTGTGCTGCTCAGCATCTGGTTGCTGCGGGAGCGTCCCACCTGGGGGGCGCTGCTAGGCGGCGTCATCTCCATTCTGGGACTGGCCATTTTGCTGGGGCAGGGGGATCCCGCTCGCCTCTTTACTCAGGGCATCCACATCGGCTCCGTCTACATGCTGCTGTCGGCGGGCACCTATGCGCTCTACAGCGTGCTGCTCAAGAAGTGGGATCTGGGGCTCGACAACTGGTCCATGCTCTACGGCCAGGTGCTCTGCAGCCTGCTGTTTCTCACCCCGTTTTATCTGCTAGTGGACGGGCACTGGCCGGACGGGCGGGCGCTCTGGCTGATCCTCTACGCGGGGATCCCGACCTCGGCTCTGTCGCCCTGGCTCTGGATGCAGGGCATCGCCCTGCTGGGGGCAAGCCGCACCGCCATCTTCATGAACCTGTTGCCGGTGATGACAGCGGGCCTGGCCATCAGCTGGCTCGGCGAGAGATTGACCAGCTATCACCTGATCGGCGGCGGCATGACCCTGTTTGGGGTCTTGCTGGCCCAGCTGCTGGTGCAACCTGTGGTGCTGCGCCGGCGCAGGGTGGCGCTGGCCACCTGCCGGGAGGATTGAAAAAAAGACCGCCGAATGGCGGTCTTTTTTATGCGGGATAGCTAGCCTCACTGCGCGGTGAGGTAGAGGTCCTTCGAGTAGACCAGATCCTGCGGATTCTGGTAGGGGTAGCCCTTGATGTTGGGCTTGAGCAGGCGGGACTTGACGTAGAAGTAGACAGGCGCGATGGGGGCGTCGGCCTCGATCACCGCTTCCGCCTGTTGATAGAGGCGGTTGCGCTCGGCGCCATCCTGCGAGTCGTGGGCCTTGCTCAGCAGGGCGTCGTACTCCTTGTTGAACCACTTGCCGCTGTTGGCGCTGCTGCTGGAGGTCAGGATATCGAGGAAGGTGGACGCATCGTTGTAGTCCCCGTTCCAGGAGTAGCGGCTGACCCCGAAATCCCCTTCATTGAGGGCCGAGACCATGGTTTTCCACTCCATGTTGTTGAGCTTGGCCTGGACACCCAGGTTGTGCTTCCACATGGAGGAGATGGCCAGCGCTATCTTCTTGTGCCCCTCGTTGGTGTTGTAGAGGATGTCCACCGTCAGCGGTTTGTCCGGGCCGTAGCCCGCCTCGCCGAGCAGCGCCTTGGCCTGCTTGATCCGCTCCTCCTTGCTCATCAGCTCGCTGGCCGGTCGCTTGAGCTCGAAGCCGTCGACGATGGGCGGGGTCAGGCTGAAGGCGGAGATCTGACCCTGTCCCAGGATCTTCTCGGTGATGGTGTCCCGGTCTATGGCAAGCGACAGCGCCTTGCGCACCTTGGGGTCATCGAACGGTTTGCGCTGGGTGTTGAACACGTAGTAGTAGGTGGCCAGGGTCGGCACGCTCACCAGCTCCTGCGGGCTCTGCTGCTTGAGCTGCTTGTACTGCTCGAGCGGGTAGCTGGTGTAGTGCAGCTCGCCGGCGCGGTAGCGGTTGTAGGCGGCAGTGTCGGAGACTATCTCCAGATAGAACACCTTGTTCAGCACCGTATTCTTGTTGTCCCAGTAATGGGGGTTGCGCTCGGCGATGAGGCGTTCGTTGGGGGTCCACTCCTTGAGCACGAAGGCGCCGTTGGAGACGATGTTGCCCGGCTTGACCCACTCATGACCGAACTTCTCGATGGTCGCCTTCGGCGCCGGGAAGGTGGTGTAGTGGGAGAGGGTCTTCAGGAAGAAGGGGACCGGGTTTTTCAAGGTGATCTGCAGGGTATGGTCATCGAGCGCCTTGATGCCCAGCGTATCCGGGCTCTGCTTGCCCTGGATGACCTCAGCGGCATTGGTGACGCCGGTCAGCTCGATGAACCAGGCATAGTTGGAGGCGTTCTTGGGATCCGCCGCCCGCTGCCAGCCATAGACGTAATCGGCTGCCGTCACCGGCTCGCCGTTGGACCACTTGGCATCGGGTCTGAGCTTGAAGGTGTAGACGGTGCCGGTGGGATCGAGCTGGTAACCCAGGGCGCCGGCAGGTTGCAGCTTGCCGTCCCCGTCCAGGGTGTAGAGCCCCTCGAACAGATCGTTGACGATTTCGCTGCCCGCGCTCTCTTCCACCATTTGGGGATCGATGGAGGCGGGTTCGGTACCTATGTTGCGGATGAAGGTTTGCTGTTCTGCGGGTAACAGCTTGGTACCGGCCGGTACCTGGGCCGCCAGGACGGGGAATGCGAACAGCGCGGCCACCGTGCCGGCAATGAGAGTCCTTTTCATTGAATATCCTTATGTTTTTTTGCTTCCAAAGCCTGGCCAGTGTGCGGGATTGATGGCGAGATCTCAAGAGGCAGACCGGTCTCCTTTGGCATGCGCCCCAGATAGGGGGCAGAGCGGGGATCTTGGCGACTTCATGGCAACATCTTCGTGATTTTTTGCCACGAATTAACATTCGAAAAGTTACCGATTGAAACCAGTTTATGGCGAGCGTCGGGCAGAAAAAATGGCGGGAATGTGCATTTATCAAGCGGCTTAATTCGCTGCAAAAACAAAAAACAGACGTTACATTAGGTTACAAAACAACGCTGCCGAGGATCGGCACTTTTTTTGCTGATGCTTGCAAACGTTTTCAATGCCAACGGAAACGATCTTAAAGGAACCATAATGCGAAACATGATCACCATGGGCGAGTTCATCGTCAAAAAGCAGGCGGATTATCCCACTGCGACCGGCGAGCTGACCTCTCTGCTCAGCTCCATTCGCCTGGCTGCCAAGGTGGTGAACCGGGAGATCAACAAGGCGGGGCTGGCGGACATCATCGGCTCCATGGGTGCTGAAAACGTGCAGGGCGAGGTGCAGCAGAAGCTGGACGTCTACGCCAACGAGCGCTTCAAGGCGGCGCTCGAAGCCCGTGGCGAGGTGTGTGGCATGGCCTCCGAAGAAGAAGAGGATTTCGTCTCCTTCGATTCCGAGCTCTCCCGCCACTCCAAGTACGTGGTGCTGATAGATCCCCTCGACGGCTCCTCCAACATCGACGTCAACGTCTCCGTCGGGACCATCTTCTCCATCTATCGCCGGGTCAGCAAGCCGGGTGCCGGCGTCACCCTGGAAGACTTCCTGCAGCCGGGCAACCGTCAGGTTGCCGCCGGTTACGTGGTCTATGGCTCCTCCACCATGCTGGTCTACACCACTGGTTTTGGCGTCAACGGCTTTACCTACGACCCCTCCATTGGCTGCTTCTGCCTCTCCCACGAGAACATCCGCATTCCGGAGGAGGGCAAGATCTACTCCATCAACGAGGGCAACTACATCAAGTTCCCGGACGGGGTGAAGAAGTACCTCAAATATTGCCAGGAGCGGGACGAGGCGACCCACCGTCCTTACACCTCCCGCTATATCGGTTCTCTGGTCTCCGATTTTCACCGCAACCTGCTCAAGGGTGGCATCTACATCTATCCGTCCGGCACCAACTCGCCGAACGGCAAGCTGCGCCTGCTCTATGAGTGCAACCCCATGGCGTTTCTGGTGGAGCAGGCGGGTGGTAGAGCCTCCGACGGCTTCAACCGCATCATGGATATCCAGCCCACCGCACTGCACCAGCGCACCCCCTATTTCGTGGGCTCCACCAAGATGGTGGAGCGTGCCGAGGCCTTCATGCGGGAGTTCTCCGCGCACGAGAACCCGGCCGAGCAGTCTTGACGGCCAGCGTCACGGGATAAAAAACGGGAGCCAATATGGCTCCCGTTTTATTTGGGTGAGCGGCTAGCCGCTCAATCACCACCACCTCAGGGGCTGGCGTGGCTGGCGAGATCCGCCAGCAGACCGTCCACCAGCTTGAGGCGCATGGCCCGCTCCTGGGTCGGCACCTGGAAGCGCAGCCGGGTCGGCCCGTCCATCTTGTAGATGCGCGGCTGCTCGGAGAGCAGCTTGACCAGATAGGCAGGGCTGACCTTGGTGTCCTGGGTGAAGTCCAGATAGCCGCCGCGCTCGCTCATCTCCACCCGGCGAATGCCCAGCGCCGTGGCGCGCTGGCGGAAGGCGGCCAGCTCCATCAGGGTCTTGGTCGGTTCCGGCAGCAGGCCGAAGCGGTCGATCAGCTCCACTTTGAGTTCGCGCAGCTCCTGCTCGTCCGCCGCACTGGCGATCCGTTTGTACATGGAGAGGCGCATGTTGACGTCCGGGATGTAGTCGTCCGGGAGCAAGGCCGGCAGGCGCAGCTCCACCTCGGTGTGCTGACTCATGAGCTGTTCGAGCGACGGCTCCTTGCCATGTTTGAGCGCCTCCACCGCCTGCTCCAGCATCTCCATGTAGAGGGTGAAGCCCACCGATTCGATCTGGCCGCTCTGATCGTCGCCAAGCAGTTCGCCGGCGCCGCGGATCTCCAGATCGTGGGTGGCCAGCGCAAAGCCGGCGCCGAGATCTTCCAGCGACGCGATGGCCTCCAGCCGCTTGGCCGCGTCCTTGGTCATCAGCTTGGGATGGGGGGTGAGCAGATAGGCATAGGCCTGGTGGTGGGAGCGGCCGACCCGGCCCCGCAGCTGGTGCAGCTGGGCCAGGCCCAGATGATCCGCCCGGTCCATGATGATGGTGTTGGCGCTCGGCACGTCGATGCCGGTCTCGATGATGGTGGTGCAGACCAGCAGGTTGAAACGCTGGTGGTAGAAGTCCGACATCACCCGCTCGAGCTCGCGCTCACGCATCTGGCCGTGGGCGATGCCGATGCGCGCCTCCGGCACCAGCTCGGCAAGATCCGCCGCACACTTCTCGATGCTCTCCACGTCGTTGTGCAGGTAGTAGACCTGACCGCCACGCTTCAGCTCCCGCAGCACCGCCTCGCGCACCACCGCCGGCTCATGCTGGCGCACGAAGGTCTTGATGGCCAGGCGCTTGGCGGGCGGGGTGGCGATGATGGAGAGATCCCGCATGCCGGACATCGCCATGTTGAGGGTACGCGGAATGGGGGTCGCGGTGAGGGTGAGGATATCCACGTCGGCGCGCAGCGCCTTGATCTTCTCCTTCTGGCGCACCCCGAAGCGATGCTCCTCGTCGACGATGAGCAGGCCGAGATCCTTGAAGGTGAGCTCGGCGCCCAGCAGCTTGTGGGTGCCGATGATGATGTCCACCTTGCCCTCGGCCATCTCCTTCATCACCGCGCTCTGCTCCTTGGCGGAGCGGAAGCGGCTCAGCACCTCGACCCGCACCGGCCAGTTGGCGAAGCGGTCGCGGAAGTTGTCATAGTGCTGCTGGGCGAGCAGGGTGGTGGGCACCAGCACGGCCACCTGTTTGCCGCCGTGCACGGCCACAAAGGCCGCCCGCATCGCCACCTCGGTCTTGCCAAAGCCCACGTCGCCGCACACCAGCCGATCCATGCTCTTGGCCTGGCACATGTCGCCGAGCACAGCATTGATGGCATTGAGCTGATCCTCGGTCTCCTCAAACGGGAAACCGGCGGCAAACTGGCGATAGGCCTCGCGGTCGTGCTTGAAGGCAAAGCCGGCGCGGGCCGCGCGGTGGGCGTAGACATCGAGCAGCTCGGCCGCCACGTCGCGCACCTTCTCGGCCGCCTTGCGCCGCGCCTTGACCCAGGCCTCGCCGCCGAGCTTGTGGCTGGGCGGATTGTCGGAACCTGTGTAGCGGCTGATGAGATGCAAGCTGGTGACCGGCACGAACAGCTTGTCGCCACCGGCGTATTCCAGGGTCAGAAACTCGGTGGGCAGGCCGCCGGCGTCTATGGTCTCCAGCCCCAGATAGCGACCGACCCCGTGATCCAGATGCACCACCGGCTGACCCTGGGTCAGCTCGCCCAGGTTTCGGATCACCGCATCCGAGCTTAAGTTCTTGTTCTTCTCCCGTTGCCGTTTGCTGCGGATCTTGCCGCCCAGCAGTTCGGTCTCGGTGATGAGCGCCAGCTCCTCTTGCCCCGGCTCTCGCAGCAAGAAACCGCGCTCGAGCGGTGCCACCAACAAGCCATGGCGGGCCTTGCTGGTGATGAAGGCATCCAGCGAGGCGAACTCCTTGGGTTGCAGCGCGATGCGCGCCAGCAGATCCCCCAGCACCTCGCGCCGACCTTCGGACTCCACCGCAAACAGGGTGCGGCCGGTAAAACCTTGCAGGAACTGGCTGAGGGCCAGCAGCGGCTGCTCCTTGCTGTGATCGAGCTGAAGGTCCGGTAGCGCCGAGAGAGGCAGGTCGTGCTGGCCGGCATCACCGGCGGTGGGGGCCTCCTGCAGCCGCACGGCGCCGTACTGGCCGAGCGCCGCAAAGAGCTGCTCCACCGGCAGGTAGATCTGCTGGGGTGGCAGCAGGGGACGGGTATTGTCCCAGCGCCTGTCTTCGTAGCGCTGGCCGATGTCGTTCCAGAAGCGCTGGGCGGCGGGGTAGATCTCCCCCACGGTCAGCAGCAGGGTGTTGTCCGGCAGGTGATCAAACAGGCTGGCGGTCTGCTGGAAGAAGAGCGGCAGATAGTACTCGATGCCTGCCGGCCAGCGTCCCTTGCTCACCTCCTGATAGATGGAGCCCTCGGCGCGGGAGATCTCGAACTGTTCGCGATACTGGCCGCGAAACAGCTCGATGGCCGCTTCATCGGTGGGAAACTCCCGGGCCGGCAACAGGCTGACGCTCTTGACCGGCTCGCTGGAGCGCTGGGTCTCGGGGTCGAACGGGCGGATGGAGTCCACCTCGTCGTCGAAAAAATCGATGCGATAGGGGCTGCTGCTGCCCATGGGGAAGAGATCGAGCAGGGAGCCGCGGGCGGCAAATTCGCCGTGCTCCAGCACCTGCTCCACCGCCACGTAACCCGCCTCGGCCAGGCGTGCGCGCAGCTGCTGCAGGTTGAGGCGCTGGCCGCTCTTCACCATCAGGCTGTATTTGTCGAGATAGACCCGGGGCGCCGTGCGCAGCATCAGGGTGGAGATGGGCACGATCAGCACGCCGCTGCTCATCTGCGGCAGCTTGTAGAGGGTCTCGAGCCGCTGGGAGATGATGTCCTGATGGGGGGAGAAGGTGTCGTAGGGCAGGGTCTCCCAATCCGGGAACAGCAGCACCGGGCAGCCCTTGTCGGCCAAGAGGTATTGCAGTTCCTGTTCGAGGCGCAGGGCACTCGGGGTATCGGCGGTCACCAGCAGGACGGGGCGATGAGCCTCCTCGGTGAGGCGGGCGGCCATCAGCGAGAGGCTGCTGCCTGTCAGCTGGCCGAGCGTTAACTTTTGGCCCGCCTTGGCGGGCAAGGCGGGGAGCTTCATTGGCATCATTCGATTCTTTTAACGTTGACGGTCTTGCGCACGAAGTTTGAGTTGTTTGGACTGGATATGCAGGCTGGCGCGTACCAGCAGTTCGCGGTCATCCTCGCGGATCCGCACATAGTCGAGCACCACCTGGGTGCCGTGCTCGCTCGGTTCCAGCTGCTTGACCTGGCCGTAGCAGTAGATGGCGGAGGCCTCTTCGCGCAGAAAGATCTTGAGCCGCACTATCTGGTGCAGGCGCGGTGCCTCGCCGTGGCCCTGGCGCGGGTGCAGATAGGTGAGCTGGCCGGCGCCAAAGCGCAGGGTGTGGAAGCGGTGCTCCGGGTGATCCTGCACCGACAGCACATAGCCCATGATCATGTCGATCTTGCGCGACTGCTGGTTGATGATCTCCACCAGATCGTGCATCGACTCACTCTGGTTGCGGAGCAGGCGACTGGTCACCATGTCGATGGAGGTGATGGAGGAGGCGATGCGAAAGGGTTCGGGCAGCTCGGCTTCCAGTGCCTCCAGCGAGGGCAGGTGAAAATCGCCGGGCATGGGGATCACATTGACCGGCGTGGCATGGGTGACACTGAAGAACTGTTCCTGCATGGAGGCTATCCCTTGTTGTCATAGACGGTTTCCCTTTATTATCCGGTATCTTATTTTGTTGGCAACGTAGATATCCTTGAAGACTGGACTTTTTCAGCCACTGTCGCTGGCCATCGGCCTGCGTTACGCAGGCTCGCGACGCAGCAATCGCTTCGTGTCATTTATCTCCCTGTTTTCCACTTTCGGCATTGCCATCGGGGTCGCGGCCCTGATGGTGGTCATCTCGGTGATGAACGGTTTTGAAGGGCAGCTCAAGGGGCGCATCCTCGGGGTGATCCCCCATGTGGTGGTGACCAGCCCGGCGGGGCGCATCGACGCCGCGCCGCAGGGGCTGCCGGACTTGGCCAAGTTGCCCCACGTGATCGCCCATGCCCCCATGCTCGACAGCGAAGGCATGTTGCAAAGCCCCGGTCAGCTCACCGGCGTGAGCGTGCAGGGGATCGATCCCGCCCAGTGGCCCAAGGATGACATCCTGCACGCCCAGATGCAGATGGGGCGTCTGGACAGCCTGCAAGCCGGTGAATACCACATAGTGCTGGGGCAGGGGGTGGCCAATCGTCTCAAGGTCTCCATGGGCGACCAGGTCCGTCTGATCCTGACCGAAGGCACCCGTTTCACCCCGTTTGGCCGGGTGCCGGCCCAGCGCCTCTTCACCGTCTCCGGCATCTTCGGGGTCGGCGCCGACGTGGACAGCCAGGTCGCCCTGATTGCGCTGGGGGATGCCCAGCGTCTGCTGCGCCTGCCTGCGGACAAGGTAGGCGGCATTCGCCTCTGGCTGGATGATCCCTTCTCTGCCGACGAGGTGGTGAAGACGGCGCTGCCGGACGGGCTGGAGTGGCAGGACTGGCGCCGCGAGCGCGGCGAGCTGTTCCAGGCCGTGGCCATGGAGAAGCGGATGATGGGGCTGATGCTGGTGCTGATCATCGCGGTCGCCACCTTCAACATCCTCTCCGCCCTGGTGATGGTGGTGACCGACAAGGAAGGGGAGGTCGCCATCCTGCGAACCATGGGCATGAGCGAGTCTGGCATCGTCAAGATCTTCATGGTGCTGGGGGCCTCCAGCGGCGTCATCGGCGCCCTGTTCGGGGGGCTGGCGGGGCTGGCACTCTCCATGGGGCTCAACCCCCTGCTCAATGCGGTGGGGCTCAACCTCTACATGACGGCCGGCGGCTCGGGTCTGCCGGTCATCGTCGAACCCGCCCAGGTCGTGACCATTTTGCTGGGCGCCGTGCTGCTCAGCTTCAGCGCCACCCTCTACCCGGCGGCCCGCGCGGCCCGGGTCAAACCGGCGGAGGCGCTGCGCTATGAATAATTCATCTTCTGTTGTTACTGGTGCAAGTGGAGCCCCCTTTATGAATCAATCCGTCTCCTGCGAGCCGCTGCTGCGCTGTCAGGCCCTCAATCATGTCTACAAAGAGGGCGATCTGGAGACCCAGGTACTCAAGGGCATCGATCTTAGCGTGGCGCCCGGCGAGATGCTGGCGGTGGTGGGCAGTTCGGGCTCCGGCAAGACCACCCTGCTGCACCTGATGGGGGCGCTCGACAACCCCTCCAGCGGCGCCGTGCTGTTCAAGGGGCAGGACATCCATCGCTGGGACAGCCGCACCCAGGCGAAGTTTCGCAACCAGGAGCTGGGGTTTGTCTACCAGTTCCACCACCTGCTCTCCGAATTCAGTGCGCTGGAAAATGCCGCCATGCCGCTGCTGATCGCCGGCGAGTCGGTGGCGAGCGCCACCGAGAAGGCGAGCAAGATGCTGGGGCGGGTGGGGCTCTCCCATCGTCTCAACCACAGACCATCCGAGCTCTCCGGTGGTGAGCGCCAGCGGGTGGCCATCGCCCGCGCCCTGGTCAACGAACCCAGCCTGGTGCTGGCGGACGAGCCCACCGGCAACCTGGATCACGCCAGCGCCACCGCCGTCTATGAGCTGCTCTGCGAACTCAACCGTGAGCTCGGCACCGCGTTCGTGGTGGTGACCCACGACTTGAGCCTGGCGGCCAAGCTCCATCGCCGGGTGACCCTGGTGAGCGGCGTGATGGCGGAGGTCGCCTGATGTTCAAACCGCTGCCCCTGTTTCTGGGCCTGCGTTACAGCCGCTCCCGCCGTCGAAACGGCTTCATCGCCTTTATCTCCGCCTCCTCCCTCATCGGCATCGCCCTCGGGGTGATGGCGCTGATCCTGGGGCTTTCCGCCATGAACGGCTTTGAGCGGGAGCTCAAAAACCGGGTGCTCTCCGTGGTGCCCCACGGCGAGCTGATGGGGATGGAGGCGCCGCTCCCCAACTGGCCCAAACTGCGGGATTACCTGCTGGCCCAGCCCGGGGTGGAGGCTGCCGCCCCGGTGATCCGGCTCGACGGCCTGCTGGAGCACGGCAGCGCCCTCAAGGGGTTGCAAGTGCGCGCCGTGCTGCCGGAGCTCGAGGCTAATCTCTCCGATGCGGGCAACTACATGACGGGGCGCGGCCTGCGCGAGCTGCAAGCCGGCGAGCACGGCCTTATTCTCGGCAAGACCATCGCCGACAAGCTGGGGGTCAAGATAGGGGATACCGTCACCCTGCTGCTGCCTCAGGGGGGCGATGCCACCGGCATCAAGAACCCGAAGCGGGAGACCCTCAAGGTGGTGGGGCTGCTCGAGATCGGCGGCCAGCTCGATGGGGTGCTCGGTTTCATGCATCTGGCCGATGCCCAGGCCATCACCGGCATGGGTAGCGCGGTGGAGGGCTTCAGTCTCAAGGTGAACGACGTGCTCAAGGCGCAGTCCATCACGGTGGCGGCCGCCCAGAAGTTTCCGCACTACGTCTACATCAGCAGCTGGATGAGCCGCCAGGGCTATCTCTATCAGGACATCCAGATGGTGCGCACCGTGATGTACGTGGTGATGCTGATGGTGGTGGCGGTGGCCTGTTTCAACATCGTCTCCACCCTGGTGATGGCGGTGAACGAGAAGCGCAGCGAGATCGCCATCTTGAAGACCATGGGGGCGAGCCCGGGCCAGATCCGGCTCACCTTCGTCATTCAGGGGATGGTGAACGGGGTGGCAGGGGCTCTACTCGGCGCCTTGCTGGGCGGCCTGCTCTCCAGCAAGCTGACCCAGATCCTGAGCGCCATCGAAGGGGTGATCGGCCACCGTTTCCTCAATCCGGACATCTACTTCATCGACTTTCTGCCGACCGAGCTGCACATGCAAGACTTGCTCATCGTGACCGGCGCCGCCATCCTGATGAGCTTGGTGGCGACCCTTTACCCCGCCTGGCGGGCGAGCGGGCTGGTGCCGTCCCGCGAGCTGGGGCACTGATACGCGGCATCTTGTCTGCTGAGAAAAACGAAGGACCCACCGGCGCAAACCGGCGGGTCCTGCTGTTTTGAGGGGAGCTGGCTGGCTCAGTGGGCGTTGAGTTCATCCAGCGGCAGGGAGAAGCTGGCCACGAAGATGTCGATGAAGTAGCGCATCTCGTCGCTCATCCGGGCGGCCAGCATCTGCTCGAGGCGCTTGCGCGCCGGCTCGAACTCCCGGTTGCCGGCGTTGATCTCCTCCAGGCACTTGGTATAGGCGCAGAGGGTGTCGGCATCCTTCACCAACCTGGCCAGCTCGCCGTCCTGGGCACCTGAGTCCAGCAGCGGGCGAAAATCCTCGACCAGCTCAGGCGGCAACATGCCCAGCAGGCGCTGCTCGGCCGCCAACTCAATCTTCTTGTATTCGCGGGCAATCTCGGGATTGAAGTACTTGACCGGGGTGGGCAGATCGCCGGTCAGCACCTCGCTGCTGTCGTGATAAAGGGCCATCACGGCGGCGCGATCGGCATCCACACTGCCGCCAAAGAGCCGGTTTTTGATGAGGCCGAGGGCGTGGGCCACCATGGCCACCTGCAGGCTGTGCTCGGCGATGTTCTCGGGCTGGATGTTGCGCATCAGCGGCCAGCGGTAGATGAGCTTCATGCGGGCGAGATTGGCGAAGAAGTGGCTGGGCAGCATGGGGTACCTCAAAGATGGCAATGAAAAAGGGCAGACCCTAGTCTGCCCTTTTTTGCGGTCGGCGGCATCGCCCTTAACGAATATAGCGACCGGATTCGGCTTCCTGATTGGTGACGATCATCTGGCCGATGGGGGCTAGGCTGATGAGCGCCAGCTTGAGGTGCTGAATGCCGAACGGGATGCCAACGATGGTGACGAAGCAGGCCAGCGCCGAGGCGATGTGGCCGATGGCCAGCCAGATCCCGATCAGCACGAACCAGATGATGTTGCCAATCAGCCCCATGGTGCCGGTGCCCATGTCGCTCAGCCCCGTCATGGTCTTGCGGTTGACTGCCTGCTTGCCGAACGGGAAGAAGGTGAAGGTGCCGATGACGAAGCAGGCGCGTCCCCAGGGGATGCCGATGAGGGAGATGAAACAGAGCAGTCCGGCCAGCCACCAGGCCAGCCCCATGAAGACGCCTCCCAGTACGAACCAGAGCAGATTGAACAAGAAGCGGAAAAAGGCCATGTCGGTGACTCCAGACTTATCAAGATGGCTGCCACCATAACGAGCGATGGTCATGGACGCAATGGTTGAAGGGGCGGGGCGGACAATTTGGGTCGCAGCCTGCACGCCGCGGCCGGTCTGCCGGCTGATGAGCTGAAAAAGTAGACTCTTACACGAAAAAAGGTGAGCAAGTGCAAATTCTTGCAGTCTGCATCCTTGAAGTCGGGCTCGGTTTTCCCCATATAAGGGGCAGTTTTGCGCGAATTGTGCCATTGCCAGCCCGGTTTGGGGACGTGTGGCTCGACTCGATCAAAGTGCGCCGCTATAATGTCGCGTCATATTTTCTCATCACAAAGACAGTCGTTGTCTTTATAAACAGGAAGACTCCGGGCTTTGCCCAGGGGCAATAAAGGGTCAGCACGCAGTGCTGAGTTGAACGAGGTAGAAGAATGCAAGTTTCTGTAGAGACAACCCAGGGTCTGGAACGCCGTCTTACCATCACCGTACCGGCCGCTACCGTTGACGCCGCCGTGCGCAAAGAATTGAACGGCCTGGCCAAAACCCGTCGCATCGACGGTTTCCGTCCTGGCAAGGCTCCGGTTGCCATCATCAAGAAAATGTTCGGCGCCATGGCTCATGCTCGCGTTGCTGACGAAATGATGCAGAGCAACTTCATCAAGGCCATCATCGACAACAAACTGAGCCCGGCCGGTGCCCCGACCATGGATCCGAAAGAGATCAAAGAGGGTCAGGATTTCGAATTCACCGCCACTTTCGAAGTGTATCCGGAGTTCGAAGTTGCCGGTCTGGAGACCATCAAGGTCGAGAAGCCGGTTGCTACCGTGAAGGATGAAGATCTGGCCAACATGATCGACACCCTGCGCAAGCAGCACGCTACCTGGAGTGAAGTGGACGCCGCCGCTGCCGATGGCATGCGTGTGACCATGGACTTCGTCGGTTCCATCGACGGTGAAGAGTTCGACGGCGGCAAGGCCGAAGGCTTCAACCTGGTACTGGGTGCCGGTCGCATGATCCCTGGCTTCGAAGACGCCATCATGGGCAAGAAAGCAGGCGACGAGTTCACCATCGACGTGACCTTCCCGGCTGACTACCACGCTGAAAACCTGAAAGGCAAAGCTGCCAAGTTCGCTTCCAAGCTGAACAAGGTGGAAGAGCAGATCCTGCCTGAGCTGACCGAAGAGTTCGTCAAGCGTTTCGGCATCGAGAGCGGCAGCGTTGAAGAGCTGAAAGCCGAAGTGCGCAAGAACATGGAGCGTGAACTGGCTCAAGCCCTGAAAAACAGCGTGAAAGAGCAGGTGCTGAACGGCCTGGTTGAAGCCAACCAGATCGATCTGCCGAAGGCTGCCGTTGCTCAGGAAATCGATGCCCTGCGTCAGCAGGCACTGCAGCGTTTCGGCGGCTTCCAGGGCGGCAACGCACCTGAACTGCCGGCCGAGCTGTTCCAGGCCCAGGCCGAGCGTCGCGTACGCGTTGGTCTGCTGCTGGGTGACGTGATCCGTACCAACGAGATCAAGGCTGACGACGCCCGCGTCAACAGCATCATCGAATCCATGGCCACTGCCTACGAAGATCCGAAGGAAGTGATCGAGTACTACCAGAAGAACGAGCAGATGCTGAACGGCGTTCGCAACCTGGCGGTAGAAGATCAAGCCATCGACCTGATCCTCTCCAAGGCCCAGGTGACCGAGAAAGAAGTTGCATTTGACGAAGTGATCAACAAGTCCGGTGCCGCTGCCTAAGAACATTTGACTTAAGGTCAAGACTGTTAAGTATAATGGCTCGTGTGATCTCCACTCGGGCCATTTTATTTTAGGGACAATGCCTTATGTACAAGAACTATAACGATGTGACTGAATCCCCACGCAATGCGCTCATCCCGATGGTGGTAGAGCAAACCGCGAAAGGGGAGCGTTCCTACGACATCTATTCTCGTCTGCTGAAGGAGCGGGTGATCTTCCTGACCGGTCAGGTTGAAGATCACATGGCGAATCTGGTGGTGGCTCAGCTGCTGTTCCTGGAGTCCGAAAATCCGGATCAGGACATCAGCATCTACATCAACTCTCCGGGTGGGGCCGTCACGGCCGGTATGTCCATTTATGACACCATGCAGTTCATCAAGCCGGACGTCAGCACTGTGTGCATGGGGCAGGCCTGCTCCATGGGCGCCTTCCTGCTGGCCGGTGGTGCCAAGGGCAAGCGTTTCTGCCTGCCCAATGCCCGGGTGATGATCCACCAGCCGCTTGGCGGTTTCCAGGGCCAGGCATCTGATATCCAGATCCACGCCCAGGAGATCCTGAAGATCAAGAATACCCTGAACGAGCGTCTTGCCTTCCATACCGGACAGGACATGGCCACCATCGAGCGTGACACCGACCGTGACAACTTCATGTCCGCCGAGCAGGCCGTGGCCTATGGTCTGGTTGATGGTGTCCTGAGCCGCCGCGGCTGAGCCACGAGCTAGCCCGTACCATCATTGAGGACATCATCTGATTTGGTGATGCCCTCAATCGGCAGATCAGGCATGGGCAGGGTGTTCCGGACTGTTGTAAACTCAACAGGACAATCCATCCTCTATTGATAAAACGAGGTTGCTGAATGACAGAAAAACGCAAGGGTGAGGGTGATAAGCTGCTCTACTGCTCTTTTTGCGGCAAAAGCCAGCATGAAGTGCGCAAGCTGATCGCTGGCCCTTCCGTCTACATATGTGATGAGTGCGTCGAGCTGTGCAACGACATCATCCGCGAGGAGATCCGCGAGATCTCGCCCAAGCGCGATGGTAGCGAGCTGCCGACCCCTCATGAAATCCGCGCTCATCTGGATGACTATGTGATCGGGCAGGAGTACGCCAAGAAGGTGCTGGCGGTGGCCGTCTACAACCACTACAAGCGGCTGCGCAGCGGCAGCGAGTCCGGTGGTGTGGAGCTGGGCAAATCCAACATCCTGCTGATCGGTCCGACCGGCAGCGGCAAGACCCTGCTGGCCGAAACCCTGGCCCGTCTGCTGGATGTGCCGTTCACCATGGCCGATGCCACCACCCTGACCGAAGCCGGTTACGTGGGCGAGGACGTGGAGAACATCATCCAGAAGCTGCTGCAAAAGTGCGACTACGACGTGGAGAAGGCCCAGCGTGGCATCGTCTACATCGACGAGATCGACAAGATCTCCCGCAAGTCGGACAACCCCTCCATCACCCGCGATGTCTCCGGGGAAGGGGTGCAGCAGGCCCTGCTCAAGCTGATCGAAGGGACCATCGCTTCCGTGCCGCCGCAAGGTGGTCGCAAGCACCCGCAGCAGGAGTTCTTGCAGGTCGATACCTCCAAGATCCTGTTCATCTGTGGTGGCGCCTTCGCCGGCCTGGACAAGGTGATCGAGCAGCGCTCCGTCAAGGGCACCGGCATCGGCTTTGGTGCCGAGGTCAAGTCCAAGAGCGCCAAGGCGACCCTGAGCGAGAGCTTTGCCAAGGTGGAGCCGGAAGATCTGATCAAATACGGTCTGATCCCCGAGTTCATCGGTCGTCTGCCGGTGGTCGCGACCCTGACCGAGCTGGACGAGGCTGCCCTCATCCAGATCCTGAAAGAGCCGAAGAACGCGCTGACCAAGCAGTATGCCGCGCTGTTCGATCTGGAAGGGGTGGAGCTGGAGTTCCGTGACGACGCCTTGAACGCCATTGCCCGCAAGGCGATGGAGCGCAAAACCGGCGCTCGCGGTCTGCGTTCCATCGTGGAAGCCGTGCTGCTGGATACCATGTATGACCTGCCGTCGCTGGACGGTGTCAGCAAGGTGGTGATCGACGAGACCGTGATCAAGGGGGACTCCGCGCCCTTGATGATCTACGAAAATCCCGAGACCCAGGCCGCCGCATCAGAGTAAATGTCTGATTTTTAATCAAATGAAAGGGGCTTTTTGCCCCTTTCATGCTTTTTGCGGTTTCGGCGATTGAATCTCATCTAAGCGCCCCCATATACTCAGCCAAGCGCTTTGCCAACGGTATAACAAGCCGAGAGGACATATATGAACCTAGAGCGTTCAGAACGCATCGAGATTCCCGTCCTGCCTCTTCGTGACGTGGTGGTTTATCCCCACATGGTCATTCCACTCTTTGTGGGGCGGGAAAAATCCATTCGCTGTCTGGAAGCGGCCATGGAGCAGGACAAGAAAGTTCTGCTGGTGGCCCAGAAGGATGCGTCAACCGATGAGCCGACGGTGGAGGAGATCTTCTCCGTCGGGACAGTGGCCAATATTCTGCAGATGCTCAAGCTGCCCGACGGCACCGTCAAGGTGCTGGTGGAAGGGGGCCAGCGTGCCCGTCTTGAGCGGATGATCGACGACCGGGACTTCTTCGTTGGCGAGGCGCAGTACATCGCCTCCAAGGCGATCGACGAGAAGGACCAGGACGTGCTGGTACGTTCTGCCATAGGTCAGTTTGAAGGTTACATCAAGCTCAACAAGAAGATCCCGCCCGAGGTGCTCACCTCGATTTCGGCGATCGACGACGCGGCGCGCCTGGCCGATACCATGGCTGCCCACATGCCGCTCAAGCTCGAAGACAAGCAGAAGGTGCTGGAAATCGCCTCCGTGTCCGAGCGCATCGAGTTTCTGATGGCCATGATGGAGTCGGAGATCGACCTGCTGCAGGTCGAGAAGCGCATCCGCTCCCGGGTCAAGAAGCAGATGGAGAAGAGCCAGCGCGAGTACTATCTCAACGAGCAGATGAAGGCCATCCAGAAAGAGCTGGGTGAGCTGGAAGACAGCCCGGATGAGTTCGAGGCTCTCAATCGCAAGATTGAAGAGGCCGGCATGCCGGAAGATGCCCGTGAGAAGGCGCAAGCCGAGCTTGCCAAGCTGAAGATGATGTCCCCCATGTCGGCGGAAGCCACCGTGGTGCGTAGCTACGTCGACTGGATGGTGCAGGTGCCGTGGAAGGCGCGCTCCAAGGTCAAGAAAGACCTGGGCAAGGCGCAAGAGGTGCTGGATGCCGATCACTATGGCCTGGAGAAGGTCAAGGATCGCATCCTCGAGTATCTGGCGGTGCAGGCGCGGGTGAACAAGCTCAAGGGCCCCATCCTCTGCCTGGTTGGGCCTCCCGGTGTGGGCAAGACCTCGCTCGGTCAGTCCATCGCCAAGGCCACCGGTCGCAAATATGTACGTATGGCGCTCGGCGGCGTGCGTGACGAGGCGGAGATCCGCGGTCACCGTCGTACCTACATCGGCTCCATGCCCGGCAAGCTCATCCAGAAGATGGCCAAAGTCGGCGTGAAGAACCCGCTGTTCCTGCTCGACGAGATCGACAAGATGAGCTCGGACATGCGAGGCGATCCCGCCTCCGCCCTGCTGGAAGTGCTGGATCCCGAGCAGAACAACAGCTTCAACGATCACTACCTGGAAGTGGATTATGACCTGTCGGACGTGATGTTCGTGGCCACCTCCAACTCCATGAACATCCCGGGTCCACTGCTGGACCGGATGGAAGTGATCCGTCTGTCCGGTTACACCGAAGACGAGAAGCTCAACATCGCCAAGCAGCACCTGGTCTCCAAGCAGATCCAGCGCAACGGCCTGAAAGAGTCCGAGATCACCATCGAGGATTCCGCCCTGGTCGGGGTGATCCGCTACTACACCCGCGAGGCGGGGGTGCGTAGCCTGGAGCGCGAGATCTCCAAGATTTGTCGCAAAGCGGTCAAGCGCATCCTGCTGGACAAGAGCATCAAGCATGTTCAGGTCAATCAGGCCAACCTCAAGGAGTTCCTCGGGGTGCAGCGTTTCGACTACGGCAAGGCGACCGACCAGAACCAGGTGGGTCAGGTCTGTGGTCTGGCGTGGACCGAAGTGGGGGGCGATCTGCTCACCATCGAGACCACCAACATGCCGGGCAAGGGCAAGCTCACCTATACAGGCTCCCTCGGTGACGTGATGCAGGAGTCCATCCAGGCGGCCATGACGGTGGTGCGGGCCCGTGCCGAGAAGCTGCGCATCAATGCGGACTTCTACGAGAAGCGCGACATCCACGTGCACGTACCGGAAGGGGCCACCCCCAAAGATGGTCCTAGCGCCGGTATCGCCATGTGTACCGCCCTGGTCTCCAGCTTGACCGGTAATCCGGTTCGTGCTGATGTGGCCATGACGGGGGAGATCACCTTGCGCGGCGAAGTGCTGCCCATCGGCGGTCTCAAAGAGAAGCTGCTGGCGGCTCATCGTGGTGGCATCAAGCGTGTGCTGATCCCGAAAGAGAACGAGCGGGACCTCGAGGAGATCCCGGACAACGTCAAACAAGACCTTGAAATTCATCCGGTTCGCTGGATTGACGAGGTACTGGAACTGGCGTTGCAGGACAATCCGCAAGGGTTTGAGCGCGTTTCTGTCGTATAAATGTTGATGCGCCGCAAATTTGGCGCATTCTGGCGGTGGTTAAGGCTTGCATGCTCCGGATAACGGAAGTAGCCTTGACCACCGATCGGGAACTCATGATGAGTCGCAAGGCGTGATGTGGCGCGGGTTTGCGCCAGATTGTCACTTGCAACTGATCAGGAGGCTTGCTATAAAACCTCCACTTGTTGTGGCCAGGGAAATCGGCGCCGCAGCGATGTTCGATAAAAGGGGAATATAAGAGTGAATAAATCTCAACTGATTGACAAGATTGCAGACGGTGCTGATATCTCCAAAGCCGCTGCTGGCCGTGCGCTGGATGCTTTCATTGACGCCGTCGGTGAAGCTCTGAAAGAGGGTGACCAGGTTGCGCTGGTTGGTTTCGGTACTTTCGCCGTGCGCGAACGTGCTGCCCGTTCTGGCCGTAACCCGCAAACTGGCGCGACCATCGAAATCGCCGCTGGTAAAGTTCCTGCCTTCAAAGCCGGTAAGGCCCTGAAAGACGCGGTCAACTAAGCCGGGCGCTGATTCTACATCGGCTACCGTCCTTGGTCACAGACCAGACAAGTGAGAGGGCTCTCCCTCATACTGATTGACCAAGGCGCATCGCAATCGGTGCGCCTTTTCATTATTTACGCCCATCGAGTTCGGGAGCATAAGTACAAACATGATGTTGGATAAACTACGCGAAGGGGCGCAGGGCAAGGTGGCCAAGGTTATCTTGGGCCTGATCATCCTCTCCTTTGCCTTGGCCGGTGTAGGTAGCTATCTGAACGGTCCGGCCCGTACCGCCCCCGCCACCGTCAACGGCACGGATATCACTGCCGCGGCACTGGAAAATGCCTACCGCAACGAGCGCGCCCGCATGGAGTCCCAAATGGGGGAGTCCTTCAATCAGCTGGCCGCCAATCCCGATTACATGAAACAGTTCCGCCGCGGCGTACTGGACAGACTGATCGATCAGGCCCTGTTTGACAGCAAGGCCCGTGAACTGGGTCTGCGGGTCAGCGATGAGCAGATCAAGCAGGCCATCGTCGCCATGCCCGAGTTTGCCGAAGAGGGCAAGTTCAACAACGATCGCTACCTGCAGCTGATCCGCCGTGCCGGCATGACCCCCGAGATGTTCCGTGACTCCCTGCGCCAGGACATGGTGCGTCAGCAACTGATGGGCGCCCTGCTGGGCACCGAATTTGCGCTCAAGGGTGAAGCCGAGCAACTGGACAAGCTCTACAACCAGACTCGCGATCTGCGTCTGGTGCGCCTGGCCGCCTCCGCTTATCTGGGTGACGTAAAAGTCTCCGATGAAGAGGTGGAGCAGTACTACAAGGCCAACAGCAACCGCTTCATGAACGACGAGCAGGTCAAGGTCGACTATCTGCTGCTGGACGCTGCCACCCTTGGCAAAGACGTCAAGGTGAGCGAACAGGATGCCCAGGACTACTACGATCAGCACCAGGATCTGTTCCAGCGTGCCGAGCGTCGCCACGTGGCTCATATCCTGATCCCGTTTGGCAAGGACGAGAAAGCCGCCGAGCAGAAGGCTGAAGCCGTACTGGCGAAAGCCAAGGCGGGCGAGGACTTCGCCGCGCTGGCCAAGGCCGACTCCTCCGATACCTTCTCCGCCAAGAAGGGCGGCGAGCTGGACTGGTTCGAGAAAGGGGTGATGGATCCGGCGTTCGAGAAGGCGGCATTTGCCCTGGCCAAGGCCGGCGATCTCTCCGCCGTCGTCAAGAGCCCGTTCGGCTTCCACGTCATCAAGCTGCTGGGGGTTGAACCTGCCCAGACCAAGCCGTTTGCCGATGTGAAGGCAGAGACCATCAGCCGTCTGCAGAGCGACAAGGCCAAGGAGCTGTTCTTTGCCGAGCAGCAGAAGATGGCCGACAGCAGCTTCGAGAACCCGGACTCGCTGGACTTGACCGCCGAGACCATGGGCCTCAAGGTGCAGTCCACCGGTTACTTCAGCCAGGCTGATGCCCCGGCACCGCTCAATGATCCCAAGGCGCTCTCTGCGGCCTTCTCCGAGCAGCTGCGCGATGACAACACCAACTCCGACGTGATCGAACTGGCTGACGGCAAGGCGCTGGTGATGCACATCACCGGTCACCAGCCGAAAGCGGCCAAGCCGCTGGCGGAGGTGAAAGAGCAGGTGATTGCCGCCATCAAGCACGACAAGGCCAGTGAAGTGGCCCGTGGCAAGGCGCAGGGTCTGCTGGACAAGCTCAAGGCCGGTGAGAACATCCAGCCCGAGCTGACTGCACTGGGTCTGAAGGTGGAGAGCCACGATGGCGTCGCCCGTTTCGCCCAGGATCTGGATCAGAACCTAGTGGCACAGGCCTTCCGCATGCCTCATCCGGTCGATGGCAAGCCGAGCGTCGAGCTGGTGACCGAAGCCAATGGCGACCGCGTGGTGGTGGCCCTGGACAAGGTGACCGTCGCCAAGGAGCCGTCCGGCATGGCCAAGCTGCTGCAAGGCCAGCTGGGTCAGGGCAAGGCTCAGGTGAGCTACAAGTCTCTCATCGACGAGCTGCGCAAGTCTGCCAAGATTGAGTACTTCACCGACGTGGAAGCCACGGTCGAATAAGTCGAACCAATCCCAGTCGATATGAGAACGGCCCCTTGATGGGGCCGTTTTTTATCTGTACGCGGCAGAAGGGGCGGGATGTGCTGCCCCTTCTGACTGAAATAAGCTGCCTGGCCGAAGATAAGCAGCGGGAGCCAAACCCTTGGCTCTTCTGGTCTGCATTCCAAGGCAGGTAGCCTTGCCAACAGGCATAAAAAAACCGGCACTCAGGTGCCGGTTTTCATTGACGGGATGTGCGGGCTGGGGGGTTACACTACGCCCTGGGTACGCAGGTAATCCTCGTAGGTGCCGCCGAAATCGCGGATGCCGTTCTCGGTCAGCTCCAGGATGCGGGTCGCCAGGGAGGAGACGAACTCACGGTCATGGGAGACGAAGATCAGGGTGCCCTTGTACATCTCCAGCGCCAGGTTCAAGGATTCGATAGATTCCATGTCCAGGTGGTTGGTCGGTTCATCCATGATCAGGATGTTGGGGCGCTGCATCATCAGCTTGCCGAACAGCATGCGGCCCTGTTCACCACCGGAGAGCACCTTGACCGGCTTCTTGATATCGTCCTGAGAGAACAGCAGGCGGCCCAGCACGGAGCGTACGGCCTGCTCATCTTCGTTCTCCTGTTTCCACTGGGCCATCCAGTCGAACACATTGAGGTCGGTGTCGAAGTCCTCGGCGTGATCCTGGGCGTAGTAGCCGATCTGGGCGTTTTCGGACCACTTGATGGTGCCGGTATCCGGTGCCAGAGCCCCAACGAGGGTCTTGATCAGGGTGGATTTACCGATACCGTTGGTACCCAGAATGGCGACCTTCTCACCCACTTCCAGCATCATGTTGAGCCCCTTGAACAGGGGGCCGTCGCCATAACCCTTGGAAACGCCTTCGATCTCCAGGATGTTGCGGTAGAGCTTCTTCTCCTGCTCGAAGCGGATGAAGGGGTTCTGACGGCTGGAGACCTTCACTTCCTCAATCTTGATCTTGTCGATCTGCTTGAGGCGAGAGGTGGCCTGGCTGGACTTGGAGGCGTTGGCGCTGAAACGCGACACGAAGGATTGCAGATCGGCGATCTGGGCCTTCTTCTTGGCGTTGTCGGCCAGCAGGCGCTCACGGGCCTGGGTAGCGGCGGTCATGTACTCGTCGTAGTTGCCCGGGTAGACGCGCAGCTCGCCGTAGTCCAGATCCGCCATGTGGGTGCAGACGGAGTTCAGGAAGTGGCGGTCGTGAGAGATGATGATCATGGTGCTCTCGCGATCGTTGAGCACCTGTTCCAGCCAGCGAATGGTGTTGATGTCCAGGTTGTTGGTCGGTTCGTCCAGCAGCAGGATATCGGGGTTGGAGAACAGCGCCTGTGCCAGCAGCACCCGCAGTTTCCAGCCCGGTGCCACTTCGCTCATCGGGCCGTTGTGCTGCTCGATGGGAATGCCGGCACCCAGCAACAGCTCGCCTGCGCGCGCTTCGGCGGTATAGCCGTCATACTCGGCGACCAGGCCTTCCAGCTCGGCGGCCTTCATGTAGTCGTCGTCGGTCGCTTCCAGGTTGGCATAGATGGCGTCGCGCTCGGCGATGGCGGCCCACAGCTCGGTGTGACCCATCATGACCACGTCCAGTACGCGCATCTCTTCGTAGGCGAACTGATCCTGACGCAGCTTACCGATCCGCTCGTTGACGTCCAGGCTCACATTACCGCCAGTGGGCTCCAGATCGCCGCCGAGGATCTTCATGAAGGTGGACTTGCCACAGCCGTTGGCGCCGATGAGGCCGTAGCGGTTGCCGCCGCCAAACTTGACGCTGATGTTCTCAAACAGCGGCTTGGCGCCGAACTGCATGGTGATGTTGTTGCTTGAAAGCACTGGAATGTCCCGGTTGATCTGTCAAATGGCGCGCATTATGGCACAGATCCCCCGAAAGTTTTAGCAAGAACTGTGATCCGGGTCTATTGCAGGGGGGATTTGGATGGTGGTGCTGGGCACTCGCGCACCCTGGCGGCCATGGCCGTATCGATCCGATAGCAACGGGCGCTGACCGCTGTCTGTCGGCATGAAAAAAGCCGGCCCTGAGGCCGGCTTGCAACTGTCAATGGAAGGCTCAGTGGGAGCTGGCGCTGGCGGCGCCAAGTCCGGTCTGGGAGCGGACGAACTGCGGGAAGAACTTGGCGTGCTCGTCGGCGGCATTTTGTGACTTGTCGGTCACCGAGAAGAACCAGATCCCGACAAACGCCAGCCCCATTGAGAAGAGGGCGGGGTACTCGTAGGGGAAGATGGCCTGGGCGTGACCCAGCACCTTCACCCACACGGTCGGGCCCAGGATCATCAGGCTGACTGCACTCACCAGCCCCAGCCAGCCGCCATAGACGGCGCCGCGGGTGGTCAGGCGTGACCAGAACATGGAGAGGAACAGCACCGGGAAGTTGCAGCTGGCGGCGATGGAGAAGGCCAGTCCCACCATGAAGGCGATGTTCTGCTTCTCGAACAGGATCCCCAGCCCGATGGCAACCACACCCAGCACTATGGTGGTGAGCTTGGAGACGCGCAGCTCGTCGGCTTCGTTGGCCTTGCCCTTCTTGATGACGCTGGCGTAGAGGTCGTGGGAGACCGCAGAGGCACCGGCCAGGGTCAGCCCGGCCACCACCGCCAGTATGGTGGCAAACGCCACGGCGGAGATGAAGCCGAGGAACAGGCTGCCACCTACCGCATCGGCCAGGTGAATGGCCGCCATGTTGGTGCCGCCCAGCAGGGCGCCGGTGGCATCCTTGAAGTCGGGGTTGGTGCTGACCAGCAGGATGGCGCCAAAGCCGATGATGAAGGTGAGGATGTAGAAGTAGCCGATGAAGCCGGTGGCATAGAACACGCTCTTGCGCGCTTCCTTGGCGTCACTCACGGTGAAGAAGCGCATCAGGATGTGGGGCAGGCCGGCGGTGCCGAACATCAGGGCCAGACCCAGCGAGATGGCGGAGATGGGATCGGCGACCAGGCCGCCCGGGCTCATGATGGCAATGCCCTTCTCGTGCACCTTGACCGCTTCACTGAACAGGGTGCCGATGTCGAAGTTGACCGACTTCATCACCATGATGGCCATGAAGCTGGCACCGGAGAGCAGCATCACCGCCTTGATGATCTGCACCCAGGTGGTGGCCAGCATGCCGCCAAACAGTACGTAGAGCACCATCAGAATGCCGACCAGCACCACGGCCACATGGTATTGCAGGCCGAACAGCAGCTCGATGAGCTTGCCGGCACCGACCATCTGGGCGATCAGGTAGAGGGCGACCACCACCAGCGAGCCGCTGGCGGAGAGGGTGCGCACCTCGGTCTGCTTGAGGCGATAGGAGGCCACGTCGGCAAAGGTGTACTTGCCGAGGTTGCGCAGCCGTTCGGCGATCAGGAACAGGATGATGGGCCAGCCCACCAGAAAGCCGATGGAGTAGATGAGACCGTCGTAGCCGGAGGTGTAGACCAGCGCCGAGATGCCGAGGAAGGAGGCGGCAGACATGTAGTCACCGGCAATGGCCAGACCGTTCTGGAAGCCGGTGATGCGCCCGCCGGCGGCGTAGTAGTCGGCAGCCGAGCGGTTGCGCTTGGAGGCCCAGTAGGTGATGAACAGGGTCGCCGCCACGAAGACCACGAACATGATGATGGCCGGGATGTTGAGGGGCTGGCGATGCACTTCGCCGGTCAGCGCATCGGCTGCCATCAGGGGGAACGATGCCAGCAGGGCCGGCAGCAGCAGAAACTTGCCTTTCATGATTTCACTCCCTTGAGGATCTTCTGGTTCAGTTCGTCAAACTCGCCGTTGGCCCGAAACACGTAGACACCGGTCAGCACGAAGGCGGACAGGATGAGACCTATTCCGACCGGGATGCCGCGGGTGACGGAAGATCCTTCGCTCAAGGGGGTGCCAAGCCAGCCGGGGGCAAAGGCGATGAGCAGGATGAACGCCAGGTAGAGCCCCAGCATCAGGATGGAGAGGGTCCAGGCGAAGCGCTGGCGCTTGGCGACCAGCGCCTGGAAGTTGGGATCTTGCTGGATCCGAAGATACGGTTGCTGTTCCATTGCAGTGCTCCATGACGTTGAGTGTCAGCGGTGGATGAGGGAGTTCCCTACCGGGCAGCCTAAGCCGCCCATGTAACCAAAATGTGAATCAAATGTTATTTGTGGACAATTAGACTTTGGGATAAGCCAGTGGCCCGCCCTGATGCAAGCGCAGGAAGATGAGGCCCGCGGTGATGGCGTCGCTGAGGGCGTCGTGGGCGGGCAGGGGGGGAAGCGCCAGATGGCGGCAGATCGCCGCGAGATGAAGATCGATGACGGCCTCAGGATAGCGGCGATAGAGCTGATCGTGGTAAAGCCGGCTCACTTCTATGCCCCGCTGCACCAGGGTCAGCCCCCACAACTTGCGGCAGGCCAGGTTGAGGATGCGCAGATCATAGGCGATGTGATACCCCACCAGTTCACGGGGGCCGATGAAGGCAAGCAGCTGATGCAGCGCGGCTTCCAGCGGCATGCCCTGTTGCAGATCCTGATGGCGCAGACCGTGGATCACCACCGACTCGGCGGTGAGGTTGTCGGGTGGCAACACCCGCAGGGAGAGCGCTTCACCGGTCAGCAGCCGGTTGCCCCGAATGCGCACCGCCCCGATGGCGACGATCTCGGCCCGGTCGGGATCCAGGCTGGTGGTCTCGAAGTCGAGGGCCACCCACTCGTCGGCCGGGGGGGCGGCAAAGAGCGGCGCGAACGCCGAGGTGTGAAAGCGGCGGCCAAGCCAGTGACGACGCAGGCGGCTCAACACGCTATTGTCTCAGACGAAAGTGCAAGGTGAGCCACTGCTGGAATTTCTTCACCTGATGCAGCGCCTGGCGCAGCAGGTCCCGCTCGCCATGGCTGAGATCATTGACCTGCACCCGGCTCTCCCCCTCCTTGAGCTGGCTGCGCAACCTGAGCCGCACGAACAGTCTGAACGCCTCCGCCAGATCGGCGCCAAAGCTGGCGCTGAGCCGCTCTGCCGTCACCAGCGCCTCGATCCGCCCCAGGGTGGAGGTCTCCAGGATGGTAGCTTCCAGCGCCAGCATGCGGATGCCGTGCACCAGCGGGAAGAGGCCGCCACGTTTCAGATCCAGCCCCTCCGGTGCCCGTTCCAGCCGGCCAAACAGGGTGAGGGGGGTGTGAAAGGCGACCGCCGGTCGCACCATCTCCGCCAGCAGATCTCCCCGCTCGGCCAGCTGCTCGCGCAACTTGCGGGCAACGGGGGGAAGGAGGGCGCGATCGCCGGCGATGGGGTGGGCGTCGGCCAGGGTGGCCAGCCAGAGCAGATCCTCTTCCCTGGCTTCGACACAGGCCCGCTCGATCTTCTGCAGCCAGCCGTCGAGGGGTTTGACCCAGGCGGGGTTGTTGACCATCACCCGGCCGGGGCAGGGTGGGTAGCCGAGCCTGGCCAGCAGCTCGCTGAAGGCGGCCAGATCCGCCTGTTGGGTGGGCCAGGACAGGTCGGCGGGCAGGATCAGGGCATTGTCCTGATCGGTTTTGAGGATCTGCTCGCCGCGCCCCTCCGAGCCCAGCATCAGCAGGCAGACCCGCTCCTGCACCTCGGGCGGGATCACCAGCGCGAAGGCCTTGGCGATCAGCTGCTCGTTGATGGTGGCGATGAGCTTCATCAAGAAGGCGGTGTGGATCCCCTGGGCGAACAGGGAGCGGGTCAGCTGCTGCTGTTCACGGGCCACCGCTTCCAGTGCTGGCAGAGTGTCGGCACGGGCGATGCGCAGGGTCAGCACGTGGGAGTGGGTGGAGAAGAGGCCGAGCACCTGGGTCAGGTGTAGGATCCCCGCCACCTCCTGTCCCTGCCAGACAACCAGCCGCTTGATGCGGTGGCGGGTCATCAGCAACAGGGCATCGAACAGATAGCTGTCAAGTGGCAGGCCGATCAGCGGGGTGGGGGTCAGCACCGCCAGCGGCGCCGTCAGCGGTAAGCCCTTGAGGGTCAGGGCGTGCAGCAGGGTCTTGCGGGTCGCCAGGCTCAGGCTGCCGTCCGTGGCGGGGTAGAGCAGGCAGTCGGTGCCCCTGGCCACCATGGCTTCGGTGGCGGCCAGGAGCGACAGGCGGCTGTCGACGATGAGCGGCGGCTGCAGATGGCCGGGTTCGATGCGGGTCAGGATGAACTCCGCCAGATTCTTCTGACCCAACTGGGCGCGCTGCTCCTGCAGCTGCTGCCGCTGTGCCAGGCTGGCGGTGAAGTAGCGGGCGAAGGTGTCGTTGCCTTCACACAAGGCCAGGAAGGTATCGCGGGGGATCAGCTGGCAGAGCAGATCTTCCAGCGCGTTGAACTGGTGGCGACAGTGGCCGTCGAACTGGGCGCGCACGTCGAACATGTCCCCCTCGCCGTAGTCGCCAAACTGATGGTGGGCGGTCGACTCCTCCACCGCCCCTTTGATGACGAGGTAGAGGCCGGGCGGGGCGTCGCCGGCCTTTAACACCGGCTGGCCGGCGCGAAAGTAGCAGATGGAGAGGGCCTGCCCCAGTTGTTGGCGCTCAGGCTCGCTCAGGCACTCAAACGGCGGACGGGCAAAGTTGAACAGAGTGGTCATGGCAATCCTTGGCCGGTGGCGTCAAATCAGTCTGACAAAGCGGCGTGCTGCCGGCCAGCCGACTTTAGTCGCACGCGCCGTAGCGATGGGAAACCGGGCTCCTCGCTGTACCTAGCGATAACACTCTGATAACGTGGTGGTATGACCAGTGTGAGCTCAGGAGAGGACAGGGGAAAATGGAAAAACCAAGGGTCAAATGCGAGATCCGGGACGGCATCGCCGAGGTGATGCTGGCGCGGGGCGACAAGCTCAATGCGCTGGACAGGGCCATGTTCAGCGCCATCGACGGGGTACTTGAGCAGCTGCGCCAGCACAAGGGGTTACGGGCGGTGATCCTGCACGGGGAGGGGCGGGCCTTTTGCGCCGGGCTGGATGTGAAATCCATGCTCAAGCAGCCGGTGGCGGCGCTCGAGATCCTGAAACGCGAGGCGGACGAAGCCACCAACCTGGCCCAGCGGGTGGCCTATGGCTGGCATCAACTGCCGGTGCCGGTAATCGCCGTGACCCAAGGGGTCTGCTTTGGCGGCGGGCTGCAGATTGCGCTGGGCGCCGACTTTCGCTTCAGCACCCCCGATTGCCGCTTCTCGGTGATGGAGATCAAGTGGGGCATCATCCCCGACATGAGCGGCAGCGTCACCCTGCGCAACCTGATGGGGGTGGATACCGCCATGGAGCTGGCCATGAGCGGGCGCGAGCTGGCGGCGCCGGAGGCCAAGTCTCTCGGGCTGGTGAGCCGGGTCTGCGACGATCCGCTGGCCCAGGCGCGGGAGTTCGCGAAGACCCTCATCACCAAGTCGCCGGACGCGCTGGCGGGGATCAAGCAGCTCTACAACCAGGCCTGGGCCCGCAGCGACGAGGCGATGCTCAAAGAAGAGACCCGGTTGCAAAAGCAGATCCTGGGACGCCCCAACCAGTGGCGCGCCACCCTCAACAGCCTGTTTCGCTGGCGCCTGCCGTTCGGGCCGCGCCGCAATGCGCTCTGACAGGCAGGGATAAACAAGAAAAGGCATCGACCTCTTCGGTCTTGAGCGCCTGTGCCGTAGCTGGACTCACGATCGTGTTCAGGTCAGATGACGGCAGTGTAATAGGTCGGATTGCAGGCCTCAGCGTTTGCTGTGGCAAGATAGGTTGTTGATTTGGATAGAAAAGGGGGCGTAATGCGGGTTTATTGCAACGTGTATAGCCAGCGGGGCCGCATTACTCAGACCAACCGACTGAGCGATGATGTCTCGGATCTCTACTGCCAGTGCACCGATGCAGAATGTGGTCACAGCTGGGTGGCCACCTTGTCGTTCGCCCATACCTTAAGTCCCTCGGCCAAGACCACCAACCAGCTGGTGCTGAGCTTGATGGGCTCGCTGACGCCAGAGGGGCGGCAGCTGGTACTCAAAGGACTGGGGGCGCAATAGCGTCCCCAGTTGTTCCTATTGATTCAACACCGTCATATATTGCTTGCGTTATGTAGCAGAGACTTAACGCTTCACATTAGCTGCGCGCGCCTTTGGCGCGTCCACTGGAGACGTTTGTTATGTATTTTACTGCAAAATTTAGGACAGCCCGTATTTGGCTTGATAAAGCAGGCTTAGTTATTAATAAGTAGGCTATTGCAGGTGATAGTTTATAATAAGCATTCACAAATGCTCTGCCCGCGATACATTTTAAGTAATGTGTTATCTCGATATTTGAGCAGCTCTCTTACTTGGTAACACGAAGGTTCACCATAAACACCTGTAGCTATGAAGCAATTATTAAATGTTATTACTATTGCAACACAATATGGGCAAACCAGACTTTTCTGGGCTGCCTCGATAAGTAATGATTCTAGGTACAATTTTTACCACAACTCGGGCAGTTTACTTTGTTATCAAAGGATCGAGTGTTCTGCGAGGGTGCTTTTGCTGTAATTGTGACATTAATTGCTTTTGGACCTTTATTGCCAGGCCTTGACTCAAACTGAACCGAATCACCATTTGATGGCAGCGATGTACCATTGATGCTCTGAACATTGAAATAATGATCTTCTCCACCTTCAGACGGAATGAAGCCGTAACCCTTCTCTGAGTTAAACCATTTTACAGTGCTTTGTACGACATCTCATTTTTATTGCAAATAACACCTTGTTAAGGTGTAAGCAACCCAACGCCGAAGTTCTCGCATACAACCTTAAACACAACGTATGGCAAAAATACCTAGAGTTGTGAATCACTCTTAAACAGATTTTTATAAAAATTCACCAATCCATGTTTGCTGCTTGGTCAAACTGATGGCTTAGATGCTCTACAAATTCCTCCATGTCTTCACGGCTCGACATTGCTCTAGCATAAGAGCCGTCCTTCGCCATAGTCAGAATCACCGGTAGATAGCTTTCCATAACATAATACATTGCTGGAGAAATTTCAGAACTCCAAAGAAACTCAGTAAAGCTTTCAAGTAAAGATATTACTTCATCTTCGTTAAATGATAAACCACCAAATAAGGAAAATTTATTTTTCCCTTTTTGATGGGGCATTATTACAGGTACTGCGCCTACAGATGAGTGAAAGTGAAATGTTTCACCGTTTTTGCCAAATGCTCCATGAGCAATAAAAGTTCTTAACTGGCGTCGGACAAAAATTAATTGATCAAAGTAATTCTTAGTCTCTCGATCAGTAATATCCAATGCTGAAGTGAACTTTTCTTGCCATTCAGCAAGAGCAAGATTTGCAACACTGTTTCCATCAGATTCGCCTCTAGCTACCACAGTTAAATGTACAAACAAATTTTCAGTCCAGCTAAAAAATGCTTCTATAGCTGAAATCGCTAACCAGTTTGCATTTTTCCTAAGTTGAAAGTAAGGTCGCTCATGTGTCGAAAAAGTACCATGTTCTGTTTTAGTTGTTTTAGTTGTTTTAGTTGTTTTAGTTGTTTTAGTTGTTTTAGTTGTTTTAGTTGTTTTAGTTGTTTTAGTTGTTTTAGTTGTTTTAGTTGTTTTAGTTGTTTTGGTATGCACTTCTTCCTTTCGTTCGATGGCCTCCTGCGGCTCCTTTTTATAAAGGTTCAACAAATATTCGTATCGACCAAACAGTTCAGTACAGTTGTTACTTACATTAAGATGCGACTTGGAGACAGCTTCCGTTGCAACCCATTCATAATATGATTCAGCTACCTTTACTGCTTTTTGGATAGCTTTGGTTATTTCCATGGCTTCAGTTTCATCATTCTTCAGATCGTAAGCAAATACACCGAGCCCAAATTTTCTATGTTCTACTAAAAAGGCCTTTCCATTGTAATCAATTGGAATTGACCATGACACTTTTTCACATGGACCTAAGTCATTAAAACCGAGAAGGTCATGCAATAGAAAATAGACTAAGTAGTATGCAGGTAATTGTCTACCTGCATTTGTGCGTCCGGCCTTTAATAGAAAATCTTGAGGGGTGACTGTATCTTTAGTTGCTGGCTTTACATTCCCTAATGCTCTTAATGCCCGCTAAATCAATAGTTCTTTGTCTTCTGGCATAACCAATTTTGCCATTCGCTGACTCCATTTTTCTAACGCTGCATTAAGATGTGAGCCACATAGTCTCCAAGCCTAAACCGTAGCATCATAAACACGAAACCAAACTTTGAACTGAATATGCCAAGCGTTAGGTATTATAGTTAAATGCTATGTTATACCTATCTACCACTTGATCTCTTTAAATTGATAACGAATGTAATCGACAAGCTCCGCATGACTATTAATAAAATTTTGAACAAGTGGGTTCACTGTCTGTTCGACAAGTCCTATTTGTTCTTCTGATAGGAATCTCTTGTTCATTACAATAAAAAGTCCATTGTCTTCTCCGACATACGTATTGTAACAGATAGAGTCAGAACCAAACTCACCTAATGGATAAAATTCATTCCCACATATATTACTCAACGTAAAATTTTCTATATTGTTTGCATCTAACAAAAATGATTCCCACAACTTAGTAAGTTTTTTATCCCAAAATGGATAAGCCTGAGGGTTACCTTTTCTAAAATTATAGAAAACCTCTGAGATATCAAACCTCAAGGATAGTTTGCGAGGTAGGTCCATTGCCATTCCTCTCAGGTCCAAGAATGGTATGAATTCAAAGAGAATATTTAATGACTGGAGGTCATGTTCATATTCTCGAGTCCTATTAATACGTGCAGCGATATCAGCTTCGTGTTCTGATTTAGTGTGACGGAGCCAATTTTCCGTATATTCTAACGGTAGAGAATCAACTTTCTTATGATCAATAGAACACAGCAAAATCAAATTGTCATACGTGTCATTTCTAGGGGTATTTTCATCACCTCTAGGCCCTTTTGAGCTTTTTGCGATTATGTGGGCCATTTCCCCGATAACTACTTCGTCCTCTATTACATCTCGCTTGCACATATTGCATTGACCGGCCGACCGGCTGAACAACTTTTTAATATCAGTTTGATTAATAGCCACTTCTTTTATCCTTTACCTTCCGAGAGACATAACGTCGATTAGATGGATGGCGATACTAATCCGTTAAGGGAGCCTTCCATATAATTTCGAATCACCCTGATAAGCATTATGAAAAAACCATTTTAAATCATAACCTTATCATCTACCTCTGGTGCTGAACATATGCGCGGCGGTTCCTCTTTTGGCTCCGCTCGTGTCGAGGTGCAACAATACACTCAAGGAGCTGTAATGGAAAGATCCACCAAGCCTCGTTTTCGTGAACAAGTCAGGATTGTGATCGAGACGACCCGTATTACATGGAATAGGTAGGGCGGCGGAACGAGAGAGAAGGGAAAAGCGAGGGCCTTCTGGTACTCATATCAGCAGGCCCTGAGCAGTATTTCTTAAGGCTGTGCGAGGGCCTCCTCATGTTGATGATGGTCAACCACGAGCTGGTGCAGTGCAGGCTGGTAAGTTGGGTTGATCTGTGCGGTTGTCCCTAGGTTGGAGAGAGCGGTGATGGCACACAGGATGGTGTTGTTCTGGTCGATGACCACAAGGTGAGCCCCTTCTCGATATGGCGGTTGGCGCTGGACTGAAATGGGTTCGGCACCTCTGGGACGATGGCTGGCAGGGCCAGCTGTGCTGTGCGAGGGTACCGGCGGTGCAGGATGGCGCAGGCCACGTACTGCTGTTTGCCCTTGAATCCTCATCCACTGGCTTATCTCTTTAGCAGGCCAGCGCTGCTGGAGAATGCTGGTCACCCGATTATCCAAGCGGCGGTACTCTTCGCGGCTGACGGCCTTTATGTTGTACATACTCACACCTCGCTGTGGTCGTTCTGTTCTAGCACCCACTCCTGGGTGTCCAGTCTCTCCAGTTCTGCCCACATGTGGGACAGGTATGGCTGCGGCAGCATTTCGATCCAGCTGTGCGCCCCGGCGTGGCCTTGTGCTTGGTAAACCTTACAGCACAGCTCAATCAGCATCGGCCAGTCCTCATCCCCCTCTGGTACAACGTATTCATCCAGCTGGCTCTGCTCTGCGGGTGGCTGGCCATCGAGCTCCCAATCCGGATCGCTTGGTAGCGATCTGCACGATTGCAGCTGTCCGTTCTCCAGCCGGAGGGTGAAACCGTCAGCCGTGACGCTGGCACCAGCCCGTAATCGATAAATGGAGAAGGGCGATAACCCCCATTGTTCCCTCATGATCTGGTCTGTGAAGGCATCAGGATCTAGCCGCGTACAGTTATTGTCAGAGCTCCAAGGTGCCGGGCTGTCGCCCGTCTTAACCCCAACCCCCTCGCTGCAGCCTAGGCGGCTTTCCTGGCTTCATGGGTGCCGGCAGGCACAATTTCCCACCCTTGCAGGCGGGTCTTGATGCCCAGGCGAGCGGAGGTAATGCCCATCAGGCGCTTGATGTCTTCGCCATAGCTGTTTGCTTGCTCCTCAATAAGGTGGGCCAGCTTGATGGGGTGTTCGACACGGGTGGCCAGTGCGCCGCCCATGGCGTGCAGGTAGCAGCGAAAGATGCCGTTATCTGCGGCAAAGCGGGCTGCCTCAAAGCGCGGGTCTTGCAGCACTGGCTTGGGTGGGCCAACCAGTTCGGCATGCTGCTTGGCATTGCTGATGCGGCGCAGCTCGCGCCATACCCCGACCGGGGCGCCGCCGTTCTGCTGGAAGGTGCGAATACCCCACCAACTGGCCCAGGCCACGGCATGCAGGGCGCCCTCATCGGCGGCGGTGCCAGCCTCTTCGTCATCGTCCAGGTAGGCGCCGTCGATGTTTTTGGCACGCAACTAACTGATATTAATGAAAATCATTGAAATTAAGGAAATAAAAATGGCAGCCAAGGCTGCCATTTTTGTTGGGGAGTGGTGCGCGATCAGGAGATCTTGCGATCCTGATCCGGCTCGAACGAGTGACCGGATTTCTCCTGCTCCAGGTTGTCTTCGGAGCGGTGACCAGACCAGTAGTCGGCGTTCTTGATGCCGAGTTTCTCCGGGTGGAACACCGGATCCAGCCCTTGGGCCTGCTGGGCCTCGTAGTCTTTCAGACAGGTGAAGGCGGTCTTTTGCAGCAGCAGGATGGCGATGATGTTGAGCCAGGCCATCAGGCCGACCCCGATGTCACCCATGCCCCAGGCCAGATCGGCGGTCTTGACGGTGCCGTAGACAGTGGCGGCCATCAGGGCAATCTTCAGCAAGAAGGTGAGCCAGGGGCGATTCATCTTGCGGTTGATGTAGGCGATGTTGGTCTCGGCGATATAGTAGTAGGCAACGATGGTGGTGAACGCGAAGAAGAACAGCGCGATGGCCACGAACATGCTGCCAAAGCCAGGCATCATGCTCTCCATGGCGGTCTGCACATAGCCCGGGCCCGCAGCCACGCCGGCAATGCCGGTATAGAGCGCCGCGCCATCCGGTCCCTGCACGTTGTAGAGGCCGGTGATGAGCAGCATAAAGCCGGTGGCGGAGCAGACGAACAGGGTGTCGATGTAGACGGAGAACGCCTGCACCAGGCCCTGTTTGGCCGGGTGGCTTACCGCGGCGGCGGAGGAGGCGTGCGGACCGGTACCCTGGCCTGCTTCGTTGGAGTAGACCCCGCGTTTGACCCCCCACATGATGGCCAGACCCAGAATGGCACCGAAGCCGGCATCCATCCCGAACGCGCTCTTCCAGATCAGCAGGATCACGCCCGGCAGCGCATGGATGTTGAGGGCGATGATGACGCAGGCGACGATGATGTAGCCCAGCGCCATGAAGGGCACCACGGTACTGGCGAAGCTGGCGATACGCTTGACGCCACCGAAGATGATGAAGCCGAGCAGCAGTGCCAGAGCGGCGGCGGTGACGTTCGGATCGATATCAAACGCGTTTTGCAGGCTGGCGCCGATGGAGTTGGCCTGCACCCCTGGCAGCAGCACGCCGCAGGCAAACACGGTGGCAATGGCGAAGGTCCAGGCGTACCACTTCATGCCAAGCCCTTTCTCGATGTAGAAGGCCGGGCCGCCGCGGTATTCGCCGTTGATCTTCTCCTTGTAGACCTGACCCAGGGTGGACTCCACGAAGGCGGAGCTGGCGCCGAGGAAGGCTACCATCCACATCCAGAACAGGGCGCCCGGGCCACCGAAGGTGATGGCGGTGGCGACCCCGGCGATGTTGCCGGTACCGACGCGACCGGCCAGGGTCATGGCCAGCGCCTGGAAGGAGGAGACCCCCGCATCCGTGCTCTTGCCATCAAACATCAAGCGGATCATCTCCTTGATGTGACGCAGTTGCAAAAAGCGGCTGCGCAGGGAGAAGTAGAGGCCTACCCCCAGACACAGGTAGATGAGCGCAGGGCTCCAAATCACACCATTGATGGCATTGACGATCTCATTCATGTACAACAACTCCTTTGTTGTGCTGTCTTGTTGGCGGGGTCTCTGCCCCGCTCCCTTAAATTTCAGGTGACCCTGGAGTCACTCGTTATGATTGGGGACCGGTCGGTGGCGGAAGTTTCCACTGGCCAGTCCGCGGGTTTTAACATATCGATTTGTGCAAGGGCTTCCTAGCGAAATATGTTGTCACCTTGTTAATTTGTGAATTGACATTAACAAATCGTGATGTGGTTGGACAAAATGCGGTGTCAACCCGGTATCATCTCCTCTTTCATCGGCATGCCCGTGGGGGAGAAGCAGAGCAAAATCGAGGCCAAGGATGCAAACAGAGAGAGAGACGGCGGTGATCCGCCCGGCCTGCGCCGGGGATGTGGCCGCCATGGCCGACTTGTTTGGCCAGCTGGGCTACCCGGTCAGCCCACAGGAGCTGGAGGAGCGCTGGCTGACGCCGGATCCGGCCCGCGAGGTGCTGGTGGCCTGCCTGGATGAGGGGATCGCAGGCGTCTTGGTGTGGCACTGCCTGAACCCGCTACACGTTGCACCAGAGTGGGGCCTGATCTCGGCGCTGGTTGTCGATGAGGGTGCAAGGGGAAGCGGAGTGGGGGCCGCCCTGCTGGCCGTGGCAGAGAGCCATGCACAGGCGCGGGGGTGCAGCCAGCTGGAGCTCTCCAGCAGCCTCAAGCGGGAAGGGGCCCATCGCTTCTATCTGGCGCAGGGGTATGTCGAGCGTCCGAAACGGTTTGTGAAAACAGTCTGATCAGCAAGAGGAGTCTGTGTGTTCTGGTCTCGCTTACGAAGTGTGTTTGGTGGTGCGTCCCGGCAAGATGAGCAGGGGCCGGATGCCCTGGAGTGGCAGCAGGCCCTGGCCGCGGTGCCCATTTTGCAGGGCTTTTCCCGGGAGGAGGAGGAGACCCTGATCGGGTTGGCGCAGCAACTGCTGGCCCGCAAGACCCTCACCCAGATCGGGGTGACGCTTACCCCCCGTCAGCAGGCGGTGCTGGCCCTGCAGGCGGCGCTGCCCATTCTGCATCTGGGGCTCGACTGGTATCGGGGCTTTCACGAAATCATCCTGATCCCCGAGCCTGTGGTGCGCCGCCAGCAGGTACAGGACGAGTTCGGGCTGGTGAGCGAGGTGGAAGAGGAGAACGCCGGCGAATCCTGGCCCCAGGGGCCGCTGGTACTGGCCTGGAGCGAGCTGCAGCAGGACGGTGACTGGGACGGCTTCAATCTGGTGATCCACGAGCTGACCCACAAGCTCGACATGCTGGGAGGGGAGGCCGACGGGGCGCCGCCGCTGCCGGCAGGCATGGATCCGCGCCAGTGGACGAGTGCGCTGCAGGCAGCATTCGATGCCATGCAGGCGCAACTGGATCGCCATGAGCCTACCGCCATCGACCCTTACGCCGCCTCGCACCCGGCCGAGTTTTTTGCGGTGTGCAGCGAGAGCTTTTTTACCGATCCGCTGCGCCTGCGCGACACCTATCCGGCGGTGTACCAGCAGTTCACCCGCTTCTTCGGCCAGCAGCCGGCGACGCGTTTTCCGGCGACCCGACTGCTGGCGGGTGAGCCCGAGTATCACGGCTAGTCGGGTGAACCTGGCAAATCGCGCCCAACAAAAAGGCACCCCGCGGGGTGCCTTTTTCGTGACAGCTGTGTCGGCCGGGTGCTTAGGCAGCGGCTTTGAGCTGAACGGCGGCGGCTTTCTTGTGATCGCCGATCGGCAGCACGGTGCGGCCGAACTGCTCGTTCAGCACGGTGGCCATGGCCAGATAGATGGCGCTGGCGCCGCAGATGATGCCTTCGAAACCGGCGATGGTGCCGATCAGGGTGCTGCCGGTGAAGTCACGGGCGGCCAGCAGGAAGAACAGCACGGTCAGGGAGGCGAACACGAACTGCTTCACGCGCGGGTAGTTGACGGTCCCGATCAGCATGAACAGGGTGAACATGCCCCACATCAGCAGGTACCAGCCCATGTAGGCGTGCGGAGTGGCTTCGGCCAGACCCATGGTCGGCATCACCAGCAGGAACACCAGGCTCCACCAGAAGGTGCCGTAGGAGATGAAGGCAGTCACACCGAAGGTGTTGCCGCGCTTGTACTCCATGATACCGGCGATGATCTGGGCCAGACCGCCATAGCACAGGCCCATGGCCAGGATCATGGCGCTGATGGGGAAGAAACCTGCGTTATGGATGTTCAGCAGAATGGTGGTCATACCGAAACCCATCAGACCCAGAGGGGCAGGGTTGGCCAATTTTTCGCTCACGTGGCGTTCTCCAAAAATAGAGGTGGGGGTTGATAAAAGACGCGCGATTTTAGGCAGGCTATTGGCCTCGGGCAAGAGGCGGAAGGGACGAAACAGTAAAAAAATAACGGAATTTTTTACCCGGCTGACCATTCGTGCGATCCAGGTAGACGGCTGGTGAATGAATGGTGCGGACAAGGTTGATAAATTGTATTGAGCAGAACGTTTCTGAAAGTTTCATACAGTTCGAGACGATGGTTGAGCCGCGCTGTCTACCATATTTTCATCGCCAAACCTGAGCACACCTGAGGCCAAAAAATATGCTCATATGCCATCAGACAAGAGGCGTCAATGACCGGTTCAATACAAACGACCTGACTGCCTGTCCGCGGCTTCGGCATGGTTGAGCAAGGGGCATTGCGCCGGGCGAGTGAGCTGACGAGGTGGATATCTGAAACAAGGGGTCAGGATGGGGGTGATAAAGTGTTGAACGCGAGCTTGGGTTCTGCAGTTGGCCTTATGCAGTGACGCAGATTGTTGCTGGATAGCCGAGAGGGCTGGCCGGATGAAGGGGGAAAGAAGGAACGCGGGCATGTGCTCGGCAACAGCCCTCGAAAGAAGGGCTCAATCCCAAAGAAGAGGGGGGGAATAGCATCCCCCTCATCCTGCTGATGTCACCGGCTCAATCGTCCAGGGTCAGTACCACCTTGGCCTCCTTGTCGGCCTCCCTGACCTGGCTGTCCAGCACAAACAGCCGCTCCGGCGCGATCCCCTGGCGGTCCACCAGAAACTCCTTGGTGTTCTGGGCACGGCGCATGGCCAGATTGCGCAGGGACTTGGCGGTGATGAGCTGCTGATCCCGCAGCAGGAGCACCGCCTGGGCGCGCAGGGCCGGACTCGCCTCATCGAGCTTCAGCCGATCGGCCAGATCCCCGAGATCTTCGTTGAAGCGCGCCTCATAGGCCTCTGCCAGTGCCGATTGCATGGCGGGGTCCTGCTCCAGCAGATCGAGATCCACCGGGTTGCCGGTGATCTTGGCCAGCACCCGTTCGAGCTTCTGGCGCTGCAGTATGGGGCGCTCCTCGTTGAAGTTGACCTTGCCGCGAATGTTCATGCTGAGCTTGGGTCTGTCCTTGAGGGCTTGTGCCAGCTTGGTCAGCTTCTCCTGCTGAGTGGGAGTGAGATCCGGCTCACCGGGCAGGAAGGGCAGCTCGTCCAGATCCTCGCTGCCACCCGCCAGGGAGGCGAGCAGCGAGAAGGGGGAGGTGACCGCCTTGCGCAGGGTGTTGCCAAGCACGTCCCAGAAGATGTTGCCGAGGCTGAAGTCAGGCTGATCCAGATTGCCCTTCACTTTCAGGTTCATCTGGATGACGCCGTTGGCATCGCTCAGCAGGGCAACCGCCAGCCCCAGCGGCAGATCCTTGGCTTGCTCGCTCTTGACCTTTTCCCCCAGCTGCAGCTTCTTGATGGTGATGTCGTTGTCCCCCTCCAGCCGGTTGCCGTGCAACTGGTAGTTGAGCTTCATGGAGAGCTGGCCCTTGTCGATGGCGTAACCGGCGTAGGTGCTGGAGTAGGGGGTGAAGGTGGTGAGCTCCAGGTTGTTGAAGGTGACGGCCACATCCAGCACCGGCTGCTCGATCAGCAGGTTGGTGCCGCCGCGAATGGTTACCGGGGCATAGCGGTCCACCTTGCCGTTGAAGGCCAGCTCGGAGCGCTGGCCCGGGATGTTGCTGATGTGACGGCTCTGGCCGCTGAGGGAAGCGATGTCCACCACGAATTCCGGGCTCAGGCTGCGATCGGCAAAGCGCAGGTTGCCCTGTTCGGTGCGCACCTGGGCGATGCTGACGCGGGGGGCCGGCCCGCTGCTGGCGGGCTTGGCCGTGGCCGGTTGCGGCAGCAGCAGTTGCTGCACGTTGGTGACCCTGTCCTCGTTGATCTCGATGCGGGCGAAGGGTTTGCGCAGCAGGATGTCGTCGATCTTCATCTGCTGGCTGATGCCGTCGTAGTGCAGGCCGCTCAGTTGCAGTTGCTCAATTTGCAACAGGCGCTGGTTGTCGGCCCGATCCAGTACGTTGAGCCGATCGATGTCGAGCCCGCCGCTCAGCTCCAGCTTGCTCAATGTCCCCTTGGCATCGGTGGCCAGCGCTAGCTTGGTGCGGCTGGCAAGCTGGCCGTCGCGCACACTGATGCGCAGCAGATCTTGCAGGTAGGGCTGGGCCCAGCTGAGCGGCAGACCCTGTTGCTTGATCTCGCCGTTGAGGCTGAAGGGCGCCAGGGCGAGGTCGCCGTCAAAGTCCAGTTTTGCCTGGTTGTTGAGCGCCCCGCTCAAGGTGAGCGGGCTGCTCTGTCCGCTCTGACTGCCCAACGGACCCAGGGCCAGCGTCAGGGCGGAGAGCTCTCGCAGCAGCGGCTTGCCGCTGCTCGATTCGGTCAGCTTGAGCTGGCCCTGTTCGATGCGGGTCTGCTTGAGGCTCCAGCGCCAGGGTTTGGCCGGGGCGGCCGGTTTGGCGGCTTTACTGGTTTTGACCGGCGGCTGGGGGATCAGCAGGGTCGCCAGATCCAGCTGCTGGTTGGCATCGAGTATCGCGCTGACGGCCGGCGCCTGGAGCGTCACCCGGTCGATCTGCAGCGCCTGCTTGTTGCCATCGAGCGCGATGCCGGTCAGCGCCAGCTGCTTGAAGCGGGCAAATTCGCCGCCCTTGCGGCGCTGGAGCTGCCAGTCATTGAGGGTCAGCTTGCCCTTGGAGAGTTGCCAGCCCAGCCCCTGCTTGCCCTCGGCTATCTGGTAGGCCAGCTCGGCGTTGGCCTCGCCCTTGGCCAGCTTGACGTCGAGATAGGGGGCCCAGAGCGGGGCGAAGGGGGTGAGGGCCAGTTTGCCGAGGCTGATCTTACCCTTGCCGGCGCCGCTCATGATGTCGAGCTCGCCGCTCGCCTTGAGTGGGCTCTGCTTATTGAGGGTGGCTCCTAGCACGAAAGGGTTGGCACGGCCCGGAGCGGTGGAAAAGCGTGGCAGTTGCAGGTCGAGCCCGCTCAGGGCCAGGGTGGGCACCCAGCCGGGGCTGCTCTGCTTGCGGCTGTCCTGATAGGTGATGTGACCCTGCTCGGCCGCCAGCCGGTTGATCTGCACCAGCAGTGGGGCGCCGCTGTCGGTGGTCGCGGCGTCACCCGGCGCGAGCAGGCTGGCCAGCGCCTCGGTCAGGTTGAAGCGAACGTCTTGGCCGCGATCCGCCAGTCGTACCAGATTGACCGTCGGCTTGACCAGCAGTGCCTCATCGAGGATCAGGGCGCGCTGGCGCCAGCTTTCCCCTATCAGGGGGGTGAGCTGCAAGCGATCGAAGGCGACGAGGGGCTGTTGCTGGTCATCGAACAGGGTGGTGGGGCCGATGGCGAGGGAGGGGTGGCGCAGGCCGATGTCAATCTCCCCCAGGGTCAGGTACAGACCGTAGTGTTTGGCCAGCCAGGCCGGCAGGTGGCGCTGGGTGAGGGTGGGGGCTTGCCATAACAGAATGAGCAGAGAACAGAGCAGGGCGGCGCAGAAGTAGAGAGCGTAGCGCAGCAGGCGGGCACGCAGGGGCTTGGGCATGAGGGTCTCCAATTGATGCGCATAGGGTAACAAACTTTCAGGTCATTATCATGGTGCCACTTGATTCTGTACGCCGTACCTTGTCCAGAGGCTTGCCAGTTTTCCGCTCTTTTCAAGCGCATCCAGCCACAGCTCCAGCTGCTGCACCGAGACCCTGCTATCCGGGCTGAGCAGGGCTCGCAGCGCGTATTGCTGATCCCATTTGTCCGATCGCAGCAGTCGTGCGGCCTGTTCCGGCTGTTCTTTCTCGAACTGGTTGAGGTAGGAGAGGTTGATGATGGCCACCTCGCCGCGCCCCTTGAACAGCCCCTGCAGGGCGCTGACGTTGTCCTTGACCAAGGTGATGTTGAAGCGTCGCTTCATGTTGCCCGGTGTCGCGTCGAAATCGGCGATGCCGTAGTGATAGCCGCTGACGCCGATCAGCTGGCGTTGCTCCAGATGATCAAAGACAGTTTGATCCCGCCCCGGCGCCTTGAGCGCAACATAGATCTCTCCACCCAGCAGCAGCGGACGGGTCATCAGCACCTCATCGGCATGCCAGTCCCAATGGATGTCTTCAAACAGGATCAGGGAGAAACGACCGAGGGCCAGCGCCTGGTAGCGGTGAGCGGCGGAGGTGGGCACGAAGACGAAACGCACGTCCCGCTGGATGTCGTTGAGCTGGGCGATAAGATCCAGGGTTAGCCCGTGATAGCCGTCGTTCGCATCCTTGATCACAAAGGGGGCATAGGGGTAGCCGCCGACCCGGATCACAGGGTGGCCCCATGCCCCGCAGCAGAGCAGCAGCAACAACCAGCACCAGCGTTTCATCGGGGCTCCCGGAAGGGGGTAAATAACCCCAGATTCGGTTAATCTGCGCCAGTTTTCAAGCCGTTAAGGGAATTTACGCAGCGCTGCTCGGCCGCCTCCAGCTCGGCCATCACCATCTGGATATCCTCCAGCTGCTGGCGCAGGGAGTGGCGCTTGGTTTCGATGAGCTGGATCATGGAGTTGAGCTGGGTCTTGCTGGAGCGGTCGGTGTCATACATGTCGAACAGCTCGCGGATCTCCGCCAGGCTGAAGCCGAGGCGCTTGCCGCGCAGGGTCAGTTTGAGGCGGATCTTGTCCTTGTGGCTGTAGATGCGGGTCTGTCCCTCCCGGGTCGGGGTGATGAGCCCCTCGTCCTCGTAGTAGCGGATGGTGCGCGGGGTGATGTCGAACTCGTGAGCCAGCTCGGAGATGCTGTAGGTCACCTCCTTGCCGGCGAGTCCGTGGGCGAGGGTATTGGGCATGGCGGGGCTCCTTAGTGCGGGGATGAGTGCGGGGATGGCTGGCACAGCCGCGTGCGCAGCCGCTCGGCATTGGCGTGCAGGGCCCGGCCGACCCGAGAACCGTTGGGGCGGCCGAGCTGTTCGCTCACCCACTGGCCGGTGGCGGCCAGCTTGTCGAGATCGACGCCTGTGCTCATGCCAAGGCCGTGCAGCAGATAGACCACCTCCTCCGAGGCGACGTTGCCGGAGGCGCCGGGGGCATAGGGGCAACCACCGAGCCCGGCCACCGAGCTGTCGATGGTGCGGATGCCGCGCTCCAGCGCCGGCAGCAGGTTGGCCAGCCCCTGGCCATAGGTGTCGTGAAAATGGACCGCCAGCCGGCCGGCCGGGATCTCGTGCAGCACCGCATCCAGCATGGGGGCCACCGTGCCAGGGGTGCCGACGCCTATGGTGTCGCCGAGGGATATCTCGTGGCAGCCCAGATCCAGCAGTCGCTCGGCCATGGCGGCGACCCGCTTGGGCCGGGTCGGGCCATCGAACGGGCAGGCGATGACGGTGGAGAGGTAGCCGCGCACCTTGATGCCGAGGCTGCGCGCCTCCTGCACCAGGGGGGCGAAGCGCACCAGCGACTCCTCCACGCTGATGCCGATGTTGGCCCGGGTAAAGCCGTCCGAGCAGGCGGTGAAGAGGCCTATCTCGTCGGCGCGGGCGGCGATGGCGGCCTGCAGCCCCTGCAGATTGGGCACCAGGGCGCCGTAACGGGTTGCAACCTTGCGCGGCAGGGCGTCGAACAGTGCGGCGGAATCCGCCATCTGCGGCACCTTTTTGGGGGAGACGAAGGCGCCCACCTCGATGCGCTGCAGCCCGCTCTCGGCCAGCCGTGCGATGAGCTCCAGCCGCTGCACCAGCGAGAGGGTCGCAGTTTCATTTTGCAGGCCGTCCCGCGGCCCCATCTCCACCAGGCTGACCTTGTCGTCCCGGTTCTCCTGTGCTCGGTTCATGAGCGTACCTCCTGCTCGGTCTGCTCTTCGGCAAAGCGCACCAGCACGGCGCCCTGACTCACCTGTTCTCCCTGGCGGCACTGCAGCGCTTCGATCACCCCATCCCGGTCGGCCTTGAGGACGTGCTCCATCTTCATGGCCTCCAGCACCAGCAGGGGCTGCCCCTTGCTGACCGGCTGGCCGGCCTCGACCTGCAGCGCCACGACTATGCCGTGCATGGGGGCCAGGATGCCGGCGCCGCCGCCCACCTGGTGATCATGGTGCAGCTGATGATGCTGATCGTCGGCCGAGAAGCGGATGCGCCTGCCCGCCAGTTGCAGCAGATAGTCGCCCTCGCCGAGGGACTGCAGCGGGTAGCGTTGCCAGCTGCCGGCCTGCTGCAGGCGAACATGATCCGGCCCAAGCTCGAACGGGATCTGTTCGCCCTGCCAGAGCAGGGCGCCGGCTCGCTCGGTGAGGGTCAGCACGCGGGCCTCCTCGCCGATACGCACCGCTGCGCTGAAGCTGCGGTTGGGGCCGAGCCGAAAGCCTGTTGCCTGCTGCCAGGGGGAGGCATCGCGCTGGCGACTGGCGAGCCAGAGGGCGGCGAGCGGCCAGGCGAGCGCCGGAACGGGCAGGGGGTCGGTGGGAATGGGCCACTGGGTGTGGTGGCCCATCGCCAGCACCTCTGGCTCTTCGCACAGGCGCAGCAAGAGCGGACCGTTATGCACCAGGGGGCCGAGCTCCAGCGCCGCCAGCGCGTCGGCCAGGCTGGCAAAGGCTTCGCTGCGGCTCGGTGCATGGGCGATCAGCTTGGCGATCATGGGATCGTAATAGGGGCTTACCGCATCGCCAGCACCGACGCCGGTGTCGATGCGCACGTCAGCCGGCCAGTGAAGCCAATTGATGGGGCCGCTGGCGGGCAGAAAACCGGCGGCCACGTCCTCGGCGTAGAGGCGCGCCTCCACCGCGTGGCCGCGCAGCACCACCTCATCCTGGGTGAGCGGCAGCGGCTTGCCTTCGGCCACCGCCAACTGCCAGGCCACCAGATCCTGGCCGGTGACGGCCTCGGTGACCGGGTGCTCCACCTGTAGCCGGGTGTTCATCTCCATGAAGAAGAACTCCTCCCCGCACAGCAGAAATTCGATGGTGCCGGCTCCTCGATACTTGATGGCCCGGGCGGCGGCGATGGCCGCCTCGCCCATGGCACGGCGCAGCGCCGGAGGGATGTCGGGGGCGGGGGCCTCCTCGATCACCTTCTGGTGGCGGCGCTGCAACGAGCAGTCCCGATCCCCCAGATAGATGGCGTTGCCGAGGGTATCGGCAAACACCTGCACCTCCACGTGGCGGGCGTAGGCGAGATAGCGTTCCAGCAGCACATGGTCGTCACCGAAGGCAGAACTTGCCTCCCGCTTGACCGCCGCCAGGGCCGCGTCAAAGTCGGCCAGCTGATCGACCCGCCGCATCCCCTTGCCACCGCCGCCACTGGCCGCCTTGATAAGGAGCGGAAAGCCCACCTGGCTCGCCTGATCGCGCAAAAAGTCGGGGTGCTGATCCGCGCCGTGATAACCGGGCAGCACCGGCACGCCGGCGGCCTGCATCAGCGCCTTGGCGCCGGACTTGTCGCCCATGGCGAGGATGGCGGCGCCGCTTGGGCCGATGAAGCGCAAGCCCCGCTGCTCGCAGGCGGCGGCAAAGTCGCTGTTCTCGGAGAGAAAACCGTAGCCCGGGTGGATGGCGTCGGCGTTCGCCTCTTTGGCAATCTTCAGCACCTTGCCGGTGTCGAGGTAGCTCTCCCGGGCGGGGGCCGGCCCCAGATGCCAGGCTTCGTCGGCTTCGCGCACATGCATGGCGCGGGCGTCGGCGTCCGAGTAGAGGGCGATGGTGTGAATGCCGAGGCGCCGGGCGGTCTTGATGATCCGCACGGCGATTTCGCCGCGGTTGGCGATCAGCAGGCGCTTGATGGAGTGGTATTGAGTCATGCTTCGTCCTTGAAACGGGGGCGCCAGCTGGGGGAGCGTTTGTCGAAGAAGGCTTGCATCCCCTCCTGGGCTTCGAGACCGACCCGTACCCGGGCGATGGTCTCGACGGTTTTCTCTTCGTGCAGGCTGGCGCTGTGGCTCTCGAGGGCGGCCAGCAGCCGCTTGGTCTCTTTCATCGCCTCTGGCCCGTTGCGGCACAGACGCAGGGCCTGCGCGCGTCCTTCGGCCAGCAGCTGATCCGGCGGGCAGCGCCGGTGCGCCACGTTGAGCCGGCAGGCAGTGACCGCATCGAACGGTTCGGCGCTGAGCATCAGGGCACGGGCCTGGCGCATTCCCATGGCGCGCACCACGTAGGGGCTGATCACCGCGGGCACCAGCCCGAGGCTCACCTCGGAGAGGCAGAAGCGGGCGTCATCGGCGGCCAGCACCAGATCGCAGGCGCAGATGAGGCCGAGTGCCCCGCCGTAGGCGGCGCCCTGCACCAGCGCCACCGTGGGGAAAGGAAGCTCGTCCAGGGTTTGCATCAACCGGGCCAGTACCCGGGCGTCTTCCCGGTTGTGCTCGAAATCGGCGTGGGCCTGGTTGCGCATCCAGTTAAGATCGGCGCCGGCGCAAAAATGCTTGCCTTCCGCCCGCAGCAGCAGGGCGTGGGGGCGGTCGGCGAGGGCTTGGCCGTGGGTGTGGGCCAGCTCGTCGAGGCAGTCGAGCAGCCCCAGCATGAGGTCGGCGTCAAAGGCGTTGTGGCGGGCCGGGCGCGACAGCACCAGCTCGGCCAGCGGGCCGTGTCGCTCCAGCCGAAAACCGGGCTGGATGTCGTGACTGAATGGATCGGACATGTGAACTCCTTACATCCGGAAGATGCCGTACTGTTCCGGGCCTGTCTCGGCCCCCTGACAGGCCGCCAGCGCCAACGCCAGCACGGTGCGACTCTGGGCCGGGTCGATGACGCCGTCATCCCACAGGCGAGCGCTGGCGTAATAGGGGTGGCCCTGACGCTCGTACTGCTCGATCACCGGGGCGCGGATGGCGGCCGCCTCCTGCTCGCTCAGGCTCTTGCCCTCGGCGGCCAGCTTGTCCCGGCGCACCTGCACCAGCACCCCGGCCGCCTGCTCGCCGCCCATGACGGAGATGCGGCTGTTGGGCCAGCTGAACAGAAAATCGGGGTCGTAGGCGCGTCCGCACATGCCGTAGTTGCCGGCGCCAAAGCTGCCGCCGACGATCAGGGTGATCTTGGGCACCCGGCTGCAGGCCACCGCGGTGACCAGCTTGGCGCCATGCTTGGCGATCCCTTCGTGCTCAGCCGAGCTGCCCACCATAAAGCCGGTGATGTTCTGCAAAAAGAGCAGCGGAATGGCGCGCCGGTTGCAGAGCTGGATGAAGTGGGCTCCCTTCTGGGCGCTGTCGCTGTGCAGCACCCCGTTGTTGGCGAGGATCCCCACCGGCATGCCGCAGATCCGGGCAAAACCGGTCACCAGGGTAGTGCCGAACAGCGCCTTGAATTCGTCAAAGTCCGAGCCATCCACCAGCCGGGCGATCAGCTCCCGCGCGTCATAGGGGCGCTTGAGGCTGGTGCCTACCAGGCCGTAGAGATCCTCGATGGGGTAGCAGGGGGGCTCATAGCCGGGGTTGGTCTCTACCGGTTCGTTGCCCAGGTGGGTCACCAGAGTTCGGGCAATGGCCAGCGCGTGGCCATCGTCGCGGGCCATGTGATCCGCCACCCCGGAGTGGGCGCAGTGCACTTCGGCCCCGCCCAGCGCCTCGGCGCTGATCTCCTCGCCGGTGGCGGCCTTGACCAGCGGCGGCCCCGCCAGAAAGATGGTGGCCTGCTCCCTGACCATGATGGACTCGTCCGCCATGGCGGGCACGTAGGCGCCGCCGGCGGTGCAGAGCCCCATCACCACCGCCAGCTGGGGGATGTTCTGGGCCGACATGCGGGCCTGGTTGTAGAAGATACGGCCGAAATGTTCCCGGTCGGGGAACACCTCGTCCTGCATCGGCAGGAAGGCACCGCCGGAATCCACCAGATAGAGGCAGGGGAGGCGCAGCCGCTCGGCGATGGCCTGGGCGCGCAGGTGCTTTTTCACCGTGAGCGGGTAGTAGGTGCCGCCCTTCACGGTGGCGTCATTCACCACCAGCATGCAGAGCCGGCCAGAGACCCGGCCGATGCCGGTGAGGATGCCGGCGGCGGGCACCGGCTCGTCATAGACCTGCCAGCCGGCCAGCGCCGAGAGTTCGAGAAAGGGGGAGCCCGGGTCCAGCAACTGGTTGATGCGCTCGCGGGGCAGCAGCTTGCCACGGGCCTGATGGCGGGCGTTGTTGGCAGCGCCGCCGCCCAAGGCTATCTCCTCCAGACGGGCATTGAGATCGTCGACCAGAGCCTGCATGGCGGCCCGATTGGCCTCGTAGTCGGGGCTGGCTGTGTCGAGGCGGGAGTGGATCCTGCTCATGCATTATCCCCCATCAGCTCGCGGCCGATGAGCCAGCGGCGGATCTCCGAGGTGCCGGCGCCTATCTCGTAGAGCTTGGCGTCCCGCAGCAGGCGGCCGGTGGGGTATTCGTTGATGTAACCGTTGCCGCCAAGCAGCTGGATGGCATCGAGCGCCATCTGGGTGGCATTTTCGGCGGCAAACAGGATGGCGGCGGCGCAATCCTTGCGGCTGGTGCGGCCCTGATCGCAGGCGCTCGCCACCGAATAGACCAGCGCCCGGCTGCTGGCGAGGCGGGTATACATGTCGGCAAGCTTGCCCTGCACCAGCTGGAACTCACCTATGGCTTGGCCGAACTGCTTGCGCTCGCGCACATAGGGCAGCACCACGTCCATGCAGGCCTGCATGATGCCAAGGGGGCCGGCCGCCAGCACCACCCGCTCGTAATCCAGACCGCTCATCAACACCTTGACCCCGCCGTGCAGGGGGCCCAGCAGGTTCTCCTGCGGCACCCGGCAGTTGTCGAACACCAGCTCGCAGGTGCTGGAGCCGCGCATGCCGAGCTTGTCGAGCTTCTGGGCGGTGGAAAAACCCGGGGTCCCCGCCTCGACGATAAAGGCAGAAATCCCTTTGGGCCCGGCGGCGGGATCCGTCTTGGCATAGATGACGAAGGTGTCGGCATCGGGCCCGTTGGTGATCCACATCTTGTTGCCGTTGAGCACGAAGTGATCCCCCTCGCGCACCGCGGTGAGGCGCATGCTCACCACGTCGGAGCCGGCGCCTGGCTCGCTCATGGCCAGCGCCCCCACATGCTCGCCGCTCACCAGCGGTGGCAGGTAGCGGGCTTTCTGCGCCGCCGTGCCGTGGCGGTGGATCTGGTTGATGCAGAGGTTGGAGTGGGCGCCGTAGGAGAGGCCGACCGAGGCGCTGGCGCGGCTCACCTGCTCCATCACCAGCACGTGGGCCAGATAGCCGAGGTTCACCCCGTCATACTCCTCCGCCACCGTGATGCCGTGCAGCCCCAGCTCACCCATCTGGGGCCAGAGATCGCGGGGGAAGACGTTGCTCTGATCGATGTCGCCAGCCCGCGGCGCGATCACTTTCTGGCAGAAGGCCTCGACCTGCTCGGTCAGGGCGCACAGGGTCTCGTCCATCACTGCATGCATCCTTGCTCTCCTCATATGAAGGGGGTGACAGCCTGGCGGCCGAGCTGAAACAGGGGGCCAAACTGGTCAGTCCATTTGTGATTTAAGTTTACGTTAGCGTAAACGTAAATTGATTGTTAGTCTAAGGTAAATTTGTTGCGCCATGACGGCAAGGGCGATTGCCCGGTCGTGATGGTCCCCCGTCACAGGAGTGCCCATGGCCCGTCCGCAAACGGCCCATGATGTGCCAGCAAGGAGAGAGTACCCATGAACAACCATCAGACCCGGTTCGGTGACGTGCCGCTGCACATCGGCGGGGAGGCGTACCCTTCCGTGAGCGAGCAGTGGATCGAGGTGACCGACCCGGCGGATCAGAGCCTGCTGGCGCGAGTGCCAAAGGCCACCTCGGCAGAAATTGAGTTGGCGGTGCGCACCGCTCACGACGCCTATCTGCTGTGGCGGGAGGTGCCGGCCTCTGAGCGGGCCCGGGTGATGTTCAACTACCAGCATCTCTTGAAGACGCATCACGACGAGCTGGCGGCCCTGCTGGCCCAGGAGACCGGCAAGAACCTGGCGGATGCCAAGGGGGATGTGTGGCGCGGCATCGAGGTGGTGGAGCAGGCCTGCGCCATCGCCAGCCAGACCCTGGGGGAGACCATGGGCAACGTGGCCCGCCGGGTCGATGGCCACTCCTGGGTGCAGCCGCTCGGGGTCTGCCTTGGCATCACCCCCTTCAACTTTCCAGCCATGATCCCGCTCTGGATGTTCCCGTTGGCGGTGGCCTGCGGCAACGGCTTCGTACTCAAGCCCTCCGAGCAGGATCCGCTCACCCCCATGCGCCTGGCCGAGCTGTTTGCCGAGGCGGGGGCCCCTAGGGGCATTCTGTCGGTGGTGCATGGCGGCGCCGAGCAGGTGGATGCCCTGCTGGCCCATCCCGACATCAAGGCTGTCAGCTTCGTCGGCTCGGCCCGGGTTGGCGGCCACGTCTATCGCAGCGCCACTTCCCAGCTCAAGCGGGCCCAGTGCTTTGTCGGTGCCAAGAACCACATGGTGATCATGCCGGATGCCAACAAGGCGCAGGTGCTGAGCAACCTGGTGGGGGCCGGGGTTGGCGCCGCCGGTCAGCGCTGCATGGCCATCAGCGTGGCGGTGTTCGTGGGGAGCGCCCGGGAGTGGATCCCCGAGCTCGCCGCCGAGTTCGCCAAGGTAAAACCCGGTGTCTGGCACGATCCCGAAGCCGCCTACGGCCCCCTCATCAGCCCGGAGGCCAAAGTCAGGGTGGAGGGGCTTATCGAGGCGGGGATCGCCGAGGGGGCCGAGTGCCTGCTGGACGGCCGCTTCTGCGACGTGCCCGGCTACCCGGTGGGCAACTGGGTGGGGCCGACCCTGTTTCGCGGCGTGACTCCCGAGATGCGTATCTACAAGGAGGAGATCTTCGGGCCCGTGCTGGCCTGCCTCGAGGTAGAGAGTCTCGATGAGGCGCTCGCCCTCATCAACGACAACCCCTATGGCAACGGCACCTCCATCTTCACCGGCTGCGGCGCCGCCGCCCGCAAATTCCGCCATGAGGTGGCGGTGGGCCAGGTGGGGATCAACGTCCCCATCCCGGTGCCGCTGCCGTTCTTCTCCTTCACCGGCTGGCGCGGCTCCTTCTACGGGGATCTGCACGCCTACGGCAAGCAGGCGGTGCGTTTTTACACCGAGACCAAGACGGTCACCGAACGCTGGTTCGACGAAGACATCCCGACCGGCCCCAACATGACCATCCAGCTGCGCTGATGGCGGATGCAGCCTGGGTTGTCCGGGCGCACTCATTGACAGCAACGGAACGACCGAACAAGTACAAGGAAGCAAACAAGATGGATTTTAACCTGACCCCGGATCAGCAGGCCTATGTGGAGGCTGCCAGTGCCTTTGCCGAGGAGGCGCTCAAGCCCCACGCCGCGCGCTGGGACAAGGAGCACGAGTTTCCCGTCCCGACCATCAAGCAGGCGGCGGCGCTCGGCTTCTGTGGCCTCTACACCCCGGAGCAGTATGGCGGGCTCGGCCTGCCGAGACTCGATGCCAGCCTTATCTTCGAGCGCCTCGCCATGGGCTGCACCTCCACCACCGCCTATCTGACCATCCACAACATGGTGAGCTGGATGCTGGGCAGCTGGTTGCCTGCCGAGGTGGCCGAGGAGTGGGTACCCAGGCTGGCCAGCGGTGAGCTGCTGGGCTCTTATTGCCTCACCGAGCCGGGGGCCGGCTCCGACGCGGCGGCCCTCAAGACCCGCGCCGTGCGCGATGGCGAGGATTACGTCATCGACGGCAGCAAGGTGTTCATCTCGGGCGCCGGCAGCACCGACGTGCTGGTGGTGATGGCGCGCAGCGGCGGCGAGGGGGCGAAGGGGATCTCCGCCTTTATGGTGCCGGCCCAGACCCCCGGCGTGAGTTACGGCAAGGCGGAGGAGAAAATGGGCTGGAACAGCCAGCCGACCCGGGAGGTGAACTTCAGCGCCGTGCGCATTCCCGCCCGTTACCGGCTGGGGCAGGAGGGCGAGGGGTTCAAGTTCGCCATGCAGGCGCTCGATGGCGGGCGCATCAACATCGCCACCTGTTCGGTCGGTACCGCCCAGCAGGCCCTCGACGATGCCCTGGCCCATGTGCAGCAGCGCCAGCAATTTGGCCACCCGATCAGCGAATTCCAGAGCGTGCAGTTTCGCCTGGCCGACATGGCCACCGAACTGGCGGCCGCCCGGCTGCTGGTGCGTCAGGCGGCCGCGAGACTCGATGCCGGGGCGCCGGACAAGAGCGCCTGGTGCGCCATGGCCAAGCGCTTTGCCACCGATGTGGGCCACCGCATCTGCGACGACGCCCTGCAACTCTTTGGCGGCTATGGTTATATCCGCGAGTACCCGCTCGAGCGCTACCTGCGCGATACCCGGGTCCACCGCATTCTGGAAGGGACGAATGAAGTGATGCGGCTCATCATCGCCCGCCGTCTGCTGGCCGAGCCCGGTCTGGTGCTGGAGTAGCGAGGTGGGGCCGTCGTGCTCGGAGCCCGCCCTGACGACGCGGTTGGCGTGACTCGTCGTCAGGCTTTGTGAGCCAGCCGCAGGTCGGCTCCATTCAACCCTGTCATCATGAGGCAGGTTTTTTGACAAGGACAACGCAATGACAAGGATCAGGCTCGAATATCACGGTCACGTGGCTTATATCACCCTCGACCATCCTCCCGCCAACACCTGGACGCTCGCCAGCCTGCAGGCCTTCTTGCAGATGATGGTGGAGCTCGACGGCCGCCCCGACGTGGTGGCGCTGGTGATCCGCGGGGCCGGGGACAAGTTCTTCTGTGCCGGCGCCGATCTCAACATGTTTGCCGACGGCAACCTGGAACACGCCCGCGAAGTGGCCGAGGCCTTTGGCCGCGCCTTCGAGGCGCTGGCGCGCTTTCACGGGGTCAGCATCGCCGCCATCAACGGCTACGCCATGGGGGGGGGCCTCGAGGTAGCGCTGGCCTGCGACATCCGCATCGCCGAGCAGCAGGCCAAGCTGGGCCTGCCGGAGGCCTCGGTGGGCTTGCTGCCCTGCGCCGGCGGCACCCAGCGCCTCACCGAACTGGTGGGGCCGGGCTGGGCCAAGCGGATGATCCTCTGCGGCGAGAAGGTGAGCGCCACCCTGGCCTACGAGATGGGGCTGGTGGAGGAGGTGGTGAAGGAGGGCCACGCCTGGGAGGCGGCGCATCAGATGGCCCAGCTGGTGGAGCGCCAGAGCCCGAGCGCCCTGCGCGCCTGCAAGACCCTCATCAATCAGGGGCGCAGCGGCCATCGGGACGCGGCGCTGCCGCTCGAGCGCAGCCTGTTTCTCACCCTGTTCGACGATGCCAACCAGCGCGAAGGGGTGGCCGCCTTCCTCGAGAAGCGGGCCCCGAGCTGGCACTATGACCAATCCACGCCGTTGAAAAGGGAGTGAAGGATGAACGAGGTAATGATGGCGGTCCGCCGTGTCGCGGGGGCTGATACCCGGTTTGCGGAGGCCAGCCATGAGTGAGCCTGTGCGCATCGAGACCCACCCCACCGCGGATGGTCGCCACATCGGCGTGCTGACCCTGGACAGCCCCGCCTCCCTCAATGCCCTGAGCCTTGAGATGATCCGGTTGTTGCAGGGGGCGCTGACCCGCTGGGAGCAGGATCCGGCCATCGTCTGCGTGCTGCTGCAGGGGGCCGGTGAGAAGGCGTTTTGCGCCGGCGGCGACATCCGCTCTTTTTATTACCGCAAGCAGGAGGCGAGCGAGTCGGCACTGTTTGGCTATGCTCGCGACTTCTTTGAGCAGGAGTACCGGCTCGATCACCACATCCACTGCTACAGCAAGCCTCTCATCTGCGTGGCGGACGGCATCTGCATGGGGGGCGGCATCGGCCTCTTTGCCGGGGCCGGTTTTCGGGTGGTGACCGAGAAGAGCCTGTTTGCCATGCCGGAGGTGACCATAGGCCTCTATCCGGATGTGGGGGCCAGCTGGTTTTTGAGCCGCATGCCGGGCCGGCTCGGGCTCTGGCTCGGTCTCACCGGGGCCCGCTTCAACGGGGCGGATGCCATTGGCCTGGGTCTGGCGGATCACGCCATGGCGAGCCACGAGCGGATGGAGCTGCCGGCGCGCCTCGCGGCCCTCGACTGGTCTGACTCTGCCGATACTGGCGAGCAGATCGAGGGGGTGCTGGCCGGTTTGCAGCAATCTCTTGGCCAGACGCTGCCGGCCCCCGTGCTCTTGCCCCACCAGGCTCGCATCGATGCGCTGCTGGCCGGCCGCTCCCTGCAAGGGGTGTTGGCACGCCTCGAGGGGGCCGAGCTGGACGAATCGGCGCTGGCCCAGGCGCGGGCGACCTGCCAGAGCGGCAGCCCCATCAGCCGCGCTATTCTCTGGCGCCAGTTCTGGCAGGCACGGCGCCAGTCGCTGGCCGAGGTGTTTGCCGACGAGCTGACCCTCTCGGTCAACTGCGTGCTCAGAGGGGACTTCGTGGAAGGGGTGCGGGCCCTGCTCATCGACAAGGACAAATCCCCCCGCTGGCAGGCCCCGCAGACGGGCGAGGCCTGGCTGGATGCCTTCTATCGCTGGCCCGAGGGGGACAACCCCTTGCGCCCCCGCTGACGCGGGATCACACACAAGGAACAGACCATGACAAGGATTGGATTTATCGGGCTTGGCAACATGGGGGGCCCCATGGCCGCCAACCTGGCCAGGGCGGGGCACACAGTGCAGGTGTTTGATCTGGTGGCCGAGAGTCTGACCCGCGCCATCGAGGCTGGCTGCATCGCCGCCGGCGATGCCCGCGAGGCGGTGAGCGGCTGCGAGCTGGTGATCAGCATGCTGCCGGCGGGGGAGCATGTGCGCAGCCTCTGGCTTGGCGAGAGCGCCGGTGAGCGGGGCGGGCAGGATCTGCTGGCGGCCCTGCCGCACGGCGCCCTGGTCATCGACTGCTCCACCATAGACGTGGCCTCGGCCCGCCAGGTGGGGGCGGCGGCGCAGGCGCGCGGCATCCGTTTTCTCGATGCTCCGGTGTCGGGAGGGGTGGCCGGTGCGGCGGCGGGGACGCTGACCTTCATCGTCGGCGGCGAACAGGCGGATTTTGAGGCGGCCAAACCCGTGCTCGCCTGCATGGGGCAGAACCTGTTTCACGCCGGGGCGCTCGGCGCCGGCCAGATCGCCAAGATGTGCAACAACATGCTGCTTGCCATCCACATGGCGGGCACCGCCGAGGCGCTGGCGCTCGGGGTCAAGGAGGGGCTGGATCCGGGCGTGCTCTCCACCATCATGGGCAAGAGCTCGGGCAACAACTGGAGCCTGGAGCGCTACAACCCCTGGCCCGGGGTGATGGAGAACGTGCCGGCGTCGCGCAACTATCAGGGGGGCTTCATGACCCGGCTGATGGTCAAAGACCTGGGGCTCGCCATGGCCCTGGCCGAGCATGCCCACAGCGCCGTGCCCATGGGGGCGCTGGCGCGCAACCTGTTCAACCTGCACGCCACCAAGGGACAGGGGGCCCGGGATTTTTCCAGCATCGTCGAACTCTATCTGGACAAGACAGAGCCGGGTTAAGGGCCGCTATCTACCTTTTTACCCGATAGTCTTTGACTCGATAGTCACCGGCCATCTCACCAGGAGCATTTATGGATATCAAACAAAAAGTCATCGCCATCACGGGGGCGGGCAGGGGACTGGGCCGCGCCATCGCCCTGAGTCTGGCGGAGCAGGGCGCGCAGCTTGCGCTCATCGACGTCAACCGCACCGATCTGGAGGTGACCGAGGCGGAGGTGCGCAGCCGTGACGGCCGCTGCGCCCTGTTCGTCTGCAACGTGGCGAGCGAGCCGGAGGTCGAGGCGACCTTCGCCGCCATCAAGGAGCAGTTCGGTGTCCTGCACGGCCTCGTCAACTGCGCCGGCATTCTGCGCGACGGCATGCTGATCAAGGTGAAGGAGGGGTTGCTTGCGGAGAAGATGAGCCTGGCCCAGTGGCAGAGCGTCATCGACGTCAACCTCACCGGCACCTTCCTGTGCGGGCGTGAGGGGGCGGCGCTGATGGCCACCGGCGGGGAGGGGGGCGTCATCATCAACATCTCCTCCATCGCCCGTGCCGGCAACATGGGTCAGAGCAACTATGCCGCCAGCAAGGCGGGGGTGGCCTCGCTGGTGGTCACCTGGGGGAAGGAGCTGGCCCGCCACGGCATCCGGGTGATGGGCATCGCCCCCGGGGTGTTTGCCACCGACATGACGGCGGCGATGAAGCCCGAAGCCATGGCCCGCATGCAGCAGGCCATCCCGGTGGGTACCCTCGGGCAGGCGGCGCAGCTGGCTCAGACGGTGCATTTTATTCTCGCCAATGACTATCTGTCGGGGCGGATGATCGAGCTCGACGGCGGCTTGCGCCTCTAAATTCCAGCTCTCTTTTGCAGATGCCCCTGGCCCTCGGCGCAGGGGCATTTTTATTGAAACGTTTGTCAGCAGTCAGGTTTGCCGAGCTCGGCTGCAAGCTGCATTCTCATGCAGGTCTTATCCGCAAAAAGGGGGCTCAGGTCATGGAAAAATGTGAAATATCAACGTGTCTTTCTTAATTTGAACCAGCTCACAGGCCCCCGGGGTCAGTGCTGTAAAATTGCGCGCGGTCAAGGCGGTGCATGATTGACGGTACGAGGGATTGCGGTCGGAATAGTCATGCAATATAGTTGCCGCCTTTTTCACGGGGTACGGATTTCTAGCCCCTCCCATATTGCGCGCAGTATGAATACGGACGCTCTGCCGCCGCCTAATTAAACAGGATTGAGATGGACAAGAAACTGGGGCTTGGCGCCCTCATCTCGCTGGTGATCGGCTCCATGGTCGGTGCCGGGGTCTTCAGTCTGCCGCAAAACATCGCCGCTCATGCCAGTGCCGGGGCCGTCGCTTTGGGATGGGCCATCACAGGTATCGGCATGATCTGCCTCGCGCTGGTGTATCAGAATCTCTCCATGCGTCGCCCGGATCTTGATGGCGGCATCTTCAGCTATGCCAAGGCCGGTTTCGGCGATTTCATCGGCTTCAACGCCGCCTGGGGCTACTGGCTCTGCCAGCTGCTGGCCAACGTCTCCTACGCCATCGTGGTGTTCAGCGCACTGAGCTACTTCTTCGACACGCCGGACAACGTCATCTTCGGTGACGGCAACACCCCGGTGGCCATCACGCTCGCCTCCATCCTCATCTGGTCGGTACACGCTCTGGTGCTGCGCGGCATCCAGGTGGCGGCGCTGGTGAACATAGTCACCACCATCGCCAAGATGGTGCCACTCATCGTCTTCTGCGTGGCCATCCTGCTCGCTTTCAACATGGATACCTTCACCCTGGACATCTGGGGTCAGGGTACCCCTGAGCTGGGCTCGGTGATGGATCAGGTCAAGTCCACCATGAAGGTGACGCTCTGGGTCTTCATCGGCATCGAGGGGGCCGTGGTGGTCTCCGCCCGTGCCCGCCATCGCAAGGACGTAGGCCGTGCCACCGTGCTGGCACTGCTGGGGGCCCTGACGCTCTACGTCATGGTGACCCTGTTCTCGCTGGGGGTCATGAACCAGCCGCAACTGGCGGCCCTCAAGAACCCCTCCACCGCCATGATCCTGGAAGCCGTGGTCGGCCCCTGGGGCGCCTGGCTCATCAACATCGGCCTGGTCATCTCTGTGATGGGAGCCCTGCTGAGCTGGACCGTGCTGGCGGCGGAAGTACCCTACATCGCGGGCAAGACCGGCGTCTTCCCCGGCTGGTTCGCCAAGGAGAACAAGAACGGCTCGCCGCAGGTGTCGCTCTGGTGCTCCACCTGCCTGGTACAGACCTTCCTCATCATCATCTATTTCCAGAGCAGCACCTATCTGGCGCTGGTCAACATCGCCACCTCGGCAGCGCTGGTACCCTACGTCTTCTCCGGCGCCTACGGGCTGAAGCTGGCGCTGAAAGGGGAGACCTACGCAGGCCAGCCTCATCAGCGCAAGCGTGACCTCTTCCTGGCGCTGGTGGCGACCGTCTATGGCTGCTGGCTGGTCTATGCCGCCGGGGTCGAGTACCTGCTGCTGGTGGCGCTGCTCTACAGCCCCGGCATCTTCATCTACTGGAAGGCGCGCCAGCACCATGGGCTGCGCGGCCTCAACCGGCTGGAGCAGGGGATGACGGCGGCCCTGCTCGGTTGCGCCGTGCTGGCCTTCTACAAGGTGATGGACGGTACCATTCCCTTGAGTTAACCGGCACAATAAAGAGATGGCCCAAGGGCCATCTCTTTTTTTATGTGCTGCACACGACTCGGTGCGCGGCAGAGCCTCGGAAGGAATTTTTATGCTGTTTATGGGTTATCTGCTGCTGGGGGCATTCGCCGGCATGCTGGCGGGATTGTTCGGCATCGGCGGCGGTCTCATCATAGTGCCCGTGCTGGTACTGAGCTTTCACGCCCAGGGCGTCGCCCCCGACATCATTACCCATCTGGCACTCGGCACCTCGCTGCCCACCATGATCTTCACCGGCTTCAGCTCCCTGCGCGCCCACCAGGAGGCCGGGGCGGTGGACTGGGTAATGATCCGCCGGCTTGGCGCCGGCATGCTGGTCGGGGCCTGGCTCGGCGGCATGACCGCCAATCTGCTCAGCGCCAGTACCCTCAACATCATCATCGGCTGCTTCGCCTGGACCATGGCACTGCAGATGGGGCTCAACCTCAAGCCCAAGGCGGAGCGTCATCTGCCGGGGGCGCTCGGCACCGGCATCGCCGGCACCCTCATCGGCTGGATGTCGGCCTTGTTCGGCATCGGTGGTGGCTCGCTGACCGTGCCTTATCTGAGCTGGAACAGCGTGCCGATGCGCAACGCCGTGGCGGCCTCCGCCGCCTGCAGCATGCCCATCGCCCTGGCCGGCAGCCTCAGCTACCTCTACGCCGGCTGGGGCAACCCGGATCTGCCAGAGTGGAGCCTGGGGTTCATCTATCTGCCGGCGCTGCTCGGCATAGTGCTCACCAGTACCCAGTTTGCCCGGGTGGGGGCCAGGCTGGCGCACCGGCTCTCGCCCCAGCGGCTCAAGCAGGCGTTCGCCCTGCTGATGCTGCTGGTGGGGGCCAAATTCATGCTGTTTAGCTGAACCCTTGGCCAGATTGTTGAAAAATAAGGCGAACGGCACGGACGAGGGCAGAAAGCCGTTGCATTGAGGGGCCAGTTTGCCTATTCTCCTCGCCGGTGGTCCTATTGGTCCTCTCGCATTGATAACCCGTCGACCTGGTCAGGACCGGAAGGTAGCAGCCAAGGCGGGGGACTCGAGTGCCGGGATGTGGCTGGTAGGGCCACCACTTGTTTCTGCCATTCAATAAGTTACAGCTAATACCCCTCTGCAGAGCTCTTGGTCATCCACTTGATGTGGATGAGTCTGGCGTCTTCATCCCATATTTCCGGCTCTCTGCCGCAAGCTCTCAGGTGCGACCGCAAGGTGATCCTGGAACCCAACGCGAACGTCCCCCCCTTGATCTTCCACGCAGTTCCCTTGGGATCATGTTTCCCTCAGTCGCTTTCCGTGGCCTCTATTGCCTTTGCATTCTCTTTGTTCTCACCACGCTACAACCCCTTTTTGAAAGAGAAGGGCTTGCCGTACGCCTACGGCCAGGCGCTGGAGGCGCCAGACCGTCGGCAATCCCATGCACTTGCTGGCCTGACGGGCAACGGCCGGCGCAGTGACATCAGGCCAGCTGCGCTCGCTTCTCGATCAGGAAATCCATCAGCGCCCGGATCTTGGCCGGCATCTGGGCCCGCGACGGCACATAGAGATAAAACCCCGGGAAGGGGGGGCACCAGGGGGAGAGCACCCGCACCAGTGATCCGTCACTCAGGTGCTGGCGCACCCGCAGATCCAGGTGTTTGACCAGCCCCACCCCCTGCAGGGCCGCCTGCAGCATGCTGTCGTCGTCGTTGAACACGGCGTTGCCCTTGGGATCGACGATCTGGGTGTGCTGCTCCTCATCGGGGGAGGTGAACGACCAGCGGTCGATGGTGTTGCTGGAGGTGAAGCGGTAGGCCAGGCAGTTGTGCCGGGTGAGGTCGCCCGGGGTCTGCGGCGTGCCATGCTGCCTGAAATAGTCGGGTGAGCCGACAATGGCCATGGTCAAAGGCGGGGTGATGGGCACCGCCACCACGTGTTCATCCAGGCTCTCTCCCAGGCGAATACCGGCATCCATCCCGTCGGCGATGATGTTGGAAAACCCGTCCGCCATCACCAGCTCCAGCCGCAGCTTGGGATGGCGCGCCAGAAACTCCCCCATGTGCGGCTCGAGCAGCAGCCTGGCGGCGATGCGCGAACTGTTGATGCGAATAAGGCCCGAGGGCTCAAGGTGGGAGTCATTGAGCTCGCTCACCACCCGCTCGATGGCCGTGAGGGAGGGTTGCAGCACATCCAGCAGGCGTTGCCCCTCCTCGGTCAGCGACATGTCGCGGGTAGTGCGGTTGAGCAGCCGCACCTGCAGCTGCTGCTCCAGCCCCTTGAGGTGCTGGGAGAGGGCGGCGCGGGTCACCCCCATCTCGGTGGCGGCCTTGGTGAAGCTGCGATGACGGGCGATGTGGGCAAACCACGTCAGTGACGCGACGAGTGAAGGTTCTATGGGCATTTGTTTAGTCTGGCTAATCAGTCATGTCTTGATAGGTGCGTATATCTAGCTCAATAGACTTACTACTATTAGCTCGAACTCGCGTCAAGCATGACGACCCTGAACCTAACGGAGAGCCCGACCATGTTCCATGTCACCTTCCCCAATCGCAACGGCCAAGGCATCACCATGGCTGCCATCGTTCACTTCCCGCCGCACTTCGATGAGCGCAAGCAGTACCCGGCGGTCGTGGTCTCCCACCCCGGCGGCGGCGTGAAGGAGCAGACCGCGGGCCTGTACGCCAGCAAGCTGGCCGAGCAGGGCCTCATCGCCATCGCCTTTGACCGCTCCTATCAGGGCGAGAGCTCGGGCGAGCCGCGTCAGCTGGAGAACCCCCACGTCAGCACCGAGGATGTCAGCGCCGTGGTGGACTACCTGACCACGCTGCCCTATGTCGACGAGAACCGGATCGGGGCCATGGGTATCTGCGCCGGCGCCGGCTACAGCGCCAATGCCGCCATCCAGGATCGCCGCATCAAGGCGCTCGGCATGGTCAGCGCGGTCAACATCGGCCAGATGTTCCGCAATGGCTGGGACAACAGCGTCAAGGATGCCGATGCCACAGGCTATCTGGCGTTCGGCTCCCAGGCGCGCACCACGGATGCGACCGGCACCGCCTACGCCACCATCCCCTTGGCGCCCCTGCGTGAAGAGGATGCCCCCAACGAGGAGCTGCGCGAAGCCTGGGAGTACTACCACACCCCGCGCTGCGAGCACCCCAACGCGCCGGGCTTTGCCCTGACCCGCAACCTGAACCAGATCATCACCTACGACGCCTATCACAAGGCCGAGGCCTTCCTGACCCAGCCGATCCTGGCGGTGGCTGGCAGTGTGGCCGGCAGCAAGTGGATGAGCGATGACCTGTTGGCGCGCGCCGCGAGCACTGACAAGACCCTGCATGTGGTGGAGGGGGCCAACCACATGTCCCTCTACGACGTGCCCCGCCATGTCGACGAGGCCGTCGCCAAGCTGGCCCCCTTCTTCCTGCGGACCCTGAACTAATCGGCCCGCGAGAGGGGGAAGCCCCTCTCGCTTATCGAGGAGCATCATCATGAGCAATGTATTGAACCTGACCTATCAGAACCTGGGCTGGCAGACGGCGGCCGACCTCTACCTGCCGCCCGATTTCGACGAGCAAAAGCGCTACCCGGCCATCGTCAGCACCCACCCCATCGGCAGCTGCAAGGAGCAGACCGCCGGCAATGTCTACGCCAAGGGGCTGGCTGCGGCGGGGTTCGTGGTGCTGGTCCACGATGCCAGCTTCCAGGGCGCCAGCGGCGGTGAGCCGCGCTTTATCGAGGATCCGGCCATTCGGGTCTCCGACATCCGCTTCGCGGTGGACTACCTGCAATCTCTCTCTTACGTGGACAGCGATCGCATCGGTGCCATCGGCGTGTGCGGCGGCGGCGCCTACACCATCCATGCGGGCATCACGGATCACCGCCTCAAGGCGCTGGTCTCCATCACAGGGGTCAACTATGGCCGCCTGATCCGCGAAGGCTTCGCCCAGTTCAAGCCTCTTGAGCTGGCCCAGAGCATAGCTCGGATGCGCACGGCGCAGGCGCAAGGGAGCGCCACTGAACCCGCCGATCTGCTGCCGGCGTCAGTGGCGGCGGCCACCGCGGCAGGCATCACCGACATCGACGTGCTGGAGGCCACCGAGTACTACAAGACGGCGCGCGGCCAGCAGTCTCACGGTGCGACCCGCCAGCTGATGTCCTTCACCGGCGCCGCCATGGGGTGGGATGCCTTCCTCCATGCCGAGGTGCTGCTGACCCAGCCGCTGATGGTGGTCATCGGCGACAAGGCGGGGGGCTTTGGCGCCTATCGGGATGGCTGGGAGATCTACGGCCGCGCCGCCTCCACCGACAAGCACATCGTCGTGGCCGAAGGCTGGTCCCATTACGACCTCTACGACAAAGCCGAGCCGGTGGCCATCGCCATGGCAAGCGTGGTGCCCTTCTTCCAGCGCACCCTGTGATCCCGCGGTGGGGGCATCCCCACCCATTCAAGCGACAAACGAAAGGTCAACCGATATGCGAAACGTACTGATCCTCGGCGCCAGCGGCCAGATAGCCCGGTGGGTGGTCAAGGGGCTCGCCGGGCAGGGCGACATCCGCCAGACCCTGCTGCTGCGCGACCCCAAAAAGTTGAGCGGCCGTGAGCCGGCCAACGCCAGGGTGGTGATCGGCAGCGTGCTGGACAAGCCGCTGCTCAAGGAGGCGATGGCAGGACAAGAGATCGTCTACGCCAACCTCAGTGGCGACAACCTAGACAAACAGGCCCAGGCGGTCATCACCGCCATGCAGGCCGCTGGGGTGAAGCGCCTGGTCTTCGTGCTTTCCCTCGGGATCTACGACGAGGTGCCCGGCAAGTTCGGCGAGTGGAATCGCGGGATCATCGGCGAGGAGCTTAAACCCTACCGGCGCACGGCAGACGTCATCGAGGCATCGGGTCTGGACTACACCATCTTGCGCCCGGCCTGGCTGACCGATGAGGATGAAGTGGATTACGAGCTGACCGCCAAGGGCCAGCCCTTCCAGGGCACTGTGGTGTCGCGCAGGAGCGTGGGGGATCTCATCACCCGGATCCTGGTCTCGCCCAAGCTGCATCTGGGGGAGAACCTTGGCATCCACCAACCGGGCAGCGATGGCGACAAGCCGTACTTTATGTAAGGGGAGGCCAGGGCACTGGTCTGCGGCACCGGGACGGGGGCGCGGGCGTCATGTCGCTTGCAGCGACGCCATGCCGGCCCGATGGGCCTGCTCCAGCTCATCGAGGTCGAGCATATAGGCGCGGTTGTCCGCGAGGCTGGCTATCGCCAGATCGATGAAGTGGCGTACCCGGGCGGGCTGGGCGGCGCGACTGCCGTAGTAGAGAAACAGGCTGAGCCTCTGGGTCATGTGCTCGAGCAGCAAGGGCACCAGGCGGCCGGCGCGAATATGCGCCGCCGCCGTCGGCCCGGCCAGCTGGCCGATGACATCGCCAGCCAGCACGGCCCCCAGCTCCACCATCTCGTCGTTGGTGGAGAGTGCCGGGCGCACCGGATGCTCCTGCAGTTCGTCCCCTATCTTGACGTACCAGGGGATCAGGCGTCCGTTGCCGGCGTGGCGAAAGGCACTGCAGCGATGCAGGGCAAGATCGTGCAGGGTGAGGGGTACGCCATATTTGCGCAGATACGCGGGGGCGGCGCAGATGATGAGCTGCATGGGGAACAGGCGGCGCGCGATCAGCCCCTCCTGGGGCGAGATGCCGATGCGCAGCCCCACATCGACCCGCTCCTCCACCCAGTTGCCGACCCTGTCATCGAGCCGGATATCCGGCTGCACATCGGGATAGCGGCGGCAGTACTCCTCCAGCAGCGGCCCTATGACTGTCTGCACCACGGAGCGCGGGCCCACTATTCGCAGCGGGCCGGCGAACTCCTCACGGGTCTGGCGCGCCGCCGTCAGGGCCTGTTGCAGGCCGAGCAGGGCAGGCTGCGCCGCCTCCAGAAATCGTTGCCCCTCTTCGGTCAGCGACATGCTGCGGGTGGTGCGATGAAACAGGCGTACCCCCAGATAGCTTTCCAGCTGCCCGAGCGCCTTGCTGGCGGCCTGGGGAGAGATCTGCTGGGCCTCGGCCGCCTTGCTGAGGCTGCCCAGCTCGGCCGTGTGTACGAAGGTGGTGATGGAGCGCAATTCGTTGATCATGGTCTGGCTCATGGATTTACATCATTTGGTTGTAACTGATTCCGCCATTTACCGTCTAGTTCGATGTTTATCCCATCTCTATAGTGCGTCCATCGACCGCGCCAGCCTTAAGCGCTTGACTCCCCTTCGGGTTGGTTGAGACAAGGGGCTGTGCATCCATGGTTACCAGGGCAGTTCCGGCTGCATTGTGAGAAAAGGAGCAAGCATGCAAACACGTCAATTGGGTCACAGCGGGCTGACGGTATCCGCCATCGGTCTGGGCTGCATGGGCTTGAGCTTTGGCTATGGCCCCGCCACCGACAAGGCGGAGGCGATCGCCCTGATCCGGCGCGCCCATGAGCTCGGGGTCACCTTCTTCGATACCGCCGAAGCCTATGGCCCTGGCGACAACGAGTTGCTGCTGGGGGAGGCGCTGGCCCCGTTTCGCGACAAGGTGGTGATCGCCACCAAGTTCGGCTTCAAGCACGGCAAGGTACCCGATGGGCTGGACAGCCGGCCGGAGAATATCCGCGCCGTGGCCGAGGCCTCCCTGCGCCGGCTCAACACCGATGTCATCGATCTCTTCTATCAGCACCGCGTCGATCCCGAGGTGCCGATGGAAGAGGTGGCCGGCACCGTACAGGACCTGATCCGCGAGGGAAAAGTGCGCCACTTCGGTCTGTCCGAGGCCGGCGTCGATTCCATCCGCCGTGCCCACCAGGTGCAGCCGGTGGCGGCGCTGCAGAGCGAATATTCCCTCTGGTGGCGTGAGCCCGAGCAGACGATCCTGCCGCTGCTCGACGAGCTGGGGATAGGTTTCGTGCCGTTCAGCCCGCTCGGCAAGGGCTTTCTGACCGGGGCTATCAAGGCCGATACCCGCTTCGAGGCGAACGATTTTCGCAGCATAGTGCCGCGCTTTGCCGAGGAGGCCCGCGCCGCCAACCTGCGCCTGGTGGAGGTGCTGGGGGATCTGGCCGCCAGCAAGGGGGTGACGCCGGCCCAGATTGCGCTTGCCTGGCTGCTGGCCCAGCGGCCCTCGATCGTGCCCATTCCGGGCACCACCAAGCTGCACCGGCTGGAAGAGAACCTGGGGGCCGCCGCCATCAGGCTCGGCAGCCGCGAGCTGGCCGACATTGACGCCGCCGTGGCAGGCATCGAGCTGGAAGGGGGGCGCTACCCGGCGCACCTGGGAAAACTGGTGGGGCGCTGAGGCGCCCTGTTTGAAAGCGAGCCGTGCAAGGCACCCGGCCACTGCCGCGTGTCTTGGCAACGCTCGTGTCGCCCCGGTTCGCCGGGGCCCTTATGTTGTTATGACTCACAGGAGCCGCGATGGCCGGTATTATCTCGTCTGTATTGCAATCGGGTCTGCCCGAACACCAGGACTCAACCCAGTATCGGGCGGGCCGGTTTCACAATCTGGTGGCGCCTCCCGCGCGCAGTGTCTGGAAAGAGGTCGGGATCTGGCGTGACTTCCTGTTTGGCAAGCCCGCCGGCACCCTGCCGGATCGCGCCATCCCGGTGCAGGCCATGACCCTTGCGGATGTCATGGCGGCTCCGGATTTCAGCGTCTGGCGGCTGGGTCACTCCAGCCTGCTGCTCAAATTGCGCGGCCAGTTCTGGTTGACCGATCCCGTCTTCAGCGAGCGCGCCTCACCGCTCTCATGGCTCGGTCCCAAACGCTGGCACACCCCGCCCATGGCTCTTGAGGATCTGCCGCCCCTGGCCGGGGTGATCCTCTCCCACGATCACTATGACCACCTGGATCACGCCACCATAGTGGCGCTGCAGGGGCGGGTGGCGCACTTCATCACCCCGCTCGGGGTCGGGGCCAGGCTCCGCGCCTGGGGCGTGCCGGCGCACAAGATCAGGGAGCTGGACTGGTGGCAGCAGACCCGGGTCGATGGCATTGAGCTCATCGCCACGCCGGCCCAGCACTTCTCCGGCCGCGGCCTGAGCGATGGCAACCTGACTCTGTGGGCCTCCTGGGTCATCCGCAGCGATGATTTCAACCTGTTCTTCAGCGGCGACAGCGGCTATTTCGCCGGCTTCAAGGAGATAGGGGAGCTCCATGGCCCGTTTGACATGGCCTTTCTCGAGACGGGGGCCTACAACGAGCGCTGGGCCCATGTGCACATGTTTCCGGCCCAGACCGCGCAGGCGTTTCACGATCTGCGCGCAGCCTGGCTCTATCCCATCCACAACGGCACCTTCGATCTTGCCATGCACCCATGGGATGAGCCGCTGGAGCAGATCACCCGGCTGGCGGCCGAGCAGCAGATCCCGCTGACCACCCCCATGATGGGGGAACCGCTGACCTTGCAGGCCCCCCATGGTGGCAGCCCCTGGTGGCGGGAGTGAACCTGGGTCTGGCTCAAGCGTGAAAACGGGCGCCCATGGCGGGCGCCCGCATCGTCGAGCCAGCGCCTGCTACCTTCACGCCGCTGCGATCGGGCGCAGCGGCGCCGCTTCAAACCTGATTGCCCAGGGTCATGGTGCGCTTGCGCTGCTCGCGCACCAGGTGACGGTTGATCTCCCCCAGCAGCGTCTCCTTGCTGATGGGCTTGGTGATGTAGCCGTTCATGCCGTGGGACAGGTAGTACTGTTTCGATTCGGGCATGGCATCCGCGGTCAGGGCGATGATGGGAATGTCGGCCCAGCTCTGGCGCGAGGCGCGAATATGGGTGGTGGCCGCCAGCCCGTCCATCACCGGCATCTGCACATCCATCAGCACGATGTCGAAGGTCTCTTGCGCCAGTCTGGCCAGCGCCTCTTCCCCCTGCAGAGCCAGCGTCACCCGATGGCCGGCAGACGCGAGCATGGCACCGATGACCTTGCGATTGGTGGCGTTGTCGTCCACCAGCAAGATGCGATAGCTCTCCTGACTGATCGGCTTGCTGGGCAGGCTGGTCATCGACGGGGTGGTCGCCTGGGCAGGCCAGAGATAGGTAAAGGTGCTGCCGAACCCCTCGTGGCTCTCGACCGAGATGTCGCCCCCCATCAGGCGGGCGAGGTTGCGGGAGATCTCGAGGCCCAGCCCCGAGCCACCATATTGGCGGGTGATGGAGATGTCGGCCTGGGAGAAGCGCTGGAACAGGTTGCCCATCTGGTACTTGCTCATGCCGATGCCGGTGTCCTGAATCGCGATCCGAATCGAATGACGCTCCTTGTCCAGCGGCTGGCTGTCCACCCTGATGTTCACCTCGCCCTGATGGGTGAACTTGATGGCGTTGCTCAGCAGGTTGAACAGGATCTGGCGCACCCGCAGGGGGTCCATCATCAACCATTCCGGCGTGTTGGGGGCCAGGGTCAGGCTGAGCTTGATCCCCTTCGCATCGCAATTGCTCTGCATCAGGGCCCGGATGTCCTCCAGCAGCTTGGGCAGATGGTGGGGCACGAGCTGCAGCTCGATGCGCCCCTCTTCCAGTTTCGAGATATCCAGAATGTCGTTGAGCAGCCCCAGCAGGTGGTTGGCTGACTCCCGGGCCGTCTCCAGGTACTCCCGCTCTCTGGGGGCCATGGTACGATCCGCCAGCAGCGACAACATGCCGAGTATGCCGTTCATGGGGGTGCGGATCTCGTGGCTCATGTTGGCCAGAAAGCTGCTTTTCGCCCGCTGACCCGCTTCGGCCTCGCGGTTGGCCCGCACCAGCTTCTCGTTGAGCTGCTGCATCAGCTTGTGCTGCAGGAACGAGATATTCATCTGCCGCCAGATGAGCAGGGCCAGCACGAACAGCAGGGCAAACTGCAGGGCCGCGATCAGGCTGGTGGTGATGATCTGCTGGCGGACCCCCTCGCGGCGGGCGACGTCGAGCAGGGTCGCCTGCTCGTTGACCTCCAGGGTCAGCTGGTGGAGCTGGGGGAGCAGGGCGGCCAGTTGCTGATCAAGCTGCTGATGGGCCGCCTGATCCAGCGGCTTGTGCTGGACCGGCCCGAGCCAGAGATCGGCCAGGGCGATGAAGCGGCGCATCTCCTTGCTGGCCTGCTGATAAATCTGGGTATGTTGCAGCAGGTTGCGATCCTTGCTCTCCAACACCAGCTCAATCCGGCTGACCAGAATGTCGTATCTGAGCTGGAACTTGACCCGCGGCTCATTTTTCAGGGCATTTTGAAAGCGCAGCGCCTCGTTGTAGAGCTGGAAATAGTTCCACATGACGTTGTCTTCACCCTGACTGGTGCTGTGCTGCAGCTCCTCGAACTGCCGGTACTGGACGGTACCGATACCGGCAAACGCCAGCAACAGCACGCAGAGCACGACGAACAGGGAGCGCTGACTGGCTGCCATGGATTGCATGATGTGGTTCACTCCACCTTGATCTTGTTGATCTGCCAGATGGCACGGCCGTAATAGAGCTTGTTGCGAAGCTCGGGGTATTGATCAAACGGGTAGATCAGGAACAGGGGCCCCTTGTCGCGCACCGACAGCGGCTTGCCATCGATGCTGCGGGCCAGGATCACCTGATACTGGGCGGCATCGCTGGTGGGCACCTGGATCGAGTAGTCGTTGAGCGCCGTGATGGTCAGCTGCTTGCCGCTGGCGCCCACCTTGGCTAGCAGATCGCTCAGACGGGGGCCGCGAAAGGTCTTCTCTTCGTCATACCAGGGGGTGTGAGTCTTGATCTCGTACTCGGGCAGTTGATCCAGCATGGCGGTGTCCCACAGGGCGTCCTGCTGGTAATTGGGCTGGGTAATGGCGCCTTCCACCCTGAGCTGGGCGCTGTCGGGATCGGGAGTCGCCTGGGCGGTAGCGCAAAGAATGGCCAGCAGGGGAGCCATATAAAAATTGAGTCTCATAACCTTCCTCCATGGAACCGTGAGAAGCAGATGCCAGGGCAACGGCGGGCCTGGCATGAGAGGCAAGGCAATAAGCGTGCCTGATAGTGGAAAGTGGCAACGGGCGTGGCTTAGACGGGGGTGAAGAGGGGGTGAGAGTGCCTTTTCATCGCATTTTGCAATGAGAAGGATGAGCCATGTTGCAAATTGGCAAGGAATTCTCCCCTTGCCGTGGCCGATGTGCTTCTCTAGTTAAGGTGAAAAATAGGGTTTCTTTGGGTCTTTTTCTTGCCAGGCACGGCTCTTGCTTTACTGGGTATGGCATGGAACGAAACCGTCCTGGCATAGACAAGGAGCTTCAACATGGAAAGCATGACCTACACCCTTAACGACACTCAGGTTGTGGCATTGGAAAGCGAGTTTGATGCGATGGCCGTCAGTGAATTGCGCCCCTTATTTGAAAAGCTGTCGGAGTACACAGGTGATGTGCTGGCGGATCTGCGAGACGTGCACTTCATCGACTCCTCCGGGATCGGTGCCCTGGTGTTTCTCCACAAGCGGCTGGTGATGAACGGGCATCATCTGGAGATCATCTGTGGTCCGGGGCAACCCCGCGATCTGCTGGACATGCTGCACATCAACCGGGTTATTCCCTGTCATGAGAACGTGAAAGCCTACATGCAGTCATCCGGCATGGTGGTGGCATCATGAAGCACTGGCTTGTGCTCGGGATCTCGCTGCTGATGGCGGGTTGCGCGCAATGGCCATCCGAGGGCAAGGGGGGAATGGCAGAGCTGAGACCCACCTGGTTACCGTTAAATGAGGATGAACAACGCCTGCTGTCAGGTTATGATGAGCGTCAACAGAAGCTCGATCAGCAACTGGTCAGCCTGCAGCAGGCGGGTCTGCGTGACTGCATGCCGGCTGGACTAAAACAGCTACAATCTCAACGAGTTGATATAGTACGGGATGTACATGGCCGACTCTGGGCCGACGTATCCTGGCGTCAGGCCATGCTGGCCGAGTCGTTGAAGCAGGTGCGTTTGCAGCTGGAAAAGACCACCAGTGGGGGTTGTAGCCGGAGCTGGTCTGGACTTCCGTTGCGTCAGTGGAGGCAAACGTAACAATAAAAAGGATGTCTATGGATCGGGGCGCTATCAAGGGATTTATCGCGGTTGTTCTGTGGTTGTTTACCTGTCCGCTGCTGGCAAGCACCCTGCTGGCGCCGGGTGATCGGCTCTCAATCGTGCAGCCGGGGGAGGCCGCCTTCGACAAGCCCTTCCAGATCGACAAGCAGGGTGAAATCAAACTGCCCGAGGTGGGTACCGTGGTGGTGGGCGGCAAGACGCTCCCAGAGGCGGACGCCATCATTCGCACCGCCCTCAAGCCTGTCTACAACAACCTCTCCCAGCTGACCATCACCCTGTTGGAAAAGCGGCTGCTCATCAGCGTCATGGGCTATGTCAAAAAGCCCGGCAGCTATGATCTGGCCCCCGATGGCAACGTGCAGATGGCGCTGGATGCGGCCGGCGGCCTGGTACCTGGGGCCCAGCTCAACAACATGCAGGTGCGCCGCGGCGACACCGTCTCCAGTTTTGACTACAAGCGCTATCTCGATACCGGCGATGCCGGCCTCTTGCCCCCGCTGCAATCCCTCGACGTGGTCTTCGTGCCCGCATCCCCTCTCATCGGCAACGTCCAGATCGATTTTGATGCCGCCACCCTGGCCGCCGGCGGGGATGGCGACACCGGCAAGGCGATCAAGGTGTTTGGCGAGGTGAACAGCCCGGGCGCCTTCAGCTTCAAGAGTGGCAACTCCATCGTCGATCTGCTGATGCGGGCCGGCGGGGTGACCCGCTTTGCCGGGGTGGAGCGGATCCGGGTGATCAACGGGGATGCTCCCGAACTGTTCGATCTCAAGGCCTACCTCGATTCGGGCAACAACAAGCTGCTGCCGGCGCTGGCCCCCGGCGCCACCATCTTCGTGCCCAAGGACGAGGAGCAGATCAAGCGCGGGGCGCGCACCATCTACATCATGGGGGAGGTGTTCAAGCCTGGCGCCTACGAGGGGCGGGAGGGGGATACCTTCCTCGACATCCTGGCCAACGCCGGCGGGCCGACCCGCTATGCCGAGAGCCGCCAGATCCGCTTGCTGCGCACCAACGGCGCGGTCGAACCCATCGATCTGCAGGCCTATACCGAGGGCATGCAGAAAAACCTGCCGCAGATAAGGCCGGGCGACGCCATCTTCGTGCCGGAGAAGACCGACATCAACGAAAAATCCTGGCTCAAGGTGGCGCCGGGGCGGGCGGTGATGGTGATGGGGGCGGTGCGCATTCCCGGCCGCTATGAATGGTCTGACGAGATGTCGCTGCTCGATCTCATCGCTCATGCCGGTGGTCCCAACGAGCGGGCCGACATCGCCAAGGTGCAGATCCTGACCTCGGAGGGGGGCATGGCGACCCCGACCATCTTCGATCTCGACAAGTTTCTCCATCAGGGGGGGGCCCTTGGCAGCCTGCCCAGGATCCACGCCGGCTTCACCATCATGATCCCCGAGCTGCCCACCGATCCCAGCGACAACAAATCCCAGTGGGTGCGTCAGTCGCCGGACAGCTCCATCTACATCTTCGGTCAGGTCGGCGCCCCCGGTCGCTACGCCTTCAACGAGGAGATGGGCTTTATCGACATCCTCTCGGCGGCAGACGGCCCGACCCAGGCGGCGGACCTGCGCAATGTGCGCATCGCCCATCGCAACGGCAGCACGGCGCGGGTGAGCAAGCTGGATCTCTCCCTCTACTTCGAGACCGGCGACGAAACACTGTTGCCCAAGGTGCTGCCGGGGGACTCCATTTACCTGCCGGAGAAGAACCGCCCCTGGCTCGACGAGCCCAAGGAGAACACCATACGGGTGCTGGGGGCCATCGCCCGGCCGGGCCGCTATCGCTTCAACTCCTCCATGACGTTGCTGGATCTGCTGGCGGAAGCCGGCGGGCCCACCAGCTCGGCCTACATCAAGAAGATCGTGGTGATCAACATGGCCGTCAGCGGCCAGGGGGATCAGGCCCGTACCTTCGATCTGGACGGCTTTGCCAAGGAGCCCGATTTCAGCCAGCTGCCGGTGCTCAGGGCAGGGGACACCGTCTTCATCCCCGACAGCAAGAGCAGCAACTGGGCCATCTTCATGGACGGGATGCGTGACATTCTTACCACCATCTCGGTGGTCGCTCTGGTGGGAACCCTGTAACGTGAGCATCCCGATCCAGTACCTGGAACTGGAGTCGCTCTACGCCTCGACCCTGGCGCGGGGGATCCGCTCCCTGGCGGTCACCTCGGCCGAGGGGGGCGAGGGGGTCAGCACCATCTGCGAGGCGCTGGCCCGGCGCGCCGAGGCGGACGGCCTCAAGACCCTGCTGGTGGATCTCAACCTCTATCACCCAGGCCGGCCCGCCGGCCAGGCCTGGGGGCCCAACGACGTGCCCGAGCCCCAGCACCAGGGCCACGCCCTGGCGGTGCTGCCGGCGCCGGGCAAGGATCTGATGGCCTTTCGCAACAAGGAGACCCTGCGCGCCCTGCTGGTGCGCTGGCTCGAGCACTATGATGTTGTGCTGTTCGATACCTCCCCCCTCAATGCCCTCAACCGGGGCAATATCCCGGCGGATCAGGTGTGCGCCGCCTGTGAGGGGGCCCTGCTGGTGGTGCTGGCCGGCGTGACGCCGACCACCATGGTGCAGAGCGCCGTGGAGAAGCTGATCCGGGCCGAGGCCAATCTGCTGGGGGCCGTGTTCAACGACAGGGTCAATCCGGGGCTGGCCAGCGAGATCCTGCGCGAACTCAACCGGCTGCCGAGCAACCGGCTGACCGAGTGGCTCAAACGCTGGTGCCGACGCAGCATGCTGCTCAACTTCCGGATCTGAGGGAGACGATATGAAAGAGTGGTTGCGATCCGCCCCCGCCACCCTGCAGTCGGTACGCGAGCTGCGCGGCCGTCTGGCGCAAGGGTTGGCACTGTTTCAGGTTGCCCCCGAGGAGCAGGCCAACTGGCTGCTCTGTTTCAGCGAGCTCGCCACCAATATCGTGCGTCATGGCGAGCCGCCGGCGAGCCAGCTCTGGCTCAGCCTGCAGCAGGATGAGTCGGGCCTGAGTCTGCAACTGGATGACGACGGCGGGCCCCAGCCCGCGCTGGCGGCCAACCCCCTGCCGGCAGAGCCGCAGGAGGGGGGCTATGGTCTGGCGCTGGTGCACAGCCTGTTTGAGGAAGTGAGCTTCAGCCATCAGCAGGGGCGCAACCGGGTGACCCTGCGGGCCCGGCACGCTCCCCGGCGGATGCCCATGGTGGCGGTGATCGACGATGACAAGGTGATGCGCACCCTGCTCACCGGCTATCTGCACGACCACTATCAGGTCGACAGCTTTGCCGATCCCCTGGCGGCCCTGCAGGCGCTGGGACGCCAGCCGCCGGATCTGGTGCTCTCCGACATCGAGATGGAGGGGATCGACGGCTTCGCCCTGCGCCAGCAGCTGATGAAGGATCCCAAGATGCGCGGGGTCCCCTTCATCTTTCTGACCGGCCACCATGATCAATGGACCCAGAGCCGGGCTGGCGCCCTTGGCATCGATGATTTCCTGATCAAGCCCATCACCAAGCAGGCGCTGCAGCTGGCGGTCGCCCGGGTGCTCAAGCGGTCGGCCCAGCTCAAGGCCCAGTGGGGGGATCAGCTGGATCAGCGGATGACCTCGGCCCTGCGCCCCCTGCTGCCGGCCAATCAGCTGCACGGCTATCAGCTGGCGTTGCAAACCCGCGCCGCCGCCGTGGGGGGCGGGGATTTCCTGCTGGTGAAGGAGCGGGTGCTGTGGCTCGGGGACGTGATGGGGCACGATGCCGAGGCCAAGTTCTTCGCCCACGCCTACGCGGGCTATCTGCGCGGTCTGCTGACCGCCCAGAGCGAGCAGCGATCTCCTGCCAGCCTGCTGACTACCCTCTCCACCGCCGTGCACAGCGATCCCCTGCTGGGGGCGACCCTGCTCACCACCCTCTGCATCGAGCTGGGGGAGGCGGGCCGCGTTCGCTGGGCCAGCGCCGGGCACCCGGCCCCCTGGCTCATCGGGGCGGACGGAATGCACCCGCTCGGCGTCACCGGCCCCTTGCCTGGTCTGCGACCGGATCCCCACTTCAAGACCTGCGAGCATCAGTTGCAGCCGGGCGAGCGCCTGCTGTTCTGGACCGATGGCCTGCTGGAGAGCCGGGACCCCGCCGAGCGCCAGTTGTGGGAGGCGCAGCTGCAGCAGATCTGTCTCACCCCCGCACCCGGCCTGGAGCAGCTGGCCCTGGCCATCGCCACCTGGTTTGACGAGCGGGCCGACAAGGCCCCGGATGACATGACCCTGCTGCTGGTGGCATTTCCTGCCGACTGAGGCCCCCAAACTGCTGGCACACTCTATGCAAAACCCCCGCTGCAGGTGGCCCGACGCCACCAGAGGAGGTTGCCCATGTTGCCAACACATCAGGTCTGGCTCGCCATCGATGCCCGCCAGGTCGGCGGGATAGAGATCCACATCACCCACCTTGCCCGCGATCTGCTGGCGCGGGGTCTGAACACCACCATAGTGCTGGTGGCGGATCACGGTATGACCCCCTTTGTCACTCTGCTGAGGCAACAGGGGCTGCCATACCGGGTCTGTCGCAACAGCCGTGACTTCGTGCGGGTGCTGGCTGGCCAGCCCGGCTTCGTGCTGCTGCACACCCACGGCTACAAGGCCGGGATCCTGGGGCGCCTCACCGCCTGGTGCAGCGGCAAGCCTGTGGTCTCCACCTTTCACAGCGGGGATGACGGGGAGGGTTGGCTGAAACTCTACAGCTGGCTCGACCGGTTCACGGCCCGCTTTGCGAAGTGCATCGCAGTGAGCGATCCCATCGCCCGCAGATTGCCTGTGCCGAGCACCGTCATCAGCAATTTTGTCCCCATGCCTGCCGCCCCGGTGGCGGTGGCGGGCAATCGCATCGCCTTCGTCGGTCGCCTATCCGCCGAGAAGGGGCCCCAGGCGTTCTGCCAGCTGGCCGCCTTCTGCCCGGAGGGGAGTTTTCACCTCTACGGTGAGGGGCCGCTGATGGGGGATCTCAGCATGCAGTATGGAGATCGCGTCGAGTTTCACGGTTTTCGCCGGATGGCTGACGAGTGGCAGCATATCGATCTGCTCTGCATCACCTCCCGCTTCGAGGGGCTGCCGCTGGTGGCGCTGGAGGCCATGGCCCACGGCATCCCGGTCTGCGCCTTTGCGGTGGGGGGGCTGGTGTCGCTGATTGACCACAAGTCCAACGGCTGGCTGGTGGAGCCGGGCCAGGTGCAGGACATGGCGGCCATCGTCAACTACTGGCTGAGTCGCGACGAGCAGGCGCGGGGCGCCATGAGCCGGGCCGCCCGCCAGACCATCGCCCGGGGTTACAGCGTCAACCACAGGGTGAGCGATATCCTGGCGGTCTATGGCGGCTGATCCCGGGCCGCCGGCACACAGCCAGCAAGCGCAGCGAGTGGCCAGGCCACTCGCTTTTTTTATGGCTGTGCTCCACGCCTTCGGTTAACCCCCTCTCCCTGTCAGCCTCGTGCTGCTGCTCTGCCTATCGGGCGCAGGAGATGGTGCGGCTGGATGCCTCAGTCCGCGAGGCTCCTGACGAGGTGACACAGCACAGGCGGTGCCAAGCCGCTTGCCCACGAACACCTCGTAAAGAAGCAGGCCGCGACCTCTGGCTCCCCCTGGCAGGGAGCCACAGCAGGCGACGGGGAAAGGGGGCGGCGCCAACCGCCCCAGGGTGGGCATGGCTGTCGCTCTAGTGAGGGGATGTGAGTGAGGCAAGCCACGGGCTCGGCTCGCTGTCAGCAATGAGATGAAAAGGGGCTGCAGGCCCGACAGGCTGGCGTGGTTGAAGGTGAAAAGCATCGGGCCACTGCCAAGGCAGTGGCCCGAGAACCGGCAGCGGGGGAGGCTCAGCGCCCCTTCTTGCCCACCATGATGGCGACCGTCTTGCCGATGATCTGCATGTCCTGCAGCAGCCAGCGCCAGGGGTGGAGCAGGGTCACCGAGTAGGCGAGATCGAAGGCGAGCTTGCTGCGCACATCGTCAAGCGACTCGTCATAGCCCTGATTGACCTGGGCCAGCCCTGTGATGCCGGGGGCGATCTCATAGGTGCGCTCGATAAAGAAGGGCACCGCATCCTCCAGCCGGTTGGCGATGCCGGGGCGCTCCGGCCGCGGCCCGATGAGCGACATCTCCCCCTTGAGCACGTTGAGGAACTGGGGCAGCTCGTCGAGCCGGGTCTTGCGCAGGAAGTTGCCGCTGCGGGTGATCCGGCTGTCGGCCTTGCCGCACCAGACAGGCCCGGTGCCCGCCTCGGCATCGGCGCGCATGGTGCGAAACTTGATCATGAAGAAGAGCTCGGTGTGGCTGGCGTGGCTGCGGCCAATGCGCAGCTGGCGAAAGAACACCGGGCCCGGGCTGTCGAGCCGTATGGCCAGCATGATGAGTGGCCACAGGGGCAGGGTCAGCAGCAGGCCGAGGCTGGCACCGGCCAGATCCATGATGCGCTTGAGCACCTGGGTCGCTTTGGGGATGGGGTGTTTCATGCTGCTCTCTCCTGTGTGGTGGGGCGGGTCAGCATCCGCAGGCCGTAGCGCAGGGAGCCGATGCCGTTGTACCAGTGTCCGAGTACCAGATAGTGGATCTTGCGAAACAGACCGGGCCAGTTGTGCAGCGGGGTGAGCTGGATCAGCAGCACTAGGGCGTAGCCCAGCAGCTGGGCGGCCAGCAGCGCCGCGAACAAGGGCGAGTGGATGGCCAGCGGAATGGCGCAGAGCCACAGCAGGGTCAGGCAGAGGGGCATGAGCACCCGCAAGCCCTTGCCACTGGCGAAGTTGAACGCCACCCAGCCGAATCTGGGGTGCAGCAGCGGCAGCAGACGCAGCAACTGCTGGGTGTTGCCGGCACCGATGCGCTTGCGGCGCTTGGACTCCAGCTGGGCATCGGAGACCTCCAGCTCAAGGGCTGCGCAGCGATTGTCATAGACCGCCTTGTAGCCTCTGGCGATGGCCTGCATCGGCAGGATGAAGTCGTCGTTGATGGTATCGGGCGCCAGCGGCGCCAGGCAGTCACTGCGCATCACGTAGAAGGCGCCGTGGGCCCCCAGCATGCTGCCAAGGGCGGATTCGCACAGCTTGATCTGGCTCTGGTAGCGCCAGTAGCTGGCCTCACCCTGGGAGCCCGGCTGCCAGAAGCGATAGGCTTCGCCCACCACGCCGACGGCAGGATCCTGAAAGTGGGCGGCGGCCAGCAGCAGGCTGTCGATGGGCAGCAGGGCCGACACATCGCTGAAGGCGACCAGGGGGGTGTCAATCTGGGTCATCGCCTCGTTGAGCACGGCCACCTTGCCGCGATTGCGCGGGTGCTCGAACAGCCGGATCTGCAGCTGCAGCAGGGCGGGATCGCCGAGCTGGCAGAGGGCAATGGCATAGCTGTCGTCGGTGCAGCCATCAAAATGCAGGTGCACCGCCAGCTTGTCGGCCGGGTAGTCGAGGCTGGCCAGATTCTGCAGCTTGGCCGCCAGGGTGGTCGCCTCGTTGTAGATGGGCATCACCAGGGTGATGGCGGGGAGCTGCTCATCGCCGACCTCGGTCCGAAAACCCCGTTGGTGCGGGGTCGGTTGGTGCTGGCGCGAGCAGGCCCGTTTGCCAACCCATTTGAGCAGCAGTGGGTAACCCACATGGTGGTACACCACCAAGGCTGCACACAGCCAGAACACGATCATGATCCATTCCATGGGAGGCTCCTTTTGCTGTCTCTTCGCGTGTCGGTGGCATCGCCTCAGCGGGCGTACAGCGCCTGATAGGCTTGAGCCATCCGGCTCAGGCTGCCCTGTTCACAGACAAATTCACGGGTGACGGTGCGCAGGCCACGAGAGTTGAGCAACCCCTGTGCCAGAAGTTGCGCCAGCAGAGCCGGATCTCGCGTCTCCAGCAGCTGACCGCTGGCCGGGCAGACGATATCGGCGGCGGCCCCCACCGCGCTCATCACCACCGGCACGCCGCAGGCCTGGGCCTCCAGCACGCACAGGGGCATCCCCTCCGCTAGCGACGGCAGGCAGAAGAGATCCAGTCCCTGATAGAAGCGGGGCATCTGCTCCACCAGGCCGAGAAAGTGCACCCGATGGGCAATCCCCAGCAGTCGGCACTGCTGCTGCAACGCATTTTGCAAACTGCCCACCCCGGCCAGTGCAAGATGCACCTCGGGGGAGAGCCGCGCCACGGCCTCCAGCAGCAGGTGGTGACCCTTGACCGTCTCAAGGCGAGCGGCGCAGCCGATGAGCCTGACCCCGAGGGGCAAGCCCAGCGCCTGGCGCGCCAGCTCGACGGGGCCCGGGACGAAGCGCCCCTCGTCGATGCCGTTGGGGATCACCTGGGCCTGGATGGCGCCGAGCCTCGCCTGCAGCTGGTGCGCCACCGGGGTGGCGTCTGCCACCAGGGTGGGCCGCAAGGTGCGCAGCCCCAGCCCGGCCAGCTGGCGCTGGCGGGGATCGTCGAGATACCAGGCGTCATGCTCGGTGTGGATAAGACTCGCCACCCGGGCCAGCCTGGCGGCCAGCCCGCCATAGAGCAGCGGGCCCAGATGGTGGGTGTGCACCGCTGCCGGCCGCAGCTGGCGCAGCAGGCGGATGAGGCGATAGAGGGTGGCCAGCGACCAGCCGGCGGGCTTGTCAAGACAGTGGATCCGCGAGGCAAATGGCCCCAGGGCGGGCCAGGCGGCGAGCAGCGCCTCCTTGCTCCCCTCCAGCGAGACGATGTGCATGGGCTGGTGGCACTCGTTGGCCTGGCTGAGGTTGAGCACCATGGTCTCCAGCCCCCCTGGCTGCAGGTGCTGGACGATTTGCACGATGGCGGTGCTGGCTGACCGGGCGGTGATGGGCATGGCGCTCTCCTCACAGTTGTCGGCCCTTCCCGGGCCCCTTGGCGGGACTATGCGAATCCTGTACCACAACGTCTGCCATGTTGGCCCGCTTGCTGGCATTACCCTTGCATTTCCTCCTCCATTCGTGGAATGCCATACCTGCCTTGAGGGGAGTGACGCCATGCCGGTCCAGTTCTACTACAACCTCTACATCATCCTCTTCGCCGCCTGGCGGCGCCGTTATCTCATCCTGATGCCGGCCCTGGTCATGCCGCTGGTGGGGGTGGGGATTGGCTTGCTCAGCCCCAAGGTGTACGAGAGCCGCACCACCTTCATGGTGCCGCAGGATTCCAACCAGACGCCGACCCTCAAGGATCTGATCACCCAGGAGAGCCTCAAGGATCGTTTCGCGGTGCTGGAGGCCATGCTGCGCAGCCGCTACGTGATGGACGGGGTGGCGCGGGACCGCAAGCTGGTGGATGACAACACCCCGCCGGCCAAGCGCGACGCCATCATGGACTGGCTCTCGGCGTCCGTTTCCATCCGGCTCATCGGGGACGAGGTGATCGAGCTGAAGGTGAAAGCCGACTCGGCAGAGAGCAGCGCCGGCCTGCTGGAGGCCGTCTCGCGCCGCTTCTTCTTCAACCTCCTGAACAAGGGGCGCCAGTCGGCCGAGTCCTCCGAGCGCTTCCTGCAAAGCCAGCTCGACAGCCGGCGCAGCGAGCTGCAGGGGGCCGAACAGCTGCTGGCAGATTTCAAACGTGAACATGCCAGCGCCCTGCCGGATCAGCAAAATGCCAACGCCGCCCGGCTCTACGGCCTGAAAGATCGCCACGCCGAGAGCCTGCTTCAGTTGCAGCAGGCCAAGACCCGGGTCGAGCAGCTCTCCCACGGCCAGGAGGGGGCGATGGCCCGCAGCCTGGAGGAGAAGCTGCAGCAGATGCAAACCGAGCTGGCCCTGCTGCGGGTGCGTTACAGCGATCAGCACAGCGAGGTGCAGAGCCTGCGCTACCAGATTGAGCAGTTGCAACAGGAGCTGGAACAGCAGAAGAGCCAACCCGGCGTGGCGGTCGGTCCTGAGTGGGATCAGGCCAGGGCCCAGCTGGCCGAGGCCGAGCAGAATGCCGCCGCGCTGCAGGCCCAGCTCGACGATCTGAACAAGGTGGTGGCCTCCCAGGGCGAAACGGAGAGTCAGCTGGCGGAGCTGGAGCGCGATCTTGAGGTCAAGCGCTCCCTCTATCAGGATCTGCTGCTGCGCTACGAGAAGGCCAAGGTGACCGGGGCGCTCGGCAGCTTCGAGCCCGGCGAGCGGATCAAGGTGATCGACAGGCCCTTCGCCCCGAGCAAGCCCAGCAACTACCCGCTCTGGCTGTTTCTGATCGCCGGCATGGTGGGGGGCTTCGGGCTCGGCTGCGGTCTGGCGCTGCTGATTGAACTGGCGGATACCAGTCTGCGCCGCACCGATCAGCTGGCAGCGCTTATCAAGGCACCTGTGCTCAGTCGCATTCCCTATTGCGAACCCGTGCATACACACAGCGGCCAGGCGGCTCATGCCCAGCCACCGCTGGTGGAGGTGCCAGGTTGATATATGCCCGTGGCCATCAAGGCAGGTCACCACTATGAACCCGAATATTTCTGATAAGGCCTCGTAATGAGGCCTTTTTTTATGTCACTCAGATAGCGTCTGACCAACGGCTATGGTTTGCGACGAACTTGATGTGATTGCAACGATAAGGTCTGGTGGCAGTTTCTTATTTCGCTTATTGACTGTGGTTTTATACAGTGATACAAGTGGAGCTAGAATAGAATGTTGATAATTTACTCATAAAACAAAGGCTGGTTGCTAATGCACTGATTTTAAAAAAATTTGTTGGTTTTTGTGACGAGTGGTAGGGCATGGCTGGATGTTCTCAAAAAAACGGCTATCTGAGGTTTCTGAAATACTTGGTATACCGCCTACACTCGTTGAAATATAACAAATGACTTTAATCGTTTGCAGTGCTAACAGGGGCGGGCTGAAGCCAGCCTCTTAACAAAAAGTTAAATTTCTTGGTGTCTTGCTGTGTATCCCTCACAGTAAGTGCAGTGCTATTACAGGGAAATGAATGGAGATAACATATGTCTACTACTGGAGAGAAACCAGGAAAAGGTGCATATACATGCGATAACTGTGGTCAGGTGGTTGTATTGGATGACAACTCCGATACTTTACCACCTTGTCCAAAATGCCAAGAAACTGAATATACGCCATAGGAGAAAGCGTTATGGGGGGTAAATCTACGCATGTTGTTCCAAACCCTGATGGTGGTTGGGACATTAAGCAAAGCGGCGGTCAACGTTCATCTGGTCATTTTGACAGAAAACAGGATGCGGTAGATCGAGCAAGAGAGATTAGCCAAAATCAAAATACGGAGCTGGTTATTCATAACAAGGACGGCCAAATTGGTGGAAAGGATAGTCACGGTAATGACCCGTTTCCGCCTAAAGGGTAGTTAAACTTAACAATTCAATCAGCCGACTGCTATCGCGTCGGCTGATTGAGGTATTATGAGTAGATGGAGTTAGGGTAATAAATATGGATGAGCATTTTTATAAATATCATTGGTTCGATTAGCCGGTAGGCGTAATCAGATTCTCGTGGTGATACTCCCCACTAATGCGGCCAATACGTCCAGACCGGTGGTCTTTGGTTGCCTACTCGAGAGTGAGTTTTTTGGGGGGAAGTGACAAAATGTGAGGGGTTGGCGAGTTAAATAAACATATTACAGAAAGCTTGCTAACGTCCGATTACGATTTCACTAATCTAACCTGCGGCCTTGTGACAAAAAATTTTATTTTTTTTTGACAGTTTTTATGCATTAATATATTTAGGTTTGGCATTGTAATAACCGAAAGGAATTCTTGATATGAATTTTGAAGTAAGTTCAGTTTTGGGATGGCTTGGGATTATGTTGGCTATAGTTGAAGTATGGCGTCCGAAGTTATCGGTAATGTTAGAGAATTATATCGGTAAGCAAGTTTCAGAAGTTAACGACTTTCAGACTCTCTTCCTAAATGAGTATAGAGTTTTATCTAAGGTGGCTAATAGCTCTATTAAAGAGGCTCTTAAGGGGCCCCAATTAATGACCATGGAAGAGCTTAAAGGAAGTACCTATACATCTATTGCGAATATAAAGTCTTATTTGTGGTTTTATTTTGTCACATTAGTGAATGTCATGGTTTTGAAACCAATTAGGCTTTTATTAGTATTCCTAAACAGAATCGGTAGAGGTAGGGCCGTTGGTGGCTTAGGCATCATTATGGCTATATTGAGTACCATTTTATGAAATGGTGTCGATGATTCTGTTGGCAAAGCATTTCGGTGTTGACTACGGGCGGTATCCAAACCAGATGTTGTAGAACCCCTGCCGATAGCCATGATCACAGCAAAAAATCAGGGAGCATCAGCTCCCTAATCACGACACACAGGGTGACAAACTAGCCGACGGCTGGTATCGGTTGCCAGCCGGCGTTCTGCTGGTTGCAGTTCGAATTACGGCCTTGAGTCCGGCGTTGATAGCGCCAGGCCAGCAGCAAGGGCATGCCCAGCAGCAGCTGGGCCGCCAGCGGGATCTCCTCGATGGGGGCCGCCAGCGCACCCTCTGGAATGATCCCCCCCTCAATCTCGGCCGCGAGTTTCAGCTCGAGGGCGCTGCCAAAATCGGCGAAGGTGGTGGCGTTGATGACGAAGGCATCCTCGCCGCCGGCGATATTGTTCAGATACCAATCCTGCAGCACCCCATCGGGGTAGTCCTGGCCTATGGTGATGCCGTTGATGGTATCGATGCCGGAGGCGAGCAGCTGATCCCGTACCGTCGAGGTATCCAGCCCGGCATTCTGGATCCCGTCACCGGAGACATCCATCACCTGGCGCGTGGCGGTGAAGTCGTTGGTATCGAACTGCAGGGCGCCAAATTGCATGGCCGAGCCCGGCGCCGTCATCCCCGAGTAGGGGCGTGTCAGGGCGTCCAGGGTGGCGGCAAACTCGTTGATGGAGGTCATGTCATAGAGGTAGAACCAGTCGGTCATCACCGCCTGCTGGGTCGAGCCGCTCCACATCACCATCTGCACGGCGATGGTGCCCAGCTTGCCGTCGCTGGTATCCAGGATGGCGTCTTGCACCGCCTGGCTGTAAAACGCATCCACATACCCCTGCAACTGCAGGTTGAACTCCTGGGCCGTCACGCTGCCCGACACGTCCATCAGCAGTTGCAGCTCGGTATCCACTTCGGTCAAAGCGTAGGCGGGGGCGCTGATCAGCAGCATCCCCACCAGCCCTGCCAACGGTTTTAGTCTCATAACTCACTCCTTCTCCTTGAGGCCTGGCCCTGATCCTCAGTGCCGATGGGGAGGATGAATAAAGCGTGCCACTTTGCAGGTATCAGCAGCAGGCATGAAATTTGCGGTCTTCGCACAGGATGAAAACGAACAAGTGCGGGGTGAGGCGATGGAGATCCGTCCCTGGCAGTGGGCGCCCAACTGGTTGTTGTTGGGGTTGGTCAATCAGTGGGCCATGGTGTGGCTCAACACGGGCCATTTCAACTTGCTGGTGGTGTTGCTGATTGCCATCTGGTGGCAAATTGCATCGCGGGTTGCGCCAGCCTGGCAACCTGGCCGCGCTGCTCTGCTGCTCTTCTCGCTGCTGCTGTTGATCCCGAGCGCCAGTTGCAAGGCGCTGGCCTGCCTGCTGCTGGCCGCGAGCCTGTGGCGGCGGCAGCAGCCTTGGGATGAGCGCGCTGCGCTGCACATAGTGGTGGCCTTCACCCTGGCCGTGCTGTGGGGGCAGCAGCTCTTTGCCCTCTGCTCCGGCCCCGTGCTGGCGCTTGATGCCTGGGGCGTGGGCCAGTGGTTACAACTGCTGGGGTGGGAGGCGGTGCAAAGCGGCAATCGCATCGAGCGGGTGGGGGGCCATGCCCTGATCGTGCTCAAGGGGTGCTCCTCGTTCTCCCAGCTCTATCTGGTGGCGCTGGCCTGGCTGGTCTCCTCCTGCTGGCTCGCCCCGGGGCGGGCGCTGCACCGTCAGCTGCCCTTGCTGGGGCTGGTCTTGCTGCTCTATATCGGCAGCAACCAGCTGCGGCTGGTGCTGATGAGCCTGGATCTGCGCTGGTACGGCTGGCTGCATACCGGCACGCTCGCCCAGCTCTACCAGTGGCTGGTGCTGCTGTTGCTGATGACCATCCTGTTTAGCAGGGGGCGCCATGTCACCACCGATTAGGGGCTATCTCTGGCTGGTGCTGCTGGCACTGGCCTCCGCCGGCGCCATGGGGTGGCGCTATCAGCACCGCCAGCCGGTGGAGGGCGCGCGCCAGATGCTGCAGGAACTCCGCCAGCTCGGCTGGCAGCGGCAGGGGGCCAGCCCCTTGCTGGGGGGCACCTATGTCGGCTACCGGCTGCGCCACCCAAATTGTGACGGGGTCTTGCAGGCGATGGCGGTGGCCCCGGATCGGGAGGCCATGTCGGTAAGACTCGCAGGCAAAGGCCAACTGCAGGGGGTGATGTTTCAGGGGCAGTGGCACCCGGAGCCGCCACTGCTGGCCTATCGGCTCAATCAGGGCTGGCACAAGTTGTGGGGCGACGCGCCGGCCCCCCTCTATCGGGTGGCGCTGCCTGCGGCCTGTCTTGCCCTTATTGCGCCTGGCGAGCCTCGTTGAGGGGGCTCGCCGCGTCGGCCGGCAACACCCGGATCAGCAGGCTGTTCGGGGCCAGCATGGGGTCGTAGCGTGGTTCGAGCTCGATGGCGCGGGCACTGAGCAGGCTGGCCAGCTTGCCAAGGCGGCTGCTGGCAAGGCGCGCACTCTCCAGCATGTCGGTCTGCGGCCCGGGGCCGCTGATAAGGGCTATCTTCGCCGGATCCCGCTGGCCGAGAAACTGGTGCAACTGCTGCTCCTGATCCGCCGCCAACATCACCGCTTCCTCCTGATAAGTCAGCGACAGCTGGGCCTGCTCGGCCAACTGCTGTTGGCGCAGCTGCGCCAGCATGGGCAGAGGATCCTCGGTGGGCGTCTGGCGAGCACAGCCAGTGAGTAGCAAAGAGGGTAGCAAAGAGGGCAGCAAGGAGAGCAGCAAGCCTGCGGCAAGCTTGATGTGGCGGGGGCGACGCCCGGCACGCTGGCGCCCAAAAGCCTTTATGTTGGTGACGTTCTGATGCGGCATAAGCTGGCCAGTCAGGGGGATGAATTGGCTCCAGTTTGCAATGTTTTCAAGCGCTTGGCCAGTTGTTCAATCTCGCCGCGAAAGCTGGCCCAGCGGCTGGCGGGGAGCGCTTCGGCCTGCTGCCAGCGGGTGGGCACCGAATCGCGCAGCCGCTGCAGCAGCAGCGCCGCCTCCACCTGCTGGCGTGCCGCCTCCACCTGCTGGCGTGCCGCCTGCTCGAGCCAGGCGAGCCAGCGCAGATCCTCGATGCCCTGTTGCAGCAGCAATAGATCGTAGGAGAGGCGATGGGCCTCGCAGGCCTGCGGGCCCAGCAGCAGAAAGTCGCTCTCGCGCCCGTCGGTGGGGTCGTAGGGCAGGGCGGTGGGCATGCGTCCGTGCCACTGCAGATAGCCCTCTGCCCCGCTCTGCCAGAGGTAGAAGCCGGCGGCGCGCGGGGTGCCGAGGTTGTAAAACCAGGGGGTGGCCCCGGCGGCCCTGACTCGTTCCACATCGGCCTTGTCGGCGCCAAAGCCTGCGTTGACCAGGGCTATCTCCACCTCGCCAAGCAAGGGCGCCTGGGCGGGATGGTTGAAGTGACCGGCCCGCACCACGGCCGGAACCCGCCGCTTCATCTCGCGGGCCATGGCTTGAATGGCGGGCAGGGCGCCAAGATCGGGCTCGTCAAACAGGCTCCAGGCCAGGGGGGGCAGCCCCTGGGCGCGAAAGGCCGCCTGGCGCTGCTGCCAGGCATCGAGCCGGCTGTTGGCGTCGCTGCCCCAGCGCTTGAGGGAGGCGTAGGCCAGCAAGGGGGTATGAAAACCAAGGCCGATGGCCTCCTCCTGGGTGGTACGCATCCCGGCTTCATCCTGGGGCAGGGCGGGGGCCACGCCGCTTATCCCAAGCCCGGCGAGCCGCGCCAGATCGCAGCGACTGGCGGCCAGCTGGGCGTTGGCCAGCTCCGGGCCCTGGCCGAACCAGCCAAGGTAGGGGGGCGTGTCGAGGTAGATGCCGACCGGCTTGCTGGCGGCGGGCAGGATCAGGGGCAGCACCTCGACGTCCAATGGCAACTGCACCAGCTGCTGGTGGCTGAGCAGCTGGATGTTGCCCTGATAGCGCCCCGCCGGTGCATCCCGCGGAATGGGAAGATGCAGCACCAGGCGCCTTGGCACCCGGCGCTTGAGGGTGAGCCCAGCCACCCCCTCCACCAGCTCCTGATCCGAGGGGAGCAGCAGGGTGCCGCTCGCCTGGGGGCGCACCAGATGCCACTGGCCGTGGTAGGGGGTCAGCGGCAGGGTAACGCCATTGGCCGCAGGCGGCTGGATCACCAGCAGGGGGGCGGCGTCATCCTCGGGCGTCTCGATGACGAACTCCAGCAGCAGCTGGCTGCCTTGGGCGGCCAGTACGGGAGTCGCGGGGGGGGCCGGGCTGGCCCTGGCACTCAAGGTCGGTTGCCCCGGCGTGATGGGGGTCAGGGTGAGGCGAGCGGGGGATTCTGGCAGCGAATAGGGAGCCAGGGCCCACTTCTCCGTAAAGAGCTGGCGCTGCTTGGCCAGCACCCGCCGGGTGGCTTCGGCTAGGGGGTTAGCCTTGGCGTCAGCCTGCTTGTCCGCTGCAGGATAGAGGGCCAGCAGCAGGCCGGCGAGGAATTTCGCATCCGGCGAATTGCCCCCCAGGGTGAGGGTGAGCGGGCCGCCCGGGTGCTCGAGCACCAGGCTGACCGGCCCCCCCTGGCGGGCACCAAACAGCAGCCAGGGGTCTGGATTGGGCAGCGCCTCCTGCTGCTGGCCGGCGAGATAGCGCTGGACCAGCCACTCGCCCGGCTGCAACCGCTCGGCCCAGACCGGCTCACCATCGATCAGCACGCTGCGCTCGAGGGGGTGGGGCAGGTACTCCCACTCGCCCGGATCGTCGAGCCAGAGGGTGAGCTGGTAGCGCCCCTTGGGAACGTTCAGCCTGACACCGCCGAGGTTGCGCAGCCCGTCGCGGATCAGCGCATCGCCGGAGGGGCGCAGTATGGGGCTGGGGTGGCCCAGCAGACGCGGATCCCCCGGTGCCAGGGGCTCGAAACCGGTGAAGCGAGGCGCATCGCTCGCCCCCAGATCGAGGGCTATGGTGCCGGCGGGCAGGGTCAGCCCGGGGGACCAGTACCAGCGTGTCAGGGTGAGCGGCGCCGCCCCGTCAGCCATAAAGAGATAGAGCTTGGTGAGCTGGTCGAGGGCCAGGGCTCTGGGCTGGGCGGTGCGCCAGTCGCTTAACGAAAAACGCAGAGTAAAAGGGCCCGGGGGGATGATCCGCTCCAGATTGACCCGGCTGCGGTAGTTGACCGAGGCGGCGTCATCGACCCGCAGGATCAGGGTCTGGGGACTGGCCGCGGGATTGTGACCCTCGATCACCAGTTCATCATCCGCCCCGACGGGCCAGGGCAGGCGCTCGAAGGTGAGCCTCTGGGGCGTCTGCTCGCCGCTCAGTGGCAAGGGGGTGGGGCCATCAAGGCGGCTCGCCGCCAGCACAGAGCTTCCTGTTAGCAGGCTGAGGGTGAGCAGGCCGAGTACCTGTAGCCAGCATGTTCTGTGCAAGTGCGCCGCCAGCCAGATCATCAGAGTAGCCCCGCCAGCCAGTTTTTCAGCTCATCGGCCCTGTGATCCCAGCTCTGCTGCGCCACCGCCTGCTGGCGACTCTGGCGCCCTTCACTGCGAGTCAGTGCTTCCCACTCGTAGCGCTGGAACCAGTCCTGGGCGGGAGCGTCGAGGGCGGCACGCTGGATGGCCTGGGCCAGGCTGTCGCCCGGGCGGGGCAGATGGACCAGCGCCCGATAGCCGTCCAGTGCCGGAAAATCGGTGCTGACCACGGGCCGGCCGGTCGCCAGATACTCGCGCAGTTTAAGCGGGTTGCAGGCCCTGATCTGGGCATTGTCGACGAAGGGCAGCAGGCTCACCTGCCAGTGCTGGGCGTAGGCGGCCAGGGTGTGGTGTGGTCTGGGGCCGAGCAGGTGCACGTTCGGCAATCCGGCGAGCGGGCTCAGGTCAGTCTGCCTGGGCCCTATCAGCACCAGATCCCAGTGGGGCAGGGCGCGGGCGGTCTCCGCCAGCAGAGGGACGTCTATCCAGTCGCTCAGGCTGCCGTAAAACCCGGCGATGGGGCGCCCGCTCGGCAGGTCCGCCGGCCTGGGTTGGGGTGGCATAAAGAGTCCGAGATCCACCCCGTGGCTCAGCAGCCGGGTCTTGTGGGGGGGGAAGCGGCTGGCCAGCGCCGGACTGGCGGCCAGGATAAGGTCTGCTTTTTCTACCAGCCTGGCTTCGCAGCGGGCAATGGCGGCGTGATCCACCCCCGCCAGGGCCGAGAAGTCGTCGCCGCAGTAGTAGATCACCGCCCGCTCGCCGAGCTTGCCTACCAGATCCACCGCGCTTGGCAAGGAGATCCAGAGCAGCGGCTTGTCGAGCTCGGGCAGCTGGCGGCGGATCTGGGCCGCCAGCCAGTGGCCGTTGATCCGCCCCGCCAGCGGGCTGCCGGGCAGGGGCAGCGCCAGCGGCGGCATCACCAGGGGCGTTGGCCCGCTCTGGATGGCGGCTGCCTGCGCCTCGCCCTTGGCCGGGCGGCGCAGCACGGCCCCCAGCTTGCGGCCGAGCCGGCCTAGGTCGCGCACGTTGAGGCGGGGGCGGCGCAGGCCGATGGAGTTGACCCAGAGCACCCGATAGTCCGGCAGCAGGCGTTTGATGAGGTGCTGGGTGCTGGAGGGGTGCTGACCCCAGTCCTCCCCCAGTACCACCAGTTGGGGCTGTGCGCTCGACGGTTTCATGGCTGCTTCTCCTCACTCAGGCGGCAGGCGGCACTCTCTGCCAGCGCGTCGCGGCAATCTTGTGCATCGAGGGGGCGCAGCACCCGGGCCGGCACCCCGGCGGCCAGCACCCCGGCGGGCAGGCTATGGGTCACGATACTGCCAGCGGCGACCACGGTGCCCGCGCCTATGGTCACCCCTGCCATCACCATGGCGCCGGTGCCGAGCCAGACGTCGTGCTCGAGCACGATATCGCCGACCTGCTCGTCCCGATCCGGCAGTCCCCGGGCCCGCTCCTGGGCATCCAGCGGGTGGCCAGGGTAGCCCGCGAGAAAGGCGCGCCCGGCGATGCGCACGTTGTCCCCGATCACCACCTGGTTGCCCACTGCTATGGTGGTCTGCCAGCCGATGCCGACGTTGTTGCCAATCCTGAGAGCGGGCCCCTTGCTCGAGGGGCGCCCGCTGATGGTCATGGCGGCGCTGAGGCGACAATCCGCCCCCACTTCGATCGATACGGGGCCGCTGATAAAGGGGATGCCGCCATAGAGATAGAGGCGGGGGGCGGGGGCACGCAGGCGGGACTGGAACAGCGGCGTCCACCAGAGGGTGCGGGTCAGGTTGGCGAGTGTCTGGCTTGCCAGCCGATAGAGACGATAGAGCAGGCCGTGCAGGGGCGGGATGAGCGGAAAGCTCCAGCTGCGGGCCCCCTTGGCTAGGCGCCACAGCAGGCGGGCCAGCGGCGTCTCTCCCTGCTTGGCCCAGGTTTTCATCCGGTACAGGCTGATGCTGTTCATGGCGTCCTCTCCTCTGGCTCTGCGTCGTCACGATCGACCTGTCTGGGACTAGCAGGGATCGGGCCAACTGACGCTCAGCACGCTGCTGGCTCGCACCGGCCGCCTGCCAGGGGGTTGGATGGCAAGGCGCTGTGCAAATTGCGCCGGCCGGGCTGCAAAACGCAAAAATCAGATTCATTTTGGGCCTGATGTGCGTTGCTGTGAAGGTCGAGAGCGCGACATGCAGGGCTACGCGGGGAATTGCACCGGCTGGCGTGCCCCTTGCATTGGCTGACCACAGATGACCCAAGATCCGTTGCCTGGTGGCTGGGAGGCCCTATGAGACTCGGAGTAAACCAGATAGCCATGCTCTATTACGCCGCCGGCCTCTTGCTGATGAAGGGGATCTCCCTGCTGATGCTGCCGGTGCTGACCCACCTGCTGGCGCCCCGGGAGTATGGCCAGCTGGAAGTGCTCTTGACCATCATCAACCTGGGCTCCCTCATCCTGGGGTTCGGGCTGGTGGACGCCCTCTATCGCTTCGCCGGGATGGCAGCAGATGAGGGCGAGCGCAAGCAGGTGGTGGCGCGGGTGTTTGGCCTGGTCTGGATCATCGCCCTGGCCAGCCTGGTGCTGCTCTGGTGGCTGGCGCCCCTGGTGCAGCGGCTGCTGCCAACCGAAACCCGCCTTGCCGATGTGCGCTGGGTGCTCAGCGCTTTGCCGCTCGAGGGGGTGATCGGGGTGCCGCTGGCCTGGCTGCGGATGCGCAATCAGGCCCGTCTCTTCTTCGTGGCCACCGCCGGCAAGGCGGTGATCCAGTCCCTGCTGACCGCCTGGTGGCTCTGGCTTGGCTGGGGCGTGAGCGGAGTGCTTGCCTCCGGCACCCTCACCTGTGTCGCGCTGGCGCTGCTGCTGAGCCTCTGGCAGTGGCGCGATGGCGGCATCCGCTTTGACTGGCAACACTACCGCCCCCTGCTGCGCTACGGCCTGCCGCTGGTGGTGAGCGGGCTGGCGGGCTTTGCCCTGAGCGGGCTGGATCGCTGGCTGCTGGCCGAACACGTCGGCGAGGCGCTGCTGGCCTACTACGCGGTGGCGGGCAAGCTGGCGCTGGCGGTGGGGCTTCTGCTGCAGCCCTTCGCCCTCTGGTGGTATCCGCGCCGCTTCATGCTGCTCAAGGAGCCGGACGGCCTGCGCCTCAACGCCCACTACAGCGTGCTCGGCTCCGTGCTGGGGTTTGCCACCGCCGGGGTGGTGGGGCTCACCGCGCCTCTGCTTATTCGCTGGCTCACTCCGGAGAGTTACCACGGATCCATCGCCTATATCCCGCTGCTGGTGCTGGGGATGGCGGTGCGCAACGTCTCTGACCTGCTCAACGTCGGCTGCTTCAGCGGCGAGGAGAGCAAGGCCCAGATGGTTATCAATCTGGGATGCAGTTTGCTCGGCGTCCTTGGCTTTTTGCTCGCCATTCCGCACTTCGGGGTGGCCGGAGTGATCTGGACCCTGCTGCTGGTCTACCTGGTGCGCGCGCTCGCCTTCTATCTGGTGAGCCAGCGGTTGCTGCCGCTGCCATATCGCCTCTCGACGCTGTGGGCGAGCGGTGCCGGCTCCCTTGCCATGATGTGGCTCGGCCAGTGGTGGGCAGGGCAATGGGCCGCCTGAGCCACGCCCTCTGGGGGCTGGCCGCCACCCTGCTGGTGGCCGGGCTTTGGTGGCGGCTGCCGCACCCGCTGCTGCTGCCGGTGCTGGGGCTGGCCATTCCCGCCATCTGGTTTGCCCTGCGCTGGCCGTTTCTGATGGTGCTGGGGTTCGTTACCTTCTCGTTTTTCCGCCTGCACGAGGTGTTTCCCCAGCTCTATCCCCTCAAGATCCCGCTGCTCTTCTCGCTGGCGGCGATTGGTGCCCTGGTTTGGCACACCCTGCTCACCGGTCGCATCAGGCCCTACTGGAGCCAGCCCCTCAGCTGGTTGACCGCCTTTTTCATCGTCGTCTCCATCGGGGTGCTGTTTGCCAGCAACCGGGGGGAGGCGATCGCCACCTGGACCGGCAGCTACAGCAAGATCTACCTGATGACGCTGGCCACCGCCTGGCTGGTGCGCAGGCCGGAGGACTTCGCCCTGGCGGTGCGGGCCTTCGTGGTGGCCGGCTGCATGGTGGCCCTGGTGGCGCTCTACAACAAGAGCAGCGGCATCGGGCTGGTGGAGGGGACCCGGGTCACCATAGGGCGCGAGCTCGGCTCTGTGCTGGGGGATCCCAACGATCTGGCGCTGGTGCTGCTGTTTCCCGCCGGCTTCTCCTTGAGCCTGCTGCTCAACCAGAACGGCCTGGCCGGGCGCATCCTGGGGGCGGTGGGGTTCGTGCTGGTGGCTGCCGCCATCATCGCCACTCAGAGCCGCGGCGGCCTGCTCGGGATCTGCGCGGTGGGCGGCATCTTTGCCTGGCAGCGGGTGCAGTCGAAGACCGTGCTGATCCTGTGCGGCACCCTGGCGCTGCTGGTGCTGTTTGCCGCCGCCGGGATAAGCGACAGGGCCTCCGGCGGGGCGGCGGAGAGCGGGGTGGATGCCTCGGCCATGGGGCGCCTTTATGCCTGGCAGGCCGCCTGGGGCATGGCGCTGGCCCATCCGCTCATCGGGGTGGGGCTCTCCAACTTCTACTACAACTACTTCTTCTTCAGCCCCCACTGGGACGGCCTCAACCACGCGGTGCACTCCACCTGGTTCGGGGTGCTGGCGGAGACCGGCTTCGTGGGGCTGACCCTGTTTGTCGGCATGGTGGCGGTGACCCTTTACCGGGCCTGGCACTGCCGCCTGGATGGCATGCCTCCTGCAGTAGTCACAGCCATGCAGGGGGTGATGGCGAGCATGGTGGGGTTCGTCATCTCGGGATCCTTCCTGACCCAGGGCTTTACCTGGCCCATCTATCTGGAGCTGTCGCTGGCGGTGGCAGCCATCAAATATGTCCGGCAGGCCAGAGAAACGGAAATGGCCATGGCCGAGACGGAGCGGGATAAACCAAACAAGGGAGCTGAGTCATGAGCGCAACCCCCATTTTGCTGGTGCATTACGGCGAGAACTGGATCCGTGGCAGCGAGCGCTGCCTGCTGGATCTGCTGGCCCACCTGGATCGCAGTCGCTTTGCCCCCCTGCTCTGGTGCAACAGCCAGCAGCTGGCAGAGGAGGCCGCCCTGCTCGGGGTGAAGGCGGTGGTCGAGCCCTTTACCCTGCTGCTGGGCTGGCAGGCTCCCCGCTTCGATCTGGCCGCCCACCGGGCCCTGTGCCAGCGGGCGCAGGCGCTAATCGAGGAGCATGGCATCACTCTGGTGCACGCCAACAGCGCCGCCCCCTGTCAGTGGCTGGCCGGGGTGTGCCGCAAGATGAAGGTGCCGCTGGTGTGCCATCTGCACGCCCGTTATCAGCCCAGAGACAGGTTTACCCTCCGGGTGCATCAGGCCAACGTGCTGATCGGGGTGAGCCAGCCGGTGCTGGCACCCTGGCGGGAAGATGGCTGCGAGCACAGACGGCTGGTTCACATCGCCAACGGGGTGGATGGGGTGCGGCTCAATCGGGGTGAACCCTGGCCCGTCAGCAGCCTGCCCGGGCTGCCGGCGGGGGAGCTGATCCTGGCCACCATAGGGTCGCTGATCAAGCGCAAGGGGGTGGACTTGCTGATCCGCTCCCTGGCCGAGCTCTGCGCTCAGGGGGGCAAGGCGCAGCTGCTGGTGATTGGCAGCGGTCCCGAACTGGTCGCGCTCACGGCATTGGCCGCTGAACTGGGGGTGGCCGAGCGGGTGCACTTTCTCGGCGAGCGGCCTGACAGCGCCGCCATCCTGCGCGGCGGGGTGGATCTGCTGGTCTCCGGCGCCCGTGAGGAGGTGTTCGGCCTGACCCTGGCCGAGGCCGGCACCCTGGGGCTGCCGGTCAGTGCCTATCGGGTGGGGGGGATCCCTGAGGTGGTGGAACACACGGTGACGGGCCTTCTGGCCGATCCCGGCGACTGGCGCCAGATGGCTGCCCACTGGCAGCGGCTGGGCGATGCCGGATTGCGCTACCGGCTGGGGCGGGCGGGGCAATTGCGCGCCAGCCAGCTGTTCACGGTCAAACGCTATGTGGAGAAGGTGAGCGAGCTCTGGTCGGCGACCCTCTCGGGGCGCTGGGACAATCCCGAGCTCCCCCCCTATGGGCGCATGGTGCGCTGGCTCGGCCAGCGGCTGCTGGCCAGGGTGGGTCTGGCGGGGGAAGGGGGGCTGCTTGGCGGGCGCAGGGCGGCGATCGGGTCGGATGAAGGAGCACCATCATGAAGCCGCACCATGAGTCGACTGCTGGCAAGGCCGGGCAGGGGGAGACGCTGCTGGTGGTGGATCCCATCTCTTTTCGCGGCGGCTCCAAGGTGGCCACCGAGGTGATCCTGGCGGGGCTGGCCGACCGCCTGCCGGCCCTGGCGCTGCATGTCCTGACGCCGGACTTGGACTCCTGGCCCGGATGTCGTCACCATTCGCTCTGGGTGCCCGCCTTGCTGCGGGGGCGCGAGTCGGGCCTGGGGTATCTGCTCAAGCAGGGGTGGCAGAGCCTGATGATCCTCTGGCTGATATGGCGGCTGGGGGAGGTACGCGGCCTGCTGGCGGCCTCCGGCCCCGGGGTGGATCTCTGCTGCTACTGGGCGGCTCGGATCGCGGGGATCCCGGTGGTGCAGCTTATTCACGGCCCGGTGGGCTGCTCCGGCATGTCGGCAAGGGCCCTGTGGCGCGCCAGCCAGGTCTTCTATCTGGAGGCCGCCCGCCCTTCGCTCTCGGCCCTGATTGCCCGCCTTGGCGAGCGCGACTTTCCGCCCCGCTGGCAGCCCTTTATCAACGGGCTGTGCGAGGCGAGCTGGCCCACGGCCACGACCGGCGGCTCCGGCATCTTGTGGGCCGCCTCCTTGCTCAAGTGGAAAGGGCTGGAGACCATGCTGGCGGCGCATCAGCAGCTTGCCGAGCCCCGTGCACCGCTGACCGTCTGCTATCTGCAACCACGCAACATACTGCAGCCTTGCAGCGAACCCCGGCCAGAACTGCCCGATACCCGCTGGCATGAAAACCCCGGCAACCTTGACGAGATCAGGGCCGGCTGCAGCATCTTCGTCTCCACCAGCCATCAGGAGCCCTTCGGCCTCTCCATCCTGGAGGCCATGGCTGCCGGCCTGTGCGTGGTGATCCCGGCAGATGGGGCCTGGTGGGATCGCCACCTGACCGACGGGGTGAACTGCCGTAAATATCAGCCGGACAGCGCCGATGAACTGGCGCGCGTGCTGGCGGCGCTGCAGGAGGCCCCCGCTGTGGCCATGGCCATAGGGGACAATGCCAGGCTGCATGCGGCGGCACATTACAAGGCGAGCGAGACAGGCAGAGAGATGGTGGCGGGACTGGCACGACTGCTTGAGCTGGCCGAGCCTGAGTGCGCCGCAAAGCGCCCTGGCCCGGCGCTGTAGCGGCGCGTCACTCCCAGCATCGCGGCCTTGCCTTATGGCAGGGCCGGCTCGCTCATGCTGGCGACTGTCTGCCAGAAGGCCTCGATGAGAGGCCCCTTGCTGTGGGGTGGGCGAATAAGGCCTATGGTCCAGCAGGCTTCCCCCTCGGTCAGCGGCAGGGTCAGCACGTCCGGGTGCTCTATGGTGGTGGAGGAGGGCACCAGGGTCCAGGCGATGTCGGCGGCGGCGGTGGCGACCCCGGCGGCGAAGTCGTTGACGTACTGGATATCGCGAAAACGCAGCCCGCTCTGGGCCAGGTAGTGCATCAGGTGATCGTAAAACGAGGGGGCCTTGTCCCGGCGCAGGATCGCCAGCGGTTTGTCCACCAGATCAGCCAGCTTGCTCACGCCGGCGTAACTGGCGGGCAGCACGGCGACAAAATGGGCCCGCACCACCGGCAGACACGGCCACCCCTTGGGGGCGGGCAGGCGGCAGAAGCCGAGATCCAGCTTGCCTTCGCTCAGGGCCAGCAACTGATGGTGGGTGGAGAGATCGTTGAGCTCGATGGTCACCTGGGGGCGTTCGGCCCGAAATTGCGCGATGGCGGCGGGCACCAGCAGCTTGGTGGCGACCCCGAAGCCGATGCGCAGGGTGCCGCTGTTGCCGGCCAGCACGTCGCGGGCGCTGCGTGCTAGCTGCTCGCTGGCGGCCACCAGGGCGCGGGCATCCTCATAAAGGGCGCGCCCCAGCACGGTGAGACGGGTGCTGCTGGCATTGCGCTCGAACAGCTCGCCGCCCAGCTCCTCTTCCAGCCGCCGGATCTGCTTGCTCAGCGCCGACTGGGTGACGTGCTGGCGCACCGCCGCCTGACCGAAGTGCAGTACCTCCCCCAGGGTGACGAAGGCCTTCAGATCCCGCAGCTCCATGTCGGCTCCTGTGATTCCTGTTTGGAATGTTGAATGGTTAAATTTGTCATTGGACGGAATTTTAGAACTGTTCGATGCTAATGCCAATTCCATTGGGCACCGCCAGTCGGTGCGATCAAGGTGGCCAGCCCACCGCCGCAGAAGGAGCAACCCCAGATGCATCACCACAAGTTCAACGACTTCCCGAAAGATTTTCTGTGGGGCGCCGCCTCCGCCGCCTATCAGGTGGAAGGGGGCTGGGACGCCGATGGCAAGGGGCCCTCGGTGTGGGATCTGTTCACCACGCTGCCGGGCAAGACCTTTGAGGGGAGCAACGGCGACGTGGCTGTGGATCACTACCACCGTATGGAGGAGGATGTGGCGCTGATGGCCGAGATGGGGCTCAAGGCCTATCGCTTCTCGGTGAGCTGGCCGCGCATCTACCCGACCGGCCGCGGCGAGGTGAACGAGGCGGGGCTCGCCTTCTATGAAAAACTCATCGATACCCTGCTGGCCCACCAGATTGAGCCGGTGCTCACCCTCTATCACTGGGACCTGCCGCAGGCGCTGCAGGACGAATACGGTGGCTGGGAAGACAGACGCATCATCGCCGATTTCGAGCGCTACTGCGTGACCCTCTACCAGCGCTTTGCCGGCAAGGTGAAGTACTGGGTGTCGCTCAACGAGCAGAACTACAACCTGACCAACGCCTATCAGCTCGGCACCCATCCGCCTGCAGTGCAAGACCGCAAGCGCTTCTTTGCCGCCAACCACATCGCGTTTCTGGCCAACGCCCGGGTCATCAAGGCGTTTCGCCAGTACGTGCCGAACGGCCTCATCGGCCCAAGCTTTGCGTACTCCCCCGCCTATCCGGCCTCGTGCGATCCCAAAGACATGCTGGCTTACGAGAATGCCGAGGAGTTCACCAACCTCTGGTGGCTGGATGCCTACTGCTTCGGCCGCTACCCCCAGGCGGCGCTCGCCTACCTGCGGGAGACCGGCGAGGCGCCGGAGATCCTGCCGGGCGATCTCGAGCTGCTGCGGGAAGGAACCCCCGACTACATAGGCGTCAACTACTACTACACCCTGACCTATACCGACAACCCCCTCGGCGGCCAGACGATGCAGCGCATCAACACCACGGGCAAGAAGGGCACTACGCCGCCAAGCGGCATTCCCGGCCTCTACAAGACGGCCCCCAACCCGCACCTGGAGACCAGCAACTGGGACTGGGCCATCGACCCGACCGGGATGCGCATCGCCCTGCGCCGGCTATCTTCTCGCTACGGCCTGCCGCTGATGATCACCGAGAACGGCCTCGGCGAGTTCGACAAGCTGGTAGAGGGAGATCGGGTGCACGACGACTACCGCATCGACTATCTGCGCAGCCACGTCAAGGCGTGCCAGGAGGCGCTGCAGGACGGGGTGGAACTGCTGGGCTATTGTGCCTGGTCGTTCACCGACATCCTGAGCTGGCTCAACGGCTACCAGAAGCGCTACGGCTTCGTCTATGTTGAGCGGGACGAGCAGGGGGGCTCCCTGCGCCGGCTCAAGAAGGACAGCTTCTACTGGTACCAGACGGTGATAAGCTCGGGCGGCAAGACACTGTAACCCAATCCATCCCCTCGACGGGCCCCGCCAACTGGCGGGGCCCGTTTTTTTGTCCGTCTGCCGGGCCGACCCGCGCCGCATCCGGGCATGGCACTTGCCGGATTGATCCAACTCATCTTTTTGTCAATTAGCGTGTGCGGATGGCGGCTGCAAACCGGCGGGAGGGGCAATCTGGTTTAGATTCAATATGTTTACGCGGCCCCGAAGAGGGATCTATCACCTTGGCAGAGGTGGAAGCGCATCATGCACCACAACAGCTCTCATCCCCGCTGCGGCGGGCTGGTTGCCCAGCAGGTTGATCTGCGCCAGCTGGTATATGCCCTGTCGGCGTCGCTGGATCTGGTCGGCATCGGCGATGTGGCACACGGCAAGCGGGTCGGCATCATGGCCGCCGAGTGTGGCAAGGCTCTGGGGGCCGGTGAGAGCGAGCAGGCCTGCCTGTTCGAGCTGGGGGTGCTGCACGACATCGGCGTCTCCTCCACCTTTATCCACAGCCATCTGGTCAGCGAGTTCGACTGGGAGTCTTCCCAGCGTCATTGCGAGGTCGGTTACGATCTGCTCAAGGATTTCCCGCCGCTGGCCCCGCTGGCGGAGCCCATCCGCTATCACCACACCCACTGGCATCAACTTGTTCGGCAGCAGGGGGTGACAGCCACGGTGCGGCGCCAGGCCAACCTCATCTTTCTGGTGGACCGGGTCGATGCCCTGGCGGCCCCGCATTATGGGGACGGCTCCCTGCTGATGCACACCCAGGAGATCCGGCAGCGGATCGAGGCGTGCGCCGGCGAGTTCTTCGCCCCCGAGCTGGTGGCGGCCTTTTTGCGGGCCTCTCTGCCGGAGGCATTCTGGCTGCAGCTGGAGGGGCGCGCCATCACCGACTACATGCGCGGCATGCTGAGCGAGCGGGAGCCCTGCCTCACCAGCAACGGCGAGCTCAAACAGCTGGCGCGCATCTTTTCGGCCATCGTCGATGCCAAGAGCCCCTTCACCGTGGCCCACTCCCTCGGGGTGGCCAGGCTGGCCCGGCGGCTGGCTCAATGGATGGGAATTGAGGAGGGACGCTGCGAGCAGCTGGAGATCGCCGGGCTGCTGCACGATCTCGGCAAGCTGCGGGTACCCGACGAGATCCTCGACAAGGCGGGAAAACTCGATGAGCGGGAGCGGGCCATCATCAACACCCACAGCTTTGAAACCTATCAGATTTTGCGCCACATCGACGGTTTCGAGGAGATTGCTCTGTGGGCCTCCTATCATCACGAGGAGCCCAATGGCTGCGGCTACCCCTTCCACCTGACCGCCGAGGCGATGCCGCTGGAGGCGAGGATCCTGCGGGTGGCCGACATCTTCCAGGCCATGGTGCAGCACAGACCCTACCGGGCGGGGCTGAGCGCCGACGCGGCGCTCGGCTTCTTGCAACAGCTGGCGAGCCAGGGGCGGGTCGATGTCGACGCCGTGGCTACCCTGGCGGCGCACCTGCCCGAGGCTCACCAGGCCGCCAGCGGTCAGACCCAGGCGGCCTAGAGAGATCTCGGCGTCGGTGAGCGGACGCCTTAGAGGAACATGCCGCCGGAGGCCTCGATACGCTGGGCATTGATCCAGCGGCTGTCGGGGGAGAGCAGGGCGGCGATGACGCCGCCGATGTCCTCCGGCTGGCCCACCCGGCCCAGCGCCGTCTGGCTGGCGATGAAATCGTTGACCGCCTGATTGTCCCGCACCACACCCCCGCCAAAATCGGTCTCGATGGCCCCCGGCGCCACCACGTTGACGGCGATGCCACGCGGCCCCAGCTCCTTGGCCAGATAGCGGGTCAGCACCTCGACCCCTCCCTTCATGGCCGCATAGGCGGCATAACCGGGCAGCGCGAAGCGGGTCAGCCCGCTCGACAGGTTGAGGATGCGCCCGCCATCGCGCAGAAGCGGCAGCAACTGCTGGGTCAGAAAGAAGACCCCCTTGAGGTGAATGTTGAACAGGGTGTCGAACTGCTGCTCGCTGGTCTGCTCGATGCTGGCGTGAATGCCGATGCCGGCGTTGTTGACCAGAAAATCGAACCGATCCCGCTGCCACGCGCCCAGCTGCTCGCGCACCTGGCTGGCGAAGGCGGCAAAGCTGCTGCTGTCGGCCACATCGAGGGGCAGGGCATGGGCCCTGACGCCGAGGGCAGTCGCCTCGGCCACCACGGCCGCCGCCTCTTCGGCCTGACTGCGATAGGTGATGATGAGGTCGACGCCGCGGGCGGCGAGGGCCAACGCCGCCTGTTTGCCAAGGCCGCGGCTGGCGCCGGTGATGAGTGCGATGGGATGGGTCATGAGAGGACTCCTGTCTGTGGTCATGGGCTCGGGATGAGCCGGTGTGATCACTCTATTGCCCGTTGTTGATTGGATAAATAAGGCGATAATGAATGCACTGTTCCGATTAGCGAGACAATGGCGCCATGGATCAACTGGATGCGATGAGGATGTTTGTACGGGTGGCGGAGCTGGAGAGCTTTACCCGCAGTGCCGAACAGTTAGGAGTCCCCAAGGCGACGCTCTCGGCGGCCATCCGCCGGCTGGAGGAGCAGATGGGCACCCGCTTGCTGCAGCGCACCACCCGGCGGGTGCAGCTGACCACGGATGGCCGGCTCTGTTATGCCCGTTGTCAGGATCTGCTGGCGGACATGGAGGAGTTCAACGGGCTGTTTCGCCAGCAGGGGCAGCTGAGCGGTCAGCTACGGGTGGACATGCCGGGCCGGATGGCTCGCCATCTGGTGATGCCGGCGCTACCCGCCTTTCTGGCGGCGCATCCCGCCTTGCAGTTGATGCTGAGCAGCACGGACCGGCGGGTAGACCTGGTGCGGGAGGGGTTTGACTGCGTGATCCGGGTCGGGGCGCTCGAGCCCTCCAGTCTGGTGGCGCGCCCTCTCGGCCACTACCGCCAGATCAATTGCGCCAGCGCCGCCTACCTGGCCCGCTACGGAACGCCCCGCAGCCTGAGCGAGCTGAGCGGCCATCGGCTGGTGCACTACGGCAGCAGCAGCGGGCCAAGAGAGAGCGGTTTCGAGTATCTGCAGGCAGACGGCTCGCGCGCCGTGCTGGCGATGAGCGGGGCGCTCACGGTGAACGACAGCGAATCCTATCTGGCGGCGGCGCTGGCCGGGCTTGGCATCATCCAGCAGCCGCGAGTCGGGGTGGAGCCACTGCTGGCCAGCGGCGAGCTGGTGGCCATCCTGCCAAAGTGGCAGGCGCCCCCGCTGCCCATTCACGCCCTCTATGCCCATCGCCGTCAGCTGGCCCCTAGGGTGCAGGCCTTCATCCAGTGGCTGAGCGGCATCCTGGCGTCAGCGCTGGGCCCCGACGGCCCGCGCGACGGCCTGGCGACGCGGGCAGGGATGGACGCGACCGATTGATGGCTTGACGCTAATCCCCACCTGCGGCGGGTCTCTCTATGGCTGCCATCGACAATCCCGGTTTGGCGCCGGCCGGGTGGCTTGGCATAATGGCGCCCCACACGGGTTGGCCGCCCCTTTGCTGCGCGGCCAGACCCAGCAACAGTGCAGAGGAGATGTGATGAAATTTATCGGAGCCCACGTCAGTGCGGCCGGCGGGGTGGAGAACACCATCGCCCGCGCCCAGGCCATCGGGGCCAACGCCTTCGCCCTGTTTACCAAGAACCAGCGCCAGTGGCAGGCGGCGCCGCTCTCCGAGACCAGCATTCGCGCCTTCAAGCAGGCCTGCGAGAAGGGGGGCTTTCGCCCCGAGCAGATCCTGCCCCACGACAGCTACCTCATCAATCTGGGTCATCCCGACCCCGATGGCCTCGCCAAGTCCCGCGATGCCTTTCTGGACGAGATGAAGCGCTGCGAGCAGCTGGGGCTCTGCTACCTCAATTTTCATCCGGGCAGCCACCTGAAGCAGATCCCGGAGGCGGTCAGCCTCAAGCTGGTGAGCGAATCCATCAACTGGGCGCTGGAGCGCAGCGAAGGGGTGACGGCGGTGATCGAGAACACCGCCGGCCAGGGCACCAACCTCGGCTGGTCGTTCGAGCACCTGGCCACCATCATCGACGGGGTGGAAGACAAGAGTCGGGTCGGCATCTGCTTTGATACCTGCCACGCCTTTGCCGCCGGCTACGATCTGCGCACCGCGGAGAGTTGTGCTGCCGTCTTTGCCGAGTTCGACCAGACAGTGGGTTTCCAGTATCTGAAGGGGATGCATATCAACGGTGCCAAGTGCACCTTCGGCAGCCGGGTCGATCGCCACCACAGCCTGCGCGAGGGGAACCTGGGGGAGGCTGTGTTCCATCACATCATGAATGACCATCGCTTCGACGGCATTCCGTTGATCCTGGAGACCATTGACGAGTCCATCTGGGGTGACGAGATCCGCTGGTTGCGCAGCCTGGCGCAGGCATGATGATTGACCGGCAGAGCGCATAAGGAGACAGGGATGCAAGAGAGAACAAGCGAACAGCCGCTGCGCTGGGGCGTTGCCGGCGCGGGGGCCATCGCCCGCCGTTTTTGTCAGGATGTGAACGGACACGCCAGTGGCAGCCGGGTGGTGGCGATCGCCGCCCGTGATCAGGGGCGGGCGCAGGCCTTTGCCGACGAGCAGGGCTTGCCCCACGCCCATGGCAGCTATCAGGCGCTGGCGGCAGATCCCCTGGTGGAGGCGGTCTACGTGGCGGTGATCCACCCGGAGCACGCCGCCCTGATCGAACGCATGCTGCTGGCGGGCAAGCACGTGCTGGTGGAAAAGCCGGCGGTGACTCGCGTCGCAGATTGGGATCGGCTGGTGTGGCTCGCCGCCGAGCGGGGCCTGCTGCTGATGGAGGCGATGAAGGTGATGTGCTTCCCCGCCATGCGCGCATTGCTGGGGCGCCTGTCGGCCCTGCCAGCCCCCGACAGGCTAAAGGCTGCCTTCGGCTCGGTGCAGACGCGGGACGGCAAGCTGTTCGATCCGGCGCTGGATGGCGGCGCCGCCTGGGATGTGGGGGTCTACCCGCTCTGGCTCTATGCCGCCCTCTGTCACCAGTTGGGGTTGGCGGCGGGTGAGCCCGAGGTCACGCTGTCTCGCCGTGAGGGCGAGGTGGATGAAGCCGCCCGCTTTGATTTTGCCGGCCCGCTCAAGGCCGAGCTGGTGGCCTCCATCGTCGAGGAGCTCGACAAGTCGGCCTGGCTGTCCGGGCCCGGCTGGGCGCTGGAGCTGGTGGGCAAGTGGTGGAACCCCCAGCAGATCGTCTGGCTTGGTGGTGACCCTCTGCCGGCCTGGCCCCACGACATCGCGCTGCCGGTGGCGGGCGGTGGCATGCAGCACGAGGCGGATCACTTTGCCGCCTGCGTGAGGGCGGGCATGACCGACTCCCCCTGGGTGCCGCAGGCACTGACCAGACAGGTGCTGGGCTGGGTCGAGCGGGGATTACAGCCCGCGAAACGCTGAGTCACCAGGCAGAATGACAAAGAGGGAGAGCCTGGGCTCTCCCTCTTCCATTGCTGCCGATACCTGGCGGCAAGGGTAATGCCGGGAATAGGCTGCCCGATCATCCCATTGGCTCAGGTGCTGCTGATCTGGCTGGGCAACACATCCTCCTGGGCGCGGCAAAATTGCAGAAAGCGGCGCAGGGCGGCGGAGTGATACTTCTGCCGGTGCCAGATGAGGGAGAGCTGGCGGGGAAAGCGGCGGGCAAGGGGCAGGGCCACCAGACGGCCGGCCTGCAGCCGGTCTGACACCGCCAGGTGGGAGATGAAGGAGATGCCGAGCCCCTTCTCGACCGCCAGCATCACCGCCTCCAGGGTGTTGAGCTCGAGCCCCGCCTGCCAGCGGGGCAGTTCGGGCTGGATCTGCTGCTCGAACTGCTCGCGGCTGCCGGACTGGGGTTCGCGCAGCACCCAGGTCTCATCGCTCAGCTGGGTGAGGGAGAGGCGATGGCGGCCGGCGAGGGGGTGATCGGGCTGGGCCACGATCAGCATCTCGTCGTGGAGCCAGGGCTCGCTGACCAGGTCCGGATGGTGGTTCTCCCCCTCGATCAGCGCCAGATCCAGCTCGAAGTTGGCCAGCAGGTGGCAGAGCTGGTGGGTGTTGGTGATGGTGACGCGGGGTGGCTGCCCCAGCTCCTGCTTGCTGGTGGCGAGCAGGGCAGGCAGCAGGTAGTTGCCTATGGTCTGGCTGGCGCCCAGACGCAGCTGGCCGCTCGGTTCGGCATCCGGGCTGAACAGGGTTTCGATGTCCTGCATCCGGGTCAGCAGCTCCTCGGCCGCCGGTTGCAGCAGGCGTCCCTCGTTGTTGAGCTGCAGCCTGGGGTGAATGCGATCGAACAGCGGAGTGGCGAGCTGACGCTCCAGCTCCTGCAACGACTGGGAGACGGCGCCCTTGCTCAGGCACAGTTCATTGGCGGCCAGCCCCAGATTGCCGTAACGGGCGATGGTGGCAAAGACCTTGAGTTGTTGCAGGGTCAGCTTCATGTTTGGGAATCCTGAACGATTGATTTAATTCATTTAGATATCGTAAACGATGGCCGCTCATTATCCTATGCCCATCGTCTCTCACATGAGGTTTCAGACATGATCGCAAGAACCCGTCCATCCCTGGCCGCGGCTCCGACCCCCATGGCAGGACTGGCGCTCGGGATCGCCAGTCTCGGTTGGTGCTGGGAAAATGCCGGTCACTTCGATGGTCGCCTGCAGTTGCTGGGCGCCGCCGTTGCCGCCGTGCTGCTGGTGATCCTGACCTTCAAGTTTCTGCTGCACCCGCGCCTGCTGTGGCAGGATCTGGCTCACCCCGTGGTCGGTAGCGTGGTGCCCACCTATGCCATGGGCACCATGGTGGTCTCCAAGGCGGTCGGCATGCTCAACGCCGGTCTGGGGGAGGGGCTCTGGCTGTTTGCCGTGCTGCTGCACCTGGGGTTCCTGGCCACCTTCGTCTGGCATCGGGCCAAACAATTTGAGATCCACCACATGGTGCCGAGCTGGTTCGTGCCTCCGGTGGGGATCATAGTCGCTGACGTCGCTTTTCCGGGCGGCCAATACGCTGCGCTGGCCAACGGCCTGCTCTGGTTCGGCATGCTCTGCTACGGCCTGATGCTGCCGCTGATGCTCTATCGCCTCATCTTCAGCCATGAGGTACCGGATGCCGCCAAACCGACCATCGCCATCCTGGCGGCGCCCGCCAGCCTGTCACTGGCTGGCTACCTCACCGTGAGCGAAGATCCTTCTCTGCTGCTGGTGGCCGTGCTGCTGGGGATCGCCGTGCTGATGACCGGCATCATCTACCTGGCCTTCATCAAGCTGTTGCGTCTGCCGTTCTCGCCGGGCTATGCCGCCTTCACCTTCCCGCTGGTGATCGGTGCCACCGCCCTGTTCAAGGTGAGCCATCTGGTCGAACAGTGGCCCCAGGCGGCCGAGTACGTCGAGCAGATCCGGCTGCTGGCCCACTTCGAACTGGGCGCCGCCACCCTGATCGTCGGCTACGTGGCCCTGCGCTACCTGATGTTCTTCCTGCCGCTGGGCAATGGCGAGCTGGCATCCGGCATGGTTCGTCGCTAGGAAATGGCCGCAAGAGGGCCGGGATAAAGGGTCCGGTGAGCAGGTCCGCGCAAGACGGACGCCACCGAACAGATGACGACAAGGCGCTCCACCTCGGGTGGGGCGCTTTTTTTATGGTCTTGCCTGCGCAAACCCGCCCGCTTTGTTGGCCCCGGCCGGGGTGGCCCCTTCACCAAAGCCATGATGAATTTAACTGGTATTACCTGTCAGGATGAATACAATGCAGCTCCCTTTCCCATGCTTGACCCCATCCATGTCTTCCCATGATCCCGTGTTTGACCCTCGTTTCGAGACCCGATTCCTGCATCCGCGTTACTGGTTCAGCTGGCTGGCGCTTGGCGTCCTGATGCTGCTGGCCTTCGTGCCGGTGAGGCTGCGTGATCGGCTGGCCGCCGCTCTGGCGCCGCTGGTGTTTCGCATCTCGAAAAAGCAGGTCTACATCGCCAGAACCAACCTGGCCCTCTGTTTCCCGCAAAAGAGCGAGGCCGAGCGCGACGCCATCCTGATGACCTCTATCCGGGTCGGCCTCAAGAGCCTGCTCGGCTTTGGCGAGTTCTCGGTGCGCAGCCCCGCCTATCTGATGAAGCGGATGCGGGTCACTGGCTGGGAACATATCGAGGCGGAGCAGGCGGCCGGCAGGCCGGTGATCCTGGTAGTGCCCCACAGCTGGCCGGTGGATGCGGCCGGTTACTACTTCACCCGGCGCGGGGTGTCCATGTGCACCATGATGAAACGGGCGCGCAACCCGGTGTTCGACTGGCATCTGAACCGTGCCCGGGCCCGCAACGGCTGCCGCGTCTATGAGCGCAGCGCCGGCATCAAGGCGGTGATCCGCACTATCAAGGAGGGGAACAGCTTCTTCTACCTGCCGGATCAGGATCATGGCCGCGAGAAGAGCATCTTCGCCCCCTTCTTCGGTCAGCCCAAGGCAACCCTGCCGGCCCTGCCGCGACTGGTGCAGGTGAGCGGCGCCAAGGCGGTGCCGCTGCTGGCCTGCTATGACGAGGCGCATCACTGCTACCGGCTGGAGATAGACGCCCCCTTTGACAACTATCCCACCGACGATGTGATGGTCGACACCTGCCGGATGAACGACATGGTGCAGCAGCAGCTCAGCCGGGATCCGGGCCAGTACATGTGGTTTCTCAAGATCTTCGACACCCGCGAGGATCAGGTCGGGCTGGATGGCCGCTACGAGGCGGGGATCCAGCGGATCCGTCGCGGGTTGCAGCCGCTCTCCTGATGAGCAATTCCTTGTTGGTACTATGGCCCTGCGGGGCCATTTTTATTGCCCCTCTGCCGGCTGGCAAGGCGAGCAGTCGAGCCAGCGCCTGCCCCAACCGGGCCCGCGCCAGCCCAAAGTGGAAAATTTTGTCAGGATAATTAAAATAACCGTTTATTTTCTATGACTTGATGGCGGCCATGTCCTCACACGATCCGGTTTTCGACACCTCATTTCATCCCCGTCTGCTCCATCCGCGCTGGTGGGGCAGTTGGCTGGCGCTCGGCCTGCTCTGCCTGCTGGGGCTGCTGCCTCATGGTCTGCGTGACCGGTTGGCCGACCGGCTGGTTCCCCCCCTGCTGCGTCTATCCAGGAAGCAGGCCTATATCGCCGACACCAACCTCAAGATCTGCTTTCCCGAGCTTGACGAGGCGGGCCGTCAGGCCCTGTTGCTCAAATCGATCCGGGTGGGGCTCAAGACCTTCATGGGCTTTGCCGAGCTGACCCTGCGCAGCGCCGATCACCTGGCCGGCCGCATCAAGGTGCGCGGCTGGGAGCACATCGAGGCAGAGCAGGCCGCCGGCCGGCCGGTGATCCTGGTGGTGCCCCACACCTGGGCGGTGGACATGATAGGCCGCTACTTCGCCATCCGGGGCATGTCCATGTGCACCATGATGAAGAGCGCCAAGGATCAGGTCTTCGACTGGTACATCAACCGCGAGCGGGCCAAGGGGGGCAAGGTGTATGAGCGCAGTGCCGGCATCAAGCCGGCCATCAAGGCGATCCGCGGCGGCGCCAGCTTCTTCTACCTGCCGGATCAGGATCACGGCCGCGAGGCCAGCATCTTCGTGCCCTTCTTCGGCCATCCCAAGGCGACCCTGCCGGCCCTGCCCAAGCTGGTCAAGCTGACCGGCGCCAAGGCGGTGCCCATCCTCGCCTGCTATGACGAGGAGGAGGGGTGCTACCGGCTGGAGATCGAGGCCCCCTTCGATCCCTATCCCGGCACCGATCTGGAGGCCGATGTTCGCGCCATGAACGACATGGTGGAGCAGCAGCTGCGCCAGCACCCGGAGCAGTACATGTGGTTCCTCAAGATCTTCGAGACCATGGAGCATCCCCAGGGGCACGAGGGCTTCTACGAAGAGGGCATTAAGCGGATCCGCGGCGACCTGCCCCCCGAAAACTGACGCAATGGAAGGACCGGCGCCCGGGCGCCGGTGGCACGGCACAATCTGGAATAGGCAAGCGCACCGGAAGAGGCTATCTTCGGGGGCGCACACAGGGTGAAAGGGCGGGCATGAAAACTCCAAATCGAATCCAACCTCTGGTTGACGACGGCCTGGTTGACGAGGTGATCAGCCGGCTGATGAGCGGCAAAGAGGCCGATGTTTACGTGGTGCGCTGCGGCGACGAGATCCGCTGCGCCAAGGTGTACAAGGAGGCCGCCAAGCGCAGCTTCAAGCAGGCGGTGGTCTATCAGGAAGGGCGCCGGGTGCGCAGCAGCCGCGATGCCCGCGCCATGGAGAAGGGCTCCAAGTACGGTCGCAAGCAACACGAAGAGGTGTGGCAGAACACCGAGGTGGATGCCCTGTTCAAGCTGGCCGCTGCCGGCGTGCGGGTGCCGCGGCCCTATGTCTGCCTCGACGGCGTGCTCTTGATGGAGCTGGTGACCGATGCCGATGGCAATGTGGCGCCCCGCCTCAACGACGTGGCCCTCAGCCGCGAACAGGCGTTGGCCGACCACGCCAGGGTGATCCGCTACGTGGTGCGCATGCTCTGCGCCGGCCTCATTCACGGCGACCTGTCGGAGTTCAACGTGCTGGTGGATGAAGAGGGGCCTGTCATCATCGACCTGCCCCAGGTGGTGGATGCCGCCGCCAACAACCAGGCGAAGGCCATGCTGGAGCGGGACGTCGACAACATGCGCAACTACTACGGCATGTATGCCCCCGAGCTGCTCAAGACCCGTTACGCCAGGGAGATGTGGGCCCTCTATGAAGATGGCAAGCTCACCCCCGACAGCGAACTGACCGGGTTGTTCGAAGAGAGCAACGAGCGGGTGGATCTTGACGCCGTACTGCACGAAATCGAGAGCGCCGAGGAGGAGGCCCTGGCCCGCCAGGCGCGACTGAAGGCGGAGCAGGAGGAGGGCTACTGACGCCCAGGCTCCTGCAACCAAGAGACCGACTGAGCGCCTGCGGGCGCTCTTTTTATGGCTGCGAGTCAGCGGCGCCTTGCTGGCGGGCGGGGTGGGGCTGGATCTGGTAAAAGTTCACCCAGCAGCGATCGCCAGCATGGTAGCGGCGATCCAGCCATTGCCCGCCGACGCTGGCGATCACCTTGAGGGAGGCGGGATTTGCCTCGTCACAGCTGATGAGCACGGGGCCGCTCAGGACATGGCGTTGCAGCCAGCCGAGCAGGGTGCGGGCCACCCCTTCACCGCGGCGGGAGGGGCGGGTCTCGTAACCGATATGGCCGAGCCATTGGCGGGTTGCCGGGGTGTCGTCGTGGCGCAGGCGCAAGGTGGCGAGGATCTCTTCCCCCTCGAGGGCAAAGTAGGTGGTGGTGGGCGGGTAATCCGGCGGCAGGCGCTCGCCAGCGGCATGGGCGAGCAGATCCTGCAGCCACTGATCCGGGTCGAATTGCGCCACCTGATAGAGGGGCAGGCCGGCGGCACCACACTCGGCCACATAGCGGCGGTAGGCGGGGCCATCGGCAGGCTGCGCGGCTCGACACTCGATGACGGTTGTCACGGGTGCAGCTCTGCCGCTTGCAGCAGGCGTGGCTCGCTGTGGTGGGCCTCGCGGATGCAGGCGCGCATGCGCCCGCTCTGCTTGGCGGCATAGAGCGCCTGATCCGCCCGCAGATAGGCCTGCTCGAAGCTCTCTCCCGTCTGCAGCGAGGTCAGCCCCATGCTGAGGCCAATGGGGCCGCCAGCCAGCGGGCGGGTGGCCTCGGTGACCCCCTGTTGCAGGGCGTGGCAGTAGCCTGGCAGCGTCTGCGGCGTCTCCATCACCAGCAGCGCCAGCTCGTCGCCGCCGAGGCGCCCGGCCAGTGCCGCCGGTGGCAGGCTCTCCCGGATCACTCGCCCCACCGCCCGCAGCATGGCATCGCCGGCGGGGTGGCCGTGGCGGTCGTTGATCTGCTTGAAGTTGTCCAGGTCGATCAGCAGCAGCTGCCAGGGGCGGGCGCTGCGGCAGGCCCGCGCCGCCAGCTGCTGCTCGAAATGGTGACGGCTGTCCAGCCTGGTCAGGGCATCCTGGTTGGCGCGCCGCTCCAGCTCGCGCTGGGTGGCGAGCATGGCCTGCTGCTGGCGGGTGTGCACCAGGCTCAGCAGGATGAAGCTGCGGGCAATGGTAAAGAGCAGGCTGAGCAGGATCACCGGGCCGAGCAGGGGGTCGGTGAGGCTGGAGGCAGCCGACTCCGGCCACCACTGATGCTTGGCCATCCTGAGCAGCTGCAGGGCCAGTTGCAGGGCGAGCAGCAGGATGGCGAAGCGCAGCACCCGATAGGCGGGGGCCAGTCGCTGGTAGCGCCAGAGCTGCCACAGCAACAGGCCAATCTGCAGCGAGAGCACGCCGGAGAGGGTGATGATCCGGCTGTGCACATTGGCCAGCGGTTGCTGCGAGGCCACCAGGGCAAACAGCAGGAAGCCGGCGAGGGCGAGGAGCGGGCAGAGCCAGCCGAAGCGGTCGGCCTCGCGCCGGAAAAAGTGGCGCAGGCCCCGCTCATAGAGCAGCGGGGTGGCGATGATCAGCAGGTTGGTGAGCAGGATATTGGCAAGGGACGTCTCCCCCGTGAGGGGGCGCAGCAGCAGGCAACCAAAGGCGGCGGCGATGGCCAGCTCGCTGGCCGACCAGTAGAGCAGGGCGCGCAGCGGTCGCTGGGTATGCCACAGGTAGGCGAAAATGGCCGCGACCCCGACGTGGGACAGGCTGACAAACAGCACCAGGCTCAGCAACTGGGCCGAGGAAAACAGACTCTGCATCAAGGGTGTGGGCTCTTCCTGCCGGTAACGGCGCTGTGGTCTCAGGGCCGGGTGACTGGGGCGGATCACAGCATGAATTGTGCCGCTGAGCAATGGCTTGGATGGTCTGGGCAGGATAGTGCCAACACCCCCAGTTGCCGGCGGCTGACACGATTAATCAGGGACGGGGAGTGACGAAGGGCCATCCCCCCACACGTCGACCTCAGTCGACCACCACCGGCAGCCGCATGACGGTGGCATCCCGGCCGAGGTGGGCCAGCAGACGGCGCACGTCGTCGAGGCGAATAAGCAAGGTGGCGGTATTGACCAGCGGGTGGCACTGCACCCGCTCGGCCTGCCAGATCGTCTCATCCACCACCAGCTCCACCGCGTTTTCCCTGTCTCGCACCATGGCGAGCAGGGTGACCGAGCCCGGGGTGAGGCCGAGCACGGATTCCAGCCGCTCGGGCGAGCCGAAGCTCAGCCGTTTGACGCCAAGGGCACTCGCCAGCGCCTTGAGATCGATCCGGCTCTGCTCAGGGGTCACCACCAGAAACAACCGTTCGCTCTTGGGGTCGCGCAGGAAGAGGTTCTTGGTCTTGGCGGCGGGCAGGTTGGGCAACAGCCGGCTGGCCTCCTCGCAGGTGAAGACGGGGGCGTGATCGATGCGCTGATAGGAAATGGCCAGCTGATCCAGCAGAGAATAAAGCGCCACCATGACCTCCTGATGTTGGCTGACAAGCGGGGTGAGTCGATGGGCGAACACCACTGCCACAGGCAGTGCGTGCCCGTCTGGCCGAGCATACCAGTTTGCGCTGCCCCTGGCAGCCTGCGTGGCAATGGCAGCCTGGCGTGCCAATTGCAGTAAAGCACTGTATGAACGTACAATAGTCCCACACCTATGTTGATCCCGATGACTGGCATGACCGACCACCCCCCCATCCCTCCCGTTACCCCGCCGCGCGACGGCTTTATCCTGACCCGTCACGGGCGGGATTTTCGCGGCCGCGGTGAGCAGCCGGAGCGCACCGAGATCGTGATGTGGCTCTGGAGCGAACAGGGGCCGGTGCGGGTGGTGGTGCCGGGGCAGGAGCCGGTCTTCTTCCTGCCGCAGAGCCATATGGCGGAGGCGGCGGAGCTGTTCAAGGGGGCCGGGGTGAGCGGGCGGTTTCGCCGCCTGCCGATGCACACCTTCGACGGTCGTGCCGTGGTGGGCTGCTATTTTGCCACCCTGAGCGCCTTTCACCGCGCCATCGAGCTGCTGCTCATCCGCGGGCTGGAGCACTTCGAGGCGGATATCCGGCTGCCTGAGCGCTTCCTGATGGAGCGTTTCATCACCGCCGGCGTGCGCTTCGAGGGGCGGGCGCGCAAGAAGGGGGGCAAGCAGGGCTACTGGGAGGTGAACGAGGCGCGCTGCGCGCCCCAGGCGGTGACGCCGACCCTCTCCTGGGTGTCACTGGACGTGGAGTGCGCCATGGACGGGGCCCTCTTCTCGGTGGGGCTCTACAGCCCCGAGGATGCGCGGGTCATCATGATCGGTACGCCGGAGGCTGATGCCAACAGCTGGGGCACCCAGGTCGAGTGGGTGGCGGACGAGAGCGCCCTGCTGAGTGCGCTGGAGCGCTGGTTTGTGCGGCACGACCCCGATCTGGTGATCGGCTGGAACGTGGTCAACTTCGACTTTCGCCTGCTGCTGCGCCGCGCCGAGCTCAACAAGCGGCGGCTGCGACTCGGCCGTGGCCACGAGCTCTGCTTCTGGCGCTCATCGCGCAATGACCCCCAGAGCGGCAGCGTCATCATCCCCGGGCGCATGGTGCTGGACGGCATCGACACCCTCAAAAGCGCCACCTGGCAGTTCCCCAGCTACAGCCTGGATGCGGTGGCGAGCGAGCTGCTCGGCCGCGGCAAGGACATCGAGGACGTGGCCAACCGGGGGGAGAAGATCACCGAGCTGTTCCACTCCGACAAGGAGGCGCTGGCCCGCTACAACCTGGAGGATTGCAAGCTGGTGTGGGAGATCTTCGACTACTGCCACCTCATCCCCTTTGCCATCGAGCGCGCCTCTCTCACCGGCCTCGAGCTCGACCGGGTAGGGGGCTCTGTGGCGGCCTTCACCAATCTCTATCTGCCACGGCTGCACCGCGGCGGCTATGTGGCCCCCAACCTGCCCGCCGACGGGGGGCTCGCGAGCCCCGGCGGCTATGTGATGGACTCCAAACCTGGGCTCTATCGCCACGTGCTGGTGCTCGATTTCAAGAGCCTCTATCCCAGCATCATCCGCACCTTCTGCATCGACCCCATGGGGCTCATCGAGGGGCTGCAGCATCCCGACCATGCCATCCCGGGTTTTCGCGGCGCCCTGTTCTCCCGCGAGCGCCACTTCCTGCCGGATCTCATCGCCACTCTGTGGGCGGCGCGGGATAGAGCCAAGGCGGCCAGCAACAAGGCGCTCTCCCAGGCCATCAAGATCATCATGAACTCCTTCTACGGGGTGCTGGGCTCGGGGGGCTGCCGCTTCTACGACCCGCGGCTTGCCTCCTCCATCACCTTGCGCGGTCACGGCATCATGCAGCAGACCCGGGAGTGGATCGAAGGGGAGGGTTTCGAGGTGATCTATGGCGACACCGACTCCACCTTCGTCCACCTGGGGCGTGAGACCAGCCCCGCCCAGGCGGACGAGATTGGCCGGCGATTGGCCCGCATGATCAACGACAACTGGACTGCGCTGATCAAGCGGGAGTTCGATTTGCCGAGCTATCTGGAGATCCAGTACGAGACCCACTATCGCCGCTTCCTGATGCCCACCATTCGCGGGCTGGAGAAGGGGAGCAAGAAGCGTTATGCGGGTTTGGTGGCAGGCCATCAGACAGGTGAAGAGGAGCAGCTGGTGTTCAAGGGGCTCGAGTCGGTGCGCACCGACTGGACGCCCCTTGCCAAGGCGTTCCAGACCCGCCTCTACGAGATGGTGTTTCACGACCAGGATCCCAGCGGCTATGTGCGCACCATGGTGGACGAGACCCGCGCCGGCCTTCACGACGAGCTGCTGGTCTATCGCAAGCGGCTGCGCCAGAAACTCGAGGAGTACCAGAAGAACGTGCCGCCCCACGTGCGGGCGGCGCGCCTGGCGGACGAGGAGAACCTGCGCCGCGGTCTACCCCAGCGCTACCAGCACAGGGGCACCATCGCCTACCTGGTGACCCTGAATGGCCCCGAGCCGCTGGAATACCGGCGCAGCGCCATCGACTACGAGCACTACATCGACAAGCAGCTCAAACCCATCGCCGATGCCATCCTCCCCTTTATCGGTGAGTCGTTCGAGCGGATCTGCGGCCAGCAGCTCGATCTCTTCTGACTGGGCAAGGGAACGCTGCGGCCATGTCCCGACAATGGCCGCAGCGGGTCAAGAGGGGCTGATGAGAGGGGAAAGCATGGATCGTCAGAGAAGAGAGATGCAAAAAGCCCGCTCGAGGAGCGGGCTTTTCAAATCTGGTGCGTCCTAGTGGATTCGAACCACCGACCCCCACCATGTCAAGGTGATGCTCTAACCAGCTGAGCTAAGGACGCAGGGTGCGCAAGGCGACTTTGTGTGATTGCAGGGGAGTGGTGGGTTTAATTGGATTCGAACCAACGACCCCTACCATGTCAAGGTAGTGCTCTAACCAACTGAGCTATAAACCCACATCTGTGTTTGAGCTATCAGCTCACACTCAATTCCTGCAATTTATTCAAACTGTTATGGTGCGTCCTAGTGGATTCGAACCACCGACCCCCACCATGTCAAGGTGATGCTCTAACCAGCTGAGCTAAGGACGCATAACAGTGTTCCGGATGGTGCGTCCTAGTGGATTCGAACCACCGACCCCCACCATGTCAAGGTGGTGCTCTAACCAGCTGAGCTAAGGACGCATCGCGGAAAAGTGGTGGGTTTAATTGGATTCGAACCAACGACCCCTACCATGTCAAGGTAGTGCTCTAACCAACTGAGCTATAAACCCACTTCATAAACCGGATTGAAAACCCGTTTTATCCCGCCAGCACTGCTGGCGTGGTCGGCATACTACCCATGCCCCCCTAGGCTGTCAACAGGCCGCACGCACAAAGGAGACTGTTTGCCCAGTTCTTGCGCAGCCTGTTGATTTTGCAGGCGAGTTTCCCCTTATTGCGCCTTGGAGAGGGCGCTGCAGGCCTCCGGGCTGGCAAAGCGGCCATAGATGTAGCGCAGCCGGGTACCCAGCATCAGGGCGGCGCTGGTGAGGCCGACGATGAAGCCGACCCAGAAGCCCTGGGGTCCCATCTGCGGCACCACCCAGTCGGTCAGGCCCAGGATCATGCCGGTGGGCAGCCCCAGTCCCCAGTAGGCGACGATGGTGACGTAGAAGATCGCCTTGGTGTCCTTGTAACCGCGCAGGGCCGCCGCCGCCACCACCTGTACCGAGTCGGAGATCTGGTAGATGGCGGCGAAGAAGAGCAGGGTGGCCGCGAGGGTGATCACCTGCAGATCTTCGGTGTAGATGGTGGCGATCTGCTCGCGCAGCAGCACGGTGAGGGCGGCGGTGGCGGCGGCCACCGTCATGCCCAGCATCAGGCCGGTGCGGGCCGCGACCCGGGCGTGATCAGGCAGCCCTTCGCCGATGCTGTGACCGACCCGGATGGTGACGCCCACCCCGATGGAGAGCGGCAGCATGAACACCAGGCTGGAGAAGTTGAGCGCTATCTGGTGGCTCGCCACCGTCTCCGCGCCGAAGGGGGCCAACATCAGGGCCACCACGGTAAACAGGGTCACCTCGCAGAAGATGGCCATGGCGATGGGGAAACCCAACCGGAACAGGCGCCAGATCCGGCTGCCATTGGGGCGCGCGAGCTGGGCGAACAGGTTGATCTCCTTGAAGTGGCGGGAGAGCTTCACATAGACGATCATCGCCAGCAGCATGGCCCACAGCACGATGGCGGTGGCCACGCCGCAGCCGACCCCACCCAGTTTCGGCATGCCGAACAGGCCATGGATGAAGATGGTGTTGGCCGGGATGTTGACCGCCAGCCCCACGAAGCCGATCACCATGGTCGGCATGGTGTGGGAGAGCCCCTCGCTGAAGTTGCGCAGCACCTGGAACAGCACGAAGGCGGGCAGCCCCCACAGGATGGCGTGCAGGTAGCCGGTGGTCTTGGCGGCCATCACGGGATCCACCTCCATGAACTGCAGCGCCAGCGGGCTGAAATAGAGCGCCACCATGGCGATGGGGGTGACCATCAGCGCCAGCCAGAAGCCCTGGTGCACCGCCGGGCGCACCTCGTCCCGTTTGCGGGCGCCATTGAGCTGGGAGACGATGGGGGTGAGCGCCATGATGATGCCCTGCACCAGCAGGATCACCGGCAACCAGAAGCTGGAGGCAACCGACACGGCGGCCAGATCGACGGCGCTGACCTGTCCCGCCATCACGGTATCGACAAAGTTCATGGCGATCTGGGCCACCTGGGCGACCAGAATGGGGCTGGCTAGACGAACGAGTTGCCTCGCCTCGGACCAATAACGTTGCACTGACACCTCCGAGTGGATCAGATAAAGCGTAAAAAGAGCGGGTATCGGGAAGAGCCTTTGCACTCCGGAAGCGGGAGTGCAAAGTGCGGGGGGGGTCATTCTAGCCTGAAATTCATCCGGGACGAAACGATTGGTGCAAGCCCGGGATCAGGCGTCTTCGTGATCGCTGATCAGCAGGTTGGCGGCGGCGTAGGCGGCCTGCTCGCGCAGATCCGCCGGCACCCGCTCATCCGATGCCACGGCGTTGAGCGCCCTGATGGTGGCGGCGATGGCCTGCGGCACATAGCCCTGCTCGCCGGAGCCAATCTGGTTGTAGGCGATGCGAATGGCCTCACAGCATTGATATACCTGCATTTTTGTTTCCTTGTCAGCACTTGGTTTGAATGCCGTCACTATAGCGATCGGCCGCCTGCTTGTCAGCGGTTGCGCTTGTCTGGGTCGTGTGGCGAGGTTACCCTGCCTTTTTTCGTAGCAGGAGACGAGACATGTTCACCGGCATAGTGCAGGGGACCGCCGAACTGGTGGCCATCGAAGAGCTGCCCAACTTTCGTACCCACGTGATCCGCATGCCGAGCCCGGCCTGGGGCGAGGGGCTGGCGCTGGGCGCCTCCGTGGCCCACAACGGCTGCTGCCTGACCGTCACCCGGGTCGAAGGAGATCTGGTCAGCTTCGATTTGATGCAGGAGACCCTGCGCCTCACCAACCTCGGCCAGCTGCAGTTGGGGGACAAGGTCAACGTGGAGCGGGCCGCCCGCTTTGGCGACGAGATTGGCGGCCACGCCATGTCCGGCCACATCATGGGCACCGCGCAGGTTATCTCGGTCATCGACACCCCCAACAACCGGCAGGTGTGGTATCGCCTGGCCCCAACGCTTATGAAATACGTGCTGACCAAGGGTTACATCGGCATCGATGGCATCAGCCTCACCGTGGGCGAGGTGCGCGGCTGCGAATTTTGCGTCAACCTGATCCCCGAGACCCTGGCCCGCACCAACCTCGGCTGGGTCAAGGCCGGCTGGCAGACCAACATCGAGATTGACCCCCAGACCCAGGCCATCGTCGACACGGTGGAGCGGGTGCTGGCGGCCCGCCAATAAGGCGCAGAGGCGGCCGCTTAGGCGAAAAGGAAAGCGGGGCACAGTGGGCCCCGCTTTGTTTTGCGCTATCCCCTGTCAGGGCGACTCAGAACATTTGCTCGTCGTCAGCATCCACGAAGAGTTGCAGGCAGTCGCGCGCCTCATCCCGGTGCAGTCGCAGGTGGATGGGGTTGCAGCAGGCCATGCAATCCTCATAGAACTCCTGATCTCCCTGGCTGGCATCCAGCTCGACCCGGGTATGATGGCCACAATGGGGGCAGACGATGCGCTTGCTGGTGTACTCGATCATGATGACCTCCTCGGGCCCGTGGGCCGCCTCTCTCCCCAGATTCTAGCTGGATCGCACCTGCCTGACCGCGAGCAAGCGCACGATTATGACCGGGATCAAGGGAGGCAGGAGGTCAGTCCGCCAGAGCGTGGTTTATTTGACCCAGCTGGCCAGCATCTCGCAATTAAGCTCGGCCAGCGAGCGCAGCCGATGGTCGGCGATGGCCAAGCGTGGGTCACCCACCAATGCCGGGTACATGGGAACGATCTGCGCCTGCTGGTCGTTTACTTGACCCAGCTGGTCAGCATCTGGGCATCCAGCTCGGTGAGCGAGCGCAGCTGATGGTTGGCAATGGCCAGACGCGGGTCACCCACCAGCGCTGGATCCGGCACTATCAGCGTGGTCATGGAGGCCGCCTTGGCCGCCAGCAGACCGGTAAAGCTGTCCTCGATGGCGAGGCAATGCACCGGCTCGACTCCCAGCTTCTCGGCGGCGTGGATATAGACATCCGGGTGCGGCTTGCCAAAGCGCTCCACCTCGGCGGAGTGCACCGCCAGGAAGCGATCGCGAATGCCGAGCTTGCCGAGCACGGCCTCCACCATGGCAAAGGGGGAGGAGGTGGCCAGACCGATTTTAAGGCCTTGCGCCTCGATAAGGTCGAGTGCCTCCAGCACACCAGCCTTGGCCTGACCTTCGGAGAGGATCAGGGCGTTGACCCGATCCAGGATGCGCTGCACCACCTCTTCCTGGCTGGGGCCGCTCCAGGGGCGCAACCGATACCAGTGGGCGACCAACTGATCGATGCGCACGCCTATGGTCGATTCGCAATCTTCCACCGTGTGGGGATGGCCCAGTTCGGAGAAGACAGCCATCTGGGCTCGTTGCCAAAAGGGTTCCGAGTCGATCAGAACACCATCCATATCGAAGATCACGGCAGTTAACATCTTGTACTCCTGACATAGGTGAAGGGGGGATTATAAACAAGGTGCCTCAATGCAAAAGGGGCATTGCCATGCCCCTTGCGCTGGGTCATGCTGGCAAACGTTTGATTTCGTGTGCCAAAAAGTGGGCTTAGAACAGCACCTTGACGCCGGCCGCAACCGCTTTGGCTTTTTCTACCGCCTCGTCGCACTGCTTGGCTCGCGTCAGTGCCACGCCGAGCCGGCGGCGACCGGCGATCTCCGGCTTGCCAAACAGCCGCAGCTGGGCACCTGGCACCAGAGCCAGCGCCTCGCCAATCCCCTGATAGCGGATGTCCTGGCTGTGACCTTCGCGCAGCACCACGGCGGAGGCGCTCGGCCCGTACTGGGTGATGGCCCCGATGGGCAGCCCCAGAATGGCGCGCACGTGCAGGGCGAACTCGGAGAGATCCTGGGAGATGAGGGTCACCATGCCGGTGTCGTGGGGGCGCGGTGAAACTTCGCTGAACCACACCTCGTCACCCTTGATGAAGAGCTCGACCCCGAACAGGCCGTAGCCGCCCAGCGCCTCGACCACCTTGGCCGCTGCCTCCTTGGAGCGGGCCAGTGCCAGCTCACTCATGGCTTGCGGCTGCCAGGATTCGCGGTAGTCGCCATCTTCCTGGCGATGGCCGATGGGCTCGCAGAAGTGGATGCCGTCCACCGCGCGTACCGTGAGCAGGGTGATCTCGTACTCGAAGGGGACGAAGCCCTCGACGATCACCTTGCCGCGACCGGCGCGACCGCCCTCCTGGGCATAGGTCCAGCTCTCGTCGAGTTTGGCGAGATCGCGCAGCACGCTCTGCCCCTTGCCGGACGAGCTCATCACCGGCTTCACCACGCAGGGCAGGCCGATGGTCTCGACGGCGGCGACAAACTCCTCCTTGCTCTGGGCAAAGCGGTAGGGGGAGGTGGGCAAGCCCAGCGTTTCGGCGGCGAGGCGGCGGATCCCCTCCCGGTTCATGGTGAGCTGGGTGGCGCGGGCGTTCGGCACCACCTTGACCCCTTCCTGCTCCAGGGCGGCCAGGGTATCGGTGGCGATGGCTTCCAGCTCGGGGATGATCAGATCCGGTTTGACCTCGTTGACCAGGGCGCGCAGGGCGGCACCGTCCAGCATGTCCAGCACATGAGCGCTGTGCGCCACCTGCATGGCGGGGGCATCGGCATAGCGGTCGGCGGCGATCACCTCGATGCCGAAGCGTTGCAGCTCGATGGCGACCTCCTTGCCAAGTTCGCCGGAGCCCAGCAGCAGGGCGCGGGTGGCGCCGGGGCGGGTAGCGGTTCCAAACATGTGATCTCTCCTGATGTCGTGGGTGGTGATTGAGGGCCGCTATCGCACGAATAGCGGGCAAAAAAAGAGGCACGCATGGCGTACCTCAGGAAACGGATTTGTGGGCGCGCTGCTCCAGATGGGTGAGCAGGGTGATGGCGCCGATGATGATGGTGGCCCCCAGCCACAATCGGCCGGGCGGCGCCCAGCCAAACACCAGCCAGCCGGCCAGCACGTTCATGGGCAGCTTGGCAAAATCAAAGGGTTGCACGAACGAGGCCTCGGCCACGCTGTAGGCGCGGGCGATGGACATCTGGGCCAGCGCCGACAGCACGCCGGAGGCGGCCACCAGCAGCCACTGGGTTTCGCTCGGCCATTGCCACTCCGGCAGCGCCAGCATGGCGTTGAACGGGGTGCTGAAGATGAGCAGATAGACGACGATGGTGTGGGACGACTCGCTGGCCGCCTGATAGCGCACCAGCAAGGAGTAGCCGGCCCAGAACAGGGCCGCCGCCACCGGCAGCAACGAGGCCCAGCTGAAATCGTCGGTCCAGGGGGCCAGGATCAGCATGGCGCCGACAAAGCCGGCCAGGGTTGCCAGAATGCGGGCCCGGCTCACCTGCTCCTTGAGAAAGAGGGCAGAGCCCAGGGTGGCGAACAGCGGAGAAGTCATCAGCAGCGCTATCCCCTGCCAGATGGGAACGGGGACCGCCAGCGCCCACAGCCAGAACTGGATGCCGACCACCGCCAGGGCAACCCGCAGCAGGTGCAGCCGCAGCTGGTTGGTCATCAGCGACTGGCGCAGGCCGTGGCGAATGAGCCAGGGCAGCAGACAGACCAGGGCAATCAGATATTGATGGAAGGCGACCTGGGTCGAGGGGAGGCCGAGCTTGAAGCTGACATACTGGCTCAGGCTGTTGACGGCGGCGAAGCAGAGGCCCGCTACCATCATCCAGACTGCACCGGCAAAGGGGGAGTGCCTGCGCGAGGGTGTCATGGGATCCGGGTCGCTGAAAAAAGTGCGGCGGATCATAACGGCAATCGTTTGTTCTGCCAAGCCTTGGCGGAGCGTGAGAGAGGCGGCTGGCGAGAGAATGCACTACCATCAAAATTTTTGAACAAGTTGAGCATCTATTTTCGCTATCTGTATAGAAGCCCAATGTTTAGAGTGACCTCCATCGACAGCACCGCTGTTCAACCGACAACCTAATGGAGTTTCACCATGGCCAATATCCTCGTACTCAAGTCCAGCATCCTGGGCCAATATTCCCAATCCAACGCCCTGATCGACGGCTTCCTGGCCGACCATCAGTCCGACACCGTCACCGTGCGTGATTTGGCGGCCCTGAACCTGCCGGTACTGGATGGCGAGCTGGCGTCAGGCCTGCGCGGTGGTGAAAACCTCAATGAGCGTCAACTGGCCGTGCTGGCCCAGTCCGACGAGCTGATCGCAGAGCTCAAGGCGAGCGATCTGGTGGTGATTGCCGCCCCCATGTACAACTTCAACATCCCGACCCAGCTGAAAAACTGGATCGATCTGGTGGCCCGTGCCGGCGTGACCTTCCGTTACACCGAAACCGGTCCGGTCGGCCTGGTGGAAAACACCCGCGCCCTGGTGATCAGCCCCCGCGGCGGCATGCACGTCGGCAGCGCCACCGATCTGGTGACCCCCTACATGCGTACCGTGCTGGGCTTCATCGGCATCAAGGAGGTGGACTTCATCTACGCCGAAGGCATGGGCATGGGTCCGGATGCCCAGGCCAAGGGCATCGAGCAGGCCAAGGGCCAGCTGGAGACCCTGGCGCTCTGATCAAGAGAGCAACCAGCCATACGCCAGAAAGCAACAACGCAGCCCCAGGGCTGCGTTGTTTTTTTGGTGCCTGACCTGATGAAGCGGTCCGTCAGGTCAATCCCGCAGAAAGCGGCGACAGCCGCTGCCGACCATCAGGCAGACCACCACCAGGGAGCCCAGCAGCAGGGTGGTGAGCCACTGTTCGGCGCTGTCTGGCAGGCGGGGCGAGAGGAGGCTGATCATCAGCAAGGCACAGAGGGTGATCAGGCTGGCGGGACGGGTCAGAAACATCATGGGTCATCCTTGGCTACGGCTGGTGAAGAGAAGGCTAACCGCGGTCTGTGACAGCAAGATGTATCCATACCTCTTGCCGATGGTCAGTTGACCGGGGTAGCCATCACCATAGCAGCTTTTGCCGCCGGAGCCAGCGGCATGGGCCGGGTTGTGATCCGGATCCCTATCTGAACTGCTTCTGATCTTCCTGATAGTGGAAATCGCCGCTGGCGAGCCGGGCGACCAGCGCCGCCTTGTCGAGATCCTGCGCCTTGCAGAGATCATCGAGATCATCGTAGCAATCACGTAGCTGCATGTTGACCAGGCTCAGCAGCATGTTGACGTCCATGGTGGCAAAGTTGTTGAGGTTCATGAGGGTCGCTCGTTATCCAGCAGGTGAAGTTGTTCGATGGCATCGCTGACGCTTTGCAGGTGCAGACGGATGGATTGGCGCGCCTCGGCCGGCAGGTAGTCGGTGAGGGTGTGCTGCCAGCTGCCCGCTTCGCTCTTGAGCTGCTGGAACAGGGTGAGCCCCGCCTGGGTGAAGGAGACCAGGCTGACCCGCTTGTCGTGCTCGCTGCTCTCGGTGAACAGGATCCCTTTTTCCACCAGCCGGTGAATTTCGCGGGAGATCCGCACCTTGTCCATCCCGCTCGCCTCCACCAGCTCTTTCTGGCTGATGGGGTAGTGGGGGCCGAGCACCATCATCAGGCGCCATTGAGGCACCGTCAGCTGATAGCGTTGCTGGTAAAACTGTTCGAAGGTATCGCGCACCATCTCGGCGGCGTGTACCAGCTGATAGGGGGGATAGTGGGCAAGCAGCTCTATGATCTTTGACATATGACATCCTGCTGTGACGGCTGCATCGGGTGCAGTTTCTCTTGATACTTTGACCTTGATGATACGTAACACAGGGCCGTTTGTCTGAACAAGTACCAGAGAAATGTGCGGTTGCGCACGTCATCCGCCGCAACCGGGTCTATTCGAAGCTGGTTTTACTGTCGCCGGCTCAGCCTTTGCGCAGCCAGAGCAGGGCGTTGTGCTTGAGCCAGGCCTCGCGGCTTTGCAGGGTGTAGAGCGCCGCTTCGTCACGGCTGCCCGTCTGCCAGCTGTGGGGCTCCTGTTTGGGCAGCTTGCGCTGGCCCAGCAGACAGGCCGGTACATGGGCGTTGGCCTTGACAGCGGCGGCCAGCAGCGGCTGCGCGGCATCGGCGCCAGCGCAGACGAACGTCATCAGCGCCTTGTTGTAGAGCAGCCAGCTGGAGGCTTCATCAAAGCGCACCAGCAGAGCCTGCAGGGCCGACCAGTCCCCTTGCAGGGCATAGAGGCTGGAGAGGGGATAACGGCAACCCAGCTCATCGGCCACACACAGCTCGAGCAGGGCCAGATATTCGCTGCGCGCCTGTTCCAGCTGGCCGAGACGCAACAGGCAGTCGGCCCGCCCGGCCCGGGCGGCCAGCAGCGGGCGCGCTTCGTGGGCACTCCAGCCATGGCCGGCAATCTGCTGCCAGAAGGCGGCGTCAAACAGCGGCTCGGCGTCGGCGATCACCTTGTCAAACCAGCCGAGGCGGCTGTGCGGATCGCGGCTGGCATCGGCCAGTTCGAACCACTGCTGCCACTGCTCGGCCTGCTGGCTGTCCAGCGCCTGCTCCGTGCTCGGCACGGCCTGATACTCATCTAATTGCAGCAGCTGGTTGAGAGCGGTCTTCATGTTCTGGCGCTGACGCTTGCAGAACTCCATGAAGGGGAGGTCACTGCCGGCGGCCGCGTGCAGCATCTGCGCCATGGGCTTGTCGCGAAACAGGCTCAGCTCGGCGGCCAGGCTGAAACGGTACTGGGTGGTCGGATCGTTCAGATCCCTGGGCTTGGGCCAGGTGGCAAAGCCCTGGCTGAAGCCGTAACACCACTGACCGAGGGGGTGGCTCTGCTCGAACACCTGCTCCGGGCTCTCGGTGGAGAGGCGGCACTGGCTAGGCAGGGCGAGCTGGGCCTCATCGGCCTGGGTTTCCAGCTCGGCGATCAGGTGGCGCAGCGCCTCGGCGCTTTTTTCATCCAGCTCGGCGTCATGGGGCAACAGACCGGCCAGCGGGGCCTGCCAGTCAGGGGCATCCGGCCCGACCAGGCGGGCACACAAAAAGCCGTGCAGCGCCGGGTAGGTCATGTCCTGCCCACTGTGGGTCTGGATCCATTGATTGAGATGACGGGTACGAGTGGATGGATTCATCGACAGTTCCTCTGGATTTTGACAGCGGCGAAGTCTACCCAAAAGTGGGGTTATTTGCAGCAAAAGGGCGGCTGACTGGCGATTATATGGACACGCCCCGGCCAAAAGGCCCTGAAAATCACCCGCGAACAGGGCAAGGGACTAGGCCCTGTTACCGCTCTTGGGGTAACATGCGCGCCCATACAGGCAATGAAAAATTGGCCATCCGGACAATGAAAGAAGAGAACACCATGCTACAGATTGGCAAGATGAACACCCTTACCGTAGTCGAGCTCGAAGATCGGGGCGCCTGGCTGGCGGCTGGCGAAGAGTACGGCGAGCTGCTGCTGCCCAAGCGTCAACTGCCGGAAGGGGTGGCGGAAGGGGACGGCGTCAAGGTCTTCCTCTATCTGGATGCCGACTGCGAGCCGGTGATCACCACCGACAAGCCGTTTGCCATGGTGGACGACATCGTCGGCCTCAAGGTGGTCAATGCCAACAAGATTGGTGCCTTCCTCGACTGGGGCATGAAGAAGGATCTGTTCGTACCAAGCCGCGAGCAGAACAAGCCGATGCAGGTGGGCCATGTCTATCTGGTGCGGCTGATGCTCGATCACGAGGGGCGCATGGTGGGCACCAGCCGCCTCGAGCGGTTCCTGCGCACCGACAAACCTCCCTTCAAGGCCGGTGACGAAGTGACTGCCCTGCCTGGCGAGCGCACGCCGCTCGGCATCAAGGCCATCGTCAATGGCGAGTACTCCGGCATGCTGTTCAAGAACGAGGTGTTCGGCCGGGTGACCACGGGTCGTCCGCTGACCGCCTGGGTCAAGCAGGTGCGTGATGACGGCAAGCTGGATCTGACCCTGCAAAAGCCGGGTGTGGCGCGGCTGGACGATGCCGGCGAGCAGATCCTGGTCCGCCTCAAGAAGCAGGGCGGCAGCCTGGCGGTGGGCGACAAGAGCGAACCCGAGCTCATCTACAAGCTGCTCGGCATGAGCAAGGGCACCTTCAAGAAGGCCATCGGCGGCCTCTACAAGCAGGGCAAGCTGGTCATCGATGACTACAGCATCACATTGACGGGCGACGATCAGCGCGAAGGCGGCGAATAAGTGCCGAGCCCCTGCGTCGGTGCGTGCCGGGCAAAAGACGGTCTCTGCCTTGGCTGTGGTCGCACTCTGACCGAGATTGGTCACTGGTCCGCCATGGCGAGCGAGGCCCAGCTGGCGGTGATGGCGCAGCTGGATGGTTCCACCAGCACCCACCGCTGCCCCGGCTGCGGTGAACCGGCCTTTTGCGCCGTGTCGGCCGGCGCGACCATCGCAGAGTGCTGGTGCAGCCAGCTGCCGGCCCTGCCCATGGGGGAGGCTGATAGCTGCTGGTGCCGGCGCTGTCTGGCGAAGGCCATCGCGGCCCGGCCTTGAGCAAAGATCACCACAAAAGAAAAAGGCGCCGAGGGCGCCTTTTTCATGCCTGTTGCTGACGGTGCCAGCGCACGTGGACATCGTGCTCATTGCTATGACGGGGCAGCAGGAAGGTGGCAAAGATCACCTCAAACTCCTCCTGATGGTCCAGCAGACCCACCCACACTTCGACCCAGCGCTCCATGTCCACCGGCACACCGAGTTCGGTTGACCAGTCGGCATTGGGCAGGGTCGCCTCGACGGCGCCACGCTGTTCGAACTCCAGGGTGATGTCGACGATTTGTTCGGGGGCCAGCATGTCTGCGGCCTGCTCAAGAAACTGATCATAGGCCCATTCGACCAGCTGATCCGGGGTACGCTGTTCCATGAAATCACTCCAGATACATCGAGGTTCGCTACTGTAACAATTATTGGCGGTGGCGGCCAGACCAGTGGGAAGGGTGCGCCAGCGCCGGGCAAGGCTGACTGGAGTTGGGTATGGTTGAAGAGGGGCAGGGCAAGGGAGAGCGGGCATGAAACGGCGGACGAGACGGCAGCAGATCAAGCGGCGGCGGGAGACCTGGTGGTGGCACTACCTGCCGCTGCATCGGGGCACGGTGGGCGGGCACCTGGGGCCCTCCACCGACGAGGCCGGGCTCGCACCGTGAACAAGCCCGACACCCATCAGGCATCAGTCTGTCTGATGCACCTTGTTGAGGGTTACCTGCCCCAGCTGGCCCATCTGACGGCGGATCCAGGCCGAGCGCTGCTGGACGTAGGGCGAGGGGGGCTTGACCCGGTAGCGCCAGGGGTTGGGCAGGGCTGCCGCCAGCAGTGACGCCTCGTAGCGGGTGAGACGTATCGCCGGCTTGCCGAAGTAGTGTCTGGCCGCGGCCTCGGCGCCGTAGATGCCGGGCCCGAACTCCACGATATTCAGGTACACCTCGAGGATGCGGGACTTGTCCCAGCCCAGCTCCATCAGCAGGGTGAACCAGGCCTCGATCCCCTTGCGCAGGAAGCTGCGATCGCTCCACATGAAGAGGTTCTTGGCGGTCTGCTGGCTGAGGGTGCTGGCGCCGCGCACCCGCTCGCTGTGCTGATTGTGCTTGAGCGCCGAGCTGATGGCATCCATGTCGAAGCCGTTGTGCTCGGCAAAGCGCTGATCTTCGGCGGCGATCACCGCCAGCTGCAGCTCGCGGGAGATCTGCTCGAGCGGCACCCAGTCGTGCTTCACCTCGGCCACCTTGGCAGGGGGAAACAGCGCCCGCTCGATGCGCCAGGTCCACATGGGCGGATCGATGAAGCGCAGCAGCGCCACCGAGACGATGGTGCTGAGCAGGGCCGCCAGCAGCAGCTTGCCGAGCCAGTTCAGCAGGCGCCGTGCCGGATTGGGCCGCACGGGCTCTGGCTCCGACTCCCAGACGTAGTGACTCGGATCATCGGGATCCGGAATTATTGGGGCAGCCATTCGATGTGGCAGAACTTCTCGTCAACACGGCGGGAGAGCAGCATGCGGGCGAACAGGTGCTCGTACTCTTCCTGCTCGTTGCCAAGGCCGATCCAGATCTCGGCGTACTCGGCGTCGCTGACCTCGAAGCCAACGTCCGCTTCCCAGTCATCGGCCGGATCGGTTTCCGCCAGCAGGCCGCGGTCGTTGAACTCCTGATTGAAGCGGGCGATCTCCTGCTCCGGCAGGTTGTCGGAGGCCAGCTCCATGAAGAGTTCGAGGGCGGTGTCGAGCAGTTCCTCGACGCTGTGCATTTCGTCATTCAAAGACATAAGCGGTCTGTTCCAGCTGATAAATAAAGAAAAACACCGACGGCCCGGCCGCACGGTGGCGCGCCGTATTCTAGCCGTCCCCTACGGGCTTGGCGAGTGCAGCAGCGCCCTTGACCCGGTTGCGGCAATAAAAAACCGGATCCTGGCAGCAGGATCCGGTCTTCATTGGGGGAAAGGGTCACGCATAGGGCGTCAGGCTCATCCCTTCTTGTCGTCGGCGAAGGTGATGTTGAGCTCGAGTACCGACAGCTCATCACTCTTCTTGTCGAGCTGGACCGTGATCTTGTCAGGGTCTATCTCCACATATTTGCGGATCACGTCGAGGATATCCTGCTTGAGCTGGGGCAGGTAATCCGGCCCCCCTCTGGATGAACGCTCGTGAGCCACGATGATCTGCAACCGCTCTTTGGCCAGTTGTGCGGTGCTCTGTTTCTTGTTGGAACGAAAATAATCCAATAATGACATGCTTAACTCCCGAACAGTCGGCTAAAGAAGCCCTTCTTCTCTTCTTCCAGAAAACGAAAATCCTTGGTGTCACCCAACAGGCGGGCAACGGCGTCCTCATAGGCCTGACCGGCATCGGACTCCTTGTCCAGGATGACGGGCTCGCCGGAGTTGGAGGCGCGCAGCACCGCCTGGGACTCCGGGATCACCCCGAGCAGTTTGATGGCCAGGATCTCCTGTACGTCCTGTACGCTCAGCATGTCGCCGCGGTTGACGCGGGTCGGGCAGTAGCGGGTCAGCAGCAGGTGCTCCTTGATGGGGTCTTCGCCACGCTCGGCGCGACGGGACTTGGAGGCCAGGATGCCGAGGATGCGATCCGAGTCACGCACGGAGGAGACTTCCGGGTTGGTGGTGACAATAGCTTCATCGGCGAAGTAGAGCGCCATCAGGGCGCCGGCTTCGATCCCCGCCGGGGAGTCGCAGACGATGTAGTCGAACTGCATCTCGCTCAGCTGATCCAGGATCTTCTCGACCCCTTCGCGGGTGAGGGCATCCTTGTCCCGGGTCTGGGAGGCGGGCAGGATGAACAGGTTCTCGCAGCGCTTGTCCTTGATGAGGGCCTGGTTGAGGTTGGCCTCGCCATTGATGACGTTGACGAAGTCATACACCACGCGCCGCTCGCAGCCCATGATGAGGTCCAGGTTTCGCAGGCCAATGTCAAAATCGATGACCACTGTCTTGTGGCCACGCTGGGCTAAACCGGTACTCAGGGCCGCGCTGGTTGTGGTCTTGCCAACGCCACCTTTACCCGATGTAACGACTATGATTCGCGCCATTCTCGCTTCCTTGTAACTCTATTTGATACGGTCTATACGGAGTTGTTCGTTATCCAGCCGGACATGAACCGGCTGCTGGATGAGGCCGGCCGGCAATGCATCGCTGAGCTGGAAGGTGCCAGCGATGGAGAGCAGCTCGGCCTGCAGTTGCTGGCAATAAATCCGTGCCTGGGAGTTGCCCTTGGCGCCGGCAATGGCCCTGCCGCGCAGAGTGCCATAAATATGAATACTGTCGTCGGCGATGACTTCGGCGCCCGGGCTGACCGAGCCCAGCACCACCAGCGAGGTGCCGGCGGCATAGAGCTGCTGGCCTGAGCGAACCGGGCCCACATGCACCTTGCTCGCTATCACCGGTGCCGGCACGGGTTTCGCTTCTACGATGGGGGCCGGTGCCGGTTCTGGCTGGGGTTCGGCCTTGCGGCTCTTGCCGGAGGCCATCACCGCCAGCCCTGCCGCCTTGGCGGCTGTCTTCATCGCCTCGTTCTGGGCCCCCGTGATCCCGACCAGCACGAAGTCTTCCGATTCCACCAGCTCCTTGAGCTGTTCGAAGTCGGGGATCTCGGTGAGCCGTTCCACATTGATGACGAGGGGGGCACAATTAAAGAACTGGGGCGCCTGGGCCACTTTGGCCGCCAGCAACTGGCGGATCCGCTCAGGCTTGCCATCGCTGATATGCAACACAGAAATAGTGAAGGTGGTCCCTTTCAATTCGTTATCGCGCTCAACCATGAATCTTCCCCGAGACAGAGACGGTAATCCGTTATTGTTATTCAATTCCTGATGTTATAGTTTGCCATCCTCAGAGGCAATAAACCGGTTGGATTATATCAATTTCCATGTTGTGTGCAGTCTATAAAAGTCGCAAAAAAGCCGAGACCTATCTTTTTGTTGAAAGAAGAGAGGACTTTTCCCGCGTACCCGAGGTGCTGATGAGTACATTCGGCCGTCCCGAACTGGTATTGATGACCAAACTGGACCCAGCCAAGCCCTTGGGGATCGCCTCCACCAGCCGGGTGATGGAGGCGCTGCAGAGTCAGGGCTTCTATCTGCAGATGCCCCCTCCGCCGGAAAACCTGCTGGAGCAGCACAAGGCTCAATTGAAGGCCGAACGGAAATGAAGAGGCGGCTGGCACTGCTGCTGATGGGGGGATTGTCGAGCCACCCGCTGCAGGCCAGCCCCGATTTTGACCATTATGTGACGGGCCTCAAACAGGAGGCCCTGGCCGCCGGGATCCAGCCCGCGACCATTGCTGCCGCCTTCGCCGATATTCATCTGATCGAGGTCGCCATTCGGCACGATAAAAATCAGCCGGAATTTAAACAGACCCTCGCCACTTATATTTCCAACGCGGTGCCGCAGTGGAAAGTCAATCAAGCCAAACGCCTATATCGTCAGTATTTGCCGCTGCTCACAAAAATAGGGGCGGAATATGATGTGCAACCCCGCTTTATTGTCGCCCTGTGGGGCATTGAAACCAATTTCGGCAAATTGACCGGCAAATATCCGCTGGTCTCGTCGCTGGCGACCCTGGCCTGGGAGGGGCGCCGTGAGGCCTTCTTCAAGGGGCAGCTGTTCGATACCCTGCGCATGCTGGAAGAGGAGCCGATCACCCCGGCCGAGCTCAAGGGCTCCTGGGCCGGCGCCATGGGACAGGTGCAGTTCATGCCCTCATCCTTCCGTCAATACGCGGTCGACCAGGACGGTGACGGCAAGAAGGATCTGTGGGGGACGCCGGCGGATGTGTTTGGTTCGGCAGCCAATTATCTGCGCCAGAACGGCTGGCACGGGGATGAAACCTGGGGGCGCCGGGTGAGGGTGCCCACCGGTCTGGATCCTGCGCTGGTCGGGCTTGAAGATACCCGAACGCTGTCGGCATGGCAGGCCCTCGGGGTACGCAAGGCAGATGGTGGCGATTTGCCCGCGGTGAAGATGCAGGCCTCGCTGGTGCAGCCCGACGGGGCAGGGGGCGCTGCCTATCTTGCCTATCCCAATTATCGGGTGCTGCGTGACTGGAATCGCTCCCACTATTTCGTGGTGGCGGTGGGGACCCTGGCCGATCGCCTGATGGAATAAGCCCGAGGCGCTCTGGCCATCAATCTCGGCCGGGCTGCAGGATGGCCCCGGAAATTAGCGAGCCAGCCCCAGGGAAATGGCGCCATGAGGAAGGTGATGAGCGGGAAATAATGGGCAATAAAAAAGGCGGGAATTCCCGCCTTTTGCGTTTGCCGTTATCTGCTTAGTCGCAGGCAACCTGCATCACCTTGATGGCCAGGCCACCGCGGGAGGTTTCACGGTACTTGGAGTCCATGTCCTTGCCGGTGATGTACATGGTCTCGATCACCTTGTCCAGCGAGACGCGCGGCTTGGAGGTGCGACGCAGCGCCATGCGGGAGGCGTTGACCGCCTTCATGGCGGCGATGGCGTTGCGCTCGATGCAGGGCACCTGCACCTGGCCGGCGACAGGGTCACAGGTCAGACCCAGGTTGTGCTCCATGCCGATCTCGGCGGCCTCACAGACGTGCTCGGGGCTGCCGCCCATCAGCTCGGTCAGGCCGGCGGCGGCCATGGAGCAGGAGACGCCCACCTCACCCTGGCAGCCCACTTCGGCGCCGGAGATGGAGGCGTTCATCTTGTAGAGCATGCCGACGGCAGCCGCAGCCAGATAGAAGCGGGTGTAGTCGTCACGGCCAACCGGCTGGATGAACTTGTCGTAGTAGGCCAGCACGGCCGGGATGATGCCGGCGGCGCCGTTGGTCGGCGCGGTCACCACACGGCCACCGGCCGCGTTCTCTTCACTCACCGCCAGGGCAAACATGTTGACCCAGTCGACGATGTTCATCGGATCGTTGGAGAGGTTCTCGTTGGTGGTCAGCTGGCGATAGAGCGGCGCAGCGCGGCGCGGTACGCGCAGCGGGCCGGAGAGGACGCCCTCGGTGCGGCAGCCGCGCTCGATCCCTTCACGCATGGTGGTCCAGATCTTGCCGAGCTTCTTGTAGATCTCTTCCGGGGTGTTGAAGCACTTCTCGTTCTCCATCATCAGGGCGGAGATGGAGAGGCCGGTCTGGCTGCAGTGGGCGATGAGCTCGGCCGCGCTCTTGAACGGGTAGCTGACGGACATGTCGCCGCTGTCGCCCTTGCCGAAGTTCTCTTCGTCAACGATGAAACCACCGCCGATGGAGTAGTAGGTCTTGCTGTAGACGGCTTCGTCTTCGATGAAGGCGGTCAGCTTCATGCCGTTCTCGTGCAGCGGCAGGGCTTCGTCATGGAACACCATGGCGTCGCGCGGGAAGCTGACGGTATGGCAGTGCAGGCCGATGGGCAGACGACCGGTCTGTTCGACGCGGGAGATGAACTCGGGGATGCCGTCGATATCGACATTTTCCGGCAGGTTGCCCGCCAGACCCATGATGATAGCGGTATCGGTGTGGTGACCTTTACCGGTCCAGGAGAGTGAGCCGTAGACATCGACCTGGATCCGGGTGATGTCACGGATCTTGCCGCCTGCACGCAGTTCATCCACGAACTGTTTGGCTGCCTTCATCGGGCCGACAGTGTGGGAAGAGGAGGGGCCAACACCGATTTTGAAGATATCAAAAACGCTGATCATGTAACAATTACCTCAGGATAGAAGGGGGCGCCATGCCCACTCGCAGAAACGGGGTGATCCATGGGACGAGGGCGTCGTCGCCGAGGTCAATGAACCAGATAACCACAGTGTAACGGCTCAAAGCCCAAAAAAAGTTGAAATAGATCTATTTTTGTTGAATCAGAGCGGCGAGTATAAAATTTATTTTGATGCTTATCCATTTTGTTAAGCGTTTGCCCATAAAAATACCCGACAATGCCGGGTATTTAGGAACCAAATGGAGCAAATTACCGATTTTTAACACTCGGTAATGTTAACCGCCAGGCCACCACGGGCCGTTTCCTTGTATTTGGTCTTCATGTCGTTGCCGGTTTCCCACATGGTTTTGATCACTTTGTCCAGCGACACCTTGTGCTCGCCGGTGCCGCGCAGGGCGAGGCGGGCGGCGTTGATCGCCTTGACCGCCCCCATGGCATTGCGCTCGATACAGGGCACCTGCACCTGGCCGCCCACCGGATCACAGGTGAGACCCAGGTTGTGCTCCATGCCTATTTCGGCGGCGTTTTCGACAATCGCCGGGCTACCACCCAGGATCTCGGTCAGCGCCCCCGCGGCCATGGAGCAGGCCACCCCCACTTCCCCCTGGCAGCCCACTTCCGCACCCGAGAGGGAGGCGTTCTTCTTGTAGAGGATGCCGATGGCGGCGGCGGTGAGGAAGTAGCTCAGCAGCAGCTCGTCATCCACCTTGCGCACGAAACGATCGTAATAGTGCAGCACGGCGGGAATGATGCCGGCGGCACCGTTGGTGGGGGCGGTCACCACCCGACCGCCGGCGGCGTTCTCCTCATTGACGGCCAGCGCGAACAGATCCACCCACTCCATCACCATCAGCGGATCCTTGTTGAAATTGGTCTCGCAGCTGAGCTGGCGATAGAGGGCCGGCGCCCGCCGTTTCACCTTGAGCCCGCCGGGCAACACCCCCTCGCTGCGACAGCCACGCTCGACGCAACCCTGCATCGCCTGCCAGATCTTGCGCAGGCCCGCCTTGATCTCGGCCTCCGTGCGAAACACCTTCTCGTTGGCCAGCATCAGGCCGGAGATGGAGAGGCCGCTCTCCTGGCAGTGGGCCAGCAGCTGGGCGCCGCTCTCGAACGGGTAGGGAACGGGGTGGGCCGCATCGAAGCGGGCGGCCTCCTCCTTGGCGTTGGCGAAGTGGCTCTCCTCGATGATGAAGCCGCCACCGATGGAGTAGTAGGTCTGCTCGAGCAGCAGCTGTTCACCGGCGAAGGCGCGCAGGGTCATGCCGTTGGAGTGGGCGGGCAGGGTCTTGCGCCGGTTGAAGATGATGGCGCCGCTGCGGGCGAACTGGCTGGGCTGCTCCCCCGCCAGCCGCAGCGACTGGCTGCGCTCCACCTCGGCCAGGAAGGCGGGAATGGCCTCGATGTCCACCGACTCGGGTTCAAAACCGGCCAGCCCCAGGATGATGGCCTTGCCGGTGCCATGGCCCTTGCCGGTCTGGCCGAGGGAGCCGTAGCACTCCACTTCTACCCGTTCGGTCCGGGGCAGCAGCCCCTGTTGCTTGAGTGCGATGACGAAGGCGTAAGAGGCGCGCATCGGCCCCACGGTATGAGAAGAAGAGGGACCGATCCCGATGGAAAACAGGTCGAAGACACTGATCATGACACCACTCCGATTATGGGTTTCGTCTAAATATTGTAAATTTTTTGTAGTCGATGGAAAGCGGGAAAACCGAGGGGTGTGATGGCGGCACGCAAATGAGGGGGTCACGGCGAAGGGTTGTCGAGACGGGAAGGGGATCAGATGAAAAAGAGCGGACTCGGGTCCGCTCTCTTATCCACCTGGGCTGCAGCTTGTCTGCGGCTTAGTCGAGGAACTCGCACAGATAGGCGGTGGGGGTCTTCACTTCCAGCTTGAAGGAGGAGTGGCCGGCCACGTCGAAGGATTGGCCCTGCTCATAGGTGTGCCACTCATCTTCATCGGCCAGCTGGATGGTAAGGGCACCCTTGACCACCGTCATCCGCTCGGGGGCGGCGGTATTGAACTGGTAGTGACCCGCTTCCATCACACCGACGGTCGCTTTGTCCCCTTTTTGCTCGAAACCGATGGATTTTACATTTCCGTCAAAATATTCGTTAACTTTCAGCATGTTTTCATCCCTGTATGCACATTTGCCACGTCAAAATAGCACAATGTTTTGTCAGTTGTCATGATGAAAGCGGGAAAAATCGCCGTGTTCCTTTTGAATCTTAACTTTATTGCAAACTTATCAATAACTCCCGTTAACGATTTGGCGATTTCAAACAGCCAATAAATATGAGATAAAGCGCGCGCTCAGGAGAATGGACAGCTGTTCTTCCCCTGTTTGGTTGATTGCACTGGGAAAGTGTAAATAATTGCTACATAAAGGAACATTCTGTGTTAACAAAAGGACTCATTAAGAACGTTGGCTTCCAGGTCGTGGTTGCCATGGTGCTGGGGGCACTGGTGGGGGCGTTCATGGGTGAACAAGCCACCGTGTTCGCACCGCTCGGTACTCTCTTTATCCAGCTCATCAAGATGCTGGTGATCCCGCTGGTGGCGGTGGCCATCCTGTCGGGGGCAGCCAATCTGGGGGCCAGCCCGGCAGCAGGCAAGATTGGCGTCACCACGCTGGCCTTCTTCCTCGGCACCTCGGCGCTGGCGGTGCTGCTGGCACTGGTGATGGGGCAGATCTTCAAACCCGGGATCGGGGTCGAGTTCGGCTCCATGGCCTCCATGTTCTCCGGTGACTATTCCGACAAGGGCGCCCTGCCCGATGCGGTTGCCACCCTGCTCGGGATGATCCCGACCAACGTCTTCCAGTCGCTCAACGAAGCCAACATCCTGCAGATCCTGGTGTTCTGCATGTTCCTCGGCATCGCGCTGGCCAAGCAGCCCCGCGAGCGGGCCAAGCCGCTGGTCGATGGTTTGAACACCCTGGTGGATGCCTTCGTCTGGATGATCAACAAGGTGATGCTGATTGCGCCGCTCGGCGTGTTCGGCCTGATGGCCGACGCCATCGGCACCTACGGCTTCGACGTGCTGACCCTGGTGATCAAGCTGTTCGTGGTCTATCTGGCCGCCATCCTGATCTTCGGTTTCGTGGTCTATCCGCTGCTGGTCATGATCTTCTCCAACACCCCGGTGCGCAAGTACCTGTCGGCCATGAAGAAGCCGCAGATCGTCGCCTTCTCCACCGCCTCTTCCATGGCGACCTTGCCGGTCAACATGGAGACCTGCGAGAAAGAGCTGAAGGTGAGCAATGCCACGGCCTCTTTCGTGCTGCCGCTGGGTGCCACCATCAACATGAGCGGCAACGCCATCTATTACGGTCTGGTCGCCATCTTCTTCGCCCAGGTCTATCAGATCGATCTCTCCATGGGTGCCTGGGCCGCCATCATAGTGACCGCCACCCTGGGGGCTATCGGTCAGGCCGGCGTACCTGGCCCGAGCTTCCTGGTGGTCGCCGTGCTGCTGGCCGCCGGGATCCCCATCGAGGGACTGCCGCTGTTGTTTGCGCTGGATCGTCTGTTCGACATGATCCGTACCGCCCTCAACATCACCGGTGATGCGGCCTGCGCCGTCATCGTCGACCGCTACAGCCCGGATTACGATCCGGACCGCTGGAACAAATAATCCAGTTGCAATGAAAAGGGGCCCGCGGGCCCCTTTTTTATGCTTGTCTGTTTGCCTCAGCCGAGCTGCTCCAGCGCCTGCTGGCAGCGCTGCTCGGCGGCGTCCAGCTCCAGCAGCACCATCTTGATGTCTTCCAGCTGCTGCTGCAGGGTATCCCGCTTGTCGGCCACCAGTCCAAGCATGGTCTGCAGCTGGGTACGGCTGCTCTTGTCCGCATCGTAGAGATCGAACAGATCGCGGATGTCCGCCAGGCTGAACCCCAGTCGCTTGCCGCGCAGGGTGAGCTTGAGCCGCACTCTGTCCTGACGGCTGTAGATCCGGGTCTGCCCCTGACGAGCAGGATTCAAAAGTCCCTGATCTTCATAAAAACGAATACTTCGGGTCGTAACATCAAATTCACGGGCCAGTTCGCTGATGCTGTAGGTCCGTTTGTCATCCTTGGTTCGGTTCATGGCGCTATCTTGACTGTCAATCCTGGCTGGCACCTTACCCAAACGTCAACTGCCCCGCAAGTCTTGTTCCCGCGACGGCGGCGGCATATGTTATCTCAATGTAACAAGGAGAGTACAATTGATGGATATCGTGATTGTTGCGGCCAAACGTACCCCCATGGGGGCCTTTCAAGGGGCCCTGGCCAACCTGAGCGCACCCGAACTGGGTGCCTGTGCCATCGCCGCAGCCATGGCGCAGGCCGGGCTCAAGGGGGAGCAGATCGATGAGGCTTATCTTGGCAACGTGCTGAGTGCCGGGGTCGGCCAGGCGCCCGCCCGTCAGGCGGTATTGAAGGCGGGCCTGCCGGACAGCATCCCCTGCACCACGGTCAACAAGGTGTGCGGTTCCGGCATGAAGGCGGTGATGCTGGCGGCCGATGGGTTGCGACTCGGTGACACGAACGTGGTGATCGCCGGCGGGATGGAGAGCATGAGCCGTGCCCCTTATCTGCTCGACAAGGCGCGCAGCGGTTTTCGGATGGGGCACCAGAGCGTGCTCGATCACATGTTCCTGGACGGGCTGCAGGATGCCTACGAAGGTCAACTGATGGGCCATTATGCCCAGCTGAGCGCGGATCGTGCCGGGCTGACCCGCTCCGACATGGATGCCTTTGCCATCACCTCGCTGGAGCGGGCACTGGCGGCCCAGCGCAGCGGCGCCTTTGCAGCGGAGCTGGCGCCGGTGAAGGCCGGAGAGACCCTGCTGCTGGCCGAGGATGAGCAGCCTGGCAAGGCACGCCCCGAGAAGATCCCCCAGCTCAAGCCGGCTTTCAGCAAGACGGGCACCATCACGGCGGCCAATGCCAGCTCCATCTCGGATGGGGCGGCGGCGCTGATCCTGATGCGGACCGACACCGCCGCGCAGCTCGGCGTGCCCGTGCTGGCACGGCTGGTGGGTTATCAGAGCCACGCGGCCCTGCCTGCCGAGTTCACCAGCGCGCCCATCGGGGCCATCGAGGGCTTGTTGGCCAAGGTGGGCTGGCAGGTGGGCGAGGTGGACCTGTTTGAGGTCAACGAGGCATTCGCCATGGTGAGCATGCTGGCCATGGCGGGTTGCAAGCTGCCCCATGACAAGGTGAACGTGAACGGCGGCGCCTGTGCCCTCGGTCATCCGCTGGGAGCAAGTGGCGCCCGGATCCTGGTGACCCTGATCCACGCCTTGCGCGAACGTTGCCTCAAGCGCGGGATCGCCAGTCTGTGCATCGGGGGCGGGGAGGCAACCGCAGTCGCCATCGAGCTGGGTTAATCTATCTCCGCCATCGCCTGGAGTTGCTGGTTGACCCAGGCGGTGGCGGTCAGATAGAGCTGGCTGACCTTCTCTTCATTGAGCCCTAATTGGGCCGTTCTGGCGGTGATCCGCTGCCAGTTCGCATTCTCGTAATCTTCGCAAAACGACAGGTAGAACCCCAGGTTGCCCTTGCGCTCGAGCAGGGCGACCCGGATCTCCTCGATCAGCGGAATGGTGCCGAGCAGCTTGTCCATCGGCTGCTCCATCAAGACGTCGAGCAGGGAGAAGAGGCCGGTGATGAAGGCCTGCTGGGCCTCCTGGGTCGGCGCATGGGTATGGGCCAGCAGCTCGCAGAAACGGGCCCGGATCATCGACATCTGATAGAGCTCGGCGCTCTTGCCCTGGCCGGCGCTGGTGGCGGCCACCAGGGTCACGAAGCGCTTGAGCTGGGTGTGGCCGAGATAGACCGCCGCCTGGCGAAAAGAGGAGATGGGGTTGGCGTGGCTCTTGAGGTGGTTGACGTAACGCAGCAGCTTGAGTGACAGAGAGATGTCCTGACTCAGCAGTTGCTCGATGCGGTTGAGATCCGGCTCGGCCTGGTTGACCACGTTGAGCAACTGCATCACCACCACCTGGGCCGGCTCCATGGTGGCCTGCTTGACCATTTCGGGGCGGCTGAAGAAGAAGCCCTGGAACAGGTCGATGCCGAGCCGTTTGGCCCGTTCGAACTCCGCCTTGTCTTCCACCTTCTCGGCCAGATAGGTGAGTTTGAGCTGTTGATGCTGCTGGATGAACACCTTGATCCGCAGCAGGGAGGTGGTGCGCAGATCGAACTTGATGATGTGGATGTAGGGGAGGAAGCGCTCCCAGTCCGGCGACAGGGTGAAGTCATCGAGTGCCAGCTGATAGCCCAGCTCGTGCAGCTGCTTCACCTTGGCCAGCAGGGCGTCGTCGGGGGCGGCGTCTTCCAGGATCTCGATCACCACCTTCTCCGGCGGCAGGCATTCGGCCAGTCCTTCCAGCAGCAAGGAGTGGGGGAAGTTGATGAAGCAGGGGCGACCGCCGAGCAGCTGATCGATGTTCTGTTGCAGGAACTGTTCGGCTACCAGCCTGGCCGTGGCCTGCTGGGAGGAGATGGGAGGAAACACGTTATCCAGACTGTCGCGAAACAGCAGCTCATAGGCGTGGGTCTTCAACTCCCGATCCAGGATGGGCTGCCTTGCTACGTAGGAATACATGCATCTCTCCAGCGGGTGTACTGGATTGATTTTATTGTGAAGCAGAGCACTATGCCAGCGCGTGAAGGCCAGAAACGGTCAATAACTGGCATAGTGCTTGAATAGACGGGCCCAGGAGGCCCGCCGGATCAGAACAGGTAGTTGAGCTGCAGGCCGGCCAGCCAGGCGTCCCCTTCCGAGGTGCCCTGGAAGGTGGAGGTGGTCTGCGGGATGCCGGGTTTGAGCTGCATGGTTTCGCTCACGTCCACCTTCTTGCCGTCGATCAGGGTGACCCCCAGATCCAGCGAGAGGTTGCGATCGAACTGATAACCCACCCCGGCGCTGTACCAGACCCGATCCGAGTCGGGGATGGAGATGGTGCGGCGATCTGCCGGCACCGGGCTGCGGTCGTAGGCAAGGCCCGAGCGCAGTGTCCATTGCGGCGCCAGCTGGTAGGTCAGACCCAGCGCATAGCGCCAGCTGTCATTCCAGTGCTCGTCCTTGATGTGCATGACGCCGTGGTGGTCGAGCTCGGACTCCAGCTGCACGAACTTGCTCCAGTTGGTCCAGTTGATGCTCGAGTGCAGTGCCAGCGCCGGCGTCAGCTGATGGAACAGGGCCAGCTCGGCGGTGGCGGGCAGCGGCAGATCCAGGCTGCCGGTATCGGTGAAGGGCTGACCGTTCTGATCGATGCCGATGGCATCGCCCGAGAGCTTCAGGGTCACGTCGTGGCGATAGGAGAGGCCGATGCGGGTCGCGTCCGACAGCTCCAGCAGGGTGCCCAGGTTCCAGCCCATGGCCCAGCCATCACCTTTGAGGTGCTTGGCAATCTGGTTGTTGGAGGGGAAGGTGCCGCCCACTTCCCCTTCGCCCCGAATGGCGGAGAGGCCGGCCCCGACGGACCAGACGCGGTTGACGCGATAGGCCAGCGAGGCGCCCAGATCCACGGTCTTGATGTCGGAGACGTTGCCGAAGTGGCCGGCATTGTAGTTGTCCGGCATCTTGACGCCGAGCCCGTAATAGGAGGTGGCGGCCAGCCCCAGGCGCCACTGATCGTTGAGCGGCACTATCAGGTAGGCGTTGGGCACCCAGGCATCATCGGCGATGTCGTGGGCCGCCGCATCCAGGTCGACCGGCCCTCTGGCGGTCGGCACCCGGGTGGTGCCCTCGATATTGACATCGGGGTGCACGTAGATGAAGCCACCGGAGAAGGCCATGGTATCGAAACGGGTCATGGCGGCGGCATTGCGGGAGAGCACGCTGGCATTGTCGGCGATGGCGGCTTCGCCCGCGAAGGCGCGGCCCATGCCGGTGGCGGATTGCTCGGCCAGCTGGAAACCTGCCGCCTGGGCCTGGCTCGACAGCACCAGCAGGGCGATAAGAGACGGCTTCATGATGGAGTGCATTGCATTGTCCTTGAAAGTGAACCTTGGGTTCGAACGTTTTTCTGATTGGATGCAGGATTTTATATGGTACGACCAGTAAGGCAACGGGCGCGGAAGCTGGCGGGCGAAAACGGGATTAAATGCTGGAGGATGTGCAGCTAATAGCTTGATAAAAAAAGAAAAGCGCACAGTTGTTTACTACAGATGTACGCTGAAACAGGCATTGAGCATAAAAAAAGAGCGCCCGTAGGCGCTCTGGTCAATTCGCTGATGATCAGAATTTCATGTTGAACTGAGCGGAAGCGAGGAAGGCATTGCCGTGGGAGGTGCCTTTCCAACGCAGGGCTTCGTTGCTTTCAACCAGCTTCTCGTTGACGTCCACTTTCTTGCCGTCCAGATAGGCCATGCCGAAATCGACGCTCATGTCCTTGTCGATGTGGTAGGTGGCACCGGCGCTATACCATACGCGGTCGGAGTCCGGGATGCTCAGGCTGCGGTATTCCGGCTCGATCGGGGTGTTGTCGTAGGCAAAGCCGATACGCGCTTCCCAGGACGGGTTGACGTACCAGGTACCGCCCAGAGAGTAGCGGGTGGAGTCCTTGAACTTCTCCGGCTTGTAGAGGCAGACACCGGCACCGTCGGTGCTGTTGCACTGGCCGCTGGTGGCCTTCAGCTCCTGGAAGGCGCTCCAGTCGGTCCAGTTGACGGAGTAGTGCACCGCAAACTGCTGGTTCAGACGGTGGTAACCGGCGAACTCGGCCTGGGCCGGCAGATCCAGCGGCAGTTCGCCACCGACGGTCTTGAAGCCGGAGGAGGTACCCTGGTAGTCACCCTTGAACTTCAGATCCACCTGAGAGCGGTAGGTCAGGGCGAAGCGGTTGTTTTCGTTGACTTCGAACATGGTGCCCACGTTCCAGCCGTAACCCCAGTCGTCACCCTTCAGGTGGCTGACGATGGTGTCCCTGCCGATACCCGGTACATCTTTGAGCGGTGGAACGGCGGCCAGCACACCGGCACGGCGGTTCAGTTCAGCCTTGGCATAGACCAGGTTCACACCGGCACCGAAAGTGAAGTGCTGGTTGACGCGGTAGGCGATGTTCGGGTTGATGTTGAAGGTCAGCAGTTCGGTGTTGCCGGCAATGGAGCCACCGTTGAAGTTCTCGGTATACTCGGTTGACAGACCGTAGTTGGAGAACAGGCCGATACCCCAGGCCCACTGATCGTTCAGCGGCTGGATGAAGTAGGTGGCGGGCACGAAGGCGCTCGGTGCGATGCCGCTCTCACTCGCGCTTCCTTTATTTACTGTACCCGCATAGATGTCACCATTTACATCCACGTCCGGCTTGATGTAGGTGCCGGATACGGAGAACGCCATCTTGTCAAACTGGGTCATGGCTGCCGGGTTGCGGGACAACACGGAGGCGTTGTCTGCCACGGCGGCTTCCCCGGCGTACGCACGGCCCAGACCGGAGGCTGAGTGTTCGTTCAGCTGAAACGCGGCGGCGAAGGTTTGGGTACTGGCCAGAGTGACGGCGGCAGCGATCAGGCTCTTTTTGAAAAAGGCAGTTGTCATAGTGTTCTCTCTTGTAGGCAGATTTTCTGTCAGCATCGGGGCTTTTTTGCCTCCGTATGTGACAAGATCTGTTGTTATTTCAGCTTCTTCCCATTCAATTCTGGCGTGATTCTATGGATCTGGTAGGAGGTAAGAAATCAGACCAGTGACAGCAGAATACATAAAAGTTTCTGGAGTGTTAATCATTTGTTTGAATGTGCCGCATAAATAGTCTCTTTTACCATTTATTGGATAAAAAACACGCACATAGGGCGATCTGCATCACAAAAATATTTTTCGGCACTTGCCGTGAATGAGCCGGAAATGGCGGCAAATCGTGGGGGATAAGGGCGGAAACGGGCAGCCAAGTTGTCTGGTCTGCCCGTTGGGTTGACCCGATGTCGTTCGGGTCAGGATTGCGTTAACACCTGTTAAATCGACCAGTGCAGCCGGGATTCCAGCTGCTGCGCCACCGGTGCCAGCGGCTCTTCCATGTCACCGATCAGCACCATGTTGGCCCCCTTGAGTTGCAGGATCTCCCCCTTGAGCTGGCCATCCTCGAAGGTGGGCTGCAGGGTGAGCGGCACATGCTTGGGCACCAGGAACAGGGTGACCGGGCCCATCTTGCCCTGCAGCACCATGTGCAGCGCCGGCCCCTGATAGAAGGAGCAGTGGTTGACATAGGTGATCTTCAGCCCCTGCATGCCCATCAGGGTGGCGCCATATTTCTCCATCTTGGCGTTGATGGTGCGCAGGCTCACCTGCTCGTCCACATCCTTGATGAAGGGCTCCTCGCCATAGACGTGGGCCATGGCGACCTGGGCCAGCGAGAGCTCGTCCGGGGTGGCCTGCGGCCAGCTCAGCCAGCGGGTGCTCATGCCGAGCAGGAAGGCGACCGAGGCGGCCATCGCCAGCGCACGCCAGTTGCTATGCGGGCGCAGGGGCACCACCTGCTCCTGATCTGCTTCCAGTGCCTGCCTGAGCAGGATTCGCTCGGCCAGGCCGGCCGGTACCTCGACCTCCATCGCCCGCTGCAGGCTGCGATCGAGCTGCTTCATCTCCTCCAGATGCTTGCGGTTGGCGGGGGAGCGCTGGGCCTGCTCGAGAAACGTGGGATCCTGCTCATGTGGATGGGCTATAGCCCGACGGCGAAATTCCAGCTCATCCATTGGTGTGTCCTCTCTGTTGGGTCGTTGACTCCATGGCCTCTTTGATCTGGTTGCGGGCCCGAAACAGGCGGGTCATGACGGTGTTCTTGTTGAGCCCCAGTTGCGCCGCGATCTCGTCGCCGCTGAAGCCTCCCAGCACCTGCAGCAGCAGGGGCTCCTGGTATTCTGCCGGCAGGCGGGCGATGTGGCGTCTGAGCCACTCGTTCTCCATCTCCTGCTCGCTGTGCAGCGCCTCCTGATCGCTCTGGGGGTGCTCGTCGAGATCGACGAGATCGAACTGCTTGCGCTCGAAGCGCCGGGCGTTCTCCCGCCGCAGTATGGTGATGAGCCAGGCCTTGGCGGCCTTGTCATCCACCAGGGTGTCTATCCCCTTCCAGGCGCGCAGGAAGGTCTCCTGCACCAGGTCTTCCGCCACTTGCGGATCCCGGCACAGCCAGTAGGCGTAGCGGTAAATGTCCCCGTGCAGGGCATGCACCAGGGCTTCGTATTTGGTTTGTTTGTCGGCCATACCTCCATAGACCGGAGAGGTCGTGGGATCCTTTCCGACCGTGGCGCCTTTTTTTCTGAAAAATCCTAAAGCCATCGCTGGGCTTCCTTATTTGAATGAAGGCCCGGAACCACAGATCCGGGCCAGTTGCCTGAGGCCATAGGCTATCGCAAAAGTTTCATGGCCGCATAGGGCCGCGGCAAAGCCGCGCCAGTTGTGCCCAATATGGCCAGCGGGGGAGACGGCGGCAAAACAGGCTCGCTCCAGGGCGGCGAAGTGGGGCGCAAGGGCGGGATCGCGGCGACAGGGCAGGGTGTCGAGACGAAGATGGGGCTGTGGCCAGCGCAGGGCGGCCCAGCCAAGCAGGTGTTGGCGGATCGGCTCGGCCTCGGTGCGGGCCAGCGCCCGCTGCAGGCGATAAAAGGCGTGCCAGCGCGGCCCGTGGCGCCAGCAGGCGCGCAGCAGCAGAGCCCAGATGACCCAGCGCAGGCTCTCGTCGTTCGGCCCATCCTGTGCCAGTTGCCCCTGCGCGCCCGCGGTGATGTGCAGGGGGACGGCGGGTAAGTGCGCGTATTCGATGCGCTTGTGTTGGGTGTTGAACCAGGCCAGCTCGATGGCGGGCAGCAGGTAGTCGCCGGGCTCGTCGACGGTCAGGGCCTGACGCCACTCGCGCTCGAAGCGCAGCGTCCCCTCGGCGAGATAGCGCTCCTGCTGCTGCTCTCCATCCGGTCTAGCCTGCACGCTGGCGGGCAGGCCGGATGAGCCGAGGCGTGCCAGATTGAGGCGACTGCCATCCCCCCCCTCCAGGGTGAGGGTCAGGGTGCGGATCACCGGTTCACCCGCTCTGGCACCGGTGGGCGGATCCAGCCGCTGGTTCAGGGTGAGCCGGCTCGCCACCGGTTGCAGCGGGGGCTTGTCGATCTGCACGAACAGGGTGGCGGCCCGGGCCGAGAGGGGGTCGCTGCCGCCGTCATCCTGCGGCAAACGCCCCTGAAAGCGGGGGGACTCCAGCGGATGGCGCCCGGCTTCCCTGGCCTGCAGCAGCCAGCTGCGGGTCAGCCGGCCCGGCAGGCCGGGGCTCGCCGGGGGCTGCCACTGATCGTTGCCGAGACGACGGATGGTGAAGGCATCGCTGGCCGGCTCGGTGAGGTTGGGGGCCTCCATGTTGGCGGGCAGCCAGAGGCTGAGCTGATAGACAAAGGGCTGGCCTGGGTAGAGCGGCCCCTGTTGCAGCACCCGGGCCTGCAACTCGATGGGGGAGATGGCAGGGGCTGGCACCAGGCTGCCGCTCTCGGAGCGCGGCGGAAAGGGGATGGACGGGGTCTGCTCCGTCCCCAGCGACAGAGCCGGCACCTGCTGCTCTGCGTCGTCCAGCAGGTGCAGGGGGATCTGCCAGCGGGTCAGGTTTTGCTGTGGGGCCGTGACCCGGCTCATGGTCACCTTGCCCACCGCAAAGCGGCGCAGTAGGGGGGTGATGGCGAGTTCATCGCTCTGGCGTTCGCCGTCCGCTTCGATGATCAGCAGCCAGTCGCGGCGATCGGCCCCCGGCAGCAGCTCGGCCCGGGGCGGGGCGGCAAAGAGCTGAGCCGGCAGCAGCCAGAGCAGCAGAAGGCAGAGCGCATGGTAAGGGGCAAAGAGGCGCGTCACCAGGGATCCTCCCCTCTTGTAGGGAGAAGGCCCTTGTCGGCCTCCTGCTCGCGTCTGCGCTGATCCTCCTTGCGCAGCCGCTGCTCCAGCAGCAGTACGGGGGGAGATGGAGGCAGCGGGGCATCCGGGGTAGCGGCCTGTTCGGGGGGATCGACGGGCTTGGGATCCTGCGCCTCTGGTACTGCCGCGGGCGGCTGGGCGCGCAGCAGCGCCAGGTTGTAAAGTGCATCTTCATGGTTGGGGGCCAGTGCCAGCGCCGCCAGATAGGCCTGCTCGGCGGCGGCCAGCTGGCCCAGCTGTACCAGGGCGTTGCCCCGGTTGTAGTTGGCGGTGGCGCTGTTGGCCCGGCCGTAGGCGGCAACGGCCCGGGCGTAGTCGCCGGCCCGATACCAGGCATTGCCCTGCCAGACGGGATCGGCAAAGGCGCGGGCCGCCTCCTGATAGCGCCCCTGCAAGAAGGCCTGCCAGGCCAGGTTGTCCCCGTCGGGGGGCATGCTGGCAAGTGCCGGATTGGCCTGCAGGGAGGGGGGCGTCAGCAAGAGTGTCCCCATTACCACCAGCCATAGGCTGCCGATGCGGGCCAGCAGTGCCAGCGGCAGCAGGGGCAGCAGCAACCAGGGGCCGAGATCCTGCGCCTGGTGCGCGCCTGTGGTCTGACTCATGGGCAGGGGGGCAAAGCGCGGCAATCCTTGCTGCAGCCACTGCAGCTGACCGCCGAGATCGGTTGCCAGCTGCTGCAGCGTTGCCACATCCGGGGCGGGCAGCTCGCGGCCAAGGCCGCCGCCCAGGGTGGCGGGCAGCTGACTGGCCTGGCCTGCGTTGACCAGCAGGATATCGAGACGGGCTTGCACTTCGGGGTGGCAAAAGAGGTTGCCCTGGCAGGGCCAGCTCGCCTTGATCCGCTCGGCCTGACGGGCGGTCAGGTCATCGGTGATCAGCAGCAGGCGGGCTTGCCGGCCGGCGGGGATCTGCTTGAGCGCCAGTGCCACGGCGCGCTCGGGCGCACTGCCCTGTCTTGGCATGATGGCCGGGCGTAGGTCGGGCAGCAGCAGGGCGATGGCCTGCTGATCCCGGGTGGGCGGCATGGCGAGGTAGGCATCCCCGGCAAACAGAATGAGGGCGATGGGATGGGCTGCTTCCTGCCGCTCGCTGTCGGCCAGCAGATCCTGCAGCAGTACCCGCACCCGGGTGGCCCGATCCGGCAGCAGGTCGGTGGCCAGCATGGAGCGGGAGAGATCCAGCAGCCAGATGTCTAGGGCCGGGCTTGGCACGCTCAGGCTCTGCTGACGCAGGGCCGGGCCGCTCAAGGCCAGGATCACCGGCAGGCAGGCCAACCAGAGCCAGGGGCGCTGGCGCCGCTGCCCCGGCAGCAGATAGGCCTGCATGGCGGGGGCCAGCAGCGGGGCCTGGCGGCGACGGCGCCACCCCTGCCACAGCCAGGGCAGCAGGGCCAGCAACCAGAGTGGGCGCAGCAGGGTGAGCTCCATCATGGGGCGCCTCGGGACGGCTGATCAGGCTGGGCCTTGCGAGTCAGCCGCACCGGCCAGCGCAACCGGGCTGGCCAGCTCAGCAGCAGCCAGGCCAGCGCCAGCGGCCAGGGGTAGAGCTCCACGTTGGGGCGATAACGGGTTTGCGCGGTGGCGACGGGTTCCAGGGTATCCAGCGTCTGATTGATGGCCTCGAGATCCCCCTGGGTGCGCGCGCGGAAGTAACGGCCATGGCCCACCTCGGCCAGTTGCTGCAAGAGGGCTTCGTCCAGCTCGGCGCTGGGATCGCTCTGGGCCGGGGCCAGCGTGGGTGCCATCGCCTCGGCAAAGGTATCCGGATCGGCGCCCACCCCCAGGGTATAGAGGCGAATGCCTGCGGCGGCGGCTCGTTTGGCTTCGCTCAGGGGATCGGCGCTGCCGGCGGTGTTGCGCCCGTCGGTGACCAGCAACAGGGCGGTGGAGCGGTTGGGAGCCTTGTGCTGGTGAGCAAGCAGGATGGCCTCGCCCAGCGCGGTGGTGCGTCCCACCAGCTCGAAATCGAGCTCGCGGGTGAGGCCGAGCAGGGCGTTGGTCTCCTGGGTCAGGGGTGAGAGCAGGTAGGCGTGATCGGCAAACACGATGAGGGCGATGCGATCACCGGGGCGGGCGGCGATGAGCCTGTCTATCTGCTGGCGCACCGCGCTGAGCCGGTTTTTTTGCTCCCCGTCGTCCAGCATGTCCTGGGTGCGCATGCTGTCGGAGAGATCCACCGCCAGGATGAGATCCCGGCTGCTCTGATAGCTCACCTGAGGCGGCTCCTGCCACTGGGGGCGGCAGAGCGCCAGCACCAGGGCGCACCAGCACAGCGCCATCCGCCACAGGGGCTGGCCGGCATGGGGGCGCAGCAGAGGAAAGCCGGCATGGTTCAGCACGCCGGGGTCGTGTGCGCCGCTGGGGCGGGGTGGCAGACCGAAGCGCACCAGCAGCGGCAGCACCAGCGCCAGGGCAAACCAGGGCCAGGCGAGGATCATGATTGCCTCCGGATGTGCACATTTCTTGTGCGGCTTCGCCAGCGAGTGCGCAGCGCCAGCAACCAGGCTGGCGGGCAGATGCAGCTGCGTCCCCAGGCGAGGTAGGCCCGGCGCAGTGCTTGGCGCTGCTGCGCATCCGGGCTTTGACCGCCGTAGAGCCAGGCAGACCAGTGCGGGGCCAGCTCGCGAAAACGGCTGCCTCCCAGAGGATCGAGCCCCAAAGAATCAAGAAAGACGAGCCAGGACTCGCCCTGCAGGGAGGCCGCCTCGGGCCAGCGCGGCAGCACGGCCTCGCGCATCACGGCTTGCAACTGGGGCACCAGATCGGGGGCCTGCCAGTCGAGCTGCCGCTGCCAGCGGCGATAACGCAACAGGCTCTGCACGCCGAGGATGATCAAGGTGCCGACCAGCAGGGCGATCAGCAGCCACCACCAGCCCAGCAGGCGGGGATCAGAGGCGAGCTGCAGCGGTGGGCCGGGATGAATGTCGCGCAGCTGGGCCGCCAGCGGGGAGGTGGGTACATTGCTGCCCGGCACGGCGCTGGCAAGCCAGTTCAGAATTGGCGGCATGCCCCCTCCTGCCACTGGCGTTGCAGCGGCTGGCCGTTGTCGAGCCGGTAGAGGCGCTGCACCAGCGGCAGCAGTTGCTGATGGCTCTGGCGGGCCAGCTGCTCGGCGGCCGCTTGATAGCGCCAGGCGAACCCCGCTTCGCCGGCCTCGAGCCAGCCGCTCTGCTGGCCGGCGCGCACCGCCAGGCGGCCCTGGGCGGGCAGGGCTGCCTCCAGCGGATCGCGGATCTGCCAGCAATGAATGTCGTGGCGCCGACCGAGCAGCTGCAACTGGCGGCAGAGCGCCTCATCGAGGGGGCTGTGATCGGTGATCAGGGTCAATCTGGCGCCGTGGGGCAGGTTGAGCCGGGCCAGGGTATGGGCCAGGGCGTGGGGTGGCGGTGTGCGTGCCAGCCCCAGCCGGTAGTGGTGGCAGAGGGCCTCCAGCAGCGGCACCAGCGGGCCGCGCTGATGTTGCAGGTGTGTCTCCACGCCGTGGCAGATCAGGGTGTTGGCCTGCTTTTCCCCTTGCCAGAGCAGGGCGGCGGCCAGCTCGCAGCCCAGGCGTGCCTTGAGCTGGTGGCGTGAGCCGAAGTACATGGCCGGAGAGAGATCGAGCAGCAGCCAGTGGGCCTGATCCTGCTCTTCGCTGTAGAGCCGGGTATAGGGGCGACCGAGGCGGGCGGTCACCCGCCAGTCGATGTGGCGCACCTCGTCGCCGGCCTGATAGGCGCGCAGCTCGCGAAAGGTGAGCCCCGGCGTGCGGCCAAGTCGGCCCTGCGCCACCGGTTGAATACGCGAGCGCGGCCCCTGCCGGGCCCACAGCCTGATCGCCAGCAACCTGGCAAGCGGCAGGGCGATATCTGGATGGGCGAGGGGATCGGCGGCGCTCGTCATGACAGCAGGGCCTGTGCAGAGGGTGCGAGCGGGCTCAGGGGCATGGGATCGCATCCAGCAGCAGGGTGATGAGCGCCTCGTTGTCGAGGTTGTCCGCCAGCGCCTGATAACTGGGGATGAGGCGATGGCGCAGCACGGCCGGCGCCAGCTGCTGAATGTCTTCGGGCAGCACGAAATCCCGCCCGGCCAGCCAGGCCCTGGCGCGGGCCGCTCTGGCCAGACCTATGCTGGCCCTGGGGCTGGCGCCCACCGCGACCAGGGGTTCGAGCTCCGGACACAGGCCGCTGCCGGGGCGGGTGGCGCAGACCAGCTGCACCAGATAGTGCTCGAGGCGCCCCTGCATCAGCACCGCCTGCACCGCGCTGCGGGCCGCCAGCAGATCGGCCTGGCTCAGGGTGAGTGGCGGCGTTGGCAGGGTGTCGCCCTGGGCGTTGAGCTGGAGGATGGCGAGCTCCATGGCGGGGCTCGGGTAGTCCACCAGCAGCTTGAGCAGGAAGCGATCGAGCTGGGCCTCCGGCAGGGGATAGGTCCCCTCCTGTTCTATCGGGTTTTGCGTGGCGGCCACCATAAAGAGGGGTGGCAGGCGCCAGCTCTTCTTGCCCACGGTGATCTGATGCTCAGCCATCGCCTCCAAGAGGGCGGATTGCACCTTGGCCGGCGCCCGGTTGATCTCGTCCGCCAGCACCAGGTGGTTGAAGAGGGGGCCGGGCTGAAACACGAAGCTGGCATCCTGAGGGTGAAACACCTCGCTGCCGGTGAGATCGGCGGGCAGCAGATCGGGGGTGAACTGGATGCGGGCGAAGCGCCCCTCCACCGCGCCGGCCAGCGCTTTGACGGCCCGGGTCTTGGCAAGACCGGGGGCCCCTTCGATCAACACATGTCCTTCACATAACAGGGCGATCAGCAGCCCCTCGATGAGGGGGCCCTGTCCCAGAATCTGACTACCAAGATAGTCCCCAAGCTGTCTGAACTCGGCCGCTGCCATGCAATAAACCCGTTGTTTTCATAGAAGTTGATCTTTTTATACTCCAGTTGGCGCACAAGGGCGAGGGAGGGGGCCAAGATGGCGGCAATTTAGTTTCAATCAGCCGTATGAAATTTGTGAGTGGATTGTTAAGATGTGGCGCAATGAGGTCAGACCTCTCCCTTTTAGTCTTCTCGTTTAACCAAGGAGCCAGGATGAAAGAGCCATTGAAACTGACGACTCGCCAGGGCGAACGGATTGCCGTCGTGGCGGGTTTGCGCACTCCCTTTGCCAAGCAGGCCACCGCCTTTCACGGCGTGCCTGCGGTGGATCTGGGCAAGCTGGTGGTGAGCGAGATGCTCGCTCGCACCGATCTCGATCCCAAGCTCATCGACCAGCTGGTGTTCGGCCAGGTGGTACAGATGCCGGAAGCCCCCAACATTGCCCGCGAGATCGTGCTCGGCACCGGCATGAGCGTCAGCACCGATGCCTATAGCGTGTCGCGCGCCTGCGCCACCAGTTTCCAGGCCGTCGCCAATGTCACCGAATCCATCATGGCCGGCACGGTGGACATCGCCATCGCCGGCGGTGCCGACTCCTCCTCCGTGCTGCCCATCGGGGTGAGCAAGAAGCTGGCCCGCGCCCTGGTGGATCTCAACAAGGCGCGCAATCTGCAGCAGCGTTTCAATATCCTGCGCCAGTTGCGGGTCAAGGATCTGCTGCCGGTGCCGCCCGCCGTGGCCGAGTACTCCACCGGTCTCTCCATGGGGCAGACCGCCGAGCAGATGGCCAAGAGCCACCAGATCAGCCGCGAGGCGCAAGATGCGCTGGCGCACCGCTCCCATACCCTGGCCGCGCAGGCCTGGGCCGATGGCAAGTTGAGTGGCGAGGTGTTTACCGCCCACGTGCCTCCCTACAAGGCGCCGCTGGAGCGAGACAACAACATCCGCGAAAGCTCGGATCTGGCGAGCTACGCCAAGCTCAAGCCGGTGTTTGACCGGCTGCACGGCTCCGTCACCGCCGCCAACGCCACCCCGCTCACCGACGGCGCCGCCGCTGTGTTGCTGATGCGCGAAGGGCGGGCCCGCGAGCTCGGTCTCGAGCCCCTCGGCTATATCCGCAGCTTCGCGTTTTCTGCCATCGATGTGTGGCAGGACATGCTGATGGGCCCCTCCTACGCCACCCCGCTGGCGCTGGACCGCGCCGGCATCACGCTCAGCGATCTCACTCTGATCGACATGCACGAAGCCTTTGCCGCCCAGACCCTGGCCAACCTCAAGATGTTTGCCAGCCACGAGTTTGCCCAGAGCAAGCTGGGTCGTGATCAGGCCATCGGCGAGGTGGACATGGACAAATTCAACGTCCTTGGTGGCTCGCTGGCCTATGGTCACCCCTTTGCCGCGACCGGTGCGCGCATGATCACCCAGACCCTGCACGAGCTGCGGCGTCGGGGAGGAGGATTGGGGCTGAACACCGCCTGTGCGGCGGGCGGTCTCGGCGTGGCCATGGTGTTGGAGGTAGAGTGATGAGCGAGAAGACTTTTTCCCTGGCGGTGCGCCAGGATGGCATCGGCATTCTCACCATGGATGTGCCGGGCGAGAGCATGAATACCCTCAAAGCCGCCTTCGTGGACGAGATCCGCACGGTGCTGGCCGAGGTGAAAGCCAATAAAGAGCTGATCGGCCTGGTGGTGGTCTCCGGCAAGAAGGACTCCTTCATTGCCGGCGCCGACATCAGCATGCTGGCGGCTTGTACCAGCGCCAAGGATGCCGAGACGCTGTCGCGGGAAGGGCAGGTGATCTTTGCCGAGATCGAGTCGCTGCCCATCCCGGTGATCGCCGCCATCCACGGCCCCTGCCTCGGTGGTGGGCTGGAGCTGGCGTTGGCCTGTCATGGCCGGGTGGTCACCGATCACGGCAAGACGGTGCTCGGCCTGCCCGAGGTGCAACTGGGCTTGCTGCCGGGCTCCGGTGGGACCCAGCGTCTGCCGCGCCTCATCGGGGTGGCCAAGGCGCTCGACCTGATGCTGACCGGCAAGCAGGTGCGGGCCAAGCAGGCCAAGAAACTGGGGCTGGTGGACGATGTGGTGCCGCCCTCCATCCTGCTGGAGGCCGCCATCAAGTTGGCCAAGAAGGGCAAGCCCCGTCACGAGCTGAAGCGGGATCTGCAGGGCAAGCTGCTGGAGACCAACAAGCTGGGCCGCAAGGTGCTGTTCGATCAGGCCCGCAAGGGGGTGAAGGCGAAGACCCGCGGCAACTACCCGGCGCCGGATCTGATCCTGGAAGTGGTACGCATCGGGGTGGAAGAGGGGATGCAGGCCGGCCTTGCCGCCGAATCCCGCCACTTTGGCGAGCTGGTGATGACCAGCGAATCCGCCGCCCTGCGCTCCATCTTCTTTGCCACCACCGAGATGAAGAAGGAGGTCACCTATCAGGGGGCCGAGCCGCGCAAGGTGGGCCATGCCGCCGTGCTGGGCGGCGGTCTGATGGGGGGCGGCATCGCCTTCGTCACCGCCACCAAGGCGGGGGTACCGGTACGGATCAAAGACGTGGCCAGTGCCGGCATCGGCAACGCCATGCGCTACAGCTACGACATCCTGGCCAAGAAGCTCAAGCGTCGTCATATCCTGCGCAGCGAGCTTGAGAAGCAGATGAGCCTGCTCACCGGCACCCTCGACTACTCCGGTTTCCACCGGGTCGACATGGTGGTGGAAGCCGTGTTCGAAGATCTCGCCCTCAAACACCAGATGGTGCAGGACGTGGAGCGCGAATGTGGCGAGCACACAGTGTTTGCCTCCAACACCTCCTCCCTGCCTATCCACCAGATCGCCTCGGCGGCGGCACACCCGGAGCGGGTAGTGGGGCTGCACTACTTCAGCCCGGTGGACAAGATGCCGCTGGCGGAAATCATCCCCCACGCCGGCACCAGTGCCGAGACGGTTGCCACCACCCTGGCCTTCGCCCGTGCCCAGGGCAAGACCCCCATCGTGGTCAAGGACGAGGCGGGTTTCTACGTCAACCGCATCCTGGCCCCCTATATGAACGAGGCGGCGCGCCTGGTGCTGGAAGGGGAGCCGGTGGAGGTGCTGGACGGTGCCCTGCTCGATTTCGGCTTCCCGGTGGGCCCCATCACCCTGCTGGACGAGGTGGGGATCGACGTTGGCGCCAAGATCTCCCCGATCCTCGAGAAAGAGCTGGGGGGCGAGCGCTTCCAGGCGCCGGCGGCCTTTGACAAGCTGCTGCAAAACGATCGCAAGGGGCGCAAGAATGGCAAGGGCTTCTACCTCTACGGCAAAGCCGCCAAGGGCAAGAAGAAGGTGGACGACAGCGTCTATGGCGTCTTGGGCGTCAGCCCCCAGGCCAAACAGGCCAAGGCGGAGATCGCCGAGCGCTGCGTGCTGATGATGCTCAACGAAGCGGCCATGGCGCTCGACAGCGGCGTGGTGGCCTCGGCCCGCGATGGCGACATCGGCGCCATCTTCGGCATCGGCTTCCCGCCGTTCCTGGGGGGACCGTTCCGCTACATGGACAGCCTCGGCATCGAGCATTTGGTGGCGCGCCTTGAGCACTACCAGAAGCGCCATGGCGATCGGTTTGCCCCCTGTGAGCGCCTCAAGGCGATGGCCGCCGAGCAGCAGCGCTTCTATTGAGGGTGCGCCGCTCGCGGCAACAAGCCAACCGACAAGGAGGCGATCCCGGGGTCGCCTCCTTCTTTTTGGCGCAGCGCTGGGGGAGGAGAGGGCAGTAGGCTGACAACGGGTTGAATTGCGTCCATATTTTTCCTCGGCAAGGGATAAATTGTTGATCCAACGCAAAGTAGCCCCCTATTTATTACTTTGGTGGCATAGGACTCAGGCGCTGGTTGGGGTCAAATAGCATCATCAGGAACGGGGAATAACCCCGTCACGAAAGGGACACCCATTTCACTGGATGAAGGACACATAATGAGTCTGCTTGAACAAACCATCTGGACTGTATTGGGATACGGGGCCATGCCCTTTATCTTCCTGAGCGGGTTTGTAGCGGTGGCAGTGACCTGCTGCTTGCTGCTCAATGCCTTCGGGGTCAAGTCCGCCGAGAAGTGATCCGCTTCTTTCGTTCATACCGCCAAATGCCAGTCTTCGGACTGGCATTTGTTTTTTGAGCCTTGGCAGGCCGTTATCTGCACGAGCCGGGCCAAATGTGTGCTGCTTGAGGTCGAACCTGCCGCCGATTTTGATTACACTGGCGCGCAGTTTTTCGTTTCGGCCCGCTTCCCAAGGTATTCAAGGTTTTCTATGGCTCTCAAGGCAACCGTATTCAAGGCTCAGCTCAGCCTGTCCGACATGGATCGCAATCTCTATCAGGACTTCTCTCTCACCCTGGCCCGTCACCCCTCCGAGACCGACGAGCGGATGATGATCCGGCTGGCGGCCTTCGCCTGGCACGCCGCCGAGCGACTGGAGTTCACCAAGGGACTCTCTGCCGATGATGAGCCCGAGCTCTGGCGCAAGAACTATTCCGACGAGATTGAACTCTGGGTAGAGCTCGGCCAGCCCGACGAGCGCCGTCTCAAGAAGGCGTGCAATCGCTCCCGCCATGTGGTGCTCTACCTCTACGGCGGCCGTGGCACCAGCGTCTGGTGGAAGCAGAACCAGGGCAAGCTCAGCCTGCACGACAACCTCACCGTGATTGAGCTCTCCGACAGCCAGACCCTGCCGCTGACCGAGATGGTGGAGCGCACCATGCAGCTCACCTGTACCATCTCCGACGGCCAGCTCTGGGTGAGCAACGGTCGCCAGGAAGTGACCCTGGATCCCGTGCTGCTGATGGGAACCCCCGCCCGCGAACTGTAAAGGACTCGCCCATGTTCAGCGCGCTGCTCAATATCGTCATTCCGGTGTTTGCGGTGGTGGGGCTTGGCGCCCTCTACGGCCGGTTGCGTCCGGGCGGCGCGCTGGGCTATGTCAATCGGGCCAATATCGAGCTGTTTACCCCCGCGCTGGTGTTCTCGGCGCTGGTCAAATACCCGCTGGATCTGATGGCCCACCTCTCGCTCATCGCGGCGGGGGCCCTGGTGATCCTGCTGCCGGGGCTGCTGCTCTCCCTGCTCAGGCTTAGCAGCATCAGCCGACCGGCCCTGATCCTGCCCGCCATGTTTCGCAACACCGGCAACCTCGGCATTCCGCTGATGGTGCTGGCCTTCGGCGAGCAGCAGCTGGGCGCCATCATCATCCTCTTCGTGCTCTCCAACCTGCTCCACTTCTCGGTGGGCATGTTCATCCTCTCGGCCAACACCTCCCGCTGGCTCTGGCTGAAAAGCCCTGTGCTGTGGGCCGCCTTGGCGGGCCTGCTGGTGGCCAATCTGCACATTCCGCTGCCCGAGTACCTGGTGACCAGCGCCTCGCTGCTCGGCCAGATCTCGGTGCCCTTGATGCTGTTTGCCCTCGGCATCCGGCTGATGGAAGGGGAGCTGGATCACCTGGGGCTCGCCCTCAAGTGCAACCTGCTCTATCTGCTGGCCGGCGGCATCTCCCTGGGTCTGGCGGTCTGGCTGCTGCCGCTGCAACCGGCCTGGGTCCCGCTCCTGATGCTGTCGGTCGCGCTGCCGCCGGCGGTGCTCAACTACATGCTGTGCGAGCAGTACCAGTGCCAGCCCGAGAAGGTGGCCAGTATCGTGCTCGGTGGCAATGCGCTCTCGGTCCTGGTGATCCCGCTGGCAGTCTGGCTGGCCCTGCATCTGGGCAGTTGATCCGGCTGTTCTCACCGTTTTCGCGCACCCCAGATGATGTCCGTGGCCTGCTCCTTGGCTTTTATCTTCCCCACTCTGCGCCAGCTCTCACTCCGGGGAGCGGGGCGGGTGCAAGTTCCCTTTTCGTGATCCTCGGCGAAGTCGTTGCTGTCGAATTGGCATAGTATCTGGCCAGCATGAATCCCACCCAGGGTGGGAGCCAGGGGATTTACAACATGATGTCCGTCAGTAACCAATGTTTGTTGATGCAGATCCAGCCCACCATTTTGCGCTTTGCCAAGATGCTGGCCAGCGTGCTGCAACTGGAAGTGGAAATCGTGGACGCCAACATGGTGCGGGTGGCGGGAACCGGCCCTTACGGCAAGTTCTTCGGTCGCCAGCTGGAGGGGGACTCCCGCCTGTTGCGCTACGTCATCGAGCATCAGCGCGAGAAGATCGTCACCCACACCAGCGATGATCCGGTCTGCGAGGGGTGCAGCTGCAAGGAGAGCTGCCGGGAGCGGGCCTTTCTCGGGGTGCCCATCATGGTGGAGGAGAACTGCATCGGGGTGATCAGCCTGGTGGCCTTCAATCCGGAGCAGCAGGCCCGCCTCAACAACAACCTGCAGGAGGTGTGCGATTATGTGCAGCACATCTCCAGCATCTTCGTGGCCAAGCTGCTCGACTCGCGCGGCCTGTCGGACGGGGTCAACAAGGTCTTCCTCAGCCTGATGAACCACATGGATCAGGGCTGCCTGCTGCTCGACGAGAAGAGCCAGCTGCTCTACGCCAACGAGGTCGCGCTCAAGCAGCTCAACTGCCAGCAGGAGGCGCTGCTGGGCTGCGAGATAGGGCTGCGGCCGCTCACCTTTGCCCAGCAGGGGTTGACCGGCCACCTGCAGCACATCGTCACCCTGGGGGATCGCCAGGAGCTGATCATCGGCCAGCTGCACCACGTACAAGGCCAGCAGCTGTTTCTGATGGCATTTCACCAGTCCCATGGCACGCCGAACCCGCCGCTGGAACCCGACGAGGGAGTCAGCATGCTGATCGGGGAGAGCAAGCCGATGCGGGCCCTGAAAAAGCTGCTCCATCGCATCGCCCTGAGCCCCTCCAGCGTGCTGGTGTGCGGCGAGAGCGGCACCGGCAAGGAGGTGGTGGCCCGCGCCATCCACCGACTCAGCCCGCGCCGCGACAAGCCCTTCATCGCCATCAACTGCGCCGCCATCCCCGAGCAGCTGCTCGAGAGCGAGCTGTTTGGCTACGTGAAGGGGGCCTTCACCGGGGCCTCCAGCACCGGCAAGCAGGGGCTGATCCAGGCTGCCCAGCAGGGCACTCTGTTTCTCGACGAGATAGGGGACATGCCGCTCACCATGCAGGCCAAGCTGCTGCGAGTGCTGGAGCTGCGGGAGGTGACCCCCATCGGCGCCAGCCGGCCGGTGCCGGTGGACATTCGCATCATAGCCGCGACCCATCAGCATCTGGAGCAGTACATCGCCGAGGGCAAGTTTCGCGAGGATCTCTTCTATCGCCTCAACGTCATTCCCATCCACCTGCCGCCCCTGCGTGAGCGGGAGGGGGACGTGGCGCTGCTGACCCACTACTTCCTCAACCTGCACACCAGCCGCATCGGCCTGCTGTATCCGGGGCTGAGCCCGGAGGTGATGGCACTGCTCGAGGGCTACCGTTGGCCCGGCAACGTGCGCGAGCTCAGCAACCTCATCGAGTACCTGGTGAACGTGGTGCAGGCGGGGGAGGTGATCGAGAGCATCCTGCTGCCCCCCAATATCCTGCGCAACCAGCGTAGTGGGGCGGACGAGCCGCCTCGGAGCACGGCGCAAATCGCGCCCATGCCGCACTCGCCCGGCCCTTATTCCCATGGCGTGCTGGCCGACCCTGCGCTCAGCCCTGCCGCTGGCAACCCTGCATCGGCTACGGGGGCGCCCTGGTCATTGCCAGAGGCAAGCCAGCCAGAGCCGGCCGCCGGCCAGGTCGAGCGCGGGTTGGCGCTGCCACTTGGCGAAAACGGGCTGGAGAACATGGAAAAGCAGATGATAGAGGAGACCCTGCAGCGCCTTGGCAACAAGAAGCTGGCCGCTCAGGCACTCGGGATCGGCATCGCCACCCTCTATCGCAAGATAAAGAAGTACGAGATAGCCGTGCAGGCCTGAGCCCGCAGCGGGTCGCCTGGCGGCCCCGCTTCACCGCGCCGCGACCGACAATCGCGGCGTTATCATTATGAGAATGTGGCCCCGCTTTCTATCAATTGGCAGGTGTCGGTGATAGCCGGACTGATAATTATCAGGGCCGGCTTGGTCTCCTCTCACCCTATTCTCGCGCTATTTCAGCAGCGTTCAGCCATCAGCTTGAAAATAAGATATCTCACCTGCCTTGGCGGGGCGCCATATAGCCTCAGGCTGTGCGCCGGCTCACATTCAAGAATCCTTTTCTGGTTATTTCCCGCTTATTTATGCGTTGGCACGCTTATTGATTGCCCTTATTTGACGCTGACCGATGAACTCACCCAATGGCCCTTGTTTCGGTGACCTGTGAGTGGAAGGGGAGCAATGCATTTCTCATCAACAGATTGGGGCTAACGATGAAAGCAGTGAACCAGTTAATCAAAGAGATCAATGAACTCAAGTCCAACCTGCATGAAAAAGACTTCCTGCTGACCTGGGAGCAGACCCCTCAGGAGCTGGCGCTGGTGCTCAAACTGGCCGAGGCCCTCAAGGGACTGCGCGCCGAAAACATCGCCACCAAGCTGTTCAATACCGGTCTTGGCATCTCGGTGTTTCGTGACAACTCCACCCGTACCCGTTTCTCCTACGCCTCCGCCCTCAACCTGCTCGGCCTGACCCAGCAGGATCTGGATGAAGGCAAGTCCCAGATTGCCCACGGCGAGACCGTCCGTGAAACCGCCAACATGATCTCCTTCTGCGCCGATGCCATCGGCATTCGCGACGACATGTACCTGGGGGCCGGCAACGCCTACATGCGTGAAGTGGGCGCCGCGCTTGACGAAGGGTTCGAGAAGGGAGTGCTGCCCCAGCGCCCGGCGCTGGTCAACCTGCAGTGCGACATTGATCACCCGACCCAGTCCATGGCTGATCTCGCCTGGTTGCAGGAGCACTTCGGCAGCCTGGAGAACCTCAAGGGCAAGAAGATTGCCATGACCTGGGCCTACTCGCCGAGCTACGGCAAGCCGCTCTCCGTGCCGCAAGGCATCATCGGCCTGATGACCCGTTTTGGCATGGATGTGACCCTGGCCCACCCGGAGGGGTATGACCTGATCCCGGACGTGATCGAAGTGGCCAAGGAGAATGCCAAGGCCTCCGGTGGCAGTTTCCGCCAGGTCACCTCCATGGCAGAGGCGTTCAAGGATGCCGACATCGTCTATCCCAAGTCCTGGGCGCCCTATCAGGTGATGGAGCAGCGCACCGAGCTGCTGCGGGCCAACGACCACGCCGGCCTCAAGGAGCTGGAGCAGTATTGCCTGGCGCAGAACGCCAAGCACAAGGATTGGCACTGCACCGAAGAGATGATGGCCCTCACCAAGGGGGGCGAGGCGCTCTATATGCACTGCCTGCCGGCGGATATTTCCGGCGTCTCCTGCAAGGAAGGGGAAGTGAGTGAAGGGGTATTCGAGAAATACCGGATCGCCACCTACAAAGAGGCGAGCTGGAAGCCCTATATTATCGCCGCCATGATTGTCGCCCGTAAATTCTCGGCACCGGGTGCCGCCCTCGAAGGCTTGATAAAAGAGGCGCAAAAACGCGTCAAATAATGGCTTGGCCGGGCGGGAAATAAGTCCCGTCCGGCCGTCGTCATCACGCAATGATTGTCACGGGTTCTCTCCCCGGGGCGCTTTTCACTCGATGATCCCCGGCGAGATGACTCTTTGCGAGGTATTCATGTCCCAATTTTCCCTGAAGATGGAAATTGCCGATAACCGTTTCTTTACCGGTGAGTCGCTGCCCCTGTTTTCCTGTGCCGAGGCGCAAAAGGCCCGCGCCTTTCATAAAAAACTGGCCGGTTATGAGCCCACCCCCCTGTGCGATCTGAAGGCGCTCGCTGGCTATATCGGGGTGAAGAACATCCTGGTGAAGGATGAGTCCAAACGCTTTGGCCTCAACGCCTTCAAGATGCTGGGTGGGGTCTACGCCATCGCCAACCTGCTCTGTGAAAAATACGGGGTGGCGGTCGAGGATTTCACCTTCGATCTCATCAAGCGCACCATCAAGGAGCCGATGACCTTCGCCACCACCACAGATGGCAACCACGGTCGTGGCGTCGCCTGGGCCGCCAAGCAGGTGGGTCAGCATGCGGTGGTCTACATGCCCAAGGGCTCTGCGCAAGAGCGAGTGGACCACATCCTGGCGCTGGGGGCCGAGTGCATCGTCACCGACATGAACTACGACGATACCGTGCGCCTGACCATGAAGATGGCCGAGGAGCGCGGCTGGTACATAGTGCAGGACACCGCCTGGGAGGGTTACACCAGGATCCCGACCTGGATCATGCAGGGCTACGCCACCCTGGCCGACGAAGCGGTCGAGCAGATGCAGGCCATGGGCATCAAGCAGCCCACCCACGTGCTGCTGCAGGCCGGGGTCGGGGCGCTGGCGGGCGGCGTGCTCGGTTATCTGGTGGACTGCTTCGGGGCGAAGAACCTGCACAGCATAGTCGTCGAGCCGGATCAGGCCGACTGCATCTACCGCTCCGGCGTGGCGGGGGAGATGGTCAACGTGGGGGGCGACATGCGCACCATCATGGCCGGTCTCGCCTGCGGCGAACCCAATCCCCTCGGCTGGCCGGTGCTGCGTGGCTGCACCACCCAGTTCATCTCCTGCCATGACAAGGTGTCGGCGCTCGGCATGCGGGTGCTCGGCAACCCCCTTGGCAATGACCCTCGCATCATCTCCGGCGAATCCGGTTCGGTCGGTACCGGTGTGCTGGCGGCGGTGCGCCACCACCCGGATCGCGCGGCGCTGATGGCCCGGCTGGGGCTGGATGAGCAGTCGGTGGTGCTGGTGATCAACACCGAAGGGGACACCGACGTGGCCCATTACCGGGAAGTGGTGTGGGAAGGCAAGCACCCTGCCTGCGGGTAATCCCGCCTGCAAATGAAAGAGGCACGAATTGAAACAGGATGGTACCCGGCGGGTGCCATGACGAGTAGCGGGCGGGAGGCGCACTCCCGCACCCCAGGTTGGTTATGGAGAATCACAATGAGCAAGCAAATTCCGTTTGAAATGGTGTTGGAGAAGGCCTACCAGTACAAGGCCGAGATGACTCAGTTCCTGCGCGACATGATCGCCATCCCGAGTGAGAGCTGCGATGAGGAGCGGGTGGTGCTGCGCATCAAGCAGGAGATGGAGAAGGTCGGCTTCGACAAGGTCGAGATCGACCCCATGGGCAACGTGCTGGGCTATATCGGCCACGGCCCGCACCTGATCGCCATGGATGCCCACATCGATACCGTGGGGGTCGGCAACATGGCCAACTGGACCTTCGATCCCTATGAGGGGATGGAAGATCACGAGATCATCGGCGGTCGCGGCGCCTCCGATCAGGAAGGGGGCATGGCCTCCATGGTCTACGCCGGCAAGATCATCAAGGATCTGGGGCTGGAAGACGAGTACACCCTGCTGGTGACCGGCACCGTGCAGGAGGAGGACTGCGACGGCCTCTGCTGGCAGTACATCATCGAGCAGAGCAAGATCCGCCCCGAGTTCGTGGTCAGTACCGAACCGACCGACTGCCAGATCTACCGTGGCCAGCGTGGTCGTATGGAGATCCGCGTCGAGGTGCAGGGGGTCAGCTGCCACGGCTCCGCGCCGGAGCGCGGTGACAACGCCATCTTCAAGATGGGCCCTATCCTCGGCGAATTGCAGGAACTCAGCCACAACCTCGGCCATGACGACTTCCTCGGCAAGGGCACCCTGACCGTCTCCGAGATCTTATTCACTTCGCCAAGCCGCTGCGCCGTGGCGGACAGCTGCGCCGTCTCCATCGACCGCCGTCTCACCTGGGGCGAGACCTGGCAAGGGGCGCTCGACGAGATCCGCGCCCTGCCTGCGGTGCAAGCCGCCGGTGCCGAGGTCTCCATGTACCAGTACGACCGTCCGGCCTACACCGGCTTGGTCTACCCGACCGAGTGCTACTTCCCGACCTGGAAGGTGGAAGAGGATCACATCACCGTCAAAACCCTCTCCAAGGCGTACACCCAGCTGTTCAACAAGGCGCCGGTGGTGGACAAGTGGACCTTCTCGACCAATGGGGTCTCCATCATGGGTCGTCACGGCATCCCGGTCATCGGCTTTGGCCCGGGTAAAGAGCCGGAGGCCCACGCGCCGAACGAGAAGACCTGGAAGGAGCATCTGGTCAAGTGCGCCGCCATGTACGCCGTGATCCCCATGCTCTATCTGGCCGAGCTGGACAAGTAAGGGGTCTGCCGGGCGGTGACTGCCATCGCCGCCCGGCTGTGGCAAGTGTGGCAAGTGCCCCGTCTGTGTTGAGGCGGGGCCTTGCTGTTTGAAGCGATCGGATGTTCGAGGTGGTGGGGATGAAACGGCTGATCAAGAACGGTGTGCTGGTCGATGCACAGGGTGAATATCGTCAGGATCTGCTGATCGAAAACGGGGTGATCCTTGAGCGCGCCGCCGCTATCGAGCCCGATGGCGAGACCGAGCTGATCGATGCCAGTGGCTGCTACGTGATGCCGGGGGGGATCGACGTCCATACCCACTTCAACATAGATGTCGGCATTGCCCGCAGTTGCGATGACTTTTTCAGCGGTACCCGTGCCGCCGCCTGTGGTGGCACCACCACCATCGTCGATCACATGGGATTTGGCCCGGCGGGGTGCAACCTGCATCACCAGCTGGCCCGCTATCACGACTATGCCGCCACACAGGCGGTGGTCGATTACAGCTTTCACGGGGTTGTCCAGCATGTGGATGATGCCATCCTCCACGAGATGACCGCCATGGTGCAGGAGGAGGGGATCAGCAGCTTCAAGCTCTATCTCACCTACCAGTACAAGCTGGGTGATCACGACGTGCTGCGCGCCCTGGCCCGCCTCAAGGAGGTGGGGGCGCTTGCCACCGTCCACCCCGAGAACGATGCCGCCATCGCGGCGCGCCGTGCGGCCCTGCTGGCCGCCGGCCACTGTGAACCCTGGTATCACCCGCAAAGCCGCCCACTGGAGTGCGAGGCGGAGGCCATCGCCCGGATGATCAATCTGGCGGGGCTCGCGGGCAATGCGCCGCTCTATATCGTCCATCTCTCCAATGGCTTGGGGCTGGAGTACCTCAAGCTGGCGCGCCGTCAGGGGCAGCCGGTCTGGGTGGAGACCTGCCCGCAATACTTGCTGCTCGATGAGCAGTGTTATTACAAGGAGAACGGGGTCGACTATCTGCTGAGTCCGCCGCTGCGTGGGCGTAGCGAGCAGGACAAGCTGTGGGTCGGCATCGCTGCCGGCGACATCGACGTGGTGGCGACCGATCACTGCAACTTCTCCCACGTCCAGCGCATGACCCTCTCCGGCGGCGATTTCAGCCGCTGCCCCAACGGCTTGCCTGGGGTCGAAAACCGGATGCTGCTGCTGTTTGCCCACGGAGTGCTCGGCGGGCGCATCTCGCCGTCGCGCTTCGTGGCCCTCACCAGCGCCAACCCGGCGCGCCTGTTTGGCCTCTGGCCGCGCAAGGGCAACCTGCAACTGGGGTCTGACGCCGATCTGGTGGTGATGGATCCCCGTGGCGAGACACTGATCCGTCACGCCGCGCTACACGACAACGGTGACTACAGCCCCTACGAGGGAATGCGCTGCCCCGGTCGGATCAGGCTGACCCTGAGCCGCGGCGAGATCGTCGCCCGCGATGGCGAGTTTCTGGGGCAACGCGGTCACGGCCGCTTTCTGGCCAGAGCGCCCTTTGACCCGGCCTTGGCACCGGAGCTGCACTCGCCTTGCCCCGTGGTGGCAGGCTGACAATCCGTTCGAAACAGGCTGACCCGCAAGCTTATGTGCACAACGAAAGGTGGGCCGGTATCGCGCCGGCTTGTCCCCTCACTGGAGATAACAAGATGAAACAGCGAATCGTACTGGCCCTTGGTGGCAATGCGCTGGGCAACAACCTGCCCGAGCAGATGAAGGCGGTGCAGAGCACGGCGGGCACCATTGCCGACCTGATTGCCCAGGGGCACGAGGTGGTGGTGACCCATGGCAACGGCCCGCAGGTGGGGATGATCCAGCAGGCGTTCGAGGTGGCGGCCCGCCACGATCCCAAGGCGCCCCATCTGCCCATGTCGGTCTGTGTGGCCCTGAGTCAGGGTTATATCGGTTATGACCTGCAAAACGCCCTGCGCGAGGCCTTGCTGGAGCGCGGCATCCACAAGCCGGTCGCCACCCTGGTGACCCAGGTGGAGGTTGACAAGAAGGATCCCGCCTTCCTCGACCCGAGCAAGCCCATCGGCGGCTTCTTCAGCAAGGAGGAGGCCGAGGTATTGATGGCCAGGGGCGAGCGGCTCAAAGAGGATGCCGGTCGCGGCTATCGCCGGGTGGTGGCATCTCCCAAACCCATCGATATCATCGAGAAAGAGACCGTCTCTGCCATGCTGGCCGCCGGTCAGGTGGTGATCACCGTCGGTGGCGGCGGCATTCCGGTGCTGCGGGAGGGCAATCACCTGCGCGGTGCCAGCGCGGTGATCGACAAGGATTGGGCCAGTGCCAGGCTGGCGGAGCTCATCGATGCCGACATGCTGATCATCCTTACCGCGGTGGAGAAGGTCGCCATCAACTTCGGCAAGCCCGAGGTGCAGTGGCTCGATACCCTGAGCGTGGCCGATGCCAACAGCTTTATCGCCCAGGGGCAGTTTGCCAAAGGCTCCATGCTGCCCAAGGTGGAGGCGGCGCTCTCGTTCGCCACCTCCATGGCGGGGCGCAAATCCCTGATCACCCTGCTGGAGAAGGCCGCCGATGGCATTGCCGGCAAGACCGGCACCCTGATAAGCCAGTAGGAGCGAGCAAGGTTGTAACCTGGGGGCCGTAGGCCCCCTTTCTGTTGGTTGGTGCAGGGGGTTGGCAGAGGGATGCATGGGCCGGCCAGCTCTTATCTGCGGTGGGCAGGGGGACGGCAGAGGAGTAAGATGGCGCCCCGAATGGCGGACGCACCGGCCGCAGCAACAAGGCAGCACAATGAATAGCAAGTTGAACATGGCGGCGCTGGGGGGATTGGTCCTGCTCACCGCCATCTGGAGTTACAGCTGGATCGTGATGAAGCAGGTGATGCTCTACGCGGGGGCGTTCGAGTTTACCGCCCTGCGCTGCCTGTGCGGATCCCTGGTGTTGCTGCTGGTGCAGTGCCTGCGTGGCCGCCGTTATCTCAAACCCACCCCGTTTCGCTATACCCTCGCCATCGCCCTGTTCCAGACCTGCGGCATGGTGGGATTGGCCCAGTGGGCGCTCATCAGCGGCGGGGCGGGCAAGGTGGCCATTCTGAGTTACACCATGCCGTTCTGGGTGGTGATCTTCGCGGCGCTCTTTCTGGGTGAACGGATGCGCAAGCTCCACTATCTGGCGGTTGGGGTGGCGGCCTGCGGCCTGCTGTTGGTGATCGAGCCCTGGCAGCTACATCTGGATTCCATGAAGAGCGCGCTGCTGGGCATGGCCTCCGGCATCTGCTGGGGGATCAGCGCCATCATCGCCAAGCGGATGTATGCTCGCCACCCTGCGGTGGATCTGATGTCCCTCACCACCTGGCAGATGATCTACGCCACCCTGGTGATGGCATTGGTGGCGGCCCTGGTGCCGGAGCGACCCATCGACTGGCAGCCCTATGTATTTGGTGCGCTCGCCTACAGCGCCATCTTCGCCACGGCGCTGGCCTGGAGCCTCTGGTTGTTCGTGCTGAAAAAGCTGCCGGCGGGGATCGCCGGGCTCAGCACCCTGGCGGTGCCGGTGAGCGGCGTGCTGCTCTCCTGGTGGCTGCTGGGGGAAAACCCGGGGCCGGTGGAAGGGAGCGGCATCGCCCTTATCGTGCTGGCGCTCATCGTTATCAGCCGCAAGGGCAAGCGCTCTGTGGTGTCGGTGGTGGGGGAGACCCGGGTCAAGCAGGGCTAAGCCGATTGCCGGCAAAGAGATAAAAAGGGCCCGCCATCATGGCGGGCCCTTCTGGTTTTAAGAACACTCTCTTATCTGCGCTGGGCCAGATGCATCATGGCCTCCAGCACGGCGCCGCCGATGGCGCGTGCCTTGTCAGAGACGGTAGTGGGATCGGCCCGCTCGCCCCTGGGGTCGATGTCACCGATCTTGAAGCCGACGGTCACCTCGATGCCATCGCTGAGCAATCCCCGTACCATGCCGGAGAGCGGCGCTATGATGGGGGCGTCCCCCACATGGGCGATCACGTCCCCCTCCTGCACCAGATCGCCGAGCCTGATCAGGCTCTTCATCACCCCGGCGACAGGGGCGCGTACCACCCGGCGGGCGGAGTGCCCCTCGATCACCCCGGGAATGCCGGTATTGGGCTGGGCAGGGCCCTGATAGATGACCCGGCCCAGATGGTGGCCGCGGTTGGTCTCAATGACCGCATCGCAGTCGCGACCCGCCTCAAAACCCGGGCCAAGGGCCACCGTGATGGGGGCCATCTCCCTGTGGGTGCCGAGATTCTGCTTGGCGAGGATGGCATCCACCAGATAGCGGGGCTTGAGTTCGGCAAGGGTGGCGCAGTCGGGGTCAACCAGCAGCGGTATGACGCCCAGATCCAGCTGCTCGAACGCCTGCTCGACGCTCTCCACCCGCTTGGCTCGCACTCCTTCGACGCGGGTTTCACCGTCGAACATCCCCTGGGCGAAGGCGACGGTGCGGCGGATCACTGTGGGTTTGTCGAGATCCAGCATCACCACCTTGAAACCGGCATGGTAGAGGCGCAGCGCCACCCCGGTGGCGATATCGCCGGAGCCACGCATCACCACCAGCTGATCCCGCTTGAGGCGCACGTCATCCTGCATCAGACCACCCGCTTTACCGTTTTTCACCTGCAGCAGCTCGGCGAGGATGCTGATGGCGATCTCCTCGGGGGTTTCGGCACCTATGTTGTAGCCGATGGGGGCGTGCAGCCGCTGCAGTTGCTCTTGGCTCACCCCTTGCTGGCGCAGGGCCTGGGTGAAGGTCTGCACCTTGCGCTTGCTGGCGAGCAGCCCCAGATAGGCGAGGGGACGGCTGATGAGCCGCTCCAGCGCCTCCTTGTCCTGGTGGTTGGTGGCGATGATGACGAAGTTGGCGGGCTCGATGGCCAGCGCCTCGATCACCGCGCTGATGGTGTCGGCCTGCACCAGATGGGTACCGGCCGGGAAGCGATCTGGGCTGAGGCTCCCCTCGAAGCAATCCCCCACATGGATATCAAAGCCGAGCGGCGCCGCGGCATGGGCCAGTGCCCGGTTGACGTGGCCGGCGCCGATCAATACCAGACGTGGGCGCAGGCCGTAGACGTCGATATAGACCGACATGGCGCCGCCGCAATCCGAGCCCACAGCATGTTCGCCGTTGCGGGCCATCCGACCGTGGAAGATGCGCGGTTTGCGCTCGGCAATGGCGGCCATCGCTTCTTCTATCACCAGCCGCTCTATCATGCCGCCGCCTATGGTGCCGAGGATCCGGCCATCGGCCATCACCAGCATCTGGGCCTGATGGCGCGGGGTGGAGCCCCGGCTCTCGATGATCTGGGCCATGGCAAAGGGGGTGTTCTCCTGCTCCAGTCGGGCAGCGTGTGCAAACAGATTCATAAGGTACCTCGTATCATCCTTAACGGGTCAGCGACTGCGCGGCTTCGGGGGCAGGCCGACAGCAAACATGGTGAATGGCGCCGGGTTCACGCACGGCCCCCTGCCAGATGGCGTGGAGCTCGGGGTGGCGTTGCAGCAGGTTTATCAGGGCGGGCAGCCACTGCTGCTCATTTTGATAATCGCCATTGATAAACCAGACTCGGCGCGCCCCGGGCGGGGTGCCCTTGAACGCCCCCTCGGGGTGGGCGATGAGCCGGTCAAACAGGGCCCAGTCGAGTGGCTCACCTGCCGCAATCCCGCACAGGGCCTGGAACTCGGCCCAGCGGTGGATCTGCGCCGGGTCGGCGCTGGCGCCCACCATGGCGCCGCCCACCATGGCGATCACCCAATCACTGTGCCGAGGAATGCAAGGTTCGTGCAAAGCGGGCGCTTTCAATAACTTGTGATGGGCGCCGTCCGCCTCCACCAGGATGATGTCGAAGCGTTGCTGCCCCTTGAGCAGATCGATCTGCTGGGGGCTCGGCCCCACCGCCTTGCCGCTGGCCCGATCGAGGTGGCTGAACAGCACCAGCTGCATCGGTTTATCGGGCAGTGCCTGGCAGCGGGTCAGCTGACGAATGGGGTCGGCCTCGATCAGCAGGGTGCGCCGAGGGGAGGGGGCGGGCAGAAACATCCGGGTGCTGGTGGTGAGCAGCACCTTCTTGCCCTGTTGATGGAAATAGTCGGCCAGCCAGAAGAGGGTGCTGGTTTTCCCCCCGGCGCCGCAAAGACTAATTAAAGTGGTACGCCCATCAATATTTTCGGTGAGCGGGTTTAATACACTCTCGATATTTGGCGAGGTGAGCAGAATGGGTGATGAAATAGCCATGGCGACGACCGATGAAAATAGAGGCGCGGTCAGTGAGAAGCACTGGCATTCGCGCGAGCGGTGCGACTGCCTAATTACGGCGGCCGGCCTCTCATCACGAATGGGCGCGTGGAAATTGATGCTACCGTATCGCCAGAGCACGATTCTTGATGAGAGTCTCAAAAATGCCCTGGTGCTGTGTGACCGGGTCATTCTGGTGGTGGGGCATCGCGCCGATGAGCTGATCAGCCGCTACGCCAATCACCCCCGTATCCGGCTGGTACACAACCATGATTATGCACAGGGGCTTGGCAGCTCCATCCGCGCGGGGCTCGCCGCCTGTAGCAGCGATCACCTCTTCATAAGCCACGGCGATCTGCCCTGCATCCCCCCCGAGGTGTACCGCACGCTCTGGCAGGCACGGGGGGACGAGACCCTCTTTCCCTCCTATCAGGGGGAGGCGGGCCACCCCGTGCTGTTGCCCAGAGCCCTTGCCAGGGCGCTGGCGGCGGCGCCGGCACAGGGTTCGGTGCGCCGCTGGCTGCTGGCGCACCCCCATCGATTCATCGAGATGCAGAGCGCCGCCATCCTGCAGGATGTGGACACCCCGGAGCGTTATCAGGCGCTGCTGGCAAACGAAGCATTCGAGCGCTGAACTGGTCGTCTGGCAGGGGTTTGTCCGGCCTTGCTTTGCATATTTATCCCCTTGTCTAACCCGTTATCAGGGGCCGACAGCGGCCGTTATCATCCTGGCCGGCCTGATAATGGCGGCGGCCTCGCTCTTTATCAAACTGATAGCGCGCCGCGCCAAAGTGAGATCATTTTTAGCCGTGAGGGCGGTGTTTCCATTATTTAAATTCGGTGTTGATAGCCACTCTCATTGTCGAAACTGGTATCGGCTTTCGATGTTTTATTAATTGGAGGTGCCTCACGTTTTTATGGCTGAAAAATAAAAAGATCCGGCGCTGGCCTGATTGTTGCTCTTGTCAGTTTCAAGGGGCTTTTTATGCGTGGTTATGGATGGGCCCCATTTATTCACCCTGTCAATGAGCAGTGCCGCTGCAAGGAGATCAACATGGGCGATATTATGCGACCCGTTCCCTTCAAGAACCTTCTGGTCCGTATCTTCTCGGAATATAAAGCGAGTCAATCCATCTTCGGCATTCCCGCCGCGCAATTCTATCGCAAGCAGGACGAGCGCAAGATCAAGGTGTTCGGTGAAACCTGCGAGACCCCCATAGGCCCGGCAGCCGGCCCCCATACCCAGCTGGCCCAGAACATCGTTACCTCCTGGCTGACCGGCGGGCGCTTTATCGAGCTCAAGACGGTGCAGATCCTGGACCGTCTCGAACTGGAAAAACCCTGCATCGATGCTGAAGACGAGTGCTTCAACACCGAGTGGTCTACCGAGTTCACCCTGCCCAAGGCGTTTGACGAGTATCTGAAAGCCTGGTTTGCCCTCTATCTGCTGGAGGAGGTGTTCGACCCGCGCCTCGACGGAGAGGCCAAGTCCTTCATTTTCAACATGAGCGTGGGTTACAACCTCGATGGCATCAAACAGCCACCGATGCAGCAGTTCATCCATAGCCTGATGGATGCAAGAAGTAATCCGAAATTTGCCGAGTACCAGCAGGTGGTGCGAGACCTCGTGGCCGACGAGCAGTTTATCGCCGAGCTGGGACTGGGGGCGCGGCGCGCTCGCCTGCAACAGCTGGTGGATCGCATCCCGGCCAAGCTGGTGCATGGCGTCACCCTCTCTACCATGCACGGCTGCCCGCCCAACGAAATTGAGGCCATCTGCCGCTACATGCTGGAAGAGAAGGGGCTCAACACCTTCGTCAAACTGAACCCGACCCTGCTGGGTTACCCGCGGGTGCGCGAGATCCTCGATACCTGCGGCTTTGATTACATCGGTCTGAGCGAAGCGTCGTTCGATCACGACCTCAAGCTGGATCAGGCCAAGGCGATGCTGACCCGCTTGATGGCGCTGGGGGCCGAGAAGGGGCTCACCTTCGGGGTGAAGCTCACCAACACCCTCGGCACCATCAACCGCAAGGGGGCGCTGCCGGGTGATGAGATGTATATGTCCGGCCGTGCGCTGTTCCCGCTCTCCATCAATGTGGCCGCCGTATTGTCGCGCGCCTTCGATGGCAAGTTGCCCATCTCCTACTCAGGCGGTGCCAGCAAGTTCAATATCTGCGAGATCTTCGAAACCGGCATCCGCCCCATCACCATGGCCACCGATCTGCTCAAACCCGGTGGCTACCTGCGCCAGCTGGAGTGTCTCAAAGAGATAGATGCGTCCGACAGCTGGGCCATGACCCGGGTGGATGTCGCCAAGCTGGAGGCCCTGGCCGCCAAGGCGCTCACCATGGATTACACCCAGAAGGAGTGGAAGTCCGAGGATCGCATCGAAGTGGGCGGCGGCCTGCCGCTGACCGACTGCTACGTGGCGCCCTGCGTCACCGCCTGCGCCGTGCATCAGGATATCCCCGAGTACATTCGTCTGATGGGCGAGGGAGAGTATGTGGCGGCCCTTGAGCTGATTTACCAGCGCAACGCCCTGCCGGCCATCACCGGCCACATCTGCGATCACCAGTGCCAGTACAACTGCACCCGTCTCGATTACGACAGCCCCCTCAATATCCGCGAGCTGAAAAAAGTGGCCCTCGAGCGCGGCTGGGAAGGGTACAAGGCGCGCTGGCACAAGCCGGCCGGCAGCGGTGACAAACACCCGGTGGCGGTCATTGGCGCCGGCCCGGCCGGTCTCTCCGCCGGCTACTTCCTGGCCCGCGCTGGTCACCCGGTCACCGTGTTCGAGCGCGAAGCGGATGCCGGTGGCGTGGTCAAGCACATCATCCCTGAGTTCCGCATCCCGGCCGAGCTAATTCAGCACGACATCGACTTTGTCGCCGCCCACGGGGTCAAGTTCGAGTTTGGCTGCGATCCGGCGCTCACCGTCGACAAGCTGCACGCCCAGGGCTTTACCTATGTCTTCGTCGGCATCGGCGCCGACAAGAATGGCGGCATGCGCCTTGAAGGAGGTCATGAGCGGATTTACAAGTCTTTTAACTTCCTGCGCAGCTTCAATCAGGGCAAACGGCTGCCGCTGGGTCGCCATGTGGCGGTGATCGGCGCCGGCAACACCGCCATGGACTGCGCCCGCGCCTCCCTCAAGGTGCCAGGTGTCAGCGATGTGACCGTGATCTACCGCCGTAGCGAGAAAGAGATGCCCGCCTATCGCGAGGAGGTTCTGGAAGCGGTGGAAGACGGGGTACGTTTTTGCTTCCTCACCAATCCGGAGCGCTTTGACAAAGATGGCAAGCTCACAGTTCGGATGATGGCGCTGGGGGAACCTGACGAACAGGGCCGCCGCCGTCCGGTGCCCACCGAGCAGACCGAAGTGATGCAGATGGATGCCCTGATCACCGCCATCGGCGAGCAGCCTGACTGCGAAGTATTGAAAGCGATGGGCATTCCTCTTGGCAGCGATGGCTGGCCCAAGGTGGATGGCCAGACTGGTGAAACCAGCCGTCGCAACGTCTTCTTGATTGGTGACGTGCAGAGCGGCCCATCCTCCATCGTCGGTGCCATCGGCGGTGCCCGCCGCGCCGCGGATCTGGTGCTCTCTCGCGAGCATATCGCAGGCAGTCAGCCCGAGGTATCAATCCAGCCGTCGGGCAAGGACGAGATCTACCGCCGCAAGGGAAACATCGCCGTCACCCTGGTGGACAAGGGCGAGCGGGAGGCCTTCGTGGCGCAAGAGGCGCACCGTTGCCTCGAGTGCAACTACCTCTGCAGCAAGTGCGTGGATGTCTGCCCCAACCGGGCCAACGTCGCCATCGCGGTGCCGGGCTTCAAGGACCAATTCCAGACCCTGCACCTGGATGCCTACTGCAACGAGTGCGGCAACTGCGCCCAGTTCTGCCCGTGGCAGGGCAAGCCCTATCAGGACAAGGTCACCATCTTCAGCCTGCCCGAGGACTTCGACAATAGCCGCAACCCCGGTTTCTATCTGGCTGACGGTGGCGAACTGCGGGTGCGTCAGGATGGCGAGATCTATCGCCTGACCATAGACGCCCAGAGCCGGATCCAGGATGCGCCCGAGGCGCTTGGCGACATGTGCCGCATCATCAGCCATGTCCATGCGCACCACCACTACCTGCTGGGGGCCGTCGAGGCCTGAGTGAACAACGAATAAGCGAAGGAGCCAATCATGTTTATTCTGAAGAACGTCACCGCCCTCCAGCTGGAACCGACCCTGGTGCTGGAAGGGGTGGATATCGCCATCGAAGGATCGCTTATCAAAGCGGTGGGGCCCAATCTGCGGGCCCTCTACCCGCAGGCCAACTATCGGGAGATGGGTGGCAAGCTGGTGATGCCGGGCATCGTCTGTGCCCACAACCACTTCTACTCCGGCCTGTCGCGGGGGATCATGGCCAACATCGCCCCCTGCCCGGACTTTATCTCCACCCTGAAAAACCTCTGGTGGCGCCTCGATCGGGCGCTCGATGAGGAGTCCCTCTACTACAGCGGCCTCATCTGCTCGCTGGAAGCGATCAAGAGCGGCTGCAGCGCGGTGATCGACCACCACGCCTCGCCCAACTTCATCAAGGGCTCCCTGAATGTGCTGCGCAAAGGGTTTGTGGAGGCGGGCCTGCGCGGCATGACCTGCTTCGAGACCACGGATCGCAACGGCGGCCTCGCCGAGCTGCAGGCCGGGGTGGAGGAGAACATCCTGTTCGCGCAGGCCATTGATGCCGCCAAGGCCAAGGGGAGCGAGCCCTATCTGGTGGAAGCCCATATCGGTGCCCACGCACCCTTCACCGTGCCCGACGAGGGGCTCGCCATGCTGCGCGAAGCGCTGCAGGTCACCGGTCGCGGGCTGCATATCCATGTGGCGGAAGACCGTTACGACATGGCCCATGCTCACCACCACTATGGCAAGGAGCCCATCGCCCGGTTGGATGCGTTTGGCCTGATCGACAGCAAGACCCTGATCGCCCACGGCATCTACCTGAGCCCGGCTGACATCGAGCTGCTCAACAGCCGTGATGCCTTCCTGGTGCATAACGCCCGCTCCAACATGAACAACCACGTGGGCTACAACATGCACCTGCCGGAGTATCGCAATCTGGCGCTCGGCACCGATGGTATCGGCTCCGACATGCTCGAAGAGCTCAAGTTCGCCTACTTCAAACACAAGGATGCCGGCGGAGCACTCTGGCCCGACAGCTTTGCCCGCTTCCTCTGGAACGGCAACACCCTGCTGGAACGCAACTTCGGCGCCAAATTTGGCCGCCTGGAGCCGGGCTACAAGGCCGACCTCACCATCTGCGACTACGCCGCACCGACCCCGCTGGCGCCGCGCAACCTCGGCGGCCATCTCGCCTTTGGCATGGGCTCATCCTCGGTCAACAGCGTGATGGTGGAGGGGCGCATGGTCTATCAGGATCGCGAGTTCGCCTTTGACGTCGAACCCATTTATCAGCAGGCCAGCAAGGTGGCGAGCCGCCTGTGGCAACGGATGGATCAGCTGGCCTGAGGCCACACTCCGCACGTTTGGACTGGATTGCCCGCCCTGTGGATTTTCCCGGCGGCGGGCAGCAAGAGTAAGGACGACACATGATTGAGCAATTCTTCCGACCCGAGCAACTGGGTCAGGCTTTGGAACTCAAGGCCCGCTTTGGCAACGACGCCGTCTACATGGGGGGCGGCAGCAAGCTCAACGCCGCCCCGACCCGCACCGACAAGAAGGTCGCCATCTCGCTGGACAAGCTCGGACTTGGCCAGATTGAGCAGCAGCACGGCCAGCTCCACATCGGCGCCACCGTCACCCTGCAAGCCCTCAAAGACGACCCCCGTACCCCGGCCGCCCTGTGTGAGGCGCTGGGGTTTGTCTACTCCCGCCATCTGCGCAATCAGGCCACCCTCGGTGGCGAAATTGCCTGCCAGCAGCAGGACTCCCCCCTGCTGCCGGTGCTGCTGGTGCTCGAAGCGGTAGTGGTGCTGGAGAACAACCAGCTGCAACCCATCGATGCCTATCTGGCCGGCCAGCGCAAGGAGCTGGTGCTGGGGGTGGTGCTGCCGGAGCCCGAGCTGCGCTGCGCCACTCGTCGCATCAGCCGCAACGCCGACGGCCTGGCGGTGATGACTGCTGCGGTGGCCCTCGACGCCCTTGGCGAGATGCGGGTCGCCCTGGCGGGTGTCACCCCGCAACCGATGCGCCTGCGGGACGTGGAGCGTCATGAGCTGCACGATGCGGCGCTGGAGGCGGCGGTGAGCGCGCTGATTGCGCCGCGCGCGGATCTCGGTGGCAGCGTGGCCTACAAGCGCTATATCAGCGGCGTGGTGGTGGCGGATCTGCTGGTGGAGTGCCAGCAGCAGGAGGTACAGGCATGATGGAACTCAACTTTACCCTGAACGGTGCCCTGCGCACCGTCATCGCCCCGGCTGGCGAGAATGCCCAGCGGGTGCTGTTCAACCAGTGTCGGATGCACTCGGTGCGCAACAGCGACGACGGCTTCGGCTTTGCCGGCTCCGACGCCATCCTCTTCAATGGCAAGGTGATCAACGCCTCCCAGCTGATCGCAGCCCAGCTGGAGGGGGCAGAGGTGCGCACCGCCGAGTCGCTCGGCAGCTGGAACCAGCTCAGTCTTGTGCAGCAGGCCATGGTGGACGTGGGCGTGGTGCAGTCCGGCTACAACGATCCGGCCGCGGCGCTCATCGTCACCGACCTGCTTGATCGCCATCCCGAACCCACCCGTGATCAAATCGACGACGCCCTCTCGGGCCTGTTTCACCGCGATGGCGGCTACCAGCAGTTCTATCAGGCCATCGAGCTCGCCAGCTCGCGCCTCAAGGATCCCGATTACCTGTGCCAGATTGCCCCCGAGTTTCGTGACGATCTGCGCCACATCGGCAAGAGCTGCCCGAAAGTGGACGCCGCCAAGATGGTGCAGGCCAAACCCTGCTACGTGGAGGACAGGGTCACCGAGGATGCGCTGGTCATCAAGATGCTGCGAAGCCCCCATCCCCATGCGGTGATCACCAAACTCGACGTGAGCCGCGCCGAAGCCATGGCGGGGGTGGTGCATGTCATCACCCACCTCAACTGCCCGGATGTCTACTACACCCCGGGTGGCCAGAGTGCCCCCGAGCCGTCACCGCTGGATCGCCGCATGTTTGGCCGCAAGCTGCGCCACGTGGGGGATCGGGTGGCCGCCGTGGTGGCCGAGAGCGAAGCCATCGCCTTGGCGGCGCTCAAACTCATCGAGGTCGAGTATCAGGTGCTGCCGGCGGTCATGAGCATAGACGAGGCGATGGCCCCCAATGCACCGCTGGTGCACGACGAGCCCATCGTCTACATGGCCGGAGCGCCGGCGGATCTGGAGCAGCAGAACGCCTGCTCGGTGCGCCGTGGCGACGAGCATATGATCATCAACTTCCCCATCGGCTCTCGCCCGCACGAGAACCTGGCCGCCAGCGTCCATGGCCAGATTGGCGATGTGGCCAAGGGCTTTGCCGAGGCGGATGAAATTGTCGAGCGCACCTACGAATCCACCCAGGCCCAGCAGTGCCCGACCGAGCCGCACATCTGCTTCACCTACATGGATGGGGATCGGCTGGTGATCCACGCCTCCACCCAGGTGCCCTGGCACGTGCGCCGTCAGGTGGCGCGCATCGTCGGCATGAAGCAGCACCAGGTGCATGTGATCAAGGAGCGGGTAGGGGGCGGCTTTGGCTCCAAGCAGGATATCCTGCTGGAAGAGGTGTGCGCCTGGGCGACCAGGGTTACCGGCCGTCCGGTCACCTTCCGCTACACCCGTGAAGAGGAGTTCATCAGCAACACCTCCCGCCATGTGGCCAAGGTGAAGGTGAAAGTGGGGGCCAAGAAAGATGGCACCATTACCGCCATCGAGATGGATTTTCGCGCCAACACCGGCCCTTACGGCAACCACTCTCTGACGGTGCCGAGCAACGGCCCGGCGCTCTCGCTGCCGCTCTACCCGTGCGAGAATGTGCGCTTTACCGTCAACACCTACTACAGCAACATCTGCCCGACCGGCGCCTATCAGGGTTATGGCGCGCCCAAGGGCAACTTCGCGCTGACCATGGCCATTGCGGAACTGGCCGAGAAACTCGGCATCGATCAGCTCGACATGGTGGAGCACAACCGGGTGCACGAGGGGGATATCCTCAAGGTGCTGGGGGCCATCGGCGAGGGCAAGATGCCCACCTCGGTGCCCCACGCGGCCAGCTGCGCCCTTGAGCCCATCCTGAAACAGGGGCGCGAGCTCATCGAGTGGGACAGCCCCAAACCCGCGGACGGGGATTGGCGCATCGGCCGTGGCGTCGCCATCATCATGCAAAAATCGGGGATCCCGGATATCGATCAGGCCAACTGCATGGTCAAGCTGGAATCTGACGGCACCTTTATCGTCCACTCCGGTGGCGCCGATATCGGCACTGGCCTGGATACCGTGGTGGCCAAGCTGACTGCCGAGGTGCTGCACTGCCCGCTCGGAGATGTGCACGTCATCTCCGGCGACACCGACCACGCCCTGTTCGACAAGGGGGCCTACGCCTCGTCAGGTACTTGCTTCTCCGGCAACGCGGCCAAGAAGGCGGCCGAGAACCTCAAGGAGAAGATCCTGTTCCACGGCGCCGCCATGCTGGGCGAGCCGGTAGCCGATGTTGAGCTGGCGTTCCCGGGCGTGGTGCGCGGCAAGCTGGGGGAGGTGAGCCTCGCCAAGCTGGCCCACAAGGCCGAGACAGGTACCGGCTTCGGTATCCTGGTGGGCACCGCCAGCTACATCACCTCTGAGCTCGCCTTCCCGTACGGCGCCAACTTCGCCGAGGTGGCGGTCAACGTCAGAACCGGCGAGATCCGGCTCGACAAGTTCTACGCCCTGCTCGACTGCGGCACCCCCATCAACCCGGAGCTGGCACTCGGCCAGATCTACGGGGCGACCATGCGGGCCATCGGCCACTCCTTGACCGAGGAGATCTGCTACGACGGCAAGGGCATTCCGCTGACCCGGGATCTGAAGAGCTATGGCGCGCCCAAGATCGGCGATATTCCGCGCGATTTTCGGGCCTTCCTAGTACCGAGTGACGACAAGGTCGGCCCTTACGGCGCCAAGTCCATCTCGGAGATCGGGGTCAACGGCGCCGCACCTGCCATCGCCACCGCCATCCACGACGCCTGCGGTGTCTGGCTGCGCAAGTGGCACTTCACGCCGGAGCAGATCCTGCGTGAACTGGGCAAGCTGGAGCAACAAGCGTCGGCATAACAAAAGAAAAGGTGAGGGGCGGGCACAGGCTCGCCCCCAGCACCTGACAGCGGAATGAGTACTCCGCCCATATTCTGTGTGATGGGACAATCAAGATGTCTAAAACAACACGCAAGCACTCGGACCTGATTTACGCGCTCGAAGACAAACCTCCCTTTTACCAAACCCTGATGGGGGCCGTGACCCACCTGCTGGCCATTTTTGTTCCCATGGTGACGCCGGCCCTCATCGTGGGCGGGGCCCTTGGCCTCTCCACCGAGACCACCGCCTACCTGGTCTCCATGGCGATGATCGCCTCCGGCATCGGCACCTGGCTGCAGGTGAACCGTTACGGCCCCATCGGCTCGGGGCTGCTCTCCATCCAGTCGGTCAACTTCTCCTTCGTCACCGTGATGATTGCGCTCGGCAGCGCCATGAAAAAAGATGGCCTGCACGAGGAGCTGATCGTCTCGACCCTGCTCGGGGTCTCCTTCGTCGGGGCCTTCCTGGTGATGGGCTCCTCCTTCGTGCTGCCCTACCTCAAGCGGGTGATCACCCCGACCGTGAGCGGGGTGGTGGTGCTGATGATTGGCCTGAGCCTCATCAAGGTGGGGATCATCGACTTTGGCGGCGGCTTCTCCGCCATGAGCAGCGGCACCTTCGGCAAATACGAGAACATCGGCCTGGGGCTCTTGGTGCTCTGCGTCATCGTCGCCTTCAACTGCAGCAAGAGCCCCTTGCTTCGCATGAGCGGCATCGCCATCGGCCTGCTGGTGGGCTATGCGGTGGCCCTGATGCTCGGCATGGTGGATTTCTCCGCCCTTGAGAACCTGCCGCTCATCACTGTGCCCATCCCGTTCAAGTACGGTTTTTCCTTCGATCTGCACGCCTTCGTGCTGGCCGGCACCATCTATCTGTTGAGCGTGCTGGAGGCGGTGGGGGACATCACCGCTACCGCCATGGTCTCCCACCGGCAGATCCAGGGCCCCGAGTTTCAAAAACGGCTCTCCGGCGGCGTGCTGGCGGACGGCCTGGTGTCGGTGATCGCCTCGGCGCTCGGCTCCCTGCCGCTCACCACCTTCGCCCAGAACAACGGCGTCATCCAGATGACCGGGGTGGCCTCGCGCCACGTGGGCAAGTTCATCGCCGTCATCCTGGTGCTGCTCGGCCTCTTCCCGGTGGTGGGGCGCTTCTTCACCACCATACCGTCGCCGGTGATGGGGGGCGCCATGGTCATCATGTTCTCCATGATCGCCATCGCCGGCGGGCGCATCATCATCAGTCACGGCTTCGATCGGCGCGAGACCCTGATCGTCGCCACCTCGCTCGGGCTGGGGCTCGGGGTCTCCTATGACCCGAACGTGTTCAAAGTGCTGCCGGCGGGGATCTACATGCTGGTGGAGAACCCCATCTGCGCCGGCGGCATCACCGCCATCATCATGAACCTGGTGCTGCCCCAGAGCCGTAGACGCAAGGCGGCCGCCAATGCCGCCGAGGCGGTAGAGCTGATCCAGCTGAGCGACAAACCCGACACCCGTTTTGCTACCCGGCCCGCTCCGTCGGCCACCGCCCGCCAACAGGGGCTGGCGACGGAGGAGGCCCAGGTGCGCGCCCCGCAAGTGGATCGCGGCTAACGAACAACTAGAGGGAATTGAGAGATGAAAAACGACAACTCCGTCAAGGCAGTGCGCGGCAGCTTCTTTGACATCACCCGGGTGGTGAGCCAGCCCGAGGAGATAGAGCCCAATGCCCGTCTCATCGAAGATGGCCTGCTGATCATTCGCAACGGCTGCATCGACTGGTTCGGCCAGTGGGAGGAGGGCCGAGATCGCATTCCGGCCCAGGTGCGGGTGCGGGATTATCGCGGCAAGATGATAGTGCCGGGCTTTGTCGACACCCACATCCACTACCCGCAAAGCGAGATGGTGGGGGCCTATGGCGAGCAGCTGCTGGAGTGGCTCAACCGCCACACCTTCCCGGCCGAGCGGCGCTACAACGATCTCGAGTACGCCCGCGAGATGTCCACCTTCTTCATCAAGCAGCTGCTGCGAAACGGCACCACCACGGCGCTGGTGTTCGGCACCGTCCACCCCGAATCGGTGGATGCCCTGTTCGAGGCGGCCAGTCGCATCAACATGCGGATGATCGCCGGCAAGGTGATGATGGATCGCAACGCGCCCGACTATCTGCTCGATACCGCCGAGAGCAGCTATGAACAGAGCAAGGCGCTCATCGAGCGCTGGCACGGCAACGGCCGCTTGCTCTACGCCATCACGCCGCGCTTTGCTCCCACCTCGACCCCGGCGCAGCTGGCGATGGCGCGGCGGCTGCGCGAAGAGTACCCGACCACCTACCTGCACACCCACCTGTGCGAGAACAAGGACGAGATAGCCTGGGTCAAATCCCTCTTCCCGGCGCATCAGGGCTATCTCGACGTCTATCACCAGCACGGCCTCACCGGCCATAACTGCGTGTTTGCCCACTGCGTCCATCTGGAAGAGCAGGAGTGGGATTGCCTGAAGGAGACCGGCTCCACCATCGCCTTCTGCCCCACCTCCAATCTGTATCTCGGCAGTGGCCTCTTCAAGCTGCACAAGGCGTGGCACAAGCAGGTGAAGGTGGGGATGGGCACCGACATCGGCGCCGGCACCACCTTCAACATGCTGCAGACCCTCAACGAGGCCTACAAGGTGATGCAGTTGCAGGGCGAGCGCCTCTCGGCCTATCAGGCCTTCTATCTGGCCACCCTGGGCGGCGCCCATGCGCTCGGGCTGGACGAGCAGATCGGCAGCTTCGCGGTGGGCAAGGAGGCGGACTTCGTGGTGCTCGACCCGGTCGCCACCCCGCTGCAGCAGCTGCGCTACGACAACTCCACCACCTTGCGCGACAAGCTGTTCGTGCTGCTGACCCTGGGGGATGACAGATCCATCTACCGCACCTATGTGGATGGTCAGCTGGTGCACGAGCGGGGCTGATCCGGTTTTCAAAGCAGAGGGGCGGGCATGCTCGCCCCGGGAACACGGCAGCAGGGGCCAGCGTGGTGCCTGCGCCGCACGACAGGCGAGGCGCTTGCCCCGCCACAGCAGGTGAAATGGCCCGGTTTTTTTTAGACGGCAAGTTAAACGTTTGCCTTGTCTGCCAACCCCATGATGCCGGCGACCGTGGCAGCAGAGATCCACGGCACCGACCGCCATTTCGACACGACACATTCAGGGATGCAGGAAGGAGTCGGCCATGAGCCAGACAAACAGGATAAACGAGATGGACGGGGCAGTTGCGGACAAGGGGGCGGCGGGACGACAGCCCGCCGGCGGCGCGCTCGATCGCTACTTCATGATCAGCGAGCGAGGCTGCAACGTGCGCCAGGAGGTGCTGGCGGGGCTCACCACCTTCCTCGCCATGGTCTATTCGGTGATCGTGGTGCCCAGCATGCTCGGCAAGGCGGGCTTTCCCCCCGGCGCCGTGTTCGTGGCCACCTGTCTGGTAGCGGGTTTTGGTTCGCTGCTGATGGGGCTCTGGGCCAAGCTGCCGATGGCCATCGGCTGCGCCATCTCGCTCACCGCCTTTACCGCCTTCAGCCTGGTGCTGGGGCAGCAGATCTCCATCCCGGTGGCGCTCGGCGCCGTCTTTCTGATGGGGGTGCTGTTTACCGCCATCTCGGTGACCGGGGTGCGCAGCTGGATCCTCGACAACCTGCCGATGGGGATCGCCCATGGCACCGGTATCGGCATCGGGCTCTTCCTGCTGCTGATCGCCGCCAACGGGGTGGGGCTGGTGATCAAGAACCCGCTGGAGGGGCTGCCGGTGGCGCTGGGGGCCTTTACCTCCATGCCGGTCATCATGTCCCTCATCGGGCTGGCGGTCATCGTCGGGCTGGAGAAGCTTAAAGTTCCGGGCGGGATCCTCTTGGTGATCATCGCCATCTCCATTTTCGGCCTCATCTTCGATCCGGCGGTCAAGTACCAGGGGCTGTTCGCCATGCCGAGCCTCGCCGACGAGCAGGGCAACTCCCTCATCTTCAGCCTGGACGTGATGGGGGCGCTCTCGCCGCTGGTGCTGCCAAGCGTGCTGGCGCTGGTGATGACGGCGGTGTTTGATGCCACCGGTACCATTCGCGCCGTGGCGGGGCAGGCCAACCTGCTGGACAAGGACGGTCACATCATCAACAGCGGCAAGGCGCTCAGCGCCGACTCCATCAGCAGCATCTTCTCCGGTCTGGTGGGGGCCGCGCCGGCCGCCGTCTACATCGAATCGGCGGCGGGCACGGCGGCAGGGGGCAAGACCGGTCTCACCGCCACCGTGGTGGGGGTCTTGTTCCTGTTGATGCTGTTCCTCTCGCCGCTCTCCTACCTGGTGCCGGCCTATGCCACCGCACCGGCGCTGATGTACGTGGGGCTCTTGATGCTGAGCAACGTCGCCCGGCTCGACTTCGATGATTTCGTCGGCGCCATGTCCGGCCTGCTGTGCGCCGTCTTCATCGTGCTCACCTGCAACATAGTCACCGGCATCATGCTGGGCTTCAGCGCCCTGGTGATCGGCCGCATCTGCTCGAAGGAGTGGCGCAAGCTCAACGTCGGCACCGTCATCATCGCCCTGGCGCTGGTGCTCTTCTACGCCGGCGGCTGGGCCATCTAGTCCGCATCGCGTCCTTCTCTATCGCGGGGCCAGCCTCTCTTGGCCGGCTCCGCGCCGCAAACCAAACTCATACCATTTTGATAACGGGGCTTACCAGATTGATAACGCCGCCCGACCACTGGCGCCGCCGAGTCCTCCATGGGCTGCTGCTGCGGGGCCGGCCACGGCCATGACGGAGAGCCTGATGGGCGCCGGATGGGATCTTCTTCACACTTCTTCCCTTTGCTCGCCGCCTTTGCCCCCCGGTTGGCCCGCCTTGCCGGAAACGGGCGCATATCTTGCTGTTTTTTATACCGGTTCTGATTTTTTTTGCCTGACAAAGGACTTGCATATGTCCATAGGATTACCGCTCAAGCGGGTGGATGCCGAGGCCAAGGTGACCGGCAGCGCCCGCTACACCGACGACAACATCATGCTCGGCATGCGCCACGCCAAATACGTGCGAAGCCATATCGCCCACGGCAAGGTGCTTGCCATCGACGCCAGCGAAGCGCTGGCCCTGCACGGGGTCGAAGCCGTGTTCACCCACGAGGATGTGCCCACCACCTGTTTTCGCACCGCCGGTCACGCCTGGTCCCTCGATGAGACCAAGCGGGACGTGAAAGACCGGCGCCTGCTCACCGACCATGTGCGCCATTTTGGCGATGGCGTCGCCATAGTCGTGGCCCGCGATCCGCTGGTTGCCGAGAAGGCTGCCGCCCTGGTCAAGGTGACCTACGAGCCGCTGCCGGTGATGACGGATGCGGCCAGCGCCCTGGCCGAGGGGGCCTATCCCATCCACCCGACCGGCAACCTGCTGCGCCAGAGCCAGATCCGGGCGGGAGAGCCGGAGCAGGCCATCGCCGCCGCCGACTTGCAGTTCAGGGGGCACTACCAGACGCCGGTGGTGCAGCACTGCCATCTGGAGACGGTGACCTGCTACGCCTACATGGATCAGCCGGACCACATCATCGTCGTCACCAGCACCCAGATCCCCCAGATTGTGCGCAGCCGGGTGGCCAAATCCCTCGGCCTGCCCTGGTCGAGCGTGCGGGTGATCAAGCCCTACATGGGCGGCGGTTTTGGCAACAAGCAGGATGTGCTGGAAGAGCCGATGGCGGCGTTTTTGAGCTACAAGCTCGGCGGCGTGCCGGTCAAGGTGACCTTGAGCCGGGAGGAGTGCTTCTTTGCCTCTCGTACCCGCCACGGCTTTGCCATCGACGGCACCCTTGGCATCAACCGGGATGGCACCCTCAAGGGGTATCAGCTTGACGTGCTCTCCAACACCGGCGGCTATGCTTCCCACGGTCACTCCATCGCCAGCGCCGGCGCCAACAAAATAAGCTACCTCTATCCGCGCAGCGCCTTTGGCTATGACGCCAAAACCTTCTACAGCAATTTGCCCACCGCCGGTGCCATGCGTGGCTATGGCGCGCCGCAGGTGGTGTTTGCCCTCGAATGCATGCTGGACGATGCCTGCGCCGAGCTGGGTCTGGATCCGCTTGCGGTGCGCATCGCCAACGTGGCCCGCGAGGGGGACGTCAATCAGGTCAACCAGAAGACCATCTACAGTGCGGGTTTGCCCGAGTGTCTGCGTCGGGGTGGCGAGCAGTTCCAGTGGGAACGGCTCAAGGCCGAGTGTCTGGCGCAGGATCCGGCGAGTCGGGTGCGCCGTGGCATCGGGGTGGCGTGTTTCAGTTATGGATCCAACACCTATCCGGTGGGGGTCGAAATTGCCGGCGCCCGCATGCTGCTCAATCAGGATGGCACCGTCAATCTGCAGATCGGCGCCACCGAGATAGGACAGGGATCGGACACCGTCTTTGCCCAGATGGCGGCCCAGACGTTAGGCATTCCGTTTGAGCAGATCCGGGTCATCTCGACCCAGGATACCGACATCACCGCCTACGATCCGGGTTCGTTCGCCTCGCGCCAGAGCTATGTGGCGGCCCCCGCCATCCATCAGGCGGCGCTGCAACTGCGGGCCCGCATCCTCTCGCTGGCGGCTCAGCTCTGCCATCAGGATGTGGGATCGCTCACCCTGATCGACGGTTACGTGGTGCTGGCGGGTGCGCCGGACAAGGTGCTGATCAGCGTCGCCGAGGTGTCGGTCAACGCCTATTACCATCTCACCATCGGCGGCCAGATCACCTCGGAGGTCTCCCACAAGACCACCACCAACCCACCGAGCTTTGGCTGCACCTTTGTCGATCTCAGTGTCGATATCGATCTCTGCAAGGTGACCATCAATCGCATCCTCAACCTGCACGATGCGGGCAAGATCCTCAACCCGCAGCTGGCACAGGGGCAGGTGCACGGCGGCATGGGGATGGGGATCGGCTGGTCGCTGTTCGAGGAGATGATCATCGACGCCAAGACCGGCGTGGTGCGCAACCCCAATCTGCTCGACTACAAGTTCCCCACCATGCTGGATTTGCCGGAACTCGAGTGCGACTTCGTGCAGACCTACGAGCCCCAGTCGGTCTATGGCCACAAATCCCTGGGGGAGCCGCCCATCATTTCGCCGGGCCCGGCCATTCGTAACGCCATCAGGATGGCCACCGGCGTCGCCATCAATGAGCTGCCCATCACCCCCAAAACCCTGTTCCGGGAGTTTGTCGCGGCGGGTCTGATTGGCGAGGGAGCAGGGGAGGAGCAACGCCATGTTTGATATTGCCCGTTACTACAAGGCCCACAGCGTGGCCGAGGCGGTTGCCCTGCGCCAGGCCGACCCCGAGGCGCGTCTCTTGGCCGGTGGCACCGATGTGATGATCCAGCTGCATCACCTCAACGCCGCCTATCGCCATATCGTCGATATTCACGACTTGCCGGAGCTCAAGGGGGTGAGCGAGCTGGCTGACGGTTCTATTCGCATCGGCTCCGGCACTACCTTTACCGAGCTCATCGAAAACGAGCTGGTGCAGCGCCGCCTGCCGATGCTGGCCGAGGCGGCCGCCACCATCGCAGGCCCGCAGATCCGCAACGTCGCCACCTATGGCGGCAACATCTGCAACGGCGCCACCAGTGCCGACTCGGCGGCGCCCACCGTCGCGCTGGAAGCAGAGCTGGAGATCGCCGGCCCCGATGGCACGCGCCGCATCCCCATCGCCGGTTTTCACACCGGCCCCGGCAAGGTGGCGCTGCAACCGGCGGAGATCTTGGTAGCATTCCACTTTGCCCCGGACTCGCACCCCCATGCGGGATCCCACTACTTCAAGTACGCCATGCGAGGGGCCATGGACATCGCCACCATAGGCTGCGCCGCCTACTGCCAGATTGAGGATGGTCACTTCAAGCGCCTGCGGCTGGCCTATGGCGTGGCGGCGCCGACGCCGGTGCGCACCCCTCACGCGGAAGCTGTAGCCGAGGGGCAACCCCTGACCCGTGCCACACTGGCCGCCATTGCCGAGGCGGTGGTGGCCGATGTGGCGCCGCGCTCCTCCTGGCGGGCGGAGAAAGAGTTCCGCTTGCACCTTATCAAAACCCTGGCGCAGCGGGTGGTCACCTGCGCCGTCGAACGGGCCGGAGGCCAGATCCTATGATGCAACCGCAAACCTGTCCCGCTGTGGAGATCCAGTGCGAGATCAATGGCAAGCCCTACTCCTATGCGGTGTCGCCCACCATGTCGCTGCTTCACTTCCTGCGCGGGCTGGGGCTTATCAGCGTGAAAGAGGGGTGCAGCGTCGGCGAGTGCGGCGCCTGTACCGTGCGGGTCGATGGCGTGGCCCTCGACAGCTGCCTCTATCTGGCGGTATGGGCCGATGGCAAGTCCATCCGCACCGTGGAGGGGGAACGTAAAGGGAGTGAGCTCTCCGACGTTCAGCAGGCCTTTATCGACGAGGGGGCGGTGCAGTGCGGTTTTTGCACCCCGGGCCTGGTGATGGCGAGCGCCGCCCTGCTCGACAAGACAGATCGCCGACCCTTGACCGAGGCGGAGATCCGCCGCGGCCTGTCGGGGAATCTGTGCCGCTGCACCGGTTATCAGAACGTGGTGCGGGCGGTGAAGAAGTGCTGCAAGGGGTGATGGGGTCGCCCCTCGATTAGCTTCTCAAGCCGTTATTCGGCAGCGAGGTGACAGCGGCTGAAATAGGCCGCGAGGGTTATTTTCACCCCGCCGGTCAAACACGCATCCCGTTATTTCGGGCGGGCACTGGGGAACAGGCATACTGCACTGCCGGGCTGTCAGCACAAATAATGAACAGCCTGGTCCGCGCAGCGGCCTGGAAATGGCAAGCGACTGTTTTTACGCACTATGTCAACTTGTGTCGCCATCTTGTGCGCCTCTTTTGCATATTGGCGACAGCAAATACCGGTGGGCGGGAAATAACGGAAAATAACGGCAAGGGGGCTGAAAAAAAGCCCCTTTTTCGTCACGTGACCGCAACATTTTTCTGTAATTGTTAGCCAGCTCGCGGCGGCCCTGCGCCGAAACGGGCAGAGTAGGCGCCGTGGTTGGCCGAGGCCGCCATGATGCTCAATCAGAATCGTAACAAGGTGCTGCGGCCCGCCTGGCGGGGCGCAAAACATAACGTCAAAAAGAAAAGGAAACTGGCATGTCAGGAAGACACTCTCTGGTAGCGCTGGCCGTCGGGCTGGCGCTGGCGGGACAGGCACAGGCACAGCTGCTTATCAGCGAATACCTGGAAGGCTCGGGCAACAACAAGGCGGTGGAGCTGAGCAACCTCGGCAGCGACGCCGTCGATCTCTCCCAATACCGGTTGGCGCTCTACGCCAACGGCAAACCCATCAGCGAATCACCTACCAACAGCCTGGCGCTGCAAGGCACGCTGGCCCCGGGGGCCACTTTGGTGCTGGCCAACCCCTCCGCCAGCAGCGAGATCCTGGCCAAGGCCAACCGCACCAGCGGCAACCTGGTGTTCAACGGTGACGATGCCCTGGTGCTCTATCGCGGCAGCGAGATAATCGACAGTTTCGGCCAGGTGGGGGTGGATCCGGGTACGGCCTGGGTCTCCGGCAACGTTTCGACTCTGGACATGACCCTGCGCCGCAAGGCCACCGTCACCACAGGCCGGACTGATGCAACCGCCCCCTTCGATCCGGCGCTCGAATACGTGGCCGCCCCGAAAGATGACGCCAGTGGCCTGGGTTGCAGCGGCGATGGCCCCTGCGATGGCACCCAGCCGCCCGCCTTCGTCTGCCCGGTGGACAGCCTGGTGCCGGTGCCCGCCATTCAGGGCCCAGGCACCAGCAGCCCGCTGGTGCCGGCCGGCAAGTTTGAATCGGAGCAGGCCTATGCCACCCGCGGTGTGGTGACTCAGGTAGTGAGCGGCCTCTACAAGGGCTTCTTCATTCAGGATGAGCAGGGGGACGGCGATCCGGCCACCTCCGACGGCCTCTTTGTCTATAGCACCAAGGCCAACGCCGCCGTTGTGCCGGGGGCCGAGGTGTGCGTCTCGGGCAAGGTGAAAGAGTATTTCAACCAGACCCAGATCAACGCCGACGAGCTGGTGGTGACTCGGCCGCAAGGCGCTGTTCCGGCTGCGGTGGATCTGGTGCCGGTGGCGGGGGAGAGCCTGAGCCAGCTGCTGGAGCGTCACGAGGGGATGCAGGTGCGACTGGTGCCCGAATCCAGCCTGGTGGTGACCCGCAACTTCAGCTTTGATTACGACGGCAAGCGCAACAACCTGGTGCTGGCTTATGGCGCGCCGCTCATCAAGTCGACCCAGAAGTTTGCCGCCATGAGCGAGGAGGCGAGCAACTGGGCCCTGCGCAACCAGCAGAACCAGCTGGTGGTGGAGACCGACGCCAAGGCGCCGGATGGCGTGCTGCCCTGGTTCCCCGGCTTCAACGCCGAGGACGGTTACCTGCGCATCGGCGACAAGCTCAACGGGCTGGAGGGGGCGCTTGGCTACTCCTACAACCTGTTCCGTCTGGTGGCCAGCAACCGCATTGATGCAAGCCAGATAGATCACAGTGGCTGGGATCGGGTGGAAACCCCCGAACTCGCCGAGGCGGGGGATCTGCGGGTCGCCAGCTTCAACGTGCTCAACTTCTTCACCACGGTCGTGGGGGGCGATGCCAACCCCACCGGCAGCAACCGGGGCGCCCTGACGGTGGCGGAGTTCGAGTTGCAGCGCACCAAGATCGTCAGCGCCATCACCCGCCTCAACGCCGACGTGGTGGGGCTGATGGAGATAGAGAACAACGGCTACGGCGACAACTCCGCCATCGCCAACCTGGTGGCGGCCCTGAACGCCGCCCTGCCGGATGAGGCGGATCACTACCGCTGGATTGCCTCGCCGGATGGCAAGCCGATAGGCACCGATGCCATCACGGTGGGGCTCATCTACCGGCCCGCCAAGGTGACCCCGGAGGGGGCCGCCAGTCTCATCGCGCTACCGGTGCAGCAGGCCGAGGCGCAGGACGCCAGCGGCAAGCCGGTGACCATCAATCAGGGGATGCGCGAGTCGCTGGTGCAGCGCTTCAGCTCGCCCAAGGGGGATGCGCCGCTGACCCTGGTGGTCAACCACCTCAAGTCCAAGGGCTCCGCCTGCTTCGAGGATTACCCCGACTACGCCAGCGCCGATCCGCTGGATGGCCAGGGCCACTGCAACGCGCTGCGAGTCTCCGCCGCCAAGGTGCTGGGTGAGAGCCTCAAGGATCTGGCCGGGGATCTGCTGCTCATCGGCGACATGAACGCCTACGGCATGGAGGATCCCATCCGGGTGCTGACCGACTATGATCCGGCCGCTCAATCGCGCCAGATCATGAGCGCCTCCTTCACCACCTTGGCGGGCCAGCCCTTCGAGGAGAGCGGCAGCGCCCTTGGCAAGGGGTATGGTCTGGTGAACCTCAACACCCGCTTCCACGGCACCGACACCTACTCCTACAGCTATGAAGGGGAGCTCGGCAACCTGGATCACGCCCTGGCAAACTCGAGCCTCGCGGCTAAGGTGATCGGCATCGAGGATTGGCACATCAACTCCGCCGAGAGCAACTTCTTCGAGTACGGCAGCAAGTACAGCGGCCAGCTGGCGAAATCCGAAGGGCCCTTCAGCGCCTCGGATCACGATCCCGTGCTGGTGGCCATCCAGTACCCGCTGCCGCCCGCCGGGGTCTTGAGCCTCGAGAGCGCCGCTGCGAATGTAGAGGAGGGCAACACCCTGACCTTGAGCGTGGCGCGCCGTGACGGCAGCTATGGGGAGGCCAGCGTCAGCTATCGCATTGCCTACGGCAGCGCGGACGCAAGCGACGTGGCGCCACTCACCGGCACCCTGCACTGGGCCGCTGGCCAGAGCGACAGCCAGACCATCAGCATCCCGGTGAAGAGCGACACCCTGCACGAGGGGGACGAGACCTTTACCCTGGAGCTGTTTGATGCGAGCGGCGCGACCCTGGGCGAGCAGCACCAGACCCTGGTGACCATCAAGGACAAGCTGGCGCCGTCCACCATTTCGCTGGCGCGTGCCAGCATGACGGTGAACGAGGGGCAGTGGTTTGCCGAGATCCCGCTGGTGCGCAGCGGCGATCTGAGCAAGCCGGCCCGGGCCAGGGTGGCCCTTGACGGAGTCACGGCGCACTGGGGGCTGGATTTCCTGCCCTGGTTCAGCCAGACCGTGAGCTGGGCCGCGGGCGAGGGGGGCAGCAAGTCGGTCAAGGTGCTGATCATCGATGACTGGTTTGTCGAGCCCGCCGAGCAGTTCAAGGTGAGTCTGGCCGCGCTGCAGGGTGGCCAGCCGGGCAACCTGCAGGAGACCCGGGTCGACATTCTGGACAACGACAAGTCCTGGTGGCCCTTCGGTCGCCACTGAGGATGACTTCTCAATATGAAAAGGGGCCTGCGGGCCCCTTTCTGTTGTTTCTGTTGTCGGCCAAGAGCGGCAAAAACAGCGAGGCCCATCACCAGGATGGGCCTCTGAGCGGGACCAGCCGACGGGATCAGCTGCCGCTTTGGGAGCCGTCGATCACCAGCTTGCCATCCTTTACCGGGATGGTGGTGCCGGGGGCCTTGTTCATGCGGATCACCCCTTCCTGACCGGCGAGGCGGTAGGTGACGTCATAGCCCAGGGTGCGGGTGCTGCTCTCCTGCACCGTCTTGCAACGCTGCTCTGTGGTGGTGTAGGTATCACCGGCCTGCATGTTGCCCTGCACCTGGTTGCCGGCGTAGCCGCCTGCCACGGCACCTGCGGCGGTCGCCACCTTCTTGCCGTTGCCGCCACCAAACTGGTTGCCAAGCACGCCGCCCAGCGCCGCGCCGACCACGGTACCCAGGATCTTGTGCTCGTCCTGCACCGGTTTGCGGTGGGTCACGGTGACGTTGCGACACTCCCGCCGGGGGGTCTTGATGGTCTCGGTCACCGCTTTGCTGGCCAGCACTTCGGCGAACTGAGGCTGTGATGAAAACAGGGATCCGCTGGCGGCGGCTGACAAGGCCAGCGCAGAGGCCACACCGATCCCGACTCCTGCCAACATGGATTTGTTCATTTTCTCTTCTCCTCAAATGCATCACGGGATGCGTCTCTTGCTTGCGCTCATCTTGGCACAAGGGCAAGGAGGCACAAGGCAAAGCCCGTGCGGGCACGACAGCCCCTGACTGCACCGAAAAGTGCCTCGCCAAAAAGGTGTCGGGCTTTGGCGACAAAGGCGGGGTGAAGGGAGAAAAAGCGATCTGCGAGTGGCATTTTGCGATTCAGCTGGGCCTGTTTTCCCATTTTGCGCCAAGCTTCTGCCGCTGCCGACTGGCGCAGTGGCAAACAAGGGGGGCTCGTCGTCAACAAGGACCCGTCAGGGTGCGCCAACCGCTTGATAAATCACTGTTGCCAGAATGGCTGGTGGCCGATAACAGATCACGGCAAGCATTATGCTTGCTCTGTTGGCAGAGAGGATCAATCGCGCGTCTCTGGCGGCCCGCAGCAATGTGAGCCGGCAGGCGCCACCCGCAGTCAGGCCAGATTCGGCTGCGGTCATCCGGTCAGCAAGGGGGTTCATATGTCGATGCTGCCAAGATGGATACAACCGGCCGTGCAGGCCGGCATCATCACCCGGGAACAAGCCCAGCGGCTGCTGGACTCTCTCTATCAACCCCTCTGCGAGACGGCGCAGGAGCTGCCTGCCGACCTTGCCGACATCAGCCTCAAGCTCTTCTGTTTTCGCCAGCAGCACAGGGTGCGCCACTAGTTCCCTCAGAGCTGCGCCTTGGATAAGGCATGACCCCCGCCGGGGCGGGGGCCATGTACGCTAGATCATCATCACCTGCGCCACCAGCATCAGGGCGCCGAAGCCCAGCACAAAGCCCACCATGGGCAGCACGAACCTGACCCACTGGTTGAACTGGATGCCGAGCATCTGCAGGGTGACCAGCACCAGCCCGGTGGGGGCCAGGAACAGCATGGCGTATTGGCCCCAGTTGTAGGCCGACACCACGATATAGCGCGGGATCATCACGGTATCCGCCAACGGCGCCATGATGGGCATGGAGAGCACCGCCAGCCCCGAAGAGGAGGGCACCACCAGCCCCAGCAGGGTGAACACCAGCATCTGGGCCACCGCGAACACGGCGCCGTGCATGCCGGCCACCAGACTGGAGGCATAGGCCAGTATGGTGTCCGAGATCATCCCCTGATCCAGCACCAGATTGACCCCCCGCGCCAGCCCGATGATGAGGGACACCGCCACCAGCTCGGACGCCCCCTGGGTAAAGGCCTCGACCGCCTCTTTCTCCTTGAGGCCGGAGATGAAGATGATGACGATGGCGACGGCCAGGAAGGAGGCCGCCATCTGCGGGAACCACCAGCCAGCCATGGAGACACCCCACACCATGAGCGGGAAGGCGAGGATGAACAGGGTTAGGATGATCTTGCGGCGCAGGGTGAAGGGGACCCCTTCATCGAGGGAGCCCTCTTTCAGGAAGCGGGCCCGGAAGCTCTCTCTGTCCTCATAGGTGTAGGAGAAGGCGGGGTTGGCCTTGATCTTCTTGCAATACCAGTAGAGATAACCGATCACCACCAGGGTACCCACCAGACAGCCGACGGCGCGAACGCTCAGCCCCTCGGTAAAGGGGATGCCGGCGGCGTTGGAGGCGATCACCACCGAGAAGGGGTTGATGGTGGAGAAGGTGGTGCCCATGGAGGCGGCAAGGAAGATGGCCCCCACGCAGACGATGGCGTCATAGCCGAGCGCCAGAAAGATGGGTACCAGGATGGGATAGAAGGCGACCGCCTCCTCCTCCAGTCCGCAGGTGGTGCCCCCCAATGCCATGACGAAGCAGACCAGCGCCACAAACAGGAACTCGTTGCCGCGGGTCTTGCGCGATAGCGCCACCAGCCCCGCATTGAAGGCACCGGTCTTGTTGATGACGCCGATAAGCCCGCCCAGCACCAGAATGAAGACGATGATGTCGGCCCCCTCTATGGTGCCCTTGACCATGCTCACCGCCACGTCGGAGAGCCCCTTCGGCGCCTGGGCCAGCCGCTCATAGGTGCCGGGGATGGCGATGGGCTTGCGGATGGTGCCGTTGACGAACTGCTCCACCCCGATATTGATATCGAGTCTGGTCAGCTCATCCTGAGTGGCGGGCACTCGCCGGGTTTCCCCTTGCGGCGTGTTGATGGTCAGCATATGGCTGGCGGCATTATAAGAGAGCTTGGCATAGGCGCCCGCCGGAATTATCCAGGTGAGGGCGATGGCCAACAACATGATCAAAAACAAGATGGTAAACGCGGTGGGAAATTGTCTGCGGGTCTGGTTATTCGGCTCGGCACACATAAAATGCTCCTCGGTAAAGCAGGTTCGGGCTCGGCGGAATATCGGGTCGATAGGGTTCCTTCGTCATGCAGCATGAGTGCGCAAATTCACTGGTTGTGGCGCATCGTATGGCGAGAAATCTGGCCTGATATTGAACATCCGGTAGATTGTTTCACCAAGAAACCATAACCCGCCGAGGGGAAGCATGAACAGCGCTGCGGGCCTGCTTTATGGAAACCGTCACAAAATATATTTCATGAGGAATATGTCATTAATTTATTGGCAATAAACCGATGTGCTTGCTTATGCCATAAATATCCAGCTGGCATTGTTTGTAAATATATCCATATCGGCAAGCCTGCAACCCGATATGGCCAGTTTGCATGCAAGCATCAGCATATTCATTATTTGCCGGGTTTTATGCCGAGGATATTGGCCGTCGACATTTGTCGCTGAAAAAACAGGCACCGACATGCAGCTCGGTCAGCTTGGCGTCGCCGGCGCAGCGCCTCTAAGACGTTTTGCTAATACCTGTGGCCACCACCTCGCGCTAGGCTGTGATCCCCGATACGAGCACCCTCTGGCAGGACGCCAGACGTGGTTGCCGGCGCTCCCGGGAGCGCACCGCTTTTGCTACCTGCGAGGAAGGAACCCGATGACAGAGCAGAACATCTATCAGCGCGATCTGGAAAAAAATCCTGCCAATTATGAGGCGCTGACCCCCATCAGCTTTCTGGGACGGGCCGCCCGGGTCTATCCCGACTATCCGGCGCTGATCCACGGCCCCCTGCGCCAGAGCTGGACCCAGACCGAGCGACGCTGCCGCCAGCTGGCCTCGGCCCTGCGCCTGCGCGGCATCGGCGAGGGGGATACCGTCTCCATCGTCGCCCCCAATACCCCGGCCATGTTCGAGGCCCACTTCGGGGTGCCCATGAGCGGCGCCGTGCTCAACACCATCAACACCCGGCTCGATGCCGAGTCGATGGCCTTTATCTTCCAGCATGCCCAGAGCAAGGTGGTGCTGGTAGACCGGGAGTTTGGCGCCCTGGTGCAAAAGGCGTTGGCACTTGTCGAGAACCAGCCGCTGCTGATCGCCATCGACGATCCCCTCTATCGGGAGGGGGAGCTGGTCGTCGACCTCGACTATGAGGCGTTTCTTGCAGAGGGCAATGGGGATGAGCCCGGCTGGCTGCCGCAAGATGAGTGGCAGGCGATTTCCCTGAACTACACCTCCGGCACCACAGGCAACCCCAAGGGGGTGGTCTATCACCATCGCGGCGCCCACCTCAATGCAGTCAACAACGTGCTCTCCTGGGAGCTGCCCAAGCACAGCGTCTATCTCTGGACCCTGCCGATGTTTCACTGCAACGGCTGGTGCTTCCCCTGGACGCTGGCAGCTACCGCAGGGGTGAGTGTCTGCCTGCGCCATGTGCAGGCGGCGGCCATCTATGAGGCGCTGCACGAGCACAAGGTGACCCATTTTTGCGCCGCGCCCATCGTTCTCAACATGCTCAACAACGCCGATCCGGCCCTCAAACGCTGGCTCGACCACCCCATAAAGGCGATGACCGCAGGCGCGGCGCCCCCCGCCACCGTGATCGCCGGCATGGAGGCGATGGGGATCGCCGTGACCCACGTCTACGGCCTCACCGAAACCTATGGCCCCTGCGTGCTGTGCGAGCCGCAAAGAAGCTGGCAGGGGCAGGATGCCACCACGCTGTCGCGTCTGAAAGCACGCCAGGGGGTGGCCTCACCCCTGCAGGGGGAGATGCGGGTCATCAACCCGGTCAGCGGCGAGCCGGTCCCCCGGGATGGCAAGACCATGGGCGAAATCGTGCTGCGCGGCAATGTGGTGATGAAGGGCTATCTCAAGAACCCGGTCGCCAGCGCCGAGGCGATGGCGGAGGGCTGGTTTCGCAGCGGCGATCTGGCGGTGTGGCACCCGGACGGTTATGTGGAGATCAAGGACAGATCCAAGGACATCATCATCTCGGGCGGGGAGAACATCTCCAGCCTGGAGGTGGAAGATGTGCTCTATCGCCATCCCGATGTGGACGAGGTGGCGGTGATCGCCATGCCGGACGAGAAGTGGGGGGAGGTGCCCTGCGCCTTCGTCAAGCTCAAGGAGGGGCGCGAACTCAGCCAGGCCGAACTCATCGAGTTTTGCCGCGAGCAGATGGCCCATTTCAAGGCCCCCAAGCGCATCATCTTCACCCCACTGCCGAAAACCTCCACCGGCAAGGTGCAGAAATTTATGCTGCGCCAGCAGCTGGGGTAGGAGCTGGCCACTCTTATCCCAAGTTTTAAGTTGGTGCCATTTTGCCTGGAGCAATATGGCGCCAAACTTCTATCTTCATCAAATTATTTCGGGGCTCACTCTGGTAATATCCTGCTCAATATCGAGGCAGGAAATTATTATGACGCGTGCAGAATTTGATTGGAAAAATTCCATTGCATGGAGTGGTCCGGGAACAATTGAAGGAGTGCAGGATACTCTCGCAGGTGATCGGCTGGATCGCGCTCGCTATGCCGAGTTTCTGACCAGTTATCTGGCGACAGAGGGCAAACAGCGCAACTATGTACTGAACCTCAATGCCGAATGGGGGGCGGGCAAGACCTGGTTTATCAAGCGCTGGTATATGGAGCTGAAACAGCACTATCCCACCGTCTATATCGATGCCTGGCAGCAGGACTTTTCTGATGACCCCTTGTTGACGGTGATCTCGTCGATTATCGAACAACTGAGAGATGCTGCTGGAAATAAGCTTACCGTACCTGATGGTATCAAGTCCAAGCTATTGGGTTTGCTCAAGGTCGGCGGGAAATTGGTGCTCAAGTCAGCCATTAAAAAAGCTGGACTGGAAGATGGTGACTTTTCTGTGGAAGGGGAAGACGCAGACAAACTGGTTGATACGCTTTGCAGCAATCACAAAGAGCGTTATGAATCTATCCAGTATCTTACACAAGAGATCCGGCAATGGGTTGAAGGAGCTGTTTCAACAAACTTAGACCAATTGGATGGCCATGGTCGTTTGGATTACCCCGCCTTTATTTTGATTGATGAACTTGATCGCTGCCGCCCCTCTTATGCAGTGGAGATGTTGGAAACTATCAAGCATATCTTTGATATTAAGGACGTGGTGTTTGTTTTGGCAACGGATACTGAGCAGTTACAGCATGCTATCAAGGTCATTTATGGCGATGGTTTTGATGCAGAAAGCTATCTGGGGCGATTTTTTCATAGGCGATTTACGTTAGGTAGTATCTCTCGGCGAGAGTTTATTAAGCAGGCAATTGTAGATAAAGAATTGCATTTTGAGCATGTCAATGTATGGCCTGAGATCACTAATAGCCAAGTGTTGGTAAATGTATTGACAGCTGTTTGTGATCATTTTTCATTGAGCTTAAGAAAAACAGAGCAAGTGTTGGATCGAACGATCGCGTCCATCGTCAATTACCAAGGTTGCACATTAAATCTGATTTTTCTTGTTTACCTGTTTTCTCTGTGTGAAAAAAACAATGAAGATTATCGATCTGTAGTGGATGGCAAAATGCCTAAGACAGATAATCATCCTAAGCTGAAAGGTTTCAATAGTCTGACAAGTGAATATGAAGAACAACATTTTCAATGTTTTATAAAAGCAGGTAGTGCCATAGGAAGTTATATTGAGGATGTGGATTGTGAACGGTATGCAAATCCATTTAAAGATGGTGAATATATGATTTCCTTGAAAAATATTTTAGTCATAACTTATGAGGGGCTATTAAATCCGAATTTAGATGATGAACATTCCAATCGTTTTATCTCGTTAACAATAGATTGTGTTAGGCGTATGCGAAATTTGACTGTAGAAGAAAATACTATTTTGGCAGAAAAGGAGCTGTCGCTATTGGAGCGACGTTTAACAACGTATAAAAATTTAGTTGAGCTGGCCGTGCATCTTGACTAAATAAAGCCGGGGTAACCCGGCTTTATTATCAGTTTATTTATTGTGGCGCTCATGCAGGCGCTGCACCACATCCTTCAACGCCAGCCCTTCGTTTTGCAGCAAGACGGTCAGGTGGTAGAGCAGATCGGCGGATTCGTTGATAAGTTCCTCCCGATCCTTGGCCATGGCGGCCAGCGCCACTTCCACACCCTCTTCACCCACCTTCTGGGCGATGCGTTTGGTGCCCTTGGCATAGAGGCTGGCGGTGTAGCTGGTGGCCGGATCCGCGCCTTTGCGTGCGGCCAGGATCTGCTCGAGCTCGGCCAGGAAGCCAAGGGGCGGCACGGGGTGGCCGTCGAAGCAGGAGGGGTTGCCCAGATGGCAGGTGGGGCCGACGGGGTTGGCGGCGATCAGCAGGGAGTCCTGATCGCAGTCGGTGGTGATGGCGACCAGCTGGAGCACATGGCCCGAGCTCTCCCCCTTGGTCCAGAGGCGCTGCTTGCTGCGGCTGAAGAAGGTGACCTGGCCAGTCGCCAGGGTTTTATCCAGGGCTTCCCGGGTCATAAAACCCTGCATCAGCACTTCGCCGCTGGCGGCATGCTGGACGATGGCGGGGATCATGCCGTCACATTTCGCCCAGTCCAGGCGCTCAGCCAGCGATGCGTCGTTGTTTACAGCTTGATTATTCACGGATGGCGACTCCTTCGGTTTTCAGCCAGCGTTTCAGTTCGGGAATGGGGATAAGGCCTTTGTGGAACACGGAGGCGGCCAGCGCCCCGTCCACGTCGGCGAGGGTGAAGGCATCGCGAAAGTGCTCCATGGCACCGGCGCCGCCGGAGGCGATGAGCGGCACCTTGCAGACGGCGCGCACCAGCTTGAGCTGTTCGAGATCATAGCCCTGGCGCATGCCGTCCTGGTTCATCACGTTCAGCACGATTTCACCGGCGCCACGCTTTTGCGCCTCCTGCACCCAATCCAGGGTATGCCAGGCGGTGGTGCGAGTGCGGCTCTCGTCGCCGGTAAACTGCTTGACCTGATAGTGACCGCTCTGGGCATCAAAATAGGAGTCGATGCCCACCACCACGCACTGCACGCCGAAGCGCTCGGCCAGGCGGGTGATGAGGGTGGGATCGGCCAGCGCCGGCGAGTTGATGGAGACCTTGTCGGCCCCGAATTCCAGGATCTGGCGGGCATCCTCGACACTCTTGATGCCACCGGCGACGCAGAAGGGGATGTCGATGACCTCGGCCACCCGGATCACCCAGCTCTTGTCCACCACCCGCTCATCGCTTGAGGCGGTGATGTCGTAAAACACCAGCTCGTCGGCCCCCTCGCTGGCGTAGCGGCGGGCCAGCTCGACGATGCCGCCCATCACCTCGTGATTACGAAACTGCACTCCCTTGACCACCACGCCATCTTTGACGTCGAGACAGGGGATAATACGCTTTGACAACATGCTCGTTGCTCCATGTAAAGCACTGTTAAAACTAACGTTGTTGCTAACGGGCCCGAGAGCCCGGTGGCGAGTGAAAAAATGTCAATGGCATGCTTTAACAGCGGGTTCCTGTACGGGAGAAAAGACCGGATCCGGACGGTGTTTTCACGCGGGGGAACACCACTATATGCACGACTTTATTCAGTGATTCAACCCTTTATCTGCCCTGTTGGCCCCCTGGGATCCCATGCTGCCATCGGGCTGGCGTGCCAGGGGTTCCCCATGAGAATCATCCGTTGCCAGCAGTGCCCGCAGAGTGAGCAGGGCCCCATCAAAGTCGAACACCTTGAGCTGACGGGCCAGCGTCTCGCCTTGGGCGCCCAGCGTGAGCATCAGGGGGGCGGCATACTGCTCGAACAGCGGCAGCACGGCGGTGTCGCTTTGCAGCAGCAGATCTTCCATCTGACGCAGCAGCGGTTGTTGCCACTGGCCGCCAAGGGGTGTCGAGGTGGCGGGGACCAGGCGCTCCTCCTCTCCCAGCAGGTTGAGCAGCTCAGAGAGGTGGCGCTCGATGGGCATCATCAGCTCGGCCGGGACCAGGTTTCCTTTGGCAAGGGCCTGCTCCAGCTGCTGACAGAGCGCGGCCAGCTCGACCAGCCCCAGGGTGCTGGCAACCCCGCGCAGGGTGTGAACCAGCCGGGTGGCGGCGGGCTTGTCACCGGTTTGCAGCTGAGCGGCCAGCTGCTGCATGTCCAGACTGTGTTCGCTGGCGAAGTGGCGCAGCAGGGTCACGTACTTGTTCTGGTTGCCCTGCAACACCGCCAGCCCCTGCTGCAGGTCGAGCCCGGGCACCCCTTGCAGGCGGGCGAGGGGGCCGATCAGCAGATCGTTGGCCCGGCGTTGATAAGCGGGTTTGGCGGCTGAGCTGTTGGGCAACCACTGTTGCAGCGCTGCAAACAGGCGGGTCGGGGTGACCGGTTTGGCGATGAAGTCGTTCATGCCGGCGGACTCGCAGGCCCTTCTGTCTTCTTCGAAGGCACTGGCGGTAAGCGCCAGAATGGGCACCTTATCCCAACCCGGCAGCGCCCGGATGGCGCGGGTGGCGCTGTAGCCATCCATCAGCGGCATCTGTATGTCCATCAGGATAAGATCGAAGGGGTGCTGACTGACGCGCTCCAGCGCCTCCTGGCCGTTCACCGCCGTCTCTATGACCAGGCCGCTGTTGCCGAGCAGCTCCAGCACCACCTCGCGGTTGATGGCGTTGTCCTCCACCAGCAGCACCCTGGCATGGCTGGCGAAAAAGAGAGCCTGCTGCACCGTCTGCTCCAGCCGGGCGGGCTGTTGCGGCTCGCCCTGGCCTGCCGAGAGGCGGGCGGTAAACCAGAAACAGCTGCCCTTGCCGAGGGTGCTGCTGACCCCCACATCCCCGCCCATCAGGGTGGCGAGCCGGCTGGTGATGGCGAGCCCCAGCCCGGTGCCGCCATATTTGCGGGTGGTGGAGACGTCCGCCTGCTCGAAGGCCTGGAACAGCTTCTCGGTCTGTTCCGGGCTGATGCCGATGCCGGTGTCTTCCACCTCGAAGCGCAGCAGATAGTCGTTGCCAAGCTGGCGCTCCGGTCGTACCCGCAGGGTGACCGAGCCCTGCTCGGTGAACTTGATGGCATTGGCCGTGTAGTTGAGCAGCGCCTGGCGCAGGCGGGTGATGTCGCCGTGCACCCAGGCCGGGGTGTCGCCGATGTCGACTATGATGGTGAGCCCCTTGGCGCGGGCCTGCTCGCTCATCAGGGCGCTGACGTTGTCCAGCATGGCGGTGAGGGAGAAGTCGCTCTGCTCCAGCGCCATCTTGCCGGCATCGATTTTGGAGAGATCCAGAATGTCGTTGATGATGGTGAGCAGATGCTGGGCGGCGTTGTCGATCTTCTCCAGCCGCTCCTGCTGGGTGTGATCCGGCGTGTCGCGCTTGAGCAGATAGGTGAGCCCCAGAATGGCGTTCATGGGGGTGCGGATCTCGTGGCTCATGTTGGCCAGAAACGCACTCTTGGCGCGATTGGCGCTCTCCGCCCGCTGGTGGGCCTGGGCCAGTTGCAGGGTGCGCTCGTCAACCATCTCCTCCAGGTGGTAGCGGTACTGATCGAGCTCCTCGCCGAGCTGCTTCTTCTCGGTAATGTCGGCCTGTACCGTCACGTAGTGGGTCACTACCCCGTTCTCCTGGCGGATGGGGGAGACGGTGGCCAGCACATGATAGTGGGAGCCGTCCTTGCGTTTGTTGATGAACTCGCCGTGCCAGCGCTGGCCGCGCTTGATGGCGTCCCACAGGGCGATATAGGTGGCCCTGGGGGTGAGGCCGGAGCGCAGCAGGGTCGGGGTCTGGCCGATCACTTCGCTCTGCTGGTAGCCGCTGGTGGTCAGGAAGGCGACGTTGACATACTCGATGCGGGCCTGGGTATCGGTGATGAAGACGCCGTCCGGGCTTTGCTCCAGCGCGAGCGACAGCTGGCGCAGCTGCTGCTCGGCCAGTTTGCGCTCTGTGATGTCCAGATGGATGCCGAGCAGGCGCAGCGGGCGCTGCTGGGCATCCCGATAGACGCTGCCCTTGCTGCTGAGCCAGCGCACCTCGCCGTTGGGCAGCAGGATCCGGAACTCGAGCTCCACCGGTTTGCCGCCGGCGGGAAGGTCTGCCAGCAGCTTGTCGATGCGCGGCTTGTCGTCCGGGTGCAGGCAGCGCTGCCAGGTGTGGATCTCGCTGAGTTGCTCTGCGCTGCGGCCATAGAGGCGGGCGCACTCGGGGGAGAAGTAGAGGCGACCACTCTGGATGTTCCACTCCCAGATCCCGATGTGCGCCCCCTCCTGGGCCAGCAGCAACCGCTGTTCACTCTCGCGCAGGGCGCTGCTGGTGGTCTCGGCGCGGATGCGGGCGCTGATGGCGTCATCCATCAGATTGAGCGCCGCCAGTCGGGCGCGGCGCTGGGTATCGAGCGCTATCTGCTGGTTGTGCAGCAACTGCTGCTCGGCCAGCTTGCGCTCCGTGATGTCCTGTACCGTGCCGTAAAGCTCGACTATGGTCCCCTCACTGTCTCGAAGCGCCGCCCCCCGGGCGATGATCCAGGCGGGGTCGCCATGTTCGTGATACACCTCGGCATCGCACTCGTAGGGTTGACCATCCTGCAGGCAGCGTTCGACCGACTGGGCAATGGTTCGCCACCCCTCCTGGGTGAAATACTTCTTCACTTCGGGATAGATGGCAGGGGGCAGGGAGGGATCGCGGCCATAGATGCGGTAGATCTCCGGCGACCAGAAGTGGCTGTCATCGGCGATGTGCCAGCGCCAGTTGCCGATCTTGGCCAGGTGCTGGGATTCACGCAGGATCCCCTCGTTGCGGCGCAGGGCCTCCTCCGCCTCCTTGCGCTGCTGGTTGTCCTCGATCACCGAGATGAAGTAGTCGGGCTCCCCCTTGAGGTTTTTGACCAGTGCCACCGTCAGGGTGATCCAGAGGATCTCGCCCCCCTTGCGCAGGTAACGCTTCTCCAGGGTGTACTGCTGGCGTTCGCCGGCCAGCATCTGGGTCACATAGGTCTGGTCGATGAAGAGATCGTCCGGGTGGGTGATCTGCTGAAAGGTCATCCCCATCAGCTCGTCGGCCTGGTAGCCCACCATGTCGCACAGCCGCTGGTTGACCCGCAGCCACTTGCCGTCGGGGGCGACCAGGGCAATGCCGACCGCAGCCTGTTCGAAAGTGGCCTGGAAGCGGGTTTCACTCTGTTGCAGACGGGACTGGATGCTGGCCAACTCTTGCCAGCGCTGGGTCTCCCGGCTGCGGGAGTGGTGCACAGCGGCGCTCAGCAGGCTGATGAGGATGCCGTTGACCTCCAGAATGCCCCACTGCACCAGATCCTGGCCGGAGCCGATGCGCAGCTCGTGGACCGGGAGCAACACGAAGTAGGCCGTGAGCAGGCCGCTCATCAGGGTGCAGAGCAGACCGGGCAACAGCCCCCCCAGCAGGGCACAGACGATGATGGGCAGCATGAACAGCACCAGCAGGGGGCGCTCGCCAAAGGCGATGGGCAGCTGGACCCGGATCTGCAGCATCAGGACGGGCAGCAGCAGTGCCAGCAGGCAGACGCCCCAGCGCTGTTTGGTGGGGCGCATATGCCACAGCGAAGACCAGTTCATCATAGGGACTCTTCCGGCGGAGTGGGGGCCTGCGGATAGGGGGGCTGCTCTCCGAGCTGGAGCGACAACTCATTGATCTTGTGCTTGAGGGCCAGCATGGCGAGCTCCCTGTCCACCATCACCTTGTTGAACCGCTCCAGCTCGTTGTTTTGCTGGCGCAGTTCGCTCGCCTGACGGGTCAGGGCCTGTTCGACCTGCTCCCGCTCCGTGATGTCCAGCAAGAGGCCGAGCACGGCGGGCTGGCCACGGTAGTCGACGCGCCGGCCGTACAGCTCCATCTCGATGTTCTGGTGATCGTGATGCAGGGCGGTGAAGCGGGTGTGGATCTCGCTGTCTTCCTGCTCGCAGCGCTGCAGCTGTTCGGCCACTCTGGCGCTGTCCTTGGCACTGGCCAGGGCTGGCAGGGAGCCAATCTTCAGCAGCGCCGCGGTCGAGCCGTAGCCGAACAGGCGGGCAAAACCTGGGTTGATGTAGCAGAGCTGACCCTGCTGGATGATGTAGATGCCGGCCAGGGATTGCTCCACCAGGGCGCGGAACAACCCTTCACGCTCGCGCAGACCCGCCTCGGCCCGCTTGAAATCAGTGATGTCGCGGGAGATGCCAAAGATACCGATCACCTCGCCATCGCTGCCCTGCAGCGGCCCCTTAGTGGCGAGAAACACCCGCTCACCGCCTGGCAGGGTCAGAAACTCCTCCTGGGTCTGCACCCGGTTGCTGGCAATCACCTGGCGGCCAATCTCCATCAGCATGCGCGCCTGATCGGGGGGAAAGATGGCCGTGTCATCCTGGCCCAGCATCTCGCTGGCCGACTTGCCGACAAACTGGCTGGCTGCCCGGTTGAACAGGATGTACTTGCCCTCCAGATCCTTGGCGAAGATGGCGTCTTCCGAGCTGTCGGCGATGGCGGAGAGCAATTGCAGCGCCTGCAGCCGGCCTGCCTGGGACTGGCGAACCTGCTCAGCCATCTGCAGTCGGGTGTGCTGGCGCAGCAGCACTATGCCCGCATTGGTAATGAAGAGGGCAAGCAGGCCGATGAGCCCGATCCAGATGCTCTCTTTCAATACCGCGCGGTTGAGCTCCGCCTCGTCTATCTTGGCCAGCAGGTACCAGTCGGTGCCCAGCACCGGACGGGCGGTGCCAAACACAGGTACGTTGCGATAGTCCCGGCCAAAGAAGATCGCTTTGTCCTGGGCGTCGTGATCATGGCGCAGGTACTGGGCCGCCAGCAGCTCCTTGCTGCTGGCCGGCAACTGCAGGCTGAGGGCCGAGTCCGGACGATAGCGGACGTCATTGATGAACTGGATCTGCTCGCCGTTGCGGCGAAACAGCAGGGCTTCGCCGCTGCTGTCCGGTACCGGCCAGGTCTTGAGAATGCTGTTGAGGGGATCGCTGCTGCTGATCTGCAGCACGATCAGGGGGGGCTTGCCGTCGGTCACCGGCAGGGGAGCGATGAAATCGAGCCGGGCATGCCCTTGCTCGTCCAGGTAGGGGCCCACCCGGGTGATACGCCCGGTGCTGACACTGGCCAGGGCATTGCGCAGCGCGGAGTTGAGCCCGCTGGCCCCCTGCGTCTGCCACAGCACCTCGCCACCCGGCGCCAGCACGGTGGCGGCGCTGAAACGGCGGATGGAGAGAAACTCATCGAGTCTGGCCATCAGGTCGGCCTGGCCGGCATGGCTGGTCTGGGCTTCGCGATAGAGGGCGCCATAGAGCGGGTTTTCGAGCAGGATGTGGGCGTCGAATTCGCGGGAGTTGAGCCACTCGGTGATGCGCTTGCCTTTAAGGTCGGCGATGGTCTCGAGCCGGGTCGCCTCCTTGTCCTGGGTCAGATTGATGTTCTGGGCGATGGCCATGGCGGTCAGGGCGATGATGAGGCCATTGAACAGCACGAAGGGGAGCAGTTGGCGCCTCGATGGCGTGCTGCTGACAGTGGGCTGATCGATGCGCCGGCGCAGCATGGCGTAGAGCAGGGTGGCGGTGATGACAATGAACAGCCACCCCTTGATGGTACTGGCCAGTGCAAATTGCGCCGGGGTGCTGAACAGCCACTCCACCGCCTTGTCGGATAGCAGGATCCACAGGCTCGCCACGGCGGCATAGGTGAGCACCACATTGAGCACATGGGCCCGGGTCAAGGGCGGCCGTTCAGCCATGAGGGACCTCGTTGTCGTCCTTGTAGCGCTCGGCGATGGCGATGAACTCGTCGAAGTGATTGTCAAAGGCGATCACCACGTCCGGGTCGAAATGCTGGCCGCTGCCGGAGAGGATCAGGGCGCGCGCCTCGTCATAGGGCATGGCCGCCTTGTAGACCCGCACGTTGATGAGGGCGTCGAACACGTCCGCCAATGCCATCAAGCGGGCCGAGAGTGGAATGGCGTCTCCCTTCAGACCATCCGGATAGCCGCTGCCGTCCCACTTCTCGTGGTGCCAGTGGGCGATCTCCTTGGCCAGGGTGAGAAATACCAGTGGCTGATCGATGTCCCGTTCTGCCTCCTCAATGGCATCGCTGCCGAGCTTGGCGTGGGTGCGCATGATCTGCCACTCCTCGGGCGTCAACTTGCCCGGTTTTAGCAGGATCTGATCCGGTATGCCCACCTTGCCGATGTCGTGCAGCGGGGCCGAGCGGCTCAGCAGGTCGATGTAGCGGGGGGTCAGGGTCTCGGCAAAGCGGGGATGGGTCGACAGCGCGCTGGCCAGCTGCCTGACATAGCCCTGGGTGCGCAGGATGTGATTGCCGGTTTCGGGATCGCGGATCTCCGCCAGATGGGCGAGGGCGCGGATGGAGACCTGCTGGGTCAGATCATTTTCCGCCATGCGCCGTGCCACTTCGGCTTCCAGCGCGGCATTCTGGTTCTGCAGACCGTCGCGGGCCTGCTTGGCCTCCAGCTGGGTGCGTACCCTGGCCTGGACGATGGCGGGTTTGATGGGTTTGGTGATGTAGTCGGCGGCTCCCAGCGACAGGCCGTACTCTTCGCTCTGGGGATCGGCGAGGGCGGTGAGCAGCACGACCGGGATGCGGCTGGTTTGCCCGTTGAGACGCAACTGCTTGAGCACCTCGTAGCCGTCCATGCCAGGCATCATCACATCCAGCAGGATGAGGTCCGGTGTGATCTTGCCGGTGGCGATGCGCAGGCACTTCTCTCCGCTCTGGGCCGCGAGCACCCGGTAGGTGGAGGAGAGCAGGTCGGTCAGCACCATCAGATTCTCGGGGGAATCGTCGACAATCAGGATGGTGGCGGAGTGAGATGTAAACATAGATCCTCCGTGACGTTGTCTCAGTGAGTTCGAGTATAGAGTCAATTGTTACCAAGTAATAAGGACTTACCCCGATTTACCCCTTGCTGGAGAGAGGCCCGCAGGCGGGCCTTCACCAGTCAACGTCAGGAGGTTGTCTGCTGTGGCGGGATCAGCCGGCGCTGCCGTGGCTGCCCCAGCAGGCGATGGCGTCCCCCACCGAGAACTTGCCCTCCAGCAGGGCACGACCGAGGATGATCCCCTTGACCCCTGAGCCCTTGAGCGCCTCGATATCCTCGATGCCGCCAATGCCGCCGGAGGCCTGGAAACCGACGCTCGGGTAGCGGGCGCAGAGATCCCGGTAGAGCTCGACGTTGGTACCGGCCAGGGTGCCGTCACGGCTGATGTCGGTGCAGAGCACGTGCTTGAGCCCGGCGGGGAGGAAGCGCTCGATCAACGCCTCTATGGTCACCCCGCTGTTCTCCTGCCAGCCGGCCACCGCGATGTGGCGATTGCCCTGGGCATCGATATTGACGTCCAGCGCCAACACGATGCGCTCGGGGCCGTATTTCTCCATCCAGCTGGCCACCAGATCCGGCGATTTGACGGCGGTGGAGCCGATCACCACCCGACTGGCGCCGGCGGCCAGCAGATCCGCCACATCCTGCTCGCTGCGCACGCCACCCCCTACCTGCACCGGCGCCTCGGTGGCCGACAGCAGCTGGGCGATGAGGGGGAGCTGGCGCGCCTTGGCATCCTTGGCACCGTCCAGATCCACCAGGTGCAGCTGCACCGCTCCCTGGGAGACATATTCATCGAAGCGGGCCTGCGGGCTGTCGCTGTAGGCGGTCTTCTGGCCGTAGTCGCCCTGATAGAGCCTCACGACTTGGCCGTTAATCAGATCAATGGCTGGGATAATCATCCTTGTTAAAGCTCCAGAAAGTTTTGCAGTAGGCGGGCACCGGCCGCGCCGGATCGCTCCGGGTGGAATTGGGCGCCAAAGAAGTTGTCACGACCGACGATGGCGGTAAACTGCTGGCCGTAGTCGCAGGTGGCGATGGTGGCGTCGGTCACCTCCAGGGCGTAGGAGTGGACGAAGTAGAAGTAGCTGCCGCTCGGAATGCCCTTGAGCAGCGGGTGGCTCTCGTCGTGCTCCACCTGATTCCAGCCCATGTGAGGCAGGCGCAGGTTGCCCACCTCCATCAACCGGATCTTGCCCGGGACTATGCCGAGGCAGTCGATAAGCCCGCCCTTGTCTTCGCCCTTACTCATGATCTCTTCGGAGGCCTCCGCCAGCATCTGCATGCCGAGGCAAAAGCCCAGCAGCGGCTGTTTGGCGGCGCGAATGAGCGGCACCAGATTGCGCTCGTTGAGGTTCTTCATGGCGGCCACGGCGGTGCCGACCCCGGGCAGGATCAGCTTGTCCGCCGCTTCGATGTCGGCCGCCTCGCGGGAGACCCGCGGTTGCACGCCGAGGCGCTCGAACGCCATCCTGACCGACGCCAGATTGGCACACCCCGTATCGATGATGACCAGCTTCTGTTTGCTCACATCCATCACAGCACCCCCTTGCTGGAGGGAAGTTCGCTCCCTTCCACCCGAATGGCCTGGCGCAGGGCGCGGCCAAAGCCCTTGAACAGCGCCTCCACCTGGTGGTGGGTGTTGCCGCTGCCCACCTTCATCTGCAATGTGATGGCCATGGCGTCCGAGAGGGAGCGAAAGAAGTGGGGCACCATCTCGGTGGCCATCTCGCCCACGTTGTCGCGGCCAAAACCGCTCGGGCAGTCGAACACGAAGTAGGGGCGACCGCTCAAATCCAGCGCGGTGGCCACCTCCTGCTCGGTGAGCGGGGTCTCTTCATCCGCACGCGGGCGGCCATCGATCACCGCCTGTACCTCGTCCATCGCCAGCACGAAGCCGAAGCGGCCGATGCCGCGCTTGTTGCCAAGGGCCTGGCGCAGGGCCTGACCGAGGGCGAGGCCGACATCTTCCACCGTGTGGTGATCGTCGATGTGCAGATCGCCGCTGACCTTGAGCTTGAGCCTGAAGCCGGCGTGGGTCGCTATCTGATCCAGCATGTGATCAAAGAAGCCGATGCCGGTTTCAATCTGGTTGCCGCCGCTCTTGTCTAAATCCACCGCCACCTGGATGCGGGTCTCCTTGGTGTAGCGCTCAACCTCGGCCACTCGTCCTTTGGAGAGCAGCTGATCACGGATGGTGAGCCAGTCGTGATCTTGCGGGTGGTAGCGGATCCCGCTGATGCCCATGTTCTCGGCAAGCTGCAGATCGGTCTGTCTGTCACCAATCACGAAGGAGTTGGCAAAGTCGATGCGACCCGAGGCGAGATACTCCTTCACCAGGCCAAGGTGGGGCTTGCGGCAACTGCAGCCGTCGGTGGGGAAGTGGGGGCAGATCAGCACCTTTTCCCAGCTCACTCCTTGCGATTCGAACAGGTGCATCATCAGGTCGTGGGGCGGCTGGAAGTTCTCCAGCGGCAGGCTGGCGGTGCCCAGCCCATCCTGGTTGGTCACCATCACCAGCACGTAACCGGCGGCCTGCAGCTCGCGCAGTACCGGGATCACCATGGGTTCGAAGCGCAGCTTGGCGAGGCTGTCCACCTGCTTGTCGGTCACCGGCTCTTCAATCAGGGTGCCGTCGCGGTCGATAAACAAAAACGGGGTCTTCATCGCTACATCCTTGTCTTACAAAGTGGGAGAGGGCAGATCACGCAGCACGGCCAGCACGGCGTCCATCTCGCCCTGATAGCCGATGGTGACGCGAATGCTGTTGTCCAGGCCCGGCTTGGTCGAGAAGTCCCGCAGGATGATGCCGGCGGCCTTCATGGCGGCAAAGACGGCGGCGCCATCCACAAAGCGCACCAGCACGAAGTTGCCCTTGTCCTCGAACACTTCCTTCACGCAGGCAAATCTTGCCAGTTCAGCCTTGAAGGCAGCCTTTTGCCTGTTGAGCTCCACCACGCGCTCGCGCATCAGCTCGAGCCCCATGGGGGAGAGGGCCTGCGCCGCTATCTGGGCGATAGGCTCGGGAATGGGATAGGGGGCGATCACTTTGGCCAGCATGGCGATCACCTCCGGGTTTGCCAGCGTAAAGCCGCAGCGGATCCCCGCCAGGGCAAAGGCCTTGGAGAGGGTGCGGGTCACCACCAGATTGGGGAAGCGAGCCAGCAGATCCACCACGGAAGCCTCGGGGCAGAACTCGATATAGGCCTCGTCCACCACCACGATGGCGCGATCCTGCGCCTTCTCCAGCAGGGCGATGAGCCCGTCGCGACCTACCAGATCCCCGGTGGGGTTGTTGGGGGAGCAGAGAAACACCAGCTTCACGTCGCCGAGGCGATCGGCGATGGCGGGCCAGTCGGGCTGGCGGTTTGCGGTCAGCGGCTGCTCGACGATACCGACACCACAGGTCTCGGCGCTGATGGCGTACATGCCGTAGGTGGGGGGGCAGATGAGGATCTGATCCTGCCCCGCCTCGCAGAAGGTGCGGATCAACAGCTCGATGGCCTCGTCGGCACCGCGGCTCACCAGCACCTGATCGGGATTGACCGCGGCGTAGGCGGCATAGCCGTTCACCACCTCGGCCGGTTGGCACTCGGGGTAGCGGTTGAGACGGCTCCCCTCGATGGTGAAGGGATAGGCCAGCGGGGCCTCGTTGGCGTTGAGCCAGACGTGGCCCTTGCCGCCGATGCGGCGGGCAGATTGATAGGGGGTGAGGGCCCGCACCACGCGGCGCGCCAGATTGGCAATGCTCATGACAAATCCTTCTGCTGTGCTGTTTGTTGGGACGCGGCGGCCAGGGCGTTCAACCTGAGGGTGACGGCGTTCTTGTGGCCATCAAGCCCCTCGGCCTGGGCGATGCGCTGGACTATGGGGCCAAGGCCCTGAATGCCGCGCTCGCTCAGCTCCTGCACCGTGTAGCGGCGCTGATAGTCGGCGAGGCCAAGGCTCGAGCAGGTGCGGGCATAGCCGTAGGTGGGCAGAGTGTGGTTGGTGCCGCTGGCGTAATCGCCGACCGATTCCGGTGTCCATGCACCGAGGAAGATGGAGCCGGCGTTTTCAAGCCGGTCCAGCAGCTCGCGCGGGGCGCGGGTCTGCACGATCAGGTGCTCCGGCGCGTAGGCGTTGGAGATGGCGCACGCCTCGGCCAGATCGTGACAGAGGATCACCAGGCTTGAACCCAGCGCCTTGGCGGCGATGTCGCGCCGAGTCAGTTTGGCCAGCTGGCGCTTGATCTCTCCGTTGATGGCGTCGGCCAGCAGCGGCGAGGTGGTCACCAGCACCACCTGGCTGTCGGGGCCGTGCTCGGCCTGGGAGAGCAGATCCGCCGCCACGAAGGCCGGGTTGGCGCTCTCGTCGGCGATCACCAGCACCTCGGAGGGGCCGGCCGGCATGTCGATGGCGGCGCCGCGCCAGTCGCGCGACACCTGGCCCTTGGCTTCGGTCACATAGGCGTTGCCCGGGCCGAAGATCTTGTCCACCTTGGGAATGCTTTCGGTACCGTAAGCCATGGCCGCGATGGCCTGGGCACCGCCGATGGCGAACACCTTCTCGACCCCGCAGGCGCGGGCGGCGAACAGGATCTCGTCGCTGGCCGGGGACGGGGTGCAGAGCACCACTTCACGGCAACCGGCGATGGCTGCCGGAATGGCCAGCATCATCACTGTGGAGGGGAGCGGCGCGCTGCCACCCGGCACGTAGAGGCCGACCCGGCTGATGGGCTGGGTGCGCAGCTCGCACACCACCCCGGGTTGGGTTTCCACCCGCACCACGGGTTGTGCTTGCGCGGCGTGGAAGGTGCGAATGTTGGCGATGGCCGCCTCGATGGCGCCCTTGATGTCGTCATCGAGGCGCTCGCAGGCGGCCTCGATTTCGGCATTGCTTACCTGCAGTTGCTGGCGGGGGGCACGTTCGAAACGCTGGCTCAGCTCGCGCAGGGCCTCATCGCCCCGGCTGCGTACCGAGCCGATGATCTCCCGTACCACGGCGCCGATGTCGGCTTCGTCGCTCAGGGCGGGCCGGGTCAGCACGTCGGCCTGCTGGGCGGGGGAGAGGGTCTTCCAGATCAGGGTCTGCATGATATCCCTTCCTTATTCCATCATCTTCTCGATGGGCAGTACCAGAATGGAGCTGGCACCCAGGGCCTTGAGCTGTTCCATGGTTTCCCAGAACAGGGTCTCGCTGGAGACGACGTGCAGCGCCACCTGATTGGTTTCGCCCGCCAGCTGCATGATGGTGGGACGTTCGGCCCCCGGCAGCAGATCGGTGATGGCATCGAGCTTGTCCTTGGGGGCGTGCAGCATGATGTACTTGCTCTCGCGCGCCTGCTGCATCCCCTGAATGCGGGGCAGCAGGGTGTCGATGATCTTCTGCTTGGCATCGGACAAGGGGTTGGGTGCTTGTACCAGTACCGCCTTGGAGCGGTAGATCACTTCTACCTCTTTGAGGCCGTTGGCCTCCAGGGTGGCACCGGTGGAGACCAGATCACAGATGGCATCGGCCAGGCCCGCGCGCGGTGCCACTTCCACCGAGCCGCCCAGCATCACGCTCTTGAAGCCGAGCCCCTTCTCGTCGAAGAAGCGCTTGAGCAGCCCAGGGTAGGAGGTGGCGATGCGCTTGCCGGCGAGGCTCTCTGGCCCGGTGTAGTTGACGTCGTCCGGCACCGCCAGGGAGAGGCGGCAGCCGCCGAAGTCGAGCTGCTTGAGGGTCTTGACCGCAAAGGGCTGGCCCTGGGAGGCGCGGATGAGCTGCACCTCTTCCAGCACGTTTTCGCCGATGATGCCAAGGTCGACCACCCCTTCCATCACCAGCCCCGGGATGTCGTCATCGCGCACCCGCAGGATGTCGATGGGCATGTTCTCGACATGGGCGATGAGGCGCTGCTCGCGCAGGTTGATCTTGAGGCCGCAGCTCTTGAACAGGGCCTGGGAGTCCTGGCTCAGGCGACCGGATTTTTGCATGGCGATGCGCAGACGTTGTGTTTCCATTGCTCGATTTCCTTCTAGTCAAAAACGAAAAAACCCTCGGAAGTGGGTGCTTCCGAGGGTTTATGAATCTTGCGGTCCTTTTGGAAGTCACCAGTTAAGTGTCTTCCAGCAGTCAACCTCCTGAAAGACTATTCGGGATGATGATGGTGGTGATGAGTCTTCAGGCTGGTGAACTGCATGTAATCAATCCTTTACAAATAAGATGTCGTAGTTGACGCCCGATTTAAACTACCTGCCTTGACGGAAAAAGCAACCGGAAAATGTGATTTGGTCGATTAAAGTTGAGAAAACGGTTTTATGGTCGATAACTAGACAAGGTGAGCCAGAGGAGGCGACATCATGCCCAGCCAGGACCTGTTATTCCCCATTCTGCCCAGGGCGCCGGCCGCGCCGAGCAGTGACGACATCAAGCGGGAAGTAACCCAGATCAGCCAGAAGCATCAGTTGCGCAAGACCAGCACCGACAACGGCGACTCCCAGCAGCGCCAGCAGCCTTACCCCTCGGCCAAGCGTGATCAGGAAAAGCCTGAAGAGGACGATCACAAGCCGGATCCCGATCACCAGATCGATCTCTTCGTCTAGGGGCAGAAGTCAGTCCCGCTTTTGCCACCTTTTTGGCATAATGCCCCCTTTTGTTGCAGCGGGACGCCCCTTTGACCATCCAGACCCTGTTCAAGCCAGACGGCCCTCTGGCCAGCCATATCGACGGTTTTGTCGCCCGCGCCCCGCAACTGGAGATGGCCGAAGCGGTGGCCAACGCCATCAAGTCACACGGTCGCTTGCTGGTGGAGGCGGGCACAGGTACCGGCAAAACCTACGCCTATCTGGTGCCGGCGCTGGAATCCGGCAAGCGGGTGGTGATCAGCACCGGCTCCAAGAACCTGCAAGAGCAGCTCTTCTATCGAGACCTGCCGACCATCACCGGCGCACTCTCCTATACCCCGCCGGTGGCTCTCCTTAAGGGGCGCAGCAACTATCTGTGCATCGAGCGGATGAACCGGTTGCTCAGCGAATCCCACCTGCAAAAGCCCGAAGTGCTCAACGATCTGGTCAAGGTGAAGTCCTGGTCCACCGCCACCGACAACGGTGACGTGGGCGATATTCCGGGGCTGCAGGAGAATGCCGAGATCCTCGCGCACGTCACCAGCACCAATGAAAACTGCCTCGGCCGCGATTGCCCCTATTACGACGACTGCCATCTGGTGGTGGCCCGTCGCCGCGCCATGGATGCCCAGGTGGTGGTGATCAACCACCACCTCTTCTTCGCCGACATGGCGGTGAAAGACACCGGATTTGGCGAGCTGGTGCCCGAAGCACAGGTCTATGTGTTTGACGAAGCGCACCAGCTGCCCGAGATCGCCACCAACTACTTTGGCAAGTCGGTGGGCAGCCGCACCATCCAGGATCTGGCGCAGGATATCCAGCTTGCCTATCGGGCCGAGGCCCACGACATGGGCCAGCTTGGCAAGGCGGCGGACAGGCTCGCCATCGCAAGCCAGGACTTGCGGCTCGCCTTCGGGGTGGACGGCGGTCGTGGCAACACCCGTGACATGTTGCGCCAACCGCTCTGGGGCCAGGCGCTGGCCCGCCTCAACGATGCCCTCGGCCTGTGTTACGAGGTGCTGAAGCTGGCGCTGGGGCGAGGGGAGCAGCTTGACCACTGTTTCGAGCGCATCAGCGAGCTGCGCACTCGTCTTGGCGAGGTGCTGGCGGTCAACCAGACCGGATTCTCCTACTGGTATGATTGCTCGCGGCTCCATTTCACCCTCAATCTGACCCCGCTGTCGGTGGCCGAGCGCTTCGGCGCCGAGGTGCTGCGCCCCGAGGTGGCCTGGGTGTTTACCTCGGCGACCCTGACGGTGGACATGCGCTTTGATCACTTCAAGGCGGAGTTGGGGCTGGCCGGCAGCGCCGAGCTTATCCTCGACAGTCCGTTCGACTATGGCGAGCAGGCGCGCCTGTGCGTGCCGCGCTTTCTGCCCGAGCCCAATGCCTTTGGTCGGGGCGAACAGCTGGCCAACCTGATGATCCCGCTTATCAACAAGACGCCGGGGGGCTGTTTCTTCCTCTGTACCAGTCATCAGGTGATGCGCCAGGTGGCCGAGGTGCTGCGCCGGGAGATCGGTCGCACCGTGTTGCTGCAGGGGGAGGACAACAAGCAGCGGCTGCTCAAGGAGTTTGTCGAGAATGGCCGCGCCGTGCTGGTGGCGACCAGCAGCTTCTGGGAGGGGATCGACGTGCGTGGTGCCGCGCTCTCCTGTGTTATCATCGACAAGCTGCCGTTTGCCAGCCCCGATGATCCGCTGCTCAAGGCGCGGGTGGATGATTGCAAGCTCAGGGGCGGTGATCCATTCGCCGATATCCAGCTGCCCAAGGCGGTAATTGCCTTGAAGCAGGGGGTGGGGCGACTCATTCGTGATCGCAGTGATCACGGCGTACTGGTCATCTGTGATCCCCGCATGGTCAACAAACCCTACGGCGCGACCTTCATCAAGAGCCTGCCCGCGATTCCTCGGACTCGAGAGCTGGCCACCCTGGGCGGGTTTTTCGATCGCAAGGGCTGAATCTACCGAAGATGCTGCGCACCCGTGCGATGGCGTGACGACCACGCTGCCGATAGGGGCCGAGGCGGCCCGCAATTCGCGCACCAGAATGTGAAAACTGCTGGCAGAGCCTGCTTGCAGATTATGTAATTGACTGATTTTATAGAGATTGGAAAGCATGAACGAGTTGAAGATCCTGGCCGTAGATACCGCCACCGAAGCCTGCTCCGCCGCCTTGCTGGTGGGGGAAAAGGTATTCTCCCGTTGGGAAGAGGCGCCGCGGGATCACACCCGTAAAATCCTGCCCATGGTTCAGGCTGTGTTGGACGAGGCCGGGGTAACCTTGGACGAGCTCGATGCCATCGCCTTCGGCCGCGGTCCCGGCTCCTTTACCGGGGTACGGATCGGCATCGGCGTGGCACAGGGGCTGGCGCTGGGCGCAGGTGTACCGCTGATCGGTATCTCCACCCTGGCCGCCATGGCGCAGGGGGCTCATCGGCTGGACGGCGCCGAGCGGGTGTTGACCGCCATCGATGCGCGCATGGACGAGGTCTACTTCGGCCAATATGAGCTCATCGATGGCCGCATCCAGCTAGTGGGCGAAGAGATGGTGAGCGGCCCCGCCGCACTGGTGGCGTCCCGCGGCACGCTGCCGGGCAGCTTTACCCGCGTCGGTACCGGTTTTGAGACCTATGGTGAGACCCTCGCTGCGCTGGCCGACGAGCTGGTGGCGAGCCAGGTACGCTTCCCTGCGGCAGAGGACATGCTGCCGCTGGCCCGCAGCGCCTGGCTGGCCGGCGAGGCGGTGGCGGTCGAGCAGGCGACCCCGGTATATTTGCGTGACAAGGTGACCTGGAAGAAGCTGCCGGGTCGCGAATAAGGGCAGGAGTGGCAGACTTGTCGCTCATGCCGGTCGACACAGGCCCCATGCGGGCGGTTGAGAGGTCGGGCCCAGCCCGACTCAAGGAGAGTGACATGTTGAAGCGTGCAATGGTGATGGGGGCCGTCGGCCTTCTGCTCGGTGCCTGCAGCTCGGTCCCGCAAGAACTGGCCTATGAGCCCGCCAACCAGCTGGTGGCCTACCAGCCGGCCCTTGCCGGCCTGGAAGGCAAGCCGGCCCGCTGGAGCGGCGTCATCTCGTCGGTACACAACAAGGCGGATCAGAGCGTCATCGAGGTGGTCTATCTGCCGCTCAAGTCCAACGGGGTGCCGGAGCAGACCGAACAGAGCCCGGGCCGTTTTCTGGCCATCATGCAGGGTTTTGTCGACCCGACCCTCTATGCCAAGGGGCGCAGCCTGACGGTGCTCGGCACCATAGCCCAGCCGGTGGACAGCCAGATTGGCGAGCACAAATATCGCTTCTCGGTGCTCAAGGTGACGGGCAGCAAGCTGTGGCCGCCGGTCAAGGAGGTGGAGGTTCGCTACATGGATCCCTACTTCTACGACCCCTTCTATGATCCCTACTGGCCGAGACGGCCGCTGCGCCGCTAGGAGCTGGGCATGAACACCTTGCTGCAAGAGCGCTTCCTGACCCTGGCCGACGGCCGCCGGGTTGCCTTGCTCGAGAGCCTGCCGGCGCAGGGGGAGCAGGGGGACAAACCGCTGCTGCTTGCCCTGCATGGCTGGCTCGACAACAGCGCAAGCTTTGTGCCCCTGGCCCCTTATCTGACCCACTTTCAGCTGGTCTGCATCGATCTGCCGGGGCACGGTCGCTCGGATCACAAGAACACACCCTATGTCTTTGTCGACTGGCTGGACGATCTCTATCAGATCACCCAGGCCGCCGGCTGGTCGCGCTTTGTGCTGCTGGACCACTCCCTGGGGGCGCTGATTGCCTCCGCCTATGCCGGAGTCTTCCCCGAGCAGGTGGAGCGGCTCATTCTGCTGGAGGGGCTCGGACCCCTCAGTCAGCCGGACGACGCCGTGCCGGAGCAGCTGCGCCGAGCCATCCTCAACCGCAGCCGAACTCGCGAGCGAGCCTCCCAGGGCTTTGCCTCCATCGACGAGGCGGTGGCGGCGCGCTGCAAGGTGGCGGACATCACCCCGAGTGCGGCACGCCTTATCTGCGAGCGGCAGCTGGAAGCCCGGGCAGGGCGCTGGCACTGGCGCAGCGATCCCCGTCTGCGGGATCTCTCCCCCATGCGCATGAGCGAGGGGCAGGCCCAGGCCCTGATCCGGGCCATTGCCTGTCCTGTGCTGTTTATCGCCGGCCGCGAGGGATTTGCCAGCCTGCAGGCACAGTGGCAACAGCGTCATGCCGCCTTTACACGCATTGAACGGGTCATTTTGGCGGGAAACCACCATTTTCATATGGAAAATTCGGCAGAGACCGCGGTTTGTATCGAAAAATTTTGTCAAATTCGGTAGAATTGGCGGCTTTCAATAATTCCAGGTTTGTCTTCCCCCTCACATTTTTCCGTTGTTAATTCGCTGTTAATTGATGTTGCCCTATGTAAATATGGGCGGCATTAGAGTATGAGCTTAAAACAACTGCTTGAAATGGATGTGAACAGGGACGGAGGCAACACAGTGAGCGCACAGGTGCTAGTTATGCAGGAGAAGTTCGTGGAAAAAGTCTGGCTGAAGCGTTATCCAGAAGGGGTGCCCGCCGAGATCAATCCAGACCAATACAGCTCCCTGGTCGAGATGTTTGAAGAGTCGGTGAACGAGTTTGCCGACCAGCCTGCCTTCGTCAACATGGGGCAGACCATTACCTATCGTCGTCTCGAGGAGCAGTCCCGCGCCTTTGCCGCCTACCTGCAAAACGAGCTCAAGCTGAGCCAGGGTGACCGGGTCGCCGTGATGATGCCGAACCTGCTGCAGTACCCCATCGCCGTGTTCGGCATCCTGCGTGCCGGCATGATAGTGGTCAACGTCAACCCGCTCTATACCCCGCGCGAGCTGGAGCATCAGCTCAAGGACTCCGGCGCCAAGGCCATCGTCATCGTCTCCAACTTTGCCCACACCCTGGAAAAAGTGGTCTACGACACCCCGGTCAAGCACGTGATCTTGACCCGGATGGGGGACAACCTGGGGCTGGCCAAGGGAACCCTGGTCAACTTCGTGGTGAAATACGTCAAGAAGCTGGTGCCCAAGTACAATCTGCCCCACGCCAGTACCATGCGTCAGGCGCTGGCCAAGGGGCGCTATCTGCAGTACATCAAGCCCGAGATCAACAACGACGATCTCGCCTTCCTGCAGTACACCGGCGGTACCACTGGCCTCTCCAAGGGGGCCATGCTGACCCACCGCAACATGATTGCCAACGTGGAGCAGTGCCTCGGCGTCTATGGCCCTGTGCTGGAGCGGGGCAAGGAGTTCGTGGTCACCGCACTGCCGCTCTACCACGTCTTCGCGCTGACCGTTAACTGCCTGCTGTTCATGCGTCTGGGTGGCTACAACCTGCTGATCAGCAACCCGCGCGACATCCCGGGCTTTGTCAAAGAGATCAAGAAGTACCCCTTCACCTGCATCACCGGGGTCAACACCCTGTTCAACGCGCTGGTCAACAATGGCGAGTTCCAGAGCATGCCCTTTGACAAGCTCAAGCTCACCATCGGCGGCGGCATGGCGGTGCAGCGGGCGGTGGCCGAGCAGTGGAAGGCGTTGACCGATACTCCGCTGCTGGAAGGTTACGGCCTGACCGAGTGTTCACCCCTGGTGAGCGTCTGCCCCTACGATCTGGTGGACTACAACGGTTCCATCGGCCTGCCGGTCTGCTCCACCGACATCCGGCTGGTGGATGACAACGGCCAGGTGATCCACGAACTCGGCAAGCCGGGGGAGATGCAGGTACGCGGTCCGCAGGTGATGAGCGGTTACTGGCAGCGGCCGGAAGCCACCGCCGAGGTGATGCAGGATGGCTGGCTCTGTACCGGTGATATCGCGGTGTGCGACGAGCAGGGCTTCTTCAAGATCGTCGATCGCAAGAAAGACATGATCCTGGTCTCCGGTTTCAACGTCTATCCGAACGAAATTGAAGACGTGGTGGCGCTCCACCCGAAAGTGCTGGAAGTGGCCGCCGTCGGCGTGCCGCACAAGGTTTCCGGCGAGCTGGTGAAGATCTTCGTGGTGAAGAAAGATCCAAAGCTGCTGGAAGACGAGATTATTGCGCACTGCCGCAAACATCTGACTGCCTATAAGGTCCCGAAACTGGTAGAATTTCGTGACGAACTTCCCAAGACCAATGTGGGCAAGATCCTGCGCCGCGTGCTGCGCGACGAGGAGATTGCCAAGCAGTAACCGGCGTGGCGCTGCCAAGCAGCATGCCGTCGTTATGCAAAACCGTGGGTCAGCCCACGGTTTTTTCTTTTGGCCCTGATCAACGCGCAGGCACAGATGCATTATCAACTCATTTCACAGCAAGCCGAACTGGATCAGTATCTCGCCTCCCTGGCCGACGTTCCCCTGGCCATCGATACTGAATTCGTCCGCACCCGTACCTATTACCCCCAGCTGGGCCTGTTCCAGATCTATGACGGCCACCAGCTGGCGCTGCTGGATCCCTTGACGCTGGATCTCTCCTCCCTCTGGCAGCGACTCGGTCGGGTAGGGCAGATCGCCATTTTGCACGCCTCAGGCGAAGATCTGGAGCTCATCCAGCATCAGGCGGGTCATCTGCCCAACCAGATGCACGACACCCAGCTGGCGGCAGCCTTTCTGGGCCACGGGGTCTCGGTGGGCTTCGGCGCTCTGGTCAACGAGTTTCTCGGCGTGACCCTGGAAAAGGATCAGGCGCGCACCGACTGGCTGGCACGTCCGCTCACCCCCCGTCAGCTCGAATATGCGGCGGCCGACGTCTTCTATCTGCTGCCTCTCTACGACAAGGTGATGGCGGCGCTGCGTGAAAGTGGCAAGTTCGCCTGGTTCGAGCAGGAGTGCCAGAACCACTCCGCCCGCAAGACCCAGAGCAGCGATCCCCGTCAGGCCTATCTCGACATCGTCAACGCCTGGCAGCTGGGACGCCGTGAACTGGCGATCCTGCGCGAGCTGGCCGCCTGGCGTCAGCAGGAGGCGGTGCGCCGGGATCTGGCCCTCAACTTCGTGGTCAAGGAGCTGCACCTCTTCAAGGTGGCGGAGCGCAAGCCCACCTCCCTGCGCGATCTCAACGAGCTGGGGCTGGCCCCCATCGAGATCAAGATCCACGGCAAGCGGATGCTGGATATCGTGGCCGCCGCCCAGCAGAGCGATCCCGCCGGCTGGCCCGAGCCCATTCGCCGGCTGGTGGATTACCCCCAATACAAGGCCGAGCTCAAGCGCATCAAGGGGATGGTGGAGGAGAAGGCCAAGGCCAGCAATATTCCGCCCGAACTGGTGGCCAGCAAGAAGATCATTCACCAGTACTTCACCTGGAGCTGGCGCATGAGCGACGAAGAGCGGGCCCGGGCCGACAAGCCCATGCTGCTGCAGGGCTGGCGCTTTGAGCTGGTGGGCCATCTGTTGGCCCAATGAGATAGCGCACAAGAGAACGGGCCCACTGGGCCCGTTTTTTTTCATTTGATGGGCGGCAACTGATAACGATAGCGGGCCAGGATCTGGGTGTATTCCGGGCTGGTGAGCAGCGCCTGGATGGCCTCGTCCAGCCGGTGCAGCTGGGCTGGCGTGGTGGTGCGCCGACTCAGCATCAGATGCACCGGTGTGCGCTGGATATTGAGCAGGGGGGTGAGGTCATCAAGCGGGATACCGGCCAGGTTCATCTCCTGCAGCCCCATGGGATCGATGACCACCCCCTGAATGCGGCCGGCCAGCAGCAGCTTGAGCAAGGGCTCCATCCGCAGGCGGGCCAGCAGCCGATCCTGCATCTGGGGCGATTGCATGAAGGTGCGAAAATCGGTGCCGTAATCAAAATCACGCATCATCCCTATGGTGAAATCCTGCCGTGGCAGCAGGTCCGAGAGCTGGGTGATCCCTTGCCAGCGCGCCCTGTCCTGACGGCGCACCAGCAGCACTGTCTCTTCGTTGCGATAGGGCAGGCTGAAGCGGGCGTACCGCTCGCGCTCGGCGGTCTGGTTGGCGGACATGGTGAGCTGGATGGTGCCGAACTCCAGCTCGCGCAGTACGCGGGCCCAGGGCATCTCGCTGTAGCTGGCGCTGAAGCCGGCCCGGCTGAAGATGGCTTGCAGCAGGTCGATGTCCAGCCCCTGCAACTGCTGCTGTTCGTCGCGAAAGCTGAACGGGTGCCAGCTGGCCCAGCCCACCTGCAGTGACTCCTGCGCCCAGGCGGCGGTGCACAAACACCATAACAACAAGACTCTGTACACGGAGCTATCCCTGTTCAGCGTGGTTGTTGTTGATTATTGAATAGAAATGTCGGGCTGACCAGCCCGGGGGAAAGGATGCACGAAGGTGCATCCCTCAGAGCTCGTGGGCGTGGAATCCCTTGCGATAGCGGGCTTCGCAGCGCGGGCAGCGTTGCAGGGTCGGGTCCTGCTCCAGCCGTTCGATGGCCAGCGGTTCCTCGCAGTCGGAGCAGAGACCATAGAGGCCCAGATCCATCTGGCAGAGGGCGGCATCGATCCGCTTGAGCCTGGCCACGCTCTGCTCCACCTTGGGCAAGTCGAGGCGGCTGGTGAGATCGACCAGCTGATCCCGCTCGCAGTGATCCACCTGCTCCGCCCACTCGTCACGCCGACAGGCTTTGAGCTGACCGATCAGCTCTTCTCTTACTTGCGCCCAGTCAGTCAGCAGGCGATCACGCCACACGGCCAACTGAGCTTGCGTCATTTCACACACACTAGCCCCCAACGGACGAATAACAAATTGTGGGCAGTATAGGGAAGCGACAGGATTATCAAGATGATATGCGTCAAGTAAAGAACGGTTAGATCACAGTTTTCGCGGCCTGCAGCAGGGCGTCCCGAATGGGATGGGTCTCCTTGAGTACCCGGATCTCCTGAAACAACAGATCTGCCTCGGGATACTCCCGCTTGAGGTAGCTGAACCACTGCTTGATGCGACTCGGGTAATAGTCGGCCTTCTCGCTGGCCAAATCCTGCTCGGTGTAGCTCACCATCAACTGCAGCACTTCGGCCCAGCTCATGTGGGCACAGCCGGTCTTCATCACGTTGGCCAGGTTGGGCAACGAGATGGCGCCGCGGCCCACCATCAGGGCATCGCAGCCGGACACCCGGGCACAGGTGAGGGCATCGGCATGGTTCCAGATCTCGCCGTTGGCGGTGACCGGGATGGGCAGGGCACGGCGAATGGCGTCCACATACTCCCAGTGAGCCGGCGCCTTGTAGCCTTCGCGCTTGGTGCGGGCGTGCACGGCCAGCTCGTTGGCCCCGGCCTGATGAACCGCCTGGGCGTTCTCCAGATAGAGATCATTGTCATCGTAGCCGAGGCGGATCTTGGCGCTCACCGGCAGATGGGCCGGCACCGCTTCGCGCACCGCCTTGACGATGCGATAGATGGTCTCGGGCTCCTTGAGCAGCACGGCCCCTCCCTTGCTCTTGTTGACCGTGGGGGCGGGGCAGCCAAAGTTGAGATCGACGCCGGGGGAGCCAAGCTCGATGGCGCGCAGTGCGTTCTCGGCCAGCCATTCGGGGTGTTGGCCCAGCAGCTGTACCCGCACCGGTGTGCCGGCCAGGGTCTTGCCGTCCTGCTTGAGCTCGGGGCAGAGCCGATGGAACACCTTGGCCGGCAGCAGCTGATCGACCACCCGGATGAATTCGCTGACGCAGAGGTCGTAGTCGTTGACGGAGGTGAGCACCTCCCGCATCAAGTGATCCAGCACCCCCTGCATGGGGGCCAAAATAACGCGCATAACCGGTTCCGCAGGGCAAACAGAGAAAAAAGAGCGCAGATTGTAGTGGCAATGGCCGGGATTGTCAGCCGTTTGCCCACTCGATGAACCCAATCGACGGCCGTCGCCTGGGCCAGACTGTCTGCTTACGGGCCAACTCTGTTAGGCTAAAGGCAGAGATACATTCAGAGGAGTACCCATGAAACGCTGGTGTCTGATGGCCCTGGGCTGGCTTGCCTTCGCCACCGGGATAGTCGGGATAGTCCTGCCCCTGCTGCCGACCACCCCCTTCATGCTGCTGGCGGCGGCGCTGTTTGCCCGCACGTCCCCCCGCTTTCATGGCTGGTTGCTGGCGCACCCCTGGTTCGGCCCCCCCATCCAGGACTGGCAGCAGTATCGCGGCATTCGTCGCCATGCCAGGCGGCGCGCTATTTTCTTTATTCTGCTCTCCTTTTCGGTGTCGCTGGCAGTGGTGCCCATGATGTGGGTCAGGCTGCTGCTCATTGCCATAATGGTGATCCTGCTCACCTGGTTAATGCGCCTGCCGGTGCTGGAGCCAGTTGCAATGGAGAAGTGAAGTCCCTAAGCTATTGCGGCAATAATGCTATGGAGTCGGCCCGTCATTTTTGCGTGACGGGCCTTTTTATTTCCCGCTGGCGGGAAGCTGAGAGAAACGACCATCTGCGTCGAAAAACAAACGGTCAAACCATGAATCCGGAAACCCTGAAATTTATCGAAGCGAGCATCAAGACCATTCCCGACTATCCGAAGCCGGGCATTCTGTTTCGCGACATCACCAGCCTGATCGAGAATGCCGAGGCCTTCAAGGCCACCATCGATCTGCTGGCCAATCACTACCGTGATCAAGGGATCACCAAGATTGTCGGTACCGAAGCGCGCGGCTTCATCTTCGGCGCGCCGGTAGCCTTCGCCATGGGTCTGGGCTTCGTGCCGGTTCGCAAGCCGGGCAAGCTGCCCCGCGCCGTCATCGAGGAGTCCTACGCCCTCGAATATGGCACCGACACCCTGCAACTGCACACCGACGCCATCGTGCCCGGTGACAAGGTACTGGTGGTGGATGATCTGCTGGCTACCGGCGGCACCGTCGATGCCACCGTCAAGCTGATCCGCCGTGCCGGCGGCGAAGTGGCCGATGCCGCCTTCATCATCTCCCTGCCGTCGCTGGGTGGTGATGCCCGCCTGACCGCCGCCGGCGTCAAGGTGGTCTCCCTGGTCGAACTGCCGGGCGAATAAGCCGCCAGTCCGATCACGCAGACGGGCCTCGTCAGCCCGTTGCCTGCGTCCAAACCGGTGCCCGAGCGGGCATCGGTTTGAAATTCAAGCGATCCCTCCCGCCTCGGCCGATAGCCGATACAGCCCGCCCCGCATTTGTGTTAGCATCCAGCCTCAATGCCTTGTCATCCCTGCATCGAGATCTATGAGCTATCAGGTTCTGGCGCGTAAATGGCGCCCCCATACGTTTGAACAAGTGGTAGGCCAGCATCATGTGCTGACCGCCTTGACCAACGCCCTGGATCAGGGACGGCTGCATCACGCCTATCTGCTGAGCGGTACTCGCGGAGTCGGCAAGACCACCATCGCGCGCATCCTGGCCAAGAGCCTCAACTGCGAGCAGGGGATCAGCAGCCATCCGTGCGGCGTGTGCGACACATGCCGCGAGATCGATCAGGGCAACTTCGTCGATCTGCTGGAGATAGACGCGGCGTCGCGCACCAAGGTGGAAGATACCCGCGAGCTGCTCGACAACGTCCAGTACCGACCGGCCCGTGGCCGTTTCAAGGTCTATCTCATCGACGAAGTGCACATGTTGTCGCGCCACAGCTTCAACGCGCTGCTGAAAACCCTGGAAGAGCCGCCCCCCTATGTGAAGTTCCTGCTGGCCACCACGGATCCTCAGAAGCTGCCCATCACCATCCTTTCGCGCTGCCTGCAGTTTCATCTGAAGAGTCTGGATCAGACCCAGATCGCCAAGCAGCTCGAATGGGTGCTGGATCAGGAGGGACAACCCTTCGAGCCGCGCGCCTTGCTGGCCCTGGCCAAGGCGGCGGATGGCAGCATGCGCGATGCCCTGAGCCTGACCGATCAGGCGCTGGCCCACGGCAATGGCAGCGTGCGCACCGACAGCGTGCTGGCCATGTTGGGGACCCTGGATCACCGCCATCTGCACCAGCTGCTGGAAGCTGTGCTGCGTCAGGATGCACCCGCCACCATGGCCAAGATCACCGAGATAGCGACCCTGGGCCCCGACTTTGATCAGCTCCATGCCGAGCTGGAAGGGCTGCTCCATCGCATCGCCATGGCGCAGCTGTTGCCCGCCACCGTGCAGGAGCAGGGGGCGGATGCCGATGCCCTGCTGCAGCTGGCCCAGGCCATGAGCCCGGAAGAGGTGCAGCTCTGCTATCAGATTGTGCTGGGTGGCCGCAAGGATCTGCCCTGGGCCCCCGATGGCCGCACCGCACTGGAGATGACCTGCCTGCGGATGCTGGCCTTCTCGCCCCGGCGCGAGGTGCTGCACCCCGCCAGCCTGACGGCGCTGCCTCCGGCACTCGGTGGCCTGCCCGCCGCCGGTGCGAGGAGCCCGGCCCCCGCCATGGGAAAGCCCGAGGGGGTTGAGCCACCCCCGGCCACCGGCATGATGCCGCAGGCTCCGTCAGCCGACGCCGCGAACTCGCCTGCGCCGGTTACTTCTTCTGCATCGGTCGAGCACCAAGGGGCGCAGGAGGCCGGACAGGCCGCCCAGCCTCACCCACAGTTGGCTGACATGGCGGAGCCGGAAGGCGGCGCCGAGCTGGATCCGCTGTTTGCCGAGCAGGCGGAGCTGCTGCGTGAGGCCGAGCAGATGGGTTATGAAGCCGCGCCCGAACCTATTGCGCCCACGGCTCAGCCTGCCGCTGCCCAGCCCGCGTCCTCCGTACAAGGCGCCGTACCAACGAATGTGGCTGACGAAGTGGCTGACAGCGGGGAGGGGTGTGTCTCTTCAACGGTGGCCAGCATGCAAAGTCTGCTGGGCAAGCGCAATCTGCTGCGAAGCCGCCTGCGCGGCGAGCCGAGCGGCAATGCGGCGCCAGCCCGGGCGACGCCGGTCAAGCCGATGGCGGCCGCCAAACCGGCACCGATGGCACCGGCTGCGGCCATGCCGCCCTCGACGCCCCACTCCCCGAGTGCCCCCCGGGTGCAGGCAGCTGCCCAGGCGGCCCAGTCAGGTTACGATGAATTGCCGCCGCTCGATGCCTATGAAGAGAGCGGCAGCGACTACGAAGAGTATCTGAATCAGGGTTTCAACGATGCGTTTGCCAGCGCTCCCTTGCCGGAGCGAACCACCCAGGTGATGCAGCCAGCGCCTGCCGCGCGTCCCCAGGCGGATGATCTGCCGCCCTGGGATCTGGATGGCAGCGCCGGCCGGCAGACGGTTGCTGCACCGAGTGTCCCGGCCGCCGTTGCAACGCCCCCTGAGGCGACCATCAGCGAGCCAGCCGCCTCGGTCATGGAAACCATCGACTGGAACGAGCTGGAGAGCGACAACCAGCCGCAGGGAAGCGAGGTGGCGGCCAGATTGATCCCCTCTTCGCTGCTGGCCAATTGCGGCGACCATTGGGCCGAACTGATTGCCCGCACCGGTGTGGGCGGCCGCCTGCGCCAGCTGGCCATCAATTCGGTGATGGAGCAGCAGGGTGACAAGGTGCTGCTGACCCTCAAACCCGAGCAGCGCCATCTGGTGAGCGACAGGGCGCGCGCCGATCTGGCCGAGATCATCGGCCCCGAGCTGGGGCTGGCGGTACAGGTGGACGTCACCCTGGGGGTGGTGCCCGAGCGGGAAACCCCGCTCGAGATTGAGCACCGCCTCTATCTCGGGGTGCGGGAGCAGGTCACCCGGGATCTGGAGCAGGATCCCAACGTGCAATTCTTGCAACAGCGGTTTGGCGCCATGCTGCACCACGACAGCATAGAGCCGCTGAGCAACTGATCACACCATCCGGGCCTGGTGCCCGGTTGAAAAACGGTTTGGCTGTCCCCATTTAGGACGGGTAAACCCACGGCCCGGCGCTGGATGCCGGATTTCAAGACGAGAGACGACATATGTTTGGTAAAGGTGGAATGGGGAACCTGATGAAACAGGCCCAACAGATGCAAGAGCGCATGCAGAAGATGCAAGAGCAGCTTGCCCAGATGGAAGTAGTCGGTGAAGCCGGCGCTGGCATGGTCAAGGTCACCATGGCCGGCAGCCACAGCGTGCGTCGCATCGAAATCGACCCGAGCCTGATGGAAGATGACAAAGAGATGCTGGAAGATCTGGTGGCTGCGGCTGTCAACGATGCCGTGCGTCGCGTCGAAGAGCAGAACAAGGCCAAGATGGGCGAGCTGACCGGCGGCATGCAACTGCCTCCCGGCTTCAAGATGCCCTTTTAAGGACTCATTTCCAGTCGCAGCAATAGGCTGCGCGTGATGGTCTGCCCGTCGGTCGTGATGGGGCACTTGCCCCGACTTCCCGGTCAACTCGCTCCGGTAACGCCGGAGCGTCGTTGCCGACCCATGGGCCAGGATGGGGCAGGTGATTCCCTCTCGTTGTCAGCCAGTGGCGTGTGCAACGATTCAAGGCCTTCACCATCCGGGTGCATAGCGAGTAGTCATGACGCAGCTGACACTTTTTCCTCGTGTCAGCTGCGTTTTTATGAGTAGGGGTCCACGTCTGTCACGCCGCCCACCACATCGAATTGGTGCAAGGCCTGTATTCTCTGCTTGTATCCCTTCCGCCCTCTCTTGCTTCACTCTTTTTCCGCTCTCCTGTACCCCGTTTGTGAGGGGGAGGCCGATGCACCGCCGCTGGCGGCGCGTGCCGACAAAAAAGAACGCCAGCCTCGCGGCTGGCGTTCTTTATACGGACCTGGTGAATTATTTCAGGTCGAAACGGTCGTTGTTCATCACCTTGACCCAGGCCTTGACGAAGTCGCGTACGAACTTCTCCTTGCCATCTTGCTGGGCATAGACCTCGGCGTAGGCACGCAGCACCGAGTTGGAGCCAAACACCAGATCAACCCGGGTAGCGGTCCACTTCACCGCGCCGCTCTGACGATCCACGATCTGGTAGCTGTTACGGCCAGTCGGCTTCCAGCTATAGGCCATGTCGGTCAGGTTGACGAAGAAGTCATTGCTGAGCACACCGACCCGGTCGGTAAAGACGCCGTGGGCCGAGCCGCCATGGTTGGTGCCAAGCACCCGCATACCGCCGACCAGCACTGTCATCTCGCGGGCGGTCAGCCCCAGCAGCTGGGCACGGTCGAGCAGCATCTCTTCCGGCTGCACCTTGTAGTGCCCCTTCTGCCAGTTGCGAAAACCGTCGTGCACCGGCTCCAGGAAGGCAAACGACTCGGTATCGGTCTGCTCGGCACCGGCATCGCCCCGGCCCGGCGCAAAGGGAACGACGATATCAACGCCGGCCAGCTTGGCCGCCTGCTCAACTGCCGCGCTGCCGCCCAGCACAATCAGGTCGGCGATGCTGACCGGCTTGTTCAGGGTGGCCTGCAGGGCGATCAGGGCGTTGAGCACCTTCTCGAGGCGAGCGGGCTCGTTGCCTTCCCACTCCTTCATCGGCGCAAGGCGGATACGAGCACCGTTGGCCCCACCGCGATAATCGGAGCCGCGGAAGGTGCGGGCACTGTCCCAGGCGGTAGCGATCAAATCGGCTGGCGCCACGCCACAGGCCAGCAGCTTGCCCTTGAGCTCGCTCACCTCCTGCTCGGAGAGCTGGTAATTCACCACCGGCACCGGATCTTGCCATACCATGACTTCGCTCGGTACCTCCGGCCCCAGGTAGCGGCTGCGCGGCCCCATGTCGCGGTGGGTCAGCTTGAACCAGGCGCGGGCAAAGGCGTCGGAGAAGAGGTCTTGATCCGCTGCGAAGCGCTCGGAGATCTCCCGGTATACCGGGTCAAAACGCAGCGCCATGTCCGCATCGGTCATGATGGGGTTGCAGCGGATGGAGGGGTCTTCCACGTCCACCGGGCGATCTTCCTCCTTGATGGCAACGGGCTCCCACTGCCAGGCACCGGCCGGGCTCTTCTTGAGCCACCAGTCATGGCCCAGCAGCATCTTGAAGTAGCCGTTGTCCCAGCGAGTCGGATTGCTGGTCCAGGCGCCCTCGATCCCGCTGGTGACCGTGTCGCGGCCGATGCCGCGGCTCTCGTGGTTGATCCAGCCAAGCCCTTGTTCATGCACATCCGCCCCTTCTGGGGCGGGCCCCAATTTGGCAGCGCTGCCGTTACCGTGGGCCTTGCCGACAGTGTGGCCACCGGCGGTGAGGGCGACGGTCTCTTCGTCATTCATCCCCATGCGGGCAAAGGTGACGCGCATGTCGTGGGCGGTTTTCAGGGGATCAGGGTTGCCATCCACCCCTTCCGGGTTGACGTAAATAAGCCCCATCATCACCGCGGCCAGCGGGTTCTCCAGATCCCGTTCACCACTGTAACGGCTCCCTTCGCTGCCGCTCGGCGCCAGCCACTCTTTCTCGGAGCCCCAGTAGACATCTTTTTCCGGATGCCAGATGTCCTCGCGGCCACCGGCAAAACCGAAGGTCTTGAGCCCCATGGATTCATAAGCGACGTTGCCCGCCAGGATCATCAGGTCGGCCCAGGAGATCTTGTTGCCGTATTTCTGTTTGATGGGCCACAGCAGGCGGCGCGCCTTGTCGAGGTTGCCGTTGTCTGGCCAGCTGTTGAGGGGGGCGAAGCGCTGGTTGCCGGTGTTGGCACCGCCACGGCCGTCGGTGGCGCGATAGCTGCCTGCGGAGTGCCAGGCCATGCGGATCATCAGGCCGCCGTAGTGCCCCCAGTCGGCCGGCCACCAGGGCTGGCTGTCGGTCATCAGGGCATGCAGATCGGCCTTGAGGGCGTCGTAATCGAGGCTGCTGAAGGCATCAGCATAATTGAAAGACTCATCCATCGGATTGGTCTTGCGGTCATGTTGGTGCAGGATGTCGAGGTTGAGGGCATTGGGCCACCAAACTTGAGGCTCCTGGCCGGCGGAAGTATTGGCTCCGTGTGCAAAAGGGCACTGACTGGCCCCATGAGTGTGTTTGTCCATTCACTATGTCCTCTTATTAACGTTATGACGGTGAAACAGTGCTCTTCGTTCCTAAGATCAATCTAACTCTGAAATAGCGTTACTGAACATAAGGTTAAAACTCTGACATTCATCGGCAATGACGATTGAAGATCAGCTTTCATGCGACAATTTCTGCTTGAGCCACCCGTGACTCCCTTGCACACGAGAGCGCCGGCGTGCAGACATGCGCGTCATCTCTGGCTGCCTGTCAGTATGACCAAATCGTGGAGACATAGATGATAGTTGAGCGTCGAACCGGCGCCTTGCCTCAGCCTGGCCATGGATGAGTGGGGGAAGAGTCTGCGCCTTATCGCAGGCCATCTGATCATGACTCTCTATTGAATGCTCAATGTCTATAGCGTGAACCGAGGACGCCAGGTTGAATCGAATTGATGGCGGTGGGAGCTCTTCATTAAAAAGCCGGTCATGTTGATAGCCCGGGCAAGCAATCATGGCCGGGTTTTTGGCTGCGACTCTTATCTGAGGGACATTGGCAAGGGAATATCGTGCAGGCGTGTCATGTTGACAGGCGTTGAACACTGGTAAGCGCGTAAAAAGCAAAGAAGCCAGGAGTGCGATAGTCCTGGCTTCTTTACTTTATGCGGTCTGATCTGGTGATGCAGGAGCAGGCTGTTCAGCCTGCGTTGGCAAATTGACTGGCCACCTTGAGCCAGCGTCTATCTCAATGGCCTTTCTCCGATGGGGTCTATCCCCGTGCAATTCATCAATGGTCGCAGCGCCCCTTGACCCAGTAGATGGCGCGGGCATCTCTGTCCACTCTGGGGTGCCCCGTGGCCAGCAACCGGTAGGTATGCCCGGCCAGCAAGCTGGCCAACTGGAAGTTCTTGTCGTCCTGATTGATGAGCAGGCTGGTGAAGATGGGGTCACGGCAAGTCAAGATGTCATGAAGCCGCGCCGTGTCGACGTTTTTGATCTGCCAGTCGCCGTACACCGAAAAGAGTCCCCGCTCGGTTTCACCAAAGTTCCAGCCGGCAATCCGGGCACGCTGCTCGATGGGGATCTTCAGCAAGAAACGCTCCGTATCGCCTTTCATCGCTTTGGCGGCATCAATGGCGGGGTAGGCCAGGGTAAATGCCAGCAAGAACATGATGCCGGATGCACTGGCCAGCAGGGTGGCTCCCTCAATTTCACGCCAGCGCCATAACTGTTCAGCCGCGAAAATAAGCAATACCGCCGCCAGCACATGACGCCAGCCGAGGGTGCTGATGACGCCAAGGGTCTGGTCGGGGATCTCCACCGGCAACAGCGGCAGGTAGAAAGGGGCCATGAGCAGGGCCAAAGCGAACAGGAACATGAACAGGGTCCAGCCACGGCCATAGCCATTCAGCCAGCGAGGCCAGCTGAGGCTCAGTTGCCCGATCATCAGGGCAAAGACCGGCATCAGCGGAAAGAGGTAGAGGGTCCGCTTGGTGGAGGCCACGCTGAGCAGCAGCAGGGTGCCCACTGTCCAGATGAGCAGGAACAGGCGGGAGGCGCTCCACTGTTTCTGCCTGATGGTCTGCCAGCCCCAATAGAGCACGAGGGGCAGCCAGGGCAGGGTGTATTCAGCCAGCCCGGCAAGGTAGAAGAAGTATTCACCGGACTTGATGTGGCCCAGTTCGGCGGCGCTGCCTGTCAACCTGCCCACCTGATTTTGCCAGAACCACTGTTGCCAGAGCGCGTCTCCCTCGGGATGTTGCCACAGGGCCAACAGCCAGCCTGCGATGGGCATGACGAACAGCAGGCTCATGCCGAGGTGCTGCATCACGAAACGGTTTCCCTCGTTAGCGGCAAGATGACGCCTGAGCGCCGGGATGAACAGTGCCAGCCAGCCAAAGAAGAGGGTGATGGGGCCGATGGGCCCCTTGACCAGAAAACAGAGGGAGAGACCGAGCCCTGCGAACCAGAGCATCCGTGATCGACCACCCAGGTACCATTCGGCGAAAGCCCACATGGTGAAGGCGACGAAAAAGGCGAGGCTGGTGTCTACCCGGATCCAGTGGCTGTTCATGATGAAGCCCTCCATGGTTCCCAGTGCAATGACCGACCAGAGCGCCGCAGTGCCTGAACCCAATACCCGCTTGGCCAGCAGGCCGGTGAACAGCAGTGTGCCCAGGGCCCAGAGGGCCCCCACCAGGCGCAACGTCACCGTAATGCCCAGGGTATCGTGCAGCAGGGCCAGCAAGGGGATGGCAAGAATGTAATAGAGCGGGGGTTTTTCGATAAAGCTGCTGCCGGCCAGGGTCGGGATGGCCAGCTCACGGCTGTTGAACATCTCCCAGGCGATGGCGGCTTCGCGAGGTTCGTCTGGCGTCCATAGCTGGTGGCCAAACTGACCCATCAGCACGATGACGAAGACCATGATAAGCAAGGCACCGAGATGAGTCTCGACTGCGGGTCTAGTGGGCAGCATGGGACCCTCCTGACCGCATGAATTGCGGTTGCCTGTCGGCCCTGTCGAAAAATGCATGGCGATGATGTGTCATGACAATATCCATATTTAATCTGTGTCACCAAAAATAAGAGATCGGCAGTCAACTGTAGTATCACAGCCATGGGGGAATGATAATGAGGAAGTTGTTACCAAATATTGCCTGTAAAAATAAAAATGGGGTACTGCTGTTCTGCTGTCAGGTTGGTTCGTCAACCTAAAAGACGGCTGCATTGAGGCCTGCTGCGGGGCTGACGTAGCTGTCACCGTGAGCTCGCGGGCGACATGACAGGCCTGATTCAAGACTTGCCTTGGTCACGTTTGCCATACGGTTTTTTAAATGGATTTATATTGTTTATAAATTTTTCAAGCGGCACATCATGCACCTGACCCATTGTTGCTCATTATTGGTGATGCTCAGACGGTATCAATTTGATGATCGTTAATGGGCAGGGCATGCATTATTTTCAGTGTTGGAGAGGGGGTCGATAAATTAAATAAACAGGGAGGCAAGCCTCCCTATTTAGTGTTTCAGCCAACGTGCTGATGCGTGAGCCTCTTTGATCCTTCAAGCCAGCCAGCCGAGTGCAATGGCAAGGCGACCGCAAAGCGCAGCCAGCACAATACCAAGCAGGGTACGCAGCAGCCAGATCACCACCAGTTGTCCCACACTCACCGGGATCCGGGTGGCCAGGATGCAGGGGATGGAGGCCGAGAAAAAGAGCACCGAGCTGACCGAGACCACGGCCGCGACATAGCGCACCAGCAAATCTGCATCCTTGAGCAGGATGGCCGGCAGGAACATCTCCGCCAGACCGGCCGAGAGCGCCTTGGCGGTAGCCAGCGGCTCTCCCAGATCGAGCAGCCAGGTGAGCGGCCATAGCAGCCAGCCTATCAGATCGAACAGGGGGGTGTGCTGGGCCAGCAGCAGGCCCAGCAAACCGACCGACAGTATGGTCGGCACCACGGCGGCAGCCATGTGAAGACCGTCCCTGAGGTTGTCCCGCAGTTGGCTCAGCAAGGGGTCGGCCTGGCTGGATTGGGTGAGCCCGGCAGCCATGGCCGCTTGCCAGCGGCGTTGGCCGGCAGGCAAGGGTTCGTCGGTGTCGCCTTCATGAGCCATGGTGGCGATGGGAGGCACGCGCGCCAGGATGGCGGTGATGATGAAGGTGATGATCAGGGTGGACCAGAAGTAGAAATTCCACTGCGCCATCAGGCCAAGGGTCTTGGCCACGATGATCATGAAGGCGGCCGACACGGTAGAGAAGCCGGTGGCGATGATGACGGCTTCGCGCACCGTGTACTTGCCTGCCAGGAAAACCCGGTTGGTAATGAGCAGACCCACCGAGTAGCTGCCGACGAACGAGGCCACGGCATCAATGGCGGAGTGGCCTGGCGTGCGCCAGAGGGGACGCATCACGGGCTGCATCAATACGCCGATAAGCTCCAGCAGACCGAAGCCGAGCAAAAAGGTGAGGGCCATGGCGCCGATGGGCACGATGAGGCCCACCGACATGGCCAGCTTGTCGAACAGAAAAGGCAGTCGATCCGGGGTCATCAACCAGGCCGGCCCTATCCCGGTGACATAGATCAAGGCCACTCCCAAGCCCAGCAGCTTGAACAGGCTCAATACCCTATCGATGGGGCGCGCACGCCAGCGGCCATCGAGCAAGGGCATCACAGCACCATACCCGATCAGCAACAGGATGAGGCCGGTCGCCAGGGGGCGTTGGGTCATCACCAGGCCGGCCAGATGATCCACCACTATGGTGCTGCGCCCCCCCAGCTCGACCGGAATGAAGAAGATGGCGATGCCCAGCAGGCTGGTCAGCAGCAGCTTGATGCCTGCGCCTGGCTTCATGGGGGTTAACAGTAGGTTGTCCGATTCCATACCTGCTCCTTGCGGTGGGTGTCAGTCCGTGTGTTGGGTTGTTATTTGTATATACATTAAGTGTTTCAGGAGTGAATTAAACACAAAATTAACTAAAATTAAACACCTTGAGTGGCGACGACAGCGCGTAAGCGATGAGGTTGGCGGCAAAGGGAGTCGGTTGGATTTGAGAAATGATCAGGGGCGCAGGGAGCGGTCGGGCAGGGGGCCTGCATGGCCGAGGGCGAGAGGTGGCAGGCGCTTAGGCGTGGAGCGACCCAGAATAACCAGGTCTGTGGAGTGACATAGTCGCGTTGATTGGCACCCCTGGGCAACTTGTCGCAGCAAATGGCACGAGAGGGCTGCTTTGTTGCACCATTGTCGCGTCGGCGGAGCCTGTTGTTTGCCACAGACAAGTACAACATCAGCGACAAAAATCATAAAAAACATTAACTTGAATTTAAGATTTTCGCTTTCGAGCGCTCTTATGTCGTTTCATCATTACTATTTATGGATCAGTTATAAAACCTTTGTTCATTTGACTACTTTTCGCGTTTCTCATTGCAGAGTAAGATGCCACTTCAATAAAAATAAGAAATTAGGAGTTCGGGTGTGAAGGCATTAGTAAAAGAAAGGGTATCGCCCTATATAAGCCAGTTATATGAGTGCGGTATTAATGATTCTGACATTAAGTTGGTGGTGGATCAGTTCCGCTCCGATGTGTCAGGCAGCTCGTCGCTGTTCTTGTTGCGGGATGATGACAAGAGCGACGGCATCAAGCTTTTTTCCAGTGGTTTGACCGAAGCCCAGCAGCAGTTCTATGTCCAGCACCATCGCCAGGATGTGTGGTTCAATCACTATCTGGACAAGGGCTGCCAGGGGATCGTCAGTGCCAACAGCCTCTCCAATTCGGCGGGTTTGCTGGCCAGTTTCGGCGCCCAGTTTGCGGCCGGCGGTGTCTGCCGGGTGAAGGGGCGGGGGCTGAGCAGCCTGTCTACCTATCGTGCGGCGACGCAGGATGATTTCAGCGCGCAGGAAATTTCTTCCCTTGGCGAAGTTTATTCTGGCCTGGCGGCCTGGAGCCAACATTATTGGAACCTGCTGGCCCTGGAAACCCAGAACTATCAGCTGCAACAGCTGGTAAAAAACCATAATAAACCCAGCGCCATCGTCGATGACAAAGGGCATATCCATTATTCCAACGTGGCCTTCAATCGTATTGCCGACGAGAACGTGGAACTGCGAGCGGGCAATGGTATTTTCTCGCTGCAAAATAAGGAGCAGCAGCGCCAGTTCAAAGAGATATTGAATGGCTTCGCCTATCTGCTGCCCGGCGCCAGTGCCTACATGTCCATTCCTCGTCAGCCCAATCTGCGGCCGTTGCTGATCCAGTGTACCCTGATGAGCGGTCTCAATCGCTTCGAGCGGTATGTGGAGGTGGTGCTGCGGGATCCCGAACACTCCTTCAACCCCGACATCGAAGCGCTGGCCAGCCTCTATCCGCTCACCATCGGCGAGAAAGAGCTGCTGGTGCTGATGAGCAAGGGTTACAGCAGCAACGACATCGCCGAGCTACGCGGCGTCAAGGTGGAAACCGTGCGCTCGACCCTGAAAGGGGTGTTCAAGAAGACCGACTGCCACAGCCAGAACGAGCTGCTGCTGTTGCTGCAATCCATCTCCTGATCCATGCGAGCTATGCTTGGAGTGAGCCGGACATAGTGCCCGGCTCGCGCCTCCCTCCCGGGAGGCAGGTTGGGGGAACGCACGATGGAATCACTCAAGGCAAAGGATTACATGCAGACTCGTCCCATCACCTTCAGCGCGGAGATGATGGTGCAGGCGGCGGTGGAAAAGTTTCTCAACAGTCGCCAGCTTGGCGGCCCCGTAGTGGACGAACGGGGTCACCTGGTGGGTTGGGTGTCAGAGCAGGACTGTATCGCCGTCATGTTGAAAGAGGCCTATCACTGTGAACAGGTGGCCCAGGTCAGGGATGTGATGCGCAAGGAGGTGCTGGCCGTCGGCCCCGATACCAGCATCCTCGAGCTGGCCGAGATGATGATGGGACAAAAGCCCAAGATCTATCCGGTCGTGGAGGAGGGGCATCTGCTCGGGGTCATCAGCCGCCACGATGTGATGCAGGCCATCCACGCCCAGCTGGGGACCTGTTTCGTACACAAGGCTCGTGCCTGAGGACGCTGTTTTCACCTCGTCAGCACGTTGGCAGCACAGAGCAGGCACCATGCCTGCTCTTTTATTGCCGCATGGGGAATGCCGATGCCAGCTGTGATACAGGCTTCATCCTCCTCGGCGCCGCTTTAAGGCTTGCACCGTCCAGCCTCGCTCTTTAGGATCTCCCCCAGCTATCGATATGGCCCTTGATGGGCACTCTTTTAAGGAATTCGTACCTTGTCTCTCTCTATCGAGGCGCTGCGCCGCCGTCTATCTGCCTGCATGAACCTCGACGCCCGCCGTCTCTCCAGCCGTCTGCACGGGGCCAAGAAGCTGCCGGAAGCCAAGCAGGCCGCCGTGCTCGAGACCATTGCCGCCGACCTGGATGCTGCACAAGCGCGCTATCAGTCCCGTCTGGCGGGCGTGCCCAGGGTCACCTATCCGGACAACCTGCCGGTCAGCCAGAAGCAGGCGGAGATCGCCAAGGCGATTCAAGAGCATCAGGTGGTGATCATCGCCGGCGAAACCGGCTCGGGCAAAACCACCCAGATCCCCAAGATCTGCCTGGCGCTGGGGCGCGGGGTGAAAGGCTTTATCGGCCACACCCAGCCGCGCCGTCTGGCGGCCCGTACCGTGGCGGCCCGCATCGCCGAGGAGATGGAGTCCGAGCTCGGTCACTACGTGGGCTACAAGGTGCGCTTTACCGATCAGGTGAGCGAGCAGACCCACATCAAGCTGATGACCGACGGTATCCTGCTGGCGGAGATCCAGAACGACCGGATGCTCACCCAGTACGACACCATCATCATCGATGAGGCCCACGAGCGCAGCCTCAACATCGACTTCATCCTGGGTTACTTGAAGCAACTGCTGCCGAGGCGCCCCGATCTGAAGGTCATCATCACTTCGGCCACTATCGACCCGCAGCGTTTCTCCCGCCACTTCAACAAGGCGCCGGTGATCGAGGTGTCCGGCCGCACCTACCCGGTTGAGGTGCGCTACCGCCCGCTGTTTGTTGATAAAAAAAGCAGTGACAAGAGCGAAGGGCTGGAGGAGCGCGACGAGCTGCAGGGGATCTTCGATGCCGTCGAAGAGCTGGCCCGCGAAGGGTTGGGAGATATCCTCATCTTCATGAACGGCGAGCGGGAGATCCGCGATACCGCCGATGCCCTGCGCAAGCTCAACTTGCGCGACACCGAGGTACTGCCGCTCTACGCTCGCCTCTCCAACGCCGAGCAGAACAAGGTGTTCCAGCCCCACGCCGGGCGGCGCATCGTGCTGGCCACCAACGTGGCGGAGACCTCGCTGACGGTGCCGGGCATTCGTTACGTCATCGATCCGGGCACGGCCCGTATCAGCCGCTACTCCTGGCGTACCAAGGTGCAGCGCCTGCCCATCGAGCCAGTCTCCCAGGCCAGCGCCAACCAGCGTAAAGGGCGCTGCGGCCGGGTGGCGGACGGTATCTGTATCCGCCTCTACTCCGAGGAGGATTTCAACGGCCGTCCGGCCTTTACCGATCCCGAGATCCTGCGCACCAACCTGGCTTCCGTCATCCTGCAGATGCTGGCACTCGGCCTTGGCAACATGGAGGCGTTCCCCTTCGTGGAGCCGCCCGAGTCACGCCATATCAAGGATGGCCTGACCCTCTTGAAAGAGCTGGAGGCGGTGCGCGAGCTGCCCGCCACCGGCGATCGCGAAGCCAAGCTGCAGCTGACCGAAATTGGTCGCCAGCTTTCGCGCATCCCCCTTGATCCGCGCCTGGCGAAGATGGTGATCAGCGCCGCGCAGACCGGCTGTTTGAGCGAGGTGATGGTGATCACCGCCGCCCTCAGCATTCAGGATCCCCGCGAGCGGCCCATGGAGAAGAAGCAGGCCGCCGACGAGCAGCACAGACGCTTTGAAGACAAGGATTCCGATTTCCTCGCCTTTGTGAACCTGTGGAACTACCTGAAAGAGCAGCAGGATGCCCTTGGTAGCAACCCGTTCCGGCGCATGTGCCAGAAGGAGTTTCTCTCCTACCTGCGGGTGCGCGAGTGGCAGGACATTCACTTCCAATTGCGTCAGACGGTGAAAGAGCTGGGTTTTAAAGCCAACCAGGAGCCGGCGGATTTCAAGACGGTGCACTGCGCCCTGCTGACCGGCCTCTTGAGTCACATTGGCAACAAGGATCTGGAGAAGCCGGAGTTTTTGGGTGCCCGCAACGGCCGTTTCCATCTGTTCCCGGCCTCGGGCCTGTTCAAGAAACCGCCCAAGTGGGTGATGGCCGCAGAATTGGTGGAGACGTCGCGTCTCTACGCCCGCATCAACGCCAAGATTGAACCCGAGTGGGTGGAGCCGCTGGCGGGCCACCTCATCAAGCTGCACCACAGCGACCCCCACTGGTCGAAGAAGAACGGCGCCGTCATGGCCAAGGAGAAGGTGACCCTCTACGGCCTGACTTTGGTCAACGAGCGCACCATCAACTTCAGCCGCATCGATCCGGCCCTGTGCCGCGAGCTGTTTATCCGCCGCGCCCTGGTGGAGGGGGATTTCGAGACCCGCCACCGCTTCTTCAGCGATAACCGCAAGCTGCTGGCGGAGGTGGAGGCGCTGGAGCACAAGTCGCGCCGTCGCGACATCCTGGTGGATGACGAGGATCTGTTCCGCTTCTACGACGCCCGCCTACCGGAGGATGTGATCTCCGCCCGTCATTTCGACAAGTGGTGGAAGGAGGCGCAGAAGCAGGACGCCGAGCTGCTCAACTTCGAAAAAGAGATGCTGATGAAGGGGGATGCGGCCCACATCAGCGATCTCGACTACCCCAACTTCTGGCAGCAGGGGCGCCTCAAGCTCAAACTGACCTATCAGTTTGAGCCGGGGGAGGCCGCCGATGGCGTGACCCTGCATATTCCGCTGCCGCTCTTGAATCAGGTGGAGGTGAAGGGGTTCGAGTGGCTGATCCCGGGGCTGCGTCACGAGCTCTTGGTGGCCCTCATCAAGTCGATGCCAAAACCGATGCGCAAGAACTTCGTACCGGCCCCCAACTATGCCGATGCGCTGCTCGCCAGCATCAACCCCGAGCAGGGGCCGCTGCTGGATGAGATGGAGCGCCAGCTGCGGCGCATGACCGGCGTGGCCGTGCCCCGCGAATCCTGGGACTGGGCTGCGGTGCCCGATCACCTGACACTCACCTTCCGGGTAGTGGACGACAAGCACAAGAAGGTGGCGGAAGGCAAAGACCTGGAGGCATTGAAAGAGTCCCTGCGCGGCAAGGTGCAGGAGACCTTGTCACAAGTGGCGGACGACGACATCGAGCAGTCCGGCCTCACCCTCTGGAGCTTTGGCGAGCTGCCGAAGGAGTACAGCCAGAAGCGCAGCGGTTTCGAGGTGAAGGCCTATCCGGCGTTGGTGGATCAGAAGGATTCGGTCGCCATCCAGCTGGTGGAGAGCCCGGTGGTGCAACAGCAGCTGATGTGGGCCGGTCAGCGCCGGCTGGTGCTGCTCAATGTGCCATCTCCCATCAAGTACCTGCAGGAGAAGCTGCCCAACAAGGCCAAGCTGGGGCTCTACTTCAATCCGTTTGGCAAGGTGGCGGAGCTGATTGACGACTGCATCGCCTGTGGCTGCGACAAGCTCATCGAGCAGCACGGCGGTATGGCATGGGACGAGGCCGGTTTTGAGGCGCTCAAGGAGTATGTCCGTGCCGAGCTCAACGACGCCGTGGTGGAGGTAGCCAAGCAGGTGGAAGCCGTGCTGACCCTCTCCCATGAGATCAAGAAGCGACTCAAGGGCAAGATGCAGCTCGACACCGCCTTTGCCATGTCCGACATCCAGCAGCAGCTCGGCAACCTCATTCACAAGGGGTTCGTGACCGAGACCGGCTGGCAGCGGCTGCCGGATCTCTTGCGCTACCTGCGTGCCATCGAGCGGCGCCTGGAGAAGCTGGCCATCGACCCGAATCGGGATCGGGTCTACATGCTCAAGGTGCACAGCGTGGAGTCGGAATACAAGGCGCTGCTGGCCAAGATCCCCAAATCCCAGCTGGTGCCCACCGAGGTGGCCAACATCCGCTGGATGATCGAGGAGCTGCGGGTGTCGTTCTTTGCCCAGAATCTGGGGACCCCCTATCCGGTCTCCGATAAACGGGTGCTAAACGCCATCGCCCAGTGCTAATCTGCTGAGGAGAAAGGCCGCGGGTGCGCTACCGGCTGCCTGGACGCTAACGGAGGAGCAAGGATGCTTGGATTCTGGTTAGGGATGGCGATGGTCAACATCAGTGGCTATCAGCCTATTGCCGAGCAAACCTGGGTACAGTTGAACCCGGAGTACTACCCGCTGCATCGCACCCCGCCCGCCATGTTCGTGGCCTGGCGGGGCAATCAATTTCCCACCCTCGAGCTCAAGAAGAAGAAGGGACGCTGGCAGGTGCTGTTTCCGGCACGGCTGGTGCCTCCCTTCGATCTGTTCGAGGGGGAGGCCGAGCTTTCCAAAGCTTATCTGGCAAGATTGCGGCGCATCGACGAAGCGGCCTACGGGCTGGCACCCATTACCCCGGCGGCCTATCAACCTCATCCGACACAAGAGGTGGCGACCCTGGCCGTGCCCTTCATGGCGGAGTTTGCCGTGCCACCATCACCGGGCCAGCCGAAAGCAAGTGAGCAAGGGGAACCCCTGCTGGCCGCCTTGTCGCAGCAGGCCAGCTGGCAGGCGCCTGCTACCCGGTTGGCGCAATTTGTGTCATCGCAGGGGGATGGGCAGGGGATGATGGTGCCTGTCAGCAGCACGCTGACGCTGGCGGCGCCAGCGGCTGGCGGCAAGCGGGTCTGTCATCAGGTCGCCGCAGGAGAGACCCTCTGGCGCATCGCCGCCATGCTGGCCCAGAATGGGACCGTGACCGGGGTGGCGGGGGATACCTACAGCTATTTGCTGGCCATCGTCGACGACAACCAGGCGCTGATGGGTCAGGGCATCAAGGTGAAGGCGGGAGATACCCTCTACTGCCCGGCGCCGCAGACGCTGGCCCGTTTCGATGCCCTAAGCCCGGCTCAACGACTGCAGCGTTTTGCCAGATTGGAGCAGGGACGCTGAGGTCTCTTGTCACTGCTCGGGGGCCGTGATAGTATTCGCGCTCGTTTTGCGAGGTGCCGACCGGTCGCAGTCTGCACCATAAATTCATCTAAAAGAGATACATACTATGTCTTTCGTATTCCAAGCTGAAGTCCGTTCTGACCTGGGGAAAGGTGCGAGCCGCCGCCTGCGTCACGCTGACCAAGTTCCTGCCATCGTTTACGGTGCAGGCAAAGAAGCCGTGTCCATCACCGTTGACCACAAGAAATTCATCCTGGCCCAAGAAAAGCCGGAATTCTATGAGTCCGTACTGACTCTGGTTATCAACGGCGAAGAAGTTAACGTAAAAGTGAAAGCTATCCAGCGTCACCCGGTACGTTACAAGCTGCTGCACCTGGACTTCGTTCGCGTCTAATCGACCACGAACGTTCCTGTGAAGAGGCCACCCATTCGGGTGGCCTCTTTGTTTTTACGGCATTTTTCCCCGATAAAAATAAAATACTCAACTAGTGCTGTTAGTCTTTACTTGTAGGCATGATTGACAGCAGGACACCAATTGTGGTGCTCTGACATATATAAAGTATTCGAACAAGTCCAATCACGGGGTGGTGTTGACCGTCATGAAGGGAATCATACGGGGATATTTCCTGCTGTTCTCACCCATTCTGGTGCTGGTCCTGGTGGGGGGATACCTGCTGGGGGACGCACTGGTCGAGCGCGAGCTCTATCGTGTTCGCAGTGATGAGAGCACCTTCCTGGCGCTCGCCAGCAGTCGTCTCGATGACGAGCTGGCGGTGCCGTTGCGCCATGTGCGCAGCATGTCTGAAGAGCCCATTCTGCTCGAGGCGGCGAGTCGCGGCGAGCGTGACACCATGGCTGCCCAGTTTACCATTCTGATGAACCGCAATCCCGACTATGCCCAGGTGCGCTGGTTGGCGCCGGACGGCATGGAGCGGGTGCGTATCGATCGTCAGGGTCAGCATCTGCAGCGTGTGGCCGACGACCAGCTGCAAAACAAAGGGGAGCGTTACTACTTTCGCGATGCCATGGCGCTGCCCTGGGAGCGGGTTTACGTCTCGCCGCTCGATCTCAACGTCGAACACGGGGTGATCGATCGCCCCTTCAATCCCATGATCCGCATCGCCAAGCGCATGCGTCTGGGGGGCCGCGATCTGGGCTTGCTGCTTATCAACGTGCAGGCCGCTCGCATGCTCAAGGAGTTCACCAACAGCAGTGGCAAGGCCGCCGATCACACCATGCTGCTCAACCAGGACGGTTATTGGCTGCGCAGCCCGGATCCGGCACAAGAGTGGGGGTTCATGCTCGAGCGCCCGGACCTCACCTTGAAGCAATCTTCTCCCCGGGCCTGGCAGGCATTCTGGGGCGCCTCGAGCGGCCAGGTTGAGCTGGCCGACGGGCTGTGGAGCTGGACCACCCTGTACCCGGCACTCAATCACGATCAGCTGATCTGGAAAGCCGCTTCCATGGTGCCACGCAGCGAGCTGCTGGCCATCCGTACTCACATCTGGGGGCTCATCTCGGCCAGCTGCGCCACCTTGCTGTTGCTGTTCGGTGCCGGAGTGGCCTCGCTGGTGCACAGTCGGCATCGAGAGCAGTTGGCACAGCAGGAGGCGGCCAGGCTCGCGCGGGTCAAAGGGGATTTCATCGCCAACATGAGCCACGAGATCCGTACCCCCATGAACGCCATCATGGGGCTGACCTATCTGCTCGAGCAGGGAGGGCTTGACGATGGCCAGCGGGCCCTGGTGCGCAAGATCCACCAGGCCGGGCAGGCACTGCTCGGGATCATCAACGACATCCTCGATTTCTCCAAGATTGAGTCGGGCCGGCTCGAGCTCGAACAGGTGCCATTCAGTCTGGAAGAGGTACTCGATCACGTGGCAGCCATCATGTCCACCTGCGTGGGCGAAAAACACCTCGAGCTGGTGGTGAGCAGTGCCCCCGAGCGTGCCACGCACCTGATAGGGGATGCCTTGCGCCTCGAACAGGTGTTGCTCAACCTGACCGGCAACGCCATCAAGTTCACCGAACGCGGGGAGGTGGAGGTCAAGGTCAAGCTGGAGGCCGAGCAAGATGGCACGGCCACCTTGCTGTTTCGGGTGCGCGACACCGGGATCGGCATTCCGCCCGAGCAGCAGGCCAACATCTTCAATGCCTTCTCCCAGGCCGACTCCTCCACCAGCCGCCGGTTTGGCGGAACCGGACTTGGCCTGACCATCAGCCGCCGTCTGGTGAGCCTGATGGGGGGCGACATCGGTGTCACCAGCGAACTGGGCAAGGGGAGCGAATTCTGGTTCCGTGTCCGGTTGGCTCAGGTAGAGCGACCTGAGGTCTTCCACGAGCGCCTACAGCACGTTTCGCTGCTTATCGCCGACGACAACCAGGTGACCCGTGACACCCTGTCGATGACGGTGGGCTCCCTCGGCTGGCAGTCACGGGTGGTGGAATCGGGCGAGCAGGCCTTGCACCATCTGCTGCGCCAGGGGGAGCGTTTCGACGTGATCCTGCTCGACTGGATGATGCCGGGCATGGACGGGCTCGAGACCTGCGTGGCCATTCGCCGTGCCTTCGAGCAGCAGGAGCGCTCGCCGATCATCATCATGGCGACTGCCTATTCCCAAGAAGAGTTGATGCGCCGCCCCGGCTCGGAGCAGGTGGATCTGGTGCTACACAAGCCGGTCACCGGCTCCAGTCTCTACAATGCGGTGGCGCGCCTCATTCACGAGAAACGCGAACACGTGGAGCCGCTGGAAAGCGGTCAGCGCCATCAGCGTCTGCCGGACGTGCACATACTGCTGGTCGATGACAGCGACATCAACCTGGAGGTGGCAACCCGCTTGCTGCAGCGGGAGGGGGCCGTGGTGATCACCGCCATCGACGGGGAGCGGGCTTTGGCCTGCCTTGCCGACTCGGCGCAGCGCATCGATCTGGTGCTCATGGACGTGCAGATGCCGGTGATGGATGGCTACGAGGCGACCCGTCGTCTGCGCCAGCTGCCGGGACGGGAGGATATCCCCGTGCTGGCACTCACCGCCGGGGTGTTCAAGGATCAGCGCGAGGCAGCGCTGGCCTCTGGCATGAACGACTTTATCGCCAAGCCGCTCGACGTGGAGCAGCTCATCGCAACCCTGCTGCGCTACCTGCCCGACAGTGTGGCGCCGCTCACGGTCAGCGACGCGCCGCCAGCCCAGGAGCCGGTGGCCGGCATCGACATCGATACCGGCCTGCGCAACTGGGGCGAGGCGTCGGTTTATCTCAAATACCTGCGGCGTTTTCGCGATGACTATATGACGGTCGGTACCGTGCTGCCGGGTTACATCGCCCAGCACGAGACGGACGCTGCCGCGAGCCTGACCCACAAGCTCAAGGGGGTGGCGGGCAGCCTGTCGCTCACCGATGTGGCGCGCATCAGTGCGGAATTGAACGAGGCCATCGAACAGGGGGGAGACACCAGTCAGCTCATCGCCCCCTTGCTCGAGGCGCTGGAGCGGGCGCAGCAGGCCATCGACATCTATGCCGGGCGTGAGCCAGGTGCTGTCAGCTCCCCGCTGGCGCAGGGGGAGGCGCAGGAGGTGTGCCTGCACGCCCTGCGTCAGGCCCTCATGAGCGAGGATCTGGAGCTGATCGAGCCTGCACTGGGTCAGGCCAAGAGCTACTTGCCCGCTGAGCTGGTGAGCGAGATCAGTGCGGCCCTGGAGCTGTTCGACATTCAGCTTGCCACCTGCAAGCTGGAGGATTATCTGGAGAATCGGGAGGCACCTGGATCATGAACCGACCGCGTGTGCTGATCATCGACGACGAGCCGAGCAACCTCGGGCTGCTGCGACAAATCCTCAAGGAGGAGTACAGCCTCTTCTTCGCCAAGGGAGGAGAGGAGGGGCTGGCCGCCGTGGCGCGCCACGAGCCCGCCCTGATCCTGCTTGACGTGCGTATGCCTGACATGGATGGCTACGAGGTGTGCCGCCGGCTCAAGGCCGATCCGGCCCACGCCGGGATCCCGGTGCTGTTTATCACGGCGAGCGACAACGCAGACAGCGAGAGCCAGGGGTTCGAAGCGGGCGGGGTGGATTACATCTACAAGCCGGTCTGTCCGAGCACGGTACGCGCCCGGGTGCGCAACCACCTCTCTCTGGTGCGCCTCGATCAACTCGAGCACAGCTACCGCACCGCCATCGTGATGCTGAGCGAAGCGGGTCACTACAACGACACCGACACCGGGGTACATATCTGGCGCATGGCCGCCTACGCCCGCGCGCTGGCCAGTGCGGCGGGCTGGAGTCCGGAGCAGTCGGAGCTGCTAGAGCTGGCGGCCCCCATGCACGACATGGGCAAGATTGGGATCCCCGATCACATCCTCAAGAAGCCCGGTCCTCTCACCGAAGAGGAGTGGGTCATCATGCGCACCCACCCGCGCATCGGCTACGAGATCTTGAGCCGCTCAGACGCCCCCATCTTTCGGATGGCGGCGGAGATAGCCCTGCATCACCACGAGAAGTGGGATGGCTCGGGTTACCCCGCAGGGGAGACCGGCGAAGGGATCCCCGAGGCGTCGCGGATCGTGGCCATCGCCGATGTGTTTGATGCTCTGAGCGTGCGTCGCCCTTACAAGGAGCCCTGGCCGCTGGAGCAGGTGCTGGCCACGCTGCGTGACGGTGCTGGCCAGCACTTCGATCCCCGGCTGCTCGCACGTTTTCTCGAGATCATGCCGGAGATCTTGCGCCTCAAGAGCCAATGGGACACCCGCGAGGAGCGGGAGATCACCAGATAGGTTGCATCAGGTAGGGATTGCTTGCCTTCTCGCGACCGAACGTCGAGCTGGGGCCGTGCCCCGGAATGAAGACGATGTCGTCCCCCAGCGGCAGCAGGGTCTCGGTGATCGACTTGATCAGCGTCCCGTGATCCCCGCGCGGGAAGTCGGTCCGACCTATGCTGCCGGCAAAAAGCACATCGCCCACCCAGGCAAGTTGCTCGGCCTGGCTGAGCAGCACCACATGGCCCGGGGTGTGACCCGGGCAGAAGTAGACCTCCAGCTCGCACTTGCCAACCTGCACCTTGTCACCCTGTTCGAGCCAGCTATCCGGTGTAAAGGCCGGGGTATGGGCAAAGCCGAACATCTGGCTCTGCTGGGGCAGCATGTCGAGCCAGAAGGCATCTTCCCTGTGAGGGCCTGTGATGGTGGCGCCGGTTCTGTCGCGCAGCTCGGCGGCGGCGCCCACGTGATCCAGATGACCGTGGGTCAGCAGAATGTGGGTGAGGGTTAGCCCCCGTTTGGCGATGGCGGCCAGCAGCTTGTCCGCCTCTCCGCCCGGATCGATGAGGGCGGCCTGATGGGTCTCGTCGCACCAGATGAGGGAGCAGTTCTGGGCAAACTGGGTGACCGGGATCACCTCGAATTTCAACATATGGGGTCCTCTTGTACGGTGAAGATCAGGCACGCTGCTGGGCAAAGAAGTCGAGGCAGGCCTGCTTGTCACCCTGGAAGATGACGCGCTCGCGCTTGTTGCCAAGCTGGTAGAGATACATGGGGTCGTAGTAGCGGGTCAGCAGCAGGGTGATCCAGGCCAGGTGCAGTTCGGTGTGGCCACTGCGACCTTGCTCTTCGAGAGCCACTTGCATCAACTGATCCAGCTCGCGATGGGCCTGATCGCCGAGCCGGCGCTTGAGTCTGGCCAGGGCATCGGTGAGGTAGGCGGCAAACAGCGGCCAGCCCTCTTCGGCGTCGAAACGCTCCTCATAACGCAGCCAGAGATCGTGTACATAGTCCTGGCGGATCTGCTCGGCGCGCTCCTCTTGCGGCACCTCGACCACCACCAGCGGGGCCTGGCTCATGGTGTCAAACAGCGAATTGGGCAGGCAGCAGCGGCCGATGAGGCGGCTTTCGTCTTCCACCACGAAACGCTGCTCCCCCTGCTGCCTACGTTTGAGCAGCTCGATGGCCATGTTGTTTTCAAAGTTGATGTTGCTGGGCTGGCCGCCGGGCAGCTGGCCAAAGGACGACCCCCTGTGGTGGGCGTGCCCCTCCAGATCCAGCGCCTGGGCCACCTTGGCCAGCATGTGGGTCTTGCCGGAGCCGGTCATGCCCGTCAGCACGCTCCAGTGGCACTCGGCTGCCGCCCCGTCGAGCGTGTCGATGAGGAAGCGACGCAGATCCTTGTAGCCACCGGCCACCCGCGGGCGGGTGACTCCCGCCTCATGCAGCCACTGCTGTACCGTTTGCGAGCGCAGACCGCCGCGAAAGCAGTAGAGCACGGCATCCGGCTTCCGGCGCAGCTGGGCCAGCCAGCCCTCGAGGCGTTCGGCCCGCACCGCGCCACCGACCAGTTGATGACCCAGCGCGATGGCGGCCGCCTGACCCTGCTGCTTGAAGCAGGTACCGACCTGGGCCCTCTCATCATCCGTCATCAATGGCAGATTGGTCGAGCAGGGGAAGGCCCCCTCCTTGAACTCGATGGGGGCGCGCAGGTCGATGAGCGGAACGTCATCCAGAAAAATTCGGGCGTAATCCGTGGCCAGTGGCAGTGCACTCATTGGACAACCTCGATGAACTGGTTGCCGGTTTGGGCCTGCAGCTGGCCGATGGGGGAGAGGGTCAGCCCTGCCTGTGCGGCAATGGCGAGGAGCTCGGCTTCGCTTTCTTTACCGACGGCTACCAGCAGGCCGCCGCTGGTCTGCGGATCGCACAGGATGTTGCGGGTGCGATCGTCCATGGCGTCCAGCTTGGCGCCATAGGAGTCAAAATTGCGCAGGGTACCGCCCGGTACGCAGCCCTCGCTCAGGTAGTAATCCACCTCGTCCAGCAGTGGCAGCGCCTTGAAGTCCAGGCGGGCACTGACGCCGGAGCCTTCGCACATCTCCAGCAGATGGCCAGCCAGACCAAAGCCGGTCACGTCGGTCATGGCGTGCACGCCGGGCAGTTCGGCAAAGCGCTGGCCGATCTTGTTGAGGGTGCACATGGCGTTGGGGGCCAGCTGCTCGTGCTCGGGCTTGAGCTTGCCCTTTTTCTGGGCGGTGGTGAGGATGCCGATGCCAAGCGGTTTGGTCAGATAGAGGGTGTCACCCACCTTGGCAGTGTCGTTCTGCTTGATGGCGTTGAGCGGCACGATGCCTGTCACCGCGAGGCCGAATATGGGCTCGGGGGCATCGATGCTGTGGCCGCCGGCCAGAGAAATACCCGCTTCGTGGCATACCTGACGGCCGCCGTCGATCACCTGCTGGGCCACTTCGGCCGGCAGGGTGTTGATGGGCCAGCCGAGGATGGCGATGGCGACGATGGGTTTGCCGCCCATGGCGTAGATGTCGCTGATGGCGTTGGTGGCGGCGATGCGGCCGAAGGTGAAGGGATCATCGACGATGGGCATGAAGAAGTCGGTGGTGGAGACAATGCCCTGACCGTTGCCGATATCGACCACGGCCGCGTCATCCTTGCTGCTGTTGCCGACCACCAGGGTCGGGTCGTCAAAGCCGGGGATCTGGCTCTTGAGAATGGTGTCGAGCACCTTGGGAGAGATTTTGCAGCCGCAGCCAGCGCCGTGGCTGTATTGGGTCAGACGAATGGAAGACATACTTTCCCCTTGTGTGTGCAAACGTGCGTGTACAAATGTGTACAAACAAAATAAGTGCAGCGGCTCTGCGGAGCCGCCAAATATGCGCATGCGCGCGAAACTTGGGTGGCCCAGGCTGGCTGTGAGCGCAGCGATGCAAGGCTTGCCGTGCAGGACAGCCTGGCAGGACGGGGGAGGAGGGGCGACATCGCGCCGGCGCAGCCCCGCCAAGGGCCACAGGACGGGTCATTATGCCACAAATGGCCGCTCCGGTTCGAACTGGAATTCACACAAAGCGCAGGGAATTAGCGGGTTTAGAGAAGGGGAGCCGCCCTTGCCATGATGCTGGCAAGGCTCTCCCCAAGGTAGCCCCGAAGGCAAGCCATGCTGCCATCGGGGCCATCTTTGGTGGGGGATTTAGCCGGCTTGCTCCATCACCGGCTGGCGAGTCTTGCCGAGCCGGCGCAGGCGCCGTTGCAGCGGCCGCTCCAGCAGGGTGTAGCTCAGCGCCGAGAGACCGATCAGCACCGCCAGCATCAACAGGGTAGCCAGCACCCCCAGCAAGGGGTTGGTCTGGGCATACCACCACACAGTGAGCCCCGGCGCCAGATAGTGGATGAGCTCGCAGCCGGTGAGCAGTACCAGGGCGTGCAGCAGGTAGATGGAGTAGGAGAGATCCCCCAGCCAGTTGGTGAAGCGGTTATCCAGGAGGCGCAGCAGCGGGCTCTGGCGATCGCCCTGGCAGGCGGCAATCCAGATCAGCAACACGTAGGCGCTGATCAGCAGCAGGGTCAGCTGCGGCGTCATGGTGAACTGCATCAGCGCGAAGGGGAGCAGAAAGGCGAGCAGCAGCGGCAGATCCCGCTGCATCATGGGCCACTGGCGGGCAGCCTTGATCTTCGGCAGCAGCCAGAGGCCGAGCACGAATTCACTCACCCCGCGCCCGATGGCCAGCGCCCCGCTGGTGACATCCAGGGTGCCCCGGCTGTGCACGATAAAGGCCAGCACCGTCAGGGCCAGCAGAGGGGCGAGGTTGCTCCAGCGGCTGCGGGTGACGGCGAGGGGAATGAGCAGCGGAAACAGTAGATAGCTAATCCACTCCACGCTCAGCGACCAGGCTGCGAAGTTCCAGGTCAATCCGTGATCGGTCACCACCTGCAGCAGCAACAGGCTGCTTGGCAACGCCTCGGCCGGGGTAAAGGGCGAGCCAAAAGGAGGCATTCCCTCCCACTCCCACATCTTGAACAGGGGGCCGGCGAAGAACCCAATCCCATGGTGGGCCTTGTAGAGCTCCCACCCCACCAGCAGCAGCAGGGTCACCAGGTAGAGGGGATAAACCCGGGTCAGCCGCAGCCAGAGGAAGCGGCCATAGCCGATGGTGCGGGGCGTGCGGGTGAAGGCCTCCCCGTAGACGTGGGCCAGCACCAGTCCGCTCAAAATAAAGAAGAGATCGACCCAGAGGTAGCCGTTCTCGATGAGTTGGGTGTGGCCGGCGATCGACTCCATCCACTGAGGAAAGAGCAGCAAGCGGGCGTGGAACAGCACCACCATCAGGGCAGCGATGCCCCGCAGCGGCGTCAACAGCGGCAATGATTGATTCATGACGGGATCCTTGATGATGTTCAGCTTGGCCTGACATCGATTTTTGTTGTGGTGCCGCTCATCACCCCTGATGAGTCGGCTGCCCTGGCTTGACGGCTACAGGCGGGATCACCCTACCTAAAAGAGAGCCATACGGGTGTGATTGTCGTCATGAATGCGCATTTATCATCCAAAAACCAGCAAGGGATCAGCGCTGCAGCGAAGGTGAAGAGGGGATCTAGACTAGGGAAGTCATCCATCAGCGTGCAAGGATTGTCCAGATGAAACTCTATGCCCATCCTTTCTCATCCTACAGCCAGAAGGTGCTGATCGCCCTCTACGAGAATGCCACCCCGTTCGAGTACCGGAATCTCGAAGAGCCGGCGGCCAACGCCGAACTTGCCGCCCTCTGGCCGCTCAAGCGCTTCCCGGTGCTGCTGGATGACGGTCGTTGCATTCTCGAGAGCAGCACCATAGTCGCCCATCTGCAGGCGCACCACCCAGGCCCCATCTGCCTGATCCCGCCTGGTGATGCGGGCCTAGAAGTGCATATGCTGGATCGCGTCTTCGACAACTATGTGATGACGCCGATGCAAAAAGTGGTGCTGGATATGCTGCGCCCGGCCGCTGAGCGTGACCGCTATGGCGTAGTGGAGGCCCGCGAGCTGCTCGATCAGATCTACCCCTGGCTCGATCAGCGGCTGGAAGGGCGCCACTGGATTGCCGGCGCAGACTTCACGCTGGCCGATTGCGCCGCCGCGCCCTCGCTCTTCTACGCCGACTGGGCCCACGAGATCCCCGCTAGCCATGGCTGCCTGCGTGCCTATCGCGCCCGTCTACTCAGCTATCCCTCCATCGTGCGGGTGGTGGAGGAGGCCAGACCATTTCGGAACTACTTCCCGTTGGGGGCGCCAGCGCGTGACTGAATGGAATGATGCATTCCTGCCGACCTGGTGCTTTGACGAGCCGGGAGAGGCAGGGTGTGACCAACCACAGGGGAAAACAACAATATTCACTCAGGTGAGTGAGTATGCGTTTATGGCCGATATTTTCCCGAGTAATTTTTAATGTTGGTGCGTAACATTTCATGTTTTTGCATAAAAAAAATGCCGGGCAGTCCCTGCTGGTGGGCTGTGTATGCCATGCCAAGGGTGAAAGAGGCATGAGAAGCGGGCTAACGATGGGGCAATTCCAGATTGAGGATGGCTGTAGTCAGTTGAAGAGGAGAGACAGGGGCACCCATCGCTGCTGGTGGCAACGTCGGGGGGAGGTTATCTCTTTGGCGGCCGCATATAAAAAGCCCGCTACAATAGCGGGCTTTTTGATGACTTGCCGCACCCTGCCTTGGCCCGGATCTGGAGCCGGGGACAAGGGGGGGTAACTAGGGTCTGTGCGGCTTAGCGAGCGCGAACCACCAGTCCCTTGAGGTAGAAGCCTTCCGGATAGGCGGTACCGATGGGGTGATCGGATGCCTGGGACAAAAGCTCCAGGATCTGGGCGTCGCGGCCGGCATCGAGCGCTGCATCGGCGACGATCTTCTGGAACAGGCTCTGTTCCATCAGGCCGGAGCAGGAGTAGGTCAGCAGCACGCCACCCGGCGCCAACAGCTGGAACGCCAGCATGTTGATGTCCTTGTAGCCGCGGCAGGCGCCCAGCAGCTGGGCCTTGCTCTCGGCAAACTTGGGCGGATCCAGCACGATGACGTCAAACTTCTCGCCCTTCTCGCGGTATTCGCGCAGCAGCTTGAACACGTCGTGACGGACGAACTGGGTGTTGCTGGTATCGAGACCGTTCAGCTCGGCGTTCTGGCGGGCGATGTCCAGCGCATTCTGGGAGAGATCGACGTTGACCACCTCTTTGGCACCGCCCTTGAGGGCATAAACGCCAAAACCACCGGTGTAGCAGAAGCAGTTGAGCACCCGCTTGCCTTCGGTGTACTTGGCGGCGGCCTGACGGTTGTCACGCTGATCCAGATAGAAGCCGGTCTTGTGGCCGTTGCGGATGTCCACCAGGATCTTGACGCCACCGTTTTCCTCGATCACCACCGGCTCGTTCGGAGTCTCACCATAGATGACGCCAGTGCGCTCTTTCAGCCCTTCCTTCTTGCGCACCGCCACGTCGGAGCGCTCATAGATGCTGCACTCGGGGTAGAGAGTGCGCAGTGCTTGGGTGATCAGATCGCGCTGGAACTCGGCACCGGCAGAGAGAATTTGGCACACCAGAAAATCGGCGTAGCGGTCGATGGTCAAGCCAGGCAGGCCGTCGGACTCGGCAGCGCACAGGCGATATCCGGTGAGGCCCTGACGCTTGATGAGTCCATCACGGGACTCCTGGGCGTATTTGAGGCGGCGGATGAAGAAGTCGAGATCGACGGTCTCATCCTTGTCGAAGGTCCAGACCCGGGCGCGGATCTGGGAGCTGCCGGACCAGGCGCCACGGGCGAGCCACTTGCCGTCATGGGTGAGGATCTCGACGGTATCGCCGTCAATGGGGTTGCCCTGAACCCGCTCGATCCCCTTGGAGAAGATCCAGGGGTGGCGACGCAGCAGGGATTTTTCGCGGCCTTTGACGAGATAGATGGAAGCGCTCATGGGAGTTGCCAGATGGTCAAAAGAAAAGGGGCCACATTCTATGTGGCCCGCTGGCAAAACTCAAACAACCTTGGCAGATAGCGTCAGGCTCTGGGCGCTTGTTGTTAAAAAATCAGATCTTTAGCCCTTTCAATGCCTGGGCCAGCTCGGTGGCGGTGGCCTTGAGGCCGGCAGTGCCGGCCACCGAGGCGCTGGCGGACGCTTCCACCTGGCCCGCTTCATGGCGCACCTGATCCAGATTGCGGGTGATCTCTTCGGCCACCGAGCTCTGCTGTTCGCTCGAAGTGGCGATCTGGGTGCTCATCTCCAGCACAGCATCGCTGTGGTTGCTGAGCTTGTCGATGTCTAGCCCCACCTCGCTGATGAGCTGCTGACTGCTGGCCGCCCGCTCCACCGTCTTCTCCATGATGTCGTTCAGTGCCCCGGTGCCGGCCTGCAGCTCTTCAATCATCTGCTGGATCTCTACCGTGGCCTGCTGGGTACGGCTGGCCAGGGTGCGAACCTCGTCGGCCACCACCGCGAAGCCGCGACCCTGCTCGCCGGCGCGGGCCGCCTCGATGGCAGCGTTGAGGGCCAGCAGGTTGGTCTGCTGGGAGATGGCGTTGATGACGTTGACCACTTCATTGATGCGATTGGCATTGTGGGTCAGCCGTTCCACCGCGCCGGAGGCGTTGCCGATCTCGTCGGCCAGGGTGCGGATGGCGGTGATGGTGCGCGATACCCGGGAGGCGCCGTTGGCCGCCTCTTCGCTCGACTGGCGGGTCTGCTGCAGGGTGTCGTTGGCGTTGCGGGCAACCTCGCGAATGGCGGCGGACATCTGCTCCATGGCGGCTGCCAGGGAGTCCATGTGTTGGCGCTGGGAGCGGGCCATGGTTTCGCCTTCGCTGGCATGATCGCGAAACTCGTCGGCGGCCATGGTCAACGCCTCGGCGGACTCTTCCACCAGCTGTACTATCTTGTGCTGGCGGTCGGTGAAGCGGTCGATGCTGCCGGCCAGGATGGAGAACTCGTCGCGCACCGGGAAGAAATTGAGGCGGAAGGTGAGATCGCCATCCGCCACTGTCTGCAGCGCCTTGTTGGTGGAGTAGAGCGCCCCCGACACGAAGGTCATCAGGTAGTGGGTCACCAGGGCCAGCAGGGCGGCCAGCACGGCTATGATGGTGAGGGTGGTTCCTTGGCCATCCCACAGGGAGTAGCGGGAGGCATCCAGGGTCCCGGTGACGACCCCGGCCTGGCCGGCGCTGGCGCCGTATCGATAGATGTCGCCCTGCTGGGTTAACCCTGTGCTGCCGGTCGGGCTCAGCGTGAGCTCGGCGGGCAGGGTCAGATCGGCGTGCTGGCTGGCCAGCTGGGCGCTCAGTTCGACCCGCTGCTTGAGCTGATCCAGGCGCAGCTGCATCTCCTGCTGATGGCCGCCTGCCAGCAGGTACCAGCTGATAAAGGCGATGAACAACAGTGGGCACCAGAAGGTGATGAGAAATTTTTCGCTGATCGTGAGGTGAATGAGATAACGGTCAACCCACCGAAACTTTACTTCTTTCATAATGGTATTGCGTCCTGCAAGGGGATGAGAGTGTCGCGCTCATTATCGCCTTGGAGGGAAATTTCTTAAGGGGAAGGTGTGAGAAATGGGAGAGCAATCGTTTGTCGTGCGAGTGTGGGGCCTGGTGCAGGGGGTGGGGTTTCGTTACTTCACCCGGGAGCGGGCGCTGCAACTGGGGCTGCGGGGCCATGCCTACAACCTGGAAGATGGCTCGGTGGAGATCCTCATCTGCGGGCCGGAGCAGAGCGTGCAAATGATGCTGGGCTGGCTGGAGCGTGGCCCGCGCACCGCCGAGGTGACCCGGATGGAGTATGAAGTTGCGCCACCGCCCAAGGGGAGCGGCTTTCATACCAATTGAGCGCCTTGCCACGCCAATGATGCCAAACAGCCATAAAAAACGGGAGCCTTGCGGGCTCCCGTTTGCATTGACGGTTTCTTGTCCGCAGGTCAGCCGGCCTGAGCGGCATCGGCGATGGCCTGGGTCTTGGCCAGCACCGCCTGCAGGGCGGGGCGTTTGGCCAGACGATCCCGATAGGCCGCGAGTTTGGGCGGAATGGTCTGCTCGAAACGGGTGGCCCACATCAGGGTATGGGCCAGCAGCAGATCGGCGATGGTTACCTGCTCACCCAGCAGGTAACCCTGCTCGGGCACCCAGGATTCGGCGATGGCCGCCGCCTTGTCGAACTCCCACTTGGCGGTGGGGAAGATGGCCGGCAGGCGCTGGGCCTCGGGCAGGGCGAAGCGGTGCTTGCCGATGGTCCACAGCGGCTGTTCCAGCTCGCAGGTGATGAAACTGACCCACTGGGCGTGCAGTGCCGAGGCCTGGGTCCCTCTGGCCGGCAGCCAGTTCGGGCCATACACCTCGGCCAGGTACTGCATGATGGCGGCGGACTCGGTCAACACGAACTCCCCGTCCTTGAGCACCGGCATCTTGCCGCTTGGATTGAGGGTCAAAAACCAGTCGCTGCGATTCTCGCCCTTGGCGAAGTCGAGAAACTGGAACTGCCATGCCACGTCCAGCTCTTCCAGTAACCAGGATACGCGCAGGGCCCGGCTGACGGGGGTGCCATATAAGGTGATCATGCTTGCTCCTTGCCTGATGAATGGGCCATGGGCCCGAAGTGAATCGCCAGTCTAGGCAAATTGCTTGGGAGCAACAAGCACCCAAGGTGGGAGACAAAGCGCAAAACGGCGCAAGCGGTGGGAGAAGAGGAGGAGGAAAGAGGGAAAATAAAAGGGAGGCCCCAGGCCTCCCTCATTGTTAACGGCTACGGTAGCGTTTACTTGACGCGCATGCCAGGCTGGGCCCCTTCCTGCGGCTCCAGGATCCAGAGATCCTTGCCACCCGGGCCGGCGGCCAGCACCATGCCTTCGGACATGCCAAAGCGCATCTTGCGCGGGGCCAGGTTGGCCACCATCACGGTCAGCTTGCCTTCCAGATCTTCCGGGTTGTAGGCGGACTTGATGCCGGCAAACACCTGACGGGTCTCGCCGCCGATGTCCAGTTGCAGCTTGAGCAGCTTGTCCGCTTCCGGCACCGCTTCGGCCTTCGTGATCAGCGCCACGCGCAGGTCAATCTTGGCAAAATCGTCGTAGGCGATGGTTTCGCTGATGGGGTCATCAACCAGCGGACCGGTGGCTTTCGGTGCCTGCTCCTTGGCCAGATCCTCCTTGGAGGCCTCGATCATGGCGTCAATCTTGGCCGGCTCGATGCGGGAGAAGAGCGCCTTGAACGGGGCGACAGTGTGGTCGACCAGCGGGGCGGCGATACCATCCCAGCTGAGGGTCTCGGCCAGGAAGGCCTCGGCGCGCTCGGCCAGCAGCGGCATGACGGGCTTGAGGTAGGCCATCAGCACACGGAACAGGTTGATGCCGACGGAGCAGACCGCTTGCAGCTCGGCATCCGCCCCTTCCTGCTTGGCGATGACCCAGGGGGCCTTGTCGTCCACGTAGCGGTTGGCCTTGTCGGCCAGTGCCATGATCTCGCGGATGGCGCGGCTGAACTCGCGGCTCTCGTAGGCCTCGGCGATGGCGGTGCGGGCATTGGCAAACTCGGCGTAGAGCTCAGGCTCGGCGCAGGTGGCGGCCAGCTTGCCGTCGAAGCGCTTGGCGATGAAGCCGGCGTTGCGGGAAGCGAGGTTGACCAGCTTGTTGACCACATCGGCGTTGACGCGCTGCACGAAGTCTTCGAGGTTCAAGTCCAGATCGTCGATGCGGCTGTTGAGCTTGGCGGCATAGTAGTAACGCAGGCACTCCGGATCCAGGTGGTTCAGATAGGTGGAGGCCTTGATGAAGGTGCCCTTGGACTTGGACATCTTGGCGCCGTTGACGGTCACGTAACCGTGCACATTGACCTTGGTCGGCTTGCGGAAGCCCGCGCCTTCCAGCATGGATGGCCAGAACAGGCAGTGGAAGTAGGCGATGTCCTTGCCGATGAAGTGGTAGAGCTCGGCCTCGGAGTCCGCTTTCCAGTAGCTGTCGAAATCGATGTCACCGCGCTTGTTGCACAGGTTCTTGAAGGAGGCCATGTAACCGATGGGGGCATCCAGCCAGACGTAGAAGTACTTGCCCGGGGCGCCGGGAATTTCGAATCCGAAATAGGGGGCGTCACGGGTGATGTCCCACTGCTGCAGGCCGCTTTCGAACCACTCCTGCATCTTGTTGGCCATCTCTTCCTGAATGGCACCGGAGCCGCGCACCCAGTCGGCCAGCCAGGTTTCAAACTGCGGCAGGTCGAAGAAGAAGTGCTCGGAGTCCTTCATCACCGGAGTGGCGCCGGAGACGGCAGATTTCGGATCGATCAGTTCGGTCGGGCTGTAGGTGGCGCCACAGCTGTCGCAGTTGTCGCCATACTGCTCCGGGGACTTGCACTTGGGGCAGGTGCCCTTGACGAAGCGATCCGGCAGGAACATGGATTTTTCCGGATCGAACAGCTGGGAGATGGTGCGGCTCTTGATCTTGCCGCCGGCCTGCAGACGGCCGTAGATAAGCCCGGCCAGCTCGCGGTTCTCGTCGCTGTGGGTGGAGTGATAGTTGTCAAAACTGATGTTGAACCCGGCGAAGTCAGCCTGGTGCTCCTGGGAGACGGCCGCGATCATCTCTTCCGGGGTGATCCCCAGCTGTTGGGCCTTGAGCATGATCGGGGTGCCATGGGCATCGTCGGCACAGACAAAGTGCACCTGGTGACCGCGCATTCGCTGATAACGAACCCAGATATCGGCCTGGATGTGTTCCAGCATGTGGCCAAGATGGATGGAGCCATTGGCATAGGGAAGGGCGCAGGTTACCAGCATTGTACGAGGATCAGTTGCCATATAGTCGTTCTTGATGTGCTTGTTGGGATGATAGAGTGCCGTGCATGTTACCCGAATTGGGGGTAGCCTGCCTAGGGTTGTGGCTCGTCCAACCCGCCGGCGCACGCCGGTCGGCAAGCAGGCAAGCCACTGATTTGTGTGCGGTAACCGTTCACCTCAAGATAATGACAAGATAATGAGGAGTTAATGGTGATTGATTCAGTAAAACAGAGCCTGGCCGAATTTAAGCCGGCAGGGTGGGGCAAGGATCTGGTGGCTGCCGGCTTCGTGCGCAGCATCGACAAACAGGGTTCGGCGCTCACCATCAAGCTGGTGCTGCCCTTCGCTGGCCACTCCCTGTTCGAGCAGATCCAGCAGGACTTCGATGCCCGGCTGCGCAGCGTCACCGGCGCGACCCGTATCGACTGGGTAGGCGAGATCGAAGTGGCCAGCATGCCGCGGGCGCAGGGGCTGGCGGCGGTGCAGGGCATTCGCAACATTATCGTGGTCGCCTCCGGCAAGGGCGGGGTGGGCAAGTCCACCACCGCCGTCAACCTGGCGCTGGCACTGCAAAAAGAGGGGGCGCGGGTCGCCATTCTGGATGCGGATATCTACGGTCCCTCCATTCCGACCATGACCGGAACCCTCAAGGAGCGTCCCGTCAGCCATGACGGCAAGCTGATGGAGCCGGTGATGGCTTGTGGCCTCAAGAGCAACAGCATCGGCTATCTGGTCTCCGAGCAGGATGCCACCATCTGGCGCGGCCCCATGGCGAGCAAGGCGCTGGCCCAGATCCTCCACGAGACCCGCTGGGGCGAGGTGGACTACCTGGTGGTGGACATGCCGCCGGGCACCGGTGACATCCAGCTCACCCTGGCCCAGCAGGTACCGACCACGGCAGCGGTGATCGTTACCACCCCTCAGGATGTGGCGCTGGCGGATGCGCGCAAGGGGGTGGCCATGTTCAACAAGGTCAATGTGCCCGTGCTCGGCATCGTCGAGAACATGAGTTATCACGTCTGCAGCGCCTGTGGTCATCATGAGGCGCTGTTCGGTACCGGCGGTGGCCAGAAGATGGCCGAGCAGTATCAGGTGGCCCTGCTGGGTCAGCTGCCACTGCACATCGACATCCGCAAACACATGGACGATGGCTGCCCGACCGTGTTCGGCGCACCGAAAGGGGAGCTGGCAGAGGCCTATCTGAAACTGGCCCGTCGGGTGGGCGCTGAACTCTATTTCAGCGGAAAACCGATTGCGACCCCCCTCTATGCCATGGCGCTGGATGAATAATCGGCGGTCGGCCGTTTGGGGTGGATTTGAGGGTGGGCAGGGCTCACCCTTTTTTATATAATGGATCGGTTTAAACAATCCCCACTGCTCTTCTCTTTAGGTATTTTTCAATGTCTGATACTCAACATTCGTGTGTGATCATCGGTATTGCTGGTGCATCCGCGTCCGGCAAAAGTCTTATAGCCCAAACCATCTATGAAGAGCTGGTGGCCGAGCTGGGAGCCGGTCAAATTGGCGTGATCACCGAGGATTGCTACTATCGCGATCAGACCCACCTGACCATGGAAGAGCGGGTCAAGACCAACTATGACCACCCCAATGCACTGGATCACGACCTGCTGGTACAGCACCTGAGCCAGCTGGTGCAGGGGGATGCCGTCAACATTCCCCAGTACTCCTATACCGAACACACCCGCATGAGCGATGTGACCCCCTTTGCCCCGCGCCGGGTGATCATTCTGGAAGGGATCCTGCTGCTGACCGACAGCCGCTTGCGCGATCTGATGGATGCCTCCATCTTCATGGATACCCCGCTCGACATCTGCCTGCTGCGCCGCTTGGTGCGCGACGTGCAGGAACGCGGCCGGACCATGGATTCCGTGCTCAAGCAGTACCAGAAGACGGTGCGTCCCATGTTCCTGCAGTTTATCGAGCCTTCCAAGCAGTATGCGGACGTGATCGTGCCCCGTGGCGGCAAGAACCGCATCGCCATTGACATGCTCAAGGCGCGGATCCGCCATATGTTGATTGGTTGAGAGATATCAAGCCGGGTGATGCCCGGCTTTTTTAAATGAACAATTTGTCAGGAGAGTCGCCCAATGCGTCTTTGTGATACCGATATCGAACGTCATCTGGATGAAGGCAAGATCGTCATTGAGCCAAGACCCGGTATTGAACGGATCAGTGGCGTCAGCGTCGACGTGCTGCTGGGCAACGAGTTTCGGGTGTTTCGCGATCACACCGCCCCCTACATCGACTTGAGCGGGCCGAGCAGCGAGATGGCCGACGCCATCGATCGGGTGATGAGCGACGAAATCCACATTCCCGATGGGGAAGCCTTCTATCTGCATCCGGGTCAGCTGGCGCTGGCGGTCACTTATGAATCGGTCACCCTGCCGGCGGATATCGTCGGCTGGCTCGATGGCCGTTCCTCCCTGGCTCGCCTGGGCCTCATGGTACATGTGACCGCACACCGCATCGATCCGGGCTGGTCCGGCCGCATCGTGCTGGAGTTCTACAACGGCGGCAAGCTGCCGCTGGCGCTGCGCCCCAAGATGAAGATCGGTGCGCTGAACTTCGAGATGCTCTCCGGTGTGGCGGCGCGCCCCTACAACAAGCGGGAAAACGCCAAGTACAAAAGCCAGCAGGGCGCCGTGGCCAGCCGCATCAACCAGGACTGATCTGGCCTGCGTGATCCTTGGCCGTCGACAAGAGACAATATGCTAAAGAAGGGTGCCCGCAACGGCGCCCTTATCCATGGTGGTGGCAACCTGCGTCGGCAGGGAAGTTGTCGGTTCCTTGTGCAATTTTCCCTTTTGGGTCGGTCCAGGATTGACGCAGCGTGGCCCTGTGGAGGGAGATGGAAGGGGCCAGAGATGATGAATTGTTCCCGTTTGGGGACTGTTTTTGTCAGGCAAGGTCTGTTTAATTAATCCAAGACAAGCCGCATGGTGACTGGCGCTAAGCTATTTTTTGGCTGAATGCTCTTTTTTTTTCTTACTGAAATATTTCAACAACGGGTATGGCGTTATCAGCCTTCTGGCATAATCCGCCGCAACTCATAAACAGGTTCGTTTTTTATGTTTGAAATGTTTAGTGGTTTGGGTTTGTGGTGGTCAATCGGTTTGGTATTGGCCGTTTTTTTTGTGTTGGCCTATGAATTCATCAATGGCTTTCACGATACCGCCAACGCGGTAGCAACAGTCATCTATACCAAGGCGATGCCGGCACATACGGCCGTGGTGGCCTCCGGTCTGTTCAACTTTGCTGGGGTCATGATGGGCGGGTTGGGGGTGGCCTATGCCATTGTTCACCTGCTGCCCATCGATCTGCTGCTCGGAATGGACTCTACCCAGGGTCTGATCATGGTGTTCTCCCTGCTGTTTTCCGCCATCGTGTGGAACCTGGGCACCTGGTTCTTCGGGATCCCCGCATCCAGCTCGCACACGTTGATCGGCTCCATCCTGGGGGTAGGCGGCGCCTATGCCTGGATCAACCATCAACCGCTGGAGGAAGGCATCAACGTCGGCAAAGCCATCGACATCATGCTCTCCCTCATCATCTCGCCCACCGTCGGTTTCATCATTGCGGCCATACTGCTGTTTGCCATGAAACGTGTCTGGCAGGGCAGCAAGATCCACAAAACGCCGGAAGAGCGCCTGCTGGTGGATGGCAAGAAGCATCCGCCGTTCTGGGCTCGCCTCACGCTGGTCGCCTCTGCCATGGGGGTCAGCTTCGTGCACGGCTCCAACGATGGCCAGAAGGGTATCGGTCTGGTGATGCTGGTGCTGATCTGCATGGCGCCGGCCTACTTCGCGCTGGACATGAACAGCCGCTCCTACGATCTGGATCGCACCCAGGATGCCAACCAGCGCATCATGGAGATCTATCAGCGTAACCATGAGCAGGTTTCCAAGGTGGTGGACTTCAAGGTGCCGGCCCAGGCCCAGGAAGAGCTGATGATCCACTGCGCCGCCTCCGGTGCACTGCAGGCCATGGCCACCCTGGACAATCGTCTTGCCCAGGTGCGTACCTATGAAGAGATGGACCTGACCGATCGCCGTGAAGTACGTCGCCTGCTGCTGTGCATCGACGATACCGCCCGCAAGGTTTCCAAGCTGCCGCTGCCGGCCAAGGAGCTGACCGATCTGGCCAAATGGCGCAAGGATCTGACTGCGACCGCCGAATACGCGCCGACCTGGGTTATCGTCTCCATTGCCCTGGCGCTTGGCTGCGGTACCATGGTGGGCTGGCGTCGTATCGTCTACACAGTTGGTGAGAAGATCGGCTCCTCCGGCATGACCTATAGCCAGGGGATTGCAGCCCAGATCACGGCAGCTGCCTCCATCGGTATCGCCAGTCTGACCGGCATGCCGGTGTCCACCACCCATATTCTCTCCTCTGCGGTAGCGGGGACCATGGTGGCCAACAAGTCGGGTCTGCAGAGCCAGACCATCAAGACCATTCTGATGGCCTGGGTGCTGACCCTGCCGCTCACCATGCTGCTCTCCGGTGGTCTGTTCCTGATCAGCAACCATCTGTTCAGCTGAACCAGTTCCATCTGATTGTCAAAAGGGCCCCAAGGGCCCTTTTTTCATGTATTCAAAACAAACATTTAGCCATAGCTTGTAGTAGACGAGGACGCCAATGCTCTCGTTATATGCCATCAAACGAAATATTTGAAAACAATGTATAAAGACTCCTTGCTGATCTCGCCCATATCACGACCTTCAAAAAAAACCGTCTATAAAGCGAGGGGATTTGACATCGACAAAAATGTGGCCCGTTAGACCAATCACTCAAGTAGTGGGGAGGCCAATCGGCGCAAGCCGCAGAGTTCAGATGATGTAACGAGGCAAAGACAAAGAGTAGAAATGTGCGTTGGTGAATATCCGATAGAAGAAATGGACAGTGTGCAACGCCATGAGCAATGTTCTGCTCCGCTATCACAGCTGCACTGCTGCCTGGAGTGGGGGAGCAAGCCGTGTTAACGCGGTTTCAACATGATGATCATCTCTGCTGTCGTAAAACGACCGGGGTATATGGATGCATCAGCGGTATGAAGCCTGGATAGTGGGGTAGGGAAGCATGACGGGATCGGTTTGCACAGAGTGACATAAAGAAGATGAGCAGACGGTAATGGACTGGGTTGCAGGCGCTGCTCCTGGGTCAATACGAGCTACATAGATAGAGAGATAAAAAAAGAGCCACACAGTATGTGGCTCTTTTATCAGGCTAGCGGGTCAATCAGGGACGACCGGCCGGGCTGGTTGCAACGTTGACGGCGGCAGTGCTGCCACCATGGCGACCGGAGGTGGCCACTTCGCTGCGCACCAAGGGTGCATACTCGACCGGCTCGCGTGCCGGCAGGGCAGGAGCGGCGGCCGGAGTTGCCATCGGGGCAGAGGCCTTGCGGGCACCAGCCAGCAGGCTGCCACCGCGCTTGACCTGCTTGGCAGCCGGTTCAACCTTGGCAGTCTCTGCAGCGACAACAGGCTCGGCCACTGCGGCAACCGGTTCAACGGTCGGTGCGGCAACAACGTCTGCAACTGCCGGGGCGGTTTCTACGGTCGCTTCCACAACCGGAGTCTCAACAGCCTCAACGACAGCTTCTGCCACGGTTTCCACTGCAACAGGCGCGGCTTCAACAGCAGCAATGACCGGTTCGGCCACCACGGGGGCGGTTTCGACGACGGTTGCTACCGGTTCAGCGGCGACAACAGCTTCGGCCTGCTCGCTGGCTTCTTCGGCGACGGCCTCGGCAACCACGTGCTCGGTCAGGGCGGAGGAGGCCTGCAGGGCAGCAGCAACGGCTTCAGCGCTCGGGATGGTGATCACGGGCACAGCCGGCTCTTCCACTTTGACCTGGGCTGCATCGGCTTGCGCGGCGGCAGTCAGAGTCGGTGCAGCGACTTCGGCAGTCTGCTCTTCATCGTCACGCTGGCTGCGAGCTTCTTCGTTGATGCGCTTGCGGCGTTGGCCTTCGATACGCTGATTGCGCGGAGTACGGCGGGAACGACGCTGGCCTTCTGCCTGCTCATCCTGCTGTTCAGTCGTGTCAACGGCATCGACGGCGGCAACCGGCGCTACATCGGCAGCGTGGGCAACAGCGGCGTCATCGGCAGGCGCATCGACGCGGATCTGCTTGCGCAGTTGGCGGCGTTCGCGGCGCTCGGCCACTTTCTGCTCTTTTTCCTGACGCTGTTCCACGTTGGTGGCAACGGCTTCTACGCTGTCCAGCGTGTCAACCACTACCTCGGCACGGGGTTCACGCGGAGCGCGGGGCTCACGAGCCTGACGCGGGGCACGGGGTTCGCGCTCCTGACGCGGCTCACGCGCCTCGCGAGGTTCACGTTCCATGCGCTGTTCGCGCACGTCACCACGGGCTTCACGCTCCTGACGCGGCTCACGCTCTTTGCGCGGGCGACGGTTGCGGCCTTCGCCGTTCTCGCGGCTGGTCACGCCTTCGCGCTTCTCGCCGGCATCGCCGTTGCGGCTGCTGCGGTTGTCGTCACGACGACCACGTTGACCACGGCTGCGGGATTCATCGCGCTGATGACGGTGACCGTCCTCTTTGCGAGCCTCGCGCGTTGCCGGTTTCTCGGCAGGCGCGGTGACCTCGGCGCTGTCAGCACTGCCGCCGAACAGGTTGGAGAGGCTCTTGAACAGCTTGCCGAACAGGCCCGGCTCTTCGGCAACCGGGGTTGCGACAGGGGCGGGGGCCGCCGGCGCAGCCGGTTGCGGTGCCTGGACGAAGCCTTGCAGCAGGGGCTGCTCGCGCTCGATGGTCTGGGCCTGTTTGGGCTGGTAGACCGGCTTGGCAATTTCGGTTTTCAGCTCGTAGCTGGCCGCTTCCGGGATCTCGTTCTGACGGATGCGGGTCACTTCGTAGTGCGGGGTTTCCAGGTGCTGGTTCGGAATGATGTAGACACGCACATCATTGCGTTGTTCCAGGCTGGCGATGGAGCTGCGCTTCTCGTTGAGCAGATAGGCGGCGACATCGACCGGCACCTGAGCATGCACCTGCTCGGTGTTGTCCTTCATGGCCTCTTCTTCGATGAGACGCAGGATGGACAGGGCCAGTGACTCGTTGTCACGGATCACGCCCTGACCCTGGCAACGGGGGCAGATATGGCTGCTGGACTCGTTGAGGGAGGGACGCAGACGCTGACGAGACATCTCCAGCAGACCGAAACGGGAGATCCGGCCAAGCTGGATGCGGGCACGGTCCTGATGTACGGCTTCACGCAGACGGTTTTCCACTTCGCGCTGATGGCGAACCGGCGTCATGTCGATGAAGTCGATGACAATCAGACCACCCAGGTCACGCAGACGCAATTGACGGGCAATCTCGTCGGCCGCTTCCAAGTTGGTCTGCAGCGCAGTCTCTTCGATATCGCCGCCCTTGGTGGCGCGGGAGGAGTTGATATCGATGGAGGTCAGCGCTTCGGTCGGATCGATCACGATGCTGCCGCCGGAGGGCAGGCGCACTTCACGCTGGAAGGCAGACTCGATCTGGCTCTCAATCTGGAAGTGGTTGAACAGGGCAACTTCACCCTTGTACAGCTTCACGCGGTTGAGGAAATCGGGACGTACCAGCTCGATGTGCGACTTGGCGCGTTCGAAAATGACCGGGTTGTCGATCAGGATCTCGCCCACATCGCGGCGCAGGTAATCACGGATGGCACGCACGATGACGTTGCTTTCCTGATGGATCAGCACCGGCGCGGAGCGGCTCTGTGACGCCTTGTGGATGGAGTCCCAGTGGTTGAGCAGAACGTTCAGATCCCACTCCAGCTCTTCCGGGGACTTGCCCACACCGGCGGTACGCACGATGAGGCCCATGCCGTCCGGCACGGTCAGGCCGCTCAGGGCTTCTTTCAGTTCAGTCCGTTCATCGCCCTCGATGCGACGGGAGATACCGCCGGCACGGGGGTTGTTCGGCATCAGCACCAGATAGCTGCCGGCCAGACTGATGAAGGTGGTGAGGGCTGCACCCTTGGTGCCACGCTCTTCCTTGTCGATCTGGACGATGACTTCCTGGCCTTCGCGGACCACTTCTTTGATGTTGGGACGACCCTGATAGGAGTAACCGGAGGGGAAGTAATTGCGGGCGATTTCCTTTAACGGCAGGAAACCGTGGCGCTCGGCGCCATAGTCGACAAAAGCAGCTTCGAGACTGGGTTCTACGCGGGTGATTTTGCCCTTGTAAATGTTCGCTTTCTTCTGCTCGTGTCCCGGACTTTCAATATCCAGATCGTAGAGCTGTTGTCCGTCAACCAGCGCTACGCGCAACTCTTCTTCCTGAGTCGCGTTGATTAGCATTCTTTTCATTGAGTTCTCGTTATTTTGTCATTTTGATTTCCTCCACAGGATCCTGCCGGCGCCGGCCTCGGGTCTTCAGCATACTGGGGCAACCTCCCGGTTGGGGTATGCATGAGGCGCAAACTAAGGGCACTCTGGTTCAGCCTTCTCGAGAAGGCATGAAAAGGATACCGATGTGGAGACAAATAGGCGGTTCTGTTTGCGTTCTCCATGCGCTGTACCTCGCACCCGGGAACCGTCATGTTCTTGTATACACGGTGTTTCGGGATTGGGTGGCATAATTTTTGGCCACTTAGTACAAGGCTTGAACACAATGACAAAACCTTGTTTATTATCCCATTTAAATCACTTTTATAGCAAGGCGCCATTTTTCAACAAAGCATGCAGCCAAGGGCCGTCGGCAGTGTTAAAATCCGCGCCATGACACAGATACAACAACAAGTGCAGCTGCTCACCATCGAAGCTGAGCATGACGGGCAGCGCATCGACAATTTTCTCAAGACTCAGCTAAAGGGCGTCCCCAAGAGCCTGATCTATCGCATCCTTCGCAAGGGGGAAGTGCGCGTCAACAAAAAGCGCATCAAACCGGAGTACAAACTCTGTGCCGGCGACGAGGTACGGGTTCCCCCCGTGCGGGTCGCCGAAAAGAATGAATTGCCCTCGGCCAACCTCGGCAGCATCCAGCGTCTGGAAAGCCAGATCCTGTTTGAAGACGACGCCATGATCGTGCTCAACAAGCCGTCCGGCATGGCCGTTCACGGCGGCAGCGGGCTGAGCTTCGGGGTCATCGAAGGACTGCGCGCCCTGCGCCCGGAAGCCCGTTTTCTCGAACTGGTGCATCGTCTCGATCGCGACACCTCCGGTGTGCTGCTGGTCGCCAAGAAGCGCAGCGCCCTGCGCAGTCTGCACGAGCAGCTGCGGGTCAAGACCATGCGCAAACAGTACCTGGCGCTGGTGCGTGGCCAGTGGCAACCCCACGTCAAGGTGGTCAATGCGCCGCTGCGCAAGAATGATCTGCAATCCGGCGAGCGGGTCGTGCGGGTCAGCGCCGATGGCAAGCCGTCTGAAACCCGGTTTCGCATTGCCCGTCAATTCGCCGAGGCGACCCTGGTCGAGTGCAGCCCGATCACCGGCCGTACCCACCAGATCCGGGTGCATACCCTGCATGCCGGCCACCCCATCGCGTGTGACGACAAGTATGGAGAAGCGGCATTTGACGAGAAAATGCGCAGCCAAGGCCTGAAACGGCTCTTCTTGCATGCCTGGCGGCTGACCTTCACCCATCCGGCCGATGGTCGCGAGATGCAGGTCGAAGCGCCCCTGTCGCCCGAGCTCGAGACCTTCCTCAACGGATTGGCGCGCTGATGACGCAGATCCGGCTCGCCATTTTCGACTGGGACGGTACCCTGATGGACTCGGTGGGCCGGATAGTGGCCTGCGTGGCTGCCGCCGCCCGTGACTGTGCCGAGGTGGTGCCCACTGCCACCGAGACTCATCAGATCATCGGACTCAGTCTGGAGGTCGGTATCCCCCGGCTGTTTTCCCTGGAGCAGGGCGGTGAGCGAGCCAATGCTCTGATCGACCGCTATCGCCACCACTATCTGCACGATGCTACTCCCAGCCCCCTGTTTGCCGGGGCGAGGGAGCTGCTGCACGGCTGGCACGAGCAGGGCATTGCGCTGGCGGTGGCGACTGGCAAGTCACGGCGGGGGTTGGACAGGGTACTGGATGAAACCGGGTTGCGGTCACTCTTTGCCGTCACGCGCGGGGCGGATGAGGCCAACTCCAAGCCTGATCCCCTGATGTTGACCCAGATCCTGACCGAGCTGGCGCTGATCCCGTCACAGGCGGTGATGATAGGTGACTCCATCCACGACATGGCGATGGCCGAAGCGCTGGCCATGCCGCGCATCGGCGTAAGCTGGGGCGTGCACGACCGGGGGCGCCTGCAGGCCCACCATCCGCTGGCGGTGGTCGATACCATGGCGGAGCTGAGGGCGCTGCTGGGTTGATGACAAGCACCGGGAGGCAATAAAAAACGGAAGCCAAGGCTTCCGTTTTTTATTGCCAACATTCTACCTTCATCAGGGCAGAGAGAGGCCGTGGCGCTCCAGCAGTTCGATCAGTCCGATCAGCGGCAAGCCGATCAGTGCATTGGGATCGCGTCCCTCCAGAGCCTTGAACAGCACGATACCCATGCCTTCACACTTGAAGCTGCCGGCGCAGTCGAGGGGACGCTCGGCCTCCACATAACGGCGGATAGCCCCCTCATCCAGCTGGCGAAAATGGACGGTGAAAGGCTCAACCAGCTGCTCGACCCGGCCGGAGGCCGCATCCAGTACGCACAGGCCGGTATAAAAGGTGATGCTGCGCCCCTGGGCCGCCATCAGCTGGGCTACCGCTTGTTCGACCGTTCCCGGTTTCCCCAGGATCCGGCCATCGCAGACGCACACTTGATCCGAGCCGATGATCAGCCCTTGATCACGCAGGCCGGCAATGGCGTTGGCCTTGGCATGGGCAAGGCGGGCCACCAGCGCCTGTGCCTCTTCACCGGGCAGCACAGATTCATCGACTTCGGGCGCGGCGCACTCAAAGGAGAGGCCCAGCTTTTCCAGCAATGCTTTGCGGTAACGGGAGGTGGAGGCGAGGATCAGGGGGCGCGACATGACAATCAGGTATCCAGGTTCAGAAACGGGCAGGCGCCGATGGTATCGCCATCGTGCGGCGCGGGCAAATATCTCCGCGCTCGCAAGCGGGTGATCCTGCTCGATGCGCTGGCCTTGCTCAGAACACAGTGCGCGTCGGCTACATCTGGCTGATGGAGTGACACTGACTGTCTCTGTCCCGTCCGAAAACGGCTATAAGCATAAGAGCGGGGTAACGGGGGCGATGAGATGAACAAGCTGGGGGCATGGTTGTTGTGGCTGCTCTGTCTGCCCGTCTGGGGACAAGGCTGGCACCTGCAGGCAGGGGAGGAGGGCATACTGCTGTGGACCCGCCCTCATCCACCCGGCGCCTTTCTGGCCTTGCGACTGGAGATGTATGTGGCAGCGCCCCCTGCGGCGCTGCTCGCGGTGTTGCGTGATACCGGTCGACATCAGGAGTGGCTGCCCCAAAGCCTGGAGGTGAGGGTGTTGGCCAAGCCCGCCCCCGATGAGGATATTGTCTATACCCGCCTCGCTGCCCCCTGGCCCGTACAGGACCGGGAGCTTATTACCCACTCCCGCCTGCAACGGCTGCCAGATTGCGGCCTGGTGCTGAGCGTCTGGGCGGCCCCGGATGCTTTGCCGCCTTATCCCGGCCGGGTGCGGATCCGCACCAGTGAAGGACGCTGGGAAGCGCTGCCTCAGCTGAACGGCACGACGCTGGTGCGTCTCGAAACCTATACCAACCCGGGCGACACGCTGCCCGCCTGGCTCGTCAATCCCATGGCTGCCGACGCTGCGCTGCAGAGTTTTCGCGCCATTCGCCGCCTGATGGAGGCCGCCCCGGTGGAGATCTGTGCCTGTCTTCATCAGCGACATGGTGGAAAGCATGGTGCTTGTGGCGCCACCACTTGACTACAGCAGGGTGGGGAAGGCAGGGCGAATTGGACAAGCAAGTGACGGCGGGACGGTCTGACAACTGTCTGGGGCCTGACGCACCAGCAAATCCGGCCAGGATCCGGTGTCGGATCCGCAGGTTTGTGGCATAATCAGGCACCGGTGAGCGCAAGTTCCGCCATGTGCGGGGGTTGTGAGGTTAAAATCATCGGTGGTAAGGACTTTTTCCTTTGACTATCAGTTGTTGGACCTATAATATTCGCGCCCTATGCAAAAGGTGAAGTTGCCCGTAAAGGTTGATCCAGTCCGTAGTGCCTCGAAGCTGCTCGATTATGTCGGGATAGTGGAAAAGTCGCAGATGCCCAGGCTGGAGGAATCAACCGCAGGCTTGCGGAGTGATATCGATGTATCGCTGCACTTTGGCAAAGATGTCCAGAAGTTGACCGTTATGAAAGGCACTGCCCATGCCAAGGTTGACCTGGTTTGCCAGCGTTGTGGGGAGACATTCGAGCATCTCTGTGAAGCTGAATTTATCTACACTCCGCTGTTCGAAAGAACAAACGAGGAAGAACTGCCGGAAGCTTATGAGCCCATTGAGTTGGACGAAAACGGCGAGATGGATCTTCATCAAATCCTGGAGGATGAACTCATCCTCTCGTTACCGCAGGTGGCCATGCATCCCATGGATGCTTGCCCGCGCGGTAACATGGAGATGACCTGGGGTGAAATCGAACCTGCTGATGAGCGGCCGAATCCCTTTGCAGTTCTTGAAGAGCTTAAACGTAAGTGAATTTAGGAGTTAGCCTACAATGGCCGTACAACAGAACCGTAAAACCCGTGCCAAGCGTGGCATGCGTCGTTCCCACGATGCGCTGACCACCGCTGCCCTGACTGTTGATCAGACCAGTGGCGAAATCCATCGTCGTCACCACGTGACTGCCGATGGTTTCTACCGCGGTAAAAAGGTAATCGCTTAAGGATTGCCTTTGTCTACGCAAACTGTCGCGCTAGACATCATGGGGGGAGATGTTGGCCCCTCGGAAACAGTGCCTGCCGCCGTGCAGGCACTGTCTCTTTTACCCCAGCTGAAATTGATCCTGGTCGGTGACCAGCACCAGACCATACCCCTCCTGCAGCAACATGGCTTGCTCAATCACCCTCGTGTCCGTTTTGTACATGCCTCCCAGGTCGTTGGGATGGGCGACAAACCGATCGTGGCACTGCGCACCCTGAAAGACTCCTCCATGCGAGTCGTACTCAATCTGGTCAAGAGCGGCGAGGCCGATGCCTGCGTCAGCGCCGGCAACACAGGTGCACTGATGGCCATGGCCAAATGCGTGCTCAAATCCCTGCCCGGCGTCGACCGACCCGCCCTCATCAAGGCGCTGCCCACCCTGTCTGGCAAACGCACCGTGATGCTGGATCTCGGTGCCAACGTCAGCTGCGATGCCGACACCCTGCTGCAGTTTGCCGTGATGGGCTCAGTGGTGGCTGAAAAGGTGGAGGGGATTGCCACTCCCAGGGTGGCCCTGCTCAACGTGGGGGAGGAGGAGATCAAGGGGAACGATCTGGTGCGCCACAGTGCCGAACTGCTGCGCCAGTGCCAGGCGCTCAACTTTGTCGGCTTTGTCGAAGGGGATCGAATTTTTAGCGGCGATTGTGACGTGATCGTCTGCGACGGTTTTGTCGGCAACGTCGCCCTCAAGACGGCAGAGGGGGTGGTACGGATGATGGCCCAACTAGCCGGATATCCCCGCAAGAAACGCAGTTTTCTTGGTCGTATCGCCGAATTTATGTTCAAACGACGTTTTTCTTACCTGAACCCCGACCAGTATAACGGTGCAAGTCTGTTAGGATTGCGCGGCATTGTGGTAAAAAGCCATGGGCGTGCCGAACGGCGTGCCCTGTGTAACGCGATCCTGCTGGCCGCGCAAGAGGCCAAGCATCAACTTCCATTGCGAATCGCAGATCGCCTTGAATCTGTCTTTTCCGACAGGGATCTATAAGAACTCTATGCATAGCAAAATTTTGGGTACTGGCAGCTATCTGCCGCACTCAGTACGCACCAACGCCGACCTCGAACAGATGGTAGAGACCAGTGACGAGTGGATTGTGGAGCGTACCGGGATCCGTGAACGCCGCATTGCCGGTGCCGATGAAACCGTTGCAACCCTGTCTCACCAGGCAGCCCTGCGCGCGCTGGAGGCCGCAGGTCTGACTGCCGCCGATCTCGACATGATAGTGCTGGCCACCACCAGCGCCGAAAACGCCTTTCCGGCCGCCGCCTGTGAGCTGCAGGGGCTGCTCGGGGTGCAAGGGATCCCGGCCTTCGACGTGGCGGCCGCCTGCGCCGGCTTTACCTACGCGCTCTCCATTGCCGATCAGTTCGTCAAATCCGGTGCCGCCCGCCACGTGCTGGTCGTCGGCGCCGATGTGCTGTCGCGCATGTGCGATCCCGAGGATCGTGGCACCATCATCCTGTTCGGGGATGGGGCAGGGGCCGTGGTGATCGGTGCGAGCGACACCCCAGGCATCCTCTCCACCCATCTGCATGCCGATGGCCGTTATGGCGAGCTGCTCAAGCTGCCGCAGCCTCGTCGCGGCATGCCGGGGGCCGAGCTCGAAGCCTACATGTACATGAAGGGCAATGATGTCTTCAAAGTCGCGGTCACCCGTCTGAGCGAGATCGTCACCGAGACCCTGGCCGCCGCCGGCATCGAGCCGAGCGAGCTGGACTGGCTGGTGCCCCATCAGGCCAACTTCCGCATCATCAGCGCCACCGCCAAGAAGCTTGGCATGGGGCTGGACAAGGTGGTGCTGACCCTCGACAAACACGGCAACACCTCTGCCGCCTCCGTGCCCATCGCCTTCGATGAAGGGGTGCGTGACGGCCGGATCAAACCGGGCCAGCTGGTCTTGCTGGAAGCCTTCGGCGGCGGTTTTGCCTGGGGCTCGGCGCTAGTTCGCCTCTGATCGTCAGCGGGGTGGGACGAGCGTCTCATCCTGCCGTTCTCATTTTTCTCTTATTTAAAGGAATCAATGATGACCCAATTTGCCATTGCCTTCCCGGGACAGGGCTCCCAAACCGTCGGCATGCTGGCCGAGCTGGCCGAACAACATGCCGTGATCAAGGAGACCTTCGCCGAGGCGAGCCAGGTGCTGGGTTATGACCTGTTTGCCCTGGTCATGGAAGGTCCGGCCGAAGAGCTGAACAAGACCTGGCGCACCCAACCTGCGCTGCTGACCGCTTCTGTCGCGCTGTGGCGCCTGTGGCAACAGCAGGGTGGGGCAACCCCCGCTGTGATGGCAGGCCATAGTCTGGGTGAGTATTCAGCCCTGGTCTGCAGCGGCGCGCTGGCCTTTACCGATGCGGTCAAACTGGTTGAGCTGCGTGGTCTGGCCATGCAGGAAGCCGTGCCGGAAGGCACCGGTGCCATGGCCGCCATCATCGGCCTGGACAACGACTCCATCGCCGCCAACTGCGAGAAAGCGGCTGAAGGGCAGGTGGTCTCTCCGGTCAACTTCAACTCCCCGGGCCAGGTGGTCATCGCCGGTCACAAAGAGGCCGTCGAGCGCGCCAACGTGCTGATGAAAGAGTCCGGTGCCAAGCGTGCGCTGCCGCTGCCGGTCTCCGTGCCCTCCCACTGCGCTCTGATGAAACCTGCCGCAGAAAAACTGGCAGCTGCGCTGGACGGGATCGAGATCAAGGTTCCTGCCATCGCCGTCATCAATAATGTCGACGTATCCTGTGAGCAGGATCCGGCCGCCATCAAGCAGGCATTGGTGCGTCAGCTGTTCAGCCCGGTTCGTTGGACCGAGACTGTCGAGCGGATGGCCAACGAAGGGGTCACCCTCGAGATCGAAATGGGACCGGGCAAGGTACTGACCGGGCTCGCCAAGCGCATCGACAAGCGCGTGGAAGGTATTCATGCCAACGATGCCGCCTCTTTCGAGCAGGCGCTGGCCCAGATCAAGTAAACAGGAGCAATGAATGAGCTTTACCGATAAGGTTGTGTTGGTGACCGGTGCCAGTCGTGGCATCGGCCGTGCGATTGCTGAAACTTTTGCGGCCCGTGGCGCCAAGGTAGTCGGCACGGCGACCAGCGAGAGCGGCGCCGAGGCAATCAGCGCCTATCTGGGTGAACAGGGTTGCGGCATGGCGCTGAACGTGACCAGCCAGGAATCCATCGAAGCCGTCTTTGCCGCCATCAAGGCGCGTTTTGGCGACATCGACATCCTGATCAACAACGCAGGGATCACCCGTGACAACCTGCTGATGCGGATGAAGGATGATGAGTGGAACGAGATCATCGACACCAACCTCACCTCCCTGTACCGTCTGAGCAAGCCGGTGCTGCGCGCCATGATGAAGAAGCGCAATGGCCGCATCATCAGCATCGGTTCCGTGGTCGGCACCATGGGCAACGCCGGTCAGGTCAACTACGCGGCCGCCAAGGCGGGTCTGGTGGGGTTCACCAAGTCGCTGGCCCGTGAAGTGGCCTCCCGCGGTATTACCGTGAACGCGGTTGCCCCCGGTTTCATCGAGACCGATATGACCAAGGCGCTCAATGAAGAGCAGCGTGCCGGCATCATGAGCCAGGTACCTGCCGCTCGTCTGGGCGATCCAAAAGAAATTGCCGCTGCTGTGGTATTCTTGGCATCGGATGATGCCGCCTACATCACTGGCGAAACCCTGCATGTTAATGGCGGGATGTACATGGTGTAATCAATTTGTCGTGAGATCTGTTCAAATTTGCGATAGTACGCCGAAGTTTGGCGAATTTCGTGGTTTGACCAGCGGCAAGCTACTTGCAAACTCACGTCAATTGAATAAACTACCCCAACCAGACGCAATAGCGTATTTTTAAAGGAAAATTCAGGTCATGAGCAACATCGAAGAACGCGTAAAGAAAATCATCATCGAACAACTGGGTGTTAAAGAAGAAGACGTTAAGAACGCTGCCTCCTTCGTCGACGACCTGGGCGCTGACTCTTTGGATACCGTTGAACTGGTAATGGCGCTGGAAGAAGAATTCGATACCGAAATTCCTGATGAAGAAGCCGAGAAGATCACCACTGTTCAAGCGGCTATCGACTACATCACCGCTAATCAGGAATAAGTTCCTGTTCTGAAAGAAGCGGCCCAAGGGCCGCTTCTTTTATGTTTACTCCTTTTCAAAACACCTCTCGGAGACTACCTCAGTGTCAAAACGCAGAGTCGTGGTGACCGGCTTGGGGATGCTTTCCCCGGTAGGCAACACTGCCGAATCCAGCTGGCAAGCCCTGCTCAACGGGCAGAGCGGCATTTCTCCCATCGAACACTTTGACGCCAGCGAGTTTGCGACCCGCTTCGCAGGCCAAGTCAAGGATTTCGATCCCGAGCAGTACGGTATCAACCGCAAAGAAGCTCGCAAGATGGATCTCTTCATCCAGTACGGCATCGCCGCAGGCGTGCAGGCGCTGGATGATGCCGGTCTCGTCATCAACGAGGAGAATGCCGAGCGCGTCGGTGTGGCGATCGGTTCCGGCATCGGTGGTCTGGGTCTGATTGAGCAGAACCACAGCAGCCTGGTCAACGGCGGTCCCCGCAAGCTGAGCCCCTTCTTCGTACCATCCACCATCATCAATATGGTGTCCGGTCATCTCTCCATCATGAGAGGCCTGCAGGGCCCCAACATCGCCGTCACCACCGCCTGTACCACAGGCACCCATGCCATCGGCATGGCCGGTCGCATGATTGCCTACGGCGATGCGGACGTGATGGTCGCCGGCGGCGCCGAGAAAGCATCCACCCCGATGGGGATGGGCGGTTTTGCCGCCGCCAAGGCGCTCTCCAACCGCAACGACGAGCCCACCAAGGCCAGCCGTCCGTGGGATAAAGATCGCGACGGTTTCGTGCTGGGTGATGGCGCCGGGGTGCTGGTGCTGGAAGAGTACGAACACGCCAAGGCCCGTGGTGCCAAGATCTATGCCGAGCTGGTCGGCTTTGGCATGAGCGGCGATGCCTACCACATGACGGCGCCTCCCGCTGACGGCAACGGTGGCGCACGCGCCATGCAAAATGCCATCAAGGATGCCGGTATCGCCCCCGAGCAGGTGGGCTACATCAACGCCCACGGCACCTCCACCCCGCTGGGTGACGTCGCCGAGCTGCGCGGCATGAAGGCCGTATTTGGCGAACATGCCAAATCCCTGATGGTCAGTTCCACCAAATCGATGACCGGTCACCTGCTGGGTGCCGCCGGCGCCATCGAGGCGATCATCACGGTACTGGCGCTGCGCGATCAGATGGCGCCGCCCACCATCAACCTGGACAACCCGGATGATGAGTGCGACCTGGATCTGGTGCCTCATGTTGCCAAGGCCGGCAACTTCGAATATGCCCTCTCCAATTCCTTCGGTTTTGGCGGCACCAATGGCTCACTGATCTTCAAACGCGTATAATTCGCCCTGGGCGGATAGTATGGGCCCGATACGTCAGTATCGGGCCTTTTTTATCGGAGGGATCCTTTTGCTGATCAATGGAATACCGACAGACAGCGTGTCCGCCATGGATCGTGGTCTGGCCTATGGGGATGGTCATTTCACCACCCTGTTGGTCAAGGATGGCCGACCCGTCTGGTGGCCGGCACACCTGGCAAGGTTGCAGCAAGCGAGCGCCAGACTCGGCCTTGCCGAGCTGGACTGGCAACAACTTGGCGATGAAGTGGCCCAATTGGCCCGCGATCAAGCGCTGGCGGTGATCAAGGTGATGTTGACCCGCGGCAGCGGTGGCCGGGGCTATGATGGCACTGCCTGCCATGCGCCGACCCGGATCCTGTCGCTGGCCGCTTACCCGGCCCACTACCCGACATGGCAACAAGATGGCATTCCACTCTTGGTATGCCGGCAGCGATTGGGGGATGCTCCCATGCTGGCAGGCCTCAAGACCCTCAACCGGCTGGAGCAGGTGCTGCTGAAAAGCGAACTTGCGGCTCGTTCCGGGGTCGAAGGTATAGTCTTGAACAGTCGGGGATTTCTGGTAGAAGGGGTCAGTGCCAATCTGTTTTGGCGCCGTGGCAGAACGGTGTTTACGCCGGATCTCTCCCACTGCGGCATAGACGGCATCATGCGGCGCCATGTGATGGCAATGCTAAAACAGATGAGCATTGAACTGCGTGTCGTGGAGGCTCCGCTGGAGTCACTGTGGCAGGCCGAAGAGGTATGGCTGACCAATACCCTGATGGGCATAGTGCCGGTCACCGGCATCGGGGAGACCCAATATGCCAGTCAGGAATTGATCCGCCGTTTACAGGAGCGTTTGGTCATTGAAGTTTAATCGGCTTTACACCCTGCTCGCGGGCGCGGCGCTGACTGTCGCCGCTGCCGGGGGCTATGTACATTACAAGTGGCAACAGGTGGAGACGCTCACCAACAAGGGACCGACCCGTCTCTTTACCGTCGAGAAGGGAGCCCATGCGGCGCGTCTGATCGCCGAACTGGGGGAGGGGGAAACCAGCCCCTGGGCGGTGCGGCTCTGGTTGCGCGGTCATCCCGAGCTGGTTGCCATCAAGTCCGGTACCTATGAGATCAAGGAAGGGGCACCGCTCAAGGATACCCTCTCCCTGTTTGCTTCCGGCAAGGAGTTTCACTTCAGCCTGACCTTCGTCGAAGGATCCCGTTTCGAGGATTGGTTGAAGCAGCTGGCCAGCGCCCCCTATCTGGAGCGGCTGACTGTCGAGTTGCCCGAGACCGATCTGGCTCAGGAGCTTGGCATCGAAAACGGCAAGCTGGAGGGGTGGTTCCTGCCGGAGACCTACGCCTATACCACTCATGCCAGCGATCTCTCCATTTTGCGCCGTGCCCATCAGGACATGGAGACCTTCCTGCAGCAAAGCTGGGAGAAGCGTCAGGCCAATCTGCCCTACAAGACTCCCTATGAGGCGCTGATCATGGCCTCGATCATCGAAAAAGAGACGGGGATGCCGGAAGAGCGGGCGCGGATCGCCTCGGTGTTTGTCAATCGTCTGCGCCTTGGCATGAAGCTGCAGACTGATCCCACCGTCATCTACGGGGTGAAGGACAGGTATGACGGCAATATCCGCCGCAGCGACCTGACCGATGTGAACCCCTACAACACCTATGTGATCGACGGCTTGCCGCCCACCCCCATCGCCATGCCGGGCAAGGCCTCCATCGAAGCGGCACTCAATCCCCTGTCGACCGACTATCTCTATTTCGTCGCCAAGGGGGGCGGGGCCCACTATTTTTCCAAGACCCTCGATGAACACAATCGAGCGGTGCGTGAATACATTTTGAAGAAACCCTAATGTCTAAATTTATCGTGATTGAAGGACTGGAAGGTGCGGGGAAGAGCTCCGCGGTGCGCTACGTGACCGACTATCTGCATGCCCGCGGCGTGGCGCGGATCGAGTGTACCCGTGAGCCGGGCGGCACGCCGCTGGCGGAACGGATGCGGGCCATCGTCAAGGAGGTGCACGACGAGCGGCTCACCATCGAAGCCGAACTGCTGCTGATGTACGCTTCCCGGGTGCAACTGGTCGAGACCCGCATCAAGCCGGCGCTGGCTGACGGCGTCTGGGTAGTGGGCGATCGCCACGATCTCTCCTCCCAAGCCTACCAGGGCGGTGGCCGTGGCATCGATGCCAACCTCATCGGCGCCATCAAGCGGGCCGTGCTCGGCGACTTCAAGCCGGATCTGACCCTCTATCTCGACATCGATCCCGCTATCGGCCTGCAACGGGCTCGCCATCGCGGTGAGCTGGACCGGATCGAGCTTGAGCAGCTCAGCTTCTTCGAGCGTACCCGCCAGCGTTATCTGGAACTGGCTGCCGCCGATGCGTCAGTCAAGGTGATCGACGCCGGCCAAGCGCCGGAGCAGGTCAAGGCAGCCATCGAGGCTGCATTGGCCCACTACCTGAAAGACGAACCCTCATGTATCCTTGGTTGATCCCGGACTGGCATGCCTTGAGTCAGACTGCCGCCGCCGGCCGGCTGGGGCATGCCTGGCTGCTGCTGGGTGATCCCGGTCTTGGCAAGGAGCAACTTGCACAGCAGCTGGCCCGCCTGCACCTGTGCCATCAGCCTGATCGGGGCGAGCCTTGCGGTCATTGCCACTCCTGCCAGCTGTTTGAAAAGGGTCATCACCCGGATCTGGGCACTCTCACCACTGAGGGCAAGACCATAGGGGTCGAGGCCATCCGCGAGATCTGTACGCGCCTGCAGAATTCGGCCCAGCTTGGCCGCGGCAAGGTGGTGATCATCCCGGATGCGGAGCGCATGACCGAATCGGCCGCCAACGCCCTGCTCAAAACCCTGGAGGAGCCGGCCGGCGACAGCTTGCTGCTGCTGATCGCCTCCCAGGTTTCCCGCCTGCTGCCCACCATTCTCAGCCGTTGCCACAAGCATGTCTGCCAGTTGCCGGCGGAAGGGGAGACTCTGGCCTGGCTCGCCGAGCAGGGTCATCAGGCCACCCAGGCTCAGGTGCGGATCTGCCAGGGGGCACCGCTGCGAGTGCTGGATTACTTGATGCAGCAGCAGGACACGGATCGCCGTGATCTGCTTGAGAGTTTTCTCGCCCTCTCGCAAACCCCCACCCGGACCAACCATGTGTGCAGCCTGCTGGCGAGCGATACCCAGGTCAGACTGCACTGGGTACAGCTGTTCATGTGCGATGCGCTCAAGACGCAGGCCGGCTGTGGCCATCACCAGCTGGCCATGCCGGATCTGGCCGCGCTCAGTCAACAACTGGCGGAGCGTCACTCCAGTGAAAAGCTGCTGGAGGCGGAGCAGCAGCTCGTTGGGCTCAAGGCGGCCTGCCAGCCCGGGCAGCTCTCCAACCCCACCATTCATTTGATGAACTGGCTCACTCGCTGGTTATAGATCCAAAAAGGTTTTGTATGTTACTCGTTGATTCCCATTGCCATCTCGATCGTCTGAGTTATGGCAGCAAGCAGACCGACATGGCCGATGTGCTGGCCAAGGCGGCCAGGCAGGACGTGGGATATTTTCTCTGTGTGAGTGTGACCCAGGCACAGTTCCCGACCATGCTGGAGGCGATCGCCCCTTACCCTCAGGTGTTTGCCTCCTGCGGCGTGCACCCTCTCAACCAGGAGCCTGGCGTCGATGCCGATTTGTTGTTGGCCCAGGCGGCGGATGAAAGGGTGGTAGCCATCGGCGAGACCGGGCTCGACTACTTCTATTCGCCGGAGAACAAGGAAGTACAGCAGGCTTCCTTCCGCGAGCATATCCGGGTGGCCCGCGCCCTGAACAAGCCCCTCATCATCCACACCCGCGATGCCCAGCAGGATACCCTGCAGATCATGCGCGAAGAGGGGGCCGAGCAGGTCGGCGGGGTGCTGCACTGCTTCACCGAGTCGCTTGAAATGGCTGAGGCGGCCATGGCGATGGGCTTTTATATTTCCATCTCCGGCATCGCCACTTTCAAAAATGCGGCTGCGCTGCAATCTGTAGTCAAGGCGCTGCCACTGGAACGACTGCTGGTTGAAACCGACTCTCCCTATCTGGCGCCGGTTCCGCACCGGGGCAGGGAGAACGAGCCGGCCTTCGTGCGCGACGTGGCCCAGTTCATCGCGGATCTGCGGCAAATGCCGCTGGCCGAATTGGCCCAAGCGACCAGTCACAACTTCTTCGAGTTGTTCAAGTTGGCAAAGCGATAACAAACAACGCCCCGCTATGCGGGGCGTTTTACTATGACAATCAGCACTATCATGGCCCATCCAAAAACGACCATAGTTGTTCGTTATCTCTCACTTTTTGTGGTGGATGCTGATGAGGTAAAACCCTCAACCCTGATAAAACGAAGCAAGAAGAACAGTGTGCTTGAGGAATAAATGAGGGGGTGAATCGGGTTAAAAGTACTCTTCATAAGTATCGATAATATTCATTATCGATACTTGATAGATCTGCAAGATCCTGTAAGATCCAACGAAACTCCGCATTAATCATAGAGTTAAGTGAACTACCCACGCATTTCAAACCCAGTTCAGCAGCCCTTGCAGAGCGTCTTCGATCCTCAGCTGAACAGCCGGGCCAGACGCTTCCTGCGCAGCGCCAAAGCCGACTCCACCCTCAATGCCTACCAGGCCGATACCCGTATCTTCGTGTTCTGGTGCCAGCTGCATGGGCTCGATCCGCTGCAGACTACCCATCATGACATCATGAACTTTCTGGCGGATCAGGCCGACGGTATCCTGGCCGACTGGGTCTGGCTGGACAAGGAAGAGGGGAAGGGGGAGCTTCGCAACGGCGATCCCCGCAAGCCAGCCACCCTGGTAAGACGGCTCGCCGGCATCCGTTATGCCTTCAAGCAGAAGGGGATCCACCCCATGCCGACCGAGCATGCGGAGATAAAGGAGATGATGCGGGGCATAGTGCGGCTCGGTGACAACCGCAAACGTAAAACGGGGGCGCTGACCCTGCAACCGCTGGCCTGTGTGCTTGACGAAATCGACACCGGCAATCTGGCGGGACTGCGGGATTACACCCTGTTGTTGCTGATGTTCAGCGGCGCCTTGCGACGCTCGGAGGCCGCAAGAATTGAGGTGGATGATCTCGATTTTGTGGGCCAGGGGATCCGCCTTCGGCTCAAGCCCAGCAAACATCAGCTGCATGAAACGGAGATCGCCCTGGTGCCCGGCAAACAATATTGTCCGGTGTCGGCACTGGCACGCTGGCTAAAGCAGAGCAGGATTAGCGAGGGCGCCCTGTTTCGCCGCATGAATCGTTGGGGCCAGCTCACCCAGGAACCGCTCGGCCCGCAAGGCATCAACCTGATGATCAAACGGCGCACCGGTCAGGCCATCGATGACCTCCAGGTCAGCGGCCACAGTCTGCGCCGCGGCTTTATCACCTCGGCGGTCACTGCCGGCAAACCGATGAACAAGATCATCGAGGTCACCCGCCACAAGGACATCCGTACCTTGCAGGAGTATTTCGACGATGCTCACAAGTTCTCGGATCACGCCCTGGATGGTCTGCTGTAATATAACCGCGTCACTCGATTTTTTATGTTAAATGATATCTTGTTGATCCAATGATATATTTGCAGCGCACTGGACCTCACCCCATCAAGAAGGGGAGAGTCAGGCTCCTCACGTTCGTCAGCGAATATTGAAGACTTGGTGAGAGATAACGGACTGTGAAAATAAAAGTTGCAAGGTGATATGAGCCAGGAAATAGAAGTGAGCGGGGCGCAAGACAACGCCGAGCGGCAGCGCCAGCACGTGAAACGCAAACAGGAAACTCACAGCCGGTTGCAATGCTGGATCAGCAATCGCCATGCCGAGCGGTTGGCCATGTTGGGGCAGTTGCTAGAAGACAACCAGGCATCCCTCATCGAACAGGCCATCGATCTGCTCTATCAGCAAGAGCTGCAGCATGAGCAGAAACAGGATAGAGCGCAGATCGATGCGCAAGCGCCGGCGGAGATGCTCGAGTAAATGTGCCAGCAACTGAGGCAGAGATCGAGAAACAGGGACATAAAAAAAGCCAGGTACGAATTCCTTGTACCTGGCATAGGGGAATTGGCTCCTTGCAGAGCCGTGCGCTAACTGGTGTTCGGATTGCCTTTAAGCTTAGACAAGGCTCAAGGCTTTTCAAGATCCGCGCAAAGGTTCAACCGGAGTGTGGGTTTTCCTGCTCCGGTACAACTTGCTACACGAACAGATTGTTGTCGCGCACCAGCTCGCGGGGCAGGGCATTCTTGACCCGGCTGCCCACCCATTTCCCCATGCCCAGGGTATGCCCCTGATAGCGGACGATCACCTCGCCAGTGCCGGCGGCTTGCTCCGGCCACACATCCCGCCCCATCATGAACTCCCGCGCATTCGCTATATCGAGCTCGACGAATCCCTTGCTCGCACCGTCACCATAGGCCAGCGCCCACTCATGGGTCAGCCGATACCCTTTCTTGAAAGTCTCCGCCAGTTTCAGTCCGATGCGATCGAAACGCAGCTTGCCCTGTACCTGTTCGAACAGCTGGGGGAAGAGCCAGATCTCCTCGCTGCGGCCAAACAGATTTCCCTGCGGCACCGCCCCGAAAGCGGCTTCAATCTCGCGCAGCATGGGTTCGGACTCCTTGGCCGGCAGCGGCGAGAAGGGGAATTTGCCGAGCTTGCCCGGTTTGAACATGGTGTTGGGCACTGAGTGGTGCTTGCGCAATCTGGCAACGAAAAAGCCCTCACTGTCGAAGATCTGGGGCCAAACGTGCAGGTATCCCTCTGGTGTACAGGCTTTCTCTGCAGCGGGGAAGAGATCGGCCAGCGAGTCAAAGCTGAAGGCATCGCCGAACTTGTCTTGCAGTGACTGACAGACGGCCTGGTTCTCCTGCAGGCTCAAGGTACAGGTGGAGTAGACCAGTACGCCGCCCGGTTTGAGGGCATGGAAGGCGCTCTCCAGCAACCCCTGCTGCACGGCGGCGATCTCGTCAATGCTCTCGATGCTCCAGTTGCGCAAGGCGTCTTCATCTTTGCGCACCGTACCCTCGCCGGAGCAGGGGGCGTCCAGCAGGATGGCATCGAAGGTTTCCGGCAACCACTGGCCGAAAACCTTGGCATCGAAGTGGGTCATGCCCACGTTGGTCACACCGCAGCGCTGCAGATTGGCACTGAGCACCTTGAGCCGGCTGCTGGAGTACTCGTTGGCAACCAGCATGCCCTGGTTGTCCATCAGGGCCGCAATCTGGGTGGTCTTGGAGCCGGGGGCCGCCGCCGCGTCCAGCAGCATGCCGTCACGCCGGGTCTGCTCACAGGCAAACAGGGCGATGACCGGCAACATGGAGCTCGCCTCCTGAATGTAGAAGAGGCCGCTCAAGTGCTCGGCGGTGTTGCCAAGGGGCACGCTCTCGTCTTCGCGGCTGAGCCAGAAGCCGGTGTCGCACCAGGGCACGGGATCGAGCTGCCAACCGAGCGGCTGCATCCGCGCCACAAACGCAGCCACCGATATCTTCAGGGTGTTGACCCGGATGCTGCGCCGCAGCGGTCGTCGACAACTGGCAACGAACTCATCCATGGAGAGGTGCGCCGGCATGATGGCTGCGATATGGCGCAAGAAGTGATCGGGAAGATAGGTGTTGTCGTGCACGGAGCCGTCTCGTTGACCGAAAATGAGGGGCGACATCTTATCACAAGGGCAGGAATATTCTGAAAGCGCAGCGGCTAAAAACAAGCCCGGCACAGTGCCGGGCTTGGGTGAGCGTGAGTGAGGGGAGAGATCAGGGCTGGATGCGGGGGCTCCACTCCTGCCACTCTTTCTCGGCCTTGGCATGCAGCGGGTAGCTGTGGCCGGCCTTGACGGTCGGCCCCATCTCTTTCTCCGGAGTGTTGAAGGCGATGCCGCCGGCGAGCAGGCTCTGCACCGTCTCCACCTCGATGGTACCACCGGTCAGGCCGATATCCGCCTTGACTCCGGAGACATTCCAGAAGCGGGTGTTGACCCGCACCAGATGGGCGTACTCCTGCTCCACGTTGACGTCGATCAGCACCTCGCTGCCATCGCGGGCCAGCGCCACCTTGGTCACGCTGCCCACCACCATCTTGCGAAACAGCAATGGACTGCCGACGCTCAAACCGTTGACCGATGCGCTCTTGAGGGTGAGCGCCAGGCCGGCCGGGCCGCTCTGGCTGAGGGGGAAGCGATCCTTGCCTGCGCCCTGACCGGGCTGCGCCTCCACAAAGGCCCCCTTGATCAGGGTATCGAGATGAGCCACGCCGCCCAGTCCCAGCTTGGCCTGCACCAGGGTAAAACGGGCACCGGACTGCAGGAAGCGCGCGGCATACTGGCCATCCAGCTCGGCCTTGAAGATCACCTGGCCCAGGGTCGGCTCCAGCTCAACCTGTTCAATCTTGCCGATGTCGACCCCGCGGTAGCGGATCGGGCTGCCGACCCCGAGCCCCGGGTTGCTGTCGGCCACCAGGGAGAGGGTCCGTACCTTGGCCTTGGCCTGCTCCTTGCTGTCAAACAGCTGATGACTGCTGCGGCCTGTGCCGAGCCGATCGAATTCAATGGCGCCGCGCAGCAGGGTGGCGAGGTTCCCCACCTTGACCTGTACGCCATCCACCCGCACCCGGGTATCCAGCGCCGGCTTTTTCCAGAATTGCGGCTGCTGCTCGAGCAGGGGGGCATAGACACCGGCGATCTCGAGTTCGATCTCCACCCCCTCCTTGGCAGCGCGCAGCGCGTTGACCTTGCCGGCCTCGAGCCCCAGATAGAGCACCGGGGAGCCGATGCCGATGCCATCGGCTTGTTCAGCCTTCAAGATCCAGCGACGGGGCTTGGCATCGCGGGTGCCGAGCAGGGCCAGCTCCTGGCTGGGATAGAGCCGGTTGACCCGCTCGCCAGAGGGGGCCTGCACCAGCTTGATGCCGCCGCCAATCCAGGCGCTGGCCGGGCTGGTTTCCACCTTGATGCCGCTCAAGTCGGCATCGATCTGCAGCGGCGCCGCCCGATAGAAACGGGCCCGGTTGAGCAGATGCTGATACTGGCTCTGCACGACCAGAGCCACGCTGGCGTTGCCACCGCCATCCAGGGTGAGCTGGCTGATCTGGCCCACCTGCAAGCCCTTGTACCAGAGCGGCGCCCCTTCGTTGAGGCCGGCCAGATCATCGGCCTGCAGCACCAGCTTGATGCCGCCCGGTTGCTCCTTGCTGCTCAGGGTCATGGCCTTGACCCGCTCGCCCGCCACATAGTCGAGGCGAATGGCCGGGCCCGCCAGCAGGCGATCTGCATGCTTGATGCCGCCGGCGCCGAGGGAGACGCTCTCCCACACCAGACGGCTGTTGCCGGTGATCCGAAACGCCTGCTCCGGGTTGATCAGTGCGCTCACCACCCGGCCCTTGTCGGTCAGGCGAATGGGGTCGATGCGGCCAATCTCGATGCCTTCAAACAGGATGGGCATCCCCTCCTTGATGGGCAGATCCCCCGCCTGGATGTCAATTCGCTCGCCGCGGGCCGCCTCGGCCAAGCCTTTGTAGAGGGTGAAGACCTGGCCTTTCTCCGGCTCCGGGGAGTCCTTGGGAGAGTCGAAGGCGATGCCGCCGCTCAGGATGGAGGTGAGGCTGCCGGCCTCCACATTGACCCCGGCCAGGCTGAAGGAGCCCTTGATGCCGCTGATGTTCCAGAAGCGGGTGTCGGCCTTGATGAGGTGTTCAAAACGCGGCTCGATCACCAGATCCAGGATCACGTTCTGGTTCTCTTCGCCAAGGCGGGTGTTGATGACGCTGCCCACCTCGATGCCGCGAAAATAGAGTTTGGCGCCGATGCCGACCGAACCGAGCGAATCGGCGGTCAGGTGCAGCATCCGCCCCTGGGCCTGATAACCGGGAGGAGGGCCGTCCAGCGCGTCGAACTCCTCCTGTAGCGGGTTGTTGTCCCGCCCGGGCTGCAGGTTGATGTAGTTGCCGGAGACCAGGGTATCGAGGCCGGAGATCTCGGTGAGCGACGCCTTGGGGCTCACCAGCCAGAAATCCGAGCCTTTGCGGATGAGCGGGCGGGCCCGACTGTCTATCTTGGCCAGCACGGCTATCTTGCGGCCATCCTCGGCCAGCGCCAGCTCCTGTACCACCCCGATGGCGACCCCCTGGTAGCGCACCTGGGTCTTGCCCGGCAGGATGCCGTTGCCCTGGGCGAAGTTGATGCGAATAAGCTGGCCACTGCTGACAAACTGCTGGTAGATGAAGCCCCCCGCCAGCAACAGGGCGATAAAGGGCAGCAACCAGACGGGTGACAACCAGCGACGCTTCTCAATGACGGGTTCAGCCCCGATCATACCGACTCCTTAATTGGCTGAGATAAACAGCATTCAGATAGAAGAAAACAGGTTAACACTGCCGCGCCCTAACGGGCCGCCTTGTCCCACAGCAGGCGCGTGTCCAGCATGCGGGCCGACATCATGGTCAACACCACCACACCGGCAAAGGCGGTGGCGCCAGGGCCGGCTCGCACGTTGAGCAGCACCCCGCGATCCACCAGGGCCACCATCAGCGAGATGACGAACAAGTCCAGCATGGACCAGCGCCCGATGAAGTCGATGATGCGATACATGATGAGCTGGCGTTTGCGCCGCACTGGCTTGCTGCGCTGCAGCTGCCAGCAGATCCAGCCCAGCCCCAAAATCTTGCCCACCGGCACTATGATGCTGGCGGTGAGAACTATGGTGGCAATCCCCGACATCTTGCTGCGATAGAGCATCATGATACCGCTGAAGATGGTGTCGGACTGCAACAACCCCTTGTTGTAGAAGTGGGTGATGGGCAGCAGGTTGGCGGGCAACAACATGAAGCTGGCCAGCGCCAGCAAGCCCCAGGACCAGGCCAGGGAGTGGGGAATGCGTACCTGCAGCCGGCTGTGACAGCGGGGGCAGACGCTGCCCGCCTGATAGCGTACCAGCAGGCCGCAGGTGTGGCAGCGGCAGAGCCCCAGTTCACGGGCGCAGGTCTGGGACATGGTCCGGCTCCTCCAGCGGTACTCGCTCCCAATAGGGGGCAGGGTCAAACAGGATCAGCAACGTCAGGTTGAGCAGCATCAGGATCCCCAGGCTCAACAGACCGCCGCCGAGGCGCACGTCGGCGATGTCAACCAGCTTGAACAGGGCGACCAGCAGGCTGACGATGTAGACCTCCAGCATGGCCCAGTGGCGAAACACCTCCACCGCTTTCAGGGTCGGCGCCAGTATGTGCCAGCGTTTGGCGAGGCCCGAGGCCAGCGCAAAGATCCCGAGCAGCAAGCCCACCGGCGCCAGTACGGCGCACCAGAACACCAGCCCCGCCACCCAGATCTCGTGTTCGAGCAGCAGCACCAGGATCCCCTTGAGCAGGTTGGCGTCCGAATTGACGCCGGCCAGGCGCAGGTAGATCAGCGGTTCGAAGAAGGCGGACGGGAGCAACAGGAAACCGGTGATGGTCAGCGCCATCAACTGGGAGGGGCGAAATGCGTAGCGCCCGTACAGATGCTGATGACAGCGGGGGCAGTGGGCGTGGCGCCTCAGCGGCAATAACTTGCGTTCGATCAGCAAGTCGCAAGCCGGGCAGACGATCACGGGATTGGGATCCGACATTACGATTCAACCTGTTGAAGGAATTGGTGAAATTTACCCTAAAAGCCGCGTCCTGTCTTGCCTGGCAGGGGTCTGCCACGAAAGTATGATTGACGTTAACGTAAACGTGATATTAGATAGTCAAACCAGACAAGTGAAAGGAGTCATGATGTCCAGCCTTACCCCCTCGGCAGGTCTGCGCTTTCGCACTGCCCTCGCCAATGAACGCCCCCTGCAGATCGTCGGCACCATCAATGCCTACATGGCGCTGATGGCGGAGCGCAGCGGCTTTCAGGCCATTTACCTCTCAGGCGCCGGCGTGGCCAACGCCTCCTATGGCCTGCCGGATCTTGGCATGACCAGCCTGAACGACGTCTTGACCGACGCCGAACGCATCACGGCGGCGACCCGTGTGCCGCTTTTGGTCGACATCGACACCGGCTGGGGCGGGGCCTTCAACATCGCCCGCACCGTGCGCGCCTTCGAGCGAGCCGGGGTAGCGGCCGTGCACATGGAAGATCAGGTGGCCCAGAAGCGCTGTGGCCACCGGCCCAACAAGGCGGTGGTCTCGCAGGAGGAGATGTGTGATCGCATCAAGGCGGCGGTGGATGCCCGCGAGAATGGGGAGTTCGTCATCATGGCGCGCACCGACGCGCTGGCGGTGGAGGGGATTGGCCCGGCGCTGGAGCGCGCCGCCGCCTACGTGGCCGCCGGGGCCGACATGATCTTCGCCGAGGCGGTGACCGAGCTCGGTCAGTATGACCTGTTCAAGCAGGCAGCCGGAGTCCCCATTCTCGCCAACATGACCGAGTTCGGCAAAACCGAGCTGTTCGACAAGGAGGCGCTCGCCGCCCACGGCGTCGACATGGTGCTCTATCCCTTGAGCGCTAGCCGGGCAGCCAACCAGGCAGCCCTCAACGTCTATCAACACCTTCGCCAGGATGGTCATCAACGGGCCGTCGTCGACACCATGCAGACACGGGAGTCGCTCTATGACTTCCTCGGTTATCACCACTACGAGCAGACGCTGGACCGTCTGTTTACATCCAAGGATTAGGAGGAAGAATGGGACAGCAAAAACCGTTGGGTGGCGCCGGCCTGCGTGGCCAGAGCGCGGGGGAGACCAGCATCTGCACCGTGGGCAAGAGCGGCACCGGGCTCACCTATCGCGGCTATGACATCCAGGAGCTGGCCGACGGCGCCCAGTTCGAAGAGGTCGCCTACCTGCTGCTCAAGGGCGAGCTGCCGGACGAGCAGCAGCTCGAGGATTACAAGCAGACGCTGCGCAGCCTGCGCACCCTGCCAGCCGCCTTGCTGGAGGTGCTCGAGCGCATTCCTGCCGACGCCCATCCCATGGATGTGCTGCGCACCGGCTGCTCCATGCTCGGTGATCTGGAGCCGGAGGATGGCTTCGAGCACGAGCATGAAGTGGCGGATCGGCTGCTGGCTGCCTTCCCTGGCATTCTCCTTTACTGGTACAAGTTCAGTCACGACGGGGTGCGCATCGCCCTCGACACCGACGAGGAGTGCATCGGCGGCCACTTCCTGGCTCTGCTGCACCAGAAGGCGCCGAGCGAGCTGGAGCGCCGGGTGATGCACGTCTCCCTCATTCTCTACGCCGAGCATGAGTTCAATGCCTCCACCTTTGCGGCGCGGGTCTGCGCCTCGACGCTCTCGGACATGTTCTCCTGCGTCACCGCGGCCATCGGCACCCTGCGCGGCCCGCTGCACGGCGGCGCCAACGAGGCGGCCATGGCGATGATCGAACCCTGGCAGGATGAGGCCCAGGCGCGGCGCGAGCTGCAGGCCAAGCTGGCAGCCAAGGAGAAGATCATGGGCTTTGGCCACGCCGTCTATCGCACCTCGGATCCGCGCAACGTCATCATCAAGGGGTGGTCGGCCAAGCTGGCCGAGGCGGTGGGCGATGACCGGCTCTACCGCGTCTCCTGCGAGGCGGAGAAGGTGATGTGGGAGGAGAAAGAGCTCTTCCCCAACGCCGACTTCTTCCACGCCAGCGCCTACCACTACATGGGGATCCCGACCAAGCTGTTTACCCCCATCTTCGTCTGCTCGCGGGTCACCGGCTGGTGCGCCCACGTGATGGAGCAGCGCGAACACAACCGGATCATCCGCCCGAGCGCCGATTACGTCGGCCCGGCGCCCCGGCATTTCGTCTCGCTGCAGCAGCGATAACCATGGGCGGCCCTGTCACCCCATTGCGTCACCCGGCCCCGGCAACAGCGGGGTCGATGTGCTCAGGCGGGCGGGCAGGGCGCCGTTTCATCACCCTGTTTCATTCACAACAACGATAAGGAAGTCACGATGTCCGCCAACGTCGACGTCAACCACAGACCAGACCCCGATCAGGTGCTGGTCGATATTGCCGATTACGTCTGCAATCACCCCATTACCAGCGAGGCCGCCCTCGATACCGCCCGTTACTGCCTGATGGATACCCTGGGCTGCGGCCTCTTGGCCTTGCGTTTTCCCGAGTGCACCAAACACCTTGGTCCCATCGTACCGGGCACCGTCGTACCCTTCGGCGCCCGGGTACCCGGTACCCAGCTCTGCCTCGACCCGGTCAAGGCAGCTTGGGATATCGGTGCCATCATCCGCTGGCTCGATTACAACGACACCTGGCTGGCCGCCGAGTGGGGGCACCCCTCCGACAACCTGGGGGGGATCCTGGCCACCGCCGACTGGCTGTCGCGCACCCGGGTAGCCGAAGGCAAGGCGCCGCTCACCATGAGCGATGTGCTGACGGCCATGGTGAAGGCCCATGAGATCCAGGGGGTGTTGGCGCTGGAGAACTCCTTCAACCGGGTCGGTCTCGATCACGTGGTGCTGGTGAAGGTTGCCAGTACCGCCGTGGTGACCCATATGCTGGGGGGTACCCGCGATCAGGTGATCGATGCGGTCTCCCAGGCCTGGGTCGATGGCCAGAGCCTGCGTACCTACCGTCATGCCCCCAATGCCGGTTCGCGCAAGAGCTGGGCGGCGGGGGATGCCACCTCCCGGGCGGTGCGCCTCGCCCTTATCACCATGAGCGGCGAGATGGGCTATCCCGGCGCTCTGACGGCTCCCAAGTGGGGCTTCTACGACGTGCTGTTCAAGGGCAACCAGTTCGCGCTCCATCAGAGCTACGGCAGCTATGTGATGGAGAACGTGCTGTTCAAGATCTCTTACCCTGCCGAGTTCCACGCCCAGACCGCGGTAGAGTGCGCCATGAAGCTGCATGAACAGGTGAAGGGACGCCTCGACGAAATTGACCGCATCGAACTCACCACCCATGAGTCGGCCATTCGCATCATCAGCAAGGTGGGCGCCCTCAACAACCCGGCGGACCGGGATCACTGCCTGCAGTACATGGTGGCGGTGCCGCTCATCTTCGGGCGCCTCATCGCCGAGGATTACGAGGACGCCATGGCCGCCGATCCCCGCATCGATGGGCTGCGCGCCAAGATGGTGGTGCAGGAAGACAAGCGCTACAGCCGCGAGTATCTGGAAGCGGACAAGCGATCCATTGCCAACGCCATCCAGGTGTTCTTCAAGGACGGTACCCACACCGCCAAGGTGGAGGTGGAGTACCCGGTCGGCCATCGTCGTCGCCGCGAGGAGGGGATCCCGCTGCTGGTAGAGAAGTTCCGCCACAACCTGGCCACCCGCTTCCCGGCCAAACGGGCCGAGGCGATCCTGGCCCTCTGCCAGGATGGCAAGCAGCTGGCCGCCACCCCGGTGCACGCCTTCATGGATCTGCTGGTGATCTGACCACACTCCTGTCCAGCGATAAACGAAAAGCGGGCCACTCGGCCCGCTTTGTCATGTTTGACTGCATGTGTGCCTGCATGACTCTCAAGGTCAATCCAGCACTGTGTCATCGCCCGCCAGCAACGCCTGCATAATGGCCGTCTCGCGGCTGGCGATGGTCTCGAGAAACTCGCTGGCCCGCCCCATGTGATGACAGACCCGGTAACCCCGCTCGACAAAGGAGAAGAGCTCGCCCAACCCCGCCAGATGGGCCGGCCCCGATATCAGCTTCAAGGTTGCCCCGAGCAGCGGCTTTCTGGCCAGCCGGTCCAGGGTCATCCCCAGCTCGTTGACCAGTTGCAACTGATGACGGCGGCGCGCTTCTTCACCCACCTCCTGATAGGCAAGGGCATAACTCCTGGCGTTCAGTCGCGCCATGCTGCCGCCGCGACGCAGCGCCACCACCATCAGGTAATCTAGCTCCTCGGAGAGGGCATCGAGTTCAATGGCCTGCGCCAGCACCTTGAGGCCGGATTCCGGCAACAGCCGCTCGGCGGTCGGCATCACCCGCATCACGTCCGCATCGCGGTGGGCACAATCCCCCGGCCCGTAGAGGTCGGTCAGGAAAAACTGCGCAGCCGGGCCGTAGCGCTTGCTCTCCAGCAGATCGCGGTGAGTGCGCCCCAGCCGGTCGGCCTGCCATTGGCGCAGTGCGTCCCTGTCTTGCTGATCCTGCGGGTGGGTGCGCATCTGCTCACGCAAGGCGGCCACCTGGTTGAGCTGACGGTAGAGTCGCCCCAGGGTGCTCTCTTCATCCAGGTGGTGGTCATCGGATGGTTGTTTCTCTTGGGTCATCTGCTGCTCTCTTGACCTGTGTTCTCTGGTGTATCCCATGGCCTGTGACGGATAAAACGGGCGGCCAGCGAGGGGCGGGAGCCACTCGTCACGAGCCGCCAGCCCAGTGTAACGCGGCGGCAACCCAGGCGGAATCGATGGAGCTTTTACTCGACAGCCTTTGTTAAGTGAGTCCCAAATATGTTGCAAATCACTTTCACTTGTTTGATTCATGTGTTTAATATCAGTAAATGTCGTCACCGCTCAGAGAGTTAGCATGTTTCTATACGATCCCCTTGCCGGCAGCAACCTGTCGACCATCCAGGTCAGCCGTCAACACCCGCTCGGCCTCGCCGGCGCTCGGCTCGCTGCCGAAGCCATCGCCCAGGACATGAGCGAAGAGTACGAACTCGACTGCGAGTGGGAAGACGAGGAGGAGACCCGCTTGCTGTTTCGCGGCGCCGGGGTCAATGGCTCCCTCTGCCTCACCGAGGATACCCTGTCGCTGGAAGTGCGCCTCGGCCTGATGCTGTTGCCGGTACGCAGCGTACTGGAGCAGGAGATCCTCGAATATGTCGATCAGCGCCTGCCTTGTCCCACGCGGCGATAACCAATCCAATAAAGACTGATCCAGCGCAATAAATAATGGTGAAATAGCGCGCTTTATATTCTTTTGACGAAACAGCAGACCTGGAGATTATTATTCAGGCGGCATATCACAAGTCTGATTTTTAATTTTCACGGGGCAATAAGAGCCTCTTCCTTTGTCATGGATGGCTGGCGTGAATTAATCGCCGTGCAGTTTCACCAACATAATAAAACATTGTTTGTTGCTTCCGTTCTGGTCGCCGACGCCCAGAACGAAATGTGGCACAAATAATGCGAAACGATAGGGATAATACATGTCTGTGTGTGAACTCATCTCCTGTGTCGATACCGCCTGGCTGCGGATGGACAGGCCCAACAACTTGATGCAGATCGTCGGCGTGCTGATGTTCGACGGTCAGCTGGATGAAACCAGATTGCGCGAGAGCCTGCTGCACACCGTACGGGTACAGCCGCGCTTCGCGCAGAAAGCCTGCCTGGAAGGGGGAGAGTACTACTGGCGTACCGACCCCGATTTCGATCTCGACCTGCATCTCAAGCGGGTGATCCTGCCGGGCAAGGCCGGCAAGGCCGAACTGGAGCGGCTGGTGGCCGACTTTGCCTCCACCCCCCTCAACCACCAGCGTCCGCTCTGGGAGATGCACTTGGTAGACACCTCCCTCGGCGGTCAGGCGTTGGTGGTACGCTTTCATCACGCCATGGGGGACGGCTTCTCCCTGGTGCGGGCCATGCTCACCATGATGGACGAGAGCCCGGTTGCCGCTCCCAGGCCGCAGCCAGAGCCGGTGGCCAACGACGACGGCGACGAAGAGCACGATCAGCAGGGCAGTCGCCTGCTGCGGGCCGGCCTCAAGCTGACCGGCACCCTCTGGTCCAAATACGTCGAGGTGCTGACCCACCCCACCAAGGCGATGGACTACCTCAAGACCAGTCGGGACGTGACCGCCGAGCTCTACACCATCGCCACCCTCTCCGACGATGCCGATACCCGGCTCAGGGGAGAGACCGGCTGCACCAAGCGGGTAGCCTGGTCAGAACAGATCCCGCTGCCGGATGTGAAGGCGGTGGGGCGGGTGCTCGGCTGCTCGGTCAACGACCTGCTGATCGCCGCCACCGCCGGGGCCTTTCGCCACTATCTGCTGGAGAAGGGCGACGAGGCCGACGTCGACATCCGGGCCCTGGTGCCGGTCAACATGCGCGCCCCGGACGACAAGGGGGCCCTTGGCAACCGCTTTGGGCTGGTGGCCCTGGATCTGCCCCTCAACATCGAACATCCGCTGCAACGCCTCTATGCGGTGCGGGATCGGATGCAGGCGCTCAAATCCTCCCTGCAACCGGCAGTGGTGCTCAACCTGCTGGAAGTGATGGGCATGGCCCCCAAGGCGGTGCAGCAACAGGCCATCGACATCCTCTCCGCCAAGGCCAGCGCCGTCATCACCAACGTACCTGGCCCGCAGCAGACCCTCTATCTGGCTGGCGCCAGGTTGCGCCAGCCACTGTTCTGGGTGCCCCAGGCCGGCGATATCGCGGTCGGCGTCTCCATCCTCTCCTATGACAACAAGGTGCAGGTGGGCCTTATTACCGACAAGAAGCGGGTGCCGGACCCCGACCTCATCGTCGAGCGCTTCGCGGTGGAGTTTGAGCAGTTGCTGCTGCTGGTGCTGATGGAGCCGGATCTGCTCTGCGCCCCCGCCATGCTGGATCAGCTGCTGCACGGCTGATCCGCCGCGCTTCAAACGCAAGAGGCCAACCCGGGGGTTGGCCTCTTGTTTTATGAGTCTGGCGAGTTACTCCTCCTCCAGCTCCTCACGGGCGGCTTCCACGTCGAGCCGCTCCATGGCATCCAGCGGCTCGCACTCGGCAGCCTCGCCATAGAGTGCCTCGGCCGCCGCCATCTTGCTCTTGCCGTGCATCATCACCATGGCGTTGGCGTACTCCATGCGGGCAATGGCTGAGTGGGGGATGATGGCCAGCGCCGCCTTGAAGTGACGCTCGGACTCATCCTTCTTGGCGCCGTAGGTGATGCCGCCGATCATGGCGCCCAGCTTGTCGATGATCTCCGCATGCCAGGCACCGAAGGCGATATGGGCCTCCCCGTGGTCAGGCTCCAGCGCCAGCGCCTGCTCCAGGCTGCTCTTGATCTTGTCACCTATGCCGATGGAGAGTGCCTTGGAGACCGAGATCACCTGGCTGTAGCGACCCAGCGCCAGGGCGTGGAAGTACCAGGCGTTGACGTTGTCTGGCTGACGTTTTTGCAGCCTCTCGGCGTTGCTGGCGGCCAGCTCGAACGCCTCGCGCTTGGCATACTTGTCATCCAGCAGGTAGCTGGCGTGGATCACCAGCGCCTTGTTCGCCACGTTGAGGCCATCCTCGCCGGCGGCCAGCCCCAGGCTGACGGCCCGGGCGAAATCACCGGCGTGATAGGCGCGCCATGCTTCCTGTACCTGTTCATCTTCGGGCCAGGGCTCGGCATCCCCCTGGTGCAGCCGCTCCCAGTGCTGCTCAAGGCGCTCTCCGGCATAGTCATAGGTGGCCTCCGGCCAGGGGAAGGGGGTGAAATCGAAGTTGGGCTGTGAAGTGGTCATATGATTCTCCCTGTTAAAAACACAATCAAAAAACACGGTTCGGTCAACCCGCCACGGTGGCGGGACGATAATGGCTGGCGATGGCATCGAGCGCTGCGCGGGCATCGGCTCGCAGCCTGGGGGCCACCAGCTCCATCACCTGAACAACGCCGAGGGCGATGTCGGCATCGGCCCGCGGATGCAGCGCCCGCTGATAGGAGATCCAGAAGGTCCCCACCAGTGCAATGTTGGCGGCCAGCGCCGTCACCTGCGCTTCGTCGCCTTCTAGCAGACCGCTGCGCCAGAGGTGGTGACAGATGGCGGCGGCGGTCAGCTCCTTGCGCCGCAGCAGAGCCGAAAAGCGCAGCTCCACCTTGTGGTTGCCGTTCATCAGGGTGCTGATGTCGTAATAGAAAAAGCGGTACTTCCAGATGAGTTCGAACATCAGGTGCAAGAAGAACCAGATGTCCTCCGCCTCGTTCAACGGCGGGGAAATGGTGTCGAGCAGGTGGGCCATCTCCCGTTCGAACTCGCCGAACAGGGCGTTGACTATCTCCTCCTTGTTGTGAAAGTGGTAATAGAGGTTGCCCGGGCTCATCTCCAGCTCGGCCGCGATGGCGGTGGTGGTGACGGTCGGCTCGCCCAGCAGGTTGAACTGGGCGAGGGCGGTGGCCAGGATGCGATCCCTAGTACGCCGCTTGGGTTTGCGATCCATGCTACTCCTTCGGTTGACGCCGGCCCTTGTCGCCATAGCGACGGGTCAGCCAGTGCTGCAACTGGGTCAGTGAGGCATCCAGCGCCGCCACCGCGCCGATGCCCGGGGTCAGCAGGGAGCGCTGCTCATTGGCCAGCGCGTCAAGATCCAGCTCCAGCCCGTGTCTGGCGAGGATGGGACCAAGCTCGGCCCGCCGCTGCCACAGATCCCGGCGGGTATGCTGGAAGGCGTGCTCGCACAGATGGCGCCGGTCCCGATAACTGAACACATTGGTGAAGAACATCTCGCCATCGGCCGGGGAGGGCTCGAACAGCAGGGCGTCCGCATCTGGGTACTGGTGTTTGTAGCGATCCATCCCCACGTGCATGCGCGAGTGGATGATGGCGCGAAACGTCTGGGCCAGCACCACCGGCAGACCGCTATCCACCAGCTTGGCGGGGCGCTCGCTGGCCAGGCCAGCATCAAAGGGCACCAGCGGATTGATGCAGAACACCAGATCGGCCCCCTCCTGCAGCGCCACCGAGGCGTGCAGCGTCTTGATGAGCGCGCCGTCCACGTAGTAGCGGCCATCGATGAGGGAGGGTGGGAACAGGCCAGGCAAGGCGGCGGAGGCCTGCACCGCGGCGGAGATGGGCACCTGGTCGAGCCCCGGACTGCCGAAGGCCACCGCCCGACCGGTGTCGAGTTCGGTGGCGATGACGAACAGCCGGCCGGCCAGCTCGCGAAAATCGTTGCTGCGACCGGGGCGCGAGAAGAACTGGGTCAGGATCCGATCCACCCCGCGGCTGTCGAACATGCCGGTGGGGATCGCTTTGGACAGCCCCTGCAGTGAGCCGAGCAGGCTCTTGTTCCAGGGGGAAGAGAGGTAGTCGGCCAGACATGCCAGCGCCAGCGGCGGCAGCGAGGTGAGCCGCTCAAAATACTCCCCGAAGGCGGGGCGCAGCAGGGTAGAGGGGTCGAAGAACTCGCCACTGTCGTCGCTCAGCAGGATCCGCACCAGCTTGTCGGGGGAGATGCCGTTGGCCAGCGCCGAGGCGATCACCGCCCCCGAACTCACCCCCACATAGATGTCAGCCTGCTCGAAACGCACTCCCTTGATGCTGTCGGCCAGGGCGGCGCAGGCACCGATCTCGTAGATCCCCCCCAGAGGTCCCCCCCCGGCGAGGGCAACCGCAATCGTGCTCATGATTTGCCTCCCTTATCACGCAAAACCGGCCCAGCAGAGGGCATGGGCCGGTGGATCATCAGTCAGAACAAGCCGGTCAGGATCAGAAGAGTGCGGTTTCACCCTTCTCCTTGATCTCCTTGGCCACGTTCTCTACTTCAGTAGCCAGCTCCTTGACCTCTTCCTTCACCTTGGCGACGGGGGCGGGGGCGGCTTTCTTGACCGGCGGCTTCTTGGCAACAACCGGCTTCTTAGCCGCTGCGGCAGCAGGTTTGGCCTCGTCAACCGGGGTAGTGTCGTCCCGGGCATCGATCAGCTGCTGCACCACTTCGGTCAGCTCGGCCATCCGTTTGGAGAGCTTGTCGATGTCCTTGCGGGTCGGGATGCCGAGGCTGGCGACGGCACGGGCCACGCGATCCTCAAATACCTGCTCCAGACGGCCCCAAGTACCGGCGGTCTTGTCGGTCATGGCCGCGATCTTCTCATCGGCGCTCTGACGGGTACGGGTTTGCAGGGCTTCCCCTTCCTGAACCAGGGCTTCAAAGATCTTGCCGCCTTCCTCTTGCGCCTTGGCATAGGCACCCAGGCCAGCCAGCCAGATCTGCTGGGTGGACTCTTTGATGGTGGAAGTGAGGTGGTTGTCGGTCACCGAACTTGCCAGTGCTTTCAATTTTTTGGCCATGACAGTCTCCTTACTCGTGATATAGATGATGGTAATGACAACAACCTTGGTATATTCGTTGTGGCATTACTTAACTTTCATCCTCAGTCTAGGGAGAAAAAATAGAGGGTTCTACCTAATAACGGAACAGGCAACCCTGGTAATTTTGGACTGGGTCACGAAGAATGATATTCGAATGAATATTTTCAGTAAAAGCGTGATATATCTAACAGCAACTAACAGCCCAATCAGTAAGGGATATAAATACCATGGATTATTTCATCACAGGTGGCAGCGGCTTCATCGGCCGCCGGCTGATTAAAAAATTGCTGCAGCGTCCAAATAGTCGGGTGCATTTCCTGATGCGGGCAGCCCATCTCGAGCGGGTACCCGACCTGCTGGCCTACTGGGGCGTTGGTGAGGATCGCGCCATTGCCGTGGTGGGCGACATGACCCACCCGCTGCTCGGCGTCGGCAACGGCGAACTGGAACCCCTCATCGGCAAGGTCGATCATTTTCTGCATCTCGCCGCCATCTATGATCTCAACGCCAAGGCGGGCATTCAGCAGCAGGTCAATGCCGAGGGCACCCGTCAGGCCCTGCAACTGGCCGAGCGGCTCAAGGTGCGCTGCTTCCATCACTGCAGTTCCATCGCGGTGGCCGGCCTGTTTGACGGCCTGTTCCGGGAAGACATGTTCGATGAAGCCGAACACCTCGACATGCCCTATTTCCAGACCAAGCACGAAGCCGAAGGGATAGTGCGCAAGGAGAGCACCATCCCCTGGCGCATCTACCGACCCGGCATCGTGGTCGGCGACGCCAATACCGGCGAGATGGACAAGGTGGACGGCCCCTATTACTTCTTCAAGACCATTCAGAAGCTGCGCCGCATGCTGCCGCCCTGGATGCCCGCCATCGGGGTCGAAGGGGGGCGCATCAACCTGGTGCCGGTCAACTTCGTGGTGGATGCCATCGATCACATCGCCCACCAGGAAGGGGAGGACAACAAGGCGTTCCACCTGACCGATTCGCACCCCATGCGGGTCGGCGACATGCTGAGCACCTTCTCCCGGGCGGCCCATGCCCCCGAGCCGGCCATTCGCATCAATGCCGCCCTGTTCAGCTTCATTCCCCGCCATCTGATGACCATGCTGATGGCGCTGACCCCGGTGCGACGCATTCGCGATGCGGCCATCGCCGATCTAGGCCTGCCCAAGGACATCTTCCGGCTCATCAACTATCCGACCCGTTTTGACAACCGCGAGGCCCAGCGGGTGCTGAAGGGGACCGGCATCGAAGTGCCGCCGCTGCACAGCTATGCCTGGCGCCTGTGGGACTACTGGGAGCGTCACCTCGACCCGGATCTGTTCATCGACCGCACCCTGCGCGGCCGGGTCGAGGGCAAGGTGGTGCTGATCACTGGTGCCACCTCCGGCATCGGCAAGGCCACCGCGAAGAAGCTGGCAGAGGCGGGCGCCAGGGTGCTGACCATAGCCCGGGACGAGCACAAGATTGCCGAAACCCAGGCCGAGTTTGCCGAACTGGGCCTGACCCTGCAGGTCTATCAGGGTGATCTCGCCGATCTGGCGCAGGGGGAGGCGATCACCCGCCAGATCGTGGCCGAGCATGGCGGCGTGGACATTCTGGTCAACAACGCCGGTCGCTCCATCCGCCGCGCCATCGAAGACTCCTTCGATCGTTTCCACGATCTGGAGCGCACCATGCAGCTCAACTACTTCGGCACCCTCAAGGTGATCATGGGGGTACTGCCCACCATGATCGAGAAGAAGAAGGGGCACATCATCAACATCTCTTCCATCGGGGTGCTGACCAATGCGCCGCGCTTCTCCGCCTACGTCGCCTCCAAGTCGGCGCTGGATGCCTGGGTGCGCACCGCCGCCTCCGAGTTTGCCGACAAGGGGGTCAACTTCTCCATCATCAACATGCCGCTGGTGAAAACTCCCATGGTGGCGCCCACCAAGGTGTATGAACAGGTGCCCATGATGACGCCGGAAGAGGCCGCCGATCTGGTGTGCGACACCATCATCAACAAGCACGTGCGCCTCGCCACCCGGCTCGGGGTGTTTGGCCAGGTGATCCATGCCCTGGCACCGCGGGTGGCCCAGGTGATCATGAACACCAGCTTCCGCACCTTCTCCGACCCCAAGGAGGGCAACGAGTCCAAGGCCTCGGCGGATCAGATGGCAGTCTCCACCCTGATCAAGGGGATCCACTTCTAGTGGTGATAACAACGAACTGATGTAGCAAAAACGGAAAGGGCCTGAGCAATCAGGCCCTTTTCATTTGCGGCTGCGGGCGGGAGAGTAGGGTCAGCAGCAGGGCCGTGGTGCGGCGGGAGTAAAGCAAAGAGAGGTGACCGAGGGCAGCGAGCTCAACGTCCTCCATGCCATCGAGGCGCTGGCGGGACTGGGGCAGCACGAAGTTGTCATGACTGGTGCGCACCGAGACGCCGGGTACGCAGAGCGGCACGGCGGCAAAGCGCTGCAACCAGCCGGAGCCTGGCTCCATCTCGCGGGCATTGTCGCCGAGTCCCAGGGTGGCGAGCTGGCTGCCCTGATGAGGGGTGGCCAGGGTGATGAGCTGCGCCACCTTGTCACCACCCGCCACCGCCAGATAGTCGCGGCACACCAGCCCGCCCATGCTGTGACCGATCAACACCAGTTGCGATGCGCCGGTGGCGACCAACACCTCGTCGATACGCCTGGCCAACAGCGGCACCATGTCGTCGAGATGGCCAAAGGGAGGAGTCAGGGTGACGGTTGCCACCGTGTGGCCGGCGGCCTCCAGCCGTGCCCGCTGTACCCGCCAAATGCCGCGACTGCAGCCATAACCGTGGATCAGCAGCAGGGGCAGGGGAGAGGGGGTCAACTTGTCAGGCGGCATCAACCAGCGCTCGAACGGCAGCAGCCAGGTGAAGGTCAGCAGGTAGGCCGCTATCTCGCGCCCCACCATGGGCAGCCAGGCTCGCCAGCCGATGGCAGGCACCGGATAGAAGCGGGAAAAGCCCCAGGTCAGCAATACTACCAGGGTGCGCAGCCCCAACAGGGCCACCACCACAAACAAGATGGAGGGCGCCCAAGAGAGGCCGATGGCAAGGTGGGCGATGCTCCCAAGGAGCGTCACCTCAACCAGCAGCAGGATCAGTAATTGCTTTGTTATCGTCATGACCCAATCATCCGACCAGTTTGGCATGGAAGTCAAATGACCCTTTCATCAATGTGACGGCCAACCCGCTCTCGGTCAGTCTCTGTTGAAATCCTACCTACCTGTGGCTATTTGCAATACTGTATATCCATACATATACTTATATTCACCATCAGAAGGAGGACGCCACTATGGCCGTTGAGATCAAATATGTTGTGGTTCGTGGGGGAGTGGAGAAGATGACCTTTACCAGCAAGAAAGAGGCTGACGCCTATGACAAGCTGCTGGACACTGCCGATGAGTTGATGACGCTGCTGGCCGCGGCTCCCATTGCACTCGAGCCGGAACAGCAGGAGAGCCTGGCCTTCTATCTGGCCGAACAGCGGGACGCACTGCAGAGCGTATTGCGCGGTGGAAAGGGGCAGGGGAGCAACAAAGCAGAGAGCCAGGAAACCCAGAGTGAAGCAACCGAACCCAAAGGAAAGTCACTCAAGCGGGTTGCGTAGCAAGGCGACTGGATAACAGGGTGAGGAAGGACAGGGAAAAGGGGCGAGCCGTCACGGCCAAACACTTTCTTATTCAAAAAGAGAGAATTAACAGTCAATTTTCAGACTATTTACCCCGAGAATTTTCTGACAAGAATGCATATTCATTGAATGGGATAAGAATGTGTTCGCAGTGATTCAACGTGGCGACTGCATCCATGTTTCCTGACAATGTCCCCACCACCGATGATGCCGATAACCCCATTTATCGGCATTACCCTTGAGCAGGCCGCAAGCCAGAACCATTTCAAGCAAGACCATGACCACAACCATACTTCCACCCGCCATGCCGCTGTTCGATGGCCTGGCATACCTGGAGGCGGGCAACCCCCAGGTCAATCAGTACCTGGCCAACCTCAGCCTCACCGACGTACCCGATGCCGGGATCGTCTACGAACTCGCCGTCGACTGGCTGCTGGAGCAGCGCAACAACGAGAACAACTACAAGACCTATCGCAGCGAACTGACCACGTTCTTGCACTGGTGCTTCAGCGAGATGCGCATCAGCCCGAAGGATCTGACCCGGCGCATCATGATGCGCTACCTCGACTACTGTCAGTCACCGCCAGCGGCCCTGATTGCCTATCGCAACGTGGCGCAGTTCGTGCTCGACAAGGAGTGGGGAGAGCGCCTGCCCAATCCCCAGTGGCGACCCTTCCTTGGCAAACGGGAGCTGGGCCGTGAACTGCCGTACCGCCTCAGCGAACAGGCCATGAAGACCAAGCTCGCCATTCTGTCGGCCTTTTTCCAGTTTTTGATCCAGGAAGAGTACATGGACCGCAACCCGGCACTTCTGCTGCAACGGGTAAAGCGAACCGTCCAGCAGGAGCCGGATGATCAGGGCCAGGCCTTCAGCGAGCTGCAGTGGTCCTATGTGATGCAGGCGGCCGATCGGCTGGCCACCGAGTCACCGGAGCAGCACGAGCGCAGCCGCTTTCTGATCAGCCTGATGTATGCCTGCTACCTGCGCATCTCCGAGGTGGCGGCAAGGCCGGGTTTTACCCCCGTCATGGGGCAGTTTCGCCGCGACGGGAAAACCGGCGTCTGGGGTTATTACATTCCCCGCAGCAAGGGTGGCAAGCGCCGCACCGTGGCGGTTTCCCATGCCTTGCTGGAGGCCCTCAAACGCTACCGGACCTTTCTCGGTCTCTCGCCACTGCCGGTACCCGATGAACAGACGCCACTGTTTGTGCGCCACAAGGCCGCAGCCCACGGCCGTGAACAAGGTGAGCTCAATGCAAACCTCGGCATCCGTCAGCTACGCGAGCTGGTGATGGCCGTCATTCAGGCGGCCGCCACGCTGGCGGAACAGGATGGCTTTGCCCAGGATGGCGCCGAGATGCGCAACCTGACACCGCACTCCATTCGCCATACCGGCATCACTCACGACATCAACCTCAACGGCCGGCCCTTGTCCCATGTGCAGGCCGATGCCGGCCACGACAGCATCGATACCACCTCCAAATACCTGCACACCGGCAACAGCGAACGTCACGAGAGCGCCAATCACAAACCACTGGATCGGTTACACGATTGAGTTCAACAGTGAGAGATAACAGAAAAGGAAATATTCGTTCATGGCAAACCAACCCAGTGTTGGTGAACCAATCCAGGACACTAAAGTGCTCCATATTCACAACCGCGCATAATGTATATTATGTTAAATGCAGTATCTTGTTTCCTGTTACCACTTATTGAACTGTGTATAATGGCAACAATTGATCCTATCTCCGACCGGATGTCTTAAGTGGCTGAATTAACATCAGAACAATTAAAACCTGCTTTTGCGATTGAACAGTTTCCTGCCCTCAGCGAGCTCGAACCCATTCCGTTTGCCGCGCTGCAACCCAGGGCCATCTCCGGCATCAAGCGTCTCGCCAGTTTTGATGGCGACTGCCCGGTCATGCTGCTCAACGGTTTTCCCGGGGTCGACTATGAAGATGTCTGCCAGACGCTGATCGCCACCTCTAATGGCAAGGATGGCGACCTGTTCGATCTCTGCTACACGGAAAACCTGAACAATCCGTTCAAACCCATCTGGCTGCGCCTGCAACCCGGTACCGGCATCGAGTTTTGTGAAATGGTCGGTGAACTGCTCAAGTTGATGAGCCACCATCTGGATGCCGAGCGTCTGGTCACCCGCATCATGCGCAAGCAGAACAATGATCCCAAGATCGATGACTTCCTCTCCGATCTGGCCGCCCATGTGGCACAGGGGCTCGAATTTCAGCACCCGGTCCTCATCAACCTGCTGATCCACCATGAGGAGCAGGAAGCCCCCGTGGTGTATGGCCGCGATCTCAACTGGGACACCCTGTTCGGCTCCATCAACTACCAGACCGAGCAAGGTTCCGTCTATGCCAACCAGCACCTGCTGGAACCTGGCCTGCTGCGTCAGGCCAACGGTGGCTATCTGATCCTGCAGCTGGATGAGTTGCTGGATCAGCCCCATCTCTGGTTCAAGCTCAAGAACGCGATGCAAAAAGGCGAGCTGGACTGGAACGCCTATCAGGAAGGCAAGACCCTCACCCCCTTCTTTACCCCGGAAGCCACCCCCATCAAGCTCAAGCTGATCCTGGTCGGTGACCGGCTCGATGTGGCCGAATTCCAGATGCTGGACAGAGATATGTCGGAGCGCATTTTCCTGCGTGCAGACCTGGTCTCCGAGGTGAACATCGAAGAGGATCTGCCTGACTATCTGCAATATCTGGCCTGGCTGCGCGAGCGCTGGAACCTGCTGGACTTCACGCCGGCCGCCCTCGCAGCCCTCTGCCGCCATGCCAGCCGGCTCTGTGATCATCAGGAGTGGCTCTCGCTCTCCGAGGTGCAGCTCTCAGCCATCATGCGCATGGCCGACAGCCTGGCACGTGAGCTGGAAGCGGATGTCGTCACCGACGAGCACATTCGCGGGGCACTGGAAGAGCAGGATTATCGGCTCAACTACCTGGTCGAGCAGTCCGATCAGGGGGTCATCGACGGCCAGATCCTGCTGCAGACCGATGGTGAGGAAGTGGGTCAGATCAACGGTCTCTCCGTCATTCAGGTCTCAGGGCACCCCTATGATTTCGGCGAGCCGGTGCGCCTCACCGCTACCGTCCATCTGGGGGATGGTGATGTGGCGGACATCGAACGCAAGGCGGAGCTGGCAGGTCATATCCACGCCAAGGCGATGATGATCATTCACGGCTATCTCTCCAACAAATTTGGTGCAGAGAATCCCTCCCCGCTGTCGGCCAACCTGGTGTTCGAGCAGTCCTACCATGAGATCGATGGTGACAGCGCGTCTCTGACCGGTCTGTGCGCCCTGCTCTCCGCCCTCGCCCGCCAGCCTATCTACCAGCACTTTGCGGTTACCGGCGCGGTCGACCAGTTCGGCAACGTGCAGGCCGTCGGCGGCGTCAACGAGAAGATCGAGGGCTTCTTCCGGGTGTGCAAGATCCACGGGCTCACCGGCAAACAGGGGATCCTGCTGCCCGGTACCAACGCCCAGCAGCTCAACCTCTCTGATGAAGTGATCGCGGCAGTAGAAGCCGGCCAGTTCCATATCCACCCGGTGGATCATGTGGAAGAGGCCATCGAGCTGCTGACGGGCTGTGTGGCGGGCGAACCGGACATGCCGGATACCCTGTTTGGCCGCATCCAGCAGCGCCTGGATGAGCTCAACGGCACCGAGGCCGTCAAGGGGGGCGTGCTGCGCCGCCTGTTTGGCAGGCTATTCGGGGTATAAACGAAGTGATCGGAGTTGTTTAGCGAACATCTGTACGCTAAATTGGCCCGGCTTTGACCCATTTTAAGGATAACCAGCGTGACCGTAGACAATTCCACCATTGATGCCCGCCTTTCCCTGTGTGAACAAGGCAAAGACTCGTTTACCCGTGAAGAGCTGCTCGCCTGCAGCCGTGGCGAGCTGTTTGGTGAGGGCAACAGCCAGCTGCCCGCCCCCAACATGTTGATGATGGATCGTATCGTCAAGATCAATGACCATGGTGGTGAGCACGGTAAAGGCGAGATCCTGGCAGAACTCGACATCACACCGGATCTCTGGTTCTTCGATTGCCACTTCCCGGGTGACCCCGTCATGCCTGGCTGTCTCGGTCTGGATGCCATGTGGCAGCTGGTTGGTTTCTTCCTCGGCTGGAAAGGCGGCCCCGGCAAAGGCCGTGCGCTGGGGGTTGGCGAGGTGAAATTCACCGGTCAGATCCTGCCGACTGCCAAGAAAGTGACCTACAAGATCACCTTCAAGCGCGTCATCAATCGCAAGTTGGTGATGGGAATTGCCGATGGCGTGGTGGAAGTGGATGGTCGCCCCATCTACAGCGCCACCGACCTGAAAGTGGGCCTGTTCAAGGACACCACCGCATTCTGATGAGCTGACTGGCCACCTGGTCAGACCGCACAACGTAAAGGGGCCGCCATGGCCCCTTTCCTTTTTGCAATGTGTGATGAAGTACCGACTACTTCATGAAGAGGCCTGAGCCCCGCCCTTCCATGGCATCACGCCAACCACCAAGCCAGTGCCCACGTGCATCCAGGCATTGATACGGACACGCTTCTTTCTGTTTGCCGACCACGCCAGCCTGATAACCACGAGCACGAGCTCTTTCCAGACGGTCCCGTTTTTGTCTCTTCATCATCTACGACCCTCTTCCGTGGAACAAAAAAAGCGACCAATTTTTCATCGGTCGCTTTCATCTTTACCCCAGGGGGTTGGCAGGGTCAAACAAAAAATTTCATGCTATCCGGTCATTGTGACACAAGACACTGAACCGCATTAATTTTTAGTGACACAACTTTTTAGCGCTGGAAACGGCGCAACCAGGCGAATGGCAGGGCCAGCAGAGTCAACCAGAACAGGCTACCACCACCGCTGCCGCCATCCTGACCGGTCTGGTTGTTGACCGGTGCGTTGGCGACCACATAACCGGCCGGATCGTTGTTCTTGTAGTCGGTCACGACCGGTGCCAGCTTGACGCTGACCACGGTAGCGTTGGTGCGGTTGTTCAGATCGCTCTCGCTGTTGTAGCGATAGGCGGTCGCGGCCACAGTCCCATTCTCGCTGATGCCGCTGGCATAGGCGATGTGATAGTAGTAACCGTTCTGGGCACACTGCTTGGCACCCGCATCATCCAGACCACAGATGAGATCGTTCAGGTACCAGTTGTTGCCGGTCGCCGCGTTGAGCAGGAAGCCTTCCTGCATGCGGTTGGTGCCGTTGACCACGGGCTGGGTCTGATGGCGGGAATCACGCCAGCCAACCACCATGTTGTGGTTGTTGATGGCGGCCGCTTCCGAGCCGGAGCCGCTGAGCGGCTTGTCCTGCAGGGAGACCACGGCGTTGGTGGTCGGCGTATTCAGGTTGAACACGAACATCTCCACCGGGCGGTTCTGGCCCTTGTTGATACGATAGAGCTGGTTGCCGACCACATAACCGTTGTCATTGACCCCCACGGCCCAGCTGTGTTGCAGCTTGGCGTCATCCTTGCCGGGCTCGCCTTCGGCCAGCGGGATGATCTGGGTGGTCCCTACCTTGCTGCCATCCAGATCCAGTGTCCAGTAGGCGGCCAGGTTGCGGCCATCCAGGTAGTTGGTGCCGATCTCGCCGGTGGAGGAGTACCCTACCCCATACAGCGTGCCGTTGAATTTGCCCACGCCGAGCGCGGAAGCGGTCTGCACCACTTCGTTGCGGCCCCGGGCATACTCGTTGGCCTGCAGCAGCTTGTTGAAGGTACCGGTACTGTTGACCAGCCAGAAGCTCGCCTGGGTGTTGAGGCCCGGGCAGTAACGGTAGTCACCGTACTGGCCGTCGTTGCCGGCAAAGCACCAGTTGTAGGTTTCGGAGTTGACGGCGATGTTCTTGCCGGTGGCAGCGGTACCGGTCACCAGATACTGGCCATTGTCCAGCTTCTTGATGCTGGTCGGCACGCTCAGGCTGTGAGTGCCGGCGCCATCCTTCAGCTCGACGGGGTTGCCCTCCTCGACCACGGCAAAGGCGGTACGCACCTTGCCATTCATCTTGTAGCCCGCCCGGGTGCCGGGTACGTCACCCAGCGCGGTCACCAGACCGTCGGTCTCGCCCAGCTGCACGTAACCTACGTTGTTGCGCTGGTCGACACCATCGAGGAAGTCACGACGCCACTGGTAGGCGAAGTTGCTGTTGTCGTTCCAGAAGGAGTTGCAGACCGAGTTGGAGAGCATGCAGCCCTGCTCGAAGCGGAAGCGGTCAACCAGGAAGTCGGCGAAGCGCACGGTCGAGAAGTGCTCGGCCATGTTGTTCTTGGTGTTGATCCCGATGAGCCCGTTGCCGTCGCCGCTGATCCCGCTGGCGTAACCCTTGTCGGACGCATCGACAATGGTGAAAAAGGGACTTTGTGCCGCCTGGGCATTCAGGCTGGCGCTGACCAGAATGGCCAACATGGATAATTGCTTTTTCATCTACTTCCTTAGTCCTGATGTTTCAACGCTTCCAACTCCTCCCAGCGGGAGAAGGCTTGTTCCAATGCCGCCTCTGCGGCATTCAGGGCATCCAGTTTGGTCTGGGTTTGTTCCGCAGGCAGGGAGAAGAAACCGGGGTGGTTGATCTCCGTCTGCAGGGCATCCAGCTCCGCCTCCAGCAGTTCCAGCCGGGCTGGCAGATTATCCAGCTCCAGCTGCAACTTGTAAGAGAGTTTCTTCTGTTTTGCCGCGACCGGCGCCTGCGTCACGACAGGCTCTGGCGCCTTGCTCTGGGGCTGCTTCGCCGCCTGCTGTGCGGCCAGCTGAGACTGCTGCTGGGCACGGGTGGCCATCATGTCGGCATAGCCCCCCACATAATCACTGATCCGCCCATCCCCTTCAAACAACCAGCAACCGGTCACGGTATTGTCGATGAAACGACGATCGTGGCTAACCAGCAGCAGGGTACCGGGATAGTCCGCCAGCAGCTCTTCCAGCAGTTCCAGCGTTTCGACATCCAGGTCGTTGGTTGGTTCATCGAGGATCAGTAAATTACTGGGCTTCAAGAACAATTTGGCCAACAGTAAACGGTTTTTTTCGCCCCCTGACAAGGCTTTCACCGGGGTGCGTGCCCGTTTTGGCTCAAACAGGAAGTCCTGCAGGTAGCCGAGGATGTGGCGGGAGCGGCCGCGCACCATCACCTCCTGCTTGCCCTCGCCCACGTTATCCACCACCGTCTTCTCGGGGTCGAGCTGTTCGCGGTACTGATCGAAGTAGGCCACTTCCAGGTTGGTACCCTGCCGCACCGAGCCGCGGGTTGCCTCGAGCTGGCCGAGCAGCAGCTTGATCAGGGTCGACTTGCCACAGCCGTTGGGGCCGACCAGTGCAATCTTGTCGCCACGCAACACCTGCAGATCCAGCCCCTGAAACAGGGTGCGATCGCCAAAGTCGAGACCCAAGCCTTCACTTTCAAATACCAGCTTGCCGGAGCGGCCTGCTTCGTCCAGCTGCAGCTTGGCCTTGCCCTGCAGCTCACGGCGCTGGGTCCGCTCCATGCGCATCGCCTTGAGGGCGCGCACCCGTCCCTCGTTGCGGGTACGGCGGGCCTTGATCCCCTGGCGCACCCACACCTCTTCCTGGGCCAGCTTGCGATCGAACTCGGCATTTTTCAGCTCCTCGACCCGCAGCCACTCCTCCTTGCCCTGCAGGTACTCGTCGTAGTTGCCGGGCCAGGAGGTGATCACGCCGCGATCCAAGTCGATGATCCGGGTCGCCAACTTGTGGATGAACTCCCGGTCGTGGGAGATGAAAACGATGGCGCCGCGAAAATCCTTGAGAAACTCTTCCAGCCAGTTGATGGCATCGATGTCCAGGTGGTTGGTCGGCTCGTCCAGCAGCAGCAGATCCGGATCGCAGGCCAGCGCGCGAGCCAGTGCTACCTTGCGCAGCCAGCCGCCGGAGAGGCTGTCGAGGGTCACGTCGGGATCCAGACCGAGCAGGGTCAGCACCTGGTTGATGCGGGTCTCGAACTGCCAACCATTCTGGTAGTCGAGCTGCTCCTGCAGCTGGCTCATCTTGCGAATGTTGGCATCGGAGGCATTGTGTGCCAGCTCCATTGAGATATGGTGATACTGCTTGAGCAGCTCCCCTACCCCGGCCAGCCCTTCGGCGGCGTAGTCAAACACGGTAAGCTCGCTCGAGGCGGGGGGATCCTGCTCGAGGCGGGTCACTTTCAAGTCTTGCTGCAGCACCAGACGGCCATCGTCCAGCGGCAGTTCGCCGGCGATCACCTTCATCAGGGTGGACTTGCCCGCCCCGTTGCGCCCCACCAGACAGAGGCGCTCGCCCCGCTCGATGGTGAGCTCGGCCTGGTCGAGCAGCGGAAAATCACTGAACGACAGGGAAGCGCCGTGCAATGTCAAAAGAGCCATTCTTGTTCCTTCTTGCTAATGAAAAAACGGGCGGCAGACTGAGTCTCCCCCCGTTTCATCGTCAAATCGCCCACTACTCCCGGGCGGCGAGCCACGCTTGCAGCTCCGCCAGAGTAAAGGGCCAACCCAGTTCACGCCCGGCCTCGTCGCGCACGACCGGAATGCGCACCCGGTAGGCCTCGAGCCAGTCGGCGTCATCCAGGATGTCGCAGCGGCGGGTCCTGCCGGCAAGGCCGGCCTGCTCCACCAGCCCCCAGGCCTGTTCGCACAGGTGGCAACCGTCGGTGTGAAACAGGGTCAGCATCAGCCCTGGGCCTCGGCATGGGTGATGATCCAGCAGTTGTGGATATGCTGGTTGCGCTCGAAATCCTTCGGCCGGGTCTTGCCGGTGATGTTCTGGGCCTTGAGACCGATGGCCTCGAGACCTGCCAGATCCATCTTGAAGTGGCGCTTGTTGTTGGAGAAGACCAGGGTGCCACCCGCAGCCAGCAGACGCTTGAGGTGCTGCATCAGCAACAGGTGATCGCGCTGCACGTCGAAGCTCTCGTCCATCCGCTTGGAGTTGGAGAAGGTGGGCGGATCGATGAAGATGAGGTCGTACTGCTCGTCCGCCTCGGAGAGCCACTTCAGGCAGTCCGCCTGCACGAACTTGTGTTCGCGGCCCACCAGCGAGTTGAGGCGCATGTTGTCCTGTGCCCAGTTCAGGTAGGTGCGCGACATGTCCACCGTGGTGGTTTCGCTGGCTCCGCCCAGACCCGCGTGCACGGTGGCACTGCCGGTGTAGGCAAAGAGATTCAGGAAGCGCTTGCCACGGGCCATCTCGCCCAGCATGCGGCGGGTCTGACGGTGGTCGAGGAACAGGCCGGTGTCGAGATAGTCGTAGAGGTTGACCCACAGACGGGCACCGTACTCCTGCACCTCCATCCGGTGCTGCTCTTCGGAGAGCTTCTGGTACTGCTGTTTGCCTTCCTGACGCTCGCGCACCTTCAGGATCACCTTCTCGCCATCCATGCCGGTCACCTTGATGGCGGCCTGTACCATGTCGAGCAGGCGCTGACGGGTCTTCTGGGCGGGGATATCCTTGGGCGCCGCGTACTCCTGCACCACCAGGTAGTCCTGATAGCGGTCGATGGCGGCGTTGTACTCCGGCAGATCGGCGTCGTAGAGACGGTAGCAGTCGAGGTTCTCTTTCTTCGCCCACTTCTCGAGGGCCTTCAGATTCTTGCGCAGACGGTTGGCAAAGTCCTGCGCCACCTCTTTTTGGGAGGCCACGGAGTCCAGCGCGATCTGGTAGTTGCGCAGCTGACACTCGAGCGCCCCGTTGAACAGGCGATATTGCTTGTCGGCGCGCAGGCGCAGACAGCTGAGCAGCTCGGGGGAGGCAGAAAGGATCGAGACTTTCCACCCCTGGAAGCTGCGACGCAGGGCATCGCCAAGGGCCTGGTGTACTTCCAGCAGCGCCGGGAACTCGCCGAGACGCTCGCCATAGGGCGGGTTGGAAATGAGCATACCAACCTGACGGGTCTCCCCTTCCGCCGCCATGGGCAGCGGGTTTTCCAAGGCGGTCGCATCGGCCTGCTTGAAGGTGATGAGATGGGCAACGCCGGCGGCTTTGGCGTTGTCACGGGCTTTGAGCAGCACGCGGGAGTCGGCATCACAACCGAACAGCTTCACCTCGCAGCGCTGCATGCCGCGTTTGGCGCGCACTTGCGCCTCCATCATCAGGCTTTGCCACAGTTCGCTGTCATGCTGCAGCCAGCGATCGAAACCGAAGCGCTCGCGGCGCAGGGCCGGCGCCATGTCGGCGGCGATAAAGGCCGCTTCAATCAGTAGGGTACCGGAACCGCACATGGGGTCCATCATGGGCTCACCGGCCCAGCCGCTACGGGCGATCATGGCCGCGGCCAGGTTCTCTTTGAGCGGTGCCTCACCGGTGCCCTGACGATAGAAGCGCTGGTGCAGCGCGGGGCCTGACAAGTCCAGCGTGATATTGGCCTTGCCCTTGCCCAGATGGGCCATGATGCGAATGTCCGGGGATTTCTTGTCCACGTCCGGGCGCACATGACCACGCTTGGTGAAGCGATCGACGATGGCGTCCTTGATCTTGAGCGCGCCGTACTGGGTGTTGCGAATGGAGGCGTTGGTACCGGTGAAATCCACCGCTATGGTGGCGGTGCCGGAGAAGTGCTCTTCCCAGGGAATGGTATGGGCGCCCAGATAGAGGTCCAGATCGTCGTTCATCTGGAACTCGGAGAGCACCAGCACGATGCGGGAGGCAAAACGGCTCCACAGACAGGCCTTGTAACCGATGGCCAGCTCGCCGCAGAAATGGACGCCGGCCACGGTCTCGCGGACCTGCTCTGCACCCAGATTGGTCAGCTCGACGGCCAACAGGTTTTCCAGCCCCTTGGGGCAGGTTGCAAAAAATTCTTTCATCACGCTCACGGGGAAGCCATAAAAATAGTGCCGCATTATACCTTAAGCGGCGATCCGGAGCAGCAAAAGCTTGGGCATGTCGGCATAAAGAGCGCGCAGTTGACCCTGAGGCTGTGGTTGCGCCTGTGCAGGATGAAGGCCGGTAATGGTGACATTGATGACAAGCGAGTGACTCCGTAACGACAGCACACGCAACGTCAATGCGAGTGATGGCACAAAAAGCAGCATCGGCTATTTTGCGAGCAAGTCTTGATCCGTTATCCGGATATATATTCCCCCTTTCCCTCTTCTAAATTGCCACATCTGACAGGAGTCAAACAAAACTCAAATCGTTATTATTCTTCACGACAGAGCAAGTCCTTTCTGTAAACCCCGTGCTTTGCCCTCCCGTTATCGTCCGTAAATGGGAGGGCTATTTTTTACATCCCCTCCCCGTTTATGCCGACATTGCCCCGCCTGTCATATCTATCAGGTTTCAAGAGAAACTACAGGTTTTAGAATAGTCCCGTGTTGTTGATACAACAGCTTATTCCTCCTGTAGTGTGTGTTTGTCGCCCTCGCCTCAAATTGACGTGAGGGCATTTTTTCATACGAGCAGATAACGCGAAAAGAATAATGGGGCTGGTCAGGATGAGGCAGGATTAAAAAGGGAGATACGTGATAGCGAACCATGACAGGATAGAAAACCAGTGCACCTCGCCAAGTTAACTGTCAACCAACTTGGCGATATTGCGCCTGAGCCGCGGGTCTTTGGCTCATGCGATTGTTCATCACCTTGATGACGCCAAACCGGGGTAGTGTCTTGCTGGTGGTCAATATCAGATCGTCGGTCAGGTTCAAACAGACGCTGGCCTGATCGCCGGCTTCAATCACCAGAAACTCCCCCTTGCCATGAGGCGTGCCCATGCACACCAGTGCACCGGTTTCCGGAGTGATAACCGGATGGGTTTCGCCAAAGAACCAGCTTTGTGGCATCAAGGGTTTGTAAAAGCGGCTGACGGCGATGGCATTGAGGACCAGCTGCACCTGATGGGGCACGCTCCACTCCAGTTCTGCCACCCTGTCCATCAGCTGATAATAGAGCGCGGCATCATCCACACAAAACGGCTGGATGGTGAAGGAGCTAGGCACCAATTGCCGCCCTTTATATTCGGTGGCAAATATCATGCGATCGGATAAATCCAGCATCAGACGATCATCATGAGCATCATAATGCCACTGCCAATTGTCATTGGGTTGGATACACATGGAGGTGCCCTTACTGGAAGTCGTTACTCGACTTTATTCCATGTCGAGAATTTCAGCAACTTTAAATAAAGGGCACCGATTTATTTCTTATATATGGGTCACAATCTCTTTGACCAGATCCGGGCCCTTATAAATAAAACCGCTATAAATCTGGACCAGACTGGCACCCGCCGCCAGCTTCTCGCGGGCCGCCATGGCGCTGTCGATGCCGCCGACCCCGATAATGGGCAGCGCACCATCCAGCGCCTTGGCCAGCTGGCGGATCACCTCGGTGCTCTTGTGCTGCAGAGGGCGGCCGCTGAGCCCCCCCGCTTCACCGGCATGGGGCATGTCATAAATCATGTCGCGCTCGAGGGTGGTATTGGTGGCAATCACGCCATCGATGCCATTTTTTATCAAGGATGCGGCCACCTGATTAATTTCATCCGGGGTCAAATCCGGCGCAATTTTAACGGCCAGCGGCACGTACTTCTTATATTGCGCGGCCAGCTCCTGCTGACGAACCTTGAGGGCGGCCAACAGTTCATCCAGTGCCTCGCCATATTGCAGCGAACGCAGCCCAGGGGTATTGGGGGAAGAGATATTGACGGCGATATAACCGGCGTGGTCATACACCTTGTCCATGCAGATCAGATAATCATCCTTGCCCTGCTCGATGGGGGTGTCCTTGTTCTTGCCGATATTGATGCCGATCACCCCCTGATATTTGGCCTGCTTGACCTGAGCGACCAGGTGGTCGACCCCTTTGTTGTTGAAGCCCATCCGGTTGATGATCCCCTCGGCTGGAATGACCCGGAACAGACGGGGCTTGTCATTGCCGCTCTGGGGTCTGGGGGTGACAGTACCGACCTCGATAAAACCGAATCCCATGGCCCCGAAGGCATCGATGCACTCACCGTCCTTGTCGAGCCCGGCCGCCAGACCCACCGGATTGGCAAAAGAAAGCCCCATGACGGTGACGGGGCGTTTTGGCAGGGAGTGGCGGAAGAAACAATCGAGCGGTGTACCAAGAAGGCGGGGCAAATATTTGATGGAGAGATCGTGCGCCTGTTCCGGATTGAGCTTGAACAGGAAATGCCTGGCGAGAGGGTACAGCATGTTTGCTCCTTAAAAAAAGCCCCGGCAACTGGCCGGGGCTTTTGGGGTTATGCCGAGGTTCGGCAATTCAACTGGAGCAGGTTCAACTCCCGCAAGGCCACCGAGAACTTGGCGAACTCGTGAGTGCTGGTGGTCTTGAAGTCGGCCAACATGTGGGTCCAACGGGACAAGAGTTGCTCATGCTCCGAAATCCAGTCGGCCAGTATGGTAGCGCATTCTCCCTGATCTTTGCACCCTTCCAGTACCACGGAAGTGAGGCTGCGTTGCTGCCAGTCCAGATCTTCGCGGAAGGAAGCCCGCGCCATCGCCTGCCAGTGGTTGCCCACCGGTTGGTGATTGATCTGGTCGAGGAACCAGTGCAGATCCAGCTTGGCGCCGAGGCGATAGTAGACGTTGGCGGCGCGCAGGATGTCGGTCTTGTGCTCCGCGGCAATCTGCGCCAGGTCCAGGCTGGAGAAGAGGCTGCTCATGTGGGCCACCTGACGGGCGATGGCTTGTGGCACCTGCTTGGCCACCAGGGCGGCGACCGCCTGCTGGTGCTCGGTCACTTCGCTCTCGTCCATCACCTCGTAGAGGTGCTGACCCAGCGTCTCGAAGGCCGGACGGAAGAAGGCGATGTTCTCGCTGATGCTCCAGCTGCGGTTGCGGGCGCGCAGGAACCAGCGGGTGGCACGGCGCACGATGCGACGGCTGTAGAACATCAGTTCGAGCTGGGTCTGGGCATCCACCAGGTTGTCACACCCTTCGATGTCGCGCCACAGCTGGTTGAGGCCAAATACCTCGCGCGCCATGGCGAAGCAGCAGGCCACTTCCGCCACCGAGGCACCGGTCTCGTCCTTCATCCGGCTGGCGAAGTTGAGCCCCATGTCGTTGACCAGCATGTTGGCCACCCGGGTCGCGATGATCTCGCCGCGCAGCGGATGCTGGGCAAGCGCCGCCCCGAACTGCTGCTGCAGCTTGGCCGGGAAGCTGGTCACCAGCATGTTGGCGAGGAAGGGCTCGTCGGTCACTTCCGGGCAGTTGAGCTGCTCTTTGAGCACCATCTTGCCGTAGGCCACCAACACCGCCAGTTCGGGCCGGGTCAGCCCCTGCCCTGCCGCCATCCGCTCGGAGAGCTCTTCGTCGGAGGGCAGGAACTCGAGGCCGCGGTCCAGCTTGCCTTCCCGTTCCAGCCCCTGAATGAAGCGCTGCTGCTCCTTGAGCTGCTCGGCGCCGCGGAAACTGGTCACCGAGATGGACTGGGACTGGCGATAGGCGTTGGTGATGACAATCTGCGCCACATCGTCGGTCATCTCATAGAGCATCTGGTTGCGCTGCTTGAGAGTCAGGTCCCCTGCTGCAACAAGCTGGTTCAGCAGGATCTTGATGTTTACCTCGTTGTCGGAGCAATCCACCCCGCCCACGTTGTCGGTGAAGTCGGTGTTGATGCGACCGCCCTGGCTGGCGTACTCCACCCGGCCGAGCTGGGTGAAGCCCAGGTTGCCGCCCTCACCCACGATGCGGGCCCGCAGATCGCGGCCGTTGACCCGCAGCACATCGTTGCTGCGATCGCCCACTTCGGCATCGCTCTCGCGGGCACTCTTCACATAGGTACCGATGCCGCCGTTCCACAGCAGATCGACGTTCAGGCAGAGCAGCGCCTTGATCAGCTCGTTCGGGGCCATGCTGGCCTTGTCGGTGCCGAGCAGGGTCTGCATTTCGGGGCTCAGCTTGATGGACTTGGCCGAGCGCAGGAAGATGCCGCCCCCTGCCGAGATGAGTTCCCGGTTGTAGTCATCCCAGCTTGAGCCTGGCAGCTCGAACAGGCGCTTGCGCTCGACGAAGCTCTTGGCTGCATTGGGAGTCGGATCGACGAAGATGTGCATGTGGTTGAAGGCACCCACCAGCTGGGTGTGCTCGGAGAGCAGCATGCCGTTGCCAAACACGTCCCCCGCCATGTCACCGATGCCGACGCAGGTGAAGTCGGTGGTCTGGCAGTTGACACCGATCTCACGGAAGTGGCGCTTGACCGACTCCCAGGCGCCGCGGGCGGTGATGCCCATCTTCTTGTGGTCATAACCGACCGAGCCGCCGGAGGCAAAGGCATCGCCCAGCCAGTGGCCATATTCGAGGCTTATCTCGTTGGCGATGTCGGAGAAGGTCGCGGTGCCCTTGTCGGCGGCCACTACAAGGTAGTAGTCATCCTCGTCGTGACGCACCACGGATTTGGGCGGGATCACCTCGCCACCGATGATGTTGTCGGTCACGTCCAGCAGGCCACGGATGAACAGGCGATAGCAGGCCTTGCCCTCCTCCTGGATCACGGCACGGGGCGCCCCCGCCGGCATCTGTTTGCAGTAGAAACCGCCCTTGGCTCCCACCGGCACGATGACGGTGTTCTTCACCTGCTGGGCTTTTACCAGACCCAGCACTTCGGTACGGAAGTCCTCCTTGCGATCGGACCAGCGCAGACCACCACGAGCCACCTTGCCCCAGCGCAGGTGCACCCCTTCCACCCGCGGCGAGTAGACGAAGATCTCGAACTTAGGCAGCGGCAGCGGCATGTCGGTGATGCTGGAGGGGGCCAGCTTGAAGGAGACGTAGGGCTTGATGTTGCCCGCCTTGTCCAGCTGGTAGTAGTTGGTGCGCAGGGTGGCGTCGATCATCTCCACATAGCGGCGGATGATGCGATCGTCGTCCAGGTTGGCAACCTGATCGAGCTTGGCGGCGAGCTGCTCGTGCAGCTTGCCCTGTACCTTGGCGTCCTGCTTGCCGGCCGGATCCAGGCGCTGTTCGAACAGGGTGAACAGCAGCTGGGCGATATCCGGGTAGCGGGTCAGGGTCTCTTCGATATAGGACTGGCTGAAGGAGACGCCGGTCTGACGCATGTATTTGGCATAGGCGCGCAGCACGGATACCTGACGACCGGTGAGGCCGGCGCCCAGCACCAGCCGGTTGAAGCCGTCATCTTCCAGTTGCTTGTTCCAGATGGCCGCAAAAGCCTGCTGGAAGCGTTGCTGGCTCTGCTCCAGATCGAACGGCTGCTCACCATGCAGCAGCATGGAGAAGTCGAGGATCCAGAAGATGTCGCCCGCCGGGGTGCGGACCTGATACGGGGTTTCGCCGATGACCCGCAGCCCCATGTTTTCCAGCATGGGCAGAACATCGGAGAGGTGGATGGGTTCGGTGCGGTGGAACAGTTTGAGGCGGACCCGGCGATCGTTTTCTTCCTCCTGGGCGCGGTAGAACAGCATGCCGAGCGGATTGGCCTCGCTCAGGTTGTCCAGCTCCATGATGTCGGCCACGGCGGAACCCGGCAGTACGTCTTCCTTGTAGGCGCGGGGGAAGGCGGTGCTGAAACGGCGGCGCAGTTCGTTGCCACGGGCTTCACCGTAGTGAGAGAGCAGCACGGAGTCCAGACGGTCATCCCAGCTGCGGGCCGCTTCAATCAGGTTGTTCTGTACTTCGTTCACATCCACATCCACGTTGTTGTTGTTGACCCGCACAATGTAGTGGGTCCGTGCCAGCACGCCCTCGGTGAAGTAGACGTTGAACTCCACCTCTTCGCTGCTGCCGAAATACTTCTGCAGGATCTGCTGGGTCTTGACCCGCAGCGCCGTGTTGTAGCGCTCCTTGGTGACATAGACCATGCAGGAGAAGAAGCGGCCGTAGACGTCGCGGCGCACGAACAGGCGCAGCATGTCGCGCTCCTGCATCTCCAGCACCCCGAGACCGGTGGCCAGCAGCTCCTCTTCGCGAGCCTGGATCAGCTCATCGCGCGGGTAGGTTTCCAGTACGTTCAGCAGTGCCTTGTAGGCATGGGAACCCTTCTCGTGACCGGAGGCGGCCATGATGCGCTCGAGGCGGTGGCTGATGAGCGGGATCTGGGTCGCACTGGTGTTGTAGATGGAGGAGGCATACAGACCGATGAAGCGATCTTCCCCTACCACCTTGCCATGTTCGTCGAAGCGCTTGATGCCGATGTAGTCCACATAGGCCGGGCGATGCACCCGTGACTTGCTGTTGGACTTGGTGAGGATCAGCAGGGAAGAGCTCAGGGCGGCATGACGGGCACTGGCCGGCATCGTGCCCAAGCGCTGCCCCTCATCCTTGATGGAGTTCTTCATCAGACCCAGGCTCGAATCCGGCTGTGGCAGGATCTCGTGATCCCCCTCCACCGCCTTGACGTCGTAGCGACGATAGCCCATCAGGGTGAAGTTGTGAGCGGCCACCCATTTGAGGAAGGCAACGCAGGAGTCCACCTCGGCCTTGCTGACCGGGTGTTTGCGTTTGGGCAGCTCGTCGATGATCTCGTTCAGGCGCGCCAGCATGGGCTGCCAGTCACCGACCGCCAGGGCCACTTCACCGGCCACTGAGTTGAGCTCGGCAGTCAGCCCTTCCATCTGCTCCTCGCTGGTGAGGTGATCGATCTCGATGAGGAAGGCAGTCTCGACGGAGGTCTGTTCGGCCGTGTTGTCCAGATCCAGAATGGCGCTGATCTTACCTTCACTGCCGCGAATGAGGTGCAGCGGCTGGTGCAGCATCATGTGCGCCGTGATGCCCCGGCGCTTGAGCGCCATGCGGATTGAATCCACCAGGAAAGGGGAGTCCTGCAGGATGATTTCGACGATGGTATGGGGAGACTGCCAGCCGTGGCGGGTCAGCTCGGGATTGTAGACCCGGATATAGGGCTCTGTGCTGGTGCGCTGGTTGAGCGCATTCCACAGGCTGAGCGCGGCGCCATAGAGATCGCTGTCATTGCGATCGTGCAGATCGGTGCTCGCCATGTTGCCGTAGAACTTGGCGACGAAGCACTCGACCAGGGAGGCACTCTTCTTGGGCAACTTCTGATGGATCAGGCTGAGAACGTTTTCGAGCAGAACTGAGGTAGGGGCGTCTTTCAATGCCATTTCTATATTCCTTATCGGACGACATTAACCACCGACACAGAGACATCCACCCTGGATGCCCACCGGTACAGAGTTGCTGCGAAGTGTAATGTCTTGGATCAAGGAAGGCGAGCAAAGGTGATAATGAGTTGTTAAAAACAAGGGGCAGATCACGCCTTAAGCTGTGAAAAATTTTGCCGTTCTGGCAAAAAACAGAAAATCCCACTGGATGGTTACGGATTTACCGGATAGATAATGACTGAAAGCAGTGAATTACGCGGAAATATGTTCAAGTTTTGTTAATTTATGCGTTCGAGGCTGATAAAGCGATAATCGTCCTGGGTTTTGAGGCGAAAGTAGCCATGTACCCCGCTGATGGCGACGAAGGGCCGGATTTTCTCAATGCCCAGTTCCAGGGTCAGCCCCTGCTCGCTGCGCACCACCAGCCGTTTGGCATGGCCCTGGTACATCAGCATGACCTCGTCATGGCTCAATGAGAGGCGAAAGGTAAACTGCTTCACGATGACTCCTCTGGTCGTGGTTGAAGACTCACGGTAAAGGGCGGGAGATGACTCCCCCGCCCGCTCGTGCTTACTGCTGCAGCGCCTTGCTCACCTTCTCGAACAGATCCCGCGCCAGCCCCTCGAGGTTGGCCAGACGGGTCAGCTCGGTGCGGATCAGCGCCTTGCGCCCCTCATCGAGCCGCTTGAACTGGATGAGCGGAGTGATGAGGCGGGAGGCCACCTGCGGATTGACTTCGTTGAGCTCGATCAGCAGATCGGTCAGGAAGCGGTAGCCGCGACCATCACGCGCATGGAACTGCACCTGGTTGTTCATGGCAAAGCTGCCCACCAGCGCCCGCAGCCGGTTCGGGTTGCGAATGCTGAAGGTGGGATGCGCCATCGCCTGTTTCACCTCTTCCAGCACGTCTTCCGCCGGCTTGGCACCCACCAGCCGCAGCCAGTTGTCCAGCACCAGTCCGTCCTTGGCCCACTTGCCTTCGAAGTCGGCCAAGAGCTCGGCGCGGCACGGCAACAGGTGGCTGTTGGCCACCTGCAGCGCCGCCAGGGTGTCGGTCATGTTGTCGGCAGCCGCATATTGCTGGCGCACCAGCAGATCGGCGCTGCCGGCATCGAGGGCCGCCAGATAGCCCAGCACGACCCCCTTGAGCGCCCGCTTGGCCATGTCGGCGTGCACCACCTGATAAGCCGGCAGGCGCAAACTCTCGTAGCAGGCCACCAGACGGGCCCCGAAGGCCTGGGCCAGCGAGGTCTGGATCTCGTTGCGCACCTGATGGATGGCATCGATGTCGGCCACCTCGAACAGCTCGGCCAGGGTCGCCTCGCCCGGCAGCGCCAGGATCTCCGCCTTGAGGGCGGGGTCGAGCCCCTCGTCGTCAAGGATGGCGACAAAGGCCACCAGCAGGGTCCGGGAGACATCAACTCCCTGCCCTTGCTGAGTCCGGGCCACGCCGTCGATGACCGCCTTGTTGATCAGCATCTGCGCCGCATCCCAACGGGCAAACTCGTTGCGGGCATGGCGCATCAGGAAGGCCAATGCCTCGTCGCTGTAGTCAAAATGCAGTTTGACCGGCGCCGAGAAGTCCCGCAGCAGGGAGGGCACCGGCTTGACCGATACCTTGTCGAACACGAAGGTCTGCTCCGCTTCCAGCACGTCCAGCACATTGCCGATGGCCTTGCCCTGGTACTGCAGCGGGATGACGGCCCCCTGCTCATCATAGAGTTCGATGTCGAGGGGGATATGCAGCGGCAGTTTCTGCGGCTGATCCTGGGTCGGCGGGGTGTGCTGGCTCACATGCAGGCGATAGACGCCGCTGTCGGCATCGTACTCGTCGGTCACGGTGAGCTCGGGGGTGCCGGACTGACTATACCAGCGGCGGAAGCGACCGAGATCCACCCCGGATGCATCTTCCATCGCCTGCACGAAGTCATCGCAGGTGACCGCCTGACCGTCAAAGCGCTCGAAATAGAGTCGCATGCCCGCCTGGAAGGCATCTTCACCCAGCAAGGAGTGCAGCATGCGGATCACTTCCGAGCCCTTCTCGTAGACGGTCAGGGTGTAGAAGTTGTTCATCTCGATCACCACATCCGGGCGGATGGGGTGTGCCATGGGGCCGGCATCCTCGGCAAACTGCGGGCCGCGCACGGTGCGCACGTTGTTGATGCGATTGACCCCACGTGAACCCAGATCGGAGGAGAACTCCTGATCCCGGAACACCGTCAGCCCCTCTTTCAGGCTGAGCTGGAACCAGTCACGGCAGGTGACGCGGTTGCCGGTCCAGTTGTGGAAGTATTCGTGGCCGATCACCCGCTCGATGCCGTGGTAGTCGCTGTCAGTGGCGGTGGCCGGGTTGGCCAGCACGAACTTGGAGTTGAAGATGTTGAGCCCCTTGTTCTCCATTGCGCCCATGTTGAAGAAGTCCACCGCCACGATCATGTAGATGTCGAGGTCATACTCGAGACCGAAGCGCTGCTCGTCCCAGTGTATGGAGTTGATGAGGCTCTCCATGGCGAAACCGGCTCTGTCCAGGTTGCCCTTGTCGACGAAGATCTCGAGGGCCACCTTGCGGCCGCTCTTGGTGGTGTAGTGGCTGCGCTCCACGTCGAAGTCCCCGGCCACCAAGGCAAACAGATAGCTCGGCTTGGGGAAGGGATCCTGCCACTGCACGAAGTGGCGGCCGCCATCCAGATCGCCGCTGTCGACCTTGTTGCCGTTGGAGAGCAGGAAAGGATATTTGGCCTTGTCGGCGGTGATGCGAGTGCTATAGCGGGCCAGGATGTCGGGCCTGTCCATGTAATAGGTGATGCGTCGGAACCCTTCCGCCTCGCACTGGGTACAGTAGGCATCGCCGGACTTGTAGAGCCCTTCCAGCGCGGTGTTGGCGGCCGGGTTGATGTCGGTGACTATGGTCAGCACGCACTCGGCCGGCAGGTTGAACAGGGTCAGGCTGCTCTCCCCCTGCTCGTACTGGGTAAAGGCAACCCCGTCCACGCTGATGGCGTGCAGGACCAGCCCTTCGCCATCCAGCACCAGCGGCTCCTTGTGGTCGCCGTTACGACGCAGACGGGAGATGGCGGTGACCCGGGTCTGCGGCTCCTGCAGCTGGAAATCGAGGTCGATGCTGTCGCACCAGTAGAGCGGAGCCTGGTAATCCTGGCGATATTTGGCCGTCATGGCCTGGGAGTGATCGGTCATTATTGTTTGCTTCCACGCTTGTTATTGACGTGTCAGAGGCTGTCATAACCGGTTGGCAGGGTCAAATAGTTTGCATTCAGGCAAAGGAAAGGGCGACCGAAGTCGCCCTTGTTGATTAATTGGCTGTCCCTGTTCAGCCGCGTTTGCTGAGCTTGGCCAGATCCGCCGTGATGTTGGCAGCCTCGACCAGATACTCGTCGGGTGCCTCAAAATCGGCAGGCAGATCGTCCAGGCTCTTCACCGTCGGCTTGCCCAGGCGAGTCAGGCGTTCGTTGGCGCGCTTGAGCGCCTTCTCGTCCTGCTTGGCCTGATCCGCCAGACGCTCCGCCTCGTTCAAGGAGACCGACTTCTTGTCTTTCTCCTCCTTGTACTCGGCGATGTCCTGCATCACGTAGGCAAACTCCGGATCCTTGGTGATCCGCGCCTCGTGGGCCGCCTGCAGCTTGGGCAGCAAGCTGGCAAAGTTGCCGAGCTTGTCGTACTTGGCCGACGCTATCTTGTCCCACGGCAGGGCGTTGAACTCGCGGCTCTCGCCCGTCTCTTCCGGTGCCACCGCGGTGGGGAAGCTGATGTCCGGGGCGACCCCCTTGTTCTGGGTACTGCCACCGTTGATCCGGTAGAACTTGGCGATGGTGTACTGCACGTGACCCAGCGGCTGCTCGTAGAAGTCGTAGACCTTGGCGAGGCTGCGATGCTGTTGCACCGTGCCCTTGCCGAACGAGTTCTCACCGAGGATCAGGGCGCGGCCGTAATCCTGCATGGCGGCGGCGAAGATCTCGGAAGCCGACGCACTGTAGCGGTCGATCATCACCGACATGGGGCCGCCGTAGTAGACGTTGCCGTCGTCATCACCGTTGACGGTGATGCGACCCATGTGATCCCTGATCTGCACCACCGGACCGCTCGCGAAGAACAGGCCGCTCAGGGCAGAGGCCTCGGTCAGCGCACCGCCACCGTTGCCGCGCAGATCGACGATCAGACCCTCGATCTTCTGCTTGTTGAGGCTGGAGAGCTCCTTGATCACGTCGTCGTGCAGGTTGACGTAGAAGCTCGGGATCTCGAGCACGCCGATCTTCTTGCCCTCGGCGGTGATCACCTTGGACTTGGCGGCTCTGTCTTCCAGACGCACCTTGTCACGTACCAGCTCGATCTGCTCGGTCTTGGCGCTGGCGCCCTTGCCGCGCTGGATCTCCAGCTTCACCTTGCTGCCCTTGGGCCCCTTGATGAGCTCGACCACGTCATCGAGACGCCAGCCGATCACGTCGACAATCTTGCCGTCGTCCTGCCCTACCCCGACGATCTTGTCGTCCGGTTTCAGGTGGTTGGACTTGGCAGCCGGGCCGCCGGGCACCAGGGAGCGAATGACGGTGAAGTCATCTTCGGCCTGCAGCACGGCCCCAATCCCCTCCAGCGAGAGGTTCATCTCGGTGTTGAAACGATCGGCGCTGCGCGGAGACAGATAGCTGGTGTGCGGCTCGATGGCGCGAGCGAAGGAGTTCATGAAGAGCTGGAATACATCCTCGCTCTCGGTCTGGGACATCCGCTTGATGGCGTTGTTGTAACGCTTGCCGAGCAGCTCCTTGATCTCGGGCCACTCCTTGCCGCTGAGCTTGAGGCTCAGGGCATCGAACTTGACCCGCTGGCGCCACAACTCGTTGAGTTCGGCCTCGTCTTTCGGCCAGGCCGCCCCTTCCCGATCAAACACGTAGTTGTCGGGCTGGGTAAAATCGAAAGGAGTATCAAGCAGTTTGAGGGCGTATTCGAACCGCTCATAACGCCGCTGCTGACTCAGGTTGAACATCTCGTAGGCCGGTGCCAGCCGCCCTCTTTCGAGGTCGGTGTCAAAGCCGGTACGGTACTTTTCAAAACGGCTGATGTCAGAGGCCAGAAACAGGTTGCGGCTGTAATCCAGATTCTCCAGATACTTGTCAAAGATCACGGAGGAAAAGGCATCGTCCAGCTTGAACTGCTTGTAATGCGAGCGGGTAAACAGATTGGCAATTCGCTTGCTAGCCGTAGCATGTTGGCTCTCCTGAGCCAACACAGGCAAATCACTTTCCTTGAGCACCGGCTCGATGGCCTGTGCAAGCCCGGCAAGCGCCAGGCTACAGGCAACGAGGGAAAAACGAATTACGCCATGCTTCAACATTTGTCTCCTTAGAGAACCAGGTGCTCGAATTTGACCCGCAGCATCATGCCGGTCTGCAATTGAACCTGAACGTCATCCTTGGTCACTTCCTTGATGGTGGCCGGTACCGGCGACTTGCCCAGCACCACGCGCACACCCTGCTCTACTTTCAGGGTAGCGGCATCCACCTTGACCAGCGGGGCCTCGTCAGCAACCGGAGCAGCCTTGGGAGCGGCTTTCGGCTTGCTGGACTTGGCGGCGGCATCGGCCTTGCGCGGAGCAGGACGACGAGGCTGCTTGGCCTTCTCTTCTTTATTGTTGGTACGACGGCTGGCAAAGACGCGCTCTTTGCTCTCCTTCAGGGCTTGCTTGGCGTGCTCGATGTGCTCTTCGGTGAGCAGCTCGCCCGGGTTGCCGTCCAGATCGACACGGGCCTGGCCAGCCTTGAGGCCATGCAGGTAACGCCAGCTGGAGGTGTATTGACGCAGAGCGGAGCGCAGCATGGTCTTGGAGACTCTGGCGTCGTCAGCAAGACGCTCGGCCAAATCCTGGAAGATGCCAATCTTGAGCGGCTTGGCCTCTCCTTCAGCGATGAAGCAGGCCGGGAATTTCTCGACCAGGTAGGCAACGATCTCTTTACTGTTCTTCAGCTTCTCAGTGTTTTCCATGTATAACCTTGGCTTTCATATAAACGCGCGGGCACGCCCGAGCACAACAAAGGCCCCATTATAGAGAGCTTGGGGCCTTTTGCGAACCATCAAGCAATGACTTAGAGCATGCTTTCCAAAATTTGCACCGTTTCTTCGAGGCCAATCCGGTCCTGCTCGTCAAAGCGGTTAAAGATTGGACTATCGATATCCAGTACGCCAATGATCTCGCCACGCCGGCGCAGCGGGATCACGATTTCGGCATTGCTGGCACCGTCGCAGGCGATATGCCCCTCAAATTGATGCACGTCGTCGATGAGCTGGGTCTTGCCCTCGGCCACCGCCGTGCCGCATACCCCGCGCCCGACCGGAATGCGTACGCAGGCCGGCTTGCCCTGGAACGGGCCGAGCACCAGGGTCTCCCCCTGCAACAGGTAAAAGCCGACCCAGTTGATGTCGGTCAGCTCCTGATTGAGCAGGGCGGACAGGTTGGCCAAGTTGGCGATGAGATCCGGCTCTCCCTCCAGCAATGCCTGGGCCTGCTGGTTGAGCGTGCGATAAAATGCTTGTTTTTCAATCATGATTAAATGAACTTCACTCCCTGACAATCAGTGCAAGGTAACGCCCTACCTGAAAAATTCAAATCAATTTTCACCTTGCCCCCTCCTTTTGCACCTCAGGAAGAGGCCCTCAGCGAGCGACGGAGAGCGCCAGTTGCTGGCGCTGGCCATTGCTCCACTCGATATTGAGCAGCCAGACCATCATCGGCGAGGTGCAGGATCCCACCAGGGTCGTCCCTTGCCAGCCCTGGGCTGTGGCCTCAAAAGTAACCGGAATGGTCCCCATGAACATGTCCCGCCCCTCCAGCCACGCCTTCACCGGCGTGACGGCCGGATCGCCGCCCTGAAGCTGTATCACGAAGTCACGTTCGGCCTGGACCGGCAGCGAGGCGATGCGGGCGGTCAGCGGCTTATTCCCCACCAGCAGGGGGCATGAGCTGTGGGACAGATCACAAATCTGATCTTTTTCCGAGCTAGCCATCGCCGTCTGCGCGCCATCAAACCAGGTTCGATAGGCAACCAAACCGAGCAAAATAGTCAACACGATCGCCAAATGGATAATTTTGCGTGAAGTGAGTCTCTCTTTCATGAAAAAACAACCTTGTAAGATGTCTGAAAAATGACATTTTCGTGATCTCGCGCAAGGTAAATAATTGAACAGGCGAGACCCAACGGAGCCAAATATATCACTGTTTATACTGTTATTTTACCTGTCGGTTCAGTATCATTCCCATTGAATTTTCATTTAGCTACTTTTTGCTTTTCCTTTTATTAACAGTTGTTAACAAGAGAAAAGGCAGTAGCCAATGAAGTCGGTCCACCTCACTGGACACAAAATCAAACAACAGCAGCATCGGAAGCGGAATACAACGATGAGCCATACAACTAACCATCCTGAGTACAACTACACCGTTGTTCGCCAGTTCACCGTCATGACGATTGTCTGGGGAATTGTCGGCATGTCGGTTGGCGTACTGATTGCAGCCCAGTTGATCTGGCCTGCCCTCAACTTTGATACTCCCTGGCTGACTTACAGTCGCCTTCGCCCTCTGCACACCAACGCGGTTATCTTCGCATTTGGCTGTAGCGCCCTGATGGCGACCTCCTTCTATGTGGTGCAACGCACCTGTCAAACCCGACTGTTTGGTGGCCCGCTGGCGACCTTCGTGTTCTGGGGCTGGCAGGCCATCATCCTTTCTGCCGCCATTTCGCTGCCGCTGGGATACACCACCTCCAAGGAGTACGCAGAGCTGGAATGGCCTATTGATATCGCCATCACCATCGTCTGGGTCGCCTATGCCGTGGTCTTTTTCGGCACCCTGGTCAAGCGCACCACCTCCCACATCTATGTGGCGAACTGGTTCTTCGGTGCCTTCATCATCACGGTGGCCGTGCTGCACATCGTCAACAACATGGAAGTGCCGCTTTCCGGCATGAAGTCCTACTCCATGTACTCTGGCGCCATGGATGCCATGGTGCAGTGGTGGTATGGCCACAACGCGGTAGGCTTCCTGCTGACCGCCGGCTTCCTTGGCATGATGTATTACTTCGTGCCCAAGCAGGCGGGTCGTCCGGTCTACTCCTACCGTCTCTCCATCGTCCACTTCTGGGCGCTGATCTCCCTCTACATCTGGGCCGGTCCGCACCACCTGCACTATACCGCCCTGCCTGACTGGGCACAGTCCCTCGGCATGGTGATGTCCCTGATCCTGTTCGTCCCCTCCTGGGGCGGCATGATCAACGGCATCATGACCCTCTCCGGTGCCTGGCACAAACTGCGTTACGACCCCATCCTGCGCTTCCTGATCGTGTCCCTGTCGTTCTACGGCATGTCCACCTTCGAAGGCCCCATGATGGCGATCAAGACCGTCAACGCCCTCTCCCACTACACCGACTGGACAATCGGTCACGTCCACTCCGGCGCGCTGGGCTGGGTTGCCATGGTATCCATCGGTGCCGTGTATCACCTGATCCCGAACCTGTTCGGCCAGGGCCGCATGTACAGCATCAAGCTCATCAACATCCACTTCTGGCTGGCGACCGTGGGTACCGTGCTCTACATCGTCGCCATGTGGATTTCCGGTGTGATGCAGGGTCTGATGTGGCGTGCGGTCAACGACGACGGCACCCTGACCTACAGCTTCGTAGAAGCGCTGCAGGCCTCTTATCCCTTCTACTTCGTGCGCTTCCTGGGTGGCTGCTTCTTTGTCACCGGCATGTTGCTGATGGCCTACAACGCCTATCGCACCATCACTGCGCCCAAAGGTTCCCTGGAACCTGTCGCACAGCCAGCATGATTGAAGAGGTCAAAGCATGAGCAACAATAACCGTCACGAGATCTTTGAAAAGAGCGTTCCCATGCTGGTGGTCGGCATCATTTTTGCCATCAGCCTGGGGGGCCTGGTGGAAATCACCCCGCTGTTCTTCCAGAAGCAGACCACTGAGCCGGTCGAGGGCCTCAAGCCCTACACCGCCCTGCAGATGGAAGGGCGCGACATCTTCATCCGCGAAGGCTGCACCGTCTGCCACAGCCAGATGATCCGTCCGTTCCGCGCCGAAACCGAGCGTTACGGCCACTACTCGGTCGCCGGTGAGAGCGTCTGGGAGCACCCCTTCCTGTGGGGCTCCAAGCGTACCGGTCCGGATCTGGCCCGGGTTGGCGGTCGTTATTCCGACGACTGGCACCGTGCCCACCTGATCAACCCGCGCGACGTGGTGCCCGAGTCCAACATGCCCGCCTTCCCCTGGCTCGACACCAACGTGCTGACCGGTGAATTGACCGGCAAGAAGCTGGCCCTATTCCGCGATCACTTCGGCGTACCCTACACGGATGCCGACATTCAGGGGGCCGGTGAGGCCGTGAAGGGCAAGACCGAGCTGGATGCGCTGGTAGCCTATCTGCAATCACTGGGTCATGCCCTGAAATAAAGGAGTCAGGATATGGATTACGGCACTTTTCGCGGCCTGTATACCCTGCTGTTGATGGCCATCATGATCGGCATCATCGTCTGGGCCTACAGCAAGCGCCGCAAGACCTCCTTCGACGAGGCTGCCAATCTGGTATTTGCCGACGACGAGCAACCCAGTGCTGATAACAAGAACGCAGGAGCGAAACAATAATGAGCACTTTGTTTAGCATTTTTGTGACCGTCATCAGTCTGGGGACCATCCTCGGCTGCTTCTTGCTGCTGGTATGGTGCCTGCGCGACAAGATGGGCGTGGAAGAAGGTAAGTCCATGGGACACGCTTTCGACGGTATCGAAGAGATCAATAACCCGCTGCCGAAGTGGTGGACCTACATGTTCCTCTTCTTCATCGTCACCGGTCTGGTCTATCTGATTGCCTTCCCGGGCCTTGGCAACTTCAAGGGCGTACTGGGCTGGCAGAGCTCCAACCAGGACGTACGCTCGCTGGCCGAGTCCAAGGCAGCGGCGGCTTCCGCCAAGGCGGAAGGCCGTGCGGTGGAGTACGATCGCGAGCTCGTCAAGGCTGACGAGATCTACGGCGCCAAGTTCCGCGAGCTGGCCTATCAGGCCGATGGCAAGACCTATCGCGCCATCGAGGAGATCGCCGCCGATCCGGAAGCCCGCAAGGTGGGTCAGCGTCTGTTCCTGCAGAACTGTTCTCAATGCCACGGCTCCGATGCCCGCGGCGGTCGCGGTTTCCCGAACCTGACCGACAGCGAATGGCAGTGGGGCGGCGCACCCGACCAGATCAAGACCACCATCATGGGCGGTCGTCAGGGCGTGATGGCCGCCTGGGGCGAGATCCTCGGCAAGGACGGGGTCCGCGAAGTGGCCTCCTACGTGCTGAGCCTCTCCGGTCGCAAGGTGGACATGGTGGAAGCCAAGAAGGGTGAAGCGCGCTTCACCATCTGTGCCGCCTGTCACGGCCCGGACGCCAAGGGTGGCATCGCCTTCGGGGCACCGGATCTCACCAACAACACCTGGCTCTACGGCGGTTCCCGTCAGGTGGTCGAGCAGACCATCACCCACGGTCGTCACGGCGTGATGCCGGCCTGGAAGGATATTCTGGGTGAAGACAAGGTGCACCTGCTCGCCTCCTACGTTTACAGCTTGTCCCACAACGACCAGCAAAATAAGCAGTAACATGTGATAAACACGTGATTACTCAGCAAAAAGCCTCGACTCTTCGAGGCTTTTTGTTATCTTGTGTTGACTGAAATTCCTCTGTTTCGTTAATCACTGGTTTCACGGTAGTAGCACTATGTCCCAACCCTGGTATCGCCAATTCTGGCCCTGGTTCATCATCGCCCTCCCGACCGCAGCCGTGATCGGCAGCATCAGCACGGCGATCATCGCCAGCAAGGATGGCGTCAACCTGGTGGCCGAAGACTATTACAAGCAAGGCAAGGAGATTAATCAGGATCTCAGCAAGTTTGATCGCTCCGAAGCCCTCAATATCCACATCGCGCTGGAGGTCAACGGCAACGAACTGACCCTCAAGCCGCTGTCGGGGGATATCCCGGCTGGCCAGGCGCTCTACCTCTCCCTGTTTCACCCCACCCTCGCCGGCATGGACAGCGAGCACATGGTGACCGCCGACGGCAATGGCGTCTATCGCCTGCTGCTCGACAAGCCGCTCACCGGCAAGTGGCACGTGCGGGTAGATGCCTTCAACCACGAATGGCGGCTGCAAGAGACTGTCCAGCTCCCCACCAAGGCCCCCGTCGAACTCGATCCCAAAGGACGCTGAGTCATGAGCCGTCCTGTTCACCATGACACGCCAGCAGTGGCCGGCGCTTCACTGTTTCTGCCGACAGGCCGGGTAGCCTGCGGCCAGCTGTCATGAACGGCTGCTTTCACTGTGGTGAGCCGGTGCCCGCCGGCAGCCGCTATGCCCTCGAGATAAAAGGCATAGTCCAGCCCATGTGCTGCCCCGGTTGTCAGGCGGTGGCGGAAACCATTCTGGAGTGCGGCCTGGCCAGCTACTACGAGCACCGCACCGCTCCTGGCACCAAGGGCGAGCTGGTGCCCGCAGAGCTCGCCGCCCTCACCCACTATGATCTGGCCGAAGTGCAGCAGGATTTTGTCACCGACAGTGCCACCGGCAGCCACAAGGTGCGCGAGATCCAGCTGACGGTGGAAGGCTTGACCTGCGCCGCCTGTGCCTGGCTCATCGAACGTCATCTGGGCAACCTAGCTGGGCTGCACTACATCAACGTCAACACCACCACCCACAGAGCCCGCATCAAGTGGGATCCGGACCGGCTCTCTTTGAGCGACATCCTCAAAGGCTTTGCCAAGATCGGCTATCGCGCCTACCCCTTCCAGACTCACCAGCAGGAAGCGCTCTACGCCAAAGAGGTGCGCAGCTACATGTTCCGGCTGGCACTGGCGGGGCTCGGCTCCATGCAGGTGATGATGTGCGCGGTGGCGCTCTACATGGACTTCTTCATCAGCGTCGAAGAGGAGTTCATGGTCTACTTCAAGTGGATAAGTCTGCTGCTCTCCACCCCCATCATGATCTACTCGGCCCAGCCCTTCTACGTGGGCGCCTGGCGCAGCCTCAAGCAGGGACGCCTCTCCATGGACGTGTCGGTGTCGCTGGCGCTGATCGGTGCCTTCGTCGCCTCCATGTGGGCCACCGTGTTCAACACCGGCGAGGTCTATTACGACTCCATCACCATGTTCGTCTTCTTCCTGCTGCTGGGGCGCTTCCTCGAGCTGCGGGCCAGACGCAAAGCCTCCGAGTCGAGCTCCAACCTGGCGCGACTGGTGCCCATCATGGCCACCCGGCTCGATGAGGATGGCGAACACGAGGTGGCCGCCAAGACGCTGCAGGTGGGCGACCGGGTACGGGTGCTGGCGGGTGCCACCCTGCCGGCGGATGGCATCATCCTGGTTGGGCAGGCCAGCCTCAACGAATCCATGTTGACCGGCGAACAGCTGCCACTGCTCAAACAGGCGGGGGATGCCGTCTATGCCGGCACCATCAACACCGACGCCCCCCTCGAAATTCGGGTCAGCCATCGCATCGAAGAGTCGCGCCTGGCCCAGATCATGCGGCTGCAGGATCACGCGCTGGACGACAAACCGGCCATCGCCCAGATGGCGGATGTGTTCTCCCGCCACTTCATTCTGGTGCTGCTGTTCATCGCCGCTGGCGTCTGGACCTTCTGGCACTTTCATCAGCCGGAGCAGGCCTTCTGGGTCACCCTGGCGGTGCTGGTGGCGACCTGCCCCTGCGCCCTGTCGCTGGCCACTCCCACCGCGCTCACCTCGGCCACCGCTCGCCTGACCCGTGCCGGCATTCTGCTGCGTCGCGGCCACGTGCTGGACGTACTGACCCGAGCCAACCGCATCGTGATGGACAAGACCGGTACCCTGACCACGGGCAACATCAGCCTCACCAGCACGAAGGCCCTGGGCAATCTCGACGAGGCACGCTGCCTTGCCATCGCCCGCGCCCTGGAGGCCTATTCCGAACACCCCATCGCCCGCGCCTTTCGCAGCAACGCCGCAGAGGACGCCGTGCTGCTGGCGGCCAGCAAGGTGACCCCCGTCATCGGACACGGTATCGAAGGGGTGATCGACGGTCGCCACTATCGCCTCGGCAGTGCCCGCTGGCTCGGCATCAACGATACCCACGCAGCGCAAGCGGACGGGCTGGTCATCTATCTGGCTGACGAGGATCGGGCGCTCACCCGTTTCCTGCTGACCGACACCCTGCGCCCCGATGCGAAGGCGCTGATCCAGGCCTTCAAGGCTGCTGGCCTCAAGACCACCATCCTCACCGGCGACAGCTCGGCCCAGGCCGACGAGGTTGCCCGCGAGCTGGGGGTCGACGAACTGGTCAAGGGCGTCACGCCGGATGGCAAGCTGGCCTACCTCAAGGAGCACGAGGCCCGCGGCGACATCAGCATCATGGTGGGTGATGGCATCAACGACGCCCCTGTGCTGGCTGGCGCCCACGCCTCCTTCGCCATGGCCGGCGGCACTGACCTGGCCAAGAACAGCGCCGATGCCATTTTGCTGGCCGACGATCTCTCCCGCCTGCTGGATGCCCGCGCCCTGGCGCTGCGCACCCGCAAGATCATCAAGGAGAACTTCGCCTGGTCCATCGGTTACAACCTGCTGGTGCTGCCGCTGGCGGCAAGCGGCTGGCTGCCCCCCTATGTGGCGGCGGCGGGCATGTCGCTGAGCTCCCTCATCGTGGTCACCAACTCCATGCGGCTCAACCGCTGAGCCGTGGCCACAGGGACAGAGAGGATGAAGGGAGCGAACCTTGCTCCCTTCATCATCAAATCGACGGGCCTGCGGCCACCAACGGGTGTACCATGACCCCTCTTATTGCAAGGTTTGCTGCATGAACATCATCTTCGTCCTCATCCCCATCGCCATCCTCTTCGTCATCATCGCCGGCGCCGTCTTCTTCTGGGCCATTCGCTCAGAGCAGTTTGAAGATCTCGACCGCCAGGGTTCCAATATCCTGTTCGATGAAGAGCAACCCGCCCCCAAACACGCCGAACACGAGCACAAAGATGACGGCCACCCTTGATCTGCTGGGCGCCCTGCTGGTGGGGCTGGCTGGCGCCGGCCACTGCATCGGCATGTGCGGCGGCGTCTCCGCCGCCCTCTCCATGGCCATTCCTGCCGAGAAGCAGCACTTCTGGGGCCGGCTCGGTTACCTGCTCAACTACAACCTCGGCCGGATCCTGAGCTATGTGATTGCCGGCGCTCTGGTGGGGGGCTTGCTCGCCACCACCAGCGAGCTCGGCGCGGGCAAGCACGCCATCGCCGGCCTGCGGCTGGTGGCGGCCCTCCTGATGATCGCTCTCGGGCTCTATCTCGCCGGCTGGTGGCAGGGGGTGTTGCTACTCGAGCGCATGGGCGCCAGATTGTGGCCCCGCCTCAAGCCGCTGGCAGGCAAGTTCATCCCCTTCACCTCGGCCTGGCAGGCACTGCCGTTTGGCATGGTGTGGGGCTGGCTCCCCTGCGGGCTGGTCTACTCCATGTTGACCTGGAGCGCAGCGGCGGGATCGGCCGCTGGCGGCGCACTGGTCATGCTCTTTTTCGGCCTCGGCACCCTGCCAACCCTGTTTGCGCTGGGGGGGCTGGCGGATCGGCTGCGCTACTGGCTAACCCTGCGCAGTTTGCGCCTTGGCGGGGCCCTGCTGCTCATCGCATACGGGCTGCATACCCTCTGGATCGGGATTGCATCCTTTTGAAACCCTATCCAAAACGGATGAGTTGATGGTAAACTTGTTTGATATAAATCAATTATTCGTATGAGCCTATGATCCCGGAAAAGAAACCTGGCAGACGTATTCAGAGCGGTGGCTGTGCAATTCATTGCCAGGATTGCAGCATCAGCCAGCTCTGCATTCCCTTCACTCTGAACGACAACGAGCTCGATCAGCTGGACAGCATCATCGAGCGCAAGAAGCCGATCCAAAAGGGTGAAGAGTTGTTCAAGGCCGGCGACGAGCTCAAATCGCTCTATGCCATCCGTTCCGGGACCATCAAGTCATACACCATCACCGAACAGGGTGACGAGCAGATCACCGCCTTCCACCTGGCTGGCGATCTGGTCGGCTTTGACGCCATCCACAAGCAGGCGCACCCCTCCTTCGCCCAGGCGCTGGAAACCGCCATGGTGTGCGAGATCCCGTTCGACGTGCTTGACGATCTTTCCGGCAAGATGCCGAAGCTCCGCCAGCAGATCATGCGGCTGATGAGCAACGAGATCATGGGTGACCAGGAGATGATCCTGCTGCTCTCCAAGAAGAATGCCGAAGAGCGCCTTGCCGCCTTCCTGCACAACCTGTCGGTGCGCTTCTCCGAGCGCGGTTTCTCCGCCAAGGAGTTCCGCCTCTCCATGACCCGCGGCGACATCGGCAACTACCTCGGCCTCACCGTCGAGACCATCAGCCGCCTGCTGGGCCGCTTCCAGAAGTCAGGCCTCATCAGCGTCAAGGGCAAATACATTACCGTGCTGGATCACGTCGCCCTCGGCGTCATGGCCGGTGCGACCCGTCCCCCCTGCGGTTAAGCCTCCTCTCTCTGGTGCCGGATCGGTTTACCCCGAAATTTGATCCGGCACACGTCCCCCCTTCTCCTCCTGAGCTAAGCTGTAATGGCTAAAGGTCTGCCATCATTGGTATTTTTGCCAAGGAGGAGGAGAACATGGTCAAGTACCGAAAAATCCTGGTGGTCATCAACCCGGAAGAAGAGCGGCAAATCGCCCTCGAACGTGCGGTCAAGGTCGCCGAGCTGGATGAAGGGGCGCAGCTGACCCTGTTACTCACCATTTACGACTTCTCGTATGAAATGACCGCCATGCTGTCGGTGGACGAGCGAGAAGAGATGCGCCACGGGGTCATTTCCCAGCGCCGTGAATGGCTCGACGACATACTCAAACCCTACCGTGCCCGTGGGCTGGACTGCGAGATCAAGGTGGTCTGGCACAACCGTCCCTTCGAATGCATCATTCAGGAAGTGCTGGAGCAGCGCCACGATCTGGTAGTCAAGGCGACTCACCACCACTCCTTCCTGCAAACCTTCATCTTCACCCCCACCGACTGGCACCTGCTGCGCAAATGCCCCTGCCCCGTGCTGCTGGTGAAAGAGGGTCATTGGCAGCGGGGCGGCAACATCATCGCCGCCATCAATTGCTCCAGCGACGATCAGGATCAGAAACTGCTCAACGAGCGGATCACCGAAGAGGGGATCGCCATCGCCGAGCTGCTCGGCTCCAACCTCTATCTGGTCAACACCTATCCGGGCACCCCGGTCAACGTGGCCATCGAGCTGCCGGAGTTTGACCCCAACGCCTACAACGACGCCATTCGCAAACACCACGAGAGCCTGCTGCTGAGCCACGCCGACAAATACGGCATCGGCCATCTCTGGACCCGGGTGGCGGAAGGCCTGCCCGAAGAGGTGCTGCCCGATCTCGCCGGCGAGCTGCAGGCCACCCTGATGATCATGGGGTGCGTCGGTCGCACCGGGCTCTCCGCCGCCCTGCTTGGCAACACCGCCGAACACGTGGTGGATCGCCTCGCCTGCGACATGCTGATCCTCAAGCCCGCCGACTACAGCTGCCCGGTCGATAGCCGCCGTCCAGCATAAGCCTTTCTTGCCCTCCCCCGGGACATGGCTATAATAAGCCGCTTATTTTTGTCCCGGGTTTCAGGTCATGCTAGAAGAGCTTAACGCCAAAGAAAAATACAGTTTCAACAAACTGCAGAAGCGCCTGCGGCGCAACGTAGGTCAGGCCATCGCCGACTTCAACATGATTGAAGAGGGTGACAAGGTCATGGTGTGCCTGTCCGGCGGCAAGGACAGCTTCGCCATGCTCGACATTCTGATGAGCCTTAAGGCCAGCGCCCCCATCCACTTCGATCTGGTGGCGGTCAACCTGGATCAGAAGCAGCCCGGCTTCCCCGAGCACGTGCTGCCCGAATACCTGACCACCCTCGGCATCGACTTCAAGATCGTCGAAGAGGATACCTACGCCATCGTCAAGGAGAAGGTACCGGAGGGCAAGACCACCTGCGCCCTCTGCTCCCGCCTGCGCCGCGGCATTCTCTACCGCACCGCCCAGGAGCTGGGTTGCACCAAGATTGCCCTTGGCCACCACCGCGATGACATCCTCGAGACCCTGTTCCTCAACATGTTCTACGGCGGCAAGCTCAAGTCCATGCCGCCCAAGCTGGTGAGCGACGACGGCAAGAACGTGGTGATCCGCCCGCTCGCCTACTGCAAGGAGAAGGACCTGGTGCGCTATGCCGAGGTCAAGGCCTTCCCCATCATCCCGTGCAACCTGTGCGGCTCCCAGGAGAACCTGCAGCGCCAGGCCATCAAGCAGATGATGCAGGAGTGGGATCGCCGCTTCCCGGGTCGTCTCGAGACCATGTTCACCGCCATTCAAGACGTGATCCCGAGCCACCTGCTCGATCACAAGCTGTTTGACTTCAAGAGCATCAACCGCGACTCCGGCATCATCGACGGCGGCGACAAGGCGTTTGATCCGCCCGAACTGCCCAAGGCACCGCTGCTGGACATCGACGAGATGGACATGCTGGACGTGATTGAGGTGCGCTAAGCCCTCACCATCACCAATGAAAAAAGGAGCGCCAGGCGCTCCTTTTTTATTTTTATGCCGGCAAGCAAGCGGCCCGGGACCCATCAGCCCTTGTGCAGCCAGGGGGTCAGTCGCAGGATCTCTCCCTGCAGCTGCAGCTTGCCCTCTGCAAACTCCGCCAACTGGGCGTTGTTCAGCAGCAGTTCTCCCTCCTGCCAGGGCAGCGGCAGCTGGCGAGCACCGTCGATGAGGTAGGCGGTGCCGCTTGGCTGCACCAGGCTGACCCTCACCCCCGTCATCTCGGGCAGGAAATACTTGCCGACCACGCCGGCCAGCTTCTCCAGCAGGCTCTGCATGTCGTGCTGACGGCCCGTCAGCTCGCTCACCTTGAGCTCCCACCGACTGTCTGCCGGCGGCGGCACATCGGCCATCACCTGCACCGACAGATCGCAGGCTGCATGAGGCTCGGTGAGCCCCACTACCACGCTTGCCTTGTCGAGATTCAGATCGTCGTCATAGGGCAGTCGCAATTCGCTGTCAATGGTCACCTCGGCCGCCACGTCCCGATCCAGGGTCGAGACCCGGGCCGAAGTGAGCTGGCAGCGCCGGCCATTTTGCGGATCGGTCAGATAAAAACCCAACCTGGCGTGGCCAAACTCCCCTTTGGCGAAGGTCTTCATCTGGCTGTAGAAGGTGCCGTACTGCAGCTCGAGGAAGGGCTGCGCCACTGCCAGCATGGGGGCCAGCAACAGCGCGGCTGCCATCCCGTATCGATTGTTCATATGCCATCCTTTTGCATCGCGCATCTGCACGCGCCACTATCTGTTGCTGTTGTCTGACGCCCTGCATGCCCGTCAGGCGTTGAAATGATCGGGGCCCTGGCTCACGTCGGTCACTTCGACCGCCACCCCGCACAGATCCCGGTAGAGGATCCCCTTGCAGTTGAAATAGAGCGGTGCCACCCAGATAAGCCCCAGCCCCATGGGGATCAGCGCCAGGAAGAAGAGCGCCATCATGACCCCGTGCAGCAGCACTATGCTGGGCCAGCCGCGGGCAAACAGCTTGAGGGAGACCAGGATGGCCTGCGCCGGCGACAGGCCGCGCTCGAGCACCAGCGGCACGGTAAACACCAGCCCCATGCCGATCAGGGCCGACGGAATGAAGGCCAGCATCACCGGCAGTCCCACCAGCTCGAACAGCGGGCCGAACAGGCTGGTGATGAGGCTGCCGAGCAGGCTCAGGCTGCCAAGGCGCAGGAAGTGGCGAAAGAAGTCGAACACCTGGCTCGGCCGGGCACGCACCCCCACCGACTGCTGCAACCCCAGCATGTCGAGGGAAGAGGTCATGGGCGACATGATGACGGTGATGAGCAGGCTCAGCACCAGGGCCACGTCCATCCCCCCTTCCTGATTGACATAGGGGGCGAGCAGGGTGTTGCTCAACAGTATCCAGATGGCCGTTACCCCGACGATGGCCAGCAGCAGGCCGAACCCGGTGCGCCGCGTCTGTTGCCAGCTCTCCTGCAATACCCCCTTGAGGTCGAGACGATATCCCTGGCTCAGGGACTGTTCGAGGGAACCACCTATCCGCATTTTGTTACTCAATTGACTATCCAACATCGAAAACGACCAAATCAGGTGGCACATTATAGCGACTTGGCCTGCTATTCGTAGTCGTTTTTCCTGACCACTTGCGGCCAAAAAGCCTTTAATTTCATGGATTGGCTGCATAGAATGCGGCCCTCTTTCAACATGATGGCCACTGGCTGGGGTGAGACTGGCGGATGATGAACAATCCACAGGTAATTGTCGCGCTGAACAAGATCAGCAAACTTTATGACGGCAAGGCGATATTGAGCGACCTTGACCTTGAGATCTATGACGGTGAGTTTCTCACCCTGCTGGGCCCCTCCGGCTGCGGCAAGACGACCCTGCTGCGCCTGCTGGCCGGGCTCGAATCGGTCGATGGTGGCACCATCCATCTGGCCGGTGACGAGATCACCCATATCCCCGCCGAACACAGGCACATCAACACCGTATTCCAGAGCTATGCGCTCTTCCCACACATGACGGTGTTTGAAAACGTCGCCTTTGGCCTCGAGATGCAGAAGGTACCGGCCAGCGAGATCCGCCAGCGAGTCGAGGAGACCCTCGCCATGGTACAGCTCACCGAGCTGGCCAACCGCCGCCCGGATCAACTCTCCGGCGGTCAGCAACAACGGGTCGCCATTGCCCGCGCCGTGGTAAACAAGCCCCGCTTGCTGCTGCTCGATGAATCCCTCTCGGCGCTCGACTACAAGCTGCGCAAGCAGATGCAGAGCGAGCTCAAGGCGCTGCAGCGTCGCCTTGGCATCACCTTTGTCTTCGTCACCCATGATCAGGAAGAGGCGCTCACCATGTCTGATCGCATCCTGGTGATGGAGGGAGGCAAGATTATCCAGCGCGGCACCCCGCGCGATATCTACGAATCGCCAGCCAATCTGTTCGTGGCCCGCTTTATCGGCGAGATCAATGTGATGGATGGCAAGCTGATCAACCTGCGCGAGCCCGGTATCTGGCAGGCCGAGGTAGAGGGGCGCGAATGCCTGCTCCATACCACACTGCCATTCCAGCCAGACGACAAGGTACTCGTGCTGCTGCGCCCGGAAGATCTTCGCATTCTCGATGAGGATGACGATCAGAGCGGCGCGCTGCGGGGCAATATCCGCGAGCGCAACTACAAGGGGGCGACGCTGGATTCGGTGATCGAGCTCGAAAGTGGCAAACAGCTGCTTATCTCCGAGTTCTTCGACGAGGATGACCCCGACTTTGACTACCGTCTCGGTCAGGAGGTGGCGATCCACTGGGTCGACAGCTGGGAGGTGGTGCTGCCCTATGATCCTCACTAATCTGCGGGTAGCGCACAGCTTTGCCCACAATGGCTTTCGCAACGGAGCCATCGCTCTGATCTTGGGCTGGCTGACCCTGTCTGTCTTTCTGCCCAACCTGATGATCATCGGCGTCAGCTTCCTCACCCGCGATGAATCCGAGCTTATCGCACCGCTCTTTACCCTGAGCAACTATGGCCGCCTGCTGGACCCGCTCTATTTCGAGGTGCTGCTCCACTCCCTCTGGCTGGCGCTGCTCGCCACTGCCATCTGCCTGCTGGTGGGCTACCCCTTTGCCTGGCTGTTGGCCCATCTGCCAGCGCGCATCCGCCCGCTGCTGCTGTTTCTGGTGGTGGTGCCGTTTTGGACCAACTCCCTCATTCGTACCTATGCGCTGAAAGTGCTGCTCGGCACCCGGGGGCTGATCAATGGCTGGCTGCTGGATCTGGGGCTTATCGAGCGGCCGCTGCAGATGATGTATACCGAGGTGGCCGTCATCATCGGGCTGGTCTATGTGCTGCTCCCCTTTATGGTGCTGCCGCTCTACTCCAGCATCGAGAAGCTGGATGGCCGTTTGCTGGAGGCGGCGCGGGATCTCGGCGCCAACGGCTGGCAGCGGCTGGTGCGAATCATCTTGCCCCTCACCCTGCCCGGCATCATCGCCGGTTGTCTGCTGGTGTTCCTGCCTGCCACGGGGATGTTCTACGTCTCCGATCTGCTGGGGGGCGCCAAGCACCTGCTGATCGGCAACCTGATCAAGACCCAGTTCCTCAACAGCCGTGACTGGCCCTTCGGCGCGGCCATCAGCGTGATGCTAACGGTGCTGATGGCGCTGTTGGTCTACTGCTACTGGCGGGCGGGCAAGCTGCTCAGCAAGAAGGGGGAGCTGGCATGATGCGCGCACTGAAGGCTCTGTTCTTGCTGCTGGTGTTTGGCTATCTCTATGTGCCCATCGGGGTGCTGATCGCCAACTCCTTCAACCTGTCGAAATATGGCATCGACTGGCGCGGCTTTACCCTGGGCTGGTATGAGAAGCTGTTTGCCAGCGCCAGCCTGATGCAGGCGGCCCAGCACTCCCTGACCATCGCCGCCCTCACCGCCACCGCAGCGACCCTGATCGGCACCCTTACCGCCGTGGCGCTGTTTCGCTACCGTTTTCGCGGCAAGCAGTACGTGAGCGGCATGCTGTTCGTGGTGATGATGTCCCCCGATATCGTGATGGCCATTTCGCTCCTGACCCTGTTTGTGGTGACCGGCATTGCACTGGGCTTCTGGTCGCTGCTGATCGCCCACATCACCTTCTGCCTGCCGTTCGTGGTGATCACCGTCTACTCGCGGCTGTGCGGTTTTGATGTGCGGATGCTGGAAGCAGCGCGGGATCTGGGAGCTGGCGAGTGGATCATCCTGCGCCGCATCATACTGCCGCTGGCCCTGCCGGCGGTGATGGCGGGCTGGCTGCTCTCCTTTACCCTGTCGCTGGACGACGTGGTGGTGAGCTCCTTTGTTACCGGCCCGTCCTACGAGATCCTGCCGCTCAAGATCTACTCCATGGTCAAGGTGGGGGTCTCCCCCGAGGTCAATGCCCTGGCCACCCTGATGCTGGTCGCCTCCCTCGGGATGGTGCTGCTGGCGCAACTGTTACTGCGTAAACGGCAGGGTTGACCCTGCCCGTTTCGTCCCCGCCATCTTTGGCGAACTCTGTCACGGTGGGCCGCAAGGCCCCATAACCCCAAGGAGTTGTTGATGACAATCTAACACAAGGCCGGCGCCCTGCTGGCAGCCGCCTTCACCCTCACCACCCCGCTGCTGAGCCAGAGCGCTCACGCGGCCGATGACAAGGTGGTCTACTTCTACAACTGGTCGGAATATGTGCCGGACGGCCTGCTGGAGCAGTTCCAGCAAGAGACCGGCATCAAGGTGATCTACTCCACCTACGAATCCAACGAGACCCTCTACGCCAAGCTGAAAACCCATGGCGACGGCTATGACGTAGTAGTGCCCAGCACCTATTTCATCTCGAAAATGGCCAAAGAGGGGATGTTGCAGCCGCTGGATCGCGCCCAGCTGCCCAACTTCAAGCACCTCGACCCTACCCTGCTCAACCACGAGTACGACCCGGACAACCGCTACTCCATCCCCTATATCTGGGGCGCAACCGGCATCGGCACCAACACCGACATCATCGAGCAGCCGGTTACCAGCTGGAAGCAGCTCTGGGCACCGGAGTGGAAAGAGAGCCTGCTGCTGATGGACGATGCCCGCGAGGTGTTCCATATCGCGCTGGTGCAGCTGGGCTACAGCCCCAACACCCGGGACAAGGCGCAGATCGCCGAAGCGTTCGAATACCTGAAAAAGCTGATGCCCAACGTCAAGGCGTTCAACTCCGACAACCCGGCCGACCCCTTTATCGCCGGTGAGGTCAATATCGGCATGCTGTGGAACGGCTCAGCCTACGGCGCCCAGCGCGAATACCCCTCCATCCAGATGACCTATCCCGAAGAAGGCGCCGTGCTCTGGATGGACAACCTCGCCATCCCGGCCAAGGCCAGGCATGTGAAAGAGGCCCACGCCCTGATCAACTTCCTGATGCGCCCCGATGTGGCCGCCAAGGTGGCCGAGGCAATTGGCTACCCCACTCCGGTCAAGGATGCCACTCCCCTGCTCACCCCGGCGTTTCGCAACAACCCCATGGTCTTCCCGAGCGACGAGATCAAGCGCAAGGGAGAGTTCCAGTCCGATGTAGGGGATGCCTCCCGCCTCTACGAGCAGTACTTCCTGCAGCTGAAAGCCATGGTGGCCAAGGCGGGTTAAAATCGGCTGTTAATCGGTTCTGACGGGCTCAATATATTGAGGGGGGCAATATTTGCCCCCTTCTTTTTTCATAACCACCAACACCATTTATCAACGCAAGAATCATTGATACAGGGAGATATAGGGTATTGGCTAAGTTCAAAATTTGTTAAGCCAGCCCCCCCCTGTAACACATCCCAAGCTGCCAGCTTCACATCAAATTTTAAGAAAGATATGGGAAAGCGGTGAATATAGGCCATTCTGATCAGATTCATAGTTGCCCCTTTGTGGAGATATTGGCACAATAGGTTCGGTTATGATAAAGACTGTGCAGTATTATCTAAACCGCGAATTTTAGATTGTGCTTCTCTAATCTAACCTTTCGATTTTTTAAGCTTAGTAGCTACAATCTATGGAGTATAAAATTGAAACTCAATTATGAATTACTGAATGACGAACAATACAATGAATATCCTCTTGATTACAAAAGCTGCTTCAATGCTAGAGGCCTATATCATTCAATGCAATTTGTGTTGAGATTAAGGCCTGACATACACAACCTACTAGATGCTACTGAGAATGGAATTCACACATCAAATAAATATGATTTTGAAACAATTCAAGCTTTCTCCACATATCTTCACGAAACTATCCATTGGTGGCAGCACATAGGATCTATATCAGGTTTGATATTGAGTTTTTCGTATCCTGCACAAGCACATATAAACCATTCATTTTTAAAAGAATACATCAAGCATACTGGCCTAAAAAAACCCATAACAAAATACAATGTAAAAAACATTGCACATGCTAAATCCAAAGAAAAAGAATTTTTGGCTATAAACCCCATACTGAACAATTTCCATGACATTGAATTTTTCAAAAACTTAATTATAGAGCCGAAATCAGCACCATCATTTATTAACGACAAGCTTTTTGAATCAGTAGGACATTCTTTTCATATAGCCTACTCATCGTTTGTTGCGGTCTTATCTACAAGTTTTGATAGAAACTTAAATTTTTTGCCAAACGCCAAAGATTGGCATGTGGGGTTTGATATTTTACAAGAAAAAAAGGAACCCAATCACTGTTATGGTGAGCCAGCTTATATTTCATCCATTGGGCTGATTGAATTGTATGAAGGTCAAGCGCGATTTACACAGATGCAGTATTTGTTCTACTCATCTGGTGAAGCTCTAGAATGGAAGGATTTCGAAGATCTAGGAATGTTGGATGGAATATATTACTCAGCCTTTAACACATTTTTAACACTTACTGAATCAGAAAGACCTGAAGACTTAGGAAGCCCATTAGTAGCGCTGTTCTTGTTGGTTTTAGATATTGCGATAAATCCAGGTGAAGGATTTCCATTCGAAATTGAGGATTACAAAAAATTCATAGATTCAACTAATCCAGGCATTAGGTTTATGAATCTGTGTAAGGTGATTAAAAACAAACACCCCGAATTTAAAACATTAATCATTGATTATTCAACACCTGAGTATTACCATGTGTCAACAGCTCTTTCAGCTGCAATTGATAGTCACTCACCACTAGATATTGCTGGAAAAATATGCCATTGGGTGGATAATGAAAACTCACTGATTGAATTAATGAAAGAAGAACAATCATTTGAATTTCAAGATGAGAACCTACCAATCAGACTACTATTCTCAAGATTTATTAGATTCCAGCAGGACAAATTGCGAAATCCATCTTATTTCTGTTGGACTGGATTTTATAGCGCAGGGAAGAAGGTGACGGATGAAAGTCTAACTCTGTTCCAAGAACACCAATCTTTATTTACTGATAAATCTGATGGTGATATATATCCAAGAAAATTCCCGGAAAAAGATGAGGCTAAAGTGCAAAAAACATTTGATACTTTTTATGCATGGGTAGCCATGTATGACTTATGTAGACAATGGATTGTTGGTGAAGGTGATTTTGATTATGATTACTTCTGGCTGTCTAGTAAGTACTCGAGAAGTGAATTCGAGAGCTGGGCACGAAACCACTTTAAACTCGTATATGGGGTCGATCCTAGTGACTTTGAAATAGTCTTTTAAAGACAAACAAACCTGTAAGGTGTGGCAAATAACAAAGTGGCTAAGTCCGATTAATTCTGCGCTTTTTCATCGCCCATTAGGGGTGTAAATTGGTTGGGGGGCAAACGTTGGCCCCTCTCTTTTTTCATGACTGCCCGTGGTGCTCCGCGAAGCAATCTTTCGCCGATATCGCGGGTGGCCTGAGCCAATCAGGAGTATTCATGTCCGATCTGACCCTCTTCTTCGCCCCCGGCTCCTGCGCCGTGGCGGTCCAAATCGCACTGCTGGAAACCGGCGCCCCGTTTACTGCCCGCCAGCTTAATCTGGCTGCCGGTGAGCAGCGTTCGCCCGAATACCTCGCCATCAACCCCAAAGGGCGGGTGCCTGCCCTGATCACCGAGCAGGGCACCCTGACCGAGACCCCGGCCCTGCTGCTCTATGTGGCGCAGCGCTTCCCTGATGCCAAACTGGCACCGCTGGACAACCCGTTCCTGCTGGCCCGCATGCAGGAGGTCAACAGCTTTCTCGCCTCCACCGTGCATGTCTCCCATGCCCATGGTCGCCGTGGCAGCCGCTGGGCCGATGACGAACAGGCCATTGTCGCCATGCAGCAGAAAGTCGCCAGCAATATGCGCGATGGCTTTGCCCAGATCGAGCAGCACTATCTGGCAGGCCCCTGGGTACTCGGCGAGCAGTTCAGCGTGGCGGACATCTATCTGTTCGTGGTCGCGGGCTGGCTGAAAAGCGATGGGGTCGAGATCAGTGAATTCCCCAAAGTGGCCGATCATTATCGCCGAATGCTAACCCGTCCGGCGGTCAACAAAGCCCTCTCCAACTAAGTAAAAAATCAATAGAAAGGGTGCCGAGGCTCTGCTGGCACCCTTCTTTCTCTTTCCTCCCCCGCCTTTGAGATCGTTTTCACATTTCCGTGGTTTTGCCGTGGCCCTTCCATCCTAAAAAGCCTATCTTTGCGCCATAACGCAACCGGTTGCGTAACCGATTGCCTAGCTAACATCAGATACGCGGGCATAGCCTGCCGAGGTGCTGTATGAAACGAGGCGTACTGCTCAATGCTCCCCTGAGTGCCCTGGTGGCAAGGATGGGCCACACCGACGAGATCACCGTCTGCGATGCGGGTCTGCCTATCCCGGTGGGCCCCGAGCGCATCGATCTGGCGCTGATGGCGGGGACGCCGAGCCTTGGCACCGTGCTGACCGCCCTGCTCACCGACCTGGTGGTGGAGAAGGTGATCATGGCAAGCGAGATCAAGCAGATCAGCCCCGCCGCCCATCAGGCGCTGGTGGATCAGCTGGAGGCGCACGCCGCTGCCCAGGGCAAGCCCATCACCATCGAATACTGCCTGCACGAAGAATTCAAGGCTCGCTCCCACCAGAGCAAGGCCATCGTGCGCAGCGGCGAGGTGACCCCCTACGCCAACCTCATTCTCTGCGCCGGCGTGGCGTTTTAAGCCTTTTCAAGGAATCAGCCATGAGTACAACCCCTTCGCCCATTCTGTCGCTCACCGGGATCGTCAAGACCTTCCCCGGCGTGCGGGCGCTCGATGAGGCAGGCCTCAAGGTCTACCCAGGTCAGGTAATGGCCCTGCTCGGCGAAAACGGCGCTGGCAAATCCACCCTGATGAAGGTACTGACCGGCATCTATCAGGCCGATGCGGGCACCATCAGTTATCGCGGTGAGCCGGTTCACTTCAAGGGACCTCGCGACTCCCAGGATCAGGGGATCAGCATCATCCACCAGGAGCTGAACCTGCTGCCGGAGCTCTCCATTGCCGCCAACATCTTCCTCGGCCGCGAACCGCGCACCCGCTTTGGCAGCATCGATCACAAGCAGTTGCGTGAGCGTGCCAGCACCCTGCTGGCACGACTTGGCGTCAAACACGGCCCGGATACCCGGCTCGGGAGTCTCTCCATCGGTGAACAGCAGATGGTGGAGATCGCCAAGGCACTCTCCTTTGATGCCAGCGTCATCATCATGGACGAACCCACCGATGCGCTGACCGACACCGAGACCGAGCAGCTGTTCAAGGTTATCCGCGAGCTGCGTGAGCAGGGCTGCGGCATCGTCTACATCTCCCACCGCCTGAAAGAGATCTTCGAGATCTGCGATCGGGTCACCGTGCTGCGCGATGGCAAGTGGATCGGCGACCAGGCGGTGAGCGAGCTCGACGAAGACAGGATCATCGAGATGATGGTGGGCCGCCGACTGGAAGAGCAGTACCCGCGTCTGGTGCGCGAGCTCGGCCCGGTCAGCCTGCAGGTCAAGGATCTGGCCGGCCCCGGCGTGCGCGGGGTGAGCTTCTCCCTGCGCCAGGGGGAAATTCTGGGCTTCAGCGGCCTGATGGGATCCGGCCGCACCGAGCTGATGAAGCTTATCTATGGTGCCAGCCCCATCAGCGCCGGCCAGGTGACCGTGGATGGTCACGCGCTGGCCCCCAGAAGCCCGGCCGATGGCCTGGCCGCCGGCATCGCCTACATCTCCGAGGATCGCAAGGGTGACGGCCTGGTGCTGGAGCTGTCGGTGCGCGAAAACATGAGCCTGTGCGCCCTCGGCGAGTTCATCCGTGGTGGCAAGATTGACGGCCAGGCCGAACGCCAGGCGGTGGGCGACTATGTGCGCCTGTTCAACATCAAGACCCCCAGTCAGGATCAGCTGATAAAACTGCTCTCCGGCGGCAACCAGCAGAAGGTGGCCATCGCCAAGGGGCTGCTGACCCGCCCCAAGGTGCTGATCCTGGATGAGCCGACCCGCGGCGTCGATGTCGGCGCCAAGAAGGAGATCTATCAGCTCATCAACCAGTTCAAGAAGGAGGGGATGAGCATCATCCTGGTCTCCTCCGAGATGCCGGAAGTGCTCGGCATGAGTGACCGCATCCTGGTGATGCACGAAGGGCGCATCAGCGCAGAGTTCAATACCCGCGACGCCAATCAGGAAAAACTGATGGCGGCGGCAGTCGGCAAACAGTGGCAAGCAGAGCAAGAGGCAGCACAATGACAACCCAAACCCTTTCCCGCCGAGGCATCATGAGCAAGGAGTGGTGGATCGAGAACAAATCGCTGGTGGCCCTGCTGGTGCTGATCGGCGTGGTCTCCTTCCTTAGCCCCAACTTCTTCACCGCCGACAACCTGCTCAACATCCTGCGCCAGACCTCGGTCAACGCCATCATGGCGGTCGGCATGACCCTGGTCATCCTCACCGCCGGCATCGATCTGTCGGTCGGCTCGGTACTGGCCCTGTGCGGCGCCCTGGCCGCCACCATGGTGGCCATGGAGCTGCCCATCATGCTGGTGATCCCCCTCACCCTGGGGGCCGGCGCCCTGCTTGGCGGCATCAGCGGCCTCATCATTGCCAAGGGCAAGGTGCAGGCCTTCATCGCCACCCTGGTCACCATGACCGCCCTGCGCGGCGTCACCATGGTCTATACCGAGGGGCGCCCCATCTCCACCGGTTTCAGTGACGGCGCCGATCACTTCGCCTGGCTGGGTACCGGTTACCTGTTCGGTCTGCCGGTGCCCATCTGGTTGATGGCCATCGTCTTCCTGCTGGCCTGGTTTATGCTCAACCACACTCGCCTGGGTCGCTACATCTATGCCCTGGGCGGCAACGAATCGGCCACCCGCCTCTCCGGCATCAATGTGGACCGGGTGAAGCTCGCGGTGTATGGTCTGTGCGGCATGCTGTCGGCACTGGCCGGGCTCATCGTCACTTCCCGCCTCTCCTCCGCCCAGCCGACCGCCGGCATGGGTTACGAGCTGGATGCCATCGCCGCCGTGGTGCTGGGGGGCACCAGCCTGATGGGGGGCAAGGGCCGCATCATGGGTACCCTGATCGGGGCGCTCATCATCGGCTTCCTCAACAATGCCCTCAACCTGCTCGACGTCTCGTCCTATTACCAGATGATCGCCAAGGCCAGCGTGATCTTGCTCGCCGTGATGATCGATAACAAAAGCAAGTAAGCACACACAAGGAATGAAATGATGAAAAAGCTCAATACCCTGCTCGCTGCCGCCATCATGTCCGTACTGGGCACCGCCCAGGCCGCCGATCACACCCTGGCCATGGTGGTTTCCACCCTCAACAACCCCTTCTTCGTCACCATGAAGGAAGGGGCCGAAGCCAAGGCCAAGGAGCTTGGCTACGAGCTGGTGGTGCTGGACTCCCAGAATGACCCGGCCAAAGAGCTCTCCAACATGGAAGATCTCACCGTGCGCAAGGTCAACGCCATCCTGATCAACCCGACCGATTCCGAAGCGGTAGGCAACGCCATCCGCTTGGCCAACAAGGCCAACATTCCGGTGCTGACCCTGGACCGCGGCGCGGCGCAGGGTGACGTCAAGGCCCACATCGCCTCCGACAACGTAGCGGGCGGCAAACTGGCCGGCGATTTCATCACCCAGAAGCTGGGTGCCGGTGCCAAGGTGATCCAGCTGGAAGGGATCGCCGGTACCTCCGCCGCCCGTGACCGCGGCGAAGGCTTTGCCCTGGCCGTGGCCGCCAACAAACTGGAAGTGCTGGCCTCCCAGCCCGCCGACTTTGACCGCACCAAGGGTCTGAACGTCATGGAGAACCTGCTGGCCGCTCACCCGAGCGTGCAGGCGGTATTCGCCCAGAACGACGAGATGGCGCTGGGTGCCATCCGCGCGGTGCAGGCCGCCGGCAAAGAGGTGATGATCGTCGGCTTCGACGGCACCGACGATGGCAAGGCCGCCGTGGCCAAGGGTAAACTGGCCGCCACCGTGGCCCAGCAGCCCGCCCTGATCGGCGCCATCGGCGTGGAAACCGCCGACAAGGTGCTCAAGGGCCAGCCGGTGGAAAAATCCATCCCGGTTCCGCTGCAAGTGGTCAGCAAGTAAGTTGACGGGGGGAGGTTCGCCTCCCCTTTTCACTCAGGGTTGACGGTGCTTCCCGGCCTGGATCCGGCTTTCGTGTCCATGCCAAGATGCATCAGGAGTACTCAACATGAATCGTCTCGTCGTTCTGGGCAGTGTCAATGCAGACCACGTGCTGCGCGTTCCCCACTTTCCTCGCCCGGGTGAAACCCTGACCGGCCACAGCTACCAGGTGGTGCCCGGTGGCAAGGGCGCCAATCAGGCGGTGGCCGCCGCCCGGTTAGGTGCACAAGTCTCCTTTATCGCCCGCATCGGCGATGACGCCATCGGCCAGCAGATGAAGAGCGGCTTTGCCAAAGACGGCATCGACGTGAGCGCCGTCGAGCTCGATCCCAAGCTCCCCACCGGGATCGCCATCATCTATGTGAGCGATGAGGGGGAGAACAGCATCGGCATCTCCGCCGAAGCCAACGGCGCCCTCACCCCGGCCGTGGTGAAAGGCCATGAAGCGATGATCTCAGCCGCCCACACCCTGCTGCTGCAGCTGGAAGTGCCGCTGGAAAGCGTGCTGGAAGCCGCCCGCCTGGCCCGTACCCACGGCACCCGGGTGGTACTCAACCC
>NZ_CDBH01000065.1 GCF_000820305.1 Aeromonas dhakensis
GGGTATGTGGTGTGCAGCGTGCTAGACGCACAGGACGCCATGAGAAGGTATAGCGCGAGTAAGTAAACAAAGGGCCTTCGGGCCCTTTTTCAATTATCTCGAGAAGGTAGTTGTGTGATGCTAAGTGATTACATATGATTACAGATAATGCTAATTGATACCTGTGAGAGATAACGCATGATCATCGGACAAGTCGCCATCGAGCAGTGGGCCATGCAGCACCAGCGCGCCCGCAGTACCAAAACCACCGACTGCAAGCCGACCCCGTTTAGCCGGGCCGGGCTGGTTGCCACCCTGGAGCCTGGAGCCACGGCGATAAAGTATTACCACGGCAAAAAGTACCTGGGCACCAATCTGGAGAGCTGCTATTCCCGCATGGTGGCGCCCAAGGTGCCAAAGGCCGATCGCGTGACGCTCAACGAGCTGTTTGCGAGCTGGGCCAAGGAGCGCGAGGACAAGCCCTCGACGGCCGGTTACAAGGGCATATGGGCCCGGGTGGTCGGCGCTGCAGGTGATCGGCCGGTCGCCGATCTCAAGTCGTCCGACTATGCCCGCATTCTCCTCGATGCAGGCGCCAGGAAGTGCGCCCCCACGTCGATCCACCGTGCCGCCGAGCTGCTGGCGAAGATGGCCAAGCGTGCAGCCCTGCGCCATGACTTGCCCGCCGTGGCGGTGCCCGGGGTGGCCGATGCGTTCGCGGGTGCCAGCAACCAACCGGCCAAGAGCAAAGCCCGGCAGGCCGTGGCCACCCTGGACGACCTGCGCCAGATAGTTGCCCTGGGCACGGCGGCAGATGCCAACGGCTTGGCCAAGCTGGCCGCCCTGGTAGTGATGACCGGTTGCCGCAAGGCCGAGGCCCTGGGGATGCACACCGGCGAGCTGACGGCCACGCACTGGGTTATCCCGCCCGAGCGCACCAAGCAAGGCACGGCGACCCGGATCCCGCTCACAGCTCCCCTGCGCGCCCTGGTGGAGTCCGGCAGGCAGTCGGCGGGGCTGGTATTCGGCAGTGAGCAGGGACGCGCCAACGGCGACGCCAAGCGGCCATACAGCGCAACGGCGCTCAATTACTACCTTGCCCGCCTCGGGGTGCTGTCTACCGATCCCGATGGCAACACCGGCAAAGCCACCGTGCACGACCTGCGCCGGTCGATGTGCACCCAGGTAAACGCCCTGGGGCTGACGGACGGCGACACCGCCCAGCGGATGATCGGCCACAAGGTCGGCAACGTGGTGGCCAACACCTACGACGTCACCGCAGTGAGCCAAGCAAACAAGATCGACGCAGCCTTTGCCGCGTGGCATGAGGCCCTATTTTCAACAATCGCCGAGAGGTAATAGACCATGAAAGCCCTGATCCTGGCCCTGGCCCTGGTGGCCACCGGTACACACGCTGCCGAGAAGCCATACGATTACCATGACATGCTGCGCGAACGGGCGGCAGCCCGCGATGCCGCCATGGGCCTGGGCTACCCCACCGAGGCGGCGGCGGACGACTACGTGATAGGGTTGACCAATGACGCCGAAAGGCTGCTGCCCAGGTACAAGATCCCCAAGGAGGGGGCCGAGGTGGTGTGTAATGGCGCCGTGAATGCGGTGATCACCCGCGAATTTCTCAACCTGGCGAAGGAACACCCCGAAGTTGACACCAAGCGGACCGCCGATTTCGGGATGGCCTATGGGCTGTTCGCCTATCACCAATGTCTCTACAAGGGCACTTTATGAAAGCACTAATCATCGCCGTGGCCCTAGTGGCCACGTTCGCCCAGGCCGACGAGGAGATCGAACGCTGCCGCGTGAACAGCGCCGGTGATACGGTGTGCGTCGATCAGTACGGCCATATAACCAAGCGGTGCCACACAGACGGCGCCGGTAACGAAACCTGCAAGGAGTACGACTAATGCTCGAGTATGTGAAAGCGGCTGAAGCGCGCCGCGTGCGTATCTACTCAACGGCGGCACTGATGACGCTTTCCCAATGGCAGCGGGCAGCGACGGCCGATCTGGGTATCGAGCCGCGCCCAGACATAATGCGGGTATGGGCCGATCATGTGCGCGACTCTGTGGCCGACAGTCCTATCGGCTACAAGAACGCGCTCTGTTACTCGACGTTCAACCTGTTCGCAAGCATAACAGGCGAATTCGAGCACAGGGTAATGGAGGAGGACGAGGCGATCGGTAACGTCATCGGGGGGATGGTAATAACCCACGGCGATCGGGAGTTCGCCTACACCTGGGAACGTTGGGAACAGGATTTCGCCGACAACCTGCGGATCGCGGAGCAGTGCGACCGGTAGGCCGGTTTTAAGTTATCTCGAAAACAGAACCCGCCGACCTTGGCGGGTTTTCTTTTAACCGGTTGTCACTTAAACTTGTATTTACAAACGTAAATACAGGAGGCGCCATCATGGGCTCCATGAATATCCGCATTGACGACGATCTGAAAGCCCGCGCAGGCGTGGCGCTCGAGGGGATGGGCGTCTCGGCGTCCGAAGCCGTCCGGCTCGTGCTCGAGTATGTGGCCATCAACAAGCGCCTGCCGGTGCAAATCGCGCTGATGGCCGACGAGGACGCCGAACTGCTGGCAACGGCGCGGCAACGGCTGGCAAGCCCTGGCAAGCGGGTGCGCGTCACTTTGGACGATCTGACCCGTGTATGAGCTCGATTTCGACGAGGCCGCGTGGGAGGAGTGGCAGCGCCTGGATCATGCTGTGCGCTCCCAGGCGGCCAAGAAGCTGGCCAAGGTACTGGAGCACCCCCACAACCCCGCAAACGCGCTGCACGGCGATCTTGCGGGCTGCTACAAGGTAAAGCTGCTCAAGGCCGGGGTGCGCATCGTCTACACCGTGGAAGATGATCGGCTTGTTGTCCTGGTGCTGGCAGTCGGCAAGCGCGACAAAAGCGCAGCATACCGGGCTGCAGAACAACGGCGATAGACACCGCGAATAAAGGGCCCTGCAGGGCCCTTTTTCATTACCTTGAATCGGTAGTTAACGGGAATGGTTTGCGCGCAAAGAGTTTCCCGTTACTGGTTGTCACTCAATGACTTAGCGAAAAATAGATCAACTGATGTTGTTGATTTAGCTGAACACCTGATCAAGACTAGCCGCCTCGACACACCAAAGGAGACGAGATCATGAATATTCGAGAAGCGATCAACGCCCCGCAGACCGCCGAAATCCTGGGCATGACCTTGCAAGGGGTGCACGCATGGATAAAGCGCGGCCGGGACGGCAAAGACGGCAGGCCTAAGGCCTATGACTGCGCCGGGATAAAGGTATTCCGCCGGAAAGATGTGGAGGCCTATAAGGCGCAACTGGAGGCCAAGGCATGAACCAGCGTGAGAGCGATTCGCTTTACAGCGTCCGCCGCCGTGTGGATGCCGCCGCCGATAGCGCCATATCTACGGTGTTGTGTAATTTGGTGCATGATCTCGCCCTCGAATGGTGCTGGAGCGAGGCAGACGAACAGGTGATCGAATCCTGGTGCCGTATAGCAACCGCAGGCGGCGGCGGCATGGGGAGGGGGTGGCCTGGGTGCCGATATGGCATGGGTGTAAAACGCACCGGCGGCGAAGTTGCCCTAAACATGGCGCTTCAATTCATGGCCGCCCTGGGTGCCTGCAACGATAGCAAAATTGCCGGGCATTATTCGTTCGAGCTCACCGACAAGGTGGTAGTGCCGCAACACATGCAAGAGCTGTTCAGAAACGTGAACAACGGCGAACCGGGCGAGTGCCTGGAGTTCACGGCGGCGGATGTGCGGGCAGACTTCGAGCTCTATTTCACAGAGTTCATGAAACCTGAGAACGTAGAGGCGTGCCAGATATGATCGAACGCCAGAAAGCAGAAAGCCCCGGCGGGCAGGCCAGGGCTTTCATAAACAACGCTGTGAGTGACAACCACGAGACGCACAGCACTACCACCGAGCAATCCAAACCCCACCCAGGAGTTGAATCGCATGAGCGATATTAAGCCAAATGACGACCAATCGCCAGCACGGAGTAACGGGATTATTTCCGACCTACCCCAGGAGGCGCGGGCTTACACTACCCCAGAGATTGCGGTCTGCTATGGCCAGGGCATAAGCGACAACCACCCGGGCGACCCCATGCACTATCGCGGGATCGAGAAGTTCGCAGCAGACCTGGAGGCGCGGGCCCTGCTCAAGGCCGACGCTTTCAACAATCTCGACACGATAGAAGCCTACGCCAAGATCAAGAATCGCGGCCCCTGGGCTATGCGTGCCATAGACGAAGCCGTGGCCTTGGCAGCAGACGGCGAGCACTGGCACCGGCAACGGGGCAGCGTCACCGCCTGCGGGTGGCTCATGTTCGACTGTGACCACGCACCGGCGGGGCACTTGGCCAAGGTTCGCCGTTGGATAAATGCCCTGGGCGCCCAAGCGCTGATCTACACCACCACCGGCCACAACCTGGAGATCAAAGGCGGCTATGAGTCCTTTAGGCTATTCATGTTCCTGCGGGAGCCCGTGGCCGGGCCCATAGCCTGTGCAGTCTCCAGGGAGCTGCGCGAAGCGGTATTACCTCCCGCCACATACACCGCCGAGGTTAACGGCCGGCAGGCGGTGCGCAACTGCTGGGACGGCTGCGGCGACGAACCCACCAGGTTTATGTTCCTGCCGCTAAAGGGCCAGCCGGTCGAGGTGTTCCACGCCATGGGGTGGTGCCTGGACGCGGCGCAGTGGTTCAAGCATCGCGATCTGTCCCTGGTGGCTGCTGACGATTTCGACCTCGGCGAGGCTTACATCGGCTCGTTTGGCGAGGTGGTCGATCTCCTGCTGTCCGTGCCAGGGGCGCACCTGCACACGCAGCCAGACGGGCGCCAGGGCGTGCGCATGCCTGGGCAGCAGCCCGAGCAATACAGCAACGGGCCGGACAACGGCGACGGCTGGATCTTCCTGTTCCCCAACGGCGACCGCGAGCAGCTTAACTTTCACAGCCTGCACGCCCTGACCGAGCCAGAGGACACTTTCAAGACCGCTGACGCCATCCAGGTGATCGCGGAGCAGTACGACTTGCCGGAACTGCTGCCCGCGTTCGAGAAGGCCAAGAGCGGCGCCGGGCGTGCTGCTGACCTGGAGAAGGGGCGCAAGAACCTGGAGCGCCTGGAGGAGAAGCGGGCCGAGCGCAAAGGCCGGACGCCTCGACAACCTGCCGCAGATAATGAAAAACCGGCCAAGGTGACTGATGCCGAGCGGTTCGAGCGCAACTACGCACCGCAGACCGAGGAGATCGCCGAGCTGCTGATCCGGCTGCTGTACGCCAACGGCGTGCCAAAAGGCCACCTGGACGACCCCGAAGGCTTGGCCCTGTACGGGATCGACGTCCTGGCCCTGGATGATGTTTTCAAGGCATCTTTCTACGCACCGGCGAAACGAATGCTCTACTCCATGGATCCCAGGGATGGCAAGGTGGCCGCCTATGCCCGCGCCGATCTGCCGGTGCTGCTGTCCAACTTCCCGCCCATCATCGACCCGCGCAACGCCATGATCGCCGATGCGGTGCGAAAGGCTGCCGAGAAGGCCGCCCAGGCTGCACAGGACGGCGAGCAAGCCCCCGAGGAGAAGCCCGGCAGGGGCAGGCCCAAGAAAGCGCCAGCGCCCTTTGGCGAGGCCCTGGCGGCCTATGCGCTCAAGCTGATCGAGGAGAAGCTGATCGAGGGCCGGTGCCAAGCGTCGGCTATCGCCCACCGGGTCGATATGTTCGCCCAGGCGCCGCGCATGGAGATCGACCACTACGGGCTGGCCACCTTCACGCAACCTTTCCGCCGATTCAAAACAGGCCGCTCCCTGGGCACAGACGCACAGCGCCTTTTGTCCATCTACCTGGAACACTTCCCGCAGTTCGAGGAGCTGCTGGAGTTCCTGGCCGCTGCCCGCTTTGCCTCAGACCGGAAAAATGCCTTCTTGTGGCTGCACTGCCCGAGCGACTGGGGCAAGGGGTTCACGGCTGGCGTACTCTCCGATCTGGGGCTAATCGTCGACATCGAGGAGGAGCAGCTCTATTCCCTGCTGCGCGGCCAAGCAACCGGCGTATCCCCTGGGGCGTTTGTGCAGGCCTGGGCGCTGCTGATCAACGAGTGCAAGAAGGTAGCAGACGGCGTTAAACGCCTGGAGAAGGGGCTTACCCTAAACCCTAAATACAACATGGAAACCCGCGTCGAGGTGTTCGCCAAGCTGTTCACCAGCGCAGACGGCCTGGACGCGCTGACCGGCTCCCACGGGGTCGAGGAGCAACTGGCCCGCCGATTCAATGTGTGGGAGCTCGAGGGCGAGATTACGGCGATCCCCAAGTGGGCCGACGTCAAGGCCGCCATGTTCCGCGCCGTGAAAGCACACGCAAGCCGTTACCTTAATCAGATTGTTGAACGCTACATATCGGCGGGAGAGCACGAAGCGGTGCGGATGGCTGACAGCCACTTGGCCGCGTTCGCTGCGCAGTATGGGATAGCCAAAACTTACGGCAGACTCTCCGACAACTTCGACGAGATCCGCGAGGAGTTTTTCGCGTGGTGCTGCGACGTCTCCAGGGCGAGCGATCCCGCCTTCATGGAGAAGCGGATCGCCATCCCGGGCGGTCTGTTCCTCCTGCATCATCGGGTGGTGTTCGAGCAGTGGGTGAAAGACCACTACCCCCGCGATATGCAGGGGAGCTTGATCAAGAACACCAACGCGATTTTAGGGACACCAGTGCAGCCCAGAGCCGCAAACCAGCGTCGCGGTGTGTGGGTGCGCAAAGATAAAAGCGGTCGATCTCCGAGGAGCAATGTGATCGCAATGCGCGGATGATCACCGCCGTTTAGCTGGGGCCCGCCACTGTGCGGGCTTATTTTTGCGCACATTTCAGCCAATTGACACGCTGACACAAGCTGACACACAGCGATGTGTGTCACTGCAAGCCGCGCCACACCTGGGCTGTAGCGATTGACACACTGACACAGCCATTTTGGCATACTTATATATAAATAAATAAATACATTGTCCTATCTATTTTATTTATTCCCATATAAGCAGAAAAAGCGGTGTGTCAGTGTGTCAGCACCCCTAAACCCGCACCACGCCTGGGCTAGACTGACACACCACCCCGTTGTGTCAGTGTGTGTCAGTGTGTCAGTGCCAGATCAGGACGTTTTAAGGAGGGTCATCACTTCGACCCGACGCACAAACGGCCCGCCAAGCGATAGCGCGGCAGTTAGCAGGCACAAAACACAAAGACGGTTTTGCAGGGGTGAGGGGGTGCGTTCGACTAGGTGCCCGATCATCCGATTGTCAGATAGCCGGTGGTCACACATCCGGTTGTCACTCATCCCTCAAACTGCCATCCAGGATCGATGCCGGTACAAATTTCGGAGTGGCCGTCGTTTAGAGGACGATAGAGGCCACCCCCGAAAACAGGCCGAAACCGCATGAATAACCTAAATACGATTGTTGAAACCAAGCCGAAAGGCCGCGCACCGAAAGGGGCCATTGAGCTCGCAGCAGAGGCACGGCGGAAAGCGGGCCCTGGTAGAGCCGCCACCCAGTTCAAGAAGGGCCGACCCAAGACCGGCGGACGGCAGCGCCACGCCGACGTCTGGGATCTGCTCACCAGGGCGGCCGAGATCGCATGGGAGCGCGAACGCAAGGACTTGCCAGAAGGCAGCACCCCACCCAATGCGGCCGAGTTCGCCGCCCAATTGGTCGATCAGGTTAAGCGCATCGACCCGGTAACGGCGCTCAAGGTCATGGCAAAGCACATCCTACCCCCGGCGTCCGCCCAGGGCCCCGGCATCGAGATAGACCACGACAACCTGATCGGCACCCTGGAGAAGATCACCGACGCCATGGCCAAGCAAGGCGCCAACCTGGATGGCCTGGAACGCCTGCGCGTCGCCGTCAGTGACTTGATCGAGCAGAAAGCCAAGGTCGTCGCCGCCAAGGTGCTGGAAGAGGAGCTGCGGGCATGACTAGCGCAACGATGTTACGGCGAGCGCATAAGCAACTGCGCAACACCCTGGGCAAACGGCGGGAGGCAGCCAAGGCCCTGCCACCCGTTGCGGCCGCGTTCACACACCATCCCGTGTACCGCGCCAGCATGGCCAGCGCCATCGCCTGGGCCCGGTCGCAACGGGTCTCCCTGGGCGAGGCGTTCGGCGGCCTGGAACAGCGATTGATCGAGGAGCTGTGCGTGCCCTGGACAGAACTCATTGCCCACTACCACGCCACCGGCGATCTACTGCTGGCCGACCATTTCACCCAGCTCAAGGCCTTGCATTGGCCGCAGTGCGTCAGCGCCGCCGACTGGATGATCCAGGAATGGAAGACCCGCCAGGGCATCGAGCCCCAGCGCCTCAACGTTACGAGGTATGCGAAATGAAGATCACCGATCTGGATGCCCTGGTGGGATACCTGGACGAGCGGCACGAGCCGGTCTACGTCAGCCACCGCGAGACCCTGGCCGAGCTATGCCGCAAGGCCAAACACCCGGCCGAGATTGAGATACCCGATCACCTTCCGGCCACCACCCGGGGCACCCTGCGCCGCCTGCTGCCACTCCTGGTAGACGCGGCCAAGTTCGCCGAGGCATCCGCCAGGGCACGGGCACGGCGCGCAAAGGCCCGCAGGGTTTGAGGCTTAATTTCAACAATCGTTTGTAGGTTATGGAAAGTACAAATTTCGGTGACAGAAAAAATAATTTTAGGATGTTCACGCCGTCAGGTTTCTTGATTTTCCAGGCGGCAACCTCGCACCGAGCCGGGCGGTATATCCCGGCCACCCTTCAACGCACCGAGACAACCACATGGCACCCAAACCCGACAAGATCCCCGCCTATCGCTCGCCGACCGGCATCTACCTCAACGGCGACACCCTGGAGGTGTCAGAACACCGGCTCAAGATCGACCTATCCCCACTGACCCAGCGCGGCACAGTGTTCAACCTGGATTGTGTAACTGTGCTCAATGCACTCGCCATCGATCAGGTTTCCAACTACATGGCCGACCACTGCGAAAGCAACCCGGGGCGCGGGATCAACGTCACCGGCCTGACAGTGACCATGGAAAACGCACTGCGCAAAGCCTTTACCCGCCGAGGTATGAACCTTGGCGCCCGCCAGTCCGGCGAGCACTTCGGCGCCCGCATCATCGACGACCGCAACACGAGGTTCTAACCATGGGCAACCTACGCAACGAGCGCGACATTCTGCGCCCCGGTAATCCCGGGATCGACACCTACACCGACGACGCGGTGAGGGCCATTTTCGAGCAGCGCTACGGCCGCACCGTGGCCCAGAACCTCGGCAAGAACAACGGCGAGCAGGCCCGGGATAGTTACGTGGCCGGGATGGCTGCGGCTGCCAGGGCACGCCGGGAGGGTCGGGGATAATGCGCAGACCGGCGAGCTACCAGAGCATGGCCAGATGGTCGAAACAGCGCGTCATGGAGCGCAGCGCGACCCTGTTACGGCGACATGCGGCGGGCAAGTATGTGGACGAGCTCGAGCTCCAGGTGTTGCGGCAATTGCTGCTGTCCCATCTGCTGTACTCCCAAGCCCAGATCCTGACCTGTGACAGCCTGATCACCAAAATGGGCGCCATCATCGGCCAGCCCAAGTGCGCCGCCCTGGATCTGCTGGTGATGCAGTCATGAGCGGAAGATGGATCCCCGAGCTGCGGCGGACGCCAAAGCCAGGGAAGACGCGCAAGCCCAAGCAACCGGCAACCAAGCCGCGCACCAGGGAGGCGCAGCCATGAGCCGCCACCGCAGCCACCAACGGCGATCCAGGAGGCAGGCGTTCGCCACCAAGTATCGGCCCCAGCACCACCCGCAGCGGCCGCCAGAGCAACCGGCGAAGATGCGCCCCAAGGAGTGGATCGGGCGCTTCTGGGCGTTCCTGGTGGCGCTCACGATTGCATAGACAAGGGCCTGCGGGCCCTTTTGCTTTTATCGTCTGCGGAGTGTTGACGGCGTGCCGGTTGCAATTGCTCGGCGGGCTGTGATGCAATTAGGTTCACAACGCATCAAATGAGGTCACAACATGCCACGCGCCACCACCGACAAGCCGGACACCCCCGCCAAGAAGCCGCCATTCACGATCCGCCTGGACGAGGCCGCCCTCGCCAAGCTGGACGAATGGGCCGCCCAGGAACACCGCAGCCGCGCCAACCTTGTGCAGAAGATACTTGCCGAGGCGATAGAGCGGCACACAGCCGAATAACGCACCATCAGGGCCCAGCAGGGCCCTTTTTTATTACCGCGCACCGATTACAAAAGATGTTTACAGATTCAAAGTGATTACATATGATTACATCCGAACCAACCACGAGGATGCAACCATGACCCACCACCCCGCCGCAGGCCCGACCAGGATTAGTTTCAATCCACAACTGACCCAGATCACGGAATCTGAACGGCACCTGAATAATCATCGTTCGCCCCGCAAACTAAGCGATGGCCAGCGCGCCGCGCTTACCCGCTATCACATGGCCAGGGCGCTGCGCCTGCTGCCCGCCCCGTGCGGGGCCCAGTTGGCGCGCCGTATTCATCGCATCAACCGCCAAGGGGCCACGGTATGAACAACAAGCTGATCGTCCTGCTGTGCACGCTGATCGCCTTCTGCAGCCTGGGCACCGTCCTGGCCGCCGTCGCCCTGGTATCCCTGCTGGTTAGCGGCGATCCCACGTTCGGGGGCGGCTGGCAATGACCCGCAGCGAGATTTGCTATCAGATCGCCCTGTGCCGCGTTCGCATCGTGCGCCGTCACCAGGAGCTCGAGAAGCTGCGCAAGCTGCAGGGCAAGACAGCAACGGCGAGCAGGCTTAAGCGCATCCGTGCCGCCCTGCTCGACCTGCCCAAGCTGGCCGACCGGCTCGACGAGCTCGAGGACGCGCTCGACGTCATGGACGGCAAACCACCTGCAGAGCGCGCCGCAAACCGTCTGCGCCGCCGGATTCAACAATCGCAAGAGGAGTGCAAGACATGAGCCTGGACTGGCTGCCCAAGCGCGCACGGCGGCCCCGGACACCTCACCACCAGGAGGCGCCAGCACCACCGGCGCCCCAGGCGCCCAGCGTCCCCCTATTCGACCGGCTGCGCGCAGATGCGCAGACCATGACACAAACCGAACTGATGGCACGCCACGGGATCACCGCCCTGGCCGCCGAGACGTTTTATCAAACCCAGGAGTTATGGAAATGAACCACATCAAGGCCGCACTGATCGCAGTAACCACACTTACCGCCCTGGCCGGCTGCACCACCCCTAGCGGCCGCATTCAGCAGTGCATGATGGACGGCGGCGACGCCAACACCTGTATCGCCCTCGAGGAGGCCCGCCAAGCGCCTTGGAAGGCCTTGCAGCAATCGGGGATGCAGATGATGGCCGCAGGCCAAGCACAGGCAGCCCAGGAAGCCGCGAACCGGCCCAAGCAAACCACCTGCCAGGAGCAGTACAACGGCACGATCCAGTGCACCACCTTCTAAGGGCCAGCACCATGAGCAACCATTACGACAACGGCGCGATCAGTGCCGAAATGGCCAAGCGTAAATACACGGTCGAGGCCTCTATCAACGGCGGCCCCTGGGCCACCTTCTCGAGCGTCGGCGCTTTCCGCAAACAGACCCGGCTCAACCTGTGCGCCCACTGGCGGGCCCTGCATGTGGCCATGCACGGCGGGCACACCATCCAGGTCGGCGACCGACTGCCAGTGCTCGAGCTCGAGCGCCAGCACCTCGACGGCGGCCCAAGCGCGCAATGCCGCGTCGTATTCATTCGGAGGGCATGACCATGGGCAAGCCAATGAACCCACTGCACGCGCTGATTTGCGTGGCCGTCGCCGGTGCCGTCGTTTACAAGGTGTTTATCGCCGAGCCAGCGCCCGCGCCGGTGCAGCCGACGCAATATGAGTTGCTTAATCAGGCCATGATCGACGCTGCAGATAATGCCCGCCGTCACGTCGCCATCGAACTGGAAACGGTGCTCGGCCGTGAGCCGACGATACGGGAGCGCGGCAAGCTGCTGAACGATGCCCAGACTGCCGCAGAGCTCCACGGCGGCGACCAGGGAGACTGCGAGCACACATCAGGCTTTGATAGTGCGGTCATTGTCGGCACAGCCAACGGCCTGGACGCAAAGGGCTCGCGGGTGCTG
>NZ_CDBH01000066.1 GCF_000820305.1 Aeromonas dhakensis
CCCGCCATACCCGCCACTTTGCCGAGTACGAGGCGCAGGTGCGTGCCACCGACTGGGCGGCGATCGAGCAGCAGTCCGGCCTGACTCGCGCCGAGATCGTGCAGGCCGCCCGGGTGTTTGCCGCCAGCCAGCGCATCATCAGCTGCTGGGCCATGGGGGTGACTCAGCATCTGCACTCAGTAGATACCATTCGTGAAATCGTCAACCTGCACCTGATGCGCGGCCAGATTGGCAAGCCGGGCGCAGGGCTCTGTCCGGTACGGGGCCACAGCAACGTGCAGGGCAATCGCACCATGGGGATCAACGAAAAGCCCACCGCCGCCTTCATCGACCGGCTCGAGCGTCACTTGCAGGTGAACCTGCCACGGGCCCCTGGTCATAACGTTTACGAGGCGCTCAAGGCGCTGGACGAGGGCAAGAGCAAGGTGCTCATCTGCCTGGGTGGCAACCTGGCAGCAGCGGCGCCCGACACCGGCTTCACCTACGGGGCGATGAAAAAGGCCGAACTCAACGTGCAGATCAGCACCAAGCTCAACCGCAGCCATCTGCAGGTGGGCAAGGCGGCGCTGATCCTGCCCTGCCTCGGTCGCACCGAGCTCGATATCCAGCACAGCGGCAACCAGAAGATCACGGTGGAGGACACCTTCAGCATGGTGCACGCCTCGACCGGCGCAGCCGAGCCGGTGTCGCCGCTCTGCCTCTCCGAGACCGACATAGTGGCGCGGATGGCTCATGCCACCGTGGGCAGCGAGCAGGTCGACTGGCTGGCCCTGCGCGATGACTATGCTCGTATCCGTGATCTTATCGAACAGACCATCGCCGGTTTTGCCGATTTCAATGCCCGCATCCAGCAGCCGTGCGGTTTTCATCTGGATAACTCCGCCGCCAAGCTGGTGTGGAACACCGCCAGCGGCCAGGCCGAGTTTCGTGCCAGCACCCTGCCGCACTCTGTGTTGCCGGAGTGTACCCGTCATGCCGAGCAGATGAGCGATCAGCCGGTGTTGCTGCTGCAGAGCCTGCGCTCTCACGATCAGTACAACACCACCATCTATGGCATGGATGACCGTTATCGCGGCATCAAGGGCCAGCGCAACGTGGTGTTCATGAACGAGGCGGATGCTCGCCAGCTTGGCTTTGCCGAAGGGGACAGGGTCGACATGGCGGCCATCTGCAACGACGGGCGCGAGCGCAGCGTGACCGGTTTTGTGGTGGTGATCTACCAGATCCCGCGCGGCAACATCGCGGCCTACTATCCGGAGACCAACCCGCTGGTGCCCATCGACAGCATAGGGGCGGGCTCGTTTACCCCGACCTCCAAGTCCATCCCGGTGCTGGTGACCGCCTCCAATCGGCAGGACAATCTGTTGCTGCTATGAACAGAGAGGTTTGCAGGCTAGCCGGTTCAAGCCGGCCAGCCCCATGCAGCAGAGCCTAGACATCCTATAAACAACAACGCCGCATANNTGCTCTACCAACTGAGCTATACCGGCGTGCCACTAGATTCCTGAAAACCCGGGGGCAAGTCAATGAGCTGCACTCGGTTTTATGAGTGAGCTCATGGAGTTACGGCCAATGTCAGAGGTCGGCGAACTCCGGAATATGGCCCCGGCCGCGGCTTTCGAGAAAATCGAGCAGGGCGCGGGGGGAGCGCGCCAGGATCCGCTCTTCGGGGAAGCCGGCCTCGGTCACCAGCCGGTGGCAGTGCTCGAAATCCCCGAGGCTGAAGGCCACGTGGGAGTCGGAGCCGAAGGTGAGGTAGGCACCCATGTCCCGCGCCGCCTCGACGATGGCGCGGCAGTTGCCTTCACTACCCGGGCGGGAGTGGCTGAAGGAGGAGTTGTTGAGCTCCAGCGCCACCCGATACTCTGCCGCTGCCTTGACCACGGCCTGGATATCGATGGGGAAGGCGGGATTGCCGGGGTGGCTTATCATGTCGACCCGGCCGCTCTTGATGGCGTTGATCATGGCTTGGGTGTGGGTGGCCTGATCGCAGGGGGGGAACACTGGCTCGTGAAAGCCCGCCATGATCATGTCGAGCCGAGACTCGTAGCGCTCGGGGAAGTCGATCTCGCCATCGATGTTCTTGATGTTGGCTTCGATGCCGCGCAGGATGCCGACCCCGTCGACCACCCGTGGCAATACGTGCAGGTTGACGAAGTGCCAGAAGTGGGGGGCATCTGCCATGTCGGGGCCATGATCCGTGGTGGCGAACAGCTTGATCCCCTTTGCCTTCGCGATGGGCAGGTAGTCGTGAATGGTGCTGTAGGCGTGGGTGCTGGCGACGGTGTGGGTGTGGGTATCGACCGTGTACTTCATCTCATCTTCCCCTCTGGCGTGAGGGGCCAGCATAGCAAAGGCAGCGGGTCGAGACCATGTCGTGGCTTGTCATACTTTGTCACAAATTGAGGGCAGGTTGACAAAGTTTGAACACGCTTGGCGGCCATGATGGATGTATCGATGAAAGCCTGAACTCGCATCGATGGGTTGGATCAGGATGGTGCAACCTCATTTCCCCGCCGTCGCGCCCTGCGACGGTTTTTTTTGCCCGTTTGCCAAGGTTCTGGATATCAGCAGGGTAAAAAAATGCCCAACTAGCATGGAGCAGGTTGGGCGAGACTTAATGTTTAATTGCAGTGGCATAGATATAGAGTCCGATTCGTCCGTGAAGTTCCCGCCTTGTTCCCCATTTTCACGAAAAACATTTCACTAACACCTGTTCACATTCTCTTGACACAAAAGGTTGTGAAACGTACTTTTTAAACATTCGTTTAAGTGAGGTGTCCTGTGAGTAAAATCGATACCAAAAACCGCATTCTCGATGCCGCCGAGGTGTTGTTTGCCGAACGGGGGTTCGCCGATACCTCTTTGCGTCTGATCACCAGCGAGGCGGATGTCAACCTGGCCTCGGTGAACTACCACTTCGGCTCCAAGAAGGAGCTGATCCAGGCGGTGCTCGATCGCTATCTGAGCCTGTTCATGCCCGAGCTGGATGCACGCCTGCATACCCTGATGGCGCAGGAGCAGCTGACCTTGCTGCAGGTGTTCGAGAGTTTCGTCGACCCCCTGATGAAGCTGGTGGCTGTGCGCACCAACGGCCCGGCCATCTTCATGCAGCTGCTGGGACGTGGCTACATCGACAGCCAGGGTCACCTGCGCCGCTTCATCACCGCCCATTACGGCCCCATTTTGCAGCGGATCACCCAGGCCATCTCCAAGGCCAACCCGGAGTTGTCGCCGGCGGATCTGTTCTGGCGGCTGCACTTCACCCTGGGTACCGTCGTGTTCACCATGGCTTCGGCCGATGCGCTGCGCGACATCGCCCAGGCCGATTTCGGCCAGCAGCTCGATGTGGAGGGGCTGGTACGCAACGTCATTCCTTATCTGGCGTCCGGTGTCGGGGCGCCCGTGGAGTCGACCAGGCTCTCCCTGGCCGTGTAACAACCAACAATAAATCAACGGAAACAGTGAAATAGAAGGAACTTGAGTATGATCACATTGCTTATCCTGCTGGTGCTGGCGATAGCCGTCGTGCTCGGCGTGCCCTCCATCCGTAAAAAGGTGGTCACCCGCCCGGTGTTCGGCATCTTCAAGAAGATACTGCCGCCCTTGTCTGCCACCGAGCGGGAGGCCATGGAAGCTGGCTCCGTCTGGTGGGATGGCGAGTTGTTTCGCGGCAACCCCGACTGGAAAAAACTGCACGGCTACGGCAAGGCCGAGCTGACCGCCGAGGAGCAGGCCTTCATCGACAACCAGGTCGAAACCCTGCTCGCCATGGTCGACGACTTCAAGATCGTCAACGAAACCAAAGACCTGCCGGAACCGGTGTGGGACTATCTGAAGAAGGAAGGCTTCTTCTCCCTGATCATCCCGAAATCCTACGGCGGCCGTGAGTTCTCCGCGATTGCCAACTCCACCATCGTTACCCGCATCGCGACCAAGAGCCTGAGCGTGGCAGTCACCGTCATGGTGCCGAACTCCCTCGGCCCGGGCGAGCTGCTGATGCACTACGGCACCCAGGCCCAGAAGGACTTCTGGCTGCCAGGGCTGGCCAACGGCAAGGAAGTGCCCTGCTTCGCCCTGACCGGGCCGGAAGCGGGCTCCGATGCCGGCGCCATTCCTGACAAGGGGATCGTCTGCAAGGGGATGCACAAGGGTGAAGAGGTGCTGGGTATTCGCCTCAACTGGAACAAGCGCTACATCA
>NZ_CDBH01000067.1:0-22027 GCF_000820305.1 Aeromonas dhakensis
GCCTGAAATTCAGTCATTTCAGCACAATTTCCCGTGCTATTCCCTCTCTATTCGCTCCGCACAGGGCTGTTCTATGTTGATTCGATCTACTTCCATTTAAACCCTGTGAGGCATCTTTTCTGCCTTCATTCATCCGCTATTCCCCGTTGTTACTCTGCTATTCGTTAGCCAAGGTTCTGATGGCGCAACAGGATGGCCATTCTTTTTGTTGATGATCACTATTGCTCTGGCAGGGGATGACAAGGGCTGCGGGATCCTTAGACTGTGAACTTCATCGACAAGGGAGCTGTGTATGTTGGGGATCCACGATCTGGCGTTGTTTATCCTGTCAGGCCTGCTGTTGAATATGATGCCGGGGCCGGACTCCCTGCTCATCATGCTGCGCAGCGGCTCCCAGGGCTGGCGGGCAGGCTCCATGGCGGCACTGGGGATAGGGTCCGGCACCATGGTGCACGTGCTGGCTGCTGCGTTGGGATTGTCCGCTCTGCTGAACGCCTCGGCCGAGCTGTTTGCCGTCATCAAGTTGATGGGCGCGCTTTATCTGGTCTATCTCGGCTTATCCATGTTCAGGCAAGGGGGAGGAGGCCGGGTATCGGCTGAAGAGGCTGTGTCCCTGCCTGTGCTCTCCTATGGCCAGATCTTCCGGCAAGGGTTACTGACCAATGTGCTCAACCCCAAGGTGGCCCTGTTCTTCCTTGCCTTTGTGCCCCAGTTCATCGCGCCAGATGCGCCGCAAAAAGCGCTGGCATTCATCGTGCTGGGCTGCATCTTCAATTTCAACGGCATGATCTGGTGCCATCTGCTGGCTTTCTCGACCGCCTATGCGAGCCGCAAGGTGAGGCTGCCTGCAAGGCTGAATACCTGGCTCAACCGTGTGATGGGAGGCTTGTTCGTAGGGCTTGGCATCAAGCTGGCGGTGGAGTGAGAAGATAAACGTCGTCCATAGAAAAAGGCGTATCCCATTGCTGGGATACGCCTTCGTCTGCACTGCAGCAGGATGACTGAAATCAGTTCATGCCGTAGCGCTTGAGTTTCTTGCGCAGAGTACCGCGGTTGATCCCCATCATCACGGCAGCGCGAGTCTGGTTGCCACGGGTGTACTGCATGATCACGTCCAGCATGGGAGCTTCGACTTCGGAGAGAACCATATCGTACAGATCAATCACTTCCTGACCGTTCAACTGGGCCAGGTAGTTACGCAGGGCCTGTTGCACAGAGTCACGCAGGGGGCGCTGGGTCGGCTCGGCAGCGTGATTGTGAGTAGTTGTTACCAATGCATCAGAAGTCAGGGTTTGTTCGAACATATTCGGTCGGCTCTTTAGTTATGCGTTAACCTAATCCATCGAAATACGCTTCGAGTGCCTCGAGTTGTGCGTCTGCACAATCCAGGGCATTGAAGTGCTTACGGAATTCTCGGCCCGTCTCTTCTTCATCCAGATACCAGCCCACATGTTTACGGGCAATGCGCGCTCCCAGATATGCACCATAAAACTGGTGCAGGTTGGTTACATGCTCGTTCATCAGGGTGCGAACCTCTTCCCTGTCGGGAGGTGGCAGCTTGGTGCCCGTCTCAAGAAAATGACGGATTTCCCGGAAAATCCAGGGTCGTCCTTGCGCAGCACGGCCGATCATCACGGCATCAACACCGGTATAGTCGAGGACATACCGGGCCTTCTCCGGGCTGTCTATGTCGCCATTGGCGACAACAGGAATCGATACGGCCTGCTTAATCGCCCTGATAGTGTCGTACTCCGCTTCGCCCTTGTAGAGACAGGCACGGGTACGACCATGCACGGCGAGGGCCGCGATACCGCAATCTTCGGCGATTCGGGCGATCTCCTCGCCATTGCGGTTATCCGGATCCCATCCTGTGCGGATCTTCAAGGTGACAGGCACGTCCACTGCGTCCACCACGGCCCGGCAGATGGATCTGACCAGGTCGGGTTGGCGCAACAGGGCGGAACCTGCCAGCTTCTTATTCACTTTTTTTGCCGGACATCCCATGTTGATGTCGACGATCTGAGCGCCCTGCTCCACGTTGTAGCGGGCGGCAAACGCCATCATCTCGGGGTCGGCTCCGGCAATCTGGACCGATCGCAAGCCCCCTTCAGCAGAGTGATCCATTCTCATCCGGGTTTTCTGGGTATCCCAGACATCCGGGTTGGCCAGCAGCATCTCGGAAACGGCCATGCCGGCACCCAGCCGCAAACAAAGTTCACGGAATGGTCGGTCTGTTACACCGGCCATGGGAGCCACGATCAGGGGAGTTTCAAGCGTGTGGGGACCTATCTGCATTCCACGGTTACCATCGGCTTAGGGCGGCGTATATTACGCATTTTTTAGTCAGGAGAAAAGGTTAGTATTTGAGCGTCAGCCATTTTTTTCTGAAAAAAACGTCGCGCCAAGGCTTGCAAAATCAGGAGTGCTTGAAAATCGGACAGATTGTCGAAGCGAAGCGGTGGGGCCAATTGGATGAGGGGGACCATGATTTGCCTGTCCCCATCCCGGACGGGTTTGCGTTATGATAGCGAGCTTGTATCGAGCAAAGACTCCAAACAAATTCATTACAAACAGATTGGGGACGTATGACGGCAAGGTTCATCAAATCTCTCTACCCGTGTCTGCTTGGCGCCATGCTGGGCTCGGCCCAGGCTCAGACGGTCAGTTTCAGCGAAGCCTGGAGCCGGGTCATTCAACAGGATGACGGGCTGGCGGCGGAACAGGCCGGGGTTGAGCGGGCGCAACAGCTGCGCGAAGCCGCCAAGGCCATGTATCTGCCCAAGGTGGACGTGGGGGCCAGCTACACCCACCTCGATCAGCCGGTGGAACTGGACATGATGGACCTCAACCCCATCGCCAGTCATCCTGAGTTCGGCAAGGTACTGGCGCCCCTCATGCAGGCGCTCAAGCTGACGCCCAATGACTTCGTCACCCCCCTCACCAAACAGAACGTGGTGACCAGCTCGGTCAAGATGCTGTGGCCGCTGTTCACCGGTGGTCGCATCGATGCGGCACAGGACATTCGCCAGGCCCAGGTGAGCGAGGCGCAGCAGTTGCTGGTGCTCAAGCAGCAGTCCACCTTCGAGAGCCTCTCCCAGACCTATTTCGGGGTGGTGCTGGCGGCCCAGGTGGTGCAGACCAAGCAGGAGATCGAGCAGGGGCTGGCTCACCACCTGGAGCATGCCAAGAAGCTGGAAGCCCAGGGCCAGATCGCCCGGGTTGAGCGTCTCTCCGCCCAATCAGCCTATGACCGGGCCCGTATCGATACCCAGAAGGCGCGTCGCAGCCTGGAGATTGCCCAGCTGGCCCTCGGCCACATGCTCAAGCTCAAGCAGGCGGAGCCCGATACCCAGCTCTTCATCAATCCGCAGATGCCTGAGCTCGCAGCCTTCGTGCAGGAGACGCTGGCGGTGCACCCCGGCCTCAAGTTGCTGACGGCCAAGAAGGAGCAGGCGCAGGGGATGATCAAGCTGGAGAAGGGCAAGTACGCCCCCGAGCTGTTCCTGTATGGTAACTACAACCTCTATGAGGATGACTCGCTGGCCTCCAAGACCACCCCGGACTGGCTGGTCGGGGTGGGTGTCAGCATGCCGCTGGTGAGCCGTGACGGCCGCTCCGAGACGGTACAGGCGGCCAAGAGCGCCGAGCTGCAGGTCAATCTGCTGCAGGCCAAGACCCGCCAGGATCTGGAGTTGCTGGTCGAGAAGACCTGGCGCGAGGCGGCGCAGGGGCTGGAGGAGTTCCAGTCGCTCTCTTCCACCCAGGCGCTGGCCGAGGAGAACGTGCTGCTTAGGGACAAGGCATTCGGGCAGGGGCTCTCCACTTCCCTCGATGTGGTGGATGCCCGCAACCAGCTGGCCGGGGTCAAGACCCAGCGCGCCGCTGCCGCTTATCAATACGTCATTTCGCTGGCGCGTCTGCTGGCCCTCTCCGGGCAGATGAACAGCTTCAACCAGTATCAGCATGGGCAGGCGATCGAGGTGAACTCATGATCGCGGCCTGCCATGCTCCCATTTTCATGTCTGTTTCGACCGCCAAGGGTCGCCCGTTTGCCGAGGTGAATTCATGAGTCATCCCCCCATCAAGAAGAAGATGAACCAGGGCAAGCCGCTGCTGCTGCCATTGGCGCTGGTGTTGCTGGTCATCTGGCTGGGCTGGCGTTTCTGGCTGGCCTATCAACCCGAGCCGGTGCGTCTGCAAGGGCAGATCGAGGCACAGCAGTACTCTGTTTCCTCCAAGGTGGCGGGCCGCATCGAGGAGGTGCTGGTGAAGAAGGGGGATCAGCTGGCCAAGGACCAGCTGGTGTTCACCCTGGCGAGCCCCGAGATTGAAGCCAAACTGAGCCAGGCCAAGGCGGGCCAGGCCGCGGCCGGTGCCATGGCGCAAGAGGCCGAGAAGGGGGCGCGCGCGCAGCAGATTGCCGCCGCCAAGGATCAGTGGCAAAAGGCCAAGGCGGCCGCCTTGCTGCGCGGCAAGACCTACGAGCGCATTGCCAGCCTGCACCGGGATGGCGTGATGCCGCTGCAAAAACGTGATGAGGCCTGGACGGCCTGGCAGGCGGCCAGGTACAGCGAAGGCATGGCCTGGCAACAGTATCAGATGACCCTGGAAGGGGCGCGGGAAGAGACCAAGATCGCGGCCCGCGAGCAGGCCAAGATGGCGGCAGGTTCGGTGGCTGAAGTGGAGGCCTACCTGGCCGACACCCGCATCAATAGCCCGCATGCGGGTGAAGTATCCCAGGTGCTGCTGCGCAGCGGCGAGCTGGCCCCGCAGGGCTTCCCCGTGGTGACCCTGCTGGACATGAACGATGCCTGGGCCCAGTTCCACGTGCGTGAAGATCTGTTGCCCCGCTTTGCGCTGGGCACCGAGTTCGATGCCCGCATCCCCGGTCTTGGCGAGCAGACGGTGCGTTTCAAGGTGACCCATGTGGCCGTGATGGGGGACTTTGCCACCTGGCGCGCCACCGACACCCGCCAGGGCTTTGACATGAAGAGCTTCCAGGTGGAGGCGCGCCCGCTGCAACCGGTCGAGGGGCTGCGGGTCGGCATGAGCGTGCTGGTTGAGCTCTGATGGGACGCGAATGGCGGTTGCTGTGGCAGGATCCGTTCGGCCGGGCGCTGGCAAGCTGGCTGCCCCTGCTGCTGATGGGGATCCTCTGCTGGATCTTCTCTGCCGGGCTGGCGCGGGATCTCAAGATAGGTCTGGTGGATCTGGACCAGAGCGTGCTGTCGCGCCAGCTGGCCTATTCGCTGGATGCCTCCGCCGGGCTCAAGGTCGCGCGACAGTTCGACTCCATCGCTGAAGGGGCCAACGCCCTGCGGGGAGGCGATATCTACGCCCTGGTCGTGCTGCCCGATCATCTCGAGCGGGATGCCAGGCAAGGCACCCAGCCGCGGGTCACCGTGTTCAACAACGGCCAGTTCATCCTGATCGCCAAGCTGGTCAACTCGGCGCTGGCTCAGGTGGTGGGAACCCTCAACGGCCAGGTCGGCGTGCTGACGGCGATGGCCGACGGCAAGGCGTTGCCCGGGGCGCTCGGCCAGGCGGTGCCCATCAACAGTCAGGTAACGGCGCTCTACAACCTCAATGTCAGTTATGCCCAGTTTCTGCTGAGCGCCATCCTGCCTGCGGTGTGGCAGATCCTGGTGGTGCTCTACGGACTCAATGCGCTGGCCCGCACCGACCGGCTGGGACTGGACTGGACCACCAAAGGGGTCTGGTTCGGGCTCTGGCGAACCCTGCTGCCCCACGTGCTGATCGGCTGGGGCTGGGGGTTGCTCTGGACGCTGCTGTTGTTCAAGGGCTTTGCCTATCCCATGCACGGCAGCTGGCTGGTGCTGACGGTGGGGTTGGGGCTGGCCTCGGCCGCTTGCGTCAGCATGGGGGCCTTCTTCTACGCCGTCATTCGGGATCCGGCCCGGGCTCTGTCGCTGGCGGGGGCCTACACGGCGCCGGGGTTCGCCTTTATGGGGGTCACCTTTCCGGTCAGCGCCATGGGGGATTTCGCCCAGTTCTGGCGCAGCCTGCTGCCCATCTCTCACTATGTCGAGCTGCAGATCGGCCAGACCAACTACGGTCAACCGCTGGCGGCAGCGCTGCCGCAGTTCGGCGCCCTGCTGCTGTTTCTGCTGCCCCTGTTGCTGGTCGTGCGCCGTTACCGGGCACAGGCGAGCGCAGCCCAGTCACAAGAGGAACTCAAGCCATGATGGGATTCCGGGATCTGCTGCGTCTCGAGCTGCGTACCCTGCTGGCGGACAGGGCCATCATGCTCACCCTGTTTGGCGGCGTCTTCTTCTACTCCTTCCTCTATCCGCAGCCCTACCTGCATCAATTGCCGCGGGAAGAGGCGGTGGTGGTGGTCAACGAGGATGGCAGCCAGCTCTCCCGTCAGCTGGAGTTCATGGCCGATGCGACGCCGCAGGTAAAACTGGTGGCCCGGGCCAGCTCGCTGGATGAGGCTCGCCAGCGGATGATGGCCGGCGAGGCGAGCGGGATCCTGCACATCCCCAATCACTTCTATCGGGATCTGATGCTGGGCAAGAGCGTGACCCTGAGCTATGCCGGCGATGCTTCCTACTTCCTGGTTTACGGCACCATCGCCGAGGGGCTGGCCCAGGCGGGTGGCACCCTGGCCGCCCAGGTGAAGGTGGCCAGGCTGCTGAGTCACGGCGAGGCGCTGCCGCAGGCGGCCATGGGCTGGAATGCGGTGGCCCTCAACGTACTGCCGGTGTTCAATCCGACCATGGGCTATGTGAACTACGTGGTGCCGGCGGTGTTCGTGCTGATCCTGCATCAGGTGCTGCTGATGGGCACCGGCATCCTGGGGGCGACCCAGAACCAGCGCAGCCAGCGCGGCGAGTCAGGCTACTGGCAGGATGCGCCCGTCCTGCCACTGCTGCTGGCCCGTACTCTGGTGGTGGGGGGGCTGTTCGTGCTGCCGGTGAGCTACTTCTTCGGCTTCTGCTTCGATCACTACGATATCGCGCGTACCACCGAGCCGGCCACACTCTGGCTGTTCACCCTGCCGTTCCTGCTGGCCACGACCTGGTTTGGCGTCGCGCTGGGGGCCCTCTTTACCCGGCGCGATCTGCCGACCCAGGTGGTGCTTGTCTCCTCCTTGCCGCTGGTCTTCCTGGCCGGCTTCATCTGGCCGTTGGAACTCATTCCGGCGCCGCTCAACTGGCTGGCCCAGTGGGTACCGAGCACTCCGGCCATCGAGGGTTTTTTGCGTCTCAACCAGATGGGGGCTGAGTTTGCTCAGGTCTCCCACTACTGGTGGCAGTTGTGGGGGCTGGCGCTGCTGTATGGCGCCCTGGCGTGTCTGCTGCTGGGCTGGCGTCAATCCCAGAGGCGAAAGGTTCGCCCGGTCGCTCTGGCGCGGGATGCTGTGAGCGAGCCCTCCGCCGGTTAGGTGTTCCCCGAAAGCAAAACGGTCAGCCCCTGGGCTGACCGTTTTGCTATGGCGGTGGCTCATGCCCGGCTGAGGCTTGGGTCGCCGATGGCGTAGATCTGGCCTGCTGTCGCCTCGTCGGTCAGCAGACGCAGCCCGCAGGCGGCGACGTCGGCCCGGCGTACCAGGCCATGCATCTCCTTGCCCTGACTCAGCACGGCCGCACCGGTAGCTATGCCATCCTGCAGGCCGGCCGGGCGCAGTATGGTCCACGCCAGCGTGCTGGTCTGCAGCCAGCTCTCCGCCAGGCTCTTGAGCCGCACCTCGTGGCCAAAGGCGGCCCGTGCCCGCTCGGGCAGATATTGCCAGCTGTCGCCACAGCCGAGGGAGGTGACCAGCAGCAGGCGCTTGAGTCCGGCGCGCTCCATCTCGTCGATCACCTGGCGGTTGCCAAGGTAGTCGACGGGCTCAACCTGGCGAAAGCTGCCGAGAGTGGAGACCACGTAGGCATCGCGACCGGCATGCCGGCAGGCGGCTGCCACTGCCTGCGGGTCCAGGGCATCCCCGCTGATGACGTCGACGCCCAGCGATTGCAGCTCGGCGGCCATGTCGGCATGGCGCACCAGGGCGACGACCCTGTGGCCAAGTTGCAGCGCTTGCCCGGTGAAGGCGCGGCCCAGCCCGCGGCTGGCTCCGAAGATGAGTGTGGTTGGCATGGTGCGGCTCCCTTGAGTGAAAGGACTAGCCTAGAGGGCGGAAGAGATGTTGTAAATGAGAGTTGTTTTTATTTGTCTGGCAGGAGAGAAAACGGTGAGCCGGAGACACCCGGCTCACGCAGCATCAGCCGTTGTAGTGGCCGATATTGGGACGACGGCTGGGGCCGCTCAGGTGGATATCCACCGGGTTGAACGCCTTGATCGCCTCGAAGCTGAAGTCGCCGATGGCCTGATGCAGGCTTTGGGGGCTGTGGTTGGTGATGAGGATGACGCTTTTTGAGAGGTTGCGGCGACGGCGCAGCAGGTGGCCGAGGAAGCTGGACTGGCTCTCCGCCATCTTGGCACGATTGGCCGCCACCTCGTCGATGATCAGCAGGTCAACCTCTTCCAGGGCGCGCCGGTACTGGTTGCGCTCCTCCTGATCCTGGATGACGTTGAAGAACAGCCGATCAACGATGGAGGCCCACTGCTGGAAGATTACCGACTTCTGGTGGCGTTCGATCAGCTCGTGCGCCACCGCGCCGGCCAGGGTCGACTTGCCGGTGCCGTAGTCGCCATAGATCAGCATGCAGCCACCGCCGCTCTTCTCCCAGTGTTCGAAACCGCTGATGAAGTAACGGGCCGTCTCGATGGGGTATTGCAGCGCGGGGTCGCCGGCATCCATGCGCTCGAACACCCAGTCCGGGTTGAGGTCGGCCTGGGCGATCAGCTTCTGGATCCGCTCCTGGCGCGCCACCTTCTGCAGTTCGCGCACCTCGGCGTTGGCCTTGGCGTCGTACTCCTTGCGCAGGGTTTCATAGTCGTACTGGCTGCCACCGGTCTGGGCCTGCAGGCGGCGAATACGCTCGAGCAGACCGCTGACGTGGCGGCTTAATTCGGGGTCGTGCATCCGTTGCTCCTGCTTGGCCTTGGCGATCTTCCGGCGTTTGGCCTCGATCTCTTCCAGCTCCTGGCGCAGGGGATCGTGCGGGTCAGTCATGGAGTGCTCCTTCTGCTCGGTCTGGGTGGGGACTGGGGTCTGATTTTGCCTGCTGGCAGGGGCCTTCTTCAATCATTATCCGGATCCTGGCGCTGCGCGGCCAGCCGCTTGGCCTCTTCGATCATCTCCTGCGCCCGCTTGCTCGGGCCCGCCTCCACCGGCTCCGGGGTGACTTGCTGATAGCCGGTCACGCTCATCGGTTGGCGGCGGGCGTAACGGCGGGTCTTGAGGGCACGAATGAACTTGAGCATCCACTGGTGCTGGGAGTCGAATACCTCGGGCCGTCCCAGCCAGTAGGCGATGAACTCGCCGAGATCCTCTTCGCTGTAGCTGGTATCGATCACACCGCACAGGCGGGCGAGGGCGGGCAACTCTTCATCCGGGCGCCACTGCAGGTGCATCTGGAAGGGGCGCTCCGGCAGGGGGCTGCGCACCCGCTGGGTCAGCAGCGGCAGCTGGAACGGACACTGATGGTAGTGCTCACTCTCGGTCTGGCTCTCGACCTGCAGCAGGCCGGCTTCCATCAGCTCGTCAAACAGTTCGGTCAGCTGGCGGGCATTGACCTGAAAGGAGAAGCCGCTGGGATCGCCCGGGTCGACCACTGCCAGCGCCCGCCCAAGCTCCGGGTAGTTGAGCCTAGCCAGCTGATTTTCCAGCACCAGCCGACGCAGCTGCAGGGTATAGAGGCTGCGGGCAGGATGGGACAATCTGGGGTGGGCGAGGGCGCTGTATTCGGCTGGGGTCATGGCATGCTTCATCGACGAAATTGAGGGGCATTATCCCCCATGGCGGGGCTGCATACAATTGATGGTGGCTGGGGGAGATGCAGCAGGGCGGGGGCGCAGCCGATCTCTGCCCGCGCGCGTCAGGGGAGTGATTGTCTTCCGTATGACTCCCTTGCAGGGCCGAAGCGATGCCAGCAGGACAAGGCTGGTTTTCGGGTAACCTCATTACCTGCTTTATTTCAAACAGTTGACGGTCTAAATAGCTATCTGGCATAGCTTTAATGGAGATTATTCTATCATCCGATTGGTCAGTGCAGTCGGTTATGGTCTAGGCTTGAAGCTAAATAACTGGTTGACTAATAAGAGCTTTATCAAGATGTCAAAAGCCGGATTACGGATCCTGGTGGTGGAAGACGAGGTCGTTTTTCGCCACTCCTTGGTAAATTATCTCGAGCACGATGGTGCCTGCGTCTTCCAGGCTGAAGACGGTATCGAAGGTCTCTCCGCCGCCGCGCTTTACCACCCCGATGTTGTCTTGTGTGACCTGAACATGCCCAACATGGATGGCCATGAGGTGATCGCCTGTCTCTCTGCCCGTTATCCTCATACCCCTGTCATCGTTATCTCGGCCCAGAGCAAGATGGAGGCGGTCGAACGGGCGCTGCGTGCCGGCGCCCGCGACTTTCTGCTCAAGCCCATCTCGGACTTCGGTCAGGTGCGCCGTAGCATAGAGCAGTGTCTGGCGGCCAACCACGGCTATGGGCAGCAGCTGGAGTTGATGGATCACATGGATTTTTTCCGCGAGCACGACAAGGCGGCCACCCGGTTGCTGGCCTGGTTGAAGCCACCCGGTCTGCAGGAGTGGGGCCCCTGGCAGGTGACCTTCAAGGGGATGGGCAACCTGTTCATTCCCGATACCTTCAAGGTGGATGACAAGCTGCTGGTGCTGGTGATGGAGCTGCCGGTGCTCGGGGTGGATGCGGCGTTTTGCGGGGCCCTGGTGCGCTCCCTGATGAACGGGCCCTATCGCCAGTTTCAGCGCGGCGAGAGCCTGTTGCTGACTCAACCCCATCGGCTGCTCGACTACCTCAATCTGCAGTTGATCGAATCCGGCCTGCGCCACTCGTTTGCCATGGCCGCACTGCTGTTTGATCAGGAGGACGGGCTGGTCTTTGCCAATGCCGGGCTGACCTCGCCCCACTGGCTGGTGCGCTCCGGCGGCCTGCCGCTCGGCCTGCTGCATACCAGCCACTACGCCTTGCACAGGCGCAGCTGGCATGAACCCTTTGACCTGCAGTTTCGCAGTGACAGCGGCAGTGCCCTGCATGTGCAGGTTCGACATCATTGAGGCCTTGTCAGACGGCCACAAACAAAGAGGGCGCCCATGGGCGCCCTCTTTGTTGCTTACAATCTTGACCGCTTAGACGGTGGCAGATTGCAGCTTCTTGTCGTGTTCCTGCGGCTCTTTGGCCGGACCTTCGGCACCGTGCATCCAGTAGACCAGGCGGTTGGCCATGGTCAGCAGGATCAGGGCGCTGATGACGGCTGCCAGCGCGATGCCACCGAAGATGGCCATGGCACCGGACTCGCCGACGAAGGAGCCGATGAAGCCGGCGGCATAGTTGGCGAGAGCCACGAAGCCGAACCAGGCACCCATCATCAGGGAGGCCAGGCGCAGCGGAGCCAGCTTGGTCACCATGGAGAGGCCGATCGGGGAGAGGCAGAGCTCGCCCAGAGTGTGGAACAGGTAGGCGCCGACCAGCCAGAACATGGAGGTCTTGACGGCCTGATCACCACCTTGCTCCAGCACGGCACCGATCATGAACAGGAAGCCCACGGCGAGGAACAGCAGACCCATGGCGAACTTCACCGGGGAGTTCGGCTCTTTCTTGCCGAGCTTGATCCAGATGGCGGCCACGATGGGTGCTAGGGTGATGATGAAGAAGGGGTTCAGGGACTGGAACCAGGCGGTCGGTACTTCGAAGCTACCGATCATGCGGTCGGTATACTCCTGTGCGTACAGGTTCATCAGACCGCCAGCCTGCTCGAAGCCGGCCCAGAAGATGATGGTGAACAGACCCAGCACCAGGATGACCTTGATGCGATCCACTTCCTGCTTGGTCAGCGGAGCCTTCTGCTCTTTGGAGCGCTGCTCGGCGGCGCGCTGGGCGGCCGGCACGCGGCCGATATCACCGAGGAAACGCTGGGCCATGGTGGCCTGTACTACCAGAGAGAGCAGCATGCCGATACCGGCGCTGACGAAGGCGGCTTGCCAGCCGTAGGCGGTGGCGGCTGCGCCACAGATCACGCCGGCCAGCAGGGAGCCCAGGTTGATGCCCATGTAGAAGATGGTGAAGGCACCGTCGCGACGGTGGTCACCTTCCTGATACAGGTCACCCACCATGGTGGAGATGTTCGGTTTGAACAGACCGTTACCCACGATCAGCAAGCCAAGACCTGAATAGAACACTGTGTTGACCATGTCCGGGAACATGGCGTGGGGCAGGGCCAGCGTGAACTGGCCGGCGGCCATCAAGACGGCACCGAACAGGATGGCGCGACGCTGACCCAGGAAGGTATCAGCCAACCAGCCGCCGATGATCGGGGTGATGTAGACCAGACCGGTATAGATGCCGTACAGCTTGAGGGCATCGGCCTGAGTCCAGCCCATCCCGCCGTTGGCAGTCATGTCAGTCAGATAGAGCACGAGCACGGCACGCATGCCGTAGTAGGAGAATCTCTCCCACAGTTCGGTACTAAAGAGCAAAAAAAGCCCTTTAGGGTGACCTAAAAAGGTCCCTTTGGACGGATTATTCATTGGAACTTCCACCTGTGTCTTATATTTTTTTAGAAATTTTATGCAAGGGCTAGGAACAAGCCTTAATCCTTATAGAACAAGCGTGATTAAATTACAATATTATGATTTAGCGATATTTTATCTATCAATGGTTGAATATTTGTTTATAAAATGAAAAAGGGCATCGAATGATGCCCAGTATAATATTCTTTCGTTTGGTCAAATATTAAGCGATTACAGCTGCTTGGTAAACTGCTTCAGCCAATTGATAAATTCGCCGTTCAGCTCCGGATGGCGCGCGGCATATTCCACGTTGGCTTTCATGTAACCCAGCTTGCTGCCACAGTCATGGCTGCGCCCTTTCATGAAGTAGGCGTTGACCTGCTCCTGCTCCATCAGCATGGCGATGGCGTCGGTCAGCTGGATCTCGTCACCGGCACCGGCGGGGGTGCGTTCCAGCAGCGGCCAGATGTTGGAAGAGAGCACGTAACGGCCGACCACCGCCAGATTGGAGGGGGCCTCTTCGCGAGGCGGCTTCTCGACAATGGCCTGCATTGGCAGGGACATGCCCTCGCTCAGCACCTCACCTTTGATGTCGGCGATACCGTATTTGTCCACTTCGCTCTCGGGGACGGCTTCCACCATGATCTGGCTGATGTGGTTCTCTTCGAACATGTGCACCATCTCGGCCAGATTGTCCTGCTTGAGATCGCTGGCCACCTCGTCGATCAGCACGTCCGGCAGCAGCACCGCAAACGGGTTGTCGCCGATCAGCGGGCGGGCGCAGAGTACCGCGTGACCCAGCCCTTTGGCTTCACCCTGACGCACGTGCATGATGGTGACGTCTTTCGGGCAGATGTGTTGCACCTCTTCCAGCAGCTGACGCTTGACCCGCTTCTCGAGGGTTGCTTCCAGCTCGAAACTCTTGTCGAAGTGGTTCTCAATGGAGTTCTTGCTTGAGTGGGTAACCAGAATGATCTCCTTGATGCCGGCCGCGATGGCTTCGCGCACCACATACTGGATCAGTGGCTTGTCGACGACGGGCAGCATTTCCTTGGGGATGGCCTTGGTGGCGGGCAGCATGCGGGTACCCAGACCGGCAACGGGAAGAACGGCTTTGCGTACAACGAGAGGTGTCTTTTTCATGGAGAGAGTCCAGAGATACAAAGTGGGCTCATGATACCCGAAGAAAAATAGGGCAGCCACAGGCTGCCCTCAGGATGGAAGTGGGGGGAATCGGTTACTTGACGATGATCATGTCCCGATTTGCTTCCAGCGTGGCCGGGCCGATACCGCTGACATCGGCAAGCTGGTCAACAGTGGTGAACTTGCCCTGTTTCTCGCGATAATCGACGATGGCCTGTGCCTTCTTCTCGCCGATGCCCTTGAGCGCGGTCAACTCGTTGATACTGGCGGTATTCAGGTTCACCTTGCCACTCTCCTTGGCGGTGGCAACCGTGGTGGCCGGTTTGGCGGCGGGCTTGTCGGCGGCCAGCAGGGGCTGGCTGAGCAGCGGCAGGCAGCTCAGCAGCAAGGTGGCGGTCAGGGTCTTGTAGTTCATGGCGTCACGTCCTTGTGTTGTGGGTTTCGCTATTGAGGATTAGTCCAGTCGCGCCACTTTTTGTCTGTCATATCTGACACTGTATAAGTCAGAGCAAACGGCTATAAGCCTCCTCTATCCAAAATGGGTACACTGCTTCAACCATTTGACCAGGATGTCTTTTTCCATGTTTTTTCCCGCAATCTCCGAGCTGGAGCCCATCGCCCGCGCCGCCGGCGAGGTCATCATGGCCATCTACAGTCAACCCTTTACGGTGGAGTACAAGGGGGACGAGAGTCCGCTGACTGCCGCCGACAAGGGGGCGCACGAGCTGATTGTCGCGGCGCTGGCCCGGCTCACCCCCGACATTCCCGTGCTGTCGGAAGAGTCCTCCCCCGAGGTGATGGCGGCGAGACTCGGCTGGTCCCGCTATTGGCTGGTGGATCCGCTCGATGGCACCAAGGAGTTCGTCTCCCGCAACGGCGAGTTCACTGTGAATATCGCGCTGATCGAGCATGGCCAGCCACTGTGGGGTCTGGTCTATGCACCCGTACTGGACAGGCTCTGGTATGGCGGCAAGGGCGTGGGGGCCTGGCGCATTGCCGATGGCAAGCGTGAGGCTATCCAGACCCGACCTCATCAGGAAGGCACACCCTGGCGAGTGGTGGGCAGCCGCAATCACCTGTCACAGGAGACCCTCGATTACCTGGCGCGCTTTGGTGACATGGAGTGGGGCGAGATAGAGCTGGTCTCCATGGGAAGTTCGCTCAAGTTCTGCATAATCGCCGAGGGGGGGGCCGAACTCTATCCGCGCCTCGCCCCGACCTGCGAGTGGGATACAGGGGCGGCGCAGGCGGTGCTGGAAGGGGCTGGCGGCAGAGTCACCCAGCTCGATGGCTCGCCGCTGCGCTACAACAAGCCCGACATCCTCAACCCCTGGTTCGTGGCCAAGGCATAAAACGGGATATCGGGATACAAAAAGGCCGGACTGGCGTGAACTGCCAGTCCGGCCTTTTGTTATTTCTCTATTCGCGTTGGGTCAGAAGACCTTCTTGAACGGCTTGATGGTCACCTTGGCATAGACACCTGCCGCCACATAGGGGTCGGCATCGGCCCAGGCCTTGGCATCCGCCTGCGAAGCAAATTCGGCGATGACGGTGCTGCCGGTAAAGCCGGCATCGGCCGGATCCTCGGCATCGATGGCCGGGTTGGGGCCAGCGGTGAGCAGCCGTCCCTCATCCTGCAGGGCTTGCAGCCTGGCCAGATGGGCCGGGCGCGCCTGCTTGCGCAGCGGCAGGCTGCCCTGAACATCTTCGGAGTAGATGAGATACCACATGAGAGGATCCTTTTCTGATGGCGGTTATTTTTTCAGTTCGTCTTCTTGCTTGGTCAGCTGCTCGGCAGGCAGGTGGCGATAGAGATAGACACCACTCAGCAGGGTGAACACCAGGGTCATGCCGAGCAGGCCAAACACCTTGAAGTTGACCCACACCTCCTGCGGCAGGTTGAAGGCCACATAGAGGTTGAGCAGGCCGCAGAGGGTAAAGAAGCCGACCCAGCCGAGATTGACCCGATCCCAGACGGGGTCCGGCGCCTGCAGCTCCTTGCCCAGCATCTGCTTGATCAGGTTCTTGCCAAAGCCGTAGCGGCTGATGAGCAGGCCCAGCGCGAACAGTACGTTGATGACGGTCACTTTCCATTTGATGAAGGTGTCGTCGTGGAAGATGACGGTCAGGCCGCCAAAGAAGCCGACCAGCAGGAAGGTGAACAGCTGCATCTTCTCGATCTTGCGATAGCGAACCCAGCTGTAGGCGAGCTGCAGACCGGTCACCACCACCAGGGCGCCGGTGGCCATGTAGATGTCGTAGAACTTGTAGACCGCAAAGAAAACGATAAGGGGAATAAATTCAATAAATTGCTTCATGTCTGGCTCGTCGCCCTCAAGAGTGGAACGCAAAATTTCATCCAGTGTACCTGCCCGATGGGCAACGGCAAATGAATAAGACCGCTCATTCGCCAGCCAGTTCCTCAGCCAAATAGCTGCCCTGCGATCTCATCGCCCAACCGTTTCTGATCTGCCAGCAGCTCGCGAATATGTCGCTCCTCGATGAGGGGATTGAGCAGTACGGCCCGCAACAGGGTGAGCGGTTGGGCGCCGTAGCGACCCACGGCCCGCTGGGTGCGGGAGACAAAACTGTGCCCCTCGGCGCGCTGTGCCTTTTGCAGGGCGACGTTGAAGGCATTGACCTGTTCGTTGGCGGCTTCGTCCAGCACCTTGCCCTGCAGATGAGAGGGGATGCAGCGATAGGAGAGCAGGTTCATCACCGGAGCTGACATCAGCTCGAAGGCGGGGCTGGCGTCGATGAGCTCTGCCATTCGTCGCGCCCTGTCGTAGTTGGCGTCGATCAGCCGGGCATAGCCCTGACGGCCCAGCAGCTGGAAGGCGGCATCCAGATAGAGGGCGTTGGCGGGGCGGGTGCCCTCCAAGGTGAAGCGCCCCTGGTCGAAGGAGCTGGCGCGAATGGCGTAGGGTGCCTCGCGTTTCACCGTCATCATCAGATCCGGCTGGCGACAGAGCAGCATGCCGGTACCGAGCGGCACCAGCAGCTGCTTGTGGCCATCCAGAGTCACGGTGTCGGCCTGGTCGATGCCGTCCAACAAGCTTTGATAGCGTTGGGAGAAGAGCGTGGGGCCGCCCCAGGCGGCATCCACGTGGAAGTGGATCTGCTCGCGAGCGGCGATGGCCGCCAGCTCAGGCAGCGGGTCGATGGAGCCGAAATCGGTGCTGCCGGCCACACCGACCAGGGCCAGCACCTTGAGCTTCTGCTCCTTGCACTGGGCCAGCGCCTGCTCCAGCGCGGCCAGACTGAGCCGGTTATGCTGGTCGGTCTCGAGGCGCCAGACGCTGCGCGCCCCCAGCCCCAGCAGATCCATCCCCTTGTCGAAGGAGTAGTGCATCAGCCGCGAGCCCAGGATGACGGCACCGCAATAGCCCTGCTCATAGAGGGCGAACAGGTTGTCGCCACAGGCACGGTTGCGGGCCAGCCAGAGGGCGGTGACGTTGGCGATGGTGCCGCCGCTGGTCATGACGCCGAGCGCCGCATCCTTGGCATGCATATGGGTGCCGTAGAAGGGCTCGTCGGCGCGATAGACGAGGCGGTGCAGCTTGGCCAGCACCTCCCGCTCCAGAAAGCTGAGCAGACGGGAGGACTCCATCTTCATCGGGTTCTGGTTGAGCATCACCACCAGACGGGAGAGCTCGGCGGTGAAGGCCGGCAATGGTGCCGTCATATGGCCCATGTAGCGTGGCGAGGTCAGGTGGGAGGCGCCGGGCACCAGGGTTGCCAGCCTAGTCAGGTAGTCCGCCATGGCGAGCCCCGTTTCCGGCATGCCCGATTGTTCAAGCTGGTGGGTGAACTGGTCGCGCTGATAGGGAGCCTGACTGTCATCCGAGTGGTGGAAGGTCTCCAGCAGATCCGTCATGGCCTGGCCAAAGGCCGGATCCGGTTGTGCAAACAGCTCAGTCAACTTCATCAGGTTCTCCAGACCGGGTTGCCGGGGAGTCGGGGGTGAACAAGGGGCGGCAACAGCTAAGTGGGCATCGGCCGCAGAGCATACACCAAAGGTCAACGGCTGACAGCCATGTGCGCGGTGGGGAAACATCGCAAATGGGGACGGCTCATCTTTAAGCTAACACTTGTACTCTGAAATGACGGCAGCTAGAGTGAGCGCAGTTTGGGCAGGAGTATGCAATGAGCAGTGTGACGGATTATTCGCCCCGCGAGGAGCTGGCCAACCGCCTCAGCCACGGGCTGGGGCTGGTGCTGGGGATCCTGGGGTTGGTGTTGTTGTTGAACAAGGGCTGGGCGCAGGGCACCCAGGCACTGATCAGTTATAGCCTCTATGGTGGCAGCCTGGTGCTGCTCTATCTGGCCTCGACCCTCTATCACAGCATGGCGGAGGGGCCGGCCAGGCGCTGGTGTAAGGTGTTTGATCACTGTGCCATTTATCTGCTGATCGCCGGCACCTATACCCCTTTTCTGCTGGTGGCGCTCGACACGCCGCTGGCACAGGGACTGATGGTGGTGATCTGGGGGCTGGCGCTGGCGGGGGTGGTGTTCAAGCTGCTGTTCATCAACCGCTTCAAGAAGCTGTCGCTGTTTACCTACCTGATGCTGGGCTGGCTGTCGCTGCTGGTGGTCTATCAGCTTTATATCCATCTGGAGGGGGAAGGCTTGCTGCTGCTCGGGCTGGGTGGTCTCATCTACAGCCTGGGGGTGATCTTCTATGTGGCCAAGCGCATCCCCTACAACCATGCCATCTGGCATCTGTTCGTGCTGGGGGGCAGTGTTTGTCACTTTATGGCCATTTATGGTTACGTCGCATAACTAGCCCTTAATTGGTATTTTTTGCCGCGCAAAAGGATAAATTCGTGCGGTATCACACAGTTGACCGCGACGTTTGCTGACAAGCTAGGGACAGTTCAATTCGCAAAGGATGCACGAAATGAGTGATATCGCGCTTTCCATCAGCATGTTGTCGCTGGTGGCAGTGCTGGGGCTCTGGCTGGGGAACTGGCGAGTCTATGGCGTTGGTCTCGGGATCGGAGGGGTGCTGTTCGGCGGCATCATAGTGGGCCACTTCGCCGGCCTCTCGGGACTGGCGCTGGATGAGCAGACCCTGCACTTCATTCAGGAGTTCGGCCTGATCCTGTTTGTCTACACCATCGGTATTCAGGTCGGTCCCGGCTTCTTCTCCTCCCTGCGCAGCTCCGGCCTCAAGCTCAATGGGTTTGCTGCCCTGCTGGTACTGCTCGGCTGCGCCGTGGCGGCAGCCCTGCATCAACTGTTTGATGTGCCGCTGCCGGTGATCCTGGGGGTCTTCTCCGGCGCCGTGACCAATACCCCTTCCCTCGGTGCCGGTCAGCAGATCCTGGCCGAGCTGGGGGCAGCCCCCGGTTCCACCGGCCTGATGGGGATGGGCTATGCGGTCGCCTATCCGTTCGGCATCTGCGGCATCTTGTTGACCATGTGGCTGATCCGCATGTTCTTTCGCATCAAGATCGACGAAGAAGCCGCCCAGTTTGAACAACAGGCCGGCAAGACCAAGGAGAGTCTGCAGACCATCAACATCGCGGTGCGCAACCCCAACATCCACGGCCTGATGCTGAGCGAGATCCCGAGTCTCGACGAGGCCGACGTCATCTGCTCGCGCCTCAAGCGCGGCGAGGAGCTGATGGTGCCGCGACCGGAGTCGCGCATCGAGCTGGGCGACCTGCTGCATCTGGTGGGTGAGCGACACGCCCTGCGCAAGGTGCTGCTGGTGCTGGGGGAGGAGGTGGAGACCTCGCTCTCCACCCGCGGCACCGACTTGCGGGTGGAACGGGTGGTGGTGACCAACGAGCAGGTGCTCGGCAAAAAGATCCGCGATCTCGACATCAAGCAGAAGTACGACGTGGTGATCTCGCGCCTCAACCGGGCCGGCATCGAGCTGGTGCCGACCAGCCAGACCAGCCTGCAGTTCGGCGACATTCTCAACCTGGTAGGGCGACTCGACGCCATCGAGGCGGTCACCAATGTGGTGGGCAACGTGCAGCAGAAACTGCAGCAGGTGCAGATGCTGCCGGTGTTTATCGGCATCGGTCTGGGCGTGTTGCTCGGCTCCATCCCCTTCTACCTGCCGGGCTTCCCGGCCGCGCTCAAGCTGGGTCTGGCAGGCGGGCCGCTGGTGGTGGCGCTGATCCTGTCGCGCATCGGCAGCATCGGCAAGCTCTACTGGTTCATGCCCCCCAGTGCCAACCTGGCGCTGCGGGAGATCGGCATAGTGCTGTTTCTGGCGGTGGTGGGCTTCAAGTCCGGCGCCGGCTTCATCGATACCCTGATCAACGGCGATGGTCCGGCCTGGATGATGTATGGGGTGGCGATCACCCTGATCCCGCTGCTGGTGGTCGGGGTGCTGGCCCGTCTGTACGGCAAGATGAACTACCTCACCCTGTGCGGTCTGCTGGCCGGCTCCATGACGGATCCTCCCGCCCTGGCGTTTGCCAACGGCATGCATCCCACCAGTGGTGCCAGCGCGCTCTCGTACGCGACCGTCTATCCGCTGGTGATGTTTCTGCGGATCATCTCGCCCCAGCTGCTTGCCATCCTGCTGTGGGCCGGCAGCTGAATATGATTCCAAATGGGAGCACTGGACGTGCTCCCTTCATATTTTTGCAACACATTGATCATCTTGATTTTATTTTTTATTCCCGCCGCTATTGACCCTTCTGTTTAACCGACCGTTCCGGCCTCGAATCAGTCTATCCATTCGAATTTTCTAACTGGTTTCTGGTGCCGTTCACGGGCACATTAGACGGTGGAATATTGCATGCCAATAGAGATTCAGGAGAGAACATGAGCAACCACGAAATTGCATTGGATCAGGACGTTGTCGTTACCCAGTTGAAAGGCAAGGTTTACCTGGTCGCCGCAGATGGCAGCCAGCAACCGCTCGCCGAAGGCGATATCCTGCCCAAGAATGCCGTGTTGATCACTCCTGAGGGCGCCAGCTTCAAAGGTGGCAACCAGACTTTCACCCTGAGCCCGACCAACGAGCAGCAGGCTGAGGATGAAACGTCTCAAGAGCCGCTGCTTGCCCAGAACGTGCCGAGCGACAATCCCAATGACATTGCTGCCCTGCAGCAAGCCATTCTGGGTGGCGCCGACCCGACCAAGGCGTTTGAAGCCTCTGCTGCCGGTGGGGCTCCTGCCGCCGGTGGTGGTATTGGCGGCGTAGCCGGCGCCAGCGGCAATGGTGGTTTCGTCACCATCGACCGTACCGGCGATGCCACCATAGCTGCGGCGGGTTTTGATACGACCTATCAAACCGATGCCGGCGTGACCGCTGATGCACTGCCGGGTGAAGAGAACCGCCTGATCGATCTGGTGCCGCCGGTGATCACTGTCTCTGCGCCTGACAATACCAACGACACAACCCCGACCATCACGGGTACCACGGATGCCGCCGCCGGCAGTACCGTGACCCTGCTGGTGACCGATGCCAATGGTAACCAGCAAACCCTGATCACCACCGTCAATCCGGATGGCACCTTCAGCGTGGATGTCACCACGCCGCTGCCGGATGGTTCCTACACCGTCACGGGCAGCGTCACCGATCCGGCCGGCAACACCGGCACCGCGACTGACGACGGCAGCGTGGACAGTACCGCTCCCTCGGCACCGCAAGTGGACATCCAGGACGGGGCGGACAATGTCATCTCCGCCAATGAGCGCGAGAACGGGGTGGATGTCATCATCCGGCTGCCGGGCGATGCCAAGGCCGGCGATCGCCTCGATGTGGACTGGAATGGTGATGGCGTACCCGACTCCAGCAGAATTCTGACGACCGACGATATCGGCCGCACCCAGGTCACCCTGACCATCCCCACCACGGATCTGCCGGTCAACGGCCCCATCACGGTGGATGCCACCCTGACCGACCCGGTGGGCAACACCTCGCCCAAGGGAACCGACAACAGCGTGGTGAATGCCGCACCCCAGCCGGGCGACGACCAGTTCACCGTGGCAGAAGATGGCACCGTCACCATCAATGTGCTTGGCAACGACACGGATGCGGATGGTGATCCTCTCACCATCACCGCCATCAACGGCCAGACAATTTCCGAAGGCGGCACGGTTGCGATCAGCAACGGCTCCGTCACCCTTAACAATGGCCAGCTGATCTTTACACCGGCTCCGGATTTCAATGGCAACATCGCATTTGAGTACACAGTTACCGATGGTCTGAACAGCGCCACAGGCGGCGTGACCGGGACTGTTACGCCGGTCAACGATGCCGCGGTGATCACCGGTACCGATTCCGGTGGTGTGACCGAAGAT
>NZ_CDBH01000067.1:22106-22353 GCF_000820305.1 Aeromonas dhakensis
CCGACGTGGACGGCGCGGATGAAGCCAAGTTTGTGGCCGGCAACGGCACTCCGAGTGCGGGTGCGCTGGGCAGCCTCTCCATCACCGAAGGCGGCGCCTGGACCTACAACGTCGACAACAGCAAGGTGCAGTACCTGGGCGAGGGCGAGACCAAGGTCGAGACCTTTGTGGTCGAGTCGGTCGATGGCACCACCCACACCGTCACCATCACCATCACCGGCGTGAACGACAGCGCCGTGATCGGCGG
>NZ_CDBH01000068.1 GCF_000820305.1 Aeromonas dhakensis
TGGAACAAGCGCTACATCACTCTGGCTCCCCGTGCCACCGTGCTGGGGCTGGCGTTCAAGCTCTATGACCCGGAAAAACTGCTGGGTGACAAGGAAGAGCTGGGTATCACCTGCGCGCTCATCCCCACCAGTCACCCCGGCGTGCGCGTCGGCGATCGCCACTACCCCATGGGGCTGGCGTTCCTGAACGGCCCGACCTTCGGCAAGGATGTATTCATTCCGCTCGACTGGATCATCGGTGGCCCGGATTACGCCGGTCGCGGCTGGCGCATGCTGGTGGAGTGCCTCTCCGCCGGGCGCGGCATCTCGCTGCCTGCCCTTGGCACCGCCTGTGGTCACATGGCGAGCCGCACCGTCGGCGCCTACTCCTACGTGCGCAAACAGTTCGGCATGTCCATCGGCAAGTTTGAAGGGGTGCAGGAAGCGCTGGCCCGCATCGGCGGCCTCACCTATCAGCTGGAAGGGGCCCGTCGCATGACCGCCGGCTCCCTGGATCTCGGTCAGGCACCGGCCATCGTCACCGCGATTTCCAAGTACCACATGACCGAGATGGCGCGCCAGATCATGGATGACTCCATGGACATCCACGCCGGCCGAGCCATCCAGCTGGGCCCGAAAAACTACACCGGCTACGCCTACATGGGCATTCCGGTGGCCATCACGGTGGAAGGGGCCAACATCCTGACCCGCAACCTGATGATCTTCGGGCAGGGGGCTACCCGCTGCCACCCGTACGTGTTCGCCGAGCTGGAAGCGGCGGCCGATACCGACGTGGAGCGCGGTCTCGAGAAGTTTGACGCCCTGCTGATGAAGCACATCGCCTTCGGCGCCGGCAACTTCTTCGGTTCCCTGTTCCAGGGGCTGACCCTGGGCCAGTTCAACAGTGCCCCGGTGGCCGGTGAAACCGCCCGCTACTACAAGCAGCTCTCTCGCATGAGTAAAGGGCTGGCGCTGTGCGCCGACGTCTCCATGCTGATGCTGGGCGGCGATCTCAAGCGCAAGGAGATGATCTCCGCCCGTCTGGGTGACGTGCTGAGCCACCTCTACCTGGCCTCTGCCACCCTCAAGCACTACGAGGATCAGGGCCGCATGGTCTCCGATCTGCCGTTCGTGCAGTACGCGGTGGAGCGCAACCTCTACCTGATTGGCAAGGCGTTCGAGGGCTTCTTCCAGAACTTCCCGAACAAGGTGGTGGGTGCCGTGCTCAAGCGGGTGGTGTTCCCGTTCGGCGTCGGTTACAAGATGCCGGCCGATGATCGCTGCCACGCCATCTGCCTGGCCATGATGAAGCCGGGTGAGTTCCGCGACCGTCTGACCGCGCTCTGCTATGTCGGCAAGGACGAGGCGGATCCGGTCGGCCTGATGGAGCGTGCCTTCCAGGCTATGGTCTCGGTGCAGCCCTACGAGAAGAAGCTGGTGCAGGCCCAGAA
>NZ_CDBH01000069.1 GCF_000820305.1 Aeromonas dhakensis
GTGGTTGCCCGGCGGGGGCGGGCTTGTTAGCCTTCCGGCACTGACACAGGAGATAATAATGAGCAAGGTACTTGATGAGCTGCTGGCGTTGCTGGCGCTCGAAAAAATCGAGGAGGGCCTGTTTCGGGGCCAGAGCCAGGATCTCGGTCTGCGGGCCGTGTTTGGTGGACAGGTAATGGGGCAGGCCTTGTCAGCCGCCAAGCAGACGGTGGCCAGCGATCGCCAGGTGCACAGCTTCCACTCCTACTTCCTGCGCCCCGGCGATGCCAACCGTCCCATCGTCTACGACGTGGAGAACATCCGCGACGGTCAGACCGTCTCCACCCGCCGGGTCAAAGCCATTCAGAGCGGCAAGCCCATCTTCTATCTCAACGCCTCCTTCCAGGTCGAGGCCGAGGGGTTTGAACATCAGATCGCCATGCCGGCGGGGATCACGCCCCCCGAGCAGCTCAAGAGCGAACTGGAGCTGGTGCGCCCCTACGAGCAGCAGATCCCGCCCGCCCTGCGCGACAAGATCATGTGCGAGAAGCCCATCGAAATTCGCCCGGTGACCCTGGTCGACCCGATCCGCCCCGACGTGCACGAGCCTGTGCGCCACGTCTGGTTCAAGGCCAATGGCCAGATGCCGGACGATCAGCGGGTGCACAAATACCTGCTGGCCTATGCCTCCGACTTCCACTTCCTGTTCACCGCCCTGCAGCCCCACGGCGTGTCGTACTGGGAGCCGGACATGCAGGTGGCCACCATAGACCACTCCATGTGGTTCCACCGGGACTTCCGGCTGGACGACTGGCTGCTCTACGTGGTGGACAGCCCGAGCGCCAGCGCCGGTCGTGGCCTGGTGCGCGGCCAGTTCTTCACCCGCGATGGGGTGCTGGTGGCCAGCACGGCCCAGGAGGGGGTGATCCGCCGCCGCGGTTGATTAGCGCTGAGCGTCAACAAAAAACGGGAGCCGATGGCTCCCGTTTTTTTATGGGCTTGCGCTATCAGGCCGCGTCTTGCTCGGCGCTGAGGGCTGTCTCGCCGCTCTGGGCGAAACGATCGGCCCACAGGGCAATCACGCCGTCGCCGGTGACGTTGCAGGCGGTGCCGAAGCTGTCCTGGGCCAGGTAGAGGGCGATCATCAGGGCGATGGAGGCCTCACCGAACCCCAGCATGGAGGTGAGCAGTCCCAATGCGGACATGACGCCACCACCCGGGGCACCCGGGGCGGCAATCATGATGACACCCAGCATCATGATGAAGGGCAGCATGGTGCCGATGCCCGGAATGGCCAGATGCTCGGAGAGGAACATCACGGCGGTGGCACAGGTCACCAGCGTGATGGTGGAGCCACACAGGTGAATGGTGGCGCACAGCGGCACGGTGAAGTTGGCGATGCCGGCGCTCACGCCGTTGTTCTTGCTGGCCTGCAGGGCGACCGGGATGGTGGCGGCGCTGGACATGGTGCCAAGGGCGGTGAAGTAGGCCGGCAGCATGTTCTTGATGAGCTGTGTCGGGGAGCGGCCCAGGGCCAGACCGGTGCCGACGAACAGTACGGAGAGCCAGAGCCAGTGCATGATGATGGCCATCACCAGCACTACGCCGAAGGTCTTCAGGGTGGCAAACACGGTGCCTTCCACCGTCATCTCGACGAAGACGCCGGCGATGTAAAACGGCAGCAGCGGGATGATCACCTTGGCCAGCAGGCGGTCGATGATGTCGCGGCCCTGATCGGCGACCCGGCGCAGATCGGTGGCCTGGGTGGCGCTGATGCCGATGCCGAATACGAAGGCGGCGGCCAGTGCCGACATCACCCCGAACAGCGGCGGGATCTCCAGATTGATGTAGGAGGTGAGCTTGATAGCGCTCTCGGCGGTGGACTCGGCGGCGCTGGTCAGACGCGGGATCAGGTTGCTGGCCACGGTAAAGGCGAACAGGCCGGCCAGTATGGTGGAGCAGTAGGAGAGGGCGACCGTCTTGCCCAGCAGCTTGCCGGAGTTCTTCGGCAGGCTGGCGATGCCGCTCATGATGAAGAAGAGGATGATGAGCGGAATGGTGAAGGTGATCAGCTGACCTATGACTGTCTTGGCCGTAAACAGCACGCGTGCGACCCATTCAGGGGCGTAGAGACCGAGCAAGAGACCGGCGAGGATGCCGGCAACCAGTTTGAGGACAAGTTTCATAAGTAAATCCAGGTGTTAGTGTCTGATTTGTTATTTAATTTTGATTTTAATGCCGCTTTTTAACACAAAATCCGCATCATGTCTGTCGTAGGTGCGTTAATGTCGAGTTAAATATTGTTAAATATGATCGTGGTGGTGATAGCCACTGGCCAGGCGATCGCGAAGTGCTGCGGGTGATTAATTTGGTGCGGCCCTTCAGCTGCGAAGCAGCAGGGCGTGCAGCCAGCGGCCATCCGTCTGCTCGCTCTCCCAGCACTGCTGCAGTTGCAGCGGCAGCGGGGCGATGAGCCGGCGCAGCCCCTCCTCATCGAGTCGGGAGAGGCGATCTTCGGCTAAGGGAGAGGCGGCTTCAGGCGTGCCGTCGCTGGAGGCCGGCTGGCCACTGGGGTGGGGAAAGGCGCAGTAGAGCGGCCCGGCAGGCTTGAGCAGGCCAGCCAGGTGCGCCAGCGCGTTGCTGAGCTCGCTGGCCGCGAGCAGTGGCAATGCCCCGCGCGCCCAGATGCCGTCATAGGGCACCACGCTGCGCAGCTGATCGATGCGGCAGACCCGCACCGGCTGACCGCTGCGCCGCGACGCTACTCTGGCCTGCGCCAGGCGGGCATCGAAGGCTGTCACCACCAGCCCCTGCTGGCGAAAGAAACAGAGATCGTCGCCTTTGCCGCAGCCCGCCTCCAGCAGATGGGCTCCACAATGGAGCAAGGCCAGAAACTGCTGACGCGCGACTGATTGTGGGTCGGCTGAGGGGGTGGCAAGGGACATCGGCGGGCAATGGGGAGACGAACGGGACATGGCGGGCACTTTTTCGGGGACGCTACTCTGTTTCGGGGGCGTGACTATAGCAAATTTGAGCCAATTTGGCGCCGGGGCGCCAAAGGAAGGGGGGGAACTGGGGAGTGTTTGCGCCGGCCAATGGACCCGTGCTGAGCGGCTGTGAGTCAGGTGCGGCGGGTGGCCGGGCCGCCGGACTGGGCGATCAGGGCGAACAGGTTGTCCAGCACAAAGTCGGCCTCCTGGCGCAAGTCGATGCGATCCGGGAAGTGCAGCCAGTTGATGATGTAGCCATCCAGGGTGCAGTGCAGCAGGGTGGCGGCCCGCTGCAGATCCAGCTCCCGCGGCAGCTGGCCGAGGCGCACCGCATTGCCCAGGGTGATCTCCAGATCCCGGAAGAAGTTGTTGGACTGGCTGCGCATGTGCTCGCGCAGTGAGATGGCCTCTCCCTCCAGCGACTCCAGGTTGAACAGTATGGTGAACATCTGCTGATGGGCGGGTTCGGTGCTTATCTTGATGATCACCCCCTTGAGGAAGCTGCGCAGCTTGCCGAGGGGGTCGGGCTCCTGCTCGGAGACGCAGGCATCGAGCTGGTGGGAAAGGGGCTGGCAGAGCTCCTCCCAGAGGGAGACGAACAGCTCTTCCTTGTTCTTGAAATGCCAGTAAATGGCGCCCCGGGTCAGCTCGGCGGCCCTGGCGATGTCGGTCAGGCTGGTCTTGGCCAGGCCTTGTGAGCAGAACAGATCCAGGGCCGTACTCATGATGTGGCAGCGGGTCTGCTGCGCCTCTTCTTTGGTTCTTCTGGCCATCTCTCTGCGCACCTTGTAAAAGTAAAAAAAGTCACTTACATACATTTATGAATGTATGTATATTGCCTCATCTTTCCTATTTTACCAACCGGGTCCTATAAACCCTGTGGTTTTTCATTGATAGACAGAGGCTCAGGTTTTTCATGCATAAACATATTCTCGCACGTTCAGTCGGCCTTGCGCTGCTGGCGAGCGGTCTGCTGACCGCTTGCGGCGAACAGGGCCCCGCCCAGCAAGGACCCGGTGCGATGCCGCCGGCCGCGGTGGATGTCGTCACCCTGCACACGGCGCCGTTGCAGCTCACCACCGAGCTGACCGGCCGCAGCGCCCCGCTGCGGGTCGCCGAGGTGCGCCCCCAGGTGAGCGGCATCATTCTCAAGCGCCTCTTTACCGAGGGCAGCGACGTCAAGGCCGGTCAGCTGCTCTACCAGATCGACCCCGCCGTCTATCAGGCTGCGGTGGCCAGTGCCAAGGCCAACCTGGCCAAGGCGCAGGCCAACGAGCAGAGCGCCCGCCTCAAGGCCAAGCGCTATGCCGAGCTGGTAAAGGTGAAGGCCATCAGCAGCCAGGAGTATGACGACGCCGACGCGGCCTGGAAGCAGCAGCTGGCCGAAATCGGTGCCGCCAAGGCTGCGCTGCAGAGCGCCAACATCAACCTGGCCTACACCCGCATCACGGCCCCCATCAGCGGCCGCATCGGCAAGTCTGCGGTGACCGAGGGGGCGCTGGTGACGGCCCAGCAGGCCGACAGCCTCACCTCCATCCAGCAGCTCGATCCCATGTATGTGGACGTGCGCCAGTCCACCGCCGATCTGCTGCGCCTCAAGCGCCAGGTGGCGGCCGGCAAGCTGACCCAGGACGAGCAGAAAGGCGCCCGGGTGAGCTTCCAGCTGGAAGATGGCTCCACCTATGGGGAAGAGGGCTCACTGCAGTTCTCCGATGTGACCGTGGATGAGACCACCGGCATGGTGACCCTGCGGGTGATCGTCCCCAACCCTCATCAGCTGCTGCTGCCCGGCATGTTCATGCGTGCCACCCTGCAGGAGGGCGAGCGCGCCGAAGGGCTGTTGGTGCCGCAGACCGCGGTGACCCGTACCCCGAAAGGCGGCGCTACCGTGATGGTGGTGACGGCGGACAACAAGGTGGAGCTGCGTGAAGTGCAGCTGGGCCGCATCGTCGGCAGCGACTGGGTGGTGGAATCCGGTCTCAAGGCGGGTGAGCGGGTTATCGTCGCCGGCCTGCAAAAGGTAAAACCCGGGGTTGTCGTGGCGCCGGCTGAACAGGGCGCCGCTGCGCCGTCTGCCCAGGCGCCGGCCAATGCCCCGGTCAACAAGTAGGATGGAGTAGTCGCCTCATGGCACGATTTTTCATAGACAGACCCATTTTCGCCTGGGTGATCGCCCTGGTGATCATGCTGGCGGGCAGCCTGGCCATCATAGGCCTGCCGGTTGCCCAGTATCCGAGCATTGCGCCGCCGGCGGTGGGCATCTCCGCCAGCTACCCAGGGGCCTCCGCCAAGACGGTGGAAGACTCGGTGACCCAGATCATCGAGCAGAACATGACCGGTCTGGATCACCTGCTCTACATGTCCTCCCAGTCGGACTCCTCCGGCCGGGTGTCGGTGACCCTCACCTTCCAACCGGGAACCGACCCCGACATCGCTCAGGTGCAGGTACAGAACAAGCTGCAGCAAGCCATGTCGCTGTTGCCGCAAGAGGTGCAGCAGCAGGGGATCCGGGTCCAGAAGACCTCCAGCAGCTTCCTGATGGTGGCCGCCTTCATCTCCAAAGATGGCGCCATGACCAACGATGACCTGGCCGACTATGTGGTGGCCAACATCAAGGAGCCGCTCAGTCGTCTGGACGGGGTAGGGGACATCACCTTGTTCGGCAGCCAGTATTCCATGCGGGTCTGGCTCGATCCCAACAAGCTCAACCGGGTGCAGATGACCCCGGGTGACGTGCAGACCGCCATCAAGGCGCAAAACACCCAGGTGGCCTTTGGCAAGCTGGGGGGCACCCCGGCGGTGACCGATCAGCAGTTCACCGCCACCATCATGGGGCAGACCCGGCTCTCCACCGTGGCGCAGTTCAACGACATCCTGCTGCGGGTGAACCAGGACGGCTCCAAGGTGCGGCTCAAAGACGTGGCCCGGGTTGAGCTGGCCGGTGAAAGCTACGATGCCGAGGCGCTCTACAACGGGCAACCCACCGCGGCGGTGGCCATCAAGCTGGCGACCGGTGCCAACGCGCTGGATACCGCCGAGAAGGTGCGCAGCAAGCTGGGCGAGCTCTCCGCCTACTTCCCGGCCAACATGGAGATCGTTTACCCCTACGACACCACGCCGTTCGTGAAGATCTCCATCGAGGAGGTGGTGCAGACCCTGGTGGAGGCGATCTTCCTGGTGTTCTGCGTGATGTATCTGTTCCTGCAGAACTTCCGCGCCACCCTGATCCCGACCATAGCGGTGCCCGTGGTGCTGCTGGGGACCTTCGGCGTCATGGCGGCGTTCGGCTTCTCCATCAACACCCTGACCATGTTCGGTCTGGTGCTGGCCATCGGCCTCCTGGTGGATGACGCCATCGTGGTGGTGGAGAACGTGGAGCGCCTGATGAGCGAGGAGGATCTCTCTCCGCTCGAAGCGACCCGCAAGTCGATGACCCAGATCACCGGCGCCCTGGTGGGGATCGCCCTGGTGCTCTCGGCGGTGTTCGTGCCGATGGCCTTCTTCGGTGGCTCCACCGGTGCTATCTATCGCCAGTTCTCCCTCACCATCGTCTCGGCCATGGTGCTGTCGGTGCTGGTGGCGCTGATCCTGACCCCGGCCCTGTGCGCCACCCTGCTCAAGCCCATCAAGCATGGCGAGTTCGGTGCCAAGCGCGGTTTCTTCGGCTGGTTCAACCGGGCCTTCGACGCCAGCGCCAACCGCTACCAGAGCGGCGTGCGCAAGGTGGTCAAGCAAGGGGTGCGCTACGGCATCATCTATGCCGCCATGCTGGCGGTACTGGCCATCCTGTTCATGCGCATGCCCACCTCCTTCCTGCCGGAAGAGGATCAGGGGGTCATCATGTCCATGGTGCAGCTGCCGGTCGGTGCCACCAAGCAGCGCACCGAGGTGGTGCTGGCCGACATGCGCGACTACTTCATGAAGAACGAGAAGGAGAACGTCGACTCCGTGCTGACGGTGGCGGGCTTCAGCTTCGCCGGTAGCGGTCAGAACAGCGGCATGGCCTTCATCAAGCTGAAAGACTGGAAGGAGCGCAACACGCCGGATCGCAGCGCCAATGCCATCATCGGCCGCGCCATGGGCTACCTGTTCAGCATCAAGGAAGCCCAGGTGTTCGCCTTCAACCTGCCCCCCATCCCGGAGCTCGGGACGGCCACCGGCTTTGACTTCTATCTGCAGGATCGGGCCGGTGTGGGCCACGACAAGCTGATGGCGGCGCGCAACCAGCTGCTCGGCATGGCGGCGCAGGATCCCAACCTGGTGCGGGTGCGCCCGAACGGGATGGAAGATACTCCCCAGCTCGACATCAAGATCGACTACGAGAAGGCGCTGGCGCAGGGGCTCTCCATCAGCGACATCAACAGCACGCTCTCCAGTGCCTGGGGCTCTGCCTATGTGAACGACTTCGTCGACAGAGGTCGGGTCAAGAAGGTGTATCTGCAGGCGGATGCCCCCTTCCGGATGAACCCGGAAGATCTCAAGCTCTGGTACGTGCGCAACAGCGCCGGTCAGATGGTGCCTTTCTCCGCCTTTGCCAGCACCGACTGGAGCTTCGGCTCGCCACGACTGGAGCGTTACAACGGCGTGCCGGCGATGGAGATCGTCGGGGAAGCGGCACCGGGCAAGAGTACCGGTGACGCCATGGCCGCCATCGAGCAGATGGTGAAGCAGCTGCCGGAAGGCATCGGCATCGAGTGGACCGGTCTCTCCTATCAGGAGCGGCAGGCGGGCTCCCAGGCGCCGGCCCTCTACGCCATCTCCCTGCTGGTGGTGTTCCTCTGTCTGGCCGCCCTCTACGAGAGCTGGAGCATTCCGTTCTCGGTGATGTTGGTGGTGCCGCTCGGGGTGTTGGGGGCCATTGTGGCTGCTACCCTGCGGGGGCTGGAGAACGACGTCTACTTCCAGGTGGGCCTGCTCACCACCATAGGGCTGTCGGCCAAGAACGCGATCCTCATCGTCGAGTTCGCCAAGGAGCTCTATGACAGGGGTATGGGGCTGAGTGAAGCCGTGGTGGAGGCGGCGCGCCTGCGCCTGCGTCCGATCCTGATGACCTCGCTCGCCTTCATCCTCGGCGTATTGCCGCTGGTGATCAGTACCGGCGCCGGCGCCAGCAGCCGCAACGCCATCGGTACCGGCGTGATGGGGGGGATGATCAGTGCCACCGTGCTGGCCATCTTCTTCGTGCCGCTGTTCTTCGTGCTGGTGATGCGCTATTTCACCAAGCACAGTACCAAGCAAGCGCGTCTGGCCCATGCCGAGGAGATCAAACATGACTAAGACTCTGATCGCCTTGAGCGTGACTCTGCTGTTGGGGGGCTGTTCCATGGCCCCCGATTACCAGCGCCCCGAGCTGCCGCAAGGCGCCACCTGGCAGAGCAACCAGACGGGGGAGGCGGCCGTCTCCTCCTGGCGCCAGCAGTTCCTCGATCCCGCCCTGCAGCAGTTGATCGCCACGGCCCTCGAGAACAACCGGGATCTGCGTATCGCGGCCCTCAACGTGGAGGCCTACGAGGCCAGATACCGGATCCAGCGGGCGGCACAGCTGCCGACCCTGGCTGCCAATGGCTCGGGTACCCGCCAGCAGGGATCGGACGATCTCAGCAGCACGGGGCAGGGCACCATCAGCAGCCAGTACGGCGCCAACATCGGCATCACCGCCTACGAGCTGGACCTGTTCGGCCGGATCCAGAGCCTCAAAGATCAGGCGCTGGAGACCTATCTGGCGCAAATCGAGACCCAGCGCAGCACCCAGATAGCCTTGGTGGCCTCGGTGGCCAACGCCTATCTCACCCTGCTGGCGGATCAGGAGTTGCTGGCGCTGAGCGAGGCGACCCTGGCCACCGAGCAGGAGAGCTATAGTCTGACCGAGCACAAGTACCGGCTGGGGGCCGCCTCCGAGATGGAGCTGGCTCAGGGCCGTACCGCGCTAGAGAGCGCCAAGGTGAGCCTGGCCCAGTATCAACGGCAGGTGAAACAGGACAGAAATGGCCTGGCGCTGCTGCTCGGGACAGGCGTCCCTGTACTGATGACCGAGCCGGCGACCCTGGCCGAGGTGCAGCTGGCGGCCATCCCGGTGGGTGCCCCCTCCAGCCTGCTGCAACAGCGCCCGGACATCCTGGCGGCCGAGCACAGCCTGAAAGCGGCCAATGCCAATATCGGCGCCGCCCGTGCGGCCTTCTTCCCGACTATCTCGCTGACCGCGACGGCGGGCACCGCCAGCAACCAGTTGAGTGGGCTGTTTGACGGTGGCACTGGTACCTGGACCTTTATGCCGCAGATCAATCTGCCGATCTTTGACGGTGGCAAGCGCATCGCGGATCTGGATGTAGCCGAGGTGAGCACCAAGCAGGCGGTGGCGAGCTACGAGAAGAGCATCCAGACCGCTTTCAAGGAAGTGGCGGATACGCTCGGCGCCCAGGCTGACTATCAGCAGCAACTGCAGGCCCAGCAGGCGCTGGTGAAGGCGAGTCAGACCTACTTCAAGCTGGCAGAGGTACGCTACGAGAAGGGGGTGGACAGTTATCTCACCCGGCTTGATGCCCAGCGTTCGCTGTTCAGTGCCAAACAAGGGCTGATCACTACCCGTCTGGCGCAGCTCAGCAACCAGGTCGCGCTCTACAAGGCCGTCGGCGGTGGCTGGCAAGCTGCCGATAGCGAGGGTAGCAAAGGAAAAAGCTGACAGTAGCCACACTTCCCTCCTTGCGTTATCTTACCGTCCCAGGGCGAACCATCAGGTTCGCCCTGTTTGTTTGCTGTAAAAACATATACATATGAAGCCCAAGTGACATAATACGTCGTGCAGACAGCGTTGTGATCGGTATCAGACTCTGGTGGAAGAGCTGCATTTTTGCGTGTGTGGCGGGGGTGATTGTAAGAAAGTGTTACGTGTCTCCATCCGGATTGGCAAGAAATGGTGGTCTTGTGAACGCGCTCCACGCTGATGCACCTTTTACTTTTGAGTCCAGCGGGCAATGTTCTAGGTTGGCATTCAAAATGCTCCTTTGTTGCATTGAATTATCATTTTTTTTGCTTGCTAAACAGAGCCACGCTGCTGGATAGGGGGCAAGTCACTTACTCTATGAATGGTTGTTTTGGCTGTTCAAGCGGCCAGGAAAGGCGTTAAAATTCGGGTTTTGCCCTTGGGGCATGGCAACAATTGACGGCGGTATTTTTGTGAACCGGCACGTTGAATGTGCAAGATAAATCGCACTTTTGTCATCAGGGAGCGGTGACAGAATTTTCCCAAGCTGGAGGGCATATGGCCAACAGCACACACAATCCGGTCAAAAGCAGCAATCTGGGGGCTGTAACCCAGGGGCGGTAGCTATTGTCTTTTTCATGGCCGGTGCCAGAAATTCGCTCAATTTGAGCGAGCATTTTCACCACCATGAACAATGGTAACAGGTTCAAAAAGAACCAAATTTCTATTACTTTTCAAGAGCATAACTATGAAGATTCTTGTCACTGGTGGCGCAGGCTTTATCGGCTCGGCGGTTGTTCGTCATATCATCCGGGATACCAACGATTCAGTTATCAACCTCGATAAACTCACCTATGCGGGCAACCTGGAATCCTTGGCCAGTGTCGCAAACAGTGAACGTTATGCCTTTGAACAGGTGGATATCTGCAACCGCGCCGAACTGGATCGGGTGTTTGCCCAGCATCAACCGGATGCCGTGATGCACCTGGCGGCCGAGAGCCACGTCGATCGCTCCATCACAGGCCCTGCCGACTTCATCGAGACCAATATTGTCGGTACCTACATGCTGCTGGAAGCGGCTCGCTCCTACTGGAGCGGTCTGGACGAGGTACGCAAGACGGCCTTCCGCTTCCACCACATCTCCACCGACGAGGTGTATGGCGACCTGCCCCATCCGGATGAAGTCGCCCCCGGTGTGTCACTGCCGCTCTTTACCGAAACCACTCCCTATGCCCCCAGCAGTCCCTATTCTGCCTCCAAGGCCTCCAGTGATCATCTGGTGCGAGCCTGGCGCCGTACTTACGGCCTGCCGACCATAGTTACCAACTGTTCCAACAACTACGGCCCGTTCCACTTCCCCGAGAAGCTGATCCCGCTGGTCATCCTCAATGCGCTGGATGGCAAGCCGCTGCCGGTGTACGGCAAGGGCGACCAGATCCGTGACTGGCTCTATGTGGAGGATCACGCCCGCGCGCTTTATACCGTGGTCACCACAGGTGTCATCGGCGAGACCTACAACATCGGCGGCCACAACGAGAAACAGAATCTGGAAGTCGTTCATACCATCTGTGATCTGCTGGATGAAATGGTGCCCAAGGCCGGCTCCTATCGCGATCAAATCACCTATGTGGCGGATCGCCCCGGTCACGATCGCCGCTATGCTATCGATGCCAGCAAGATGAGCGCCGAACTCTCCTGGCAACCGCAAGAGACCTTTGAATCCGGCATTCGCAAAACCGTGCAGTGGTATCTGGATAACCAGCAGTGGGTCAACAACGTGAAGAGCGGGTCCTATCAATCCTGGATCGAGCAAAACTACGGGGAGCGTGCCTGATGCATATTCTGCTGTTTGGCAAGAATGGTCAGGTTGGCTGGGAACTGCAGCGCTCGCTCGCTCCATTGGGCCGGGTCACTGCCGTCGATTTTGACTCGACCGACTACTGTGGCGACTTCAGCAATCCGGCTGGTGTGGCCGAAACGGTACGCTTGGTCAAACCTGACGTCATTGTGAACGCGGCAGCCCACACGGCAGTCGACAAGGCGGAAAGTGAACGGGAGTTTGCCGAGCTGCTCAACGCGACCAGCGTGGCCGCTATCGCCAAAGAAGCGGAGTCATTGGGATCCTGGTTGGTGCACTACTCCACGGACTATGTGTTCGATGGCAGTGGTGAGCGCCCTTGGCTTGAAACCGATGCGACCGCTCCACTCAACGTCTACGGCGAGACCAAGCTGGCGGGTGAGCAGGCTGCGGCCCTGTGCTCGCGCCACCTGACCTTCCGTACCAGCTGGGTCTACGCTGCCCGTGGCGCCAACTTTGCCAAGACCATGCTGCGTTTTGGCAAGGAGCGCAGCGAGATGTCGGTCATCAATGACCAGTTTGGCGCCCCGACCGGTGCCGAATTGCTGGCCGATTGCACCGCTCATGCGATCCGTGCAGCGCAGAGTAAGCCCGAGGTCGCCGGGCTATATCATCTGATTGCCTCCGGCACTACCACCTGGTTTGACTATGCCCAGCTGGTGTTTGCCAACGCCAGAGAGGCCGGTGTTGAACTGGCGGTCACGCAACTCAATGCCGTGCCGACTAGCGCCTTCCCAACCCCGGCCAAACGCCCCCATAACTCCCGCCTGGATACCAGCAAATTCCAGCGCACCTTCGATCTGGTGCTGCCGGACTGGAAGGTCGGCGTGGAGCGAATGTTGACCGAGATCCTGGGGAAGTAAATCACTGGCCAGGGATGTATTGAATGCCACTCTGGCTGGCAGGGATAAAACAGAAAGGTGTGGCCTCAAGCCATTCTCTCTTTTGAAATTTAAAATAAGAAACAAGCATTATGACCAAACGTAAAGGCATTATTCTAGCTGGTGGCTCCGGCACCCGTCTCTATCCAGTCACCATGGCTGTGAGCAAGCAGCTGTTGCCCATTTATGACAAACCGATGATCTACTACCCGCTCAGCACCCTGATGCTGGCGGGCATTCGCGATATTTTGATCATCAGCACCCCGCAAGACACCCCTCGTTTCGAACAATTGCTGGGTGATGGCAGCCAGTGGGGTCTGAACCTGCAATACAAGGTACAGCCAAGCCCGGACGGGTTGGCCCAGGCCTTTATTCTGGGTGAAGAGTTTATCGGGTCAGACCCCTGTGCATTGGTACTGGGCGATAACATCTTCTACGGCCACGACCTGCAGAAACAGCTGGAGACGGCAGCAGCCAAAGAGAGTGGCGCCACCGTCTTTGCTTACCATGTGCATGACCCTGAGCGTTATGGGGTGGTGGAATTTGATAAGCAAGGTACCGCTATTTCACTGGAAGAGAAGCCGTTGGAGCCCAAGAGCAACTATGCAGTGACCGGCCTCTATTTCTACGACAAGAGCGTGGTGGAAATCGCCAAGAGCCTGAAGCCGTCGCCGCGTGGTGAGCTGGAAATCACCGATGTGAACCGTATCTACCTGGAGCAAGGCAATCTGTCGGTGGCCATGATGGGCCGTGGTTATGCCTGGCTTGATACCGGCACTCATGAAAGCCTGATTGAGGCGAGCAATTTTATTCAGACGATTGAAACTAGACAAGGATTAAAAGTTTCCTGCCCAGAGGAAATTGCCTATCGGAAAGGATTCATAGACACAGAACAGGTTCGGAATTTGGCTGCACCGCTTGCCAAAAATGAATATGGTCAGTACTTGCTTAAGATGATCAAAGGGAAATAATCTGAATGAAATGTATTCAAACTGAAATTCCTGAGGTTTTGCTCTTTGAACCTAAGGTTTTTGGCGATGAGCGTGGCTTTTTCTTTGAAAGTTTCAACCATCTGCAGTTTGAAAAGGCTGTAGGGTATGCGGTCACATTTGTACAAGATAATCACTCCAAATCAAGCCAAGGTGTTTTGCGTGGATTGCATTATCAAGCAGCTCCTCATGCTCAAGGTAAATTAGTGCGCTGTATTTCCGGTGAAGTATATGACGTTGCAGTAGATATCCGTCCTGACTCCCCATATTTTGGGCGTTGGGTTGGTGTGCATTTATCTGCCGAAAATAAAAGACAACTTTGGATACCCGCTGGATTTGCTCATGGTTTTGTAACCCTAAGCGAAACAGCAGAATTTTTGTATAAGACAACAGATTATTATCATCCTGAAAGTGAGGGTGCCATCATCTGGAATGACTCAGATTTAAATATTATATGGCCAACATCAAATATAACACTGTCGCAGAAAGATCAGGTAGCACTGCCACTATCAAGCTATGTTGAGGCTATGAATTTATGCAAGTGAAATTAATCCCGTTACAAACACATGGTGATGAACGTGGTTCACTCGTCGCGCTGGAAGAAGGAAGGAATATACCTTTTGAAATCAAGCGTGTTTATTACATGTTCAAGACAAACCAAGGGGTTAGACGTGGCTTTCACGCTCATCGGACGTTGAAACAGGTTGCAATAGCAGTCCGCGGTTCTTGTCGTTTTTTGCTTGATGATGGTCATGAGCGAGTTGAAATCTTGCTGGATAATCCAGCTCAGGGTCTGCTTATTGAATCATTTATGTGGCGTGAAATGTATGATTTCTCTGATGACTGTGTGTTGATGGTCTTGGCGGACCAACTATATGATGAAAATGATTACGTACGAGATTATCAGGTGTTTAGAGAGGCATCAAAGAAATGATTCACCCAACATCTATTGTTTCTGATAAAGCTGTGATCGGTAAAAATGTTTCAATAGGCGCATACACTATCATTTATGATAATGTTTCTATTGAGGATGACACTATTATTGAAGCATTTTGTGAAATCGGAGTTAGTAATAGTCTCTCTGGTGGTGAGCGATTACATATAGGTAGAAAATCACACATCCGTTCTCATAGTGTATTCTATGAAGGGTCTGTTTTTGGTGCATCATTAGTAACTGGTCATAGGGTGACTGTTCGCGAGAAAACCATTGCTGGAAAAAACCTGCAAATAGGTACTTTGTCTGATATTCAAGGTCATTGTCAGATCGGTGACTATGTTAGAACACACAGTAATGTACATATAGGTCAGCATAGTAAAATTGGTAATTTTGTATGGATATTTCCATACGTTGTACTCACTAATGATCCTCATCCACCAAGTAATGTAATGCAAGGTGTGACAGTTAGTGACTATGCAGTTATTGCAACAATGTCAGTTATCTTGCCTGGTGCTTATATTGCAGAAGGGTGTTTGATCGGTGCTCATTCATCTCTGTCTGGGATAACGGAAGCTGATACTATTTATGCAGGAGCTCCGGCAAAAGCCGTTGGTGCTACATCCAAGCTGAAGTTAAAAGATGGCTCCAGAAAACCGGCTTACCCATGGAGAGCACATTTTACTCGTGGTTATCCTGAGGATGTAGTTCAACAGTGGGTGAAGGAGTTTTCACAAGATGTATAAATTAGAAGATATTAAAATAGGTATGAGTGAATCATACTCTCAAACGATTACTGATGCCGATGTAAAAGACTTTTCGGGGATATCTGGGGACAAAAACCCTGTTCATATGGATGAGGTATATGCAAATGAATCTAGATTTGGCAAGCGGATTGCCCATGGAATGTTAAGCTCTAGCTTCTTCTCTGCATTATTTGGTACTAAATTACCAGGACAGGGATGTGTATACGTTGCACAAAGCTTGAAATTCAGAAAACCTGTATATATTGGCGATACTGTTACTGCTACAGTAGAAGTCACGTCCATTGATATAGATAAGCGTAGAGTATTTTTTGATACCTATTGTAAGGTAGGCAAATCAAAAGTAATCACTGGCATTGCAGAAATTTATATTCCAGAGTGAGAAAAATGATTAACTTCCTCGATCTTAAAAATGTGAATTCCCGTTATCAACAAGAATTGAAGGATGCATGCGCTCGTGTCATCGATTCAGGTTGGTATATTATGGGTAATGAACTATCTCAGTTTGAACATGAGTTTTCAAACTACTGTGGCGTAAAGCATGTTTTGGGCGTTGCGAATGGCTTGGATGCACTTATTCTGGTTCTGGATGCTTGGAAAGAGCAGGGTAAGCTGAAAGCTGGTGATGAAGTCATTGTTCAGGCAAATACCTATATTGCGTCTGTTCTTGCTATCACTCAAAATGATCTTGTTCCAGTATTGGTTGAACCCGATCCAAATACTTACAATCTATGCCCAGAAATAGTTCGTGCAGCTATTACGAAAAAAACCAAAGCCATTTTACCGGTACATCTTTATGGCCAGCTTTCTCCAATGCGTGAGATAATGAATATTGCGGAAGAGCATAATCTGCTGGTACTTGAAGATTGTGCCCAAGCCCATGGAGCCATGATTGATGGGTGTAAGGCCGGCAACTGGGGTGATGCGGCAGCATTCAGTTTCTATCCGGGTAAAAACTTAGGTGCCTTGGGGGATGCTGGCGCTATTGCCACCAATGATGATTCTTTAGCTGAAGTTGTATGTGCATTGCGCAACTATGGTTCTCATAAAAAGTATGAGAATCTATATCAGGGAGTAAATAGTCGTTTGGATGAAATTCAGGCTGCTATGCTCAGGGTAAAGCTTGCTTATCTGGAGAGTGATACCACTCGTCGCCAAGAAATAGCAGCACGTTACTGTACTGAAATTACTAATCCAGCAGTTAAACTACCTACATTTTATAATCCAGAGAGTCATGTGTGGCATCTTTTTGTCATCCAAAGTGCTACTCGTGAGGCACTGCAATCACATTTGCAGTCTTGTGATATCCAAACCCTTATCCATTATCCTATACCACCTCATAAGCAAGATGCATATAAAATATTTAACCACATGACGTTACCGGTTACAGAACGGTTGCATCGGCAAGTTTTATCTCTTCCCATGGATCCCACAATGTCTGAAGAGGCTGTAACTCGAGTCATTGCGGCGGTGAATGGATTTATTGAATGAGACGCTTGTTAACAGTAACAGCATTTACAGCATTATTGACCCTGCTGAGAATGGTTGCTGGATTTATTATTGCCAAGGTGGTGGCCGTATATACCGGCCCCACCGGCATGGCTATGTTGGGACAAGTTCAAAGCATGGTGGGCATGTTAAATGGCCTGGTTACAGCTCCTGCCGGAAATGGTGTTGTGCGGTTTACTGCAGAACATCAGGCTAATGGTTATGAGGCATGTGCACCTTGGTGGAAGGCTGCTATTCAGTGGATTGGTATATTATTAGGTGTAGTAATTCCATTAGGATTTTTGTTGGCTAAGCCACTATCTATTTGGCTTTTCGGTAATCCTGATTATATTTGGTTGGTTATTATATCTTGTTGTGCACTTCCCTTTTCTGCCGCGAATACGTTAATCGCATCAGTTATAAATGGTCAGCAGCAGTATCGGCGCTACGTCATAGCTGGTATGATCTCGGTATGTGTGACAACTGTTGTCATGATTGGACTGGTAATTAAGTCAAATTTACATGGAGCGTTAATAGCTGCAGCTATAAATAGCAGTATTTCAGGCTTGGTTATGCTAATTATATCTCTGCGGCAGCCTTGGTTTAAAATGCGTTATTGGTGGGGGAAAACTGAGCATATACACCGTAAGGCAATAGGTGGCTATGTGCTGATGGCAGTGACTTCTGCTCTGACTGCTCCTGTGGCGTTGATTTTAATTAGAAATATTCTGGTGGCCAATGTTGGTTGGGAGGTTGCTGGTTATTGGCAGGCCGTGTGGAAGATATCGGAAGCATATTTAGCTGTAATTACAATGGCTCTTGGCACTTACTATTTACCTCGATTGTCATCATTAAATAACGTGACGGCCATCAAGGCTGAAATTATTGGTACAGCTAAAATTATTATGCCACTAGTTGCTATCAGTGCTGGTGGAGTTTATTTATGTAGAGACATAGCTATATCTCTTCTATTTACATCAACTTTTTCACCTGCCCGTGAGCTTTTTTCTATTCAACTCGTTGGCGATGTAATAAAAATAGCGAGCTGGCTTGTTGCGTATCCTATGCTATCTCGTGGTGCAGTGAAATGGTTTGTTAGTACAGAAATAATATTTTCACTATCATTTGTTATTCTATCTTGGTTGTTTATTATCCACATTGGAGTTGACGGCGTAAACATCGCATATGCCTTAAACTATGCATTATATTTTTCATTTTTTGTCGTAAACTTTGATAAAATAGCTAAATAAGGCAGTTGGATGAGCTCTTCATGCAGCAAAATAATTTTAGAGTTGAAAAATAAAATTACTTCTACTGATGATATTGAATATGCAATTTCCTTAGCGGAGGTGTTGGCCAAGTTGCTGTGGTCAAATAATGTTGGGGTTTATAGTTTTCCTGACATAGAGACATATCTGCAAGTTAAGGTAATAGATTCCATTGGTTCGTCAGAGAATGTTCGCAATGAAGATGGCGAAATTTTATTTGTTATTAGTGAGCCATATCTTGCTGGCGGACATACCAGACTGATGGAGCGACTCTCCGAAATGCTGGTTGAAGATGTGGACTTGTTGATTTCTAGACATTCTGGGGATCAAGAAAAAAATAGAATGTCATCTTTTTTTGCCAGTGTTATTACAGTGCCCAATTCATTATCAATTTTAAATAAAATAATTCATATATCGGATATATATGCGAAGTATAATAAGCTAATTTTAAATATTCATCCGGATGATATAATATCAGTATTGTCATGTGGATTAGCTAAAAAGAAAAATCCGGATCTTAAGTGTTTCTTTATAAATCATGCAGACCATGTTTTCAATGTAGGTGTAACTGTTGCTGATATATGGTTTGAGATCAGCAATTTTGGCCGAAAAATAGATAAGTTGAGAGGGGTTTGCTGTCCTACTTCATTCTTAGGTATCCCATTAGATAAAAATTCTGAGTTTTTTAGTGAAAATATAAAATATCCAAAGTCAAAAGATGATGTGAATAAAATAATTTCTGCTGCTTCAGGGGCAAAATTTAAGCCGATCAAAGGGGTCTCTATTTTTCCTGCTATATCGGAGATGTTGGCTGATTATCCAAATGCGATCATCTATATAATCGGTGTGAATTTCTACACTGACTACTGGTGGTGGCCCGTTAAGCTTAAACATTTAAGTCGCTTAAAATTAATAAAAACATTGCCATACACTGAGTATTTATCTTTGACGAAAGATTGTGACTTATATATAGATAGTCACCCAATGCCTGGTGGTACTGCATTTGTTGAGCAGTGTTTAAATGGGGTTTATTGTACTGGTATCGAAAGCCCGCTCCAGGGTTATACTCCCTTAGAGGAAAACAAGCGTAAAGCCGGGCAGTCTGGGTTCAGCATTAATAACCTCGATATAATAATGGAGAGAATAGAAGCGGTTCATTCTTTTAACAAGGTGAGAGAGCGTTTTCTGAATGTGATTCATCATATGACATGTTCTGGCAATCTTCTCGAATCATATAAGGGGTGGACTGGCAATGAACACTTCTTAGAGAAAAAGGATTTAAAAATATTTCCCTGTGAAATGTTTTCTCTGGCTTTAAAAGATTTGAAATTAATTACTATTATGATTAAAACGCATCCGTATATTTTTGTAAAGAGTGTGTTTGTTTTTCTTATTAGAAAAACAATTAAAAAATAATATGTCATGTAATTATTAACGTAGAGCGAGCAGAGCGATCATCATGGAATACATGGTTTTTTTTATAGCGTTAATATTTGCATGTTTAAGCCATTATAAAACATGGCCTATTTTTGGATATTCAGCTCATCCGATAGGATTTGTCATAGCATTTCAAATTTTAGTTCTTACTCTTCCTGGGGTATTTATCATAAGCTACGGTGAAAATTGCCTTGGGTCTGTCACGTGTAGTCTTGTATCCGAAAGTGTAAAGAATAAAGTATTCATAGATTATTTCATAGTCATCATTGCTTTATTCATATCCATATCTATTTCTTTTCTAATAGGTGGGCGCCGCTATGAGTTTGCACCTATTTCAAATGACCGTGGATTATATTTAGTTTCTGGTATTTTTTTGGTATTTATTATTCTAGTGGCAAAGATTTTTTTTACCAAAAACATACCGCTTCTAACAGCTATCACAGGTAATGTCGTTGAAGCTGAAGCACAAAAGGCAAGTATATTACGTGGTGATGATGGGATATCATTTCCAATAATAAATTTTTTTATTAAGTATTTTCCATTGTACGTATATTATAGCTGTCTGATTGCATTCTTGAACAAAACTTGTACTAAAAAAATCGTATTATTATCATTTTTAATTACCTCATTATGTATTCTATATGATTTGCAAAAAGGTCCTATTGTGATGATGGTAATTGGCTCATTTTGGTTATACTGGGCTCGCTATGGGAAAATAACAAGTATTATTGTTGGCGGAGCGTTCACACTTATTATAATCAGTTTTCTTTTTTACATTTCATTCGATTTTGGTGGTGATGCATCATACTTTGTTGATTCGATATTGAATCGTCTTTTCGTCGCTCAAGCTGATGGTATGTTCTGGGTATATAATTTTTCAAAACAAAGTGATATTTATTTATATTGGGGGATACCCTTTGCAAGTGTACTAGATATTCAACAAGTAGACCCATTGAGTGACATCATAAAACATGTATTCCCTGATGCTAATGCTTCATGGGTTAATGCAACATCGTTCTTGATTGGAGAAGCCAAGGCAATATTTGGTGATTATTCTATGGGCGTTGTTATTTTAACCGTGACAGCTAATATAATATTGCTCTGTATTATTAGTACTTGGCTAATGAGGGTGAACAAAGCAATTTTTTATCCAGCAATTTTTGTAATGACCCAAACATTACCTCTGGCCAACAATATTTCAGACTTGCTATACGGAAGATTTTTATTAGGATTTATTGTATTTATGATATTTCCATTGTTTGCTCTTCAGTTTGAAAAATGCATAAAATTTATTTTGCATCCTTATATGACCAACATTAAGCAGGATAACATATGATTCATTCAAGGAAGCAAATTCTGGCTATTGTCGTAACCTATGAACCAGATTGGCATCTAGTGTTTGAAAATGTTATTAAAATATCGGAAAGTATAGATGTATTCATTTCTGATAATAGTGCCGAGAAGCTGTTATTTGATGATGGGAAAATAGATAACATTTTTTATTGGCATAATGGTGGTAATATAGGGATAGCTGCAGCCCAGAACGTAGCCATCAAATTCGCTAAAACCAATGAATATGAGTATGTCATATTTATAGATGACGATAGTACAATTTCGTTTTTTAAGATAAAAGAATTGCTAGCTGATTATGAATATTTGAATGGCCTTGGGTACAAGATATCGGCAGTGTGTGCAATGCCTGATCAAGCTGGTGGGTTGGATTTAAAGAAGACTATTCCTGGTCAAAATAGATTTTTCTTTGCAGAAAACCTAATGAGCTCCTGCTCAGTGACAGCGGTAAAAACATTCGCTGATGTGGGGGTTTTTGATGCAGATCTGTTTATTGATTATGTAGACTATGAATGGGGCTGGCGTGCTCGTGGGATGGGTTATTCCATCGTCATTGATTCTTCAGTTAAATTTACCCACCATCTTGGGGAGGGGGTGTTAGACCTAAAGCTATTAAAGTTGGGGATACCATCGCCAATACGACACTACTTTCAGACTAGAAACCTATTAAGAATGCTAACATTGAATTATGTGCCAATTCGATGGAAAATCTCTCAATGTTGCTTGTTTCCACTTAGATTTATAATTTTTTCCTTTTTTTATCAAGAGAGCAAGAAACGAAGACAGTTCTTTCTTAAAGGCATTCGTGATTTTTTCAAGTAGGTGTGCCTTAAATTTCAGCAAAAAAATGCTAAACATTAATTAATTTCCATTAGGCTCTATCATGTCTTTTAGTGTTTTGATGTCTCTATACTTTAAAGAAAATCCATATTTTTTGGAACAGTGCTTGGAGAGTTTGTTCAATCAAACTCTCCAAGCAAATGAAATTATTCTTGTTTATGATGGTCCGATACCTGATGAGTTAGGGATGGTTGTTACTCGATGGAAGAGTAAATTACCAATTACTATTTTACCATTAGATAAAAATATTGGCCTTGGTCAAGCACTAAATAAAGGCCTTGAAGTATGTAATAATGACATCGTCTTTAGAATGGATACAGATGATATCTGTACTCCTAATAGGTTTGAAATTCAAATTTCACATTTTAAAGAAAACCAAGATATAAAACTGTTGGGAGCATATGTTGCCGAGTTTGATGAACGCACTGAAGAATACCATGCAATAAAGACTGTACCTTGTCTATATGATGAGATCAGAAGTTATGCAAAGTATCGTAATCCAATGAATCATATGTCGGTTGCTTTTAGAAAATCGGCTGTCATGGCTGCAGGTGGTTATCAAGATGATTATTTATATGAAGACTATGCTCTATGGGTTAGAATGATAATTAAAAATTTTCTTGTGTTGAATATCCCTGAGATTCTTGTTTATGCGAGAACAGGAAATGGAATGGAGGTGCGTAGAGGTGGGGTGAAGTATGCACTTTCAGAGATATCTGTGCAGAAGCGTTTTTATGATATAGGCTTCATATCATGTTTCGAATTTATAAGAAACTTATTAATTAGGCTTCCAATTAGATTGCTACCTGGCGAGTTTAGAAAAAAAGTATATCGTGTTCTGTTAAGAAAATAGTTAAATTTTAGAGAACTGGGGACTAATGTGACTATTATAAGTTATCAAAGACGCCACTCCCGTTGGTATGAAAGATTTTTTTTCAGCTCTCCTGTCCTCTTTTTGATGGGGGCTTTCTTCTCTGTGTTGATTCCCGGACTTGAGCGTTGGGGATGGGGCTTTTGGGAGAATCTTGATCCTGTACGAATAAATACACTTGTTGGTGCATTTTTGGCTTTCATATTGACAGGGATTATTCTGCACAGAATACTTCGTTATCCTGGCGCAAGCCCTGTTTCATATATGATTCCAACTGTCACTGGAGTCTATGGCGTTCTCGTCGGTATACTGTTTTTTATTCGTTTGGAATATAGCCGGCAAGTTTTATTTGAATCATATATTTTAGCTCTACTGTGCTGTTGGGCTGTCTATTTTATAGGTCGCAGATACAGAATCCCAAAATATGCATTGTTGCCATTTGGTGATTATCATTCATTGCTAAAAAACAATGCCGCAGAATGGCGAATTCTAGAGCATCCGGACTTGGGGGCGATCCGGTATGATGCTGTTGTGGCAGATCTTCATGATAATAATCTGGCTGGTGATTGGGAGCGTTTTCTGGCGCGTTGCGCACTGGCGCACATTCCTGTCTATCACATCAAGCAGATTGGTGAGAGTCTGACTGGTCGTGTGAAGATAGATCATATGCATGAGAATCAACTGGGTTCTCTGTTACCTTCTCCCATGTATACTCCAATAAAGCGTTGCTTGGATATTATTATTGCACTTATAGCAATCCCAGTTCTCTCTCCTGTAATGCTGATAACAGCAATTCTAATAAAATTGGAAAGTCCCGGGCCAGTTTTATTTTTACAGAATCGTGTTGGAATGGGAAATAAAGACTTTTGTATTTATAAATTCAGAAGCATGTGTCGTGATTCGGAGAAAGATGGTGCCCAGTTTGCACAAAGTGATGACATGCGCGTCACCCGTGTAGGGAAAGTGATTAGAAAGTTAAGAATTGATGAACTACCACAGTTTTTCAACGTATTAAAGGGTGATATGAGTCTAATTGGTCCCAGACCAGAGCAGAGAACCTTTGTAGATCAATTTGATCGTGAGATACCATTTTATATGTATCGACATATAGTACGGCCTGGCATCAGTGGGTGGGCTCAGGTAGTACATGGGTATGCTGCTGATGCAGATGATACAAGAATTAAGATTGAACATGACTTTTATTATATCAAACACTTTTCATTATGGTTGGATGTTCTGATTGTGTTTAAAACAATACGAACTATTTTGACTGGCTTTGGCGCTCGATAATTATCCACCAATGCTCATGCATGTGTATAAACATAATGTTACATGAGATAGGTTCATTAAAATAGAATATGAGAGAATAATTTATGACTTCAGTCTCACATCCTGAGCGAGAGCCTTCGAATGACTCTGTCTCACTGGACTTGAATGCGATTATTTTTATCCTGTGGAAAAATAAAATAATTTTGATTCTGACCGCTGTGGTATCATGTGTATTAGGAAGTATATACGCATATACAGCTGCACAGGTATGGACTAGTCAAGCCTTGATTGATCAGCCGACCTCAAGAGAGATTAATCATCTACGACTTGTAGTAAATAAGCTGGTAAATAATAACATTGAACCTAAAGCCCTTGCCTCCTTTGAAAAGGAAGTTATATTCAAGGATTTTATCAAGGGTTTTAATAGCGCTGATAATAAAGTGAATTTCTTAATTGCTGAGGGTATTGTTGATACGTCTCCAAACCCACAAAAAAATGATTCAGCTCAAAATCAGAAAGCACAGTTGAAAAAGCTTATTAAAACTATTGATGCCAGAGCGCTGGATAAGCTAAGTGATGAAGTCACACTCTCGTTCTCTGGTGATACATCAGGCGAGGCCAAACGTTGGCTTGAAAAATATATTGCATTTATTCAAGCCAAACAGGTGGAGGCAAAGAACAACGAGCTGTATAGCATCTGGCAGAACAGAATAAAGACACTGGATGCTCAATATGACAGCGTGGTTACTGATACATTACAGAGACAGAAAGATGAAATCATCAGGACTGGATATAGCCTGAGGATCAGTAATGCTGCAGGCTTAGATAAACCTGTTGAGAACTTGAATAATCGTGATGTATTTTATATTGAACTAGGCTCCAAGGCGTTGGCGGAAAAACTGGAAGTGCTGCGTTCAATGAAGGATCCTGAGATCATGAATCCAGAGTTGGGCTCGTTGCGGTTACAGATTAATAGCTTGAAGTCTCTTGATATTAAAAATGTATCGTTTCAATCATTTTCATATCTTTCATCTCCTGATGAGCCCATTTCAAGAGATAAGCCACGCAGGCCTCTCATCATCATTCTATCTACATTTTTAGGTGGTATTTTGGGTGCAGGGGTGGTGTTGTTCAGACATTCATTCAGATATCGCCAGCGAGGGGTCTGAGATAAAGGAGGCATAGTCCTCCTTTATTTTTATCTTGGGATGCTTACTGCAATCTTACATATCAGGAGCATACGACATGACAAAAGTCTCATTCAGCTTCTGGGGCATTTGCTTTTTCTACCTGTTATTGGGCATGCATTTTTTCATGCACAACCCCGGTGGGGCCGGGCTCTATCTGCCGTTCAATGCCTGGGGCTGGATCTTCGCCAGCCTGGTCATCGGGTTGGGACTGTGGCGGGTGACGCTGCAGCAGCGGCTGGTATTCTCCTCGTTGCAGGGCTGGCTCTGGCTCGGGGGATTGTTGCTGCTGCTGCCCATGGCGTATCCCGGCTTTGAACTGAAAGACTATGCCATTCCCCGTTTGCTGGGGCTGTTCGCCGGTCTGCTGTTTTTGTTTTGTCTCTATCAGTGGCAACTGGCGCGGGCATCCCGTGACCGGCTGCTCTATCTGCTGCTGGGGGCGGTGGCCATCGAGGCGCTGCTCGGCCTAGTGCAGTACTACCTTCTGGTGCCGGGCAACTGGATCGGCTATGACACCCACGCCAACCGCCCCTACGGCATCTTTCAACAACCCAATGTGATGGCCAGTTTCATGGCGACCGGACTTGCGCTGGCCAGCTGGCTGGAGCTGCGCGGCAATCCCCATGTCTGGCTGCGTGGGTTGCGCTACGGGGTGATCCTGACGACCAGCCTGCTGTTGGTGGTGCTGCAATCCCGGGTGGGGCAGTTGGGGGGCTTGCTGGCGCTGCTCCTGCTGGTGCCCGAGCTGCGTCGGCATCGTCTGTTGGTGCAGGTACTGGGACTGGTTGCTCTCGGTGTCGGGCTGGGGATCGCCTCCCAGTACGGGATTAGCGGTGTCAAACGTGGACTGGAGGCCTATCAATCCGGCGGCATGCGCTCCATCTACTGGCCCTATGCCGCCAAGCTGATTGCCCAGTCTCCCTGGGTGGGCTGGGGCTATGGCAGCTTTGAAACCACCTTTTTGCACCACTACATGGCCGACAAGGCGTTGAACCCGGCCATGGTGCAGATCGAATACAACCTCGATCACCCCCACAACGAGTTTCTCTACTGGGCGGTGGAGGGGGGGATAGCCCCCATGCTGGGCATGCTGCTGATGGGCGCTGCCCTGCTGTGGCGGGCGAGCCGGGCCGGCTGGCGCAAGGGCACAGCCCTGCTGGCGCTGATGACCCCCATCCTGCTGCATACCCAGACCGAATACCCGCTCTATCACGCCATCGCGCTCTGGTGGGCCCTGCTGATGCTGGTGTATGTGCTGGACGCGGAAGTGGAGGAGGGGCTACTGGAGGCGGGGCACGCCAGCTGGCGCGAGCATGTCTACCGCCCCTGGCTGTTGTTGCGTTTTACCGCCATTGCCATCCCCCTGTTGGTGGTGCCTTTCATGTTGACGGCGCTGCACACCGCCTGGGTGGTGACCAAGTACGAGCGCGGCGGCTACAAGGAGCCGACCCTGCTGCTCGATGTCATCAATCCCATGGCCTGGTTGACCCGGGTGGAGTTTGACGTCAACTCGGTGCGGCTGGCGGTGGGTCTGCAGAGCAACAACAAGGCGGAGCTGGAGGCCTATCTCGACTGGGGGCAAGCCTTCGTGCGCCACACGCCGAGGGCAAATATCTACGCCAACATGGTGATCGCGCTGGATGCGCTGGGACGCAAAGAGGAGGCGCGGGCCCTGCGCAGCGAAGCGCTGGCACTCTATCCGGCAGATCCCTTGCTGACCGGCACTGCCGCCAAATCCGTGGCCACGGCGCTGGAGCGCAAGCCATCCTCCTGACGGTGGCGGGGCGATTGCGCGATGTTTCATCAACTGCCCCATCGCCTCGCAAAAATGGTGGCCACTGCTGGACGGCAGAGGCGCCATGGCTAAGATAGTGGCCTCAACGTCTTGCTTAGTAGGGAGTATGAAATGGAGTTAGTGCTTGGCCCGTTGGAGGCCCGCGTGATCGGCTGTCTGATCGAAAAAGAGATCTGCACCCCGGATCAATACCCCCTCTCTCTCAATGCGCTGGTCAACGCCTGCAACCAGAAGAGCAACCGCGAGCCGGTGCTGGAGCTGTCAGAGCTCGACATCCGGGCCGTGGTGGATGAGCTGATCCGCAAGCGGCTGGTGGTCAATACCGCCGGTTTCAACGCCCGGGTGCCTCGTTACCAACACCGCTTCTGCAACACCGAATTTGGCGAGCTGAAGTTCACCGCCCAGGAGCTCGGCATTATCTGCGAGCTGCTGCTGCGCGGCCCGCAGACACCGGGTGAACTGCGCTCACGCACCAACCGGCTGTGCAGCTTCGATGACGTGACCGAGGTGGATGCGGTGCTGGCGACCCTCATCGAGCGTGGCCCCTATGTGGTCAAGCTGCCGCGCGAGCCGGGCAAGCGGGAGTCCCGTTACGCCCACCTGTTCAGCGGCGAGGTGGATCTGCAGGCGCTGGCCGAGGCGGCCCCCGCCGGCAACTATGCATCGCCGGCGGCGGACCGGTTGAGCGCGCTGGAAGAGGAGGTCGAGAGCCTCAAGGCGCAGCTGCAGGCGCTGGCCGAGCGTCTGGCCCGGCTAGAAGGCTGACGTCAGAACAGGATCTTTTCCAAGAGGCGCTACGGCGCCTTTTTTATGGCCGCGTTTCCCCGTCAGGGCCGCGGGGGCGGCAATGACGGGTTGTCTGCGTCCCGTCGTCATGGTCGGCCCGACCAGCAGGCGCCAGCTTTTTTGCGTTATTTCGCGCTTAAGGGTCGAGCCGCAGTCGCTTTCCCGTTAAAATTCCGCTTTTGCACCGGCCCGTGAGTCTCGATGTCTGCGTCCACTCTCTCTTCAGATTGTTATGCCCTGCTTGGCGAGCTGCAGTTGCAGCGCACCGCCAGTACCCGCTATTTGCAAGAACAACTGCCATCTGGACAGACCCTGCCGGATCGGCTCGGTCAGTTGCAGCAGCAGGGGCTGGTTCGCCAGCGCGGGGAGCAGCAGTGGAGCCTGACGGCAGAGGGAACCCTGGCGTTGATCCTGGCGGTGCGCCGCGGCGACTGCCCCATGCCGAACTGGGCACGGGTGCCGTCGGTCACCGGTCAGGAGATGGCCCAGGCGCTGGTGCGCGAGCTCTGTCTGGGGGAGGCCGGGCAAGTGCCCGCTTACTATCTGGCGGCCGACCTGCTGAGTCTGCTCGATCTGCCCGACGCCCAGCTGCTGCTGGCTGGCTCGAGCCCGCAGTGGCAGCGGTTGCTGATGCAGCACTTCGCCCTGCAGACCCTGCTCGATGCCGAGCCCCAACCGCAGTGGCCGCTCACCCCGCTTGCCCAGTACTGTGCGCCCGAGCTGGCCGGTCTGACCGAGGGCTTTGCCGCCGAGTGGCAATGGCTCTGCGGCGAGCCGAGCGGGGAAGCGACCACTCACTGGCCCGCCCTGCAACAGTTGGCGGAGCAGGAAGACGAGCAGCCGCTGGCAGAGCGCCTGCTGGCTGCGCTGGGGGCCTGGCAGGCGTCAGCGGGCGCGACGGGCGCGGGTCAGTGGCCTGCCACCTTCAGTGCCCTGCTCTGGCTGGGCTGGCTGCAGCAGGCGGATCCCGTGCTGGCCAGCGAGCAGCGCAAGAAGTGGCTGCGCACTTTGGCCAATCAGTTCCCCCTGCTGGCCGATCTGCTGGGACAGTGGGCAGGGGAGCGCCACGGCCAGGCGGTCGGGCTGTTCGACACCCTGCAACTGCCGCTGGAGGAGCTCCATTGGGGTTACCTCTGGCTCGATCTCTGTGCGCTGGCCCGGCACGGCGAGCAGAGTCCCCAGGTGGCCATCCTGTACAAGTGGGATCTCTCCCACGTGCTGGAGGCCGCGCCCCGCCACCGCTTGATGGCCTTCTGCCAGGATCTGCTGCGCCTGCTGCTGGGGCAGGGGGCAGAACGCGCCCCGCTGCAGCAGCTGCGGGCCGCCGGGCAGGATGAGCAGGGGAGTGCGCCTGAAGATGAGGAGAAGGCTCCCGCCTCGGCCAGCTGGCTCAACTGGCTGCAGGGACTGGGCCGCTCCAGCGGCGTGCGCAAACCGCAGGAGCGGCTGGTCTGGCTGCTTCACGCCGAAGGGCCCGAGCTCGAGTGCAAGATCCAGAAACAGAGCACCAAGGGGGAGTGGACCGCCGGTCGCCGGGTCGATCCCGCCCTGCTCTCCACCCAGTACGCCGCCCTGCTCGACGAAGAGGATTGGACGCTGGTGCGCACTCTGCCGCGCAACATGGGGCGGCTGCCGCGCGAGGTGTGGGCGCCGCTGGCCAATCACTCCCGTTTGTTCAATGCCAGAGGGCAGAAGCTGCAGCTCGCCATCACGGCGCCACTGCTGCAGATCGTGGCCACCGAGCAGGGCATGGGGGCCGTATTGAGCCCGGCCGCGGCCGCGCGAGGGGCGCATATACTACCGCTTGCGCAGGATCTGTGGCAGCTCATCCTCACCCCCCAGGCCCTGCAGGATCGCCTGTCGGCGCTGGAGGCCATTCCCGACCTGCCGGCCGAGGGGCTGGCGGAGCTGCAACGCACCCTGGATGCCATCCCGGATCTGCCTTGGCACAGCCAGGTGGCGGGGCTGCATGGCAACGCCGAGCTGACGCCCTGGCCCGGTGTGGCCTCGGTGCAGCTCGACTGGCAGGATGGCCAGCTGGCGGTCAGGTTGGTAACCCGGTTCGAGGAGCTGCCGCCGCTGCCCCTTGGCAAGGGAGAGGCCATCGTGCGCCAGGGGATCAAGGATGATCACTACTGGCAGCGGGATCTGGCGGCCGAGCGGGGCGAGGCCCAGCTGCTGCGCAACCAGTTGCCCATCGAGCTGCCGGGCAGCGAATGGCGGCTCGAAGGGGAGCAGGCACTGGCGCTGGTCAACGCCTTGCCGGAGCTGGTGGATGCCGGCGTGGTCATTCACTGGCATCAGGACAGCGCGCGTTTGAAGAGCCTCGATGAGGCGGCGCTGAGCCTGCGCATCGAGCGGCGTCAGGACTGGTTCCAGGTGGAGGGGGCCCTCTCCCTCGATGAGCACCAGATCCTCGATTTGCGCTTGATCCTGCGCCAGCTGACGCCGGGCCAGCGCACCGTCCAGCTCGACGAGAAGACCAGCCTGATGCTGAGCGACAAGCTGGTGGAGCGGCTCACCATGCTGGGGGCCATGCTGGATGACGAGCAACGCATCAACAACAAGCTGGCCTATCCGCTCACCCGTCTGCTCTCCGTCATCACCACCGAGGGGGATGCCGCCTGGCAGAACCTTCAGCAGGAGTGGCAACAGGAGGTGGCGTGCCCGGACGAGTTGATGGGGCCGCTGCGGGACTATCAGAAGGAGGGGGTGCGCTGGCTGGCGACCCTGGCCCATCACGGTTTCGGTGCCTGTCTGGCCGATGACATGGGGCTGGGCAAGACATTGCAGGCCCTCATCGTGCTGCGCATGCGCCAGCATCTGGGGCCGGCCCTGGTGGTGGTACCCAAGTCAGTGGTCACCAACTGGCAGGAGGAAGTGGCCCGCTTCGCCCCCGAGCTGGAGGTGGTGGTGTTCGACAACCCCGCCGAGCGGGAGGGGATGGTGCGCGAGGCCAAGGCGGGGCAGATCATCCTGCTCAACTACGGCATGCTCGGCAGCTTGGCGGAGGCGCTCAAGTCGCGCCGCTGGTCCAGCATGGTGCTGGATGAGGCGCAGCAGATCAAGAACGCCGGTACCCAGCGGGCCAAGCTGCTGTTCCAGCTCGACGGTGATTTTCGGCTCGCCCTCTCCGGCACCCCCATCGAGAACCATCTGGGGGAGCTGTGGAGTCTCTTCACCTTCATCAATCCGGGGCTGCTCGGCAGCCTCGGCGAGTTCAAGCGCCGCTTTGGCAAAGCGGTCAAGGATCCCCAGCACATGGCGCTGCTGCGGGCGGTGATCAGCCCCTTCATCCTGCGTCGGCTCAAGCACCAGGTGCTGACCGAGCTGCCGGACAAGACCGAGATCATCCACCACATCAGCCTCTCCCCGGCGGAGCGCCAGCTCTACGAAGCGACCCGGCGCGAAGTGGTGCAGCAGGTGCAAAGTGCCGATGGTCGCGCCCTGATGCACGTGCTGAGCGGCCTGACCCGGCTGCGCCGGCTCTGCTGCTCGCCCCAGCTGGTGATGCCGGAGTGGGCCGAGGCCAGCAGCAAGCTGGACGAGGCGATGGCGCTGCTGGAGGAGGCCATCGACGGCGGTCATCGGGTGCTGGTGTTCAGCCAGTTCGTCGATCTGCTGAGCCTGCTGCGCACCCGCATCGAGCAGCGGCAGTGGGATTATTGCTATCTGGATGGTGGCTGCTCGGCCAAGGCGCGGCAGGATTCCATCCTGCGCTTTCGCCACGAAGCGGTGCCGCTGTTTCTCATCAGCCTCAAGGCGGGGGGCACTGGGCTCAACCTCACCCAGGCCGATACCGTGCTGCACCTCGACCCCTGGTGGAACCCGGCGGTGGAGGATCAGGCGAGTGACCGGGCCCACCGCATGGGGCAGACCCAGCCGGTCACCGTCTATCGCCTGGTGTGCGAGCAGACGGTGGAGGAGAAGATTGTCGCCCTGCACGACGAGAAGCGGGCGCTGGCCGATGGCCTGCTGAGCGGCCAGTCGGAAGTGCGCGGGCTGGATGTGGAGAGCCTGCGGGCCCTGCTGATGAGCTGACGAGGGGCTGACACGGCGCAAGAAACAAGGGGGAGCATCCTGTGATGCTCCCCCTTGTTGTTGGGTGATACGGGCGGTGAGCTGAGTGGGTTGTGCCTGGTGGGCAAGGCCCCTTTACCCCTGATAAAGGTAGAGGTGGAGTCGCTCTATGACGGGCTCGCCGCCAATCTTGCGATCCCGCCTGGCCTGGCGCAGCTTGGGCGGGTAGTGTCCCAGATGGGTGACGGCCGGCTGGCTGTCCGCGCAGAGCAACAGAGGCAGGCTTGCCTTGATCTGCTGCTTGCGGGGCTCCCGATCCAGCCAGAGCAGGTTGATCATGGGGTGGGTCTTGACCGGGCGGCGGATCCGAAGCTCTGCATCCGCCGGCAGGCGGCGGATATCGTAAACTTCCTGATCCACCATCTTGCTCCACTCCTCGTTGTCCGACAGCGCCGGGACATAGCGGCGGCTGCGCTCCAGCATCTCCAGCACCTGCTCGCGGCTGAGGCGGTTGATGCTCTGCTTGTCGGCCCAGGTAAAGCCCAGCGAATGCAGGTCACCCTCCAGCAGGGTCAGCTTGCGATAGACCTGCAGGGTGATGACCCCGGGCAGCGCCCTGTGCACCAGCTCGAACTTCTCGTCCCGGCTGCCCGCCTGCTGTACCTGGGCCTTGAAGGTGAGCTTGCACTCATTGATCTCGTCGATCAGCGGTCGCAGCAGCGGGGCGCTGGCGGCGGGCAGGCGCAGCCAGCCCGGCAGGCGATGGGTGGCCTTGGTGGAGCAGCCGGCGCGGGCACTGTGATCCCGATAGGCGGCCAGGGTGGCGGCCAGCGCCTCTTCACCATCGAGGTAGCCCACCGTGATGGTGTCGATGGGCTCGTGCTCCTCTCCCTGCGCGACGGCGGGCAGGGGATAGACGTGGGCTTCCAGCAGCTCCAGCTGCGTCAATTGATCCGCCAGCCTGGCCAGCGCCTCTTCGAGCCGCTCCATCTGTTGGCGCAAGGCGGCGGTGGGGGTGAATGTCTCCATCGGCATATCCTGTGTCGCCCTTGCCGGCCTATGGGGTGGGAAACGGCAAGGCGGTAAAGGTACTGTATAAATAACCATATCAGCCCTGTGTATGCGTGCCAAGTGGGAGCAAGAGGCGGGCAAGGCGATGGGTCACTGGAAGGTAACTGTGGTGTATCAGTGTGTTAATTGAAGATCAATGAAAGATCTCTTCATTAACAACTGAATGTAAACAGCCGGTTGACCCTGCTTTTTGCCAAGGACGGGAGTGCATAGCCAGCAGAGGAAACTGCATAGTTAGAAGGGAGCCATGCAGGAGAATATGCTGCAGCCTTTCATCAGGCCCAGAAAAGGTTTGTTAGTCTTTTATAATCAGTATCTTATGATTGTCTCGCCGCGGACATCAACCATTAGTTTTACTAATGTCTGCTATCAAAATTCGTCAATTGAGTCGGCCATACCCCCTGACTAAGCTTTGCGCAACAAATTTGCACCCGCGCAGACACCCTACAGAGGAGCCATATCATGGCCAACATGACTTATACCGCCGCCGGTTACCAGCATTCCAGCCAACTGAATCTGGTTGCTCGCGTCAAAATGACCGTACTGACCTGGCTGGAACGCAGCCGCAGCCGTCGCCAGCTCTCCGAGCTGCCCGAATACCTGCTCAAGGACATCGGTCTGAACGAAGCCGATCGTTATCAAGAGACCACCAAGCCGTTCTGGCGTGGTTGATCTGCCGGGCAAGGATGCCTCGTTTTTTTGCTGATCCACGGTCGCAAACCGCCACCGTCACGGGTTGATGGATTGCCCTGTTCATCAGCTGCTTCACGCTGATCGCTTTACCCCATTTCTTTCCTCGCGGCTCTGTGCCAATTTCTCTCTGTTCCCCACGCCCCGATCCTGCTCCCGCTCAAACTTGTAACATTACTGTTTGAATTTGTTTAAAAATTGATTTTAAGCCGAAGCGCCTTGCGTATAATCCGCCCATAGCGTTCCTGACAAAAGGGTGAGATGGATGATTCCCCAGCATGACTTTTTGGCCCTGACCCGCCGCCACGAGTGGCAGCTTGAGCCCTTTTCCTATGCGTTGGCCAATGGCGACAGGGTGAGTGTCTGGGATACCGGCGTGCTCTGCCTCGAGCCCGCCTCCGGGGCCGGTGATCAACCCGGTGGGCGCAAGGATATCGTGCTCTCCTGCGGCGTCCACGGCAACGAAACCGCGCCCATCGAGATCTGCAACCAGCTGCTGACCCGCCTGCTCTGCGGTGAGCTCAAGGCTCGCCATCGGGTACTGTTCCTGTTCGGCAACCCGGCAGCCATGAACCTGGGTGTGCGGGAAGTGGAGGAGAACATGAACCGGCTCTTCTCCGGCGCCCACAGCAAGGGGGAGGGGCTGTGCAACCAGGAGCGGATCCGCGCCATGCGCCTCGAGCAGTATGTGAGCCGCTTCTTTGCCGACGAGGGGAGGCCTCGCTACCACTACGATCTGCACACCGCCATTCGCGGCTCGCGCCACGAGAAGTTTGCCGTCTACCCCTTCCCCCACGAGCGGCCTCACTGCAAGGAGCAGGTACAGTTTCTCGGTGCCTGCGGCGTGCGCACCATTCTGCTCTCCAGCGGCCCCACCACCACCTTCAGCTATTACAGCTCCCATCGCCATGGCGCTCACGCCTTCACGGTGGAGCTGGGCAAGGTGCGCCCGTTTGGCGAGAACGACATGACCCGTTTCATCGAAACCCGGCAGGCGCTGCAGGATCTGGTGACCCGGGATGAGGTGGAGCTGGAGCCCTGGCGAGCGGATGACTTCACCATCTTTGCCATCGATCGGGTGATCAACAAACGCTCGGAGCAGTTTCGTTTCCTGTTTGCCAGCGATGTGGACAATTTCACCGAATTTCCCCAGGGTTTCGTGCTGGCCGAGGATGGCGAACTGCGCTACACGGTAGAGAAACCGCGGGAGGCGGTGGTGTTCCCCAACGCCAACGTGGCCATCGGCCAGCGCACCGTGTTGCTGGTGGTGCCGACCCGGCTGTGGGAGTAACCCGGCGCTACCCCGGATGACAATCTCAGGCTGCCGCCGGCCTTGCCGGCCGTGCAGCTCGGTGCGGGAGCCCCTGGTGCTCCCGTCCCGCCCTGACAGGGAGCCCGACATGGCTCCCTGTTTTGTTTTCTTTCAGCCGAAAAATCCAGCTTCTTTCTGAAATTAAAGAAGTTTCTACTGGTCTTACCTGGCTAAATCTCATTGCCCTTTGGTTAACAATCTATTTACATTCAAAGGGTCACCTCATGGTGGTGACGTTGACAACGGCAAGGAGCCAGTTATGACCCATGTCGACATCCCTTTCCTTCGTTACCTCGATGAGGAAGGGCGCCCGGTCGCCACACTACCGACCTGGCTGGACAAGGCGATGCTGCACACCTTCTACCGAAACATGGTGATGGTGCGCAGTTATGACAAGAAAGCGATCGCGCTGCAGCGAACCGGCAAGCTCGGCACGTTTCCCTCCCATTTGGGGGCCGAAGCGGTCGGAATAGGAGTCGGGCTCGCCATGCAGCCGCAGGATGTCTACGTGCCCTACTACCGGGACATGCCCACCCTCTATGTGCGAGGCGTGCCCATGGAGAAAAACCTGCAGTACTGGGGGGGGGACGAGCGCGGCAGCGTCTTTTACAAGGTCGACGGTGAACTCTCCGAGGATCTGCCCATCTGCGTGCCCATCGCCACCCAGATCACCCATGCCGCCGGCATCGCCGCGGCCTTCAAACTGCGCAATCAACCCAAGGTCGCCGTGGTGACCATCGGCGATGGTGGCACCTCCAAGGGGGACTTCCTGGAGGGGCTCAACTGTGCCGGCGTATGGCACCTGCCCATGGTGATGATCATCAACAACAACCAGTGGGCCATCTCGGTGCCGCGCAAGCTGCAGTCGAGCGCCCCCACCTTGGCCCAGAAGGGGATAGGGGCCGGCGTGCGCAGCATCCAGGTGGACGGCAACGACGTGGTCGCCGTTTATGAGGCCACCCGCAGCGCCGTCGAACGCGCCCGCAGCGGCAAGGGGCCGACCCTGATCGAAGCGGTCAGTTACCGGCTGGGGGATCACACCACGGCCGACGATGCGACCCGCTATCGGGAGGCGGCCGAGGTGGAAGCCGCCTGGGCCAAGGAGCCGGTCAAGCGGCTGCGTCAGTTCATGTTTGAACAAGGCTGGTGGGACGAGCAGCAGGAGCAGGCACTGCTGGCCGAGGCGGCCCGCGAGGTCGAGCGCGCCGTGGCCGTCTATGAAGGAACCGCGGCGCAGGCCCCGGAAACCCTGCTCGACTATCAGTTTGCCGAGTTGCCGAAGGATTACCGCACGCAGCGCCAGCGCATCATCGCCAAAGGCATGCAGCAGCACAGCGGGGAGGAAGCATGAGTGATATGACGTTGCTCGAGGCCGTCAATCTGGCGTTGCATCACGAGATGGAACGGGACCCGGATGTGGTGGTGCTCGGCGAGGATGTGGGGGTCAACGGCGGGGTGTTTCGCGCCACCGTGGGCCTGCGCGACAAGTTCGGCTTCAAGCGGGTGATCGACACGCCGCTGGCCGAGGGGCTGATCGCCGGGGTGGCGGTCGGCATGGCCACTCAGGGGCTCAAACCCGTGGCCGAATTCCAGTTTCAGGGGTTCATCTTCCCGGGCATGGAGCAGATCATCTGCCAGGCGGCGCGGATGCGTAACCGCACCCGGGGCCGCATCACCTGTCCCATCGTCTACCGCTCCCCCTATGGCGCCGGTATTCACTCCCCCGAACACCACAGCGAGAGTGTGGAAGCCCTGTTCGCCCATATTCCCGGGCTGCGGGTGGTGATCCCTTCCAGCCCGAAACGGGCATATGGCCTGCTGTTGTCGGCTATCCGTGACCCGGATCCCGTGATGTTCTTCGAGCCCGATCGCATCTATCGCTCCATGAAATCCGACGTGGTGGATGACGGCATCGGCCTGCCGCTGGATGTCTGCTTCACCCTGCGTCCCGGCCGCGACCTCACGGTCGTCGCCTGGGGGGCCTGCATCCAGGAGGTGATGCGGGCAGCGAACCTGCTGGCGGAGCAGGATATCCAGTGCGAGGTGCTGGATCTGGCCACCATCAAGCCGTTGGACATGGAGAGCATACTGGCATCAGTGCGCAAGACCGGTCGCCTGTTGGTGGTGCACGAGGCGTGCGGCAGCTTCGGGGTCGGTGCCGAAATCGTGGCACGGGTCACCGAGGAGGCGCTCACCTCCCTCAAGGCACCGCCCAGACGGCTTACCGGGGTGGACGCCGCCGTCCCCTACTACCGCAACGAAGAGTATTACCTCATCACCGAGCAGGACATTGCCGATGCGGCTCATCAGCTGATGGAGAACCAGTGGCTATGAAATTTTTCAAATTACCGGATCTGGGTGAAGGCTTGGCCGAAGCCGAGATCGTCGAATGGAAGGTCAGCGCCGGCGATACCGTGAGTGTCGACCAAGTGTTGCTGTCGGTAGAGACGGCCAAGGCGCTGGTGGATGTTCCTTCGCCAGTAGCGGGGGTTATCGCCAGGCTGTGCGGACAGGAGGGGGACATCCTGCACATAGGTGCGCCGCTGGTGGAGTTCGAAGGCGGCGAGGATGACGGCACCGTGGTCGGCAAGGTCAACGCCCATCAGCAGCATATCGAGGATCACTTCGTGGTGGGCGCCATCGCCCCCGGCGGCGCCCTGGTGCAGGCCATGCCGGCGGTGCGCCTGCTGGCCCAGAAACTGGGGCTCGACATCGAGCGGATCAAGGGCAGCGGCAGTGCCGGCATGGTGACCGAGCAGGACGTGCAGCAGGCGTTCGAGGCACAGCAGAGCAGCGGCAACGAGTTCCTCAAGGGCTCGCGCCGGGCCATGGCCAAGGCGATGGAGCTCTCGCACCAGACGGTGGTGCCGGTCAGCATCACCGACGAGGTGGACTTGCGCCACTGGCGTCCCGATGAAGATGTGACAGTGCGCCTCATCAAGGCCATCGGGGTGGCTTGTCGGGCCGAGCCCTCCATGAATGCCTGGTTCGACGGCGACACCCTGTCAAGACGGCTGTTCAGAGAGGTCAACGTGGCCATTGCGGTGGATTCCAAACATGGGCTCTACGTGCCGGTAATGGAGAACGTGGCCGAGCGGGAAGGGGCCGATCTGCGCCAGGGGCTGGATCGCATGATCGCCGACGTGAAGGCGCGCGCCGTACCGCGCGAGATGCTGCAGGGGGCGACCATCACCCTCACCAACTTCGGTGCCATCGCGGGCCGCTATGCCAGCCCGATCGTGACGCCGCCCCAGGTGGCCATCATTGGCGCGGGCAAGCTGTTTGAGAAGGTGGTGTTTATCCATGGGGAGGCGCGCCCGGTCAGAGCGCTGCCACTGTCGATGACATTCGACCACAGAGCCTGTACCGGCGGCGAGGCGGCACGCTTCCTCAAAGCCCTGGTTCAGGCACTGGAAGCGGCTACGCTGTAACGTTTGTGCCCTGCCGTGGCAGGGCACAAATTGTTTGCGTAATCCCCAAAGCCACGTATAATCTCAACCAGCTTGAAAGGGCGATAGTTATGTCAATGAATATGATGTTTTACATCTTTTCCTGTTGTTCATAAGTTAATCCCGTTTTTTGAGCTTTATCCGCTGAAAAGCATAAGTAATTATTTTGAATACAGGTTTAAAGATATGTCTAACATGATCACCGGTACCGTTAAGTTTTTCAACGAAACCAAAGGTTTTGGCTTCATCCAGCAAGAAAACGGCCCGGACGTTTTCGTTCACTTCAGCGCCATCCAAGGTAACGGCTTCCGTACCCTGGCTGAAGGTCAGCGCGTACAGTTCTCCGTGACCCAAGGTCAAAAAGGCCCGCAGGCTGAGAACGTAACTGCTCTGTAATTCTTACAGAATTTAAGAAAGCCGTGGTTCCTTTGGGTTCCACGGCTTTTTGTTTATGGGCGTTTTTCACCGTCCGTCGGTGTGAGGCGTGACCTTCTACTTCTGCATGTTGTGCCGACTATGCTGCCATCCCTTCTGCTCGCCACCACTCTGATAGCCTCCACCGATAAACAGGGGCCGAACCTCGTTGAGAAAGAGGCCATGACCGTGTGCCAGCAGTTTGTGCAGGTGCGGGTGGGCGCTGGCAGGCTCCCGGACGAGATCAGGGCGCAGCCGTTGCCGCAACGGGCGGGGGAGTGGATGGTCGATGGCAAGATAAAAGGACCCGAAGGTCCTTTGCTGTTTGCCTGTCTGCTGCGTCAAGGGAAACGCTGGGAGCTGCTCAACTTTTCGCTGTGGGCTCCCAAGGCGGTCAAAGCGGTTTGAGTGCCACCAGCAGGTGCTGCAGGTGTTCCACCATGGTCATGCCAAAGGGCGTCAGATAGCCGCCATCTTCCGCGCTGATGAGTCCCTGCTGGTGCAGGCGAACTGCCGCCTGGCAGAGTTCGTCGGACATGTCGCTGCGTAACTTGATCCCCAGGCTCATGTTGGCCGGATCAAAGCATGCCAGTATTTTCAAATCGTTTACAAACTCGCTGGAAACCTGGTCGATCCCGATCATGAATGCACTCCTTACGCTAAAGATGTATGCAAACTAGCACTCCCGGATCCACTTTAGTGGGCGCTGGCTCAAACTATTGGGCTTTCTCTCTCCCTGGCGTGCTCAAACGCTGCTTTTTTGGTCGTCATCTGGTGAATCAATTGAGAATTGTTTGAGTCCGGCTTTGCGGCGCCAAACATGATAGGATAGGGCTTCCTTTGTCTATCTGGCCGATATTGTCTGTCGGCCCCCGGTTCAAGGCGCATTCCATGGTCAAGATCACACTGGTATCCCTGCTGCACACCCTGGGTTCCCGTTTTTCCGTCTACCCGGCCTCCCTGCTGTTGCCGCTGCTCGAACAACATGAAGGGGATCTCTGGCTACCCGCCTGCAAGGGGGCTGATGTCGCCGCCCTACGTCAGCATGGCAAGGGCGCAACCGCGCAGAGTCTGGCGCCGCTGACGGCAGCCTGGTGCGACTTCGCGACCGGTGAAGAGGGGGCGACGCCTGAGCTGGACGCGCTGGCCAACTACGACAGCGAGATGATGGACAACCTGCAGATGTACTGGCACAGCCCGGCCAAGATCAACAGCCCGATCACCGACAACCTGTTCGAGCTGCGCCGCGAGGTGGTGGAAGAGGCTCATGGCGGCAAGCTGGCCGATGCCTGGGACAGCGCGCAGCAGGCTCGTCTTGCACAGATCCTGGCGGGGGCGAAGGCCGGTCGGGATCAGCTCTGCTTCGTCGAAGTGGAGGCGGCCTACTGGCTGCGCCAGCGCCTTGGCGAGATGGCGGAGATCGACCTGGTGACTCCTGAGCTCGGGTGAACCGGCTCAAAAATCGGTGACCGATCTCTCATACTGGACAAGGCGCCGGCAAGATGTGAACATGGCGCCCTTTATTGCACAAGAGACTTGACCGATGAGCTATGAACTGAGCGACACCGAGCGCAATGCAGCGCTGCAACTGAACGCGGACTACCGCTTTGATCACTTCATCAGCAAGCTGGTCGAGCACGAAGAGCTGTTCGTTCTGACCGACGAGCACGGCGTCATGATGCTGACCACCGACGATGAAGACTGCATCCCGGTATGGCCGCACCCGGAGTACGCCAAGGCGTGGGCCGAAGGGGAGTGGGCCGACTGCAAGCCGCAGTCCATCACCCTCAAGGTGTGGCTGGAGCGCTGGATTGACGGCATGGAGCAGGATGAGCTGTGCGTGGCCGTCTTCCCGACGCCGGATCAGGAAGGTATCGTGCTGGAGCCGGCCGACGTGGCCGACGCCATCGCCCAGAAGCAGGCCAAGCGCGGCTAAGCGCCTCCTGCCTCAGCGAGCAACCCAGGTTGCAAAAAAGACCCCGCCACTGTGCGGGGTCTTTTTGTTGATGGCCTTGGTACACCCTGGCAGAGAAGCGGGTTGCCCTATTTTTGCTGATAGGTGGTGTCAACCAGGGTGACGGGCGGGAAGGGCTGGCCTGCCTTGATGGCGGCCCGGGTCTGCTCCTTGGTCTCTTCATCAATCCAGAACAGACCGCCGTAACTGTAGCCACTGTTGCTGCCGTCCAGCGGCCAGTAGAGCAGTTCGCTCTTGGGCGTCGCCGGCAACTTGGGCAGTTTTATCCAGCGCCAGGCCCCTTCCCGGGTGTAGGGCACCTGATAGGCGGGCACGAAACTGGCCAGTTCATAGAGTCGCTGCTGGATCTGGCGCGACAGCGCCGCCTTTTTGGCGAAGTCGAACTCCTTGTCGTACTGCTCCACCAGGGCTGTGATGGCGTCGTCATTTATGTTCATGATGTTGTTGGTCTGCGGCTTGTTGGCGTTGACCTTGTGGAAATATTCCCAGTAGGCGGGATAGCGGCTGGTGCTCCAGCCCATCCAGGCGCTCTGGTGTTTCTTCTCCAGCATCGACTTGAAGCCGGCCGAGGCATCCATCAGGTTGAGCTCGAGGTTGAGCCCCGCCTTCTTGGCCTCTTCGCGCAGCAGGGTGAGGCGCTGGGCGTGCTCCGCCGTGGTATAGGTGATGCTCAGGGTCAGCGGCTGGCCCTTGTCGTTTTGCAGGGTGCCGTCGGGGCCGGGCTTGGTGAAACCGGCCTTGGCGAAGTACTGGCGCGCCAGCTCGGGGTCAAACGGGCGGGCCTTGAGCGCCGTGTTGGTGAACTCCCCCTGGCCTGAGCCGTAGCTGTTGAGGCGTTGGTAGTCCCCCCGCAGCAGGGTGGTGAGCATCTTGTCGAGGTTGAGGGCATGCTGGATGCCGAGCCGCACATTGAGGTCGCGCAGCAGCGGATCGGCGGTGTTGAGATAGAGCCCCATGGGGGACTGGGGGGTCTGGTTGTAGAACCAGAGTCGCTCGATATAACCCTGCTCGAACTCAGGCGTCCTGGTCTTGTCGTGCCACCAGTTGGGCATGACCAGCGGGAAGGTATCCAGCTCGCCGCGCAGGAAGTGTTGCCAGGCGATGTTCTGATCCCTGAGCACCTTGAGCTCGATCCGGTCCGGGTTGAAACGGTGCTGGAAGTAGCGCTCGTCATTGCCCCACCAATCCTTGACCCGCTCGAAGGTGACCGACTTGCCCTTCTTCACCTCGCCAAGCTGGTAGGGGCCGGTCACTGGCAGCACCTTCCAGTTGTACTCCTTGACCCAATCGGCGGTGATCTTGATGGCGTGGCTGGGGGCCGGGGTGAAGGGGAGGGATTCCAGCAGATCCTGGCGACTCTTGGCACTGCCGCTGGAGATGGCCAGGGTGTGGTCATCAAACTTGGTGACGTCGCTTATCTGGGTGCTGTAGTAATTGTTGTACCAGGGGTCGTTGATCTCCTTGCTGCGCAGCAGCTTGAGGGTGAACAGCCAGTCATCGGCGGTGACCGGTTGGCCGTCTGACCAGCGCGCCTTGGGATTGATGCGCAGATAGAGGGTCTTGTGGTCGGCTCCGAAGGCCCATTCGTTGGCCAGCATAGGCATGGGATTGCCGGTGACGGGATGGGTGCTCAAGAGCGGCAGGTTGGTCTCCCGCACATAGCCGGCGAAGCCGCCGTTGGAGTCCGGACCGTACACCCGCAGGGTCAGCGGAAAACTGGTCATGAAGCCGCGAAAGGTGCCGCCCCGCTTGGCGGCCGGATCCGCGAACACCGGATCCGCGTTGTTGCTCTCCCACTTGAGGTCAGCCGGCAGGGTGGCGCTCCAGCCGTAGTGGCTCAGGCAGAGGGTCAGGGTGATGGCACTGGTGCGCAGAAGGCGCGGGATGATCCGGGGGCCGGCGGTGACTGTCGATGGCATGTCCTTGCTCTCCTGATGGCTGCGTCCTGCAGGCCATGTGTTGATGACGCGAGCCCCGTTAGGGGCTGGCTCATCATGAAAAGTTTCTCCGCCCCGGTCAATGGCGACGGATAAATAAGCGTCAGGCGGCGGTCTGCGATTTGAACCAGCGCAGCCGCCCGCCCAGCAGATGCACCACGAACCCCAGCAACACCAGGGCCGAGCCCAGCCACTGCAAGGGGGTGGGGTGCTCGTCCAGCAACAGGGCCGCCGCCACCATGCCGACGCAGGGCACCAGCAGGGAGAGGGGGGCCACCTGCGCCACCGGGTAGCGCATCAGCAGCCGCCCCCACAGGCCGTAGCCAAGCCAGGTGGCGACAAAGGAGAGATAGAGCACGCACAGGATCCCCTGCCAGCTGATGTTGAGCAGGCTGCTGGCCATCAGCTCAGGCCCCTCGAACAGCCAGGAGAGGGCGAAGAAGGGGAGGATGGGCACCAGCCCGCCCCAGGCGACCAGGCTTGGCAGAGAGGTCTTGTAACGCAGGCCGATCTGGCGATTGATGACATTGCCAAGGCCCCAGCAGGCGGCTGCGCAGAGGGTCAGCACGAAGCCGAGCAGGGTGAGATTGCCCTCGCCATGGGTGGCGATGAGGTAGAGCCCGGCCCCCGCCAGCGGCAGGGCCACCCAGTGGTGGGGTTGCCAGCGCTCCCCCAGCCAGATCATGGCGAACAGCAGGGTGAACACCACCTGGGATTGCAGCACCAACGAGGCCATGCCGGCCGGCATGCCGAACTTCATGGCGCAGAACAGAAAGGAGAACTGACCGAGGCTGATGGCACCGCCGTAGGCCAGCAGCCAGCGCCAGGGCATGGCGGGTCTGGGGACCAGCAGGATGGCGGGAAAGACCACCCCGACGAAGCGCAGCGCCCCCAGCAGCAGTGGCGGGATCCCCTCCAGCCCCCACTTGATGGCGACGAAGTTGAGCCCCCAGCAGAGGATGACCAGAGCGGCCAGAAACTTGTCCTTGGTGTGCATGTCACGTCCTTGAAAGAGTGGCCCTTGCCAGGCGGTGGCCAAAAGAGGACGAGCATACCCCAGCCTCGGTGGGCGCCGTCAAGCGGCCAGGCGGGGGAGCAACCCGGCAACGGGGGGCAAGGTGCGATTCAGGCGGTGACGCAGTGCACTGTGATGCCGCGCGCAGTCAGGGTGGATCGCATGGTGACGGGCACGGCGTCGTCGGTGACCAGCACGCCGATCTGGTCCGGCGTGCCGAGCGGGCTCGGATGGATGGCGCCAAACTTGCTGCTGTCGGTGATGACCACATTGGTCACCCCCTTGGCCAGCACGCTGTTGACCACATCCGCCCGCATCATGTCGCGGCCGGTGAAGCCCACCTCGGGGTGAAAGCCGTCCACCCCGATGAAGGCCTTGGAGAAGTGCACCTGCTCGATGCACAGCCGGGTCAGCGGCCCCACCACGCTCTCGCTCTGATGCTGGAACAGACCGCCGAGCAGCACCACCTGGGCCTGGGTGTCGCGCAGCAGATGGGCGATGTAGCTGCTGATGGTGATGATGGTGACCCGTTTGTGCAGGGCCAGATGACGGGCCAGCAGGGCGTTGGCGCTGCCCCCCTCGATAAAGACCGTCTCGCCATCCTCCACCAGCTGGGCGGCGCGCTCGGCGAGGCGCTCCTTGAGCAGGTAGTTGATGTTCATCCGGGCGTCGGGGTCGTCGCTCTCCAGCGCCATGGCCGAGCCGTGCACCCGCTTGAGCAGCCCCTGTTTTTCGAGGGCGGTCAGGTCGTTGCGCACCGTCACCTCCGAGACCTCGGTACGTTGGGAGAGCTCGCTCACGCTCATCTTGCGGGCCTGATGGACCAGGGTGAGGATCAGTTGGTGGCGTGGGTTCATGGGACCTCGCTGGCTGGCAGTGGATAGCTGCAAGCCACCTCGCGGGTGGCTTGCCGGTCATAATGGGGCACAGCTGCCCCTGGTGGGGCCCGTCAGAGACTGTGCTCGGTGCGGGCGATGATATCATCTTGCGCATCGGGGGATAAGGCGGTGAAGAAGGCCGAATAGCCCGCCACCCGCACCACCAGATCCCGATACTGGTCGGGATGGGCCTTGGCGGCCAGCAGGGTTTCCCGCGAGACGATGTTGTACTGCACGTGCCACCCCTTGTGTACCTCGAAGAAGGTGCGCAGCAGGCTCATCAGCTTGGCCTTGTCCCGCTCGCTCTCGAGGCTGGCCGGGCTCAGCTTCTGGTTGAGCAGCACGCCGCCGAGGATGGCCGGGGTGGGCAGCTTGCCGAGGGAGTTGAACACCGCCGTGGGGCCGAGGCGATCCGAGCCCGACGCTGGGCTGGCCCCTTCCGCCAGCGGGGTGCGGGCGTGGCGGCCATCCGGGGTGGCCATGGTGGCCGCACCGAACGGCACGTTGGCCGAGATGGAGGAGGTACCCGCATAGTAGGTGCCGCCGATGGGGCCGCGGCCGAAACGGGTGTTGTGCAGCCCCTTGAGCTCGTCGATGTAGCTCTGGTAGGCCTGCACCAGCAGCAGGTCGACCTCGTCCAGATCGTTGCCATATTTGGGAGCTGCATTGGTGAGGCGCTGGCGCAGCTGCTCGCCCTCAAGCCCGGCAAAATCCTGCTCGAGCGCCTCGGCCAGCTCGCACTGATCCACCACCCCCTGCTCGAACACCAGTTTCTTCAGCGCCGCCAGGCTGTTGCCCAGGTTGGCGATCCCCACCTGCAGGCCGGAGACCCAGTCATAGACGGCGCCCCCCTGCTTGATGGTCTTGCCGCGCTCGATGCAGTCATTCACCAGGGCGCTGCAGAGGATGTCGTGGGCCTGGGCCTCCAGCACGCTGTCGACCACGCAGTCGATCTCGATGGACTTGCGGGTGAAGTAGCGCACCTGCTCGTCCCAGCGGGCCATCACCTCATCGAAGTGGCCGAAGGTGCCGTCCCGCAGCGATTGGGGCTGGGGCAAGAAGACCTTGCCGGTGGTGGCGTCACGGCCGCCATCGAGCGCCGCCAGCAGGATGCGGGCGAAGTTGATAAAGCTCATGCCGGTGCAGCGATAGCCCCACTTGCCGGGCACCGCGGTTTCGATGCAGCCGATGGCGGCGTAGTGGTGGGCATCCTCCTCGCTCACCCCGAGCTTGATGAACTCGGGGATCACCACCTCGTCGTTGTTGAAGGCGGGCATGCCGAAGCCGCAGCGGATCACCTGGATGCAGGCGTCGAGGAAATCCTCGCTCATGCCGGCGTGGTAGCGCACCGAGAGGTTGGGCTGGGTGGAGCGCAGCTGGCCGCAGGACTCCAGAATCGCGTAGGAGAGGCCGTTGACCGCGTCATGGGCCTTGCCATTGCGCCAATTTTGGCCGCCGATGGTGACGTTTTGATAGAGCGGGCTGCCGGCGGAGGCCTTGGAGTGGGTGCCGGAGCGGATCTTGTTCACCTCCAGCAGCTTGAGCCAGCACCCTTGTAGCAGCTCGATGGCGCGGGTACGCGGCAGGGATTCCGACAATTCCACCTCGCGGCGATACCAGGGGTAGAGGTACTGGTCCATCCGGCCAAACGACACCGAGTGGCCGTTGGACTCGATCTGCAGGATGAGCTGGATGAAGTAGCACAGCTGCAGTGCCTGCCAGAAGGTCTCGGGGGGCTGGTGGGCGATGTGGGCGCAGTTGAGGGCGATGGTCTCAAGCTCGCAGCGGCGCTCTGGGCGCGGCTCCTGCAGCGCCAGTTCGCGGGCCAGTGCGGCGTAACGCTCGATGTGCTGGCTGACGGCATCGAAGGTGATGGCGACGGCCTGCAGAAACTGCTCGCGCTGCAGATCGGCCCAGTCTGCCAGATCGAGCCGACCGCGCCGCTCTGCCACCCTGGCCTTGAGGCCGTCGAGACCGAGGGCAAGCAGCTGCTCGTAGTTGACCGCGAGGTGGGCATCCCCCGAGGTCATGTTGCCCTCGGCCTTGATGATGCCGCTCTCCAGCAGCCCCTTCTGCTCGTCGGTAAAGAGGCCGTAACAGCGATCCTGCACCGTCTGGCCGCGCCAGAAGGGGGTGAGGGCGTGGATGGCCAACTTGTCCGCCTCGCTCACCGCAAAGCCGGCGCCGGGGCGATCCGCCAGCTCGTCGATCTCCTTCTCGATCCAGCCCACCGTGTATTCGGGAAAGAGCGGCGCTGCCCGCACCTGACTCGCCTGGTTGCCGACGATGAGCTCGTCGTGCTTGATCCAGATGGTGCGCTCCTTGAGGTGATGGGCCAGCGCGAGAGCACGGCGCACCGGCAGTGGTCTTGCCAGGTGGGCCTGATAGGCCTCTGTATAGTGGCGGGCCCGCTCGGTGCAGACCGGCGGCTGGACGATGTGGATCAGGCTCTCCTTGTGGGCACGGATCCGCGGGGGCAGGGTGGTGAGGTCGAGCTGGGTCATGGTCTTATCCTCTGGTCATAGGGCAGTGAGTGGCTGATGCCATGGGGTGTTGCTAGCCCCGGGTGAGCGGGGTCAGCCCCTGCGCACGGGCACACTCATGGGCAAAGGCGAGCAGTGCCGGGTCATCGAGTGGCTGCAGGGGGGCCTGGTAGGGTTGGTCGAGCAGGGCGTATTTGCCCGCGCCCAGGGTGTGGTAGGGGAGAAAGTGGATCTCCTGCACCGTACCGAGGCTGGCGGCGACCTGGGTGATGGCCTCGATGGAGGCGTGGTCGGCATTGAAGCCGGGGATGAGCGGCACCCGGATCTGCATGGCCACGCCGCGCTCTGCCAGCCGCTTGAGGTTGGCCAGGGGCAGGGCGGCCTTGCCGCGGGTCCAGTCGAAGAAGCGCTTCTCATCCACCTGCTTGAGATCTGCCAGCAGCAGGTCGAGGTGGGGGAGGCTGGGTTCAATCTGGTGCCAGGGCACGTGCAGGCAACTTTCCACCGCGGTATGCAGCCCCTCGGCCTTGCAGCGGGCCAGCAGGTTGGCGGCAAATTCAGGCTGCATGAAGGGCTCGCCGCCGGAGAGGGTAACCCCGCCGCCGCTGCGCTCGAAGAAGGGGCGATCCCGCAGGATGGTGGCCATCAGGGTGTCCAGGCTCTCCTCCCGGCCGCACACCTGCAGCGCTTCGCTCGGGCAGAGGCCGCGCAGCCGTTCCACATCCTGATTGCCGAGGGATGAGCGGGTGAGCTGGACACCCTGGCTGTCACGCAAGATTGCCGGGCAGGCGTCGCTGCAGAGCCGGCATCCCTCGATGCATTGGCGCCGGTCGAGTAGTATGTCCGGCTTGGGAGAGCGGCTTTCCGGGTTTTGACACCAGCGACAGGCCAGCGAGCACCCCTTGAGAAACACTAGGGTGCGAATGCCGGGGCCATCGTGAGTTGAATAGCGTTGCAGGTCGAAAATCATACCGCCTCCTTTTGTTTTTGCATTCTATTTTCTTTCGTTCGAAAGTTGATTTGATTTTGATCAACTAAATTGCGGATGTTATCTCGCTAGAATGGCGACAGATTGCACATCCCCTTAAGGAGTCAGAGATGGAGCTTTATCTCGATACTGCCGATGTGGCTGCGGTGCGCCGCTGGTCACGGATCCTGCCGCTGGCCGGCGTCACCACCAACCCGTCCATTACCGCTGCCGGTGGCATGCCGCTGGCCGAGCTGCTGCCTGCCCTGCGGGAGGCGCTTGGGCCCAAGGCGCGGCTGTTTGCCCAGGTGATGGCCAAAACCGAGACCGAGATGGTGCGCGAGGCATTTGCCCTGCGTGAGCTGGACCGGGACCTGGTGATCAAGATCCCGGTATGTGAAGAGGGGCTGGCGGCCATCAAGACCCTGACGGCCAACGGGGTGCCGACCCTGGGCACGGCGGTCTATACCCCGCTGCAGGGCTGGCTGGCGGCGGTGGCGGGGGCCGAGTACGTGGCGCCCTACGTCAACCGGCTGGATGCCCAGGGGGGCGATGGCATCGCCACCGTGCAGGAGCTGCAACAGCTGCTGGCGCTGCACGCGCCGAAGAGCAAGGTGCTGGCGGCATCGTTCCGCACTCCGCGCCAGGCGCTTGACTGCCTGCTGGCGGGTTGCCAGTCCATCACATTGCCGCTCGACGTGGCCGAACAGCTGCTGCGGGTGCCGGCGGTGGACGCGGCGCTGGCGAAGTTTGATCAGGATTGGCAGCGGGCGTTTGCCTGAGCCTGTTTGAAGGCCGGATGATGAAGGGGCTGCAGGCGGGCTAAGCTAGAAGAGAGGGCCCACTGTGACGGGCCGCTATCGATGGCTGATCGGAGGTGCCCCATGAGCGACCATACCCTGCTGCCCCACGGTGAAGATCTGCGCCGCGCCGTGCGCTGGCTCAGCGAGCACCATCAACACGACATCCGTGCCATCGAAGAGGCCTGCATCCGCTTCGATCTGTCTCCGCTGGATGAGGAGTTCCTCATCCAGCACTGCGTCGAGCGGTCGCGGGAAGGGGGCGCCAACTAGACGAAGTTGGCGAGGTTGATGCCGAACTCCTTGGGATCAACCGTACTCTCGATGGTCTCCTGCACCCCGTTCTTGGCCAGATCCAGCCACTGCACCTCGAGGTAGTGGCGTTGGGTCCCGTGATAGATCACCTTCACCACCGGTTTGAGCGGCTCATGGGGATTGCGCTGCATGACGATGGCCAGCCGCTGGTTGGAGAGCTGCACCAGGGTACCCACCGGATAGACCCCCATGCACTTGATGAACTTGGTGACCAGCTCGGCATCGAAGTGGTGGTTGATCCCCTTGAGCAGAATGCGAAAGGCCTGGGTCGGCTGCATCCCCTGCTTGTAAACCCGATCCGCGGTGACGGCGTCATAGACATCGACGATGCCGCTCATGCGGGTATAGAGCGAGAGCTGCTCGCCCTTGAGCCGCTGCGGATAACCGGTGCCGTCGAGCCGTTCGTGATGGTTGGCGGCCACCTCCAGCATGGTGGCGGTGATACCGGGGGTGTTGCTCAGGATCTCGTAGCTGTGCACCACGTGCTGGCGCATGACCACAAACTCCTCGTCGGTGAGCTTGCCCGGCTTGTTGAGCACCTCGTCCGGGGTCATGATCTTGCCCACGTCGTGCAGCAGGCCGCCCAGGGTCAGCTCCTTGAGCACGCTGCGATCCAGGTCCAGATAGCGGCCGAAGTTCGCCAGCAGGATGGCGACGTTCATGGAGTGCTCCATCAGGTAGGCATCCTTGGCGCGAATGCGGGCCAGACAGAGCATGGCGTCGCCGTGGGTGAACATGGTGTCCACCATCTCCTCGGCCACTGCCGCCAGCGGCGTGATGTCGATGGGCTCCCCCGCCTTGAGGTGGCGGATGAACTTGCCTTGCAGCTCGCGAGCCTCCTGATAAAGCCGGCGGATCTTGAGCTCACGCCCCTCGCCGTTGCCACTGCCGGAGGGACGCTGTGAGCTGGTCGCAGAGACGGCGGGCTGGGGGGAGATGACCTGCTCGATGCCGGGCAGCTTGCTGCGGGCGAGATCGACCCGCACCGTGAGTACGCCGCGCCTGACCAGATCGTTGATCTGCTGACGGGTGGTCACCAGCCCCATCTGGGCAATCTCCATGCCGCCGGTCTGGCTGGTAATGGCGATCACGTACATGCCGGGTTGCAGCTGGTTGACGGGGATAACGGGATGAGGAGTGTGCGACTTCATACGGCTTCCTGACATTATTATTATGCGTGACGTTAGGCCCTCTGTTGGCAGTCTAACACCGGCGCCCGGGTTCGTCATGGCGACATGCTGGCCGGCCTTGGCGCTTAGTGCTGGAGTTGTCGGCCCCGGCCGATATAATGACGCCCCTTTCTTGATGGACTCTGAGGTTGTGCATGCGGCTCGATAAATTTCTTTGCGATTGTTCCGACTTGACCCGCTCGCTGGCGGGCAAACTGATCCGGCAGGGAGAGGTGATGGTGGACGGCATCGTGGTCAAGCAGCCCGCCTTCCACATCAACGAGCAGAGCCAGATCGAGTTCGACGGCGTCACCCTGACTCTGGATCAGCGCAACCGCTACTTCATGCTGCACAAGCCGGAAGGGTATGTCTGCTCCAACGAGGATCCGGATCACCCCACCGTGTTCTTCCTGATGGACGAGCCGGCCATGGGCAAGCTGCACGTGGTGGGGCGGCTCGATCTCGACACCACCGGCCTGGTACTGGTGACCGATGACGGCCAGTGGTCCCATCGCATCACCTCTCCCCGTCATGAGTGCGCCAAGACCTACCACGTCTGGTTGGCCGATCCGGTGAGCCCGGATGCCATTGCGCTGTTTGCCGAAGGGGTGCTGCTGCGCAGCGAAACCGAGAAGACCCGGCCGGCCCAGCTGGAGATCCTGGGGGAGTGCGAGGCGCGCCTCACCATCCACGAGGGCAAGTACCATCAGGTGAAGCGGATGTTTGCCGCCATCGGCAACAAGGTGGTGGGGCTGCACCGGGAGCGGGTGGGTGATCTGGTGCTGGACGACGATCTGGCGCCGGGCGAATATCGCGAGCTGACCGCCGACGAAATCGCCCGCTTCTGATCGCCAGGAGTCAGTGGCCGCTGGCGCCCAGCACCAGCACGGTCCCCAGGGTGGCCAGCAGGGTGCCGGCCCAGGCGGCGGCGGACGGCCGCTCGCCCGAGTGCCACCACAGCAGCGGCAGCAAGATGACGGGGGTGGTGGAGGAGAGGATGGCCACCATGCCCACATCCCCCTGTTTCAGGGCCACCAGGATCAGCGTCATGCCGAGTGTCATGGCGAGGAATCCGTTGAGGGCTATCATGCCGAAGATGCGACGGTTGATGGGATGCAGCGGCTTGCTCAGTGGCAGCCCGGTCATGCGCAGGGCACAGTGAGCCAGCAGGGCGCTGCCCATCCTGACGCCGGAGGCGCTCACCGCATCGACGTTGCCGCCCATCATCACCGGTTTGGCGATGATGGCCCCCAGGCTCTGGCAGAGGGCGGCGGTCAGCCCCAGCGCGACCCCGGCCGCCAGGCTGCCCCGTATTTTCTCCCATTCGCTGCCGCTGCTGCGCCGACCAAACAGAATGGCCAGCATGACGCCGACAAACACCAGCATGGCGCCAGCCAGCCGGGAACCGGTCAACTGCTCATTGAACAGCCAGAGCCCGAGCAGCGCGGAAAACAGCGCATGGCAAGAAAACAGCAGACCGCTGCGACGGGGACCCAGCCGGTTCATGCAGGCGTAGAGGGCGGTATCGCCGATGAAGATGCCGATGAGGCCCGAGATGGCCAGCAGGGGGAGGGCGCTGCCCGAGAGGGTATGCCAGCCGCCGGTCAAGAGACTCATGCTGCCGAGCATCAGGCTGACCAGGCACATCCGCCAGCGGCTGTAGGCAAATGGCCCCAGATGACGAGCCGGTTTGACGGAAATCAGGGCCGCCACTGCCCATAAACTGGCCGCTGCCAGCGCCAGCCACTCATACCCCATAAAAACTCCTGAAAAAAATAGCCCGAGAGACTCCATCTCTTGGGCAAGCCCGATACAATACGGGGCGTCTTCGGGGATAACAAGCGCGGCATCATGCATTCGTATCCAGGCGCGCCGCCGGCCTTCCCCCTTTCCTGAAATAAGTGCATTGAACGAGGTTTATGTCATGGTTTACCGCTTAGTACGCCGGCCGGCACCACGCTGGCTCTCCCCCTTGCTGCTGGGGCTGCTGCTGACCCCGTCGCTGCAGGCGACCACGGTATCCCAGGATCCCGCGTTGTCGGATCGCCAGACCCTGGTCAAGGGCAATGGCGCCGAGCCCGAATCCCTCGATCCGGCCCAGATCCGCTCCGGCTTCCCCGGTGAAGTGGTGCTGGTGGACCTGTTTGAAGGGCTGGTGAGCGAGGATGGTCAGGGCCGGATCGTACCGGCCCAGGCCCAGCGCTGGGAGACCAGTGCAGACGGGCTGGTCTGGCGTTTCTTCCTGCGCCCGCAGCTCAAGTGGTCCAACGGCGAGCCGCTCACCGCCGCCGACTTCGTCTATGCCTGGCGCCGTCTGCTGGATCCCGCCCAGGCTTCCCCCTCTGCCGGCCTGCTGCTGGCAACCGGCATCAACAATGCCCAGTCCATCTACGCCGGCGCGCTCGATCTCAACACCCTGGGGGTGGAAGCCGAGAGCGAGCAGATCCTGAAAGTGACGCTGGAGCGGCCGGTTCCCTACTTCCTGCAACTGATAAGCCAACGCCCCTTCGTACCGGTCAACGAGAAGGCCATCAGCCAGTTCGGCAAGCAGTGGACCCAGCCCGGCAAGCTGGTCAGCAACGGCGCCTACAAGCTGGTGAACTGGGTACCGAACGAGCGCATCGAGGCGGAGCGCAACGTGCAGTATTGGGATGATGCCCACACCCGGATCCAGCGGGTGACCTATCTGCCGCTCGCCTCCCAGCATGCCGAACGGCTGCGCTACGAGGCGGGGGAGATCCAGCTCACCAACAAGGTGGCGCTGGAGTATTACCAGAAAACCAGAGAGGCGACTCCCGAGCGGATCTGGGGCCTGCCGCTGCTGGGCACCTACCTCTACACCTTCAACCTGCGCCGTCCCGAGCTGCAGGACGTGCGGGTGCGCCAGGCACTGGCCATGACCATCGATCGTCATCTGTTGACCGAGAAGGTCAGCGGGCAGGGCGAGCAACCCGCCTGGTCGTTGCTGCCCGGCATGCCGGGCTACGAGGCGCTGAGCTCCCCCCTGGCCCTGCAGGATCAGCCGACCCGGCTGGCCAGGGCTGCGGCGCTGCTGGCCCAGGCGGGCTATGACAGTCAACATCCTCTCAAGCTGACGCTCACCTACAACACTTCTGAGAATCACAAGAAGCTGGCGCTGGCCGTCGCAGCCATGTGGAAGCCGCTGGGGGTCGAAGTGACGCTCAACAACATGGAGTGGAACGCCTATCAGGTGGCCAAAGACAGCGGCGATTTCATGCTGGCCCGCTCCTTCCTGTTTGGGGATTACGTGGAGCCCTCTGCCATGCTCAACAGCTTCCGCTGCCAGGATCCCCAGAACGAGAGCGGTTACTGCAACCCGGCCTTCGACGGCCTGCTGCAACAGGCGGCCGATACCCTGGATGGCAATGCCAGGAGCGGGATCTACCACCAGGCAGAGCAGTTGCTGATGGACGAGATACCGGCCATCCCCGTCTATCACTACAACCAGATGCGACTGGTGGATCCCACCCTGCGCGGCCTGCCGGTGCAGAACCTGAAGGGGGCGATCGCCACCAAGGATCTCTACTTCAGTCAGCAGTAAGGAGCTTGCCATGAAAATAGCCATTCTTTCCGACCTGCACGGCAGCCTGAGCGCGCTGGAGCAGGTACTCGACCAGCTCGCTCCCTGGCAGCCGGATCACTATCTGCTGCTCGGCGATCTGCTCAATCACGGCCCACGCAATCCGGTACCGCCTGGCTATGCTCCCGCGGCCGTGGCCGAGCGGCTCAACGGGCTGGCCTCCCGCATCATGGCGGTGCGTGGCAACTGTGATTCGGAAGTGGATCAGATGCTGCTGGATTTTCCCATCACCGCCCCTTACAACCAGCTACTGGTGGATGGCCGGCGCTGGTTCGTCAGTCATGGCCATCTCTATCAGCCTGCTGCGGTGCCGCTGCCCGCCGGCAGCCTGTTCATCAGCGGCCACACCCATCTGCCCGTGCTGCAGCGGGAAGGGGAGCTGGTGTTGATGAACCCGGGATCCATCTGTTTTCCACGCGGCAACCTGGCGGCAAGTTATGGCCGCTACGAGGATGGAGTGCTTGGCATTCACGCCTGTGCGGACAGCGAAGTGCTGTTACAGCTGGCGCTGTAAAAAAGAGAAGGGAGGATGGTTGTGCTGCGGGGCAGCCTGCTGTCGTAACGGGGGAGGTCAGGCCTTGATGCCGATGGAGCGGGTACCGGAGCGGGTATTGCCCTTGGCGTCATAGGTCAGGGAGTTGCGATCCCTCAGCTTGCTCAGGTAGCTGGCCAGCCGGCGGTTGGAGACGATGCTGAGTTCGAGCAGGCGCCCGTTCAGATCGTTCTGTTCCTGGCAGGCATCTAGTTTCTCGCGCAGTACGCGCATCTGCTCGGGATAGGCATTCAGTTGCTGTTTCAGGTCGGGCAGCAGGGCCATGGCCTTGTCCAGCTCTTCAATATCGGCAAGCAGCTTCTGCTTGCGCTCTGCCAGCTCGGGCAGCGCCAGTGCCTGGTGCTGCTTGAGCAGGTTGAACTCCTCCTCCAGCAAGCCCTGCATCTGGGAGAGGTAGTCGTCTTGGGTGTGCAGCAGCGAAGGTAAATCCATCATCCCAGCAACTTGTCGAGGTTGGATTCAAAACTGAACATCTTCTTGGCCACAGCTTCGCTGTCGACCCGATATTCACCATTGGCCACGGCTTTCTTCAGGCTCTCGACCCGGCTTTCATTGCCGGTGGAGGATGAGTTGAGGTTCTTCTGCATTTGTTGCAATTGCTGCGCCTCGCTGGTCAGAGAGACGGAGTCGGTCTTGACGGCCGCCGCACGGTTGTCGGAGGACGAGGTCGCTGGTTTGGTGCTGGCACCCTGGCTGCTACCGGTATTTTGCAACCGATTGTTCGCCAAGTTGTTGATATTGTTAATAGCCATAGTGTTTACCTTCGCCTGCTTTGCTGTTCGCTTACCTGTTTATCGGTGGCTGCCGTCATAACTTTAGAAAAAAAGTGATCCGAAAATACTCAGAAGGTGACCACCACGGAGCCAACTGCGTTGACTTTTCCCTGCACCGTTTTGCCTGACCGGATATTGACGAGCCTGATCATGTCTCCGAAGCTGCCATCTTGCAAGGCTCGGGCCATGGTTTTGATTTGCATGCTGCTATTTTCTGCGCTGAGGGTCACCTGGTCACCCTTGCAGACGACGCAGACTTGGCTGAGCCGGATGGGCTGGCCCGGCTTGAGTTCCCGTTTGCTGCGAACGCCGATGAGGGCCGTGGTATCGCTGAGATAGTCGCCGCGGATCAGGGTCTGATCCTGGTAAGCCTGCGTCAGCACGCTCTCGCTGAGGATGTCGCCCTTGGCCACCGGCGTGGAGACGGTCACATACGGCTTCTGTATGCTGATCCGCACCGGCAGGTAGAGATCCCAAGGTTTCTCCTCCTCACATTTGAGGTAGACGGTGGTATTGCGGCGGATCTCCATCTTGGCGGGCAGGGTGATGGACAGATGCTCTTCGCAGCGGCTCAGGGGAAGACGTTCATCGATGGAAGCGGCCTGCACCTGTGCCTGGGCGTCGAGGGGGACATCGAGCTGGCCGAGCACAAATTCCTGCGCCTTTTCTTGCAAGTAACTGGTCACCTCGGATGCCGTGGCGTGAGAAATGCCGCAAAACAGCAGTAAGGTGAGGAAAAGTCTACTAATCATTTTCGCTCGCAGGCCGATAAGTTGTTCACGTATATCACCATATTTAACTATGCTTGCTTCAGAATTCGTTCGTAGTGACATCGACAGTCTGACGCAAGCCAACACGCATGCATGATTAATGCCAAGCGTTTTTAGGGAGTGTTTATGGCCAGTATCCTGGACTCGGTCAACCAACGTACCCAGCTGGTGGGGCAAAACCGGCTGGAATTGTTGTTGTTTCGTCTCAACGGACGTCAAAGATTTGGCATCAACGTATTCAAGGTTCGTGAAGTGTTGCAGTGTCCTCCCTTGACCGTCATGCCCAAGCTCAACTCCTGCATTCGCGGGGTGGCCCACATTCGTGGCCAGACGATCTCCGTCATAGATCTGAGCATGGCGATGGGCAAGCGTCCTATCGAGGATCTGACCAAGTGTTTCATCATCATTTCTGAATACAACCGCTCCATTCAGGGCTTTCTGGTGCACTCGGTCGAGCGCATCATCAACATGAACTGGGAATCCATCCTGCCACCGCCGAAAGGGGCTGGGCGCATCAACTACATGACGGCCGTCACCGAGGTGGATGGGGAGCTGGTCGAGATCCTGGACGTGGAGCGCATCCTCAACGAGATTTCGCCGGTGTCGACCGAAGTGAGCCAGGAGCTGGTGGAGGCCAGCGTAGAACACCCGACCCTGGGCCGACCGGTGCTGGTGGCCGATGACTCTTCTGTGGCCCGCAAGCAGGTGCAGCGCGCCCTCGAAGCCATCGGGGTACAGTGCGTGCTGGCCAAGGATGGACGCGAAGCGCTCAACATGTTGCTGGAGATGTCCAAAAACGGTCCCATCAAGGATCAGATCGCCCTGGTGATCTCGGACATCGAGATGCCGGAGATGGATGGATATACTTTCACGGCAGAGATCCGCAACAATCCCAATCTCAAGGACTTACATGTTATTCTGCACACATCCCTCAGTGGGGTGTTCAATCAGGCCATGGTGCAGAAAGTTGGTGCGAACAATTTCATTGCCAAATTCCAGCCGGATGAATTGGCCAAGGCCGTACAAGGCGCACTCTAATCAAGAAGAACAAACTGCATGAAGACACTTTCGGACGACTTATACAAACAATTCAGCAATTTTCTGGCGGTACAGAGCGGAATCGTGCTGGGTGACAACAAACAGTATCTGGTCAAGAGTCGGCTTTCACCCTTGATGACTCAGTTTGGTATTGAGAGTCTGTCTGATCTGGTTACTCGAGCGATGAGTGTGCGTGAGCGTGACCTGAAAATGGCAGTGGTTGATGCCATGACCACCAACGAGACCCTTTGGTTTCGCGATACCTATCCCTTCCAGCTGCTGACCGACAAGATCTTTCCCGAACTGGGCAAGAGCGGTCGGCCCATCAAGATCTGGTCTGCGGCCTCTTCCTCCGGACAGGAGCCCTATTCCATCGCCATGACGGCACTGGAACAGCAGATGAAGAAGCCCGGTACCTTGTCAGGTGGCGTCCAGATCGTGGGGACGGACATCTCGACCACCATGCTCAATCAGTGCAAGGAGGGGGTATACGACAGCCTGGCACTGGCCCGAGGGTTGTCGCCCGAGCGCAAGAAGCTGTTCTTCGAACCCCATGGTGACAACAAGATGCGGGTGGTGGAGCGTGTCAGAAAATTGACCACCTTCCGGCCCTTGAATCTGCTGGAGAGCTACAGCCTGCTTGGCAAGTTTGACATCATCTTCTGTCGCAACGTACTCATCTACTTTGCCCCGGAAGTGAAGTCCAAGATCCTCAACCAGTTTGCAGCCAGCCTCAATCCTGGCGGCTACCTGATGTTGGGGGCTTCCGAGTCGCTGGCCGGTTTGACCGACAGGTTCGAGATGATCCGCTGCAACCCCGGCATCGTCTACAAGGTTAAATGATCCCCGCTTAAATCCCTCTTTGGCACACCTCTTGCTAATAATTTCTCAAGCAGGAGGTGTGCTATGGCAATTTCATTCGACAAGGCATTTGGTATCCATCAATACACGCTGAGCGTTCGCTCCAAGCGTGCCGAGGTGTTGTCCAGCAACATTGCCAACGCGGATACCCCTGGCTTCAAGGCCAGAGACATCAACTTCTCGCAAGCATTGGAAGAGGCCCAGCAACATCAGGGCTTCGGCCTTGCCACGACCAGCGAGAAGCACTTTGCCCTGCAGATGGATGCGCCCGGCGTGACGCAGTACCGCAATCCCCTGCAGCCGGATACCGGTGATGGCAACACGGTGGACGTGCAGCAGGAGCGCAGCGAGTTCTTGCGCAACAGCCTTGAATACCAGACCTCCCTTGAATTTATGAACAGCAAGATCAGTGGCCTGCTGAAGGCCTTGAAAGGAGAACAGTGATGAGTTTGTTCAAGGTCTTTGACATTGCAGGCTCGGCCATGAGTGCACAGTCTGTTCGACTCAACACGGTAGCCAGCAACATGGCCAACGCCGACAGCGTGAGTTCCAGCGTGGAAAAAACTTACCATGCCAGGCGGCCAATCTTTGCCGCCCAGCTGGATCAGGCCATGTCGGACAAACAGGCGTCGGCCGGGGTTGAAGTGAAGGGCATTGTCGAGAGCGATGCCCCTCTGCTCAAGGAGTACAACCCCAACCACCCCATGGCAGACAAGGATGGCTTCATCTTCAAGCCAAACGTCAACATGGTGGAAGAGATGGCGGACATGATCAACGCCTCGCGCAGCTATCAAACCAACGTGCAGGTGGCCGATTCTGCCAAGAAGATGCTGCAGCAGACGCTCAACCTCGGCAAGTCCTGACAGGGGGACGCATAAATGGCAGATACAACCAGTGGTGTGAACGGTATTGGCTATACCTCCACCCAGACCACGGGCACGACCACCACTCCGAAGAAGGAGCTGGATCAGGAGTCGTTCCTGAAGCTGCTGACCATGCAGCTCTCCTATCAGGATCCGTTCAAACCGGTGGACAACGCCCAGATGCTTTCCCAGATGACGTCCATGTCGACGTCCCAGGGGATCAGCAGCCTGTCGAACCAGATTGGCAGCCTCAATACCTTGATGACCTCCAGCCAGGCGCTGCAGGCATCGGCACTGGTGGGGCAAAACGTCTTGCTGCAGAGCAACGTCGGCTACCTGGAAAAAGATGGTTCTTTGCCGGGTGTGGTCGCAGTGGGCACAGAAAACAAGTATTCGAACGTCAAGATCACCATCGAAGACGAGAGCGGACAGGTCATCAAGGAGTTTCCGCTGGAAGGTGACCAGAAGGGCAACGTCGAGATTGTATGGGATGGCAAGGACAAGGACGGAAACCCGGCCAAAGAGGGCAAATACACCCTCAAGGCAAACGGTACCGTGGACGGTAAGTCGGAGAGTGTGCCGATCTTTGCCTACGGCAAGGTCGACAGCGTGATCCTGGGTTCGGCAAGCAATCCGACCCAGCTCAATTTGAAAGGCCTCGGTACAACAAGCTTGAACAGTATCTTGCAGATTGCAGGTACGGTGAAAACACCATCAACCACCACGCCAACAGCATCGATCTAAGGAGCTGGATATGTCATTTAACAATGCCTTGAGCGGTGTCAACGCGGCACAAAAAGATCTGAACGTTACCGCCAACAACATTGCCAACGTCAATACCACGGGCTTTAAAGAGTCTCGTGCCGAGTTTGCGGACGTCTACGCCAACTCCATCTTCGTCAATGCCAAGACCCAGGTCGGCAACGGTGTGGCAACGGGAGCGGTGGCGCAGCAGTTCCATCAGGGGGCGCTGCAATTCACCAACAACGCCCTTGATTTGTCCATCCAGGGCAACGGCTTCTTCGTGACGTCGGACGGTCTGACCAACCTGGACCGTACCTTTACCCGGGCTGGTGCCTTCAAGCTGAATGAAAACAGCTATATGGTCAACAATCAGGGCAACTATCTGCAAGGTTATGAAATCAACACGGATGGGACACCGAAGGCGGTCAGCATCAACGCCACCAAGCCGATTCAAATTCCGGATCGGGCGGGCGAGCCCAAAATGACCGAGCTGGTGGAAGCCAGTTTCAACCTGAGTATCGAGTCGAAAACCAAACCGACGTCACCCGCCGCGTTTGATCACACCAACTCCGCCACCTTTGCACACTCAACTTCCGTGACGATTTATGATTCGCTGGGTGCCCCCCACGTGATCACCAAGTATTTTGTCCGCCACGAGGATCCGGCTGCCCCGGGAACACCGCTGACCCCGGGTACCTGGAGCATGTACATGTATGAGGGGGACAAGCCCATCGACATCGCTGGTGGTTCACCCAGCCCGGCCGCAGGTGTCCCCACCGGCGTCCAGATGACGTTTACCTCCGGTGGCAAACTGGATACAGCGCTGACCGTTCCGGCAGATCCGATCAAAACCGTTACGCTTGGTACTGCGGCCGGGATTATCACCAACGGTGCCGACCCCACCCAGACACTGGAGATCCGTCTCGGTGACGTGACGCAATACAGCTCGCCTTTCAACGTCACCAAGCTGACCCAGGATGGCGCCACTGTCGGTAATCTGACCAAGGTGGAGATCACGCCGGACGGCATTGTGTCGGCGACCTACAGCAATGCGACCACGTTGAAGGTTGCCATGGTGGCACTTGCCAAGTTCGCCAACTCGCAAGGATTGACCCAGGTCGGCGATACCTCCTGGCGCCAGTCTCTGCTCTCAGGTGATGCGCTGCCGGGCACCCCCAATTCGGGTACCCTGGGCAGCATCAAGTCCTCTGCGCTGGAGCAGTCCAACGTGGATTTGACCTCCCAGCTGGTCAACCTCATCACGGCGCAGCGCAACTTCCAGGCCAACTCCCGTTCGCTGGAAGTGAACAGCTCCCTGCAGCAGACCATACTGCAGATCCGTTAAGTCTGGTTGCATGCACGACAAGGGGCGCTTCGGCGCCCCTTTTTATTGCCTGTTGTTGGGGGTGATTGCGGCGGTAACTGACAAGCTTGATGGGGATTGGCATTCAAATTGCAGTTCCTCTGTCAGAGTCATCAGTTTGACGGAGGATCCCATGGATCACCTGCTATACATCGCCATGTCCGGGGCCAAGGAGAGCATGAACAGCCTGGCTGTTCGAAGCAACAACCTGGCCAACGCCAACACCACCGGCTTCAAGTCTGACTTCGAGCAGGCGCGCAGCATGCAGGCGTTTGGCGAAGGGCTGCCCACCCGGGTGTTCGCCATGGCGGAGCGGCCGGGGCAGAACCTGCAGCACGGCATGCTGATGACCACGGGTCGGGATCTTGACGTTGCCGTCGACGGCCCGGGCTGGATTGCGGTGCAGGATCCCAAGGGCGGTGAAGCCTATACCCGCATGGGTAACCTGCAGCTCAGTGCCACCGGCAATCTGCAGACTTCCACCGGCCTGAACGTGGTGGACGACGGCGGTCAGCCCATCGTGCTGCCGCTGCCGATGGAGAAGATCGAAATCAACCGGGACGGCACCATCAGCGGCCGGCCGGAGGGGGCCGCCCCCAACCTGCCGGAGGAGTACCAGCGTATCAAGCTGGTCAACCCGGCGGCCGATGCGGTGGAGAAGGGGCAGGATGGCCTGTTCCGTCGCAAGGATGGCCAGAATGAAGCTGCGTCGGCCAATGTGGGCCTCATCGCCGGCTCCCTCGAGGGGAGCAACGTCAACGTGGTCGATGAAATGACCAACCTTATTCGCTTGCAACGTCAGTTCGAAACCCAGGTCAAAATCATGAAGACCGCGGAAGAGAATGACGAGGCCCAAACCCAGCTGCTGCGTATCAGCTAACCAAGGAGTTTTACATGAACCCTGCACTCTGGATCAGCAAGACCGGGTTGGATGCACAGCAGACCAATATCTCGGTTACCTCGAACAACCTGGCGAACGCCAGCACCGTGGGTTACAAAAAATCCCGGGCCATCTTCGAGGATCTGCTCTATCAAAACATCAATCAGCCGGGCGGTCGTTCGTCGGCCGACACCGAGCTCCCCTCCGGCCTGATGCTGGGGGCGGGTGCCAAGGTGGTGGCCACTCAGAAGAACCACAGCCAGGGCAACGTGCAGACCACCGACAACTCGCTGGATCTGATGATAAGCGGCCGCGGCTACTTCGAGATCCAGTTGCCGGACGGCAGCGCCGCCTATACCCGCAACGGCCAGTTCACCCTCAACGATGAAGGGACCATAGTCACGCCGGGCAACGGCTATCCGCTGCAGCCGGAGATCCAGATCCCCGAAAACGCCCAGAGCGTCACCATTGGGGAAGATGGGCAGGTCTCGGTACAGCTCAAGGGGGATGGCGCCTCCCAGGTCATCGGCCAGATCAATACCAGCGACTTCGTCAATGCCTCCGGCTTGCAGCCGATGGGGGAGAACATGTTCGTCGAGACCCAGTCCAGCGGTGCCCCGATTCAGGGGGTGGCCGGCACGGACGGGCTTGGGGTGATCAAGCAGGGGATGCTGGAGACCTCCAACGTCAACGTGACCGAAGAGCTGGTCAACCTGATCCAGGCCCAGCGGGTGTACGAGATGAACTCCAAGGTTCTCTCGGCGGTGGACGGCATGATGTCCTTCCTGATCCAGCGCACATAAGTAGGAGGCGCACCATGAAAGCCATATGGATGCTGGGACTGATGGTATTGGGGGGCTGCAGCAGCACCCCCAATACCCCCAAGCCCGATGATCCCGAGTTTGCCCCCGTTTACGGGGAGTCGGAGCCGGTCTCGGTCAGACCGACCGGGGCGATTTTCCAGCCCGATCAGGTCAACGGCATCTACTCGGACATCAAGGCTCACAAGGTGGGTGACATCATCACCATCGAGCTGGCCGAGTCCACCTCTGCCTCCAAGAAGGCCAATACCCAGAGCGGCAAGGACAACAAGCTGACGATGAACACGGCGATGCTGGGTGGTGTGCCGGTAACGGCCGGCCCCTATGATCTGTCGGCCTCTCTTGGCCAGAATGGCGCTTTCAAGGGGCAGGCCAAGGCGGATCAGAGCAACAGCCTGCAGGGCAACATCTCCGTCAGCGTGGCCAAGGTGCTGCCCAACGGCAACCTGCTGGTGCGCGGCGAGAAGTGGATCATGCTCAACAACGGCAATGAATATATCCGGATCACCGGCATGATCCGCCCCGAGGATGTGACCACGGACAACAGCGTCTCCTCCCAGAAGGTGGCCAATGCCCGCATCCATTACGGTGGTACCGGCGATCTGGCCAACAGCCAGGAACAGGGGTGGCTCACCAGCTTTTTCAATGGTCCCTGGTGGCCGCTCTAGGAGGTGTTATGAAGTCGCTCCGTCTTGTTGCCCTGTTTTGCTGCCTGTTGCCCCTGGGGATGGCTCATGCCTCCCGGATCAAGGACATCAGCTCGGTGGAAGGGGTGCGCAGCAACCAGCTGATCGGCTACGGCCTGGTGGTGGGTCTGCCCGGTACGGGTGAGAAGAGCAACGCCTTCACCGAGCAGACGTTTCGCACCATGCTGAACAACTTCGGCATCAAGGTGCCGGACAACATCAAGCCCAAGATCAAGGACGTGGCGCCGGTGGCCATCCATGCCGATCTGCCCCCTTTTTCCAAACCGGGACAGACCATAGATGTGACCGTATCGGCCATCGGTGAGGCCAAGAGCCTGCGTGGCGGCACCCTGCTGCAAAGCTTCCTGAAAGGGCTGGATGGCCGGGTCTATGCCGTAGCGCAGGGCAGCTTGGTAGTTGGCGGGCTAGGGGCCGAGGGGGCTGACGGCTCCAAGGTGGTGGTCAATACGCCCACCGTCGGCCGCATCGCCAACGGGGCCACCGTGGAGCGGGAGGTTCCGAACTCCTTCAGCCAGGGGGATACCATCACCTTCAACCTGAATCGTCCCGACTTCACCACGGCGCGCCGGCTGGCCGACGTGGTCAATGATCTGGTCGGCCCCAACACCGCGCAGGCACTCGATGCCACCTCGGTCAAGGTCTATGCGCCGCGGGATCCGGGCCAGCGGGTCTCCTATCTCGCCACCATCGAGAACCTGGAGGTGGATCCGGCCACCGAGGCGGCCAAGATCATCGTCAACTCCCGTACCGGCACCATCGTCATCGGCAGCCAGGTGCGGCTCAAGCCGGCGGCCATCAGCCACGGCGGCTTGACGGTCACCATCGCGGAGAATCAGCAGGTGTCCCAGCCCAATCCGCTCTCGGGTGGCCAGACGGCGGTGACGAACAACTCCACCATCAATGTGCAGCAGGAGCAGGGGCGCATGTTCAAGCTGGATACCGGGGCGACCCTGGATGATCTGGTGCGGGCGGTGAACCAGGTCGGGGTGGCACCCGGCGACCTGATGGCGATCCTGGAGGCGCTGCAGCAGGCTGGCGCCATCGAAGGCCAGCTGGTCATACTGTAATCAACAAGCGGCAAGGGGTTGCCACGGGCGGCAATGAGGTAAGCAAAATGGCAGAGTTAGATAACAACGGCGGCGTGAATCTGGGCATGGTACAGGATATCCAGAACCTGGATCGCCTGCGCCAGTTGAGCCAGAGCAAGGAGGGGAAAGCGGATGCGCTGATGGCCGCCTCCCGCCAGTTCGAGTCCATTTTCACCCAGACCCTGTTCCAGAGCATGCGCCAGGCCAACCAGGTGCTGACCCAGGACAGCCCCTTCAACAGCAGCTACACCCAGTTCTACGAAGGGATGCTGGATGAGCAGCGGGTCGCCGACATGTCGAGCAAGGGGGGGATAGGCTTGGCCGCCATGGTGGCCAAGCAGCTCTCGCCGGAGACCTTCACCCATCATGACGGGCGGGTGCTCAAGATGCCCCAGCGTACCGAGCGGGTCTACAAACCCTATCAGCCGCCCACCTCCACCGCCAACGATCTCATCTCTGCCTCAAAAGTTGGCAAAGATTTTGCTGAGAAAGAGATGCAAGGGGATACCCAGCCTCAGACAGCGCTGCACCGTACCCACCGAACCGTACCGCCCATGGGGCCGGCGGCAGAGGCACACGGCATGCGCAGTCACAAGGCGCTGGATGATACCGCGCAGGTGTTCGACTCCCCTGAAGAGTTTGTCGATCGACTGATGCCGCTGGCCAAGAAGGCGGCCGCCAAGCTGGGGTTGAGCCCGGCGGTGCTGGTGGCGCAGGCCGCACTGGAAAGCGGCTGGGGCAAACGGGTGATCAAGAACGGGGAGGGGCAAGTAACCCACAACCTGTTCGGCATCAAGGCCGACCCGCGCTGGGAAGGACCCAAGACGGTGGTCAGCACTCTGGAATACGAGAAAGGAGTGGCGTCGCGCCAGAAGGCCGCGTTTCGCTCTTACGAGTCGTTCGAAGAGAGCTTCAACGACTATGTCGATTTCCTGACATCGGGCTCCCGCTACAAGGGGGCACTGGCCAAGGTGGACAGTCCGGATCGCTATTTCGAAGCCTTGCAACAGGCTGGATACGCTACCGACCCGCACTATGCCAGGAAACTGAAACAGGTATTGCGCAGTGACGCCATTGCCGGCTACTCCGCGACCAACACGACAGAAATGGAGCTGTAAGTCATGGCAAGCGATCTGCTTGGAATTGGTACCTCGGGTGTGATGGCCCAGCAGCGGCTGCTGCAGACCACCAGTAACAACATCGTCAACGTCAATAGCCAGGGCTATGTGCGTGAACGTACCCTGATCTATACCAATGCCAACGGACTCGGCACCGGGGACATGCTGACCGAGCGGGTCATCAACGCCTATGCCCAGGGGGAGGTCAGACGCGACACTTCGGCCTTTTATGCCTCTTCCACCCGTTATCAGCAGCTCGCCAACACCGACACCCTGCTGGGGGACACCAGCAACAGCGTCGGTGCCGCCATCAGCTCCTATTTCGAGGGGTTCCATACCGCCAACGAAGCACCCGCCGACATCTCGGGCCGCAAGACCACCCTGAGCGGGCTGAGTGGCATGGTGAACCGCTTTCATACCCTGTCGGCCCAGCTGGACAAGCAGACCGACACCATCAACACCACCATCGGTGACGAAGCCAAGCGGGTGAACAGCCTGATCAACAGCATCAACGATCTGAACCAGGCCATCATTCGCACCCAGGGCACGCCGGAAGAGAACCTGATGCTGTTCGACCAGCGTGACGAGGCCATTCGCCAGCTCTCCGAGAAGATGGAGATCCGCACCGTGCCGCAGGACAACGGCAGCATGCTGGTCAACATGAGCACCGGTCACTCCCTGGTGCTCAATGGCAGCGTTGCCCAGCTCAATGTGGTGCCGGGCAATCCCGATGCCCGTGAGTCCGAGTTGCAGCTGGTCATGGACCCCAACAAGGTCGCCCTCAATGACAAGGACATAGGCGGCGGGATAGGGGGGCTCTTCTCTGCCCGCAACGATCTGGAGCCGGCCAAGCGCGAGCTGGGTCAGCTGGCGGCCGCCATGGCGGATGCCATGAACCAGCAAAACCGGTTGGGGATGGATCTGGACAACGAGCTCGGGGGGGACCTCTTCTCTCTAGGCACGAGCGATGGCCTGCCCTACAGCCAGAATACCGGCAACGCTACCGCCAAGGTGAGCTTCGTGCCCGGCAAGGGGACGGAAGTGACCACCTTCGACTACGAGGTGCAGTTCAGCAGTGCCACCGGCTACGAGGTGTTCTCGGTGGACAAGGATGGCAACCGCACCTCGCTGGCCACCGGCACCACGCCACCCGCCACCGTGCAGGTGGCGGGGCACGGCATCCAGTTCGATCTCTCCGGCACGCCGGCGGCAGGGGACAGGATCCTGCTGCAACCCACCAAGCGGGCGGCTGCCGGGCTGGACCAGCTGGTGACCCGGGCCGAAGATCTGGCGCTGGCATCGCCGCTCAAGGCGGATAAAGGCAAAAACAACTTCGGTTCGGGCGAGATCAAGCTCACTGGCATCACCAATACCGGCGCCGGTTCCGGCTTTGGCACCAACAGCCTGGATCCGGCCTCACCCCAGGTGGTGAAGATAGATGGCAGCGGCAACTACCAAGTCTATGCCGCGGACGGTACCACCCTGATCGGGGTTGCCCCCGCCGCCAGCAAGGGGCAGAACCTGATGGCGGCCCTAGAGAATCCGCTCGGTGGCCCCAAGGTGTATGCCACTCCGACCCAGACCCCGGGTTATGAGTTCAGCATCACCGGCAAGGTGGAAGCCAATGACAGCTTCACCCTGAGCTACAACACCGACGGCTTTGCCGACAATGCCAACGGCCTGGCGCTGGCCGAACTGCAGAACAAGGATCTGGTGCGCAAGAGCAGCAACGCCGGTACCAGCAACGACAAGATGACCTTCAACGAGGCCTACTCCAGCCTGGTGACCGGGGTGGGCAACACCACCAGCCAGGCCAAGAGCCAGCTCAAGGCCGATGAAACGAAATTGACCCAGAGCAGGGGGATTTTCGAGAGTGTCTCCGGCGTCAGTCTGGAGGAGGAGGCGGCCAACCTGATCCGCTATCAGCAGTCCTATGCCGCCTCCGCCCAGATAGTCAGCACAGCCAAGACCATCTTCGACACCCTGCTGTCATCAGTGAGGTAACCCGATGCGTATCACTACCAACATGGTCTATGACCGCAACATCTCCTCGCTGAACAGTGCCAACGAGCGGCTGAGTACGGCCTATGAGCAACTGATGACGGGGGAGAAGTTCAAGTCGGCGGGGGAGGACCCTTCCGGCATGAGCCAGAAGCTGGCGCTGACCAAGGAGATCGATCTCTTCAAGCAGTACGGGGTCAACGGCAGCCTGCTGGAAAACAGCCTGGGCCACGAGGAGACGGTGCTGACCGCCCTCAATACCGCCATGACCAGCGCCCAGACCCTGATCCAGAAGGCGAACGACTCGGCGGTGGGGTACGAGGATCGCCAGGCCATCGCCAGCGAGCTGGAGGGGCTGCAAAAGCAGATGTTCGACCTGATGAACAGCAAGAACTCCCAGGGCGAATATATCTTCGGCGGCAATCAGAGCAAGACCCAGCCCTTCATTCAGGATGCCAGCGGCAACTACATCTTTCAGGGGGATACCGGCCAGCGCAAGATCCAGGTGTCGCCGACGGTGCAGATTGCCGCCAACGATTCGGGCTTCAACCTGTTCGAAATCGTGCCGACCCGCCGTACCAGCAGCGCGGCCAGCGCCAATATTCAGGTCGGGGTGGCCGATCAGGGCCACTTCGACAGTTTTTACCGCAACAACTATGACCCTTCGCTCGCCAGCAACCAGTACACGGTGAACACCATCGCCGGCACGCCGGATACCTACGAGATCAGGGACGGTGGCGGTACCCTGCTGCAAAGCGGCGACTATGTGGCGGGCAACAAGATCCCCTTCAACGGACTGGAGCTGACCCTGTCGCTGCCGGCGGGGGGCGCGGCGCAGAACTTCGTGCTGGATCCGCCCCAGAACAACAACATCCTGGATGGCATGTCCGATTTCATCACGGCGCTGCGGGATCCCAACATCACGCCGGATACCTTCCAGCTGAAGGTGGCGGATGCCACCGCCCACATGAAGAATGCCCGTTTGAACGTGGATCAGGGGCTGGGGGAGATCGGCGGGCGCATGAACGGGCTGGAGCAGGTGATGGGTTCGAACGAAGGCTTGAGTACCCTCAATCAGCAGGCGAGAGCCAAGGTCTCCGAAGCGGATCTCTACGAGGTGATCGCCACCCTGTCGAAAGAGGATGCGGCCCTGAGCGCCACCCAGCTCTCCTTCAGCAAGATCAGCAAGTTGACCCTGTTCGACTACATCCGCTGAGCTTTTTTCATCGCTTGCGGCCCCGGCTGGCCGCAAGCGATGGTTGCCGTTCCAGCCCCTTTCTTCCGTTTTTTTATCCTCATTCAACTCCCCTTGCCAACCAATTGTAACAAGCTGTTGCCATGGGCCATTTAGCCCCTTGCCCCGGGTTGACTCCTATTGAGCGTTCGATAATCATGCTGCCCGCACAACAGAGGGTTGTGCGACTATTTGCAGCATCTCGTTAGGCGAGGCTCCTGTATAAACACAGGCCACTGATCTCACGACGTCCAGAGACGCCCAAGATCAGGACAGTTTTCATCGGATTAAGGTGTAAACCCAAGTGGCTTCCGGCATGCCGGATACGTTATGCAGTGCTAAAGCTGGTACGTGGGGATGATGACACGCCGGACGGCGTCATTTCCTGCCTATTACTCGTCAATCAAATTGCTGTTTTCTTTCAGACGGCGACGGATCACCGTTCGCGCTCAGGCTTGCCTGAAATCACATGAGGTCATTTGTGATGAAGAAAACACAGACACTACTCAATCGTCACCAACTGCTCGATCTGGCCGCCCTGCAGGGCTGGCTGGAGCACAACCTGGATCCGGTTCAGCGCGCCGATCAACTGCTGACCCTGCGTCCGGAAGAGCTCAACTGCATCTTCGATACCCTGCCCATCAACGAGGGGGCTGCATTGCTCGGCTCGCTGTCGGCTGAGTGTGCCGGCCGGCTGCTGATGCGACTGCATGTCAGCATCGTCAGCCTGTTGCAGGGGGCCATGCCACGGCGCGACATGCTGGCCATTCTGCGCCGCTTGGGCAGCAGTGATCGCACCATGCTGCTTGCCCGCTTCCCGGAGCAGGTACAGTCCACCTTCTACTCCCTGCTCGACTGGCCGACCGAATCGGTGGGCGCCAACATGCGCCACGAGTTTCTGGCCATCGGCGATCAGGAGACGGTGGGCAGTGCCAAGCAGCTGATCCACGATGCCTGGGACAACGCCCAGCTGTTCCAGAACCTCTATGTGGTCAACAACGACAAACGCCTGCTCGGCAGCATCTCGCTCAAATCCCTGCTGATTGCCGACCCGCAACTGCCGGTGAGCGAGCTGATGGACCGGGAGGTGGTGCGCATCAACGCTCGGGCGGATCAGGAGCTGGCCGCCCGCCTGCTGATCGATCGTGACCTCTCGACCCTGCCGGTGGAGGATCAGGGCAAGCTGGTGGGCATCTTCCACGTGGACGATGCAGCCGACATCCTGGAGCTCGAATCCACCGAGGATGCGGAGATGCAGGGTGGCTCCTCGCCGCTCGACACTCCCTATCTGCAGGCGACCCCCTGGCAACTGTGGCGCAAGCGGGTGGGCTGGCTGCTGATCCTGTTCGTGGCCGAAGCCTATACAGGTACCGTGCTGCGGGCGTTTGAAGAGCAGCTGGAGGCCGCCATCGCGCTGGCCTTCTTCATCCCGCTCCTGATCGGCACCGGCGGCAACAGCGGCACCCAGATCACCACCACGATTGTGCGTGCCATGGCGGTGGGGGAGGTGAGCCTGCGCAACCTCGGCACCGTGCTGAAAAAAGAGATCTCCACCGGTCTGCTCATCTCGGCCGCCATCGCCCTGGCGGCCTGGGTGCGGGCCTGGAGCCTGGGGGTTGGCCCCCAGATCGGCATGGTTGTCACCCTGACCATCATCGCCATCGTGCTGTGGAGCGCCACCGTCGCCTCGGTGATCCCCATGGTGCTGCGTCGTTTTCGCATCGACCCGGCGGTGGTGTCCGCCCCCTTCATCGCCACCCTGGTGGACGGCACCGGTCTCATCATCTACTTCGAGATCGCCAAGCTGCTGCTGCCCGAGCTGCAGTAAGTCGCCATCTGAGAAAACGCAAAAGGCAGCCCATGGGCTGCCTTTTTTGCATCCGTCGCCCGCGCTCAGCCGAGCTGGAACAGCAGCGGCCAGCCCTGCTCCTGGCAATAGCGATGCTCCTTTTCCAGATTCTGCATCAGCAATTTGTTCTCCTCGCACCAGTCGAGCGGCAGGGTCACCACCAGCTGGTCGCCTTGCGCCGCGACCTTCCACTCGGGCAGCAGGTTGTCCTGACGCCTGTGGTGGGCGGCCACCGCGAGGCGCAGGATGCGGATGCAGCGCAGCACCGTCTGCTCGTCGTGGTTGGGCAGGGCGGGCAGCTCGGCGAGCTTGAGCCCCTTGCGCTGGAAGCGCACCAGGGCCGCCAGCAGGGCCTGATCGTCCTGGTTGAAGCCGGGCAGATCGGTGTGCTGCAGGATATAGGCTGAGTGGCGGTGGATGCCGCTGTAGTTGATGGCAAGGCCAATCTCGTGCAGCCGCGCCGCCCAGCCGAGGATGGCGCGATAGGGCTCTACCGGCAGTTGCCATGGCACCTGCAGGTCATCAAACAGGGTCAGCACGCTCTGCTCCACCCGGGCGGCCTGCTTTCGGTCCAGCCGGTAGTGGGTGCCGAGAGCCTGGGCGGTGCGCTCGCGAATGTCGTGGTGCTGTAGCCGCTCCTCGAACTCATACAGCAAGCCTTCGCGCAGGGCGCCGTCGGAGTACTCCATCCGCTCGATGGGCAGGGAGGTGAAGAGCCCGATCAGGATGGCGACCGCGGCGGCAAACACCTCCTGGCGCTCTTCGGTGAGGCCGGCCAGCTTGAGATCACCGACCCGCTTGTGGGCCAGCATCTCCCGTTTGAGCTGCTCCAGCCCGGCGAGCGTGATGCTGCCGTCGGTCCAGCCCTCACCCTGCAGCACATCGCGCACGGTGCGGATCGATCCCGAACTGCCGAGGCAGCTCTGCCAGCCCAGCTTGCGGTACTGGTTGATGATGGGGGCGAGCTGGTGTTGAGCCTCCAGCACGGCGCCGTTGAAGGCTTTTTCGCCGAGCTTGCCGTTGGCAAAGAAGCTCTGGGTAAAGCTGACGCAGCCCATCTTGCGGCTGGTGAGCGCCTTGTGTTCGAACCCTTCGCCGATGATGAGCTCGGTGCTGCCGCCGCCGATGTCCACCACCAGCACTTGTCCCTCGATGTGCTGGGTATGGGCGACCCCCTGATAGATGAGACGCGCCTCCTCCTGGCCGCTGATGATCTCGATGGGGTGGTTGAGCACCTTGGCCGCCTCGCTCACAAACTCGCGGGCATTGCTGGCGCGGCGCAACGTGTAGGTACCGGCGATGCGGATCTGATCCGGATTGATGTTGGTGAGCCGCTCGGCAAAGATCGACAGACAGGCGAGGCCGCGAGCCATCGCCTCCGGGCTCATCCGCTTGTGGGCATCCATCCCTTCGGCCAGCCGCACCCGCTCCTTGATGCGATCGACGATGCGAAAGCGCCCCTCGCTGAGATGGGCGATCACCATGTGAAAGCTGTTCGAGCCGAGATCGACGGCGGCGTACAGGCTATTGTCCATTGTTTGACTCTATGCGTTTGAGGTAGTCGTAAATCGCGACCTGGGAGCGAATTTTGCGGCGGTTGCCCCGCTTCACGTATTCGTTCTTCTGGTCGGCATCGATGACCCGCGCCTTGCAGGTGTCACTCAGTTGTAGCTCGAGAATATCCAGGATGCGCTGCTTGAGACGCTCGTCGTAGATGGGGGTACCCACCTCGATGCGACCGTCAATGTTGCGGCTCATCCAGTCGGCGCTGGAGATATAGAGCTGGGGGTTGCCCCGGTTGTGGAACACCATCACCCGCGGATGTTCGAGGAAGCGGTCGATGATGCTGATGACCCGGATGTTGTCGCTAAGACCCGGCACCCCGGGGCGCAGGGCGCACATGCCGCGGATGATCATCTGGATGGGCACCCCGGCCTGGCCGGCGGCATAGAGCCGGTTGATGAGATCCCTGTCCACCAGGTTGTTGATCTTGAGGGTGATGCCGCTTGGCTGCCCCGCCTTGGCGTTGGTGAGCTCGTTGTCGATGAGCCGATAGAGCTGGCGCCGGCTGTTGATGGGGGAGACCAGCAGGTGGTTGAACTTGTAGCGCCGGTAGGGATATTCGATGTATTCAAACACGCTCTCCACCTCGGCGGTGATGTCCGGGTGGCGGGTCAGCAGGGAGAAGTCGGTGTAGATCTTGGCGGTCTTCTCGTTGAAGTTGCCGGTGCCGATGTGGGCGTAACGCACCGCCTCGCCATGTTCGTGGCGGGTGATGAGGCAGAGCTTGGAGTGGATCTTGAGGCTCGGCACCCCGAACACCACCTTGACCCCCGCATTGGTCAGGATATTGGCCCAGTCGATGTTGGCCGCCTCGTCGAAGCGGGCGCGCAGCTCCACCACCACGGTCACCTTCTTGCCGTTGTTGGCGGCGTCGATGAGGGAGTGGATGATGCGCGACTTCTTGGCCACCCGGTAGATATTGATGCGAATGGCGCTCACCGCCGGATCGAAGGCCGCCTGGCGCACCAGCTCGGTGAAGTGGTGGAACTTGTGGTACGGGTAGTAGAGCAGTATGTCCTGCTTGGTGATGGCGTCGAAGGCGTTGACGAAACCGTCGAAGTCGCGGCAATCGAGCGCCGGCAGCTTGGGGTTCTCCAGATAGTCCCGACCCACGTTGGGGAAGCCGATGAAATCCTTGAAGTTGTGGTAGCGCCCGCCCGGCATGATGGCGTCGTAGGAGCTGATCTGCAGCTTGAGCTTCAAGAAGCTTATCATGGCCGCCGGCATCTCCCGCTCGTAGACGAAGCGCACCGGCATGGCGGTGAGGCGCTGTTTCAAGCCATCACTCATCTTGTCCACCAGGCTGAGGTCGAGCTGGTCGGAGAGGTCATACTCGGCATCCCGGGTCAGCTTGACCGCGTAGGCGGCAATCTCGTCGTAATCGAAGAAGCCCTTGAAGATCTCGTCCAGACAGAAGCGGATGACGTTGTCCAGGATGATGATCTGCTTCTTGCGGCGGGTGCCCTCCGGCGGCAGCTGGAAGAAGCGGGGCAGATCGTCGGTCGGCACCTCCACCAAGGCGTACTGGATCACCTGGCCGTTCTTCTTCATCTCGATGGCGAGATAGGTGTACTCGTCTTTCAGGAATTTGACCGGGTTGACCTCCTTGTTGAGCAGGATCGGGATGATGTGGCGCAGCACCTTCTCCTTGAAGAAGACCCGCAGCCACTGCTGGATGGATTCGGAGAGCTGGTTCTCGTTGACCAGAAAGATGTTGTGGCGGGCCAGCGCGATCAGCAGCTCCTTGTAGGTGTTGTCGAACGCCTCGCCGAGCGCCATCACCTTCTGCTGGATGGCCCGCAGCAACACCTTGGCCTCGTCGTCGCCGCCGTGCACCTCGTTGATCAGGATGCGGCGCTTGACGTCCGACACCCGTACCTTGAAGAACTCGTCCTGGTTGGAGGAGAAGATCCCCAGAAAACGGACCCGCTCGATGAGCGGGACCGTCTTGTCCATCGCCTCTTGCAACACCCGTTCATTGAATGAGAGCCAACTCAGCTCCTTCTCTTCATACTGCTTGTCGGTGCTCATGTGATGCCTCTGTGGTCAGGTCGCGTCTGCGCGGCAGTTATGGCGTGGAAATATGACAGATTGATGACCATCCGCTCAGTCGATGAAGGCCTGGTCGATGTCGACCACCAGATCGTCGGAGAGGGACTCCAGCGCACTGATGAGATCCCCCAGTTCGAGCCGGGGCGGCAGCGCCACCAGGGCGTGGGCGTAGAAGAGCGGGGCGCCGGAATGGGGGGCGGGCTCGCAGCCGGTGGTGAGGTCGGCCACGTTGACGTTGAGCTGGCGCAAGATGCTGGCCACCTCGTGGACGATGCCGGCCCGGTCGTTGCCGGTGACGCTGACCATCACCTGCCGCTCCGGCTCCTGGCTGAGCTGGCCTTCGGCGAAGCTGACGGTGAGGCCGGGCAGCATCGCCAGCGCCTCGCACAGGCTGCGGTAGTGCTCGTCAGGCACGCTCACGTGCAGGATGCCGGCAAACTGTCCCGCCAGCTCGCTCATGGAGCTGGCCAGCCAGTTGCCCTGCTGGTGGCTGATGACGTCCGCCAGACTCTCGACGATACCGGGCTTGTCTGCGCCGATCACGGTCACGACCAATTGCTTTTGCATCCTGCTCTCCTTGGAATTGGGTTTCTCCAGCATTGTGCCTGCTGTCACAGGCCATATGAAGCCCCGCCGGCAGCAAAAATGGCGAAAAAGCGCGGCGAAGAGGGGGCTGACGCCATTTCTGCACTGCCTGCGCCCGCAGCTGCGTGGTAGAGTGATGCCCCTGTTTTGTATTGTGAAACTAGCTGGCTCTGGTGAGCGGGATGTGCGCGTATGAATAGCCTTGTCGTATCGGGATTGGTGTTGTTGGTGCTGCTTCTGCTGGCGATCTTCTGGAGCAGGGGCAAGAAGGGCAAGGCGCTGCCCTATGAGCTGCAGGAGACCCTGTTCAGCCCGGCGGAGCGCTCCTTCCTCGGTGTGCTGGATCTGGCGGTGGGCGACCAGGCTCGGGTCTTTGCCAAGGTGCGGGTGGCCGATGTGCTGACGCCGGAGGCGGGGATGGGCAAGAGCAAGTGGCAGCAGGCTTTCAACAAGATCAGCGCCAAGCACGTGGACTATCTGCTCTGCCACCCCTCGGATCTCTCCTTCATCTGCGCCATCGAGCTCGATGACAGCTCCCACCGCCATCAGAAGCGCAAGGCGCGGGATAGCTTCCTCAAGGCCGCCTTTGACAGTGCCGGTCTGCCGCTGCTGCAGATCCCGGCTAGCAGCCACTATCAGGTCGAGGAGCTGCGCGAACAGATCCTGCCGCTGCTGAACCGCAGCACGGATCTGCCGCAAGAGGATCTGCTGCCGGGCGAGCGCCGCGAACCCACCTTCAGCCCTCTGCAGCTGGACAGGGTCGAGGTGGAAGAGCCCCTCCATGGTGGCCGAGCCCCGGCTGTGGCCCCCATCAAGGCCATCGTATCGCCACGCAGTGCGCCGCTGCCGGCGGCCGACGCCGAGCTGGTGGACAATCTGTTTGCCGAGGTGGAAGAGGACGAAGACGAGGCTCCCCATCAAGTGCCGCACTGCCCCCGTTGCGATGCGCCGTTGGTGGAGCGGGAAGCCAAGAAGGGACCCCATGCCGGCCGCCTGTTCCTGGCCTGCAGCCGCTTCCCCGAGTGCCGTTACGCCGCGCCCCACACTCACGCCCGCCATTGACCATCCTGCCTGCTTGCGGCCCGCTACGGGCCGCAAGCAGGCGCTCTCGCTCCTGTTCCTCTCATCCTCTTGTTTGCCTGCGGCCTGCCCGCGTTACCCAAAAAAAGTGTCGACAAAATTTATCTTGTGACGCCGTTGGGTCGATAAACTTAGGTGAAATGCGACAAATTTTGACAATGCGTCGGAATTTTGGCACTTTGTGCATCCTGCATAAAGTGCGTGGCTTGACCACATAAGCACAATAAAACAATAAGTTACGTCGAGAATAGAGGGATGGATATGATGGCAATGGGAGTGTTGATTGTTGACGCCGATGCGCAGCGGCGCCAACAGTTGGGGACAGTTCTCTCGTTCATGGGGATCCCCTGGCAGGAGGTTGCCGAGGGTGATCTGGAGGTTGCCATCGAGTCATCCGGCCCGCTGCAGGGGGTACTGACCGGTGCCCTCAATGGCCGGCCGCTGGGCGAGCTGCTGACCGGTTTTCCCCGGGTGCCTTTCCTGTCGCTGGTGGAAGCCGACTTCCCCAACAGCAACTTCATCGGGGTGGCCGAGTCCCCCTTCACCTACGAATCCCTGACCCGCCACCTCCATTTTTGCCAGGCCTTCGTCTCCCTCCATCCCCGTCAGCAGACTCACGACAAGGGGCAGGCGCTGCTGCGCCTGCTGGTGGGCAAGGGCAAGGGGATCCAGGAGGTGCGCCGGCTCATCAGCCAGGTGGCCGAGACCGATGCCAACGTGTTGATCCTCGGCGAATCGGGTACCGGCAAAGAGGTGGTGGCGCGCGCCATCCATGAACTCTCGGCCCGAAGCGCGGGCCCCTTCGTGCCCATCAACTGCGGCGCCATCCCGGCCGAGCTGCTCGAGAGCGAGCTGTTCGGCCACGAGAAGGGGGCCTTCACCGGCGCCATCGCCGCCCGGCGCGGTCGCTTCGAACTGGCCCAGGGGGGCACCCTGTTTCTCGACGAGATCGGCGACATGCCGCTGCCGATGCAGGTCAAGCTGCTGCGGGTGCTGCAGGAGCGGATGTTTGATCGGGTCGGCGGTGGCAAGCCCATTCAGGCGGACGTGCGCATCATCGCCGCCACCCACCGGGATCTGGAGGCGATGATCCGCACCCAGGTCTTCCGTGAAGATCTCTACTATCGCCTCAACGTCTTCCCCATCGAGACCCCGCCGCTGCGGGATCGGGCCGACGACATCCCGCTGTTGCTGCAGGAGCTGCTCAATCGCCACGCCGAGCTGCACCAGGGGATGATCCGCCTGACCCAGCGCGCCATGGAGTCCCTGATGCAGTACCCCTGGCCGGGCAACGTGCGCGAGCTCTCCAACCTGCTGGAGCGGCTGCTCATCCTCTACCCGCAGCAGATCGTCGATGTGGCCGACTTGCCGAGCCGCTATCGGCTGCTGCCCTGCGAGCCGCGGGACGAGCGGCTGACCGAGATGGACGAGCGCGATGCACTGGCCGCCGTGTTCCAGGATCCACCCGAGCTGGATCTGCCCGCCAGCCATGCCCGCGCCATGCAGCTGCCGGAGGAGGGGGTCAACCTCAAGGAGATGCTGGCCGACCTGGAAGTGGAGCTGATCCGCCAGGCGCTGGAGTCCCAGGACGGGGTGGTGGCCCGCGCTGCCGACCTGCTCGGCATGCGCCGTACCACCTTGGTGGAGAAGATGAAAAAATACGGGATGAGCAAGGAAGCATAAGGGTCAAAGCCTTGACGCCCAGCTTCAAGGCTTTGATTTTATATGTAAATTTTAGTGGCATGGAAATTGAATAAGCTGACTCAGTCGCCAGTTTGAGGTCAGCTTTATGACAGCCCAGCCGCAAGAAACCCCGCTCCAGTCTCACGAGGTGAGCCAGCTTTACGCCATCTTCACGGCGCTGCCCACCGGTGTCTTGCTGCTCGACGGCGAGGGCCGGATCACCCGGGCCAATCCGGCCGCCAAGGCGCTGCTGGGGGAGCCGCTGGAAGGGCAGGCCTGGCGCCAGATCATCGACCGCTGCTTTCAGCCCCGCGAGGATGACGGCCACGAGATCTCCCTGCGCGATGGGCGCCGGGTGCAGCTGTCGACCCAGCCGCTGCCGGATCAGCCGGGCCAGCTGGTGTTCATCAACGATCTGACCGAAACCCGCCAGCTGCAAGATCGCATCAACCACATGAAGCGGCTGTCGGCCCTTGGCAACATGGCTGCCTCGCTGGCCCACCAGATCCGCACGCCGCTCTCCGCCGCCATGCTCTATGCCGCCAACCTGGCCAACCGCACCCTCAAGCCCGAATCCCGCAGCCAGTTCCAGCAAAAGCTGATGGCACGCCTGCAGGATCTCGAGAAGCAGATCAACGACATCCTGCTGTTTGCCCGCAACGGTGACAACCAGGTGGTGACCCCCACCTCGGTACAGGGACTGCTGGCCGAGGTGCAGGCGGGGGCCGAAGCCTTCTGCGCCCAGCAGGGCTGCGAGCTGCACATGGAGGCGCCGGAGCCTGATCTCTGCCTGCTGGCCAACAACAGTGCGCTGGCGGGAGCCGTCAACAACCTCATCGCCAACGCCCAGCAGGCGGGGGCAACCTCCTTGCTGGTGAGCGCGGTGCGCAGCGGCGCCCGGGTGGAGCTGCGCATCCTCGACAACGGCAAAGGGATGCCCGCCCACCTGCTGAGCCAGATCTTCGAACCCTTCTTTACCACCCGATCCCAGGGCACCGGCCTTGGGCTGGCGGTGGTGCAATCCGTCGTCCGTGCCCATCAGGGGGAGGTCAGCGTGGCCTCGGTCCCTGGCGAGGGCACCTGTTTTACCCTGTCGTTCCCCCTGCATCAGCAGGCGGTGCCGCTCGGAGGTGTCGCATGAGCCACGTTGAGCGTCAGCGCCATCCGGCAGGGATCAATATCAATGCGGCCAGGCTGGCTGTGGTGGGAGGTGTAGCATGACTCAGGCCCGGATCCTGGTAGTGGAAGATGACAATGGCCTGCGCGAAGCGCTGATGGATACCCTGTTGCTCGGCGGCTATGAGTGCCGCGAGGTGGACAGCGGCGAGCGGGCCCTGCTGGCCCTGTCGCGCCAGAGCTTCGACATGGTGATCTCGGATATCCAGATGGGGGGGATGGACGGCCTGACCCTGCTGGCCAATATCCGCCAGCAATATCCCCAGGTGCCGGTGCTCCTGATGACCGCCTACGCCAATATTGACGGCGCGGTGCGGGCCATGCGCGAAGGGGCCATCGATTACCTGGCCAAGCCCTTCTCCCCCGAGGTGCTGCTCAATCAGGTCAGCCGCTATGTGCCGGCCCAGAAGGTGGAGAAACGGGCCGTGGTCTACGGCGATCCCAAGACTGCCGAGCTGTTCCAGCTGGCGACCCGGGTGGCCAGAAGCGAGGCCACCGTGATGGTGACCGGTCCGAGCGGGACTGGCAAGGAGGTGCTGGCCCGCTACATCCACGACAACTCCAGCCGCGCCGAACAGACCTTCGTCGCCATCAACTGCGCCGCCATTCCGGAAAACATGCTGGAGGCAACCCTGTTCGGCTACGAGAAGGGGGCCTTTACCGGTGCGGTGCAGGGCTGCCCCGGCAAGTTCGAACAGGCCCAGGGGGGGACCCTGCTGCTCGACGAGATCACCGAGATGGATCTGGGGCTGCAGGCCAAGCTGCTGCGGGTGCTGCAGGAGAAAGAGGTGGAGCGGCTCGGCAGTCGCAAGCTGATCCCGCTCGATGTGAGGGTCATCGCCACCAGCAACCGGGATCTGAAAAAAGCGGTGCAGGATGGCCTGTTTCGCGAGGATCTCTACTATCGCCTCAATGTCTTCCCGCTGCGCTGGACGGCGCTATGGGAGCGCCCCGGCGACATACTGCCGCTGGCGGAACACCTGCTGGCGCTGCATGCCGGTCAGCAGGGACTGCCGACGCCGCAACTGACGGAGGCGGCCCGTGAGCGGCTGCTGGCTCACCCCTGGCCCGGCAACGTGCGCGAGCTCGACAACGTGGTGCAGCGCGCCCTCATTCTGAGCCCCGACGGCCTCATCGGCTGCGAGCACCTCATTCTGGAAGAGGTGGAGGAAGAAGAGATCCGCCTGGTCAGCAACGAGCGCAGCAGCGGCAGCGAACACCTGGGCAGCGAGCTCAAGCAGCAGGAGCACCAGATCATTCTCGACACCCTGCAGGATTGCAACGGCAGCCGCAAGGCGGTGGCCGACCGGCTCGGCATCAGCCCGCGCACCCTGCGCTACAAGCTGGCCCAGATGCGCGAGGCGGGGATCGACCTGCCGGCCTGAGGCCATTCCGGGCCCGACCAGGGGCCGCAGTGCGGGAGGCATCATGGTCTTGCCGGCCCGCCTCGATTATCATGGGGCCTCGGCGTTATGAGCCCGATTCCTGCCTGTATCGCAGCACAGGGGTCGGCGCCTTTATAAGGGACCCCTATGATCTCTCATCGAAAACTGGAAAGCGTACTCAACCATCTGCTCGAACCCCACGCCATCAAGGATTACTGCCCCAATGGCCTGCAGGTGGAGGGGCGTGAGCGCATTCGCAAGGTGGTGACCGGCGTGACCGCCAGTCAGGCTCTGATCGACGCGGCCGTGGCTGCCGGGGCCGATGCCATCCTGGTCCATCACGGTTACTTCTGGAGCGGCGAGCCTGCCCAGATCACCGGCATGAAACAGCGCCGCATCAAGAGCCTGCTGACCCACGACATCAACCTGTTTGCCTATCACCTGCCGCTGGACGTGCACCCCGAGGTGGGCAACAACGCCCAGCTGGCCCAGTTGCTGGGCATCAAGGTGCGCCGTGGCCTCGAGCCCTGGAACAGCAAGAGCGTCGCCATGGTGGGCAAGCTGGAAGAGCCCATGAGCGGCGCCGATTTTGCCAAGCTGATTGCCGAGCGCCTCGGCCGTGAACCGCTCCATTGTGGCGACAGCGGCCCCGAGCTCATTCGCTCGGTGGCCTGGTGCACCGGTGGCGGTCAGAGCTACATCAATCTGGCGGCGGAGCAGGGCATCGATGCCTTCATCTCCGGCGAAGCCTCCGAGCAGACCATCCACACCGCCCGCGAGATGGGGATGCACTTCTACGCTGCCGGTCACCACGCCACCGAGCGTTACGGTGTCAAGGCGCTGGGGGAGTGGCTGGCGACGGTGCACGGGCTGGATGTCACCTTTATCGATATCGACAATCCGGTGTAGGGCCGATTAGCCGCGCAGCGGCGTCATCGGACGTGATGACAACCATTGCGCTGGTCGATGGAAATGACAAGGGAGGCCTAAGCCTCCCTTGTTGTGTCTTACTGCTGCTAGCGGTTACTCGCTGGCATAGCCTGCCAGGCCAAGCTGCTTGCCATCGAGGAAGGCAGACCCTTCTCGCATCTGCAAGCGCCCTTCACAGAACCACTGCACCACCAGCGGGTAGATGCTGTGCTCCTGCACCTGCACCCGGGCCGCCACCTCCTCGGCCGTGTCCCCTTCGAAGATGGGAACGCGCGCCTGCAGGATCACCGGGCCGCCGTCGAGCTCTTCGGTGACGAAGTGGACGCTGGCGCCGTGTTCGTCGTCACCGGCGTCGATGGCGCGCTGATGGGTATGCAGCCCTTGGTACTTGGGCAGCAGGGAGGGGTGGATGTTGACCATCCGCCCGGCAAAGTGCCGCACCAGGTCGGCACTCAGGATCCGCATAAAGCCGGCCAGCACCACCAGGTCGGGCTGATAGTCGTTCATCAGCACCAGCAGGGCAGCGTCATACTCCTCCCGACTGGAAAACTGCTGCTGGGCGAGGATGGTGGTGGCCACCCCCGCCTCTTTGGCGCGCACCAGCCCGTAGGCATCGGCCTTGTTGCTGATGACGCCGACCACCTGACCGGCAATCTTGCCGTCGGCGCAACTCTCGAGAATGGTCTGCAGGTTGCTGCCGTTGCCGGAGATAAGGACCAGGATGCGTTTCATAGGGGAGGTCATTTGATGACGACCTGCTCCTCGCCATCGGCCGCCTTGGCGATGTGGCCGATATGCCAGGCGTTCTCGCCTTCCGCCTTGAGCAGGGTCAGCGCTTTTTCAAGCTGATCCGCCGGCAGGGCGATGATCATGCCGACGCCGCAGTTGAAGGTGCGGTACATCTCGTGGCGGGTGACGTTGCCAGCTTCTTGCAGCCAGCTGAACACCGCCGGCCACTGCCAGCTCTGCTCGTCGATCACCGCCTGGGTGTTGGCAGGCAGCACGCGCGGGATGTTCTCCCAGAAACCGCCGCCGGTGATGTGGGAGAGGGCGTGGATCTCGCACTCCTTGATGAGCTTGAGCACGGGTTTCACGTAGATGCGGGTTGGCTCCAGCAGGGCATTGGCCAGGGTGGTATCACCCAGTGGCTGCTGCACGTCGGCCTTGGAGACTTCCAGGATCTTGCGAATGAGGGAGAAGCCGTTGGAGTGGGGGCCGCTGGCGGCCAGGGCGATCAGGGCATCCCCTTCGCCGACCTTGCTGCCGTCGATGATCTCGCTCTTCTCCACCACACCGACGCAGAAACCGGCGATGTCGTAGTCTTCCCCTTCATACATGCCCGGCATCTCGGCAGTTTCGCCGCCCACCAGGGCGCAGCCGGACTGCTCGCAGCCGGCACCGATGCCGGTGACCACGGCCGCGGCGGTGTCCACGTCCAGCTTGCCGGTGGCATAGTAATCGAGGAAGAAGAGGGGCTCGGCGCCTTGCACGATCAGGTCATTGACGCACATGGCCACCAGATCGATGCCCACGGTGTCGTGCTTCTTCAGGTCGATGGCGAGGCGCAGCTTGGTGCCCACCCCGTCGGTGCCGGAGACCAGCACCGGCTCCTTGTAGCCCGCAGGGATTTGACACAAGGCCCCAAAGCCGCCAAGACCACCAAGGACTTCAGGACGACGAGTGCGCTTTGACACGCCCTTGATACGTTCAACCAGTGCATTGCCGGCATCGATATCCACGCCAGCATCCTTGTAGCTCAGTGAGGTTTTGTCAGTCACGCGTATTCCCCGTCATATAAAGAAGTGGAGGGTAAAATTCGGGGCGTATTCTAACAGTGGCGGTGAAAAACCAGAAAGGAAATCGTTTGCGCGTTTTTGCGCGGAAATGCTCTACAAGCGGCGGCTTTTGTTGTATGATTCCGCGATTTTTTTTGCGGCAGTTAGAGGAGATAATAATGAAAGTCGTTGAAGTCAAACACCCCCTGGTCAAGCACAAGATCGGTCTGATGCGTGAAGGCGATATCAGCACCAAGCGTTTCCGTGAACTGGCCAAGGAAGTGGGCAGTTTGTTGACCTACGAAGCGACCTCTGACTTCGAAACCGAGAAGGTTACCATCGATGGCTGGAACGGGCCAGTGGAAGTTGACCAGATCAAGGGCAAGAAGGTCACCGTGGTGCCCATCCTGCGTGCCGGTCTTGGCATGATGGATGGCGTGCTGGAGCACATGCCGAGCGCACGCGTCAGCGTGGTCGGTATCTACCGCGACGAAGAGACCCTGCAGCCGGTTCCCTACTTCGAGAAGATTGTCAGCAACATCGAAGAACGTCTGGCGCTGGTCATCGACCCCATGCTGGCCACCGGCGGCTCCATGATCGCCACCATCGACCTGCTCAAGAAGAAGGGCTGCCAGTCCATCAAGGTGCTGGTGCTGGTTGCCGCGCCGGAAGGCATCAAGGCGCTGGAAGCCGCTCACCCGGACGTGGAGCTGTTCTGCGCCTCCATCGACCAGGGCCTGAACGAGAAGGGCTACATTGTCCCGGGTCTGGGCGACGCCGGCGACAAGATCTTCGGCACCAAGTAAGCCTCGATCGCCTCATCGCGTGCCTGCAGGCGCGCAAACGGAGCCGGCACCTCGCCGGCTCCACTGTTTCTCCCGCCCCCGGCTTGCTGCCATGCGCGCCTTGCCGCTACCATAAGCACCATCTCCCATTTCGAGACTTTTCTCATGCTCAAACGTGTTGTGACCGCCCTCTGCTGCGGCTTGTCATTCATGGTGTCAGCCGCTCAGGTGACCGATCTCTATCAGGGCAAGGCCCCCACCAGCGGCGACATGGCGGCAGCCCAGTCCCAGGCCCTGGGCGAGGTGCTCGTCAAGGTGACCGGCAAGCGCGACATCCTGACCCAGCCGGCGGTGGTCAAGGCGCTGGCGGCACCCGGCACGTTCGTACAGCACTACGGTTATCAGGACGTGGGGCCGGTGAAGTTTCTCAAGGCCGATTTCGACGTGACCAAGGTCAATGCCCTGGTGGCCGAGAGCAAGTTCGCCCTGCTGGGCCCAGCCCGGCCGCAGGTCGCCATCTGGCTGGTGATCAATGAAGGGGAGCGGCGCATTCTGCCGGATCAGTCCAGCGATGGCTGGGCCGCCGCCCTGCGTACCCAGGCCCAGGCGATGGGGCTGCCGGTCAGCATTCCGCTGATGGACTTGGACGACAACATGGCGGTCAACGCCACCGATGTCTGGGGCCGCTTCGCCGACCCCATCCTCAAGGCGAGCCAGCGTTACGGTGCCGAGATGGTGGTACTGGGCAAGCTCACCCCGGAGGGGGACAAGTGGAGCATCGACTGGGGTCTCTACGGGCCCAAGGCCGGTGGTGAGCTGAGCGAACTGACTAGGGGCGAGGGCGCCGGCACCCAGGCCGAGGTGGCGCAGACGTTCGCCGATGCCCTGGCGGGCTGGCTGGTGCAGAACTACGGGGCGCGCATCTCGGGAGTGGCCTCCAGCCAGACACTGGTGGTGGAGGGGTTGTCCGGTATCGACGGCATGATCACGGTGCAGAAAATGCTGCAGGGGATGGCCAGCGTCACCAAGGTGGAGATTGGCAAACTGGAGGGGGACAAGGTGACCTTCAACCTTAGCCTGCAGGGGGACAAGGCCGAGCTCATCCGTGGGTTGCAGCTGGAGAGCCGGTTGCGCCAGCTGGCGGATACCCCAGAGGGGCTGAGCTACCAGTGGTCGCAGCCCTGATCCTGGCCGAGGATCCTGACCATTCGGCCGTGAGGCATGGGCGCTCTTCTGCCAGGGCTTGAGCGCGCCGGCCAAGGAGTAGCCGTTCCCGTTAGCAATGGTCGCAGCCTGGATCCTTTATGAGGATCCACACCGCCCGGCATCGTCCGGGCGGTTCTCTATCCGCCTTCGCGATGATACACTTGCCCGCAAATGTCACAGTCAAAGCCCAACGAGTGAAGCAACCGGCCCAACTGTCTTTAGCCGTACAACTACCGGATGATGAAACCTTCGTCAGTTTTTATCCCGGCAACAATGCTCATCTGATCACCGCCCTCAAGAATGCGGCCATTGGTCAGGGTTCGCCTTTCCTCTATTTCTGGGGGGCCAAGGGATCGGGCCGCTCCCATCTGCTGCACGCCACCTGCGCCGAGGTCAATGCTCGCGACGCTGCAGCCGCTTATCTCTCCCTCGATCAGTTTGAACAGCTCGACCCCAGTATGCTCGATGCCCTCGAAAGCCTGCCGCTGGTCTGCCTCGACAGCCTGGAGGCGATCGCCGGCAATGCCCTGTGGGAGCGGGCCCTGTTCGACTTCTACAACCGTTGGAAGGAGAAGGGCGAGGGGACCCTGGTGGTGACCGGTTGCAGTGCGCCGCGCAAGCTGGGGCTGCAGCTGCCGGATCTCGCCTCTCGCCTCGATTGGGGAGTGAGCTTCCACCTCGACGAGCTGGACGATGAGGGCAAGCTCAGTGCCCTGCAGCTGCGTGCCGAGCTGCGGGGCTTCAAACTGCCCATCGACGTGGGCCGCTTCCTGCTCAACCGTCTCTCGCGCGACATGCGCACCCTGCTCACCACCCTCAATCAGCTCGACAACGCCTCTTTTCGTGCCAAGCGCAAGCTGACCATCCCCTTTGTCAAAGAGATACTCGAACTTTAATCCTGTTGATGGGGGCGGTTGGGCGTCTGACAGGCGTTTGAATGGCAGATAAAAAGAAACCCCGGCCAGTGGCCGGGGTTTTGCTATCTCAAGGACTCTCTCAAAGAGTTCTGGCTATCAGTGGAACTGATCTTCTTCGGTGGAACCCGTTAAAGCGGTCACCGAGGATTGGCCGCCCTGGATGACGGTGGTCACTTTGTCGAAGTAACCGGTGCCCACCTCCTGCTGGTGTGCCACGAAGGTGTAGCCACGCTCGGCGGCGGCAAACTCGGGCTGCTGCACCATCTCGACGTAGTGCTTCATCCCTTCGCCACGGGCGTACTGGTAGGCCAGCTCGTACATGTGGAACCACATGTTGTGGATCCCTGCCAGGGTGATGAACTGGTACTTGTAACCCATGTCGGACAGCTCCTGCTGGAAGCGGGCGATGGTGGCATCGTCCAGGTTCTTCTTCCAGTTGAAGCTCGGGGAGCAGTTGTAGGCCAGGATGCGATCCGGGAACTGGGCCTTGATCGCTTCGGCAAACTTGCGCGCCTCGTCCAGATCCGGCTTGGCGGTTTCGCACCACACCATATCGGCGTAGGGGGCGTAGGCCAGACCGCGGGCGATGGCCTGATCGATGCCTGCACGCACCTTGTAGAAACCTTCGGCGGTGCGCTCACCGGTCAGGAAGTCCGCATCGTAAGGATCCGCATCCGTGGTCAGCAGGTCTGCCGCGTTGGCGTCGGTACGGGCGATCACCAGGGTGCTGGTGCCGCACACGTCGGCCGCCAGACGAGCCGCGACGAGCTTCTGCACCGCTTCCTGGGTCGGAACCAGCACCTTGCCGCCCATATGGCCGCACTTCTTGACAGAAGCGAGCTGATCTTCAAAGTGCACGCCGGCGGCGCCCGCTTCAATCATCCCCTTCATCAGCTCGAAGGCGTTCAGCACGCCGCCGAAGCCGGCTTCCGCATCCGCGACGATGGGCAGGAAGTAGTCTATAAAACCCTCATCCTGCGGCCCGACCTTGTTGGCCCACTGGATCTGGTCGGCACGGGCGAAGGAGTTGTTGATGCGCTCCACCACCGACGGCACCGAGTTGGCCGGATAGAGGGACTGATCCGGATACATGGTGGAGGAGAGGTTGTTGTCTGCCGCTACCTGCCAGCCGGAGAGGTAAATCGCCTCGATCCCCGCCTTGGCCTGTTGCACCGCCTGGCCGCCGGTCAGGGCGCCGAGACAGTTGACGTAGCCCTTCTTGGCGCCGCCGTGGATCAGCTCCCACAGCTTGTCGGCGCCACGTTGGGCCAGGGTGTGCTGCGGCTGCAGGCTGCCGCGCAGGTTGACCACGTCCTCGGCGCTGTAGCCGCGCTTGATCCCTTTCCAGCGGGGGTTCTGTGCCCAGTCTTTCTCGATAGCCTGGATCTGTTGCTCACGGGTCAGTGCCATATCAGTTCCCTCTTTCATTGATTTCACGTTTCCATTGACTTGTTATTGGCGAGCCCCTTGCGGAGCCCGTGATTCAGAGCCGCTCGTAACCGGGCAGCGTCAGAAAATCGATCAGGGTATCGGCGCAGGTGATCTCTTCCATCAGGGCGCTCGCCTCGGCGAAACGACCCGACTGCCAGCGGGCTTCGCCCACCTCGCGTTTGACCACCTCCTGCTCCTCGGCCAGCATCTGGCGGAACAGATCTTTAGTCACCACCTGGCCGTTGGAGAGGCTCTTGCCGTGGCGGATCCACTGCCAGATGGAGGTGCGGGAGATCTCGGCGGTAGCCGCATCTTCCATCAGACCGTAGATGGGCACGCAGCCGTTGCCATTGATCCAGGCCTCCAGATACTGCAGGGCGACCCGGATGTTGGTGCGCATGCCCGCCTCGGTGCGCTCGCCCTCGCAGGGTGCCAGCAGGTCGGCGGCTGTGATGGGGGCATCCTGCTCGCGCAGCACGCCGATCTGGTTCTTGGCGCCGGCCGGGATGGTGGCGTTGAACACGGCCATGGCGGTGTCGGCCAGGCCCGGGTGGGCCACCCAGGTACCATCGTGGCCGTTGTCGGCTTCACGCTGTTTGTCGGCATGTACCTTGGCGAAGACCTGCTCGTTGACGGCGGCATCCTTGGCCGGAATGAAGGCGGCCATGCCCCCCATCGCCAGCGCGCCGCGCTTGTGACAGGTCTTGATCAGCAGCCGCGAGTAGGCGGAGAGGAACGGTTTGTCCATGGTCACCACCTGGCGGTCCGGCAGGACGCGATCCGGGTGATTCTTGAGCGTCTTGATGTAGCTGAAGATGTAGTCCCAACGACCGCAGTTGAGGGCCACGATGTGATCCTTCATCTGATAGAGCAGCTCGTCCATCTCGAACACCGCTGGCAGGGTTTCGATCAGCACGGTGGCCTTGATGGTGCCGCGGGGCAGGCCGAACTTGTCTTCGGTCCAGGCGAACACCTCGCTCCACCAGCGCCCTTCCAGGTGGCTCTGCAACTTGGGCACGTAGAAGTAGGGGCCGGATCCCTTGGCCAGCAGCGCCTTGTGGTTGTGCAGGAAATAGAGGGCGAAGTCGAACAGGCCGCCGGGAATGGGGGCACCATCAAAGGTGACGTGTTTTTCCGGCAGGTGCAGACCGCGCACCCGGCAGATGAGCACGGCCGGATCGGCATTGAGGGTATAGGATTTCCCCTCCGGGCTCTGGTAGGCAATGGTGCCATTGACCGCATCGCGCAGGTTGATTTGACCCTCGATCACCTTGTTCCAGGCGGGGGCCAGCGAATCTTCGAAGTCCGCCATGAACACCTTGACGTTGGCGTTGAGGGCGTTGATCACCATCTTGCGCTCGACCGGGCCGGTGATCTCCACACGGCGATCCTGCAGGTCGGCAGGAATGCCGCGTACTGTCCAGTCGCTGGCGCGGATGTGGGCAGTCTCAGGCAGGAAGTCCGGCAGCTCGCCGCCATCGATACGGGCCTGGCGTGCCACACGTTGTTTCAACAATTCGTCCCGTTGGGGAGCAAAGCGTTCCACCAGTTCGGATACCAGGGCCACCGCGTCCGGCGTCAGAATTTGCGCGTAATCGGGATGCATTTCGCCCTGGATGCGCAGACGGGCGCTACAGTGGGTCTGGGCCGGTGCCGACATAGTGTTCACTCCTTTGAGAATTACATTTTGAACTAATTAACTACGACTAAAGTCGATCCCTGTTTTTTCAATCTTCCCGTAACAACGGGATAACACGATTCATAAGGTGCGAAATATTGCTCTATTCGTCAACAGCTTTTTTAAAACACTCGTTTTGGTCATGACATTAACTTTATGTTTTAAAAGGATTTGTTTGATTAGCGCAAAAACTCTATGCAGATGGTTATGCTCTTGTTTTCCATCCCTTCGCGGCGGCCCCATATCGGGGGGGGAACAGTTGATGGGATGTAACTTATTACGTAATAAAATTACAAATGCAAAAACAAATCCCGACCTCACTCCAAGCTTTTAAAAAACGTGTGTATGAAATGCGTTTGAGCAACCCAGCAATCGCTTGGTGCCTTCTGGCATTGGCTGGAGAACGGTTGTTTAAAACTTAAGTCGCTCAATGGGACCAAATGGGATCCGGTGGCAGTAGAGTGAGAAAGTGATGGGCAATAACGTAGGTTTGTATCACCTCAGGGGATGGCGTGTGCAGGTGAGGGGAGGAACGCTGGTAGCAGATATGACTGCCGATATTTCGTTACGCAGGATATTATTGTTATTTGTATCAGCGGGCCATCCTGGCCCTCAAAGGAGGTATCAAGGGGAGATGATCCCGAGTGTCGCACCCTGATCTCCCGTGACAGGAAAGGGTTGACGCCAGGGCTGACGGTTCAGTAGTCATCGTCCGGCGCCGCCAGATCGACGATGTCGAGCCGTACGACGGGGCCATGCTCGGCCACATACTGGTTGGCACCGGTTTCGGTGGCCGGCTGGGGCAGGGGAGCGTGTTCGGGTTGTGTTTCAACTGCTTGCGTCATGGGTGCTTGCCTCACTGGATTGCAAGCCGGTTGGTGACTCCATCACCCGGGTTTCCACCTCCCTGTACGAAATGCCGGCGGAAAAGTCGCGTATCCTAGCGATACTCTCGAAAGGTTTCAAGCGGTTCTGAATAAAATCCGTACCGCAACTGACTGGTGACTCTTTGAAGGAGAGGGCGTGACACGAGAGGCTAACGGCGAGCGGTGGGTGAAGATCGGGATGACGGGCAAAAAAATAGCCCAGTCGTTGGACTGGGCTATTTTCGGGGAATGATGGTCGGCGTGAGAGGATTTGAACCTCCGACCCCTGACACCCCATGACAGTGCGCTACCTGGCTGCGCTACACGCCGACAAGGTCAGTCTGTGCTGACGGGGAGGAAGTCTAATGTTCCGCACCTTTGGACGCAACTCCTTTTTTATCATAGAGATGCTGACTGCTTCTTTATTGCTCAGCACAGATGGAACTTGGGGGCGCCAGCGGGATTTGGCATAATCGCCGCCCCGCCGCAGGCATGGATGGCGGGACCCCTGCCACAGAGATCGGCGGCACGGGGCCGTGATACCGTCTTTCGCCGACAGCATGAGCTGTCGTCATCAACCAGTCAGAGAGGAGCAGGGCGTGAAACCATCGGACGTTGCAGCACAGGCGAGCCAGCACGAGCAGGATGAACGCTGGATGCGCCATGCCATGGCGCTGGCCGCCAGGGCCGAGGGGATCGGCGAGATCCCGGTGGGCGCCGTGCTGGTGCTGGGGGAGGAGATCGTCGCAGAGGGTTGGAACCGCTCCATCAGCGAACACGACGCCTGCGCCCATGCCGAGGTGATGGCGCTCCGGGCTGCTGGCGAACGGCTGCAAAACTACCGTCTGCTCGACACCACCCTTTATGTGACCCTGGAGCCCTGCTGCATGTGTGCCGGCGCCCTGATCCACAGCCGGGTCAAGCGGGTGGTCTATGGCGCGCGGGATTTGAAGACCGGCGCGGCCGGCTCAGTGTTCGAGATCCTGCAGGACCCGCGTCACAATCACAGGGTCGAGCTGACCGGCGGCGTGCTGGCAGAGGCCTGCTCGGCCCAGCTGTCGGATTTCTTCAAGCGTCGCCGCGCCGAGAAAAAAGCCGCCAGATTGGCATTGCAACAAACCCCGGCCGCCGACGATTGAGGCGCATCGGCGCAAGCGGCGCGCTCCCGCGGCGCTTGCGCTACATTTTTAACTTTATAAAACAGTTGCTTGCCATCTTCTTCATGGCATCTTTGATGCCGCTTTCTTGCCTGCAAATAAGCCCGGTTCACGGGACCTTCATGTAACAAAACTGTCATGCAACCGCCATATAATGCCGCCAAGCCTAGCTCACATTGAGGTTTTGCATGTCATCGGAATCGTTGCACCTGGTTATGGCGGGGAGCAGAAAGCGCCGTATCAAGGATAAGTTGGCCAAGTACGGGGTGACCACGGGCGGAGCCCTGGTACTGGTCGCCCTGTTGCTTATTTTCTTCTATCTGCTCTATGTGGTGAAACCCATCTTCAATGGCGCCTCCATGGAGCCGACCGCATCGTTTACCCTGCCCATTCAGGGCAAGACCGCCTGGCTCGGGGTGGAGGAGCAGAACGAGATCGGCTATCGCTTCAGCGACCAGGGCCAGGTCAACTTCTTTGCCGTCCAGAATGATGGCAAGGTCAAGGTGGGCCAGTCGCTCGGCCAGGCACAGGTAAAGGGTGACATCACCGCCGTCGCGCCGCCGTCGCCGGGCCAGAAGCTGATGGCCTACGGTTTTGCCGACGGCAAGGCCCAGGTGGTGCAGCCCGCTTTCAAGGTCTCCTATCCCAACGACGTGCGGGTCATCGAGCCCAGTCTGCAGTACCCCTTCGGCGAAGAGCCGGTCGTGGTGGACCCTGCGGGCAAGGCACTGTCGCTGATGGTATTTGAAGCCACCAAGGATAAGATGGCCACCGCGGCCGTGACCGCTGATGGTCGCGGCGTCATGATGGTGATGAGCGGCGAGGAGAACTTCCTCTCCGGCGAAGTCGAGTGGAGCGCCCAGAACTACAGCATCCCGTCCCTGCCGCGTCACGTGGATCAGATGTTGCTGACCCCCAACCTGCGCATCCTGTTCGTGCGTGAGGGCAATCGCCTCTCGGTCTACGACATCCACAACCTGAACGACATCTCCCTGCGCAACGTGCTGGAGATCAACGCCCCCGATGCCAACGTGACCCGGGTCGAGCTGCTCTCCGGCGCCTCCTCCCTGCTGGTGGGCAACGACAATGGCGTCATCTCCCAGTGGTTCGAAGTGGCCCGGGATGGCAAGCGCCAGTTCACCCAGATCCGCGATTTCAAGGGCGATGGTGCCGTGGCGCAGCTGACCCCCGAACATTTTCGCAAGGGCTTCATCAGTGCCGACAAGAGTGGCACCATCAGCTTCTTCCACGCCACCGGCGAAACCAAGTTGCTGAGTGAGAAGGTGGAGGGCGGTCCGCTGGCGGCGCTGGCTATCTCCCCCCGTCACAACGTGCTGCTGATGCAGCAGGGGGATGCCTTCAAGCTGTTTGCGGTGGAGAACGAGCACCCCGAGGTGACCTGGTCGGCGCTCTGGCAACAGGTGTGGTATGAAGGCTACCCCGAGCCCCAGTACGTGTGGCAGTCCACCTCCGCCAGCAACGACTTCGAAGCCAAGCTGAGCCTGGTGCCGCTGGTGTTCGGTACCCTCAAGGCTTCCTTCTATGCCATGGTGTTTGCGGTGCCGCTCGGTGTCGCCGGCGCCATCTACACCGCCTACTTCATGTCGGCGGGGCTGCGCAAATACGTCAAGCCGACGGTGGAGATCATGGCGGCCCTGCCGACCGTTATCCTCGGCTTCCTGGCGGGTCTGTGGCTCGCTCCCATCATCGAGGGGGCGCTGCCCGGCGTGGTACTGCTGCTGATCCTGCTGCCGATGGGGATGCTGTTGACCGCCCTGGTCTGGAACTACCTGCCGGAGCGCGGCAAATCCTGGCTGCCGGAGGGGTGGCACGCCATCCTGCTGATCCCGGTGTTGCTGCTGATTGGTTGGGGCGCCTTCGCGGTGAGCCCGCTCATCGAGAACGCCTTCATGCACGGTGACTCGCGCATCTGGCTGACCCACGACATGGGCATCAAGTTTGACCAGCGCAACTCCCTGGTGGTCGGCATCGCCATGGGCTTTGCGGTCATTCCCACCATCTTCTCCATCGCCGAAGATGCTGTCTTCTCGGTGCCCAAGCACCTCACCCAGGGCTCCCTGGCCCTCGGTGCTACGCCGTGGCAGACCCTGAGCCGGGTGGTGATCCTCACCGCCAGCCCGGGCATCTTCTCGGCGGTGATGATGGGCCTTGGCCGCGCCGTGGGCGAGACCATGATAGTGCTGATGGCCACCGGCAATACCCCCATCATGGACTTCTCCATGTTCCAGGGGCTGCGCACTCTGGCCGCCAACATCGCGGTGGAGATGCCGGAATCGGAAGTGGGCAGCTCTCACTATCGGGTACTGTTCCTCGCCGCCTTCGTGCTGTTCGTGTTCACCTTCTTGTTCAATACCCTGGCCGAGTTCATCCGTCAGCGGTTGCGTGAAAAATACAGCTCCCTGTGATGGGCTGCTCTGTAAGGATCGAGGAATCGACAATGGGTAAGTGGTTTAAATCGGGGGCCCCCTGGATCTGGATGACCGGCGGCGCCGTCAGCCTGAGTCTGGTAGCGGTACTGGGTCTGCTGCTGCTGATCGGCTGGCGTGGTCTGGTCTACTTCTGGCCCCACCCCATCTATGAGTGGCAATTGGAAGACGCCCAGGGCAACAAGAGCGTGCTGATCGGCGAAATCAACGACCGCGAGCTGGTGCCGGTCGAGCGGCTGCGGGCCGCCGGCCTGCCGCTGGCAGGGGAGGAGCGCGAGCTGCTGACCCGCTATCTGGTCAAGACCGGCAACCGCGAGTTCGTCGACCTGGACTTCCGCTGGGTGCTGGAGACCGACATCAAGTCCCAGAGCCTGCCGGCGGAGCTGGCCATGGTGGAACGTGCCACCAACGGCAACTTCTACGGCTACATAGTGGGGGTGAAAGAGGATGGCCGCGAGCTCACCTCGGATCTGCATCCTGCCCTGCAGCGGGTGCTGGCGCGGGCCAATGGCCTCTCAAGCCAAGCCGACGATCTGCAAAAAGGGGACATCGGCAGCATCAACTACCAGCTGGAGCGGCTGCGCCTCAAAGAGCGCAAGGCCGAGCTGGACGACAAGCTGACCGATCAGCTTAAAGCTGAGCTGGCGAGCGAGCGTCAGGCCCTCAACGATCGTTATCAGGTGCTGGAGAAGGAGCTCTTCTCCCTGCGTGCCCAGGCAGACAGAGACAACATCACGGTCAAGGACATGCGTGGCGAACTGGTGACCATGCCCATGTCCAAGGTGCTGGACGTGGTGTGGCCCAACGACATGAGCCTGCCGGCCAAGGTGGGTTACTGGTTCCACCAGATCGGCAAGTTCGTCTCCGACGATCCGCGCGAGGCCAACACCGAGGGCGGGGTGTTCCCGGCCATCTTCGGTACCGTCTTCATGGTGTTCCTGATGGCGATCATCGTGACTCCGCTGGGGGTCATCGCAGCGGTCTACCTGCACGAGTACGCGGGCAAGAACAGCCTGACCAAGATCATTCGCATCGCGGTGATCAACCTGGCGGGCGTGCCCTCCATCGTGTACGGCGTGTTCGGTCTGGGCTTCTTCGTCTACACCCTCGGTGGTTCGCTGGACCAGCTGTTCTATCCGGAAGCGCTGCCGAGCCCGACCTTCGGCTCCCCTGGCGTCATCTGGTCGGCGCTGACCCTGGCCATCCTGACCCTGCCGGTGGTGATCGTCTCCACCGAAGAGGGGCTGGCCCGGATCCCGAGTACCATCCGTCAGGGGTCCCTCGCGCTGGGGGCTACCCAGGCCGAGACCCTGTGGCGCATCGTGCTGCCCATGGCAAGCCCGGCCATCATGACCGGCCTCATCCTGGCCATCGCCCGCGCGGCCGGTGAGGTGGCGCCGCTGATGCTGGTGGGGGTGGTGAAACTGGCGCCGACCCTGCCGATGGACGGCAACTTCCCGTACCTGCACGTGGAGCGCAAGTTCATGCACCTGGGCTTCCACATCTATGACGTCGGCTTCCAGAGCCCGAACGTCGAGGCGGCGCGCCCGCTGGTCTACGCCACCTCCTTCCTGCTGGTGACGGTGATCGTCGGCCTCAACCTGACGGCCATCGGTATCCGCAACCATTTGCGTGAAAAATTCCGGTCGCTGGAACATTGATAGACCAGCCACTACAGAGACGGGCAGGGAACTGGGTTCCCTGCCAGCCAAACGTTCCGGCCGCGGGCAATGAGAGTGCCCGCCGCCACCGACAGATTTTGAGGTAACAGATGATCAACGTAACGACCGCAGCGACCCAGCATACCGCGACCGACCTGCTCAACCTGAGCCCGGAGCAGACCGCGCTGGAGGTGAAGGATCTCAACCTGTACTACGGCAACAAGCAGGCGCTGTTCAACGTCAACATGAAGATCCCCAAGGGCCAGGTCACCGCCTTTATCGGCCCTTCAGGCTGCGGCAAGTCCACCCTGCTGCGCTGCATCAACCGGATGAACGACCTGGTGGAGATCTGCCGCATCGAGGGCGAGATCCAGCTGCACGGCCACAACATCTACGACAAAAGCGTCGATGTCTCCGCCCTGCGCCGTCAGGTGGGCATGGTGTTCCAGCGCCCAAACCCCTTCCCCAAGTCCATCTACGAGAACGTGGTCTATGGCCTGCGCCTGCAGGGCATCAACGACAGACGTACCCTGGACGAGGCGGCCGAGCGCTCCCTGCGCGGCGCGGCCCTGTGGGACGAGGTGAAGGATCGTCTGCACGACAATGCCTTCGGCCTATCCGGTGGTCAGCAGCAGCGGCTGGTGATTGCCCGCGCCATCGCCATCGAGCCGGAAGTGCTGTTGCTCGATGAACCCACCTCGGCGCTCGACCCCATCTCCACCCTCACCATCGAGGAGCTGATCAACGAGCTCAAGAGCCAGTTCACCGTGGTGATTGTCACCCACAACATGCAGCAGGCGGCGCGGGTCTCGGATCAGACCGCTTTCATGTACATGGGCGAGCTCATCGAGTACTCGGACACCAACACCATCTTCACCACCCCGGCCAAGAAGAAGACCGAAGACTACATCACCGGTCGTTACGGCTAAGGGATGCTGGTGATGGAGATGAGCATCAACAAACAGATTACCGGTCAGTTCAACGACTAGGGCGTGTTGGTGCAACAAGGGTTATGGGGATGAGCAAGATGAGCATCAACAAACAGATTACCCGTCAGTTCAACGACTAAGGCATACTCGGAGCATCAAGGATTATTGGTATGGACAATATGAACCTCAACAAACACATCTCCGGTCAGTTCAATGCCGAGCTCGAGAGCGTGCGCAACCAGGTGCTGGTGATGGGCGGGCTGGTGGAGCAGCAGCTGACCGACGCCATCGCGGCGATCCACGATCAGGATCTGGACGCGGCGCGCAAGATCGTGGCCAACGACCATAACGTCAACGCCATGGAAGTGGCGATCGACGAGGAGTGCACCCGCATCATCGCCAAGCGCCAGCCCACTGCCTCCGACCTGCGGCTGGTGATGGCCATCATCAAGACCATCACCGACCTTGAGCGCATTGGCGATGTGGCGGACAAGATCGCCCGCATGCTGACCGACAACGCCAACAAGCCGCAGCCGCCGCTGGTGTCGCTGGAGAACATGGGCCGCCGCACCATCAAGATGCTGCACGACGTGCTGGACGCCTTCGCCCGCATGGATCTCGATGCTGCGCTGGCGGTCTACAAGGAAGATGACAAGGTGGACCGGGAGTACGAGTCCATCATCCGCGAGCTGATGACCTACATGATGGAAGATCCGCGCACCATACCGCAGGTACTAAACGTTCTGTGGGCGGCGCGGGCCATCGAGCGGGTCGGCGATCGCTGCCAGCACATCTGCGAATACATCGTCTACTACGTGAAAGGCAAGGACGTGCGCCACACCAAGGCGGACGACCTGGGCACCCTGCTGGGGAAAGGGTGAGTCTGAAATGAATAAAAAGGCGCTTTGAGCGCCTTTTTTGTTGCCTTTTCAGTCAGTGCAAGATATCGCCACCCGACTGGCGCTTTTCTGCTAGAATATGCCCCCTGTGTGAGTCCCGGATCGACTCACGGTCCGGTCTCCCGGACCCAGTTTGCCGTCTTGTGCTAAGGCGGGTGTAGCAATAGGTTAATCATGAGTTTTGCCGATAGTTTATTTTTCCTGATGCTGCTGGTTGCCGGCAGCGTGTTCTTCTCTCTCTCCGAGATCTCCCTCGCCGCCTCCCGCAAGATCAAGTTGCAGGTGATGGCCGATGAGGGCAACCGCCATGCCGAAAAGGTACTGGCACTGCAGGCCCAGCCGGGCAACTTCTTTACCGTGGTGCAGATCGGGCTCAATACCGTCGCCATCCTGGGCGGTATCCTGGGCGAATCCGCCCTGAACCCGGCCATCAAGGAGCTGGTCTCCGAGTTCTATCAGGGGCCCTGGCTGAGTGAAATCAGCTCGGCGACCTCCTTCGTGTTCGTCACCGGCATGTTCATTCTCATCGCCGATCTGATGCCCAAACGCCTCGCCATGACCATGCCGGAGCGGATCGCCGTGGTGGTGGTGCGCCCCATGCTGCTGTGCGTCACCCTGCTGATGCCGCTGGTGTGGTTGTTCAACGGCATGGCCAACGGCCTGTTCCGGTTGCTGCGCATCTCCATGGTGCGTAACGACGAGATCACCTCGGACGACATCTATGCGGTGATGGATGCGGGGGCCGAGGCCGGCGTCATCCAGCGCGAGGAGCATCAGCTCATCGAGAACGTGTTCGAGCTGCAGTCCCTCGGCGTTACCTCGGCCATGACTGCGCGCGAGAGCCTCATCTACTTCACCCTGCAAGAGGGGGAGGAGAGCATCAAGGCCAAGATCGCCGAGCACCCCCACAACAAGTTCCTGGTGTGCGACCACAACCTCGACAGCATCAAGGGCTTCGTCGACTCCAAGGAGCTGCTGATCCGGGTCATCAGTGGCCAGAGCATCGATCTCAACAGCGGCTCCCTGGTGCAGAACGTCATCATCATCCCCGACACCCTCAACCTCTATGAGGCGATGGAGTACTTCAAGAACCATCGCGGCGACTTTGCGGTGGTGATGAACGAGTACGCCCTGGTGGTGGGTATCGTCACCATGAACGACCTGATGAGTACCGTCATGGGCGAGTGGGCCACCCACGTGGTGGAGGAGCAAATCGTGCAGCGGGATGAGAACTCCTGGCTGGTGGACGGGGTGACCCCCATCTCCGACGTGATGCGTGCCTTCGACATCGAGGAGTTCCCGGAAAACCAGAATTATGAAACCATCGCCGGCTTCATCATGTACATGCTGCGCAAGATCCCCAAGCGAACCGACTCGGTCAAATACGCCGGTTACAAGTTTGAAGTGGTGGACATCGACAGCTACAAGATTGACCAGCTGCTGGTCACCCGGGTCGAGGCCACGCCGGCCGACAAGCCCGCTCAGGAATAGTAAAAGGAGCTCGTTAGCAATCATGAAGATGCAGTCTTATTCCCGTGCGCTGGCCTGTGTAGCGCTCGCCCTGGCACTCGGTGCCTGCAGCCAGAGCGCACCGCGCAAGGCCACTCCCGTCGCCAAGCCGGCCGCTCCCAAGGCTGCCGTGGTCATGCCGCAGCCGGATCCCGATGCGGTGGTGCAAAGCGCCGTGGCGGAGCCGAGCCCGGTGTTCGACGAGGAGTATCACGGCCCGGATCAAGGGTCGCTCGAGTCGGTAACCGCCCTGTTTGCCCGTGGCTACATCGAGTCGGCCATGCGTGAGACCATGCTGGCGGCGGTGCACAGCGACTATCCGCTGCTCGGCATGCGGGACGTGCGCCTGACCGACCCGGTGGCCAAGTTCCTCACCTCTGCCCAGGCCCGTACCACGGCCCACGACTACCTCTATGCCGGGGTGCAGCGCCGGTTGGGGCGCCCGCTCAGCCCCGCCCAGTGGGAGCAGATCTGGCAGGGGTATCCCCAGCAGGGTCGAGTTTCCGACTGGGTCAAACAGACCAAGCGGGTACTGGCCGGGCGTTGAGCCACCAGTTCATCTGTTGCCACAAGAGGCCACCTTAGGGTGGCCTCTTGCTTTTCTGCCTTCTGCCTTCTGCGTTTGTGGTTTTGCGGTGATGCCGGTTGCCGTCGGGCGGGCTTTGCTTTATCTTGTTTTGGCCGTCTAAACATCCATATGTTTTTATGGCTAAATTTTATCCCAGGTGATGAAGGCGACGGGTTGCCGCGCCGCCGGGGCAGGCGCAACGGATAAAGCGCACAGTCCCGCACAACAAGACAACAAGACAACAAGACAACAAGACAACAAGACAACAACACAACAAGAGACGAGACAGATGGATACGCAGGCATTGTGGATACTGGATGGCGGCATGGGGCGCGAGCTGGCACGGCGGGGCGCGCCGTTTCGCCAGCCGGAGTGGTCGGCGCTGGCCCTGATGGAGGCCCCCGAGACGGTGCGCGAGGTGCACCGGGCCTATGTGGCGAGCGGGGCCCGGGTCATCACCACCAACAGCTATGCGCTGGTGCCGTTTCATATCGGTGAGGCGCGTTTTGCGGCAGAGGGGGAGGAGCTGGCGGCGCTGGCCGGTCAGCTGGCCCGGGAGGTGGCCGACGAGCAGCCGGGTAGCGTGCAGGTGGCCGGCTCCTTGCCGCCGCTCTTTGGATCCTACCGCGCCGACCTGTTCGACGCGGGCCGGGTGAGCGAGCTGGCGACCCCGCTTATTCGGGCGCTCTCCCCCCACGTGGATCTCTGGCTGGCCGAGACCATGAGCCTCATCGCCGAGCCGCTGGCCCTCAAGGCTCTGCTGCCCGAGGATGGCAAGCCGTTCTGGGTCTCCTTCACCCTGGAGGACGAGGCGCCGGGCAGCGAACCGACCCTGCGCTCCGGTGAGCGGGTGGCCGACGCCGTCGCCGCCCAGGCGTCGGCCGGGGTGGACGCCATCCTGTTCAACTGCTGCCAGCCCGAGGTGATCGAAGGGGCGCTCAAGGTGGCCAGGGCCGGCTTGCAGGCCCTGGGGCGCACCGACGTTCGCCTCGGCGCCTATGCCAACGCCTTCCCGCCCCAGCCCAAGGAGGCGACCGCCAACGACGGCCTGGACGAGATCCGCACCGATCTGGGGCCGCTGGACTACCTCGGCTGGGCCGAGCGCTGGCGCACTGCCGGGGCAAGCCTCATCGGCGGTTGCTGCGGCATCGGGCCCGAGCACATTCAGGCCCTGGCCAGCCGGCTGCGCTAAGGAGAGACCATGAAAGAGAGCAAGATCGGGCTCTGGTCCCTCACCGCCCTGGTGTTCAGCTCCATGGTGGGGGCGGGGATCTTCAGCCTGCCTCAGAACATGGCCGAGGTGGCCGGCGCGCGCGCCGTGCTGATCGGCTGGGGCGTTACCGGGGTCGGCATACTGGCGCTGGCGGCCAGCTTCCTCTATCTATCGCGGCTCAGACCGGATCTCGACGGCGGCATCTACAGCTACGCCCGGGCCGGTTTCGGGGATCTGGTGGGCTTCTTCTCCGCCTGGGGTTATTGGCTGTGCGCCACCATCGGCGTGGTGGGCTATCTGGTGATCGCCTTCGCGGCGTTGGGCAGCTTCGTCGATACCCCGGAGCGGGTCTGGTTTGGGGAGGGCAACACCCTGGCGGCTTTCATCGGCGAGTCCTGCATCCTCTGGGCGGTGCACCTGCTGGTGGCCCGCGGCGTGCAGCAGGCTGCCCTGTTCAATCTGGTGGCGACCCTGGCCAAGAGCCTGCCGCTGCTGCTGTTCATCCTGTTTGCCTGCTACTGGTTCGATCCGGTCACCTTCGCGGCGGATCCCCAGGGGAGCACCCTGGCGGTGCCGGTCTCCGAGCAGGTGCGCAACACCATGCTGATCACCCTCTGGGTCTTCACCGGCATCGAGGGGGCGGCGGTGCTGTCGGCCCGGGCCAGAAACAGGCGGGACGTGGGCACGGCCACCGTGCTCGGGGTGGTGCTGGCGTTGCTGCTCTATGTGCTCATCTCGGTGCTGGCGCTCGGGATATTGAGCCGCCCCGAGCTCGCGGCCCTGCCCAACCCCTCCATGGCGGGGCTGATGGCCCAGATGACCGGCTCTTGGGGCAAGCTGCTCATCAGCGCCGGCCTTATCGTCTCGGTGCTCGCCTCCTACGTGAGCTGGACCCTGTTCTCGGCCGAGGTGCCGTTCAGTGCGGCGGGCCATGGCGCCTTCCCGGCCATCTTCCGGCGCCAGAACCACAACGGCACCCCCATTGCCTCGCTCTGGCTTACCAGCCTGACGGTGCAGGGGTGTCTGCTGCTGGTGTGGCTGCTTGGCAAGGGCTACACCAACCTGCTGCTCGTCTCCACCTCCATGATCCTGGTGCCCTACCTGCTGATCGGCCTGTTCCTGCTCAAGCTCGCCTTCAGCGGGCAGGGGAACCTCCTGATGCGAGCGGTGGCGCTGGTGTCGAGCGGCTATGGTCTCTGGTTGCTCTACGCCGCCGGGGTGGAGTACCTGCTGCTCTCCTTGCTGCTCTACGGGCCGGGTCTGCTGCTGTTCCTCTACAGCCGGCGCCAGCTGGGGGCCGAGCAGCCCCTGAGCGGACGCGAGCGGTTGCTGGCCGGGGTGACGCTGCTGAGCCTCATTCCCGCCGTCTGGTCCTTTGCCCACGTTTGACCGGGTTGTGACCGGCAATGCAAGAGAGCGCCCAAGGGGGCGCTCTCTTTTTGTCTGCTGATTGCTTGCAGTGCGTGCTCAGCGGCTGGCGGGGCCGGCCGGCTTGCCAAACAGCACCGCGAGCTTCTGTCGCCAGGGCAGGCCCCTGGCCTCTTGCAGCATGTCGCGCCACTCGTGGAAGGTGAGGGTGAGGGGGTTGAAGCTGTGGATGGGCTTGGTGATGCCGAAGCGACACGGCTCGGCGGGGTCTTCTTCCACGAAGGTACCAAACAGCCGGTCCCAGATGATGAGCACTCCGGCGAAGTTGCGATCGATATAGTTGGCGTTGCTGGCGTGGTGCACCCTGTGGTGGGAGGGGGTGTTGAAGATGGCTTCGATCCAGCCGAGCTTGCCCACCACCTGGGTGTGGACGAAGAACTGGAAGCCCAGGCTCAAGAGCACGGTGGCCACCACGGCCTCGGGCGGGAAACCGATGAGGATCATGGGGATCCAGAACAGCCACATGCCGGAGACCGGGTACATCAGGCTCTGGCGAAAGGCGGTGGAGAGGTTGAGCCGCTCCGAGCTGTGGTGCACCACGTGGGAGGCCCACAGCCAGCGCACATGGTGGCTCGCGAAGTGGAACAGCCAGTAGCAGAGATCCTGCAGCAGGAAGAGCAGCAACAGGCTCCAGACGTTCAGCTCTATGTCCAGCAGCCGCCAGCCCCAGAGGGCGTCGTAGAGGTAGGCGATGGCGATGGCCGCCAGCGCGTCGCCCCCCTGATGCATCAGCGCCAGGGTGGTGTTGGCGAAGAGATCCTTCCACTGATAACCGGCAGTGGGATAGGCGGCGCCATGCTTGCGCAGGTAGAGCATCTCCCAGCCGATAAAGGCCACAAAGATCGGCGAGAGGTAGAGCAGGAGCAGTTGCACATCCATGTCGGGTATCCAGTCAGAGCAATTGCTCTCCAGCATAAAGGATGAATGCAAACTTTCATTAACATTTTGCTGCAGTGGATGTGTTCAGCTGGAGCTGGATGTGACATGTGGCCAGCGGCGGCCCATCAATTGGTATGACGACTCCCTGAGCGGCGGGTGCAGTGACTATGCTTGATGAGGCTTTCTACCTCTGGAGTGGCAGATGATGCGGCTGTGGTGTTGTTTGTTGATGGGGGTCTGCCTGCTGACGCAGGCCAAGACCCGGGTCGAGATCCTGGCCGATGCCAACTATCCCCCCTACTCCTGGCAGGAGGGAGAGGAGGTCAAGGGGATCTATGCCGACATAGTGCGCAGCGTGACGGCGTCCATGGATGGCTACGAGGTGGTGATCAAGGCCATGCCCTGGCGACGGGGTCTGAGCATGGTGGAGCAGGGCAGCGCCTTCGCCATCTTCCCGCCCTACTACCAGCCAGACGGTCGCCCCTGGATGTGGCCCTACTCCCAGCCCCTGCTCGACGAAGAGCTGGTGGTGATGTGCGGCGCCGGGGTGGTCGTCAATACCCCGCAGGCGCAGTTCCCGACCGACTACTATGGCCTGCGCTTTGGCATGAATGCCGGTTTTACCATCGGCGGCGCCCCCTTCTGGCAGGCCATCAAAGAGCAGAAGATCGGGCTGGAGGAGGTGAAGAGCAACCGGGAGAACCTGCTCAAGATCGTGCGCGGCCGGGTGGACTGCACCGTCAACGACCGGCTCTCGCTGCTCTATGAGCTGCTCAGCATGATCAAGGGCAACCAGCTGGCGGTGGCCGACATGTCCCAGCTCAAGCAGGGGCCCGTGCTCAGCCGGGAGGAGGGGTTTCTCGGCTACAGCCGCAAGGGGGAGTTCGACTTCAAGGAGGACTTTGTCGAGCAGTTCGACAAGCATCTCTACGAACTCAAGAAGCGGGACGGGATCCGGACCATAGTGGAGCAATACCTGGGAAAGTCCCCACGCTGAACTGATGGTGGAGCCGGTCAGATTCAGTCATGCAAGCTAGTGTTACGGCGATGAAAAAGAGGGAGCCATGGGCTCCCTCTTTCTTTTTGTGCGTTATCCCTTAGAGCACCTGGCTCAGGAACTGGCGCAGGCGCGGGGAGGGGGGATTGTCGAAGAAATCCGCTGGCTTCTCGTCCACCAGCAGCTCGCCGCTCTCCATGAACAGCACCCGATCCGCCACTTCCCGGGCAAAGCCCATCTCGTGGGTGACCACCACCATGGTCATCCCCTCGCGGGCCAGCCCCTTCATCACGTCCAGCACCTCGCCCACCATCTCGGGGTCGAGTGCGCTGGTGGGCTCGTCAAACAACATGATGCGCGGCTGCATGGCGAGCGCCCGGGCGATGGCCACCCGCTGCTGCTGGCCGCCGGAGAGCTGGGAGGGGTAGCTCTTGGCCTTGTTGGAGAGCCCCACCTTGAGCAGCAGGGCCTTGGCTCTGTCCTCGGCGTCCTTGCGCGACAGCCCACGCACCTTTTGCGGCGCGAGGCAGATGTTGTCCAGCACGCTCAGATGGGGGAAGAGGTTGAAAGACTGGAACACCATGCCCACCTCTTCTCGCAGCTTGTTGACGTCGCCGGGCTCGGTCAGGCTGATGCCATCCACCACGATCTGGCCATCGTTGATGGTCTCCAGTTGGTTGAGGGTGCGCAGGAAGGTGGATTTGCCCGAGCCGCTGGGGCCCACGATCACCACCACTTCCCCTTCGGCCACCTGGGTGCTGACGTTTTTCAGGGCGTGCACCTCGCTGCCGTAGAACTTCTCCACTGAGCTTGCCTTGATAATCGGATCAGTTGCTGCGCGCATATTTCACCTCCAGACGGCGTACAAGGAAGGAGAGAGTGCCGGTCAGCACCAGATAGAGCAGGGCCACGGTGAACCACACCTCGAACGGGCTGAAGGTGGAGCTCACCACCTCCCGTCCCGCCTTGGTGAGATCCGTGATGGAGATGACAGACACCAGCGAGGAGTCCTTGATGAGGTTGATGAACTGGCCCGCCAGCGGCGGCAGTACCCGCTTGAAAGCCTGCGGCAGGATCACGTAGCGCATGGTCTGGGCCGAGGTCATGCCAAGGCTTCTGCCCGCTTCCATCTGCCCCTTGTGGATGGAGCTGATGCCGGCACGGACGATTTCCGCCACGTAGGCGCCGGTGAAGACCGCCAGTGCCGCCACCCCGGCGGTGAAGCGATCCAGATTGAGTACAGTGCCGATAAAGAAGTAGACGATGAAGATCTGCACCAGCAGCGGGGTGCCGCGGATGAGCTCCACATAGGTGACCGCCAGGTTGCGCAGGGCCGGATTGGGGGAGAGCCGCGCCAGCCCCGCCAGGGTGCCGAGCAGGATGGCAAAGATGCCCGCCACCAGCGAGAGCTTGATGGTCATCCAGACGCCCCAGGCGATGGGGCCGGCGGTCCAGCTCAGCTGGGTGTCGAGGGTATCGCCGCGAAAGACGGTATCCCCCTGCGCCACCTGACCACCGCTGACGGCGATGGGCTGGCGCTGGTTGGGATCGAGATCGTTTTGCAGGAACAGCTTGCCCTTGTCGGCCTCGGTGGTGCCGGCGACCACGGTGCCGTCGAACTCGGCGTAATTTTTCTGCTCCGCCTGATAGGCGATGTATTGGGGGATCCGCTCCCAGCGCCAGGTGTAATCCACCGATTGCACAGCCTTGTAGATGCCGAACAGGGCGGCCAGCACGATCAGCAGAAAGACGCCGTGCCAGAGCAGTTGATTGGGTTGTTTTTCCATCTGTCTTGTTGGGTTGTGCACTGTCGCAACCTCGTTGTAGTTATTGTGTGGGGATCTGCGTGAAGGGGCGGCGGGCCGCCCCTTGCGAGGTTACTTGAGCTGATCAAGCCAGGCGGTGGATTCGAACCACTTCTTGTAGAGGCGGTCGTAGCTGCCGTCGCCCTTGATCTGGCGCAGGTAGTTGTTGAACCAGTTGAGGGTGTCCTGATCCCCCTTGCGGATGGCCCAGGCCAGCGGTTCGAAGGTGAACGGCTTGTCCAGATGCACCACGGCGCCCTTGTTCTGGGTGGCGAAGATGGCGTTGTAGGGCAGGTCGTAGACGAAGGCGTCGACCTTGCCGTTGATCACTTCCAGCTTGGCGTCATCCTGGGTTTCAAACTGCAGCAGGGTGGCTTTGGGGATCAGGCGCTTGACCGCCTGCTCGCCGGTGGTGCCGAGCTTGACCGCAATCTTGTACTTGGGGTCGTTGAGGTCGGTGAAGGACTTGATCTCGCCAGCCTTGTCCTTGCGCAGGACTATGGTCTGCCCGACCACGATATAGGGGTCGGCGAAGTTGACGCGCAGGTTGCGCTGGGGAGTGACGGTCATGCCGCCCATGATGACGTCGAACTTGTCGGTCAAGAGCGCGGGGATGATGCCATCCCAGGCGGTGTTGACGAACTCCACCTTCACGCCCATCTCCTTGGCGACCATCTTGGCCAGATCCACGTCAAAGCCGATGTACTGGCCCTGCTTGTTGGTCATCTCGAAGGGTTGATAGCCGGCGTCGAAACCGACCCGCAGCACGCCGCGCTCCAGCACGGCATCCAGGGTGGAACTGGGGGCCGCGTTGGCCAGCCCGCACAGCAGCAGGGTAGAGAGAATGAGTTTTTTGATCATAAGTGACGTCTCTGTCAAAAGTGTGTTCAGCCTTGAACCTGATCCCGTGCGACTCCGTGGCACAAGAGACTGCTGCATCCGGCAACAGGGCAAGACAGGATTATTGTCTTGATTGAGGCGAAAGCCCCATATGGGATTCTATTCGCCACCAGCTGAGTGAAAAATGTACCAAATGCCGATTGTGCCAGATGACTCAATAGGTTAGTGGCGCATTTTCCCCGTGGCGACACTCATAAAATCACACGAAAACAACATATCTATCTAATGGGGCGGGTTCAAGCCCAAAATGTATTCAGCACATTTTGTTACAAGGGGACCCGCCGTCAGCAGTGCCAATTGCTGCTCAGCCGGCTGGCGTGCGCCCACAATCAGCTTCACATAAGTGGTAAAGGGAGTTGGCAGAGAGGTGTGGGTGACAGGCGCAGACCGACCGTGCCCGCGCTCAAACTAAAGGGGAGGGCAAGAGGCCTGCCGGGGTGAATCAGGCCGCCTCGCGAGGGCGGGGGGCCTGCGCCTTGAGGAAGGGCAGCAGCAACAGGGCGGAGACGCCGGCCGCCACCGAGATCACCACGAAGAAGCCCTGCCAGTGCCAGATCTCCATCACCTTGGCCAGCGGATAGCCCGACAGCGCTGCCCCCATGTAGGCGAACAGGCCGACGAAGCCGGTGGCGGCCCCCGCCGAGTTCTTGTGGGAGCACTCCGCCGCCGCCATGCCGATCAGCATCTGGGGGCCGAACACGAAGAAGCCGATGGTGAAGAAGCAGGCCGCCTGCATCACGTAGCTGAAGAAGGGCATCAGCCACAGCGACCCCACCGAGAGCAATATCCCCACCGCGAAGATGAGGTTCATGGGCCCGCGGTTGCCGTTGAACAGCTTGTCCGATCCCCAGCCCGCCACCAGGGCACCGATAAAGCCCCCCACCTCGAACATGGAGATGGCCGAGTTGGCGCTCATCAGATTGAAGCCGCGCTGTTCTGTCATGTAGAGATTGCCCCAGTCGTTGATGGCGGTGCGCACCACGTAGACCAGCACGTAGCAGCAGGCCAGCAGCCAGATGTAGGGGTTGCCGAGCACGTACTTGCGCAGGATCTGGCGATGGGAGAGCCCCGCATCCTGAGTCTGCTGGGCCAGCTCCAGCGCATCGCTGCGCCACTCGCCCACCGTGGGCAACCCCATGGCGCTCGGGGTATCCCGCAGCCGCCAGCAGAGAAACAGCCCCGCGACGATAGCGATAAGGCCGGGCACTATCATGCCGTAGCGCCAGCCGTGCTGCAGGGCGAGGGTGCTGACGATGAGGGGGATGAGCGCCCCGCCCACGTTGTGGGCCGTGTTCCAGGCCGACCACCAGAAGCCGCGTTCGCTGCGCGAATACCAGCTGGTGAGCAGCTTGGAGCAGGGGGGCCAGCCCCAGCCCTGGAAGAAGGCGTTGGCAACCCAAAGTGCGGCGAACAGCCACAGCGACGACGAGAGCCCGAACAGGATATTGATGACCCCGGTCGCCATCAGCCCGAGGCCCATGAAGTAGCGCGGGTTGGCGCGGTCGCTGATGATGCCGGAGAAGAACTTGGAGCAGCCGTAGGTGATGTAGAACAGGGTCCACAGCATGCCGATGTCGGCCTTGGCCAGCATGCCGCTGGCCAGCATGTCCGGCATGGCGAAGTTGAAGCTCTTGCGGGTGAAGTAGAAGACCGCGTAGCCCAGGTACATGGTCAGCAGTATGTGCAGCCGCCAGTGGCGATAACAGGCGTCGATCTCGGCCTGATCGCGGATGAGGGGCTGGGGCGGCGCACTGCGCATAAAGCTCAGCATGGAAGCGCTCCCGGTCGGCGAGTTGGCTTATTCATGGTTTTCCTCCCGCTTGCGATCGGGCAGGGTCACGGTCAGCTGGGTGCCGTGTACGCAGGAGAGTTGCAGCGAGCCCCCCAGTGCCTGCACCCGCTCGCGAATGCCGAGCAGGCCGTAGCCCTGGGGCGTGCGGTGCTCGGGCAGGCCGCAGCCATCGTCTTCCAGCAGCAGGGTCAAACGCTCCCCCTGACGCTGGGCCCGGATGGTGACCGAGCTGGCGTTGGCGTGTTTGACCACGTTGTTGAGCCCCTCCTGACAGACCCGAAACAGGGTGACCCGCTGGGCATCGGAGAGGCCGGCGTCCGCCAGTTGCCACTCCAGCCGGGTGACGATGCCGCGGCGCTCCAGCTCAAGCTCGCGCAGCAGGGCGCGCACCGCCTGCTCCAGGCTCATGTCGTCGAGCTGGCGGGGGCGCAGCCGGCCGAGCAGGCCGCGCACCGCGTCGTAGATGCCAAGCGACAGGGTCTCGATAAGGGCGCTGCTCTGGCCCACCCCGGCGTTGTCAGGCGCCAACCGGCGCGCTATGCCGGCCTGGGTGCGGATGGCGGTGATGGTCTGGCCGATGTCGTCGTGCAGCTCGCGCGCCACCTCCTTGCGGATGCTCTCTTCGGTCTCCAGCAGCCGTTCGGTGAGCTGGCGGTTGTGGGCGAGCTGGCGGGTCAGCGCCTGGTTGAGCTCGCGCTGGCGCTGGATGCCGGCGCCGAGCAGCAGGCCGGTGAGGCTCTGGGCCAGCAGGGAGAGCAGCAGATCGAGCGGGTGATCGTGCCAGGCCTGGCCGGCCATCAGCGCCACCGTGTTCATCAGGGTGGCGAGCAGGGCCCCTTGCCAGCCGTAGCGCCAGGCCATGGCGATGATGGGAATGGCCAGACAAAAGGGGGTGAAGCGCACCAGCGAGTCCGGCAGGCCGAGCTGCAGCCAGAGGCTCAGCACAAACAGCAGCAGATACCAGACCAGGTGGCGAAAGCGCCAGTCTACCGGTTGATCCACCAGTGCAGGGCCGAGCGGCACCCAGGTAGCGCGGGTGAGGTAGTGCCAGATCAGCATGCAGGTGGAGGTGAGGGTCAGCCCGCCGGTGAGGGTGAGCAGCAGGGCGGTGAGGCCATCCTCGCCGGCCAGGTGCCAGAGCAGGGATTGCAGCCCGGCCGCCACCGTGACGGTGGCCAGCAGCACCAGCAGTTGCTGCCAGTCGTTGCGCACCGGCTGGCGGCGGGCGATGAGCAGCGGCAACAAGGTGAGCAGGCTGCCCGCCTGAATGAGCGGCCACAGCGGCAGTCCCACCTCCTGGTTGAGCCAGTAGAGCAGCAGGGATTCGCACAGCAGCAGCGGTGGCCAGTAGGCGAGCGGGCTTTGCAAGAGCAGCCCCAGCCGCAGGCCGAAGGGGAACAGCAGGGCTGCCAGCATGGGGGAGCCCGCCAGATGCAGGCCAATGCTCCACAGGCAAAACCAGCCGGCGGCAAAGATGAAGCAGGCCGCCAGCGAGATGGCGACATAGCTGGCCAGACGAGCGATCACCAGCTGTCCAGCATGCGGTGGGCCAGCTCCACGTTGTTGCTGACCTTGAGCTTGTCCATCAGGTTGGCGCGGTGCACGTGCACCGTCTTGGGGGAGAGGCCGAGCTGCTCGGCGATGGCCTTCACCTCCAGCCCCCGCGCCAGCAGCTGCGCCACCTCCCGCTCCCGATTGGTGAGGGGATCCTGGCTGTTGCAGGCGAGCTTTTGGGCGATGTCCGGGGTGAGGTAACAGCCGCCGTGGGCGGCGGTGCGCACCGCGGCGATCAGCTCGTCCGGGCTGCAGCGCTTGGAGAGGAATCCCTTGGCGCCGGCCTGCAGGGCCTGCTCGATGAGGGCCGGGCTGTCGTGCACCGACAGCATCACCACGGCCAGCCCCGAGGGGAGGCGCTTGAGCAGATCCAGCCCGGATTGATCCGGCATGGAGATGTCGCACACGCACAGCTGTACCCCGCTGCCGGGCAGACCCGCCAGCGCCTCGGCGGCGGAGCCGAATTCGGCCACCACCCGCAGGTCGGGTTCGAGATTGAGCAGTTGGGCAAAACCGGAGCGGACGATCTGGTGATCGTCGATGAGGGCAATCTTAATCATGATGTCAGCCTGAAATCTGCGGCCAGGGTGCTGGCGCGGCCAACAAGATACCTGCCCCCTCGTCCCGGCTCAAGTGAAAGCGGGACCGGAGGGCAGAATCGGCGCCACTTCTGCGGCAAAGCTTGATCGGGATCAGCTGCAGGGGCACGCCCGGCGCCGTCATGCAGGCCGGCGCGTGCCCGGGGGATCTAGCGGTGCAGCTCGCCGGCACGCTCCGGCTGGTAGACCACCTCGAGGATCTCCACCTGGATGGTGCGACCGGCCGGGCCTGGCCAGGCGATGCTGTCACCCACCTTGAGCCCGAGCAGGGCGCTGCCGACCGGCGCCAGCACGGAGATCTTCGACTCGTCCCCCTGTACGTCCCGCGGGTAGACCAGGGTCAGGCAGAATTCGTTGCCGCTGCTCTGCATCTTGAAGCGCACCGTGCTGTTCATGGTCACCACGTCCGGCGGCATGTCGGCCGGTTCGCGGATCTCGGCGCGGTCCAGCTCCTCCTGCAGGGCCAGGTGCTGGGGATGGTTGCCGAGCAGCTGCTCGATGCGATCGAGATCCAGGCTGGAAATCACGAGATGTGGCTGTTTCATAAGATATTCCTTATCAATGGGTCTGATGGCCAGGATGACGGGCAAGCTGGCCGAAAAAAGAGTGTGCGATACGAAAAAACAGATCGGGAATGCGATGCCCCCAACGACTCGCTGTCAGGGGCGAGGGCGGGGGCTCAACGGGGTGTGAGCAGACTTGACAAAATCATGAGCGCTTTCATGGGGATACCATAACCATTCTGAACTGCTTTGGCAATTCTCCTGACAAGCTTGTCAGGGCGCCTGGTAATCGTACTGCTTGATGATGCGCGCCAGGCTGCCGTCGTCGCGCATGGCGGCGATGGTCTGGTACCAGCGGGTCGCCTCGGCGGTTGGAAAATGGGGGCTGGCAGCCAGGTACAGGGGAGAGTGTTGCAGGGTTTCGCCGCGCACCAGATCCGCCAGCGGCAGGCCGGCTTGTTGCTGGTTGTAGAGGGCGCTGTTCCAGGCCACCGCCCAGCCCTGGATGCGGCCCAGCGCCAGCTTGTCGGCGTTGTGGATCTCCTCGGCCACCAGTGCCTGTTTCACCTGCGGATAGGGTCGCAGCAGGCTCTGGCCAAAGGAACCGCGCATCACGCCGACGGTGAGGCCGGGCAGGGCATTGATGGTGAGGGGGGTCGGGTGGTATTGGCGATGGCTGACCAGCACGAAGGCCTCGTCCATCAGGGGGACAATCCAGAGAAACTGAGGGTCGCGCTGGGGGCTGCGCACCGGCGGCACCAGCAAGACATTCCGGCGATAGCGGGCCTGGCTGAGGGCGCGGGCCAGCGGCATCAGCTCGATGGTCAGCGGCTCCTTGAGCCGGCGGGCGGCCTCTTCCAGCACCTCGATGACCATGCCGCTCGGGGCCCCCTGATTGGAGCGGATCACATAAGGGGGGATCTCGGCGGCGATGACCACCACGGCCCGGGCCGGCAGGGCGGAAAAGAGCAGGGAGCAAAACAGCAGCAGGAGAGCGGAAATTCGCATGGCAGACCTGATCCGGGATGAGTACCCAGAGTGTACCACCCCGTCGGCACAAGTCAGCCCACCCTGTTCGGGGCGTCCCGTCAGTCGAAGAAATCTCGCAGATCCAGGGTCTGGTAGCCCCCCAGCTGCTGCCAGGGCAGGGTTTTGGGCAGGGGTTTAAGGGTCACCTCCATCCGGTAGCTGCGATAGCCGTCGAGGCTCGCCGACTCCACCACCAGCGGCAGCTGCCAGCGGCTCGACCAGAGGATGCGGGTGCGCTGTTTGCCCTCGCGCTTTTCATACCAGCTGGCCTGCTCGGGGGCCGCCTCGTCGAGGGGGGTCATCTCCTGCAGCAGGGCCGGGTTGATGAGGTGGCGGATCCTGGGCCAGTCGGGCTTGAAGGCCACCTGGCCATACTCCTCCTCCGGTACCTCCACCAGCTGGTTGTGCCAGTTGTCGGCGTAGCGCAGTTGCAACTCATCCTGCTGGTTGCGGGTCACCCAGCGCGCCGCCATCTGGTGGGTAAAGTGCTTGTGGCCCGGGGTGGCATCGTGGGCGGCGTGGTAGGCGCGGGCCAGAGGGAGGGGAATGAGCCGCTGGCTCCACACCTGGTCGCCGACCCGCAACCACTTCTCCTGCCACTGGCTCTCCTTGCTGATGCCGTCGCTGCTGGTCACCCTGTCCTGATAGCGGATGCGGGCGGCCAGATCGGGGACTTCCTCGGCAAGGAGGGAAAAAGAGAGGCTGCTGGTGAGCAGCCACAAGGGTAATAAATATCGCATCATGCCGTCTCGCTCGAGCGAGCAGGGCCCGGCACCTGGCCGGGCCCTGCCGTTTACAGACCGAGCGCCTCCTTGAGCTTGCCGAACACCTTGGTGTTGTCGAGGGTGCCCTTGAAGCGGCTGCTGCCGGCGCCGTCGGCAAACAGCATCACATCGCCGCCGCCGTGGGTTTCGGAGCCCAGCTTGACCCCGGTCTCTTGCAGGTAGTCGTCCGCCATCACCTGATCGCTGGTGAGGGTGGGGCGCACGTCGGCGCGGTTGGGGCCGTTGCCGAACACTAGCGTGGTGAAGGGTTTGCCATCCACGTCGTTCTGGGTCGAGCCGTCGCCGTTTTTCACCAGATCCAGCACCTTGTTGCCCTTGGCGGAGTAGCCGTTGATGGTCATGGTGTGGTCATGGTCGGCGGTGACCACGATCAGGGTATCTTTCAGATCCACCTTGCCGAGCGCCGTCTTGACCGCCTCGTCGAGCGCCACCGCGTCGGTGAGCGATCGCTTGGCATTGGTGCCGTGCAGGGCGTGATCGATGCGACCCCCTTCCACCATCAGGAAGTAACCCTGACTGTTCTGGCTGAGCAGATCGATCGCCTTGGCGGTCATCTCAGAGAGGGAGGGCTGGGTACTTGCCGCCCCCTTGGCGACCCGGTCCAGCTCGTAGTCGAGGTGGGACTTGGCGCTGAACAGCCCAAGCACCTTGCCCGAGTTGACGCCAGAGAGCTCCTCTTTGGTGGTGACGTAGCGGTAGCCCTGGGCAGTCAGCTCGGCGGTGAGATCCCGTCCGTCGGCACGGCCCCCCTTGTTGCTGGTGCTGTTGTAGGGCGTCCAGTGGTTGGCGCCGCCCCCCATCAGCACATCGACTCCATCCCCCAGCGCGGTGTTGAAGCCGGCGCCGCCCGGTACCGCCTGCTCGGCGATGGCGTAGGCGGCATCCCGGTGGCACATGTGGGAGTAAGTGGCGGCCGGGGTGGCATGGGTCAGCTCGGTGGTGGTGACGGCTCCCACCGACTTGCCGGCCGCCTTGGCCAGCTCGAGAATGGTGGGCACCGGCTTGCCGTTGTCGCTGGTGCAGTTGTTGATGCCCTTGTTGCCGTTGAGGTCCTTGCCGGGCGCGACGGCCTTGGTGTCGCTGCTCATGGCGATCACCTCGTTGTTCATCTTGACCCCGGTTGTGTAGGCCGCCATGGAGGGGGCCGAATCGGTGGTCTGGGCATCGTTGGAGAAGGTCTTGATGCGGGCGCTGCGGGCCAGCTTCATTATCTCCAGATTGCCCTCTTCCCCCACCTTGTAGAGGCGGGTGGCGGTGAGCACGGTGGGGCCCATGCCGTCACCGATAAACAGGATGACGTTCTTGGCGTCGCTGGCCTGTGCCTGGGCCGCGCCGCCGAGGGCGGCCAGCAGGGCCGTGCTGATCAGGGTTTTATGCAGTTTTTGTTTCATGGCGCTTTTCATGGGAATGCTCCTTACAGCCCGGCCGCAGCCTTGACCTTGCCGAACACGGCGGTGTTGTCGAGTGAGCCGTGGAAGCTCTCCGCTCCCTGGCCGATGGCGCCGAGGAAGACATCGGTACCACCGTGGGTCTCGTTGCCTATCTCGCCTACCTTGACCACCACCTCCTGGTGATAGTCGTTGGCAGAGACGGTGGCGTCGTCCAGCGGTGCCACGCTGCTGCGCGGACCATCCACCCGGTTGTAGCCGTTGCCAAAGCCGATGATGGTGTAGGGCATGCCGTCGGCATCCTTGCTCGGCTCACCGGTTTCATAGTTCTTCACCAGCCCGAGGACGCCGGGGTTGTCGGCGGTGGTCTTGCCGGTGCGCTTGGCATAACCATTCAGGACTAGCGTGTGGTCATGGTCGGCGGTGACCACGATCAGGGTGTTTTTCAGCTCGGGATCGGTTTTCTTCACCTCGTCGATGGTCGCCTTGATGGCGTTGTCGAAGGCGAGGGTGTCCTGCAGGGCACGCTTGGCGTTGGTGTCATGCAGGGCGTGGTCGATGCGCCCCCCTTCCACCATCAGGAAGTAGCCCTGTTTCTTGTCCTTGAGCTGCTTGATGGCGGCCAGGGTCATCTGGGTCAGGGAGGGCTCGCTGGCGGGTCGGTCCAGGTCATATTTCATGTGGCTTGAGCCAAACAGCCCCAGCAACGGCTTGCTCGCATCGGCCTGGTTCAGCTCGTCCAGGGTTGCGGCAAACTGATAGCCCTTGGCCTTCATCTCGTCGATGAGGTTGCGGCTATCCTCGCGCTTGCCCTTGTCGGCCTTGGGCAAGAAGAAGCTGCTGCCACCGCCGAGTACCACGTCCACACCCTCTTTGAGGGCGCTGTTGTAACCGGCGCCGCCGGGTACCAGCTGGGCGGCGATGTCCGCTTCCAGATCCCGGTTGCAGAGGTGGGCATAGGTGGCGGCCGGGGTGGCGTGGGTCACCCGGGTGGTGGTGACCACGCCGGTACCGCGACCGGCGGCCTTGGCCAGCTCCAGCAAGGTGGTGACCGGCTTGCCGGCGCTCTTGCTGCAGTCGTTCTCCTGGGTGGCATCGCCGTCCATGCTGATGACACCGTTGTTGCTCTTGACCCCGGTCATGTAGGCGGACATGGAGGGGGCCGAGTCGGTCACCTGGGCGTCGTGGGAGAAGGTCTTGATGAAGGCCGTCTCCGACAGGGTATCGATGGTGAGGCTGCCCTCTTCACCGACGCCGTAGATGCGGGCGGCGGTCAGGGTGTTGAGACCCATGCCGTCACCGAGGAAGAAGATCACGTTCTTGGCACCGGGCTCGGGCGCACTGCTGTCGTTGTTGGAGTTGCAGCCGGCGGCCAGGGCGGCGCCGATCATCAATGCAAGTCCTGCCATCTTTCTCATTGGGGTTCGCTCCTTGTAAAACCTGAGCGCAGCCTAGAGGTCGCAGATGACACTTTTAGTGAAACTGGATGACAATCCGATGAAGGTGTTGCATGAATGTTATGTTGTATCAATCACTTATCTGTCAATAGCCGAGACTGGCCAGACCGGCTGACGAGGGGAGGGGGCGGGCGAAAATCTGGCCGGTTTGCCGGCTGGCGGCTAGAATGGCCTGTCAAATCGGGGCGGGTGCAGGTAAAATGCGCCCCCTTGCGACGCCCTGCGTCCGCCATCGCCCGCCGCTCGCGCCACCGCAAGCCCGCGCCCGCAGTCCCTAGATGAGAGTAACGGATATGTCCATCAACTGGTTCCCCGGCCACATGCACAAGGCCCGCAAAGAGATTGCCGAGGTCATGCCCCAGGTCGATGTCATCATAGAGATGCTCGACGCCCGCATCCCCTTCTCCAGCGAAAACCCGCTGGTGCCCGAGCTGCGCGGCGATACTCCGGTGATCAAGGTGCTCAACAAGGCGGACCTCGCCGACCCCGAGATCACCGCGCTGTGGGTGGCCCACATGGAACAGGAGAAGGGGATAAAGGCGCTGCCCCTGACCCAGCAGGAGCCGGAGAAGATCAAGCAGTTGCTGACCCTCTGCCACGAGATGCTGCCGGAGCGCAATCTGGAGCTGCGCGGCGTACGCGCCATGATCATGGGTATTCCCAACGTGGGTAAATCCACCCTGATCAACACCCTGGCGGGGCGCATCATCGCCCGTACCGGCAACGAGGCGGGGGTGACCAAGTCCCAGCAGCGGATCAAGCTCGACAACAACGTCATCCTGACCGACACCCCTGGCTTCTTGTGGCCCAAACTCAACCCGCCCTCCTGCGGTTATCGGCTGGCCATCACGGCCGCCATCAAGGATACCGTCTATGACTACGCGGACATCGCCATGTTCGCCGCTGACTACTTCCTCAAGGCCTATCCGGAGCGGATCCAGGCGCGCTATCAGATTGACGCGCTGCCCGAGACCGAGATCGAACTGCTGGATCTCATCGCCCGTCAGCGCGGCTTCATGCGCAAGGGGGGGCTGTCGGATCTGCACAAGGCGTCCGAGATCCTGGTCAACGAGTTCCGCTCTGGCCTGCTGGGCCGCATCTCCCTGGAGACCCCGCAGATGGTGAGCAGCGAAATCGTGGAGGCCGATGCCGAGGCCGAACAGAAGGCCAAGGAGAAGGCGGAGCGGGAAGAGGAGCGTCAGGCGCGGGCCCGCCGCAAGTACGCCAAGAAGCGTCAGCGCTGACCGGCCTTGTGCCAGGTATATAAAGAAGAGGCGGCCCGGGGTCGCCTCTTCTCGTTATGGCCCCCAGGATTGAGAAGAGGCCGACAGGCAACCGGCATCTGCCCGTCATCATGGCCAAAGAGTCGGTGAATCAAGGGGATAAGCTAGGCGCCGAACGGCGCCGTGCTGCACCGCACCAGCAGTATTCGATAAAACCTTGCGATCCTGCTTTCAGTGCCGATTGACAATGGCATTGGCGGTGGCATGATGCGCTCGCATTTTTGACTCTCCTCACGGTTTTACCCATGACCATATACACCCGGCCAGTGCTGTTATTGCTCTGTGGCCTGTTGCTGCTGACCCTCTCCATCGCGGTGCTCAATACCCTGGTACCGCTCTGGCTTGCCCATGAACAGCTGCCGACCTGGCAGGTGGGCATGGTCGGCTCCTCCTATTTCAGCGGCAACCTGCTGGGCACCCTGCTGGCGGGCACCTTGATCAGGCGTTGCGGCTTCAACCGCAGCTATTACCTGGCCTCCGCCCTCTTTGCCGCCGGTTGTGTCGGGCTCGGCATTACCCTTGATTTCTGGAGCTGGCTCGGCTGGCGATTTATCGCCGGTATCGGCTGCGCCATGATCTGGGTGGTGGTGGAGAGCGCGCTGATGTGCAGCGGCAACGCGTACAATCGGGGCCGTCTGCTGGCCGCCTACATGATGGTCTACTACCTGGGCACAGTGCTCGGCCAGCTCTTGGTCAGCAAGTTGCCGACCGGCCTGATGGAGGTACTGCCCTGGGCGAGTGGGCTGATCCTGGCGGCTATCCTGCCGCTGTTGTTCACCCGCATCGTCAGTGAGCGCAGCGAAGCGCAGGGCTCAACCCGGGTCTGGTCCATGTTGCGGCTGCGTCAGGCACGGCTCGGGGTCGATGGCTGCATCATCTCCGGCATCGTGCTGGGCTCCCTCTACGGCCTGATGCCGCTCTACCTGAATCATCAGGGGGTGAGTGATGCCGGCATTGGTTACTGGATGGCGGTGATGGTGAGTGCCGGCATCCTGGGGCAGTGGCCGGTGGGTCGGCTGGCGGACAGGTTCGGTCGCCTGCCGGTGCTGCGGGTGCAGGTGCTGGTGGTGATCCTGGGGTGCGGGGCCATGCTCGGCGGCGTGGCGATGGGGCCGGCGCTGTTCATCCTGGGCGCCGCCGGGTTTACCCTCTATCCGGTGGCCATGGCGTGGGCCTGCGAGAAGGTCGAGCACCATCAGCTGGTGGCCATGAACCAGGCGCTGCTGCTGAGCTACACCATCGGCAGCCTGCTCGGCCCGGCCTATACCGCGCTCCTGATGCAGCACCTTTCGGACAATCTGCTGTTCATCATGATCGCCGGTGTGGCCTTGCTCTACCTGCTGATGTTGCTGCGCCCCATGGGGAAACACTCGACACCGGTGGCCCACGCCTGAACTGTGGTCGGCGGCAGGACACCATCCTCGCTTCTCGATAGGGGGCTGGATGGCACGCATATAAAGCAGAGGCGGCCCAGGGGCCGCCTTGTTGTTGTCTGCAACGGTGGCCAGGCAGAGCTCAACGGTTAGCCGTAGCGTTTGTTCGCCTCTTCGAACAAGGACATATGCAGCGGGATCAGCTGTTGCCAGTCACGGCGGTAGCCGCCGCCCGGTACGGCGGCAATGGGCAGCCCGTGCCGTTGTGCGCAGTCAAAGACCATGGCATCGCGCTGGCGCACCCCCTCATCACTTAATGCGAGATAGCCGAGTTCGTCGGCATGATGCACGTCCACGCCGGCCTGATAAAGGATGAGATCGGGGGCGTAGAGCCGCAGCGCCAGATTGAGCGCCTCTGCCAGCGTGGTGAGGTAGGCATCGTCCTCCATGCCGCTTGGCAGGGGGAAATCCATGTGGGAGGCGGGTTTGTGGCGGGGAAAGTTGTGCTCCCCGTGCAGAGAGAGGGTGATGATGTCGCGCCGCCCCTGGCACAGGGCGGCACTGCCATCCCCCTGATGGACATCGAGATCGACGATCAATACCTGTTCGCAGCGCCCTTCGTCCAGACAGGTCTGGGCGGCGATCACCAGATCGTTGAACAGGCAAAAGCCGCTGCCAACGTCTCGGTGGGCGTGGTGATAGCCACCGGAGATCTGCAGGCCGCAGCCTTGCGCAAGGGCGTGGCGGCTGGCGGCAAGGGTGGCCCCCACCGAGCGCAGGGTGCGTTCAATCAGCACGGGGGACCAGGGAAACCCCAGCTGGCGAATGGCGCCTGCATCCAGGGTGCCGGTGAGGGCCGCGCCCACATAGGCCGCATCGTGCACTCTCTCTATCTGGGTGCGACTGGCGGGCGCGGCCTCTGCCAGCGGATAACCCAGGTTTCCCAGCTGTTCGAACAGCGCCTGGTATTTGGCCAGCGGAAAGCGATGGCGCGCTGGCAGGGTCAGGGCGGAGTAGAGGGGGTGATGGAAGATGCGCAGTGACATGAAGGCTGGGCCTTGGCAAATGGGCAGATATGAAAAAGGGGAGCCAGGCTCCCCTTTTTCATGCCCGATAATTCGGGACGAACAGATGCAATTACTGCTGCTGGATCACCCAGATCTGGAAGGCTTTGCGGGTCTCCGCATCGGCCTTGTTGTACCAGTTTTGCAGCTGGGTCAGGGCTTCCGGATTGCTCTGGGCCTTGCTCGGGGCGACCTGAACCGGGGCGCTGTTGGCGGCCATGACGGCAGCGGTAGAGACAGCGACAGTCTTGGGCTGGTTGAACGCCTTGCCCATGTTGATCAGCTCCTGCTGATAGTCACGGGTCAGCTGGAAGCCTTCCACCTTCGGCAGCACGAACTGCTCGGTGGCGACGACCTGGCCGCTGCTCTTGTCTTTCAGCGCGACTTTCTGTTCCTTGACGAACTGGTTGGCTTCGGATTCGTTGCGTGGCTTCTTGTAGTCCAGTACCAGTTTCTGGTTGTCGGCGGCGGTGAAGTTGATCACCAGCGGCTCGGCGGTGACCAGCTTGGTGTCGCTGCGGCTGGAGTAGTTGCCTTCGAAGGCGACGACCAGTTGGTGCTTGCCGGCTTTGATAGGATAGGTACTCGTCTTGTCGAGCAGTTTGGGATTGATGGATTGGCCATCGATCAGCTGCACCACATAGGGGTTGTTCACTTCCAGTTGGGCATCGGCCAGGGCACTACCTGCCCACAACAGACCAGCCAGGGCTGGCACCAGAACAGTCAGTTTCATTTCATCTCCTTGAACAGTCAGGCGAGTGCCCACTGAAAAACAGGGGCTCATTTTTGCAGGTTTGCCAGAGGGCGGCAATAGGCGTTTATGGCGCCCCTGTCGCGTCTGGGCTCGTGCTTTCCCGATGCAAACTCATCGGGCCAGTGGGGTTGGCTACCTTGGTCAACCTCGGCCCTACTCAATCCGGCGTCGAAATGGCGGCAGGGCATCGAGCAGCCCCTTGCCGTAGCGTTTGGTCAGCAGACGGCGATCGAGAATGGTGACCCGGCCTCTATCCGCCTCTTTGCGAATGAGGCGACCACAGGCCTGGATGAGCTTGCGCGACGCCTCCGGCACCGTCAGTTGCAAGAAGGGATTGCCCCCCCGTTTCTCGACCCACTCGGCGGTGGCCTCTTCCACCGGCGAGTTGGGGACCGCGAACGGCAACTTGGTGATCACCAGGTTGGTGAGGTAGTGACCGGGCAGATCCAGCCCTTCCGAGAAGCTGCCGGTGCCAAACAGTATGCTGGCCTGGCCGCCATCGCATTTTTGTTTGTGCAGGGTGAGCAGGGCGTTGCGGGAGGCTTCCCCTTGCACCAGCAGGGAGAGTCCCTTGGCCCGCAAACCCACCGCCACCTCGTTCATCTGCCGGTAGGAGGAGAACAGCACCAGGCTCGCCTCCTTGCCGGCCAGCAGACGGGGCAGGATGCTGACGAGCTCCTGGGTGAAGGCGGGGGCACTGGGCTCGTGTTCCATTTTGGGCAAATAGAGCTCGGCCTTCTGGTAATCGAAGGGGGAGCGCAGGCGCAGATAGCGGGTACCGTCGTGCTCTTTGAGCCCCACCTGGTGGCGGAAATAGCTGAAGGAGGAGAGGGCTGTCAGGGTCGCCGATACCAGCACGGCGCCAAGACACCTGGACCAGAGCCACTCCTCCAGCAGGTAGCCCACCTCGATGGGGGAGGCGTGCAGCCAGATGTCGCCGTCATCGCTCTTGACCATCCAGCGGGCCAGCGGCGTCTTGCCCTCTGCCACGTGCCGCCCCAGCATCTCCCACAGGGCGCAGAAACCCTCCAGCCGCTGCAGATAGAAGCCGCTCTCCGCCAGCAGGGGTTCGGCATCCTTGCGACGGATCTCGCCATCCTTCAGCGCTTCGCCGATGGCCCCCTGCATTCTGTCCAGCGCCCGCAGCGCCTTCTTGCTCGCCTCCTTGAGGTTCTCCGCCAGCATGGGCAGGGGGTCGGGCAAGACACCATCGGCGAAGCGATGGTGTTTTTCTTCATTGAACAAGCGGTCGTTGGCGGCGAGCCACTGCTCCAGCGCCTTCAGATCCGGTTGCAGGGAGGCCAGCGCGTCCTGCAGCTTGAGCTGGGGATCGAGCAGACTCTCCTTGTTGAGGGTTCTGGCCAGCTTGCCTGCCCCCTGCGCCAGCTTCTCCAGCCAGCGGCGTGAGCCCTTGACGCTGGCCGAGGCGGCGCCGTGATCCCGGGCTATGGTGGGCAGGTGATGGGCCTCGTCCAGCACATAGAGACACTCGTCCGGTGGCGGCAGTATGATGCCGCCACCCATGGTGAGGTCGGAGAGCAGCAGGGCGTGGTTGACCACCAGCACGTCGGCCGCATCCATGTCGTTGCGGGCGCGGTGGAAGGGGCAGTGCTGATGATGAGTCAGCGCCTTGTTGCAGGTGTGGCGGTCGGCGGCGATGCGATCCCAGCAGTTATCGTTGATGGGTTTGGGCCAGTTGTCCCGATCACCGTCCCACTTGCCTTTCGTGTAGGCCTGCCACAACGCCTGATAGCACTCCTTGTCGGCGTCTGACGGCTTGTGTTTGCTGAGGGCTCCGAAGTCGAACTCGAAGTTGGCCATCTCGCTGCCGCTGGCGGCCTGCTCCAGCAGGTGTTCGCAGCAGTAGCGCTGGCGCCCCTTGACCAGCATGAAACGAAACGGCAGCTCGCTGTGGCGATGATAGAAGGGGAGGTCTTTGTGGATCAGCTGCTCCTGCAGTGCCACAGTGGCGGTGGAGATCACCAGCTTCTTTTGAGTAAGGCGAGCCACCGGGATGGCCCCCTGAGCATAGGAGAGGGACTTGCCGATACCAGTGCCGGCTTCGGCCACCAGGATGCGACGCTGTTTGTCATACTCCCCGGTCAGCGTCTTGGCTATTTCGGCCACCAGAAAATTCTGCTCCTTGCGCGGCACAAAACCGGGTAAACCATCGGCTATTTGCCGATAGGTATTGCGAATGGTGGTTTTGAGACGGGTAGACAGCATGAAGAAAATGACCGTTGCACAGGGTGAAGGAAGACAGGATACCTGCAACCGGCAACCTGGGTCGAGGTGTGTGGCAACGCACAGATCCGACCTCTTCTTCTATTTATAAGGCGAGTCGTCGTCATTGTGTGATAAATCACCAATTCGGACGATTTTTGCCAGCGGTTATCGCTGTAAACGTTTTCCCATGGCGTGCAAACAATGTGGGATTCAGGTCACAATTTTTCCGCTGTGACTATGCTTTTCGTAAAAAGTTCCAAGTTTTTTCATTGCGGATTGGAAAACCCGGTGCTAGTCTCGGCGCCATAGTGATGCAAAGTACATCGCTAACACAGGGAATAACAACGACTTAGTGTTTAATTACAGTAGGCATTGGAAACTATGAAAAAGACAATTCTGGCTATTGCTATCCCGGCTCTGTTTGCATCCGCCGCTAACGCTGCAGTGGTTTACGACAAAGACGGTACCACTTTTGACGTATACGGCCGTGTTCAGGCTAACTACTACGGTGACCACAACAAGGCTGTTGGTGCAACTGACGACGCCTATAAATTCGATACTAAAACTGGTCAATCAGTTTTCGTTCCCGGCACTGCTGCTAGCTACCAAGATGTCGATGGTGAGCTGGTTGGTTCTTCCCGTCTGGGTTGGTCCGGCAAGATTGCCCTGAACAACACCTGGTCCGGTATCGCCAAGACCGAGTGGCAAGTTTCTGCTGAAAACTCCGCCAACAAGTTCGATTCCCGCCACATCTACGTTGGTTTCGACGGCACCCAGTACGGTAAGATCATCTTCGGTCAGACCGATACCGCGTTCTACGACGTGCTGGAACCGACCGATATCTTCAACGAGTGGGGTGACGTAGGTAACTTCTATGACGGTCGTCAAGAAGGTCAGATCATCTACTCCAACACCTACGGTGGCTTCAAAGGCAAACTGTCCTATCAGACCAACGACGACAAGGCCGTGAAGGTTACTGACGTAGGTCAGGGCATCAAAGAAACTGCTGTTTATGGTCCGAATGTAAAGCGTAACTACGGTTATGCCGCTGCTGCAGGTTATGACTTCGACTTCGGTCTGGGCCTGAACGCCGGTTACTCTTACTCCGACCTGGAAAGCACCACTTCCAGCGCTTCTGGCGACAAGAAAGAGTGGGCCTTGGGTGCACACTACGCCATCAACGGATTCTACTTCGCTGGTGTTTACACTCAAGCTGACCTGAGCTACGACCACACCACCGGTGGTGACAAGGACAAGGGCCGTGGTTACGAGCTGGCTGCTTCCTACAACGTTGATGCTTGGACCTTCCTGGCCGGCTACAACTTCACTGAAGGTAAAGCTGCTTCCAACACCGCTGGGGCTGAGTACAAAGACATCGTTGACGAAACCCTGCTGGGCGTACAGTACGCTTTCACTTCCAAGCTGAAAGCCTACACCGAGTACAAGATCCAGGGTATCGACAAGATGGACGACGAGTGGACCGTTGCCCTGCAATACAACTTCTAATCTAGCCTCTGCGCTGATTTAGTTGATGAACGGCCAAGCTTGCTTGGCCGTTTTGTTTTATCTGCTTTCCACCTGATTGCCTCTCTTCTCCTCTGTTGATGATCCTCTCCTTGCCCTCTTTGACTTGCGTCACTTCACGTTGTCTCTTTTCTGTACTTGGCTCCCGGGCAGCGAATCGCTAGATTATTCAGCTCGTTGCAGGATGTTCGGCAGACAGGGAAGGATGACGCTTGATTGACTTTAGTCACCCGCAGTGGCGGGAGCTGGCCCGCCAGCTGCTGGACAACCCCACCTCGGTGGTCCGCGCCCGTCAGTGGCAACCCCTGCTGGGCCTGCTCAAGGACAATCAGCTGCTGCTGGCACTGGGCAACCACCACTATGAGCTCACCCCCGCTGGTCGCCGCTACCTGACTCGTGAACTGACGCTGGCCGAGATCGCCACGGCGCCGCCCACCCCGGAGGAGTGGCTCCATGGGCAGGGCTGGCAGCTGGCGGAGCAGGTCAACGAGCGGGTGCTGGCCGCTCTCTATCGCAAGAGCGAGGTGAGCTTTACCCCCAACGAGCAGATCGACTTCGAAGACAAGGGGATCCGGCTCTGTTCGGATCAACAGGTGCGCCTGCGTGCCCCCCAGCCATTCAGCCTCTTCTTCAGTGGCGGCGCCCTGCTCGATGCCGCCCCCTGGTTGCAGGCGCTTGGCGAGGTGGCGCTGCCGGAGCGCACCCTGGCCAGCCTTGGCAAGATCCTGTGGGGGGAGGGGGAGCTGCTGCGGGTGATCACCACCGACAGCGTCGGTGCCTTTGCCGAGCTGGTGCTGCCGGCAGGGACCCTGCTGATCTGGGCTCCCGCCTCGGCGCAGCAGGCACTGCAGCAAGTGATCGCCGCGCTGCCGCCTCAGGTGCAGTGGAGTCATCTTACCTCCCTCGACCCGAGCGGGGTGGATCGGGTGCTGACTCTGGCCCAGCGTTTGGGCCGGCCGGCCAGCTGGTGGCTGCCCACCGTGCTGGCTCCCATCATGACGGCCTATGCCTTGCCGTTGGCCGACTCCCGCCCCTGGGAGCCGAGCCGGATCCCCAAGTCATTGTTAGCAGTTTGTAGCGGTTTGGTTGAGTCCAATGGTGGCTTGTCTGCCGAGGTGTGCGCGTTGGCGCCACAGTGGCATGCCATCGGCTGAGATTGCCGCAGATCCGGCCGAAAAAGCGGTTTTCCCCCATCCTGCACGGTGATATAAAGAGTTGACGAAGCGCTCGCCAGTGAGCGCTTTTGTTTGCCACGTGTTTTGCGTGTCACGGACGGTGTGCCAACACGCTTTGCCAGCCAACGAACTCAACGGAATACAGGGAATACCATGTTTGAAAAGGTTGTTGCCGCCCCAGCGGATCCGATCCTGGGCCTGACCGAAGCCTTCCGCGCCGACTCTCGCAGCCACAAGATCAACCTGGGGGTCGGGATCTACAAGGATGAGACCGGCGCCACCCCCATTCTTCACTGCGTCAAGAAAGCCGAACAGAAGCTCTTGACCGACGAGAAGACCAAGAACTATCTCGGCATCGAAGGCAATATCGAATACGGTCGCATCGTGCAGCAACTGCTGTTCGGACAGGATTCCGCGCTGGTCAACAGCGGCCGCGCCAAGACGGCGCAAGCGCCGGGTGGTACCGGTGCCCTGCGCATCGCCGCCGAGTTCGTGGTGCGCAACAACCTCGCCAAGACCATCTGGATCTCCGATCCCACCTGGGCCAACCACGTCAGCGTGTTCCAGGCAGCGGGTCTGACCGTCAAGTGGTACAAGTACTACGACGCGGCCACCAAGGGGCTCGACTTTGCCGCCATGCAGGCTTCGCTGGCCGAGGCGCAGGCTGGCGATCTGGTGCTGCTGCACGGTTGCTGTCACAACCCGACCGGTATCGACCCGACCGCTGATCAGTGGCGTGCACTGGCCAGACAGAGTGCCGCCGCCGGCTGGCTGCCGCTGTTTGACTTCGCCTATCAGGGCTTCGCCCGCGGCATCGAAGAGGATGCCGAAGGTCTGCGCATCTTCGCCGAATGCCACGACGAGCTGCTGGTGGCGAGCTCCTTCTCCAAGAACTTCGGTCTTTACAACGAGCGGGTCGGTGCCTTCACCCTGGTCAGCGCGACCAAGGCGATCGCCGATGTGGCCTTCACCCAGGTCAAGACCGTCATTCGTGCCAACTACTCCAACCCGCCGTCACACGGCGCTGCCGTCGTCACTGCCGTGGTGAGCGATCCGGCCCTCTATGCCGAGTGGGTGGAAGAGGTGGCGGCCATGCGGGTGCGCATTCGCGAAATGCGCGAGCTGCTGGTGGAAAAACTGGCCGCGCGCGGCGTGAACCAGGACTTCAGCTTTATCCGCGAGCAGAACGGCATGTTCTCCTTCTCCGGTCTCTCCAAGGATCAGGTGGAGCGCCTCAAGAGCGAGTTCGCCATCTACATCGTCGGCTCCGGCCGGATCAGCGTGGCCGGTATCACCCGTGCCAACATAGATCCGCTGTGCGACGCCATCGCCAAGGTGCTGTAAGCGAGTCATCGCCATCCGCTCAATAACAAGCCCGCCGGGGAGACCCGGCGGGCTTTTTCATTTTCCGGCTCAGGCCTTAGCGGCGGCGCTTGCCGCCCCCTAGCAGGGAGCCGAGCACTCCGCGCACCAGCTGGCGACCCACCTCGCTGCCGATGGTGCGGGCCACGCTCTTGGCGGCGGTCTGTACCACCCCGTCGTGCTGGCCGCCACGGGGGCCGGTGTGGCCAAACAGGATGCTATTGAGGGCATCGAGCAGGCCGCCTTCCCCGTTGGATGACGGTTTACTGGCTTGTTCGCTTGTGGTTGTCAGCTTGCCCCCGTTGAGCCGCTCGAAGGCCGACTCGCGATCCTCCGGCGTCTCGTAGCGGCCGTGCAGCAATGAGCCCTGAATAAGCGCCTGCCGCTCGGCATCGCTCAAGGGGCCGATGCGGCTGGCCGGCGGGGCGATGAAGGCACGCTCCACCATGCAGGGTCGTCCCTTCTCGTCGAGCAGAGAGACCAGCGCCTCACCGACCCCGAGCTCGGTGATGACGCCAGCGGCATCGAAGGCGGGGTTGGCGCGCAAGGTGTTGGCGGCGATCCGCACCGCCTTCTGATCGCTCGGGGTAAAGGCGCGCAGGGCGTGTTGCACCCGGTTGCCAAGCTGCCCCAGCACGCTGTCGGGGATGTCGGCCGGGCTCTGGGTTACGAAGTAGACACCCACCCCTTTCGAGCGGATGAGGCGCACCACCAGTTCAATCTTCTCCAGCAGCGCCTTGGGAGCGTCGTTGAACAGCAGGTGCGCCTCGTCGAAGAAGAACACCAGCACAGGTTTGTCCGGATCTCCCACCTCCGGCAACTGCTCGAACAGCTCGGAGAGCAGCCAGAGCAGGAAGCAGGCATAGAGCCGGCTGGACTGGGTCAGCTTGCTGGCGGCCAGCACATTGATATGGCCGTGGCCGGCCTCATCGGTCTGCAGCAGATCCTGGATGTCCAGCATGGGCTCGCCGAAGAAGTGATCGCCGCCCGCGCTCTCCAGGGTGAGCAGGTTGCGCAGGATGGCGCCGATGGAGGCGGTGGAGACGTTGCCGTAACGGGTGGTGAGGGACTTGGCGTTGTCGCCGGCAAACTGCACCATGGCGCGCAGGTCTTTGAGGTCGAGCAGCAGCAGCCCCTCGTCGTCCGCCACCTTGAACACCAGCTCCAACACCCCGCTCTGGGTATCGTTGAGACCGAGCAGGCGGGCGAGCAGCAGGGGGCCCATGTCGGAGACGGTGGCCCGCACCGGGTGACCCTGTTCGGCAAACAGATCCCAGAACAGGGTAGGACTGGCGGCAAAGGCGGGTGCCGGGATGCCGAGCTGGGCCAGTCTGGCATCCAGCTTGGCCGAGCCAGCCCCGGCGGCGCCAAGGCCGCTCAGATCCCCCTTCACGTCGGCCAGAAAGACCGGCACGCCGAGGCGGGAGAATCCCTCCGCCAGCACCTGCAGGGTGACTGTCTTGCCGGTGCCGGTGGCCCCTGTGATGAGGCCGTGGCGATTGGCCATGGCCGGCAGCAGGGCGAGGGGATGACCACTGGCATAGGCCAGCGTGAGCGGTTCGGCCATGGTGGGCTCCTTGTGGCAAATGGGGGGCTAAAAACAACGGGTTACAAGGAGTGTGGTGGCAGGTGCCGGGGATGGCAAGGCAGCGCCTCGTCAGCGCGCCAGAGGCTGACGAGGCGGGTGAGATCAGCGGGGGCGGACCAGCTTGCCGAGGCGCAGCAACAGCAGGGTGAGGAGGCCGCCGGTGGCAGCGGTCAGTACCGCCAGCAGCAGGCTGCCGAGCAGGAAAGGAGGCACCAGGGTGGCCGCCTCGTGCTCCAGCCAGTGCAGGGTCCAGGTGAGGTGAAATGGCTCCGGCGTCTTGTGCAGCACCAGACAACCGGTGCGATAGGCGTAGAGGTACATGAAGGGCAGGGTCAGCGGGTTGTTGAACCAGACCGCCAGCAGCGCCAGCGGCAGGTTGAGGCTGAACGCCAACGCCAGCCCGACCGCAATGAGTGAATGCATGGGGATGGGAAACCAGCAGGCGAAGATGCCGGCCGCCACCGCCCCGCTCAGGGCGCGCGGCCCCCCTTGCCAGAGGGCGGGGGCAAGCAGGCGCTCGCCAAACAGGGCGAACCACTTCTGCTGGCGCAGGGTATCGGGGTCAATCTTGAAGCGGGCAAACCAGCGATTCAGCATGCGCGTGCCACCTTGCGTTTCTGCCACTGCCGCACGGTGCTGATACGCCAGCAGGTGCGAATGAGGGCGTAGCCGATGAGGGAGCTGAGCAGGGCGAGCACCAGTGAACCCAGCAGCAGTGGCGGGGCCACGGTTTCGAACACCGACACCAGCCAGGCCCAGGTGAACTCGATCTCGATGTGCTGGGAGGATTGCCCCAGCAGCTGACAGCCGGTCAGGTAGGCACCGTAGAACAGCGGCGGCATGGTAATGGGATTGGAGAGCCAGACCAGGGCTACCGAGAGCGGCAGATTGACCCGACAGGCGATGGCGCCGCCGGCCGCCAGCAGCATCTGGCAGGGGAGCGGCACCCAGGCCATGAACAGCCCCACCGCGAAGGCACCGGCCGCCGAGCGGCGATTGAGGTGCCACAGGTTGGCGTCCAGCAGCAGCTTGCCAAACAGCCGCAAGTGCTTGTGTTCCTTGAGTGTCGCCGGATCAGGCAGCCAGCGTTGTATGAGTCGTTTGGGCATATTGAAACCTTGCTAAATACTTGCACCATGGATCTGCGCCTGCTGTCGTTTGCCCTCGGGGCAAGCTCCTCACTGCTTTGGCCATGGTTGCCTTCATGGGAATGGGGTGGCCTGATGCTGCTGCTCGCGTTCCCCCTCGCCGGTTGCCGCTGCTGGCGGCTGCTGTTCTTGCTGGGCGGTATCCTCTGGATGCAGGGGAATTTGCACTACCGGCTTGCCTGGCTGGATCAGCTTGGCAAAAAAACGAGCCACATCATAACCGCACAACTGCAAAGTGCAGAACCCGAGGGCGATAAATTTGTCCGGCTGGTGCTGCGGGTGAACAGGCTCGATGAGCAGGCGCTCACCCCGGCGCCCCTGGTGCGCATCAATGCCTACCAGGCGCTGCCCACCATGACGGCAGGCAGTCGCCTGACCCTGGAGGTCTCCCTCAAGCCGGCTCACGGCCTGGCCAACGAGGCCGGGATGGACGGGCGGCGCCTGCTGCTCGGCAAGGGGATCACCGCCACCGGCAACTTGCGCCGGGTGATCCAGATTGAAGCGGTGCCGGCGGGGCTGCGCGAACGCTGGCTGGCCCGGGCCGCTGCCAGCTGGCAGGATCTGAGCCAGGGGCCGCTGCTGGCGGCGCTTACCTTCGGCGAGCAGGGCGGCATCACGGATGAGCAGTGGAGCCTGTTTCGCGGCAGCGGGCTGACCCACATCATCGCCATCTCGGGGCAGCATATCGCGCTGGTGGCGGTGCTCGGCTGGTGGCTGGGGCGGCTGTTCGGGCTGCGGGGGGCGATTCTGCTTGCCCTGCTGTTTGCCGCCCTCTACAGCTGGCTGGCCGGTTTTGCGGTGGCCACCGAGCGGGCCCTCATCATGGTGCTGGTGTGGAGTCTACTGCGCTGGCGACGGCGGGAGTGGCCGGCCCATCGCGTCTGGTTGTGGGCCTTCGTGGTACTCACGCTCTGGGATCCCTTCGCCCTCTATTCGGCCGGATTCTGGCTCTCCTTCCTGGCGGTGGCCCTGCTGCTGGTGGCGAGCCTGCTGGAGGCCAAGCCCGGGCTCGTCCGCCTGCAGGGCTTGTTGCTGTTGGGGCTGCTGCCGTTGCAACTGGCGCTGTTCGAGGGGATAGCGCCGTTGTCGCTGCTGCTCAATCTGCTGGCATTGCCGCTCTTTTGCATCGGCATCATACCGCTGGCGCTGGTCGGGGTGTTGCTGGCGCCGCTTTCGGGGGAGCTGGCCCATCTGATGTTCTGGCTGGCCGATGTCGGCCTGCAGTGGATATTGTGGGCGCTGGAGAGGTTGGCCAGCCAGTGGCAACTCTGGTGGCCGGTGCCGGGCTGGGTGCTGCCGCTCACCGCCCTGCTGAGCCTGCTCTGGTGCGCCTGGCATGTGCCGGGCGGTCGCCTCTTGCTGCTGCCGGGGGGCGTGGCCCTGCTGCTGGCGGCCTGGCCGGTGCCGACTCACTGGCAACTGAGGGTGCTGGACGTGGGACAGGGGTTGGCGGTGCTGATCACCCGGGGTGAGCGCGGCATCCTGTTTGACACCGGCGATCGCTACCCAGGCGGCTACAACATGGCGGATGCCGTGATCCTGCCGCTGCTCAACCGGCTCGATGTGCGGGTGCTGGATTATCTGGTCATCAGCCACAAGGACCGGGATCACGCCGGCAACCGGCGTGCCATCCTGCAGGCTCTGCCGGTACGCCACGAGCTCTCTTCCTTCGACTTCGGCCGCTTCACAACCCTGTGCCGGCGTGGCCAGCAGTGGCGCTGGCAGGGGCTCGAGATGGCGGTGCTCTGGCCACAGCAACCGGGAGGCGGTCACAACAACGACGGCTGTGTGCTGCAGATCCGCGACGGGGCGCGCCGCATTTTGCTCAGCGCCGACATCGAGCGGCAGGCGGAGCAGCGCTTACTGGCGCTGGAAGGGGCCGGGCTTGCCAGCACCCTGCTGGTAAGCCCCCATCATGGCAGCCGCACCTCCTCCACGGCCCCCTTCGTGGCGGCGGTGGCCCCCCGCTATGTGGTACACAGCGCCGGCTTCATGAACCAGTGGGGCTTTCCCCGCCCCGAGGTGGTGGCTCGCTACCGGGAGGCGCAGCAATGGGTCACCGGGCTGGACGGGGAGATCCTGGTCGAGCCTGCGCCGGACGGGCTGCGGATCCGCGCCGAGCGGGAGCAGGGCCCCTGGTTTCGCCGCAATGGCGACTGGTGGCGTCCTGCATTTTGGCCTGAACGCTGAGCGTAAACCCGGCTGTGGTTGGTATAACGACCGTCATTTACCGTCTTGGCGATGGGCATGCGCTGGCGATGCTTGGTGTAATCCTGCGCTTTGGCTGGGATAACGGCCGTCATTTTCCGTCTTGGTGAGGGGCATGCGCTGGCGATGCTTGGTGTAATCCTGCGCTTTGGCTGGGATAACGACCGTCATTTGCCGTCTTGGCGATGGGCACTGCTTGGTGTAATCCTGCGCTTTGGCTAGAATAGCCCGTCATTTCCCTTATTAACGGCTATTCATGCAACAAGAAACCTCACAAGACAGCTGGCCTGTCTTCAAGCGTCTGCTCGGCTATGTCCGTGACCGCAAGCTTGGCCTGATTGGCGGCATCATCGGCATGCTGGGCTACGCCGCCGTGGATACCACCTTCGTCTATTCCATCAAGCCGCTGATCGACAAGGGGATCAACGGCAACGATCCGACCGTGCTCAAGTGGATGCCCTTCTTCGTGCTGGGTATCGTGGCACTACGCGGCGTCGCCAACTTCCTCTCCAACTACTGCATGGCCTGGGTCGGCAACCACGTGGTGATGCGCCTGCAGCAGCAGGTATTCAACCACATGGTGGCGATGCCGATGAGCTTCTTCGACCGCCAGAATACCGGCCACCTGCTCTCCAAGGTGACCTATGACGCGAGTCAAGTCTCCTCGGCCGCCAGCACCACCTTGGTCACCCTGGTGCGGGAAGGGGCGACGGTCATCGGTCTACTCGGCCTGATGTTCTGGCACTCCTGGCAGCTGTCGGTGATCTTCCTGGTGGTGGGGCCCGTGGTGGGCATCATCATCGGCCTCATCAGCCGCCGTTTCCGTCAGATCAGCCGCCACATCCAGCAGGCGGTGGGGGACATCACCACCTCCACCGAGCAGATGCTCAAGGGGCACAAAGAGGTGCTGATGTTCGGTGGCCAGAAGGTGGAGGAGAAACGCTTCTTCAAGGTCAGCAACAACATGCGCCAGCAGACCATGAAGATGGTCGCCGCCGATGCCATCGGCAGTCCGGTGGTGCAGATGGTTGCCTCCATCGCGCTGGCGGCCTTCCTCTATGTGGCCACCATCGACAGCGTGCGCAGCGAGCTGACTGCCGGTACCTTCACCGTCATGATCACCTCCATGATGATGCTGCTCAAGCCGCTGAAAAGCCTGACCGACGTCAACAACCAGTTCCAGCGCGCCATCACCGCCTGCCACAGCCTGTTCGGCCTGCTCGATACCGAGCCGGAGCAGGATACCGGCACCCGTACCCTGGAGCGCGCCCGTGGCGAGATCGAGTTTCGCAACGTCACCTTCACCTACCCGACCAAGGACACCCCGGCGCTGCACAACGTCAGCTTCAAGGTGGAGGCGGGCAAATCGGTGGCCCTGGTGGGGCGCTCAGGCTCTGGCAAGAGCACCATCGCCAGCCTGCTGACCCGCTTCTACGACATCGAGCAGGGGGAGATCCTGCTGGATGGCGTCAATATCCGTGATTACCGCCTGAGCGAGCTGCGCAAGCAGTACGCCCTGGTCTCCCAGCACGTGCACCTGTTCAACGACACGGTGGCGAGCAACATCGCCTACGCCGCGGAAGAGCAATACAGCCTCGACGAGATCAAGCAGGCGGCCCGCATCGCCCACGCCGACGAGTTCGTCAGCAAGATGAGCAACGGGTATGACACCGTGGTCGGCGAGAACGGCGCGTCGCTCTCCGGCGGTCAGCGTCAGCGTATCGCCATCGCCCGCGCCCTGCTGCGCGATGCCCCCGTGCTGCTGCTGGATGAGGCTACCTCGGCGCTGGATACCGAGTCCGAGCGCCACATCCAGGCGGCCATCGACGAGCTGTGCAAGGCGCGCACCTCGCTGGTGATCGCTCACCGCCTCTCCACCATCGAGAAGGCGGACGAGATCCTGGTGATCGATGAAGGCCATATCGTCGAGCGCGGCAACCACGCGGCCCTGATGGCCCAGCAGGGCACCTATGCCCAGCTGCGCGCCATCCAGTTCGGTCATGCCACCGCAGGTGGCAACGCCTGATGCTGGAGCGGCTCTGGTATGCAAAGAGTGGCTGGCGCTGGTTGCTGGCCCCCTTTGCCCTGCTGTTTGCCGTTGTCAGCGGTACCCGCCGCTACGCCTATCGGCACGGCTGGCGCAAGGGCTATCGTGCCTCCTTGCCGGTCATCGTAGTGGGCAATATCTCGGTGGGTGGCAACGGCAAGACCCCGGTAGTGGTCTGGCTGGTGGAGCAGTTGCAGGCCCGCGGCTATCGCCCCGGGGTGGTGAGCCGCGGCTATGGCGGCAAGGCGCCCCATTATCCGTACCGGCTCGAGGCCGCCAGCACCACGGCGCAGGCCGGTGATGAACCGGTACTGATTGCCCGGCGCTGCGGCTGCCCGGTGGTGGTTGCCCCGAAACGGGCCGATGCGGTACGGCTGCTGGAGCAGAGCGGTGAGGTGGATATCATCATCACCGACGATGGCCTGCAGCACTATGCGCTGGCCCGTGACATCGAGCTGGTGGTGGTGGACGGGGCGCGCCGTTTCGGCAACGCCTGCCTGCTGCCCATGGGACCGCTGCGCGAGCCGGTCACCCGGCTCAAGCGGGTGGACGCCATCATCTGCAACGGCGGCGAGCCGGGGCGGGGGGAGTACCCCATGCAACTGGTCGCCGACGCCCCGCGTCGAGTGCGCGACGAGGCCCCTCTGGTCTCCCCCCTGTCGGGGTCGGTTGACGCGCTGGCGGGCATTGGTCATCCGCCCCGTTTCTTCGCTACCCTCGAGGGGCTCGGTTACCAGCTGGATCAGCGGGTGGCCTACGGGGATCACCACCCCTTCGATCGGGACGAGCTGGTGGGCCGCTTTGCCGGCAAGCCGCTGCTGATGACCGAGAAGGATGCGGTCAAGTGCCGCGCCTTTGCCCTCGACAACTGGTGGTATCTGCCGGTCAGCGCCGAGTTGCCCGCCTCCCTGCTCGATACCTTGCTGCACAAGCTGGGCGCGAGCGGGAAGGGGAAAGGCGCAACCAAGGCACAAGGTTGATCTCGCTCGCCAGCGCGGGAGAGAAGGGGGCTTGTCATGCCCCGCATGAAACATATGGTTGGTTCGACACCCATCGCCGGCGTGATTAAGCCGCTGGCGCGACATCGTTGAAGGAGTATCGTTTTGGCTTTGGACATCAAGTTGCTCGACATCATTGCCTGCCCGGTTTGCAAGGGCAAGCTGCACTATAACAAGTCCGTGCATGAGCTGGTCTGCCGCTTCGACAAGCTTGCTTATCCGCTGGAGGAGGGGATCCCGGTGCTGCTGGAGAACCGCGCCCGTCCGCTCAATAGCGACGAGCTGTCGTCATGAGCTTCGTCGTCGTCATCCCGGCCCGCTACGCCTCCACCCGGCTGCCGGGCAAGCCGCTGGCCGACATCCACGGCAAGCCCATGGTGCAGCACGTGGTGGAGAAGGCCCTGCAGTCGGGCGCCGATCGGGTGATCGTCGCCACCGACGATGAGCGGGTGCAGCAGGCGCTGGCCGGCCAGACCGGATTCGAGGTGTGCATGACCTCGAAGGATCACCAGTCAGGTACCGAGCGGCTGGCCGAGGTGTGCCGTCACTACGGTTTTGCCGCCGACACCATAGTGGTCAACGTGCAGGGGGATGAGCCGCTCATTCCGCCGGTCATCATCCGTCAGGTAGCGGACAACCTGGCCGCCGCCAGCGCGCCCATGGCGACCCTGTCGGTGCCAATCCGGAACGCCGAAGAGGCGTTCAACCCGAATGCCGTCAAGGTGGTGACCGACCAGGATGGCTACGCCCTCTACTTCAGTCGCGCCTCCATTCCGTGGGATCGTGATCGTTTTGCCGCAAGCCGCGAGCAGATTGGTGATCACTACCAGCGCCACATCGGCATCTATGCCTATCGCGCTGGCTTCATCCAGCGTTATGTGGACTGGGCGCCGAGCGCGCTCGAGCAAGTAGAGGCGCTGGAGCAGCTGCGAGTGCTCTGGTACGGGGAGAAGATCCACGTGGCCCAGGCCCTCGAGGCGCCGCCGGTCGGAGTGGACACCCAGGCCGATCTGGACAAGGTGCGCGCACTGCTGGCGAACTGATGCCGACAACAGCAAAAATGACTTAGAACGGTGCCTGCGGGCGCCGTTTTTTGTGTTTAATCTTTACATAATTATTTGATTACAAACGTCATTTATGAGCACTTTCAAACTTTTCCCGGCCATGGTTTGCCAAATCGACGAGTTTGGTTATGATGCAAGACGCCGTGTTAACCCTAACTGGCATATAACGAGATAAAAAAACGGGGTGTTTGGGTGATTAATGTATTCCTGGTCGATGATCATGAGTTGGTGCGTACAGGGATAAGACGCATTCTGGAAGATGTCCGCGGGATCAAGGTGGTGGGCGAGGCGCAGAGCGGGGAAACCGCAGTCACTTTCTGTCGTCAGAACCATCCCGACGTGATCCTGATGGACATGAACATGCCGGGCATCGGCGGCCTGGAGGCAACCCGCAAGATCCTGCGGATCCGGCCCGATGTGCGCATCATAGTGCTGACCATTCATTCAGAAAATCCGTTCCCGACCAAGGTGATGCAGGCGGGTGCTGCCGGCTATCTCACCAAGGGGGCCGCACCGGACGAGATGATCCACGCTATTCGCCTGGTCCACTCCGGTCAGCGTTACATCTCCCCGGAGATCGCCCAGCAGATGGCCCTGAGCCAGTTTGCCTCGGCCGACGAGAATCCCTTCAAGTCCCTTTCCGAGCGCGAGCTGCAGATCATGATGATGATCACCAAGGGGCAGAAGGTGACCGATATTTCCGAGCAGCTCAACCTGAGCCCGAAGACGGTCAACAGCTATCGCTACCGGCTGTTCAGCAAGCTCAACATCAATGGCGATGTGGAGCTGACCCATCTGGCCATTCGCTATGGCATGCTGGATGCCGACACCCTGTAACGGGCGGCGTGTAGCCATCAAAGGCGGCCTGTGCCGCCTTTTTGCTTTTTGCCGGTCTGACGCAGTATGCTCTGTGCCGTCTTCTGCTTTCATCCGTTGAGCCGAGTTGCCGATGAGCCTCTCTTTCGATCTTCCGCTTGCCGCGATATCCCAGACCCAACACCTCGATCCCCGTTGCCGGAGCCAGCATGACCTCCTCTGAACCTCTCTTCGACAGCAAGGCGTTTCTCAGTGCCGTCACCCATCAGAGCGGTGTCTATCGCATGTACGACAGCGGCGGCACCGTCATCTACGTGGGCAAGGCCAAGGATCTGAAGAAACGGCTCGCCTCCTACTTTCGCGCCAACGTCGACAGCATCAAGACCCGCACCCTGGTGCGTCAGATCGCCGACGTGCAGGTGACGGTCACCCACACCGAGACCGAGGCGCTGATCCTCGAGCACAACCTGATCAAGCAGTACCAGCCCCGCTACAACGTGCTGTTGCGGGATGACAAGTCCTACCCCTGGATCATCATCACCGCCCATCAGCACCCGCGTATCGGCGTCCATCGCGGTGCCCGCAAGGTGAAGGGGGAGTACTTCGGCCCGTACCCCTCCGGCGGCGCGGTGCGCGAGAGTCTGCACCTGATGCAGAAGATCTTCCCGGTGCGCCAGTGTGAAGATGCGGTCTATGCCAACCGCACTCGTCCGTGCCTGCTCTACCAGCTCAAACGCTGCGCCGGCCCCTGCGTGGCCGGGCTGGTGAGCGAGGCCGAATATGCCCAGCAGGTGGAGCTGGCCAAGCTGTTTCTGGCGGGCAAGAACCAGCAGGTGATAGGGGAACTGGTGGGCAAGATGGAGTCCGCCAGCGGCGATCTGCGTTTCGAGGAGGCTGCCCGCTACCGGGATCAGATCCAGGCGCTGCGCCGGGTGACCGAACAGCAGTCGGTGAGCGGCAACGTACTGGACGAGCTCGACGTGGTGGGGGTGGCCTTCGAGCAGGGGACCGCCTGCATCCACGTGCTCTTCATCCGCCAGGGCAAGGTGCTGGGCTCGCGCAGCTACTTCCCGAAAGTGCCAGCCGATACCCAGCTCGACGAGGTGGTGCAATCCTTCCTGCTGCAGTTCTATCTGTCGGGGCAGGGGGGGCGGCAGATCCCGAGCGAGGTGCTGCTCGACGTGGCGCTCGAAGACGAGAACGTCATTGCCGAGACCCTGAGCCAGACCGCCGGCTACAAGGTGCGGGTGGTGAGCCGTACCCGCGCCGAGCGGGCCCGCTTCATCAAGCTCGCCTCCATCAACGCCCAGACCGCGTTGCGCTCGCGCCTTGCCCACAAGAGCACCATCACAGCCCGCTACGATCAGCTGGAGGAGCTGCTGGAGCTGGAGCGCCCCATCGCACGCATGGAGTGCTTCGATATCTCCCACACCATGGGGGAGCGCACCGTGGCCTCCTGCGTGGTGTTCAACCGGGAGGGGCCGCTCTCATCGGAATATCGTCGCTTCAACATCGACGGCATCACCGGCGGCGATGACTACGCCGCCATGGAGCAGGCGCTGGAGCGCCGTTTTGGCAAGCAGCAGGAGCCGGACAAGGTGCCGGACGTGCTGTTTATCGACGGCGGCCTCGGCCAGCTGCGCCGCGCCGAGGAGATCCTGGCCCGTCAGCTGGAGTTTCTGGGGGGCAAATATCCGCTGCTGGTGGGCATTGCCAAGGGGGTGACCCGCAAGGCGGGGCTGGAGACCCTGATCCTGGGGGAGAGCCACGAAGAGCTGCATTTGCCGGCGGATATGTCCGCCCTGCACCTCATCCAGCACATCCGCGACGAATCCCACCGTTTTGCCATCACAGGCCACCGCGCCAGACGGGCGAAGGCCCGCACCACCAGTACCCTGGAGGATATCCCGGGGGTGGGGCCGAAACGGCGGCAGGCGCTGCTCAAGTACCTGGGCGGTCTGCAGGAGGTGAAAAAAGCCGGGGTGGAGGAGCTTGCCAAGGTGCCCGGCATCAGCCAGGAGCTGGCCCAGTCCATCCACGATGCCCTGCATTCCCTCTAGCCATTGGTAGCCGAGAAGGGGGAATACCCCTCCATGCAGCCCCTGTTTGTCCAGACGACGAGCAGGGGCTGTCGCCCCGGGTATCGACAAGGGGCGAGGTGAGTCACACCATTCACCCCGGGTTCATCCCCTGCGAGATCCTGACACACAAGAGCCGTGACGCCGGGGGGCCGCAAATGCCATAATGGCCCGCATCCTGAGGTTGTTGATGGATTAATAGACCAAGGCGGGCGCCTGTCCGGTTGCATCCGTGATCGGCTTGGGGCTACCATGTAGCGGCATACAAGAAGTGGCTGAAAATAATGACAAATATTCCTAATCTGCTGACGTTTTTTCGGATCTTGCTCATCCCCGTCTTCGTCATCCTGTTCTACCTTCCCTACCAGTGGTCCTACATGGCGGCGGCCATCGTCTTCATCCTGGCGGCGGCGACCGACTGGTTTGACGGCTACCTGGCCCGCAAGCTGAATCAATCCACCGCCTTCGGTGCCTTCCTCGATCCGGTCGCCGACAAGATCATGGTGGCGGCGGCGCTGGTGGTGATCGTCGAACACTACAACACCATCTGGGTGACCATTCCCGCCATGACCATGATTGGCCGCGAGATCATCATCTCCGCCCTGCGCGAATGGATGGCCGAACTTGGCAAGCGCTCCTCTGTGGCGGTCAGCTGGATCGGCAAGTGGAAAACCATGATCCAGATGGTCTCGCTCACCGGCCTCATCTGGCAGTACGACATCTGGATGGTGTGGCTGGCCTATGTGCTGCTCTACGTGGCCACCGTGCTCACTTTCTGGTCCATGTTCCAGTACATGAAGGCCGCCTGGGGCGACCTCAGCTATCACTCCCGGTTCTGACCTGCCGGCACAAAGGACCGTTTCCCCGTTCTTGGGGCTGGGAAACGGTCGTGAGCGCTGAAAAGGCAGGAAAAGGGCAAAAAACACTCGAACGATCAGGGTATTAAACATTTTTGGTTGACTGGGCGAGGAACATCGCTAGAATGCGTCCTCGTAGTCAGGCAGTCAGCCAGACCGATGCGGGAATAGCTCAGTTGGTAGAGCACGACCTTGCCAAGGTCGGGGTCGCGAGTTCGAGTCTCGTTTCCCGCTCCAAATTCAGACAATAGAGAGTCTCTCTCTTTTGCATGGCGCGTTAGCAAAGCGGTTATGCAGCGGATTGCAAATCCGTTTAGTCCGGTTCGACTCCGGAACGTGCCTCCATATCGACAAGCCCGCCACGCGAGCTTGATACCGATTGCGGTGCCCGAGTGGTGAAATCGGTAGACACAAGGGATTTAAAATCCCTCGACGTTCGCGTCGTGCCGGTTCGATTCCGGCCTCGGGCACCAGTTATTGAATAAAGCAATCAAATACTTACGAAAGGCCGCTAGCAATAGCGGCCTTTTTGTTTTTGGCAAAATGGTGCCAAAGTGGCGACAAAGTCCTTCAGTGTGTTCATGTGTTGATTTCATTTGGAGTTCATGACGGGAGTTGCTTGAGACTTAATCTAATGCTGATATACTGACGTCTTTTATCTTGGGGTTAATCATGAAGAAAGCATTTATCGCCGCAGGCTTGTTATGCAGCTTATTCTCATTAGCTGCCCAAGCTGGCACAGCAATTATTCCTGCATATTATATTTGGGATGGGGGTGGACAATCTTGCTTTAAAATATCCAATGTCTCAGCCAGCAGTGCGGTTGTCAGCGTTAAGATGTTTGATAAAACAGGTGAGCCTTATTCAGGCAAACTGATATCTACATATATTATTTCTTCATTGGACACTCCTTTCACGCTAGAACCTAGGAGGACCGCTACGTTCTGTATGAACTCAGGCGGTAACGCCTCTCCTGGATATGGTGTAATAGAAGGCCAACCTTCAGATTCATCACAGGGGCAAATATCGCTAGTCGCGAGTGGATACTATGGCAATAATACGCCAAATTATGCACAGGCATTTTCAATAGTAATCAATGGTGGAATGCCGTTCTAATATTTATCAGTTACTGAACATAGGATTTTCTCACGTCATCTGAGAATTTTTATCTGGTGTATTTTGACTTGATATGAAAGAGGGGAGCCTGGGCTCCCCTCTTTATTGTTGGGCTGACAACACAGCCTGTCTGCTCTTACCTGACGCGCGGCCGTGCCTTTAGAACTTGTAGAGCCAGGAGACGGCGGTGAAGTAGCCGTTGTAGTCCTGGTTCAGGTTGCCGAGGTTGCGCTCTTCGCCGGTGTAGAGGTAATCCACGTCCTGGAAGTATTCGTAGCGCACATCCCAGCGCAGCGAATGCTGCTTGGTGAGCTGATAGAGGGCGTAGCCTTCAAGCCGGTGCTGCTTGCTGGTGAGATCCGGGTAGTCATAGCCCTTGCTGGCGTCGGTTTTGCCGCGGCCATAGGCGAAGCTGTAATCGAGCCCGAGCTCGAGATCCCGGTCAAACGCCTTCTTCTGGGTGAGCCCGAGCCCGAGGGTGGTGATCTCGTCGCGCACCGCCGTGCTGTAGGGATCCCAGTCCGGTGCGCCTGTGTAGGCATGGTTCTGGCTGGAGCTGATCCACTGCAGGTTGCTGAACAGGTGACCGCTCAGGTTGTCGTCGAACTGCTGGTTGAGGGTCAGGTCGATGCCATAATCCTTGCCCTCGCTGCGACCTATGTCCGGCTCCTTGTAGTCATCTCTGGCCCACCACCCTTCGAGGCGGGTATCCAGCCCCTCGCTGAACTGATAGCCGAGATCCCCCCTGAGTTCGACCCTGTCCCTGTCCGCCAGATAGAACTGGCGCAGGGTCGGGCTGCCGTTGCCACCGGCGCTGTCGTGGCGCCAGTCCGAGCCGTCGCGGGTGCTCCAGGCGAGCTTGCCGCCCAGTTGCAGCGCCCCGGCCGGGCGGTAGCGCCCCTTGAGGAACAGGGTGTGCTCGTCGGTGTCCTGCCGGTCGGCCTGCTCGCGCTGATCGGCCTTGTACTGATAGCCGGTGGTGAGCTTGACCGAGCGGCTTAGCCGGTAGTCGGCCGCCAGATCCGCCTTGCTGCGGGTGCGATCGCTCTTGCCGCGCTGCTAGCCGACCACCGCGTATTCATCGGACTTGTCCTTGCGGTCCCGATACTCGCCGCCGGCGCGCAGGGTGAGATCCCGGCCAAAGCGGCCTACCCACTTGGCATCGGCCTGCAGGGTGCTTACCTCGCCGTGGAAGTCATCCTGGCTGATGGGGGCGTTGCGAAACGCGGTCAGGCTGCCGTTGGAGGTGGCTTGGCTGGTGAGCACGCGGCCGGTCAGGCTCTGCCGGTCCCAGTTGTACTGGCCGGAGAGGCTCAGCTGGTGGAAGTTGTTGTCCGGCTCGTAGGCGCGCTCGTTGGCGTAAGGATCGGCGACGCTGCCATGATCCCATCTCATCTGTATGACGCAGACCGGCTGACGGGAGGGAAGCACCATGTGGCATGATGCGTTTCACTTCGACTCGCTGGTGTGGGATGGCCCCATCGCCATCTACTTGTTCCTGCTCGGCATCTCGGCAGGCTCGGCCACCCTCTCGGTGCTGCTGCGCCGGCAGGGGGCCGGCAGCGAGAGCGGTATCATCAGGGCGACCGCCATTCTGGCGCCGGTGAGCGTCGTATTGGGGCTGCTTATCCTCATCTTCCACCTGGCCCGTCCCTGGACCTTCTGGAAGCTGATGTTCCACTACCAGTTCGACTCCGTGATGTCGATGGGGGTCATGCTGTTTCAGGTCTACATGGCGGTGCTGTTCGCCTGGCTGGCGGTGGTGTTTAGGGCCGAGATCGAGGCCCTGCGCCGACGCCTGCTGGCCGACAGGCTCGTCTTTGTGGATGGCCTGATTGGCTGGCTCGCCCGCCTCGAGCGGCTGCTGGCGCCGCTGCTGTTGCTGCTGGCCGTGCTGCTGGGTGCCTACACCGGCTTTCTGCTCTCAGCCCTCAAGACCTACCCCATGCTCAACAACCCGATCCTGTCGGCGCTGTTTCTGGTCTCTGGCATCAGCTCGGGGGTGGCCTCCACCATCCTGCTGGCGGTCACCCTGTTTCGGGAGGATGGTCACAGCCGCGGTGTGAGCTTCGTGCATCGCTTCGAGCGGCCCATCGTCGCCATCGAACTGTTCCTGCTGCTCTGCTTCTTCACCGGCCTCTATTTTGGTGGCGGCCAGCGGGAAGCGGCCATGTGGGCGGCCATCGGCGGTGGCTTCTGGTCCCAGGTGTTCTGGTTTGGGGTCATCGGGCTGGGGATCCTGCTGCCCCAGCTGCTGGGGCTGGTGGGCAGCCCGGCCAAGGCCCATCAACCGGCCCGGCTAGCGCTTATCTGCAGCCTGAGCCTGGTGGGGATATTGCTGCTGCGCTACTTCATCCTCTATGCGGGGCAGATGACGGTGATGTAGCTGGTTTGTGTCGCCGCTGCGCAGGTAGATAGCGGGCAAATCACAGGCAAACAAAAGGCGGGATCTTCCCGCCTTTTTTATTGCCGCCAGTCGGCCAATTCAGATCAGCGCGCGCTGCTCGAGGCGCTGCTCGCCGGGGCGGCAGATCAGCACCGAGCCCTGCTCGAACCAGTCCCCCAGCACGATGCGCCGGGCAGGCGCGCCGTCGAGTTGGAAGTCGTGGATGGCCGGTCTGTGGGTGTGGCCGTGGATCATCATCCGGCAGTCGTGCTGGCGCAGCATCTGGTCCACCGCCGCCGGCGTTACGTCCATGATGGTCTGGCTCTTGTGGGCATTTTCCATCTGGCTCTGGCCACGCATCTTGTGGGCGATGGCCTGGCGGCGCGCGAGCGGCAGGCGCAGGAACAGCCAGCGCAGCCACTTGAGCTGGGTGATGCGGCGAAACTTCTGGTAGCCCTCATCCAGGGTGCAGAGCAGATCGCCGTGGCTCAGCACCACCCGCTCGCCGTAGAGCTCGATGACGCAGGGATCCCCCAGCAGAGTCATGCCGGCGCGCTTGGCAAAGGCCTGGCCCAGCAAGAAGTCGCGGTTGCCGTGAATGAAGTAGAGGGGCACTCCCTGCTGGCTCAGGGCCGCAAAGGCGTCGGCCACCTCGCCGTGGAGGGGATTGGGATCGTCGTCGCCAATCCAGAATTCAAACAGATCGCCCAGGACGTAGAGGGCATCGGCACCGGGGGCGTCGTGCGCCAGAAAGCGCACCAGGGCGGCGGTCATGTCGGGCCGCTGGGCACACAGGTGAATGTCGCTGATAAAAAGGGTGCTCATGAGAAAGTGCGCTGGGCCCTGTTGAGGTGGCTGGAAGTGGAGGTAGAAAGGGGGCCCGTCGCCTTCGGCTGCCACGCCAGTGGGGCCAGCTCGCCGCCCTCCAGAGTGAGCAGCGCGGCATACGGGTCGCCGGCAAGGCCCAGCAAGTGGCAGATGGCCGCCTCCCCTTTGAGCCCTTCCTCGAGGCGCAGGCGCAGCACTTGGTGATAAAACGCCGCGCCGAACTGCTCAAGCAGGGCGGCCATCAGGCTGAGGTGGCGCCAGCCGTTGAGGCGCTCGAGGGGATCCGGGGTGAGGTAGAGCTCAAGGGGCCAAGGGTAACCATCGGCGCCGGTGACGCTCTGCTCAGCCAGCCAGATGGCATCGCCCTTTTGCGCAACCCGCCAGCCTTGGGTGGCCAGCGCTGCGGCAAACGTGGCCGGGTCCGGATGCTGGCAGACGATGTCGAGATCGCTGCCGGGGCGGTCGAGCCCGATGGCGACCGTGCTCACCAGCGCCATATCGCTGCACTGCGCTGCCAGCTTATCCCACACCCCGATTGTGAGCAGGGCATGGGCCGAGCGTTGGCGCGGGTTGCCGTGGGCCAGGTAGTCGAGACGGCGCCAGTCGATGGGGCCGGCCTTCGCAGATGGAAAAACTGCGGCCGGGGCCGCAGTCAGTTCATCTCGCAGAAAGCAGAGATCACTCGGCAAGGGTCACCTTGGTGATCACGACGTCTTCGGTCGGCACGTCCTGGTGGATGCGGCCGTAGTTGCCGGTCTTGACGCCCTTGATCTTGTTGACCACGTCCATGCCGGCGGTCACTTCACCGAACACGCAGTAGCCAAAACCCTGGGTGGTGGCGGATTTGAAGTCGAGGAAGTCGTTGTTGTTCACGTTGATGAAGAACTGGGCACTGGCAGAGTGCGGTTCCATGGTGCGGGCCATGGCGATGGTGCCGACCTTGTTGGACAGACCGTTGGCCGCTTCGTTCTTGATGGGGGCGCGGGTGTCTTTCTCTTCGAAGCCAGGGGCATAGCCGCCGCCCTGGATCATGAAGCCGTCGATGACGCGGTGGAAGATGGTGTTGTCGTAGTGACCGTCACGGCAGTATTGCAGGAAGTTGGCCACGGTTTCCGGGGCTTTTTCAGCGTTCAGGGTGAGGGTGATGTCGCCGTGATTGGTGTGCAGAGTGACCATGATATGTCCTTTCATTTGATGCGGGCGACTAGGTGCCCGCAGGTGTATGGCATAAAGTGGTGGCAATTCTAGCCCATCAGGGCCCTGCGGCATAGATGGTGCGCCTGATCCGGCACGTTTTCTGCCTCGTTTTCTACGCGCGATGCGGGTAGAATGGCAGGCCATTTTACTCACAGGCAGTGGTCATAAGATGCTGAAGATATACAACACACTCACTCGTCAAAAAGAAGAATTCAAACCTATCCACCCGGGCAAGGTGGGCATGTATGTGTGTGGCGTCACTATCTACGATCACTGTCATATCGGCCACGGCCGCACCTTCGTCGCCTTCGACGTGGTGGCCCGTTACCTGCGCTACAGCGGCTATCAGCTCAACTACGTGCGCAACGTCACCGACGTGGACGACAAGATCATCAAGCGCGCCGCCGAAACCGGCGTCACCTGTGACGATCTGACCGAGCGCCTGATCGGCGACATGCACGCCGACTTCGACGCCCTCGGCATGGTGCGCCCGGACGTCGAGCCGCGCGCCACCCAGCACATCGGCGAGATCATCGAGCTGGTGCAATCCCTGCTGGATAAAGAGCACGCCTACGTGGCTGACAACGGCGATGTCATGTTCATCGTCGACTCCTATGCCGACTACGGCAAGCTCTCCGGCCAGGATCTGGAACAGCTGCAGGCCGGCGCCCGGGTTGACGTGGTGGATGCCAAGCGCAACCCCTTGGACTTCGTGCTGTGGAAGATGTCCAAGCCCGGCGAGCCGACCTGGGACAGCCCCTGGGGCCCGGGCCGTCCTGGCTGGCACATCGAGTGCTCCGCCATGAACTCCAAGCACCTTGGCAACCACTTCGATATTCACGGCGGCGGCTCCGATCTGCAGTTCCCGCACCACGAGAACGAGATCGCCCAGTCCTGCTGCGCCCACGGTGGCGACTACGTCAACACCTGGATGCACAGCGGCATGGTGATGGTGGATAAAGAGAAGATGTCCAAGTCCCTTGGCAACTTCTTCACCATCCGTGACGTCCTGGCCCATTATGACGCCGAAACCGTCCGTTACTTCCTGATGTCTGGCCACTACCGCAGCCAGCTCAACTACTCGGAAGATAACTTGAAGCAAGCCCGCGCCGCGCTGGAGCGCATGTACACCGCCCTGCGCGACCTGCCGGCGGTCGCTGCGGCCGGTGGCGACGAGCAGGTGGCTCGCTTCAAAGAAGCCATGGACGATGACTTCAACACCCCGGAAGCCTACTCCGCTCTGTTCGATCTGGTGCGCGAGATCAACCGCCAGAAAGCGGAAGACCTCACTGTTGCCGCTGGCCTCGGTGCCCGTTTGCGCGAACTGGGCGCCGTGCTCGGTATCCTGCAGCAGGATCCGGATGCCTTCTTGAAGGGCGATGAAGCGGACGAAGAGGTTGCCGAAATCGAGCAACTGATCGCCCAGCGAAATCAGGCCCGTGCCGACAAGAACTGGGCTGCGGCGGATGCCGCCCGCAACCGTCTCACCGAGATGGGCATCGTGCTGGAAGATAGTGCTGGCAAGACCAGCTGGCGCCGTGCCTAAGGCCGGTGGCCCTGTTGGTGCCTGATGCCAACAGGTTGACCCAATAAAAAAACCGCAGCCTTGGGGCTGCGGTTTTTGTTTGTGCCTTTTCCCTCGACACCTCTTAAGCCTCTGCGCTCTGTTTAGCCTCGGTGGCCTGCGCTCTGATCCCCTCTCCCCTTGCGGGAGAGGGTTAGGGTGAGGGGGCTAACGTCATTCCTCGGCTGAATGTCGTCCCATGCCTTAATGGCATGGCTTCGCCATGCAGGACGCGAGGGCACGGCCCTCGAAGGGATTTCGCCCGCCCTTCGGGCTGGGGCGAGTGACTTTTGAAAGACCGCTCTCTTTGGCAAATAACACCAAAAGTCTTCCCCCCGGCAAACCGCCCACTTCGCGGGTTCCCTCGTCTCGTCCAACGGGTCGGACGGAGCGCCGCAGACGGCACATCCCTGATGGCGCTCCTGACCCGTTGAACTCGACTCGGCGGTTTGCAGGGGGAACCAATACCGTGCCCGCCCGTGGCTTTAATGTTCATGCTGACCGCCTTTTCCGCTGAAAGGGGAGAGCAGTGCAAGGGGATTGGTAAATTGCGTTTTGGTTTGAGTGAGAAAGTGTTTAGGGAATAGAAATAAAAACCGCAGCTCAAGGCTGCGGTTTTATAGCAATAATGAAATTGATAAGCTTGAAGTGCACTATGGTTGGTTGATGACTTCATCAATTATTTTTTTGAGTTCATCATCCCATAATTCATTTCTAATAGTACTAGACCTAATCAAATGTTCCTTATGAAATGACAGTTGAGATTTAATAGTTTTGCTCCAAGTGTCTTTTTGTGATTCTGTATGGAGGATTTGTTCAAATGCAAAGAGAGCAGATGATATAAACCAACAGTACTGTTCATATTTTGTGTCACTTGGGGTTGTTGGTCTTTTAAAGCCCCTAGCAAACTCTGGGTGTTCGAAACATAAAGAAAGATAATTTTGATAAAGTTCATAAGCAACAGATCGTCGAGACTCTATAATGTTCTCTTTATGCTGTCGAATCGCATAAATTGCGGCTACTCCAGCAATAAATAGTCCAAAAAAAGTTGCAAGATTAGCAAGTATACCCAACCATTCTACCCATAGAGATACATCTAATAAAGCTGCTAGGCCCATTTTAAAACAATATATATTACTCATATTTTATCTAGTCATTTTCTATCTGGTGAGAACGTGAAACCAATCGGTGTCGGTTTAAACTCGGAGCTAGAATCAGTCATTTTCCCTTTTTGCTGGAACTTACGCAAGGATTTATAATCTATCTTTGCTATTACAAAATAATCTACAAGGCCTCCTTTTATCCTTACTTGGTCTCTTTTATAGTCAAGTCTATATGGTGCCCTTACTCGGCTGTCACCGTATACACGATTATTTACCTGTATTATAAATGTATGTATATCATGTGCGGACCCTTCAACAAGTGAACTAAATGTTTTTACATCCGGATTCCACTCTAAAACAAATAAGCTATCAACTTTCCCTTGATATCTAACCCTATTCATTGGATTAGTTAAATCACTACAAATTAATACGCCTATACAATATTTTCCATGTATATATATAGGTAGTATTTCTTGTGGGTCTGGTTTAGATAATTTAAGTGATTTTGCTTTTAGTTGATTCTCTTCAGTGTGAGCAGGGCTTAGCTTGGGTTGGAAAAAAATAAAACTGCTGTTATAACCAGGCCACTTTGTAACAAGAGATAAAAGACAGTCATTTCTTACTTCATTTTTTGAATTTGGTTTATGATATTCAATTCCAGCAATAAAAGATATTTTTTTCCTTGCGAGGTTCATTGATATGTTAAGTGCCCATTTACGCGGCAATGAGCATTCAGGAAATACTATATAATCTGACCTATGTTCAGATTTTAGGATGTTGTTAATTAAAGTGTTGACTCGTCTGTAGCGTTTGAGAGTCAAGTCTGGTTTGTTATTTATAGCCTGCGTAAATTGGTTGTCTGTGGTTTCAAAGTTTGTTAGAGCTACGCTGACAATGTCTGGAGTTTTATTGGGGATTATAATTTTATTATTGCCAGCATCATCTGTGGTTCTAAAAAAATTAATGTCTTCTATCGTTTTTGCACCACGAAGTCCAAAGATAAAATCCTTGAGTAATTGACTATCATCTAATGTTTCAGGGCACGCCATAACAATCTCAGGAATGCTTAACGGTCTCGTTGGGAATGTTAATGCTGGCCAGTGGGGTAACTTTAGTGATGCACTTTTCCGAAACTTTCTTATTAACGGCAGGTTTAGTATTTTATTTACGCTAAGTGATTTTGGTATTCGTATAGATGACTCATCATTATGTTGACTATAAAACCAGTAGTCTTTATATGGTCTGATGCCTAGATCAGAAAGAAGCAAGTTTCTACTGATTTCTTTTAGCTTTGTCTTGGTTATTGCTTTATATTCATGTTCATGTAGATTGCTAATATACATTATGGTTCTTCTGAGTTCGCTCCATTTTTCAAAACCAGCTATTGTAGATGACCTTAATGCTGTTTCAATAAGAGACTCCGAAAAATATTTTTTACATAACAAAAGATTTTTATGTGTATTTTTTTCTGTGGTTTCAGCAATGATATTGAAACAGTTTATTATTTTGTCAACTAAGGTCCTGGTTTCAGCGAAGTCATAGTTAGATATCATGACTTGGAAAATTCTGCTTAAATAACTTGATAGGTCAAAAATACCCTTTGGGGTTATTATATATCTTTCGACAAGACCATAGAATTCTTTTCTTATATTTCCCCACTCTAGTCTTGATAAATCATTTGAGTAGCTTTCCAGATCTCTTATCAAAAGAGACAACCCTAGCCTCCTAATAGATACAACATCGGTTTTTCTTAATGCATCTGCAATTAAGGATGCATCTGATGAAGCTAATAGTGCTTTTTCAGCCATAGAGTTAGCATCTTCTGGAACAGAAGGAAGCATTCTATATTCACTGGACTGAGCTCGGATTTGGCTAGAAATCTGGTTTACAAGATCAAGGCCATATTTCGGTGATAGACTAAATATTTTTTGTTTGCTGGGGGTGAATTTCAGTTCGCAGTCACTAGCATAATTTAACTTGAGCGATATAGTCGGGGCTTCTCCTTTGGTTCTATGTATTTTTAAAAAATCAATCTTATCAGACAAGTAATTAATTACATCATTCCCGCTAGATATTTCTGGCGGAGTTTTAAAAACCAAAAAAATATCATCAACATATCGTCCATAATACTCTGGATTAATATTTTTACTAACTTCCTCATCTAGTTCATATAACAGTACATTAGATATTATTTTAGACGCAGATAAGCCAACGGGTAATGCCCCGCTGGGGCGATCTATATAGTCAGGAGTCTTTTTGTACCAAGAATGTATTGAGTCGATAAGCTGTTGCGTGAGTTTTCGTTCGTCTTTGCTGAGTTGAATTCCAGTCTTTATGAGAAATGAAGGCCTCAATATAAAGTTAGGTGATGTTCTATGATAAAAACTTGCAAGGTCCATCGTTATCGCGGTTGCATTATTATTTCTCTGGACAATATCACGCATGGCATCAAGACCTTTTTGTCGCCATGTTCTATATGCAGAGAAATAAGGTGAAAATAATCCGAGAGAGTCTAAGTTAAGTTCGCCATTATATGGTCCGAAATCTTCATATGGGTGGTGCTTTCTACGCAATCTATTACCATAGGATAAATTTTTATCGAGCAAAGACTCAAATTTATGCCCAACCTTAAGAATCCATAGTGCAGAAATAACTTGATATTCAACAGTGGCATTAATGATTAGTCGGTAGCTAACTGATAATTTTTTGTTTTTATTTTCGGTATATTTATTAAGCCAGTCTTCATTTTGATCGATTGACCTAAAATGGATGCACTCTTTATCCTCCCAAGAGCTAGTATCAATCGACTTAGGGGCATATGAATATCCGCCTAAAAATAAATCATTTTTATACCATGGGTCTTTTTCATCATTAATGAGAGTTTTATGAAGATTTAGTAAATTTTCATGTAGATTTGATTCAAATTCAGAATATCGACGCTTGCAAGGGTGAAAGTTGTCAAAAAATGAATCTGTTTTGGCTTTTCTATATGCCAGATATAAATCTGACAATGTGATAAATTCTTTTTCAAATATTATTGGCATGATAATCAAATTCTGTTTAGTGTGTTTTAATATGCTATAAATATAGCGATTGGGTTTTCATTGTTTAATGAGAACGGGTCGTAAGTTCAATTAATGAAGCGTACTAGGCATTAGATAAATCAGGTTACATCGCAATTAAATATACACTATCGATGTTTCAATATAAGGCTATTCCCAAAATACACATGGAGCTGTTAATTGGCCTCGGTGCTGTAGGTTTGGTGTTGCCCCCTGTTGTCCGCCGAGGTGAGCCCGTTTGTCCAGGCCGCGAGGCAGGACGCCGAGCGAGCGCCGCTGGGCCATGGATGGCCCGGCGCGTGCCGTGGGACAAACGGGTGTACCGAGGGAACCCGATGCAGGAGGGCGAACAAGTGGGGGAGTAGACCTTTGGTGACTTTGGGTCTTTCCAAAGTCACTCGCCAAGCCGCGCAGCGGCGGCGAAACCTCGTCGAGGACGGAGTCCTCGTGTCCTGCGCGGCGAAGCCGTGCCAATCAGGCTAGTGACCCCTCACCCTAGCCCTCTCCCGCAAGGGGAGAGGGGACGGTTACCGCGGACGATTACGCTCCGCTAATCGACCCTACTCGACCCTATCCATTGATCCCAAGCCCTATCCCCCAAGGGGCGAGGGGATCATTTACCCCGGTGCAATGCGCTCCGCTTATTGCACCCTACCGCTCACCCGCCAGGGAGAGGGGATGGTTACCGCGGACGATTACGCTCCGCTTATTGCACCCTACCGCTCACCCGCCAGGGAGATGGGACGGTTACCGCGGACGATTACGCTTTGCTACTCGACCCTACTTGACCCGATTCGACCTTACCAATTGCCCCAAGCGTCGTATCCGCATGGGGGCATGGGCAAAGCCCCGGAGGCTGACGAGAGCTGCCGTCGAGGGTGCAACCCTCGCCCTTGCCGCAGGCGCGGGAGACCGGCTGGTCTGCGCCAAAGACGCTGCCGCCCCTGACTGTCGCCGCCACCTTGCGCCCTTGACCATCCATGAATATGCGGGGGCCAACAGGGGCCGATGGTCATCTTACGGAACCCGCCTCGGCGGGGCCATCCAAATCCATGAAATTAGTGATGCAACCATCAGAATTAAATGGTTTTTCTCCTCTGCTGCAGAGTAGCACCCGGCGGTTGACCCGTGGCCGGGGTGTGATGGAAGATGAGCCCCGAGCCCCGAGCCCAGCTGATAGCCGAGCGTAGATACGGGGATGTGTTGCAAGCCGAGAGCTGAACCGAGTGGCGAGCCAAGTGAGGGGAATGGCAGGGGAGCGCCACGAATAAAGGTGGTCAGCGACAGGGGCCATCACGATACCGAGCTCGCCCGCTTGAGCGCCACCGGCAAGCCGCCGCCGCCAATGGCTTCGCACGACAGGCACCGCTTGCTTCGGCAGTGGGCGCTGATTACCCCTCAGATGGGGTTATCTCGCGTTGGCTGCAAACGGAGCACATTGCTGGACAATCGAGGGTCGTTCGGCGACAAAGGGCGGCAAAAGCGCAGAGATAGCGCCGCGATGGGGGCGGGCGGCGGGTGAAGGGGCTATGGTTTCAGGAATAGACATGCAAGCAGGGAGGTGTGCATGGACAGAATATTGCAGGCGTTGTCGCTGCAAGTGACCGGGGCGCGGGATCTGGAGAGCCTGACCCGCCCGCTGCTGGAGATGCTCGAAACGGTCACCGGGCTCGAATCCACCTATCTGACCGAAATCGACCTTGGTCACGACACCCAACATATCCGCTATGCCCGCAACAGCGCCGACCTGCAGATCCCCGAGGGGGTTTCGGTGGCCTGGGGCGATACCCTCTGCCGGCGGGCCCTCGACGAGGGGCGCTTCTACACCGACGATGTGGCGCTCTGCTGGGGGGATTCCCAGGCGGCGCAGGCCCTCGGCATTCGCACCTATCTGAGTTGCCCGGTGCGCACCCCCTCCGGCTCCCTCTATGGCACCCTGTGCGCCGCCAGCGCCGAACACAAGCCGCTGCTGGCGGGCTCGGATCACCTGATTGCCTTCTTCGCCCGGCTCATCGCCGAGCAGGTGGAGCGCGAACAGCTGCTGCAGCAGCTGCAGCAGGCCAACAACGAGCTGTCGCGCCAGGCGCTGAGCGACCCGCTGACCGGGCTGCCCAACCGGCGGGCACTGATGCACGAGCTCAACCGCCTCTTTTCGCTGGCAGAGCGGGTCGAACATCCGCTGTTGATAGGCTTTATCGATCTCGATGGCTTCAAGGCCATCAACGACACCCACGGTCACGATGCGGGTGACCTGCTGTTGCAACGGGTGGCGGTGGCGCTCTCCTGCGTGCTGCGCGGCGGCGATCTGCTGGCGCGGGTGGGGGGCGACGAGTTCGTGGCGGTGGGGATGGGGCCGCAGTGCGGCGAAGAGACGCGGGAGGCGGCGGTGCAGGGCTTTCAGCGCCGGCTGTTCGAGGCGAGCCTGGTGTCGCTCGAGCTGCCCACCGGAGCGCTCCATTATGCCGGCGCCAGCGTGGGGGGGGTGGCCACCGATCCGGCCCTCAGCACGGTGGACGAGGCGCTGAGGCTGGCCGATGCCTGCATGTACGAGGTCAAGCGCCAGCGCCGCCGGCCGAGCTGATGCGCAGGTGAGACAGGCAAACAAAAGGGGCCCCGTTGGGGCCCTTCTTCATGCCGCCCCTCAGCGGGCGGGGAAGTACTTGCTCTGGATCTGCTGGAACTCGCTGCTGGCCAGCACCTGGGTCAGGCCGCTCTGGAACTCCTTGACCAGCTCGTCGCTCACCGGGTGGCTGAAGGCGAAGCAGAACTGCTCCGAGCTCAACATCCAAAATACCTTGAACTGGGCGGGATCCAGCTGCTGGGAGGCGATCAGATCCAGCATGGTGGTCTTGTTGGTGGAGATGAGATCGACCCGGCCCGAGGTGAGCATCTTGAGCGCCTGGGGCAGGCGGTTGGCCGGCAGGATCTTCTGCTCGTCGAAACCGTTGTTGAGCAGCAGCTGCTCCCCCACGTCGGCCCGCACCGCCCCTATGTTGTACTGCTGGGCATCTTCCAGCCTGGCTATCTTGACCGGGTTCTTGGCCAGCCCCATCAGCACGATCTCGGCGTAGCCGATGGGGCAGGCCCACTTGAACAGGGGATCCCGCGCCTCGGTGCGGGCGGTGGAGAAGAGCACCACGTTGGGTTTCTGGGTCAGCAGGTAGTAACCCCGCGCCCAGGGCATGATGGTGACGGTCTGCGGCGGGGTGTTGGTCTTCTTCCACACCTGTTGCAGCAGCTCGACGGCGAGCCCGGTGGGGGCGCCCGCCTCGTTGGAGAAGTTGTAGGGTTTGTACTCTTCGCTGAGGTAGTGCAGCTTGCCAAGCTCGGGACTGGCCTGGGCCAGGGTGGCAAACACGAGTGCGGCGAATCCGGTCCATTTTTTCATTTTGGCCATCCTGGTGGGGTGTTGCGTCACTCTCAAGTGTTATCAAAGCCGGCCAAATCGCCAGCCGTGGCACGGCTCACGGCATGTATTGGCGCCGCAGCGCCTGATAGTCCGGCGAGGCGAGCGCCTGGTTGAGGGCGCGCTGAAACTGCTTGATCACCCCGTCATCCACCTGGCGGCTGAAGGCGTAGCAGAGCTCTTCGGCATCCAGTACGAAGGCCACCGTGAACGCTTTGGTATCGAGCTGCAGCTCCTTGATGGCGTCGTAGCCCGCCAGCTTGCCGGTCGCCAGCAGATCGGCGCGGCCCGACACCAGCATCTTCAGCCCCTGGCTCAGCCGGTTGGCGGGGATGATGCGGTTCTCGTCCATGCCGCGGTTGAGCAGCAACTGCTCGGAGGCATCGGAGCGCACGGCGCTGATGCGGTAGTCGTTGATCTGCTCGACGGCGCTCAGGGTAATGGGGCGGCGCTTGTAGGCCAGCAGCACGTACTCGGCGTGGCCGATGGGGCAGGCCCACTTGAACAGGGGATCGCGGGTGTCGGTGCGGGCGGTGGAGAAGAGCACCACGTTGGGTTTCTGGGTGAGCAGGTAGTAACCCCGCGCCCAGGGCAGGATGCGGATGGGCTGGGGGGGCGTCTGGGTGTTTTGCCAGATGCGCTGCAGCAGCTCCACCGCGAGGCCACCGGGCTGGCCGGTGGCATCGGTGAAGTTGTAGGGGGGATACTCCTCGGTCAGGTACTCCAGCTTGCCGAGTTCGGCCTGCGCCGTGCCAAGGCATGACAACAGCAGCAGACAACCGAAAAAACCTCTCCTCATGGGCAATCCTTGGCGTAGCGCGGGCGATCATCTTGCCCAAGTGTGGGCAAAAAAGCCTGATATTGCCAGCAGTTACCAGCGCGCTCTGGGGTTGCCCAGCGGTTTTAGCTGCTCATCGCGCAGCCCCACCAGCAGGGCCTTGCCGCTCTCTTGCAGGCGAAATTCGCCGTAGCGCGCCGCCTCGAACTGCTCGCCGGTGCCCTCTTCGAAGAAGTAGGCGTCGGGGCCGATGCGCCACTGACCATCGCTTTGGCGCACCTGCAGCCGCCGTTCATCCCGGGCCAGCTGTTCCGGCTTGCCCCCTTCCACCCAGCTGGCGATCTGCCGGTCGTCGAGGCGGATCACCAGGGTATCGGCGTGGGCCTCGTCGTGGCGCCGGTTGCCGAGCTGGCGGGCGAGCTCGTAGTTGAGGCGCATGTAATCCCCCTGCATCAGGGAGCGCGGGTCGACCGGGGCGAGGCGCAGCAGCACCACCTCGCCACTGCTCATGGCGTGCTCGTAGCGCCAGACGGTGACATTGATGGCCGCCAGGATGGTGATACCGGTCAGCAGCAAGGCGAGTCGTCTCATGAGGGGCTCCGTGGGCTCAGCCGTTTGAGCAGCTGGCGGGCGCCGAGCAGCAGGGCGCCCGAGCCCAGCAGCAGCCAGGATTTGGTCATCAGGGTCAGCCCCAGATCGTAGTAATAGAGGGAGCCAAAGCCGACCAGCAGCAGGCCGGCCAGGGTCATCAGGCCGACGCTGCCGGCATAAAAACCGAGCACCAGTACCAGGGCGCCGGCCCCCATGCCGGGAATGAGGGCGCTGAGCAGCACCAGCGGCAGCCCGTACAGCAGCGGCAGTTTCAGCCTGATCATCAGCCCCAGCAGCAGGGCGGCGCAGAGCAGCGGGTTGAGCCAGAGCGGCAGGCGGGAGTGGCCGAGCTCGTCGAGCATGCTGGCGCCGCCCTCCCACAGCGGGTGGTGCAGGCGCCCCAGCACCAGCAGGGAGAGTGCCAGACCCAGGGTGAGGGATTCATAGAGCTGATGGCGCACCGGATCGCGCTCTGCCTGCAGCCAGCAGAGGGCAACCGCCGTCATCACCAGCGGCAGGGCCAGCAGTTGCAGGCCGAGGCAGGCGAGGCCAAGGGTGAGCAGGATGGCGGCGGCGAAGCTATGGAACAGCCGGATCAGCCAGTGCTCGAACAGGGCGGCGATGGCCAGCGACAGCAGGGCGAGGCCGAGCCAGAGCGGGGCCGAGTGCAGATCCAGCCGATCGAGCAGGCCATAGAGCAGCCAGGCGTCGCCGGCCAGCGCCAGCGCCAGCACGAACTGATCCCACAGATCGCTGCGGGTGGCGAAGCGGTTGAGGCAAAAGGCGATGGCCATCAGCACGGCGCCCATCAGCAGGGCGCTGTCGGCATCCCGGGTGAGCTGGGAAAACGACATGAACAGGAAGAACAGCAGGAACAGGGCGGCAATCCAGCCCACCATGCCGAGCAGAAAGCGGCTCGACCAGTGGGGCTGGTCGTCACGGGGGGCATCCCCTTCCACCAGCCGGGCCCGTTGCAGTCGCTGCCAGGGGGTCAGATCACTCATGGGGCCTCCGTTGTTGTTGCAGCCAGCGGCTGGCGGCCACCGACAGGCCGATGGCGATGAGGCAGAGCAGCAGGAAGCCGTCGACGTCCGGCTCCATCCATTTGCCGAGCGCGGTCAGCAGCACCACGATGAGGCTCAGACAGCCCATGGCGAGCCCGGCGATGAATCTGTGGTGCCAGCGCAGGTAGGCGGCCGCCAGCCAGCCTAGCCAGGCCGGCCAGACCCAGGGGGGGGCGGCATCGAACAGCGCCAGCAGGGTCAGCAGGGTGACGCCGAGCCCGGCGGCCAGCCCCGCCAGCCAGGAGGGCATCAGCCGGTAGCGGGCGGGCACCAGCAGCAATATGCCCCAGAGGGCGGCGTTGAACAGGGTCAGGCTCCAGCCGAGGGCCTCCTCGTCGAAGGCGAAGAAGAAGTTGAACAGGCCGAGCCGCCAGTAGAGCACCAGCGCCAGCTGACCGAGCAGCCAGCTCAAGGTCCACAGCAGCGGGCTCTGGCCGAGCGCCGCCAGCGGCAGCAGCATCAGCGCCCAGGTGGCGAACAGCTGCCAGGGATCGGCACCGGTCTGGTAGGTCTGCCCCACCAGCGCCAGCAGAGCGCCGATGTTGAGGGCGATGGCGAGCAGCAGCGCCTGGCGCTGGCTGTCGGCGAGGGGCTTGCGCCACAGCAACAGCAGCATGGCGAGCAGTGGCAGCTCCAGCAGGGCGAGGCGCGAGAGGCGGCCCAGCTCCTGCCAGTTGAAGGCGACGAAGAACACCAGACCGGCGCCGAGGCACAGGCTGCCGAGCCAGAGCAGCAGCCGATCGAACAGCCACTGCCAGCGGGCAGGGCCGGGGGGCAGCTCGCACAGGGTGAGGGCGGCGGGCAACTGGGCCCGGTCGAGACGACCGCGCCTGACCCAGTCAAGCAGCGTCTGTCTTGAGGTGAAGTGCATGGGATGCTCCATCAGGTTTGCCGCATTATGCCACGGCCATGGCGCCGGTTGGCAGCCCCCGTCTGCGGGCAAGCCGGCCTGGCTCGCGGGCAGCAAAAAGCCCCGCCAGAGGGCGGGGCTTGCGTGCAAAGACACGACATGGGCGCGGGAGCGGCGTCGGCAAGTGCTCACCCTTGCCTCGCCACCTTCTGATCCGGCCGGGTCAGGCGAACAGCAGGGTGCTCACCCCGAGGCCCACGAACAGGATGGCGCAGGCGATGCGGATCCCCTTGAGCGGCAGGCGATCGGCCCCCAGCTTGCCAAGCAGCACCACAGGCACGTTGGCCAGCATCATGCCGAGGGTGGTGCCGGTGATGACCTGGGTCAGCGAGTCGTACTTGGCTGCCAGCAGCACGGTGGCGATCTGGGTCTTGTCGCCGATTTCGGCGATGAAGAACAGCACGAAGGTGGCCATGAAGGGGCCGTACTTGTCGAGCGGGCTCTCCTCGTCGTCCATCTTGTCCGGCACCAGGATCCAGGCGGCCATGGCGATGAAGGCACCGGCCACCAGGTAGGTCATCACCTTGGGATCGAGCCAGCGGCTGATGAACTCGCCAAGCCAGGCGGCGCCGGCGTGGTTGAGCAGGGTGGCCGCCAGCATGCCGGCGATGATGGGCCAGGGCTTGCGAAAACGACAGATGAGCAACAGCGCCAGCAGCTGGGTCTTGTCGCCGATTTCGGCGATGGCCACGCTGAGGGTTGAGGTTAACAAGGCTTCCATAAAAATGACCGGGGGACGGAATTGTTATACCTGAGACAAGCCTGCGCCATCCGTCCCCGGTATTGGCACTGGCCCGTCAAAGGTCTTGTCAAATCCGCGGCTGGCGTGGATCACCCTGACCATGGTGAGTTGGCACCAAGTATGTTGATCAGGGTCGCGAACCGGTTTGGGGCCGGCTGGCGAGACTACTCCCCCTCGATGGGAGCGGGCATTCTAGGGAAAAAGCGAAAGTGACGCAAGCCGGGCGGCGTCGGGATCAGCCACCCACCAGCTTGACACTGAAACCGGCCTTCTCGAGCTCGGCCTTGATCAGATCCCGTTTATCCCCCTGGATCTCGATTACCCCCTCTTTGAGGCCGCCGCCGGTGCCGCACTTTTTCTTGAGCAGGGTGGCGATGCTCTTTTGCTGGTCGGCCGGAACACCGTGGATGGTGATGACCCCGGCGCCCTTGCGCCCCTTGGTTTCGCGGCGAATGCGCACCACCCCGTCGGTGGGGAAGGGGGAGGCGGATTGCGGCTGGTTCTGTTCTTTGATGATGCCGCCGTCCGTGCTGTAGACCAGGCGGCTGTTGCTGTCGTGACTCATGGCAGTTATTTGTGGGTTAGCTAAGCGGAGTTTGATTTTACTCAAATAAGCGTTGAAAACACGGATTATAATGCCCCAAGTAAAAGAGAATTATTATTGTTTAACTTCAGGAGTCAGTCATGGTACTCGCGCAGTTGTCACCGGGACAGAGTGCTCGCATCAAGAACATGAATCAATTGACCCGTCCCCTGCGGCGCAAGCTGATGGTGATGGGCTTGCTGCCCCAGACTGAAGTCATCTTTTTGCGCGCGGCCCCGCTCGGGGATCCGCTGCAGATCCAGTGTCAGGGGATCTGCCTCTCCATGCAAAAAAGCCTTGCCCAGCAAATCGAGGTCGAACCGGTATGAACTACTCCCTGGTAACCGTCGGCAACCCCAATAGCGGCAAGACCTCCCTGTTCAACGCCCTGACCGGGGCCCGCCAGCAGGTGGGCAACTGGAGCGGCGTCACCGTCGACAAGAAAATGGGCGAATTCAGTGCCCAGGGCCACGACTACAAACTGATGGACCTGCCCGGCATCTACAGCCTGGCCAACCAGGAGGGGAGCCTGGACGAGCAGATCGCCAGCCGTTTCGTGGAGGGCCAGCAGCCGGATCTGCTGCTCAACGTCATCGACGCCGCCAACCTGGAGCGCTCCCTCTACCTCACGCTGCAACTGCGCGAGCTGGGGCTGCCCATGGTGGTGGTGCTCAACAAGATGGACATCCTGCAAAAGCGGCGCATCACCATCGACGAGAGCAAGCTCGCCAAGGCCCTCGGCTGCCCGGTGGTGGCCCTCTCGGCCCACAATCGCCAGCAGGTCGCCGCCTTCAAGAACCAGATCCAGCAGTTCATCGGTCAGCCGCAAGTGGCCTTGCAGCTCGATTACGGCCATGAGCTGGAAAAAGATCTGGCGGAGCTTGAGACCTTGCTCGCCCCCCACCACCTCACTGCCCGCGGCCGCGCCCTGCGCCTGCTGGAAGAGGATGCGGTGATGCAGGAGACCCTGCTGCCCGGCCAGCAGGCCGCCGCCGCCAACGTGGTGGCCCGCGCTCATCACGGGCAGGATGTGGACCTGCAGCTGGCGGACATCCGCTACGGCCACATCCACCAGTGGGCCGCCCAGGCGTGCCAGCAGAAGGGCAAGCTCACCGCGGCCCAGAGCGAGCGGCTCGATCGGGTGCTGCTCAACCGCTGGTTTGGCATCCCCTTCTTCCTGCTGGTGATGTACCTGATGTTCATGTTCGCCATCAAGGTGGGCAGCGCCTTCATCGACTTCTTCGACATCATGGGCGGCGCCCTGTTTGTCGACGGGGTGCACCACCTGCTGGGGCTCGTCCATGCGCCGGACTGGCTGGGGGCCATCCTGGCGGACGGCTTCGGGGTGGGCTTGCAGACCGTCGCCACCTTCATCCCGGTGATCGGCTGCCTCTATCTGTTCCTGGCGGTGCTGGAGAGCTCCGGCTACCTGGCCCGCGCCGCATTTGTGGTGGATGCCCTGATGCGCCGCCTCGGCCTGCCGGGCAAGGCGTTCGTCCCCATGCTGATGGGGTTTGGCTGCACCGTGCCCTCGGTGATGGCGACCCGCACCCTCAACTCCGAGCGCGAGCGGCTGATGACCTCGGCCATGGCCCCCTTCATGTCGTGCGGCGCCCGTCTGCCGGTCTACGCCCTGTTCGCGGTGGCCTTCTTCCCCGAATCCGGCCAGAACCTGGTGTTCGGTCTCTACCTCATCGGCATCCTGGTGGCGGTGCTCACCGGCCTGTTGCTGCGCAGCACCCTGCTGCCGGGCAAGAGCGACTCCATGCTGATGGAGATGCCGGACTACGAGTGGCCGCGCCCGGTCAACGTCGGCATCAAAACCTGGCAGAAGCTCAAATCCTTCGTGTTTGGCGCCGGTAAAACCATCGTGCTGGTGGTCGCCGTGCTGAGCGTGCTCAACTCGCTCGGCACCGATGGCAGCTTCGGCCACCAGGATCAGGAGAGCTCGGTGCTGAGCAAAATCAGCCAGGCGGTGACCCCGGTGCTGCACCCCATCGGCGTGCGCGACGACAACTGGCAGGCCACGGTCGGCATCGTCACCGGCATCTTCGCCAAAGAGGCGGTGGTCGGTACCCTCAACAGCCTCTACGCCGGCAGCGGCGACGGGGAAGAGGAGGCGAGCGAGTTCTCCCTGGCGAACAGCTTCCAGGAAGCGATCGCCGCAGTGGCCACCAATCTGGCCGACATCGACCCGACCGACCCCATGGGGCTGGCGGTGGGCAATCTGGATGACCAGCAGGCCGCCGCCGAGGCGCAGGAGGTGGACGTCTCCACCTACGGCAACATGCAGAGCCACTTTGACGGGGCGGCTGGTGCGTTTGCTTACCTGTTGTTCGTGCTGCTCTACATGCCCTGCGCCGCCGCCATGGGCGCCCTGGTGCGGGAGACCGGCCGCCAGTGGGCCCTGCTGACCGCCGCCTGGTGCAACTACATGGCCTTCATGTGTGCCACCGTCTTCTATCAGCTGGCCACCTTCGCCGCTCACCCCGAGCAGAGCCTGTTCTGGGTGGCGAGCTACGGTCTCTCCCTGCTGCTGCTCTGGTGGCTGGGCCGTCGCCACGGCGACATCGTCGCCCGCAAGGTGGTGGCCCTATGATCCTGCGCGAGCTGGGGGAGTACCTCGCCGCGCAGCAGAAGGCGAGCCGGCGCGAGCTGGCCCGCCACTTCCACACCTCGGAAGATGCGGTGGAGGCCATGCTCGGCGTCTGGATGCGCAAGGGGCGGGTCGCCAAGCGGGAGACTCAGGTGTGCGGCGGCTCCTGCTGCGGCAAGAGCCAGGAGGTGATGTTCGAGTGGTGCGAACCGGGTCAGATTGGCCTGGTGCAGAAGGGGTGAGCTGGCGCGCCAGCCCACGCCAGTACCCTGCATTCAGATATAAAAAAGACCCGCCGCTGGCGGGTCTTTTTATTGGCGCGTGTTCGCCCTGTTCGCTGGATTGGCGTAGAAGGGGGGCAGATCAGCGCCCCGGCCAGCGCTGGCCCACCTCGGCGTGGCGATACCAGGCCATCAGCGCCTGCTGGCCCTGGATGTCATCCGCTGCCGGTGACCAGGGGGCGAAGTCCTCTTCCCGGAAAGGAGCATAGGGACCGTGTTTCACCTCGAAGATGACGGCGCCGGGATCCAGAGATAGCACCGCATGCCAGCTGGCGACGGGGGTCTCCAGCACCGAGGCCTCTTCCCCCAGCACGGCGCGGGCAACGACGGTCCCTTCATCATCGAAATTGAGCACCACGAAGCGCCCTTGCAGCGCGGTGAGCAGCTCCCAGGTCTGCAGGTGGCGATGGGGGCGGATATAGGTACCCGGCTCCATGGCGATGGCCAGGCGCTGGATGGGGTCGGCCAGCTCCTGGTGCAGGTTGTGGTTCATGCGCAGGCGCGGGGAGTGGGCGGCCTCGTCGGCGAGGCTGGCAAGGCGGGCAACATCCAGTTTTTTCATATGCGATTCCATGGTGAGACGAAGGCAAGGGCCGAGGGCAGAGTAGCACGCACCGGGGGCGGCCGGACAAGGCGCGAGCGGTAAGCAAATGTAAAAAGGGAGCCGACAGGGCTCCCGCTTGCCGGAGCGGCGGCATCACAGCCTGGCCAGCATCTCCTTGGTGACCAGCACTATCCCCTGTTCGGAGCGGTAGAAGCGGCGGGCATCCTCGCTGGCGTTTTCCCCCACCACCAGCCCTTCCGGCAGCTTGCAGCCCTTGTCGATCACCACCCGGCGCAACCGGCAGCCCGGGCCTATCTCGACACCGGGGAAGATCACCGCCTGATCCAGAGTGCAGAAGGAGTCGACCCGCACATTGGTAAACAGCACCGAGCTCACGATGAAGGAGCCGCTGACGATGGTGCCGCCAGCAAACATGGAGTTGATGGTCATGCCGTGCTGGCCGTTTCTGTCCTGCACGAACTTGGCGGGCGGGGTCATGTTCTGGCTGGTCCAGATGGGCCAGTCCTGATCGTAGATGTCGAGCTCGGGGGTGACGGAGGCGAGATCCATGTTGGCCTCCCAGAACGAATCCACCGTGCCCACGTCGCGCCAGTAGGGGCGCTTTTGCGGGCAGCAGCCGACGCAGGACATGCCGAACGGGTGGGCGTAGGCGGTGCCCTCTTGCACCACCCGCGGGATCACGTCCATGCCGAAATCGTGGTGGGAGGCCGGGTTGGCGAGATCCTCTTCCAGCAGCTGGTAGAGGTAGTCCGCCTCGAAGATGTAGATCCCCATGGAGGCCAGCGCGGTATCGGGCTTGCCCGGCATGGCGGGTGGGTTGGCGGGTTTTTCGACGAAGGCGTTGATCTTGCGATCCCCGTCCACCGCCATCACCCCGAAGGCGCTCGCCTCCTGGCGCGGTACCTCGATGCAGGCCACCGTCACCCTGGCCCCCATGTTGACGTGATCGAGCAGCATGGCGGCGTAATCCATCTTGTAGATGTGATCCCCCGCCAGCACCACCACATACCTGGGGCCGTGATCGCGAATGATGTCCAGGTTCTGGTAGACCGCATCGGCGGTGCCGCGATACCAGGTAACCTCGTCCACCCGTTGCTGGGCGGGCAGCAGGTCGATGAACTCGTTCATCTGGTAGCGCAAAAAGGACCAGCCGGACTGCAGGTGGCGCAGCAGGCTGTGGGATTTGTACTGGGTCACCACCCCGACCCGGCGAATGCCGGAGTTGATGCAGTTGGAGAGTACGAAGTCGATGATGCGGAACTTGCCGCCGAAGTGTACTGCCGGTTTCGCCCTGTTGTCCGTCAACTGTTTGAGGCGACTGCCCCGCCCTCCTGCGAGAACCAAGGCCATGGTCTCGTTCAGCAACTGTCTTGACTGTGCTGTATTGGCAGGTTGTAACGACATTTAATACCCCTTTATTGATAGAACTCTTTGATGGTGCCTCCTTTGAAGCCGGTATGAAAGAGCTTTCACTCACACTTCTCGCATGGTTTTTCGGTCAAGTGATGGTTTTGTCATTTTTGGTGACAGATTTTGTCGCAGATGGGCCGTTCGTTCACCAGATGTCACTGTCTGCTACGGGCGAGCGAGGAGGGGGGAGGCAGCCGGGATATGCAAACACCCGCCGGGGCGGGTGTTTGCAGGCACAAGGGGGAGACGGGTCAGAACAGATCGTCCTTCTCGTCCTTGGTGGGTTCCAGGCTCCAGCCGGTGGCATCGCTGCTGCTGGCGATCTGGCCCTTCTCCTTCCACAGCTTGATCTTGAGGCGCAGGTTGTTGGCCGAATCGGCGTTCTTCACTGCCTCTTCTTCCTCGATCACCCCTTCGACCACCAGATCGAACAGAGCGCTGTCGAAGGTGACCATGCCGAGGGCCTTGGACTTCTCCATCACCTCCTTGAGGCCGCCAAACTCGCCGCGCTTGACCATGTCGCGGATGGTGTGGGTGCCCAGCATGATCTCTACCGCAGCCCGGCGGCCGCCATCAGTGGTTTTCACCAGCCGCTGGGAGACAAACGCCTTGAGGTTGTTGCCAAGGTCGTTGAGCAGCTGGGGCCGGCGCTCTTCCGGGAAGAAGTTGATGATGCGGTCCAGCGCCTGGTTGGCGTTGTTGGCGTGCAGGGTGGAGATGGCCAGGTGGCCGGTTTCCGAGAAGGCCAGCGCGTGCTCCATGGTTTCGCGATCGCGAATTTCGCCGATAAGGATCACGTCCGGCGCCTGGCGCAGGGTGTTTTTCAGGGCGGCGTGGAAGCTGCGGGTATCCACCCCCACCTCCCGCTGGTTGATGATGCTCTTGCGGTGGCGGTGCACGAACTCCACCGGATCCTCGATGGTGATGATGTGGCCGCCGCTGTTGCGGTTGCGATGGTCGATCAGGGCTGCGAGCGAGGTGGATTTGCCCGAACCGGTGCCGCCGACGAACAGCACCAGCCCCCGTTTCTCCATGATGGTGTCGAGCAGCACGGTGGGCAGTTTCAAGTCCTCGAAGCGAGGGATCTCGGTCTTGATGTTGCGCGCCACCAGGGAGACTTCGTTGCGCTGCTTGAAGATGTTGATCCGAAAGCGCCCTATCTGGGGCAGGGAGATGGCGAGGTTCATCTCCAGCTCCTTTTCAAACTGCTGCTTCTGCTCGCCGTCCATGATGGCGTCGGCTATGCTGGCCACCTCGCCGGGCTCGAGCGGCGTCTCGCTCAAGGGGCGCAGGCCGCCGTTGAACTTGGCACAGGGGGGCGCGCCGGTCGACAGATAGAGGTCTGAGCCGTCCTGCTTGGCCAGGATCTGTAGCATGTCTCGCAATTCCATGGTTTTTGCCTCGTCTATCAAGGAGATGCCTTGCTGGGGATGTTATTGAGTGTACAGCGTCAGGCGCCGGTGAGTTTCTCGCGAAAGACAAAAAAGACTGCGCCCAGGATGCAGAGGCCAGCCCACAGGTAATCCCATTTCAGATCCTCTTTCAGATAGAAGATGGAGAAGGGGACGAACACGGTGAGGGTGATCACCTCCTGCAGGATCTTGAGCTGGCCGACGGAGAGCACGGTATGGCCGATGCGGTTGGCGGGTACCTGCAGCAGGTATTCGAACAGCGCTATTCCCCAGCTCACCAGGGCGGCGATGATCCAGGGTTTGTGATTCATACTCTTGAGGTGGGCGTACCAGGCGAAGGTCATAAAAACGTTGCTGCACAGCAGCAGGCCGATGCTGGTAAAGATAGGGTTCATTAGGTTCTCCTTTAAAATCAATCGCATTTTATCGCCGAACCATGGGTTCTCATAAGTGGGGCGGCAGGGTATTTTTAATCCATCAAGGATGAAGAGACAGAGGGTTGTACGAGATGGGCAAGACAAGCTGGGGTGTGCTTGGTCTGCTGTTTGCCTGCCAGGTGCACGGTGCGCCGACCCTGACGGTAGCCACCGATGTCTGGCCACCGTTTCGAATTGAAATGCCGGACGGTCGGCTGGGCGGACTGGACATGGATATCTTGCAGCAGTTGCAGCGGCGCAGCGGCATCCGCTTCGAAGTGAAGCAGGTTCCCTGGGGGCGGGCGCTCAAACAGATGCAGACCGGTCAGGTGGACCTGATGATCGGGCTGGCCATGACGGCGGAGCGGGCGACCTTCATCGACTATCTGCAGCCGGCCTATTACCAGTGCCGGCCCGCCTTCTATGGCAAGGGGACTGAGGTCTCGACCCTGCGCAGCTATGCCGATCTGCAGGGGCACAGGGTGGGTTACGTGCTCAATTCGGCCTATTTCGAACCGTTCGATTCCGACAGCCGGCTCGACAAGCACGGGGTGCCCACCGAGGAGCAGCTGCTGCGCATGGTGCAGCGCGGCCATCTGCCCTTGATGATCGGCACCGACTGCCAGGTGGACTATGCCCTGAGCCGGGGCAAGGAGGCGGGGCTGCGCAAGGCAGCCTACCAGCCATCCCAGCCCGTGGTGCTCTATCTGGGCATGAGCAAGCGCTCCCCCCACCAGGCGCTGCAGCAACCGCTGGCGCTGGCCCTGCAGGAGCTGGTGGCAAGCGGTGACATCGCCACCCTCGCCAAGCCTTACCAGCCTTGACCTTGGGTGGTAACACGCTGTTATCATGACTTTTTCATGCTGGTGCCCGGTGGCTGACGCCGCCCGGGCACGGGTCACTCTCACCTTCGGGGAGCCTCTGTGTATCTCTCTTTGCTCGCCCGCCAGCAGCGCTGGCAGCGGCGCTGGTTGCTCGGCCTGCTGCTGCTGACCCTGGCGCTGTTTCTCTTCTCCCTGATCTGGGGCGAATTCCTGCTGTTGCCCTGGCACCCCTTGGGGGAGCTCGAGCAGCGCATTCTGCTGGAGCTGCGTCTGCCGCGCGCCCTGCTGGCCCTGCTGGCGGGGGCTGCGCTCGCCTGCGGTGGCGCCGTGCTGCAGGTGATGCTGCACAACCCGGTGGCCGAACCCGGCCTGCTCGGCGTCTCGAGCGGGGCGGGATTGGCCGCCATGGTGGCGATGGCGGTGGCCAAGGCCCTCGGCGTCTATCTGCCGGGCTGGGGGTTGTCGCTGGCAGCCTTCGGTGGCGCCCTGCTGGTGACCATGCTGCTGATACGGCTGGCGCGCCGGGCCCGGCTCGGTCACGCCAGGCTGCTGCTGTTCGGGGTCGCCATCGGCATCCTCAGCAACGCCGCCATGACCTGGCTGATGTACTTTGCCGATGACGGCTCCTTGCGTGAATTCATGTTCTGGATGATGGGGAGCCTCGCCTATGGCAGCCAGCAATTCGCCTGGTGGTGGCTGCTGTTCCCCCTGGCCCTCGGCTGGCTTGGCTGGCAGGGCAAGGCGCTGCAGCAACTGCTGCTGGGAGAGACCCAGGCCCGCCTGATGGGGCTCGATGTGGACAAGATGCGGGTGCGGCTGGTGCTGGCGGTCTGCTTGCTCACCGGGATGGCGGTGGCACTGTGCGGCGTCATCGGCTTCGTCGGGCTGGTGGTGCCCCATCTGCTGCGCCTGTGCGGCGGCAGCGATCAGCGCTTCCTGCTGCCCGCCTCGGCGCTGGGGGGCGGCGCCCTGCTGCTGGCGGCCGATCTCATCGCCCGCTCCGCCCTGCGAGCGGGGGAGCTGCCCATCGGGGTCATCACCGCCTCGGTCGGCGCTCCGCTCTTTATCTATCTGTTGTTGAGGCAAGATGCCCATGCCAGCACCTGATCACCTCGGGGGTCAGCCTCCCTTGCTGGCGGCCCGCGCCCTCGCCGTCGCCAACCGGCTCGCCCCCCTCGACCTTGCCTGGCAGGGGGGCCAGCTGGTGGCCCTGCTCGGCCCCAACGGCAGCGGCAAGTCGACCCTGCTCGGCGCCCTGGCCGGCCTCTTGTCAGGGCAAGGGGAGGTGCACATCGGCGGCGAGTCGCTGGCGGACTTGAGCTGGCCGGAACTGGCGCAGCGGCGCGCCATGCTGCCCCAGCGCCAGCCCCAGCTGTTCCATATCCCGGTGTTTCAGGTGCTGAGCCTGGGGCTCGATGAGGCTCAACCTGCGGCCAGACAGAACGAGGCTATTCAGGCGCTGTGCCAGGCGCTGGAGCTGGAAGCCTTGCTGGCGCGGGATTTCAGCCGGTTGTCTGGTGGGGAGCAGCAGCGGGTGCTGATCGCCCGCACCCTGCTGCAGGTGTGGCCGAGCCTAAACCCGGGCGAACGGATACTGCTGCTGGACGAGCCGCTGGCCGGGCTCGATCTGCACCATCAACTGGCGCTGCTGCGGCTGCTCAAGCAGCTGGCCGGGCAGGGGCTGCTGGTGGTGCTCGCCATTCACGACATTAACCTGGCCATCGACTGGGCCGATCGCCTGCTCTGTCTGCAACAGGGGCGGGTGGTACGGGAGGGGGGCGTCGAGCTGGTGGACGAGGCGCTGCTGGCACAGGTATTCCAGATCAAGACCGAGCGCATCGAGGCGGGTGGCCGGGTCTGGTTTATGCCCAGTTTGTAGGAGCGGGGCGCGGCCTAGTCGGCCGCCCAAGAAAAAGGGGCCAGTATCGAACATACTGGCCCCTTTGCTTATTGGCTGTTCAGCCCAGCTTGTGCAGGCGCACCTGGGCGGCCTCGGCCAGCATGGCCAGCAGGGTTTCGGTATCGCTCCAGGAGAGGCAGGCATCGGTGATGCTCTGGCCGAAGGTGGCGGCGCAGCCGTTCTCCACGTCCTGCCGCCCTTCCACCAGGAAACTCTCGGCCATGATGCCGGCGATGCCGGTGCGGCCGCGGCGCAGCTGATCGCAGATGTCCTGCGCCACCAGCAGCTGGCGACGGTGATCCTTCATGCTGTTGCCGTGGCTGAAATCCACCACCAGCCGCTCGGGCAGGCCAACGTCGGCCAGCGCTTCGCAGGCCTCGTCGATGCTGGCGGTGTCGTAGTTGGGTCTGTGGCCGCCGCGCAGGATCACGTGGCCATAGGGGTTACCGGCGGTGCGGTAGATGGTCATCTTGCCGTCCTTGTCCGGGGAGTAGAAGATGTGGCTGTGACGGGCGGCGCGCACCGCATCGATGGCGATGCGGGTGTTGCCGTCGGTGCCGTTCTTGAAACCGACCGGGCAGGAGAGGGCGGAGGCCATCTCGCGGTGTACCTGAGATTCGGTGGTGCGCGCGCCGATGGCGCCCCAGGTGATGAGGTCGCTGATGTACTGGCCGGTCACCATGTCGAGAAACTCGGTGGCGGTGGGCATGCCGAGGGCGTTGATGTCCACCAGCAGCTTGCGGGCCAGTTTCAGCCCTTCGTTGACGTCGAAGCTGCCATCGAGGCGCGGATCATTGATGAGGCCTTTCCAGCCGACGATGGTGCGCGGCTTCTCGAAGTAGGTGCGCATCACGATGCACAGGCTCTCTTTATACCGCTCGCGCAGGGCATTGAGGCGCAGGGCGTACTCGTGGGCGGCGGCCGGATCGTGAATGGAACAGGGACCGACGATGACCAGCAGGCGCTGATCCTCACCGGCCAGGATCGCTTCCACTTCGCGGCGGGCATCCAGCAGGTTCTGGGCTACGGTGTCGCTTAACGGGAAGGCGTGCGCCAGCTCGCTGGGAGTGATCAGGGACTCCAGGCGACGGGTGCGCAATTCATCGGTGTGAATGGACATACGACTCGATTCTCGAAATGGGTGGCGTGGGCAGTAGCGTTGACTGAGTGCCAGAAAAGGCAAAGGGATAAAATAAAGCAAAAAACCCCTGATGGAAACCTCGAGGGGCTCTGATAGGATGTGAGCCCCAAAACGATTCCAAATGAGGTAGATAGCGTGGCAAAGCCAGGGGCAACCGGGGTCACCCGCATCATCAATGCAACCGGTTACAGCATGAAGGGGCTCAAGTCAGCCTGGATCAACGAGGCCGCTTTCCGGCAGGAGCTGATGCTGATCCTGCTGCTGATGCCGCTGGCGTTCTGGATCGGCGATACCCTCGATCAGATCCTGCTGCTCATCTGCATCAGCTGGCTGGTGGTGATCGTCGAGGTGCTCAACTCCGCGGTCGAAGCGGTGGTGGATCGCATCGGCTCCGAACATCACGAGCTCTCCGGTCGCGCCAAGGATCTGGGCTCCGCCGCCGTCTTCATCGCGCTGGCCCTCAACGCCCTGGTGTGGGGCGCCCTGGTGGGTCGCAACCTGCTGGGTTGGTGGTAAGCCGGGCCTCATTTTCTGTCGCGTATTTTCCTGCTCTCTTTGCAAGAGGGCTGGATGAGGGAGGTTTCATCTCCCCCTCATCCCCACCCCTGCTCCCGTGAGGGGAGAGGGGGATAAAGGCGCAACGATGCGGATCTGCGCTGAGCATCGCAGCATAAAAAAGCCCGTCATCACGACGGGCTTTTTGCTGAACGGCTGTGAGGCTGATCAGTGCAGGATGCGGGCACGGATGGTGCCGCCGATCTCCTTGAGCTTGGCCAGCGCCTTCTCGCTGTGTTCGGTCTCCACGTCGATCACCACGTAGCCGATGTGGCTGCTGGTCTGCAGGTATTGACCGGCGATGTTGATCCCCTCGTCGGCGAAGATCTGGTTGATCTGGTTCATCACGCCAGGCTGGTTGCGGTGAATGTGCAGCAGGCGGCTGGAGCCCTTGTGACCCGGCAGGGAGACTTCCGGGAAGTTGACGGCGGAGAGGGTAGAGCCGTTGTCGGAGTATTTGACCAGCTTGTTGGCCACTTCCAGCCCGATGTTCTCCTGGGCCTCCTGGGTGGAGCCGCCGATGTGCGGGGTCAGGATCACGTTGTCCAGCCCGCGCAGCGGGGTGAGGAACTCCTCGTCGTTGGACTTGGGCTCCACCGGGAAGACGTCGATGGCGGCGCCGGCGAGGTGGCCGCTTTTGATGACGTCGGCCAGGGCATCGATATCCACCACGGTACCGCGGGAGGCGTTGATGAAGATGGCGCCCGGTTTCATCATGCGCAGCTGCTCGGCACCGATGAGATCCTTGGTGGAGGCGGTCTCAGGCACGTGCAGGCTGATGACGTCGGACATGTTGAGCAGCTCGACCATGCTCGGCACCTGGATGGCGTTGCCGAGCGAGAGCTTGTTCTCGATGTCGTAGTAGTAGACCTTCATGCCGATGCTCTCGGCGATGATGCCAAGCTGGGTGCCGATGTGGCCGTAGCCGATGATGCCGAGCTTCTTGCCACGGGCTTCTACCGAACGGTTGGCCAGTTTCTCCCACACACCGCGATGGCACTTGGCGTTCTTCTCCGGGATGCCGCGCAGCAGCAGCAGGATCTCCCCCAGCACCAGTTCGGCCACCGAGCGGGTGTTGGAGAAGGGGGCGTTGAACACCGGGATGCCGCGCAGGTGGGCGGCATCCAGGGAGACCTGGTTGGTGCCGATGCAGAAGCAGCCGATGGCCACCAGCTTGTTGGCGGCATCCAGTACCTTCTCGGTGATCTGGGTGCGCGAGCGCAGCCCTACGAAATGCACGTCACGAATACGCTCGATCAGCTCTTCTTCGGAGAGAGAGGTCTTCAGATACTCCACACTGGTGTAACCTGCGGCACGAAAGGTTTCCACTGTGTTGGGGTGAACCCCCTCCAGCAGCAGCACCTTGATTTTATCCTTGTCCAGTGAAAACTTGGCGGTCATGACGATCCCTCTATGTTTGCAAAAGTGAGTGCAGATATGGTGTGTGAAGAAAACCGTAAAGTAGCAAAAACGTTGGGGAGAGGGAATATTTGTGACGAAAGTCAAATTCTTTGAAGTTTTCAACGATAGTTGTAAACGAGGGTTTGCAACTCATTGAGCAACAAATAAAAACGGCGCCATGGGGCGCCGTCTTTCATTGCGAAGGGATCATGGGTGACCTGATCCTGTCCATCGAAGGTCAGCTGATGATCACGCCGTCCGGGGTGCCGATCACCACCACGTCAGCCCGCGGTGGGCGAACAGGCCGTTGGTGACGGTGCCGACCATGATGCCGTTGAGCTGCGTTTTGGCAGACAACCTTATTGGGTGATGACCCCGTCGGGAGTACCAATCACCACCACGTCTGCCCCGCGGTGGGCAAACAGACCGTTGGTGACGGTGCCAACGATGGCGTTGAGCTGCACTTCCAGCCCCTTGGCATCGGTGATGGCCATGCCTTTCACGTCCAGGATGTGGTTGCCGTTGTCGGTGACCACCCCTTCACGCCAGACCGGGTTGCCGCCCAGCTTCTTGATCTCGCGGGCCACGTATTCGCGGGCCATGGGGATCACTTCCACCGGCAGCGGGAAGGTGCCCAGCACGTCGACCGTCTTGGTGTTGTCGATGATGCAGATGAACTTGTCGGCCACGGCGGCGACGATCTTCTCGCGGGTCAGGGCCGCACCACCGCCCTTGATCATGTCGCGGGTGCCGTTGATCTCGTCGGCACCGTCCACGTAGACGGAGAGGGCGTCGATCTCGTTGAGGTCATACACAGGGATACCGAAGCCCTTGAGGCGTTCGGTGGAGGCCACGGAGCTGGATACCGCCCCCTTGATCTCGTCCTTCATGGTCGCCAGTGCATCGATGAAGTGGTTGACGGTAGAGCCGGTGCCTACCCCGACGATGGTGCCGGGAACCACATACTTGAGCGCAGCCCAACCGGCCGCCTTCTTCATTTCATCTTGAGTCATGATCGATCCTTTGGAAAAAAGCGGCCGCATTATATCCAAGCCGCCCCTCCAGAGCGACCACCCAGCTCACGTTCCGGGCCAAAAACCCGCAAGATGTAAATCGTTTGCCTGTTTATTGCGCCATGTCATTGCACACATGGCTGTGTCAGCAAGAGCCGCTCAGTGTGGCAAGGCCGCTTCCGGCCTCAGTCGGGAAAGTGCCAGCAGCGGCTGGGGGTGATGATCTGGGGCAGCGGCACGTCCCACTCCTCCTGCGGCACTGCGTCTACCTGCTGGCAGTCGTGGGCAATCCCCAGCGGCTTGGGGCCGAGCCTGTGCTCGTGCCAGCAGGCGAGGGTGCGATCATAGTAGCCGCCGCCCATGCCGAGCCGGTTGCCTGCCGCGTCGAACGCCACCAGGGGGGTACAAATCAGATCGAGGGTGCTGTGGGGCACCACCTGCTGCATGTCGAGCTCAGGTTCGGCGATGCCGTAACGGTTGCGGGTCATGGGGCTGGTGGCGGTGTAGCGCAAGAAGAGCAGGTGGCCCGGGGTGAAGGGGTGCAACACCGGCAGATAGACCTCCTTTTGCTGGGCCCACAGCCAGTGGATGGCGGGCAGGGGGTTGAGCTCGCCGTCGTTGGCCAGATAGAGGGCGATGCGCCTGGCCGCCATGATCTCGGGATGCTGCTTGAACTGGGCTACCAGCTGCTGGGCTGCCTGCTGCTGCTCGGCCTGGGTCAGGCTCTTTCTGCGCTGGCGGATGAGCTGGCGCAGGGATTGTCTTTCAGGCTGGGTATCCGGCATGGGGGCTCCTCTGATGAACGGGCGACGGGGCGATACGTGGATCGCGCTGGCAGGCGATCACCTTAACAAGGCCGCGCCGGGTTGAACAGCGCGGCTCGGCCGCCGGGTGGGACCCGGCGACCGCACTATCAGGCGTGGGCGGCTTTGCGCATCTGGTGCTTGACGAACACCGCCACCAGGGCGGCCAGCGCCAGCGCCATGGGGTAGAAGCTCATGCTCACCACCGCCAGCGGCGAGAGGGCGAAGATGGAGCCCAGCAGCAGCGCCTGGGCGCCCCAGGGGATGAGCCCCTGCACCACGCAGGAGAAGATGTCGAGCATGGAGGCGGCGCGGCGCGGGGTGACCCCGTGGTGATCCGCCAGATCCTTGGCCACCTTGCTGGCGACTATGATGGCCACCGTGTTGTTGGCGGTGCAGAGGTTGGTGAGGCCCACCACCCCGGCGATGCCGAGCTCGGCCGCCTTCTCGTTCTGCTCGCCGTCGTGCTGACGGGTGAAGCGGGCGATGAGGGCGCTGATGCGGGTGCTGATCCAGGCCAGTCCCCCCTGGCGTTCCATCAGGGCGCCGAGGCCGCCGATCAGCATGGAGAGCAGGAAGATCTCCTGCATGCCGGTGAAGCCCTGATAGATGTCCTTGCTGAACTGGCCGAGGGGGTAATCCCCCAGCAGACCGACCCCGCCAGCGGCCACAATGCCGAGCCCCAGCACCATGAAGACGTTCATGCCAGAGAGGGCCAGCACCAGGATCAGCAGGTAGGGCATCACCTTGAGCAGCTCGATATGGGCCTCGGTGGTGGGGGCATCCCCGACCGACCCCAGGGTCAGATAGAGCAGGATCACCCCGATGGCGGCCGGGGCGGCAATCTTGAAGTTCTCGCGAAACTTGTCCTTCATCTCGCAGCCCTGGCTGCGGGTGGCCGCAATGGTGGTGTCGGAGATGATGGAGAGGTTGTCGCCAAACATGGCGCCGGAGAGGATGGTACCCGCCATCAGCACAGGATCGATGCCGGCGGCCTGGGCCACACCCAGCGCCACCGGTGCCACGGCGCCTATGGTGCCCATGGAGGTGCCCATGGCGGTGGCGATGAAGGCGGAGATGAGGAACAGCCCTGGCAGCAGGAACCAGCCGGGGATGAGGGAGAGGCCGAGCGCGACCGTGGCATCCACCCCGCCGGTGGCCTTGGCCACGGTGGCGAAGGCGCCCGCCAGCAGATAGATGAGGCACATCGCCATGATGTTGCTGTCACCAACCCCCTTGAAGAAGGTCTCGAGGTTCTTGTTGAACCCCTCCTTGCCCAGCACCAGCGCCAGCATGACGGCGGGGAGGGCGGCGACGGGGGCGGGCAGCTGATAGAAGGCGAACTCGACCCCCTGCAGGGTCAGCCAGGTGCCGGTACCGATAAAGAGAGCAAGAAAGACCAGCAGAGGCAGCAGGGCTCTGGCGCTGGGTTGAGTCTGGATCATGTGTTCCTCGATGGTTGTACATGACCTCCCTGTCTCAGCCAGCCCGCAGTGGGGTGAGCGTGGCGGGCATCCTGCCGCTATGGGGTGCCTACAGTAGTGAGTCGCGCCCGCCCGGTCAAGATAGACGTCCAGATGGATACTGCTTTTTGTCTGGTGATTTTGTTGAATTGATTAAATCCGTGAAATATTCGGATTTTGGTAAATATATCGTTGATTTTTCGGGTGTCCGACGACGGCCACGGCGGGCTTTTCAAAGCGGGCGCAGGCTGGTAAAACGGTCTCTTTCCTTAATAGAGATGAGAGGGTGGAGATGGACAATCCGATCCGTGTGGCCGTGATGGGCTGTAATGGTCGTATGGGCAAGGTGCTGCTGGAGGCGATCAGCCATGCCGAGGGCGTGGTGGTCGGGGCGGCGCTGGAGCGACCTGGCTCCGCCGTGATCGGGCTGGATGCCGGCGAACTCAACGGGCTGGGTCGGCTCGGCGTCATCATCAGCGACAGCCTGGACAAGGTACGGGACGAGTTTGATCTCATCATCGACTTCACCCGCCCCGAGGTGACCTTGGCCAACCTGGCTTTCGCCCGGGCCCACCACAAGCAGATGGTGATCGGCACCACCGGCTTTGACGATACGGGCAAGGCGGCACTCCAGGCCGCCGCCGGCGAGATCGGCATCGTCTTCGCTTCCAACTACTCGGTGGGCGTCAACCTGGTGTTCAAGCTGCTGGAGCAGGCCGCCAGGGTGATGGGGGATTACACTGACATCGAGATCATCGAGGGGCACCACAGACACAAGGTGGATGCCCCGTCCGGCACCGCCCTCTCCATGGGGGAGGTGGTGGCCAAGACGCTGGGACGTGACTTGAAAGAGTGCGCCGTCTACGGCCGCGAGGGGATCACCGGCGAGCGGGATCGCAACACCATCGGCTTTGCCACCATTCGCGCCGGCGATCTGGTGGGGGAGCACACCGTCATGTTTGCCGACATCGGCGAGCGGGTGGAGATCAGCCACAAGGCCTCCAGCCGCCTCACCTTCGCCAACGGCGCGGTGCGCGCCGGCAAGTGGCTCAAGGGGCAGGGCGCTGGCCTCTATGACATGCAGGACGTGCTCGGCCTCAAGTAACCACATCCACTGACATCACGGCACCCGTGGTGCGCACGAAGGGCTGCCCGGCCCGTCGTCTGCTCAAAACCCCGCTCATGCGGGGTTTTTTATTGGTGATTTTGTATAAATACCGCTTACACGGTGATTTTTGCACGAAACGAGATAAATCGCCCCTCTCTGCTGTTTTACCGGATCCTGCATTGCATGAATGTCATCGGCTGGTAACGAAAATGAGCCTCAATAGCCCCTGCCAGGGCATTTTTTTACATCCATCAAAACAGACTAAAAATTCAAACTCAGAAAAACGTTTTCCATTTTTCAAGGCCACTCATCCTCCCTAAAAAAGCTGATTGCAGACGTTGAGATTTTTTATGTGAAACTTCATTGTGTTGTTTTTTAAGGATTAAAAATTGGTTTTTGTATCAATGATGGTCTCTTGGTCTGGATTGGTGGCAACTTTTGCCTTTTCTTTTCAGGGAGAGGGTTGCAAAGCAATGAAGTGCATAGATAATGGGTAATGTTGCTTGTTTATTGAATTTAGATGCATTTCGAATGAGAAAAGACGTTGAAATGCGATCGTTTTTAAGTAGAATGCGCCCAATTTGCCAGAAATCTGCCGGGTTCGAGTCCTGTCCAAGGCCGGAACCGAGCCCGCAACACCCAGGTAAATTGCTGAATTTAAAGCTAAATAACTGGAGGTTGTCTTGAATCACACTGCATTGCTAGTGCTGGAAGATGGAACTGTGTTCAAAGGCGTGTCGATAGGCGCCGAGGGATGTTCCGTTGGTGAAGTGGTTTTCAATACGTCGATGACGGGCTATCAGGAAATCCTCACCGATCCCTCTTATTCCCGTCAGATAGTCACCCTCACTTACCCCCATATAGGCAACACCGGCACCAACAGCGAAGATGAAGAGTCCAGTCAAATCCACGCTCAGGGATTGATCATCCGGGACCTTCCTATACTTGCCTCCAATTTCCGCAATCAGCAATCCCTCTCCGATTACCTCAAGTCCCACAACATCGTTGGCATCGCCGACATCGACACCCGCAAACTGACCCGCATCCTGCGCGAGAAAGGCGCCCAGGCCGGCTGCATCCTGGCCGGGAAACAGGTTGATGAAGTCTATGCCCTCGAACAGGCCCGTGCCTTCCCCGGCCTGAAGGGGATGGATCTGGCCAAAGAGGTGACGGTTGGCGAGGCGTACAACTGGACCGAGGGCAGCTGGCAGCTCGGCAAGGGGCACGTCACCCCGGATGCCGACCAGCTCAAATACCACGTGGTGGCCTACGATTTTGGCGTCAAGCGCAACATCCTGCGCATGCTGGTGGACCGCGGCTGCCGCCTGACCGTTGTGCCGGCCAAGACCCCGGCCGCCGAGGTACTGGCGCTGAACCCGGATGGCATCTTCCTCTCCAACGGCCCAGGTGACCCCGAGCCGTGCGACTACGCCATCGAGGCCATCAAGACCTTCCTTGATACCAACACCCCGGTGTTTGGCATCTGCCTGGGTCACCAGCTGCTGGGTCTGGCCTCCGGCGCCAAGACCGTCAAGATGAAGTTCGGCCACCACGGTGCCAACCACCCGGTGAAGAGCCTGGACGACAACACAGTGATGATCACCGCCCAGAACCACGGTTTCGCGGTGGACGAGAACAGCCTGCCGGAGTGCCTGCGCGCCACCCACGTCTCCTTGTTCGATGGCTCCCTGCAGGGTATCCATCGCACCGACCGTCCGGCCTTCAGCTTCCAGGGTCACCCCGAAGCGAGCCCGGGCCCGCACGACTGTGCCGGTCTGTTCGACCACTTTATTGAATTGATCAAGCAGTATCGCGCCTAAGAGGATAAAGAGAGCCATGCCAAAACGTAACGACCTTCAGAGCATCCTGATCCTCGGCGCCGGCCCCATCGTCATCGGCCAGGCCTGCGAATTCGACTACTCCGGCGCCCAGGCGTGCAAGGCCCTGCGCGAGGAGGGCTACCGCGTCATCCTGGTGAACTCCAACCCGGCCACCATCATGACCGACCCGGAGATGGCCGACGCCACCTACATCGAGCCCATCACCTGGGAAGTGGTGCGCGAGATCATCAAGAAAGAGCGCCCGGACGCCATCCTGCCCACCATGGGCGGCCAGACCGCACTGAACTGCGCACTGGATCTGGAGAAGCACGGCGTGCTGGCCGAATTCGGCGTCGAGATGATCGGTGCCACCGCCGACGCCATCGACAAGGCCGAAGACCGCTCCCGCTTTGACAAGGCGATGCGCAGCATCGGCCTGGAATGCCCGCGGGCCGGCATCGCCCACAACATGGAAGAGGCGTGGAAAGTGCAGGCCGAAGTGGGCTTCCCCTGCATCATCCGCCCCTCCTTTACCATGGGTGGCTCCGGTGGCGGCATCGCCTACAACACCGAAGAGTTCGTCGAGATCTGCGAGCGCGGCCTGGATCTGTCGCCGACCAAGGAGCTGCTCATCGACGAGTCGCTGATCGGCTGGAAAGAGTACGAGATGGAGGTGGTGCGCGATCGCAACGACAACTGCATCATCGTCTGCGCCATCGAGAACTTCGACCCCATGGGCATTCACACCGGTGACTCCATCACGGTCGCGCCAGCCCAGACGCTGACCGACAAGGAGTACCAGATCATGCGCAACGCCTCCATGGCGGTGCTGCGCGAGATCGGTGTCGAGACCGGCGGCTCCAACGTCCAGTTCGGCATCAACCCCAAAGACGGCCGCATGGTCATCATCGAGATGAACCCGCGGGTGTCTCGCTCCTCCGCGCTGGCCTCCAAGGCGACCGGTTTCCCCATCGCCAAGATCGCCGCCAAGCTCGCCATCGGTTACACCCTGGACGAGCTGATGAACGACATCACCGGCGGCCGCACTCCGGCCTCCTTCGAGCCGGCCATCGACTACGTGGTCACCAAGGTGCCGCGTTTCAACTTCGAGAAGTTCGCCGGCGCCAACGACCGTCTGACCACCCAGATGAAGTCCGTCGGCGAAGTGATGGCCATCGGCCGCAACTTCCAGGAGTCCCTGCACAAGGCCCTGCGTGGCCTCGAGACCGGCAAGACCGGCTTCGACCCCATGCTGGATCTCAACGCCCCTGACGCCCTGACCCGCATCCGCCACGAGCTGCAGGATGCCGGCAGCGATCGCATCTTCTACATCGCCGACGCCTTCCGGGCCGGTCTCTCCATGGACGGCGTATTCCGCCTGACCAAGATTGACCCCTGGTTCCTGGTGCAGATTGAAGAGCTGGTGAAACTCGAAGAGCAGGTGAAAGAGCGCGGCATGGCTGGCCTTGATGCCGACTTCCTGCGCAGCCTCAAGCGCAAGGGCTTCGCCGATGCCCGTCTTGCCAAGATCCTCGGCGTGGCCGAAGGTGAAGTGCGTAAATTGCGCGCCCGCCACAACATCTTCCCGGTCTACAAGCGGGTCGATACCTGCGCCGCCGAGTTCGCCACCAACACCGCCTACATGTATTCGAGCTATGACGAGGAGTGCGAGGCCAACCCCACCAACCGTGACAAGATCATGGTCATCGGTGGCGGCCCGAACCGTATCGGCCAGGGTATCGAGTTTGACTACTGCTGCGTACACGCGGCGCTGGCCCTGCGCGAAGACGGTTACGAGACCATCATGGTCAACTGCAACCCGGAAACCGTCTCCACCGACTACGATACCTCGGACCGTCTCTACTTCGAACCGGTCACCCTGGAAGACGTGCTGGAAATCGTGCGGGTCGAGCAGCCCAAGGGCGTCATCGTCCAGTACGGCGGCCAGACTCCGCTGAAACTGGCTCGTGCCCTGGAGGCCAACGGCGTGCCGGTGATTGGCACGAGCCCCGATGCTATCGACCGCGCCGAAGACCGCGAGCGCTTCCAGTCTGCCGTCGAGCGTCTGGGTCTCAAGCAGCCGGAAAACGGCACCGTCACCGCCCTGGAGCAGGCCGTTCTGCTGGCCGAACGCATCACCTACCCGCTGGTGGTTCGCCCCTCCTACGTGCTGGGTGGCCGTGCCATGGAGATCGTCTATGACGAGCAGGACCTGCGTCGCTACTTCGCCGAGGCGGTGAGCGTCTCCAACGAATCGCCGGTGCTGCTGGACCGCTTCCTGGACGACGCCACCGAGGTGGACGTGGACGCCATCTGCGACGGCGTGGATGTGGTCATCGGCGGCATCATGGAGCACATCGAACAGGCTGGCATCCACTCCGGTGACTCCGCCTGCTCCCTGCCGCCCTACACCTTGTCCAAGGCCATCCAGGACGAGATGCGCGAGCAGGTGCGCAAACTGGCGCTGGAGCTTGGCGTAGTGGGCCTGATGAACGTGCAGTTCGCGGTGAAAGACAATGAGATCTACCTCATCGAGGTGAACCCCCGTGCCGCCCGTACCGTGCCGTTCGTCTCCAAGGCCACCGGCGCGCCGCTGGCCAAGATTGCCGCCCGCGTCATGGCCGGCCAATCGCTGCAAGAACAGGGCTTCACCAGCGAGATCATCCCGCCCTACTACTCGGTGAAAGAGGTAGTGCTGCCGTTTGCCAAGTTCCCAGGGGTCGACCCTCTGCTGGGCCCGGAGATGCGCAGTACAGGTGAAGTGATGGGGGTGGGCAGCAGCTTTGCCGAGGCCTATGCCAAGGCGCAGCTGGGCGCCGGTCACCAGGTGCCGCGCGAAGGTCGCGCCCTGCTCTCCGTGCGCCACAGCGACAAGGAGCGGGTGGTGAACCTGGCCGCCAAGCTGCTGGAGCTGGGCTATGACCTCGACGCTACTCACGGCACTGCGGTGACCCTGGGTGAGGCGAGCATCAACCCGCGCCTGGTCAACAAGGTACACGAGGGCCGTCCGCACATTCTGGACCGCATCAAGAATGGCGAGTACACCTACATCGTGAACACCGCCGAGGGCCGCCGTGCCATCGAGGACTCCAAGCAGCTGCGCCGTGGCGCCCTGCAGCACAAGGTGGCGTACACCACCACGCTGCACGCGGCGTTCGCCACCTGCATGGCCATCACAGTCGATGCTACCGCCAACGTGAGCTCGGTGCAGGAGCTGCACCAGAAGGTCGAGAGCCAGCTGAAAAGCCGCTAAGACCGTGTGATGAAGGAGGAACGCCTCCTTCGTGACCCGATAAAACCCCGCCAGCGATGGCGGGGTTTTTTATTGGCCGAAGGCTGCGGGACAGAGGGGAAAATGCCTGGTCAGGGAACCTGAGGGAGAGAGTCACTCAATAATCAGATAAAACATCACAATGATTGTGCAATAGATCTATTTCACAGCGCTCTTTGCAATCTCTCACCCGCGTCGCCTCTCTATACTGGGTTCTCGTCACAGGAGTCAACGGATCAGGTCGTCTGCGCCTGCCGATGCAGGGGCGAACAGATCGGGCCCGCAGCCTTATCGGGTTGTGCGGCCGGCCTTTCTTACCGGGAAGGGCCGCAGGATACCGGGCGTGGGGTTACCGCCTCGCGACTCGTCAGGGCCGGCGTTACCGCGCCGCCCCGCTTCCCTCTCTTCGTCCCTCTGTCAGCCGCCAGTCAGCCGTTCGTCTATCAGCCAAGGGAATCAGAATATGAGCTTCGATCATCGCAAATACCGCCGTGCCCCCGTCATCAATCTGGCGGATCGCCAGTGGCCCAACCGGGTGCTGGAGCGGGCGCCGCTCTGGTGCGCCGTGGATCTGCGCGACGGCAACCAGGCGCTGGTCGAGCCCATGACGGTGGCCCAGAAGCTGCAGATGTGGGCGCTGATGGTGCACATCGGCTTCAAGCACATCGAGGTGGGCTTCCCGGCGGCTTCTCAGCCCGATTTCGACTTCGTGCGCGAACTTATTGACCGCAACCTGATTCCGGACGATGTCACCATCCAGGTGCTGGTGCAGGCGCGCGAAGATCTCATCGCCCGCACCTTCGAGGCCCTCAAAGGGGCGAAGCGGGCCATCGTCCACGTCTACAACTCGGTCAACCCGACCCAGCGCAACTATGTGTTCAACTCAGGGCGAGAAGGGGTCAAGGCCATCGCCGTGCAGGGGGCGCGCTGGGTGCGCGAGTATGCGGCCCGCAATCCGGGCACCGAGTGGAGCTTTCAGTACTCGCCGGAGAGTTTCAGCAGCACCGAGGTGGAGTTTGCCGTCGAGGTGTGTGACGCCGTCATCGACGAGTGGCGCCCGGCGGCTCGCCCCATGATCCTGAACCTGCCGGCCACGGTGGAGGTGAGCACCCCCAACGTGTTTGCGGATCAGGTGGAGTGGTTCTGCCGAAATCTCAAGGCGCGCCCCGAGGTGAGCATCTCCATTCACACCCACAACGATCGGGGCTGTGGGGTGGCCGCTGCCGAGCTGGCGGTGCTGGCGGGGGCGGATCGCATCGAGGGCACCCTGCTCGGCAACGGCGAGCGCACCGGCAACATGGACATCGTCACCATGGCCATGAACCTCTACAGCCAGGGGATCGACCCCGAGCTCAACCTCTCCGACATGGATGCCATCGTCGCCACCGTAGGGGCCTGCACCCAGATTGCCCTGCACCCGCGCCACCCCTATGCCGGCGAGCTGGTCTACACCGCGTTTTCCGGCAGCCACCAGGATGCCATCCGCAAGTCTCTCGCGGCAGAAAAACCGGACCACTACTGGGACGTGGCTTACCTGCCCATAGACCCCGCAGACTTGGGGCGCAGCTACGAGGCGGTGATCCGCATCAACAGCCAGTCCGGCAAGGGCGGGGTTACCTATCTGCTGGAGCGCGACCTCGGCCTGCAGTTGCCGCGCTGGCTGCAAATTGACTTCAGCCGCCGGGTACAGGCCGAGGCCGAAGCCAGCAGCAGCGAAATCAGCCCGGAGCAGATCCGCACCCTGTTCGAGCGCCACTACCTCGAGCCTGCCCACGGCTATCGCATCGGCCGCTTCCAGCTTGGTCGCGACAGCCAGGAGAGTTTGCGCCTCGAGCTGCAGACCCCGACCGGCTCGCTGCAGCTCAGTGGCGAGGGGGAGGGGGCCATCACGGCGCTGGTCAACGGCTGGCAGCGCCAGACCGGGATGCACATCGACGTGCTCGACTACTCCGAGCACGCCCTCACCGCCGGTACCGAGTCCCGCGCGGCGGCCTATGTGCTGCTGAGCGTGGACGGGACCCGCACCTGCGGGGTGGCCATCGGCCGCGACGTGGTCAGCGCCTCCCTGCAGGCGGTGATCAATGGCGCCGCCCAGATAGAGGCGCTGCGCCAGAGCGCCTGAGCCAGCACGCTTCTTCGCCAATAAAAAACGCCACTGCAAGGTGGCGTTTTTTATGGCTGCCAGGCTCAATCGGCCATCGCATTACGCCCGCGCGGGCGCGGCAGGGTGCGCCACAGCTTGAGTGCGGTGACTAGGAAGGGGCGCAGGATGAGCGCGCTCAGGTGGCTGTAGCGCTCGTTGTCCCTGGGACCGACCCCGAAAGAGAGTGGCTCGGGTTGGCTGTTGGTCACATAGAGGGTGCCGAACCACCAGTCCCAGAGCGAGAGGTTGGTGCCGAAGTTGTGGTTGAAGTGGCGGGGATCACGGCTGTGGTGGATCTGGTGCTGGGCCGGGCTGTTGAAGACATGTTCGAGCCGCGGGCCAAACGAGAGCCAGACATGGGTGTGGCGCAGGTTGGCAGCCAGGGAGTTAAACAGCAGCACCAGGTAGCTCACCCCGAACAGGGTGTAGGGGCGCACTGTGCCGCCACACAGCCAGTGGAAGGCGCCGGCGTAGAGGGCAAGACAGCTCCCCTTGGCCAGCATCTCGCACAGCTTCTCCACCAGATGGATGCGGCTCGCTGTCGGCGGCACCATGACGGTCGCGCTGTGGTGTACCTTGTGAAACTCCCAGAGCCAGCGACTGTGGAAGGCGCGGTGCAGCCAGTAATGCACCAGATCGCTGATGAGAAAGACGCCCAGACCGTAGAGCATCATCAGCCAGCTCGCCTCGGCCAGCCGGGGACGCTCCCCCCACAGCCGGGTCAGGGCAGACTGGACATCCTCAGCCTGCAGCAGCCAGGGGTGGAGCAGGGCCAGGATCGGCAGGATCAGCGCCACATGGAGCAGCGCCCGCACCAGATAGTATTGGTAGTCGAGCAGAGCCGAGGGGTGCAGCCAGACGGCCCGGCCCCCGAGGAAACTGCTAAAGCTGCGGGCGCCGGGATCTCCCTGGCGGCGTCGATAGCGATAGAGCAGGTAGGCGATCGTGCCCGAGATCAGCAAGAAGGGGACACCCAGGCGCCCATTGAAATCGAGCAATCCGGTGAGGCAGTGCCAGAGCGGCGTGATCAGCCACCGCTGCACGGGGTCAAAGAGAAGGGTCAGTCTGTCCATGGGGTCCATACCGTGAGCGTCCGGGCGGCGGCATTCTAAATGTAAATCACTCTCGATAAAAGCTTATCAATGGGCCTTTGTCATCCTGGTTTGCGAGGGGATGACGGCAGGGGCTGTCAGGCACAATAGAACGCCGCGGCCATCAGGCTTTAGCCTTGTGGATCAATCCTCTACAATGAGCGACCATTTGCTCGCCTGATACAGGTCGGGCACAGTCTCTGTACCGGATGCCTTGATGATCATGTCTCTATTCTCTCCTTCTGTGGTCGTGCGCGGGTTGCCGCTGCTCGTCACCTTGCTGCTCGCCGGTTGTGCCAGCGAGCCGCCCGCACCGGCCACGCCGTCGACCTCGGGGACCCCGGCGGGGCGCCCCATTCCCAAGGCGATGCAGCCGCAAAAGCCGGCCGACATGAAGAGCCGCATCGTCACCTTCTTGCCGCGCAACGTGGTGGACAAGCCGGGCTGGGCCAACGACGTGGTGACGGCGCTCACCAGTCAGGGGCTGACGGTGAGCGATCACAACGTCTGTACCGTGCTGGCGGTGGCCGAGCAGGAGGCCACCTACCAGGCCGACCCCGTGGTGCCGGGTCTTGGCAAGATAGCCTGGAAGGAGATCAATGCCCGCGCCGGCAAGCTGCTCATTCCCGAATTCATGGTGCGCACCGCGCTCTCCATCAAATCCCCCACCGGCAAAACCTACGCCGAGCGCATCGACAAGTTGCGTACCGAGCGGGAGATGAGCGAGATCTTTGAAGACATGATCGGGGAGGTGCCGATGGGCAAGCAGCTCTTTGGCAACATGAACCCGGTGCGTACCGGCGGCCCCATGCAGGTGAGCGTCGCCTTTGCCGAGGCCAACACCCGCGGCTACCCCTATCCGGTCAAGGATTCCATTCGCCACGAGGTGTTCACCCGCCGCGGTGGCATCTGGTTTGGTACCAAACATATCTTCGGCTACCCGGCTGACTACCCCGATACCCTCTACCGCTTCGCCGACTTCAATGCGGGCTGGTATGCGAGCCGCAATGCCGCCTTCCAGGCCGCAGTGAGCCGGCTGAGTGGCAAGAACCTGGCGCTGGACGGGGATCTTATTCGCTACGACTCCGATCTGCCGGGCAAGACCGAGCTCGCGGTTCATGCCATCGCCGGCCAGCTCAGCATGAGCAAGCAGGCCATCCACCAGAGCCTCAAACTCGGCGACAGCAGCGAGTTTGCCCAGAGTGATCTCTACCACAGGGTCTTCACCCTGGCCGACAAGCAGGCGGGCAAACGGCTGCCGCGCGCCATCCTGCCCGGCATCCAGCTGAAAAGCCCCAAGATCACCCGCAACCTCACCACCGCCTGGTTTGCCAAGCGGGTGGATGAACGCGAACAGCGCTGCGTGCAGAAGATGGCGACGATCCGCTGATTGCTAAAAGTAACAAAGGCGGTCAATTGGCCGCCTTTGTTAAGGAATTTATAACGATATTAGCCAGTAGTAGAGTTTATTTCAGTTACCTCATCCTTGACACTTGTTTCCAAATTTCATCATCTGAAGTTGTTAGCTGGCTCATGATCATATTGACTCGGGATGTATAAGCTCGGTCAGGAATATAGAGGAACTCAGAGTTTCCTTTATATTTTTGGCAGAATCCATCACTTACTAACAAATGAATTACCTTTTCACATGTTTTCTTTGTTGATGAATCTCCATATCCTTTATACATACTACTTTCTTTTCTACCACCTCCAGGTTGAAGAAATAGTTTTCTAAGACTTGATAACAAGAAGGTTTGTGCTACGCTTAGGCCCGCTTCACGTATAGCTGAGAGAGTTTTAAGATTTTGATAAGAATCAACATGGGTTTTTTTAATCCATAATGGCATGTGTTCAATGCCAGTAATTCCCGACATTTTTAAAATGATAGAGTCAGTAATTGATATATTGTTTGGTGATGAATCCGTTATGTCAACGGATTAAAAGTAACAATCTGAGAAAATAATATTTCTTATGCTTTCGTTGGAGAGGTTAATAGCACTAAACTTTCCTCTTTCAATAACGCAGCCATTAAAATCTATAGGGCTCTCATCAATCAGGAATAATGATGATATAAGATCTGAAAGTAGTATTTTATTGTCTTCATTGATATGCCTCTTTATAAATGAAAGAATAAGGCCAGCTTGATTTGAATCGACGACTCTTGAAGAAATCATTCGATATCCAAAATCATCTAATGGGTTTATCCAAGTACTTTTCATAATGTTGCTGTTGCCTGTGGAATATATATCTATAACATCTTCTGCTTTAAGACCATCCAGAATGTAAGTATCAATAAATTGCCTGTCTAAACTTTCCGCTCCTATCCGACTCAAACCGGGAAGTCGTTGCAAGACAATTGCAGATTCATCTGTAGGAGGGCGCCCAGTTGTTTGCTCAAAAGCATCATTAATTTGTTTTATTGATATAGGTCCCAGTGGTGTCTTTGTTTGACGTGCTAAGCGAGCAATCTTTGTATATAAGCTTCTTATTATTTCTTGGTCTAATATTTTATTTATATTAGCCTCGCGTATGCAGAATGCGTCAATCAGCATATTCCAAAAGTCAAATTCTCCTTGGCTGGATGAAAATAGCTGTTTAAGTACTGTCGGTTCAATGCTTCGCATAATTGCAGCAATTAGTGGCTTCTTTGGCATCCATAGAGGAATGGATGAAAACGTAGAACCAAGCATGTTTGAAAATTGCTCTCCAGATAACTCCTGATTGCATCTAATAAATATAGGGCTTTTTTTGTCTAGACCCAAGCATGTGATTAATTCTGCATCATTATTGAAATAGTGTTCCCTACCAGTTATAAGTATTCCACCTTTACTATCTGCTATAAGCTCTTTTACGCCCACGAGAGATCGCTGGCGTATTGATACTAATTTTGTTGGGTCGTCGCTCCATGTCTGCGCACCGATTTCGTCAAAGCCATCCAATAAATATATAATGCTCGAAGTATATGCAACCTTCATGACGTCATTTATGATGTCATTCATTCCTAGATCGGTGAAATGACGCGTTAGTATCTCTTGTGCTCTGTTTAAACCCCAATTATCACGAAGATTGATGGAGATTGGGTTTTTTAAGTGATGGGGATGGGAATCTATAATCTGCTCAAATACCTCCTTAGTACATCGACTTTTACCTGAACCATAATCGCCTATTAAAACAATGGTTCTACCCTTCACTAGTTCGGATGCAATTCTCTCTATGGAGTATTTATCACCATTGTCGCTGTAATATGTCACTGGAACGTATTTATAGTTGTCAGGTTCTCTGGAGTATATATCTACTGCAGAGCCAAAAGCTGCCTTTTTTCTCACGGAAGAATATTTAAATATACCTAATATACTATCGAAATATTGTCTTGCTGAAAAAACTTTAACAAATTGAGCTCTCCCTGCATCAATTAATGCTGATGTAGGGTCTTCCTCGGTGATAAAATAGCAGTCAGGGAAAATATTTTTTGAAAAAAATGCGGTCTTATTGTGTTGAACTTTGCCAAGTCGGTTCTAAGTTTATTAATGTTGTTTTGCTTGCTTATTTCTATGATGACCGCTCGTCCTTCATTAAGGTTAATAACACAGTCACATTTAACACCTGCAATGTTTTCTGCTCTTGCTGTACCACCAAATTTTGCTTCAGATACTATCTTTACGATTTTTTCAAGCTCTTGCCATTTCATATTTATTACCTTCTCCATATATATGAAAAAATATTTTTTACTCTTGATCGAGCATGTTCTCATAGATATGAGAACCACTACCTAAGCGTGATAACAGCACATGGTCTATCTGGGTCGTGCCCTGCGGGGTAGGCAGGGTCACGTCCTTGAGCAGGTGATATTCCTGCTTGTCGAGAAAGAGACGGAGGCTGAGATTGATAAACCACTCCTCGACCCTCCCCTTGAACCAGGGTGTTTTGATCAGGGTGGCAATCAACAGCAGTGGCAGAAGAAACCAGAACTGAGTCAGCAGCGGGGCTGTGGCAGCAGTGATATCCATGTGATTTAGCCTTCACAGACCCGGGTCAAGGATGTGTCTCGATGGGGATGATGCTGCGGCATATGGGATAGCTGGGGCAGCCCCAGAAGCTGTTGTCCCTGGTATCTCCCCATTTGCTGGTCATCAGTACCGTGTTGTGGCAAGCCGGCGCCAGATCTGCATTCCGTGCATTGAGCTTGAGGAAGGGGCTGATCAGGATCAGTCGCTCCTTGGCGTCCTTGATCAGTTCTTCAAGAAAGTAATTGGTTGCACTGGTATTGAGGAACTTGGCCATGGTGATGTCCTTGTCGATCTCTTCCGTCTGGGAAGCCCCTGATACCCATGGTTGGTGCAGCAGACAAGGGCGTTCTCTTTTTATACAGGGTCATCTGGCAATGTTAAATCACTCAATGATGAAAAAGTGCGAGCGGGATCAAGCGGTTGGTAGTGACAGCCTGGCGTAGGGAGTCGCGTTGAGGGAGGCCCCCTGTGCTATGCGATGAAAACTGGTTAGGATTGCCACCTTTTTGTAAAGCAAGTGAGGGTTGCCTGCTGGCAACCCGTTTACCTTGTACCACGGCAATACCATATGAACCGGGAAGGAAGTCATCATGACAAACGCCATACTCTTTAGCCTGCTGCTCGCTGGCTCTGCCGCGAGTGCGACGGAATTGACCGTGCAGCCACTGTCAGCGCAAAGCCGTTACATCGAGATCCCTGCCCAGGGTGGCCCCGTGTGGCAGTTCGAAAGAGAGGGGGAGCGGGTGAAGGTGACACGCGACAGCCAGGACGCGGGTGTCTACCACATCACCATCTTGCAGCTGGGCAAGAGTGGCGAGCGGCGCGAGCTCAGCAACCAGGTCTTCCTCTCTCCGGGGCCGGCAAAAGTGATAGGCGGTGTGTCTGATAGCCAGCGGGGCATGACGGTCTATTTGGTGTCCCTGGCCGCCACCTTTGACGAGGAAGGCGGCACAACGCCCTGAGTCAGCAGCGCAGGCAAATAAGTGCAGGGGTTGGCCTGGCGGTGCATCGCCAGCCCGATGCTGTCGCCGTGGAGGCTGGACCCATTGCGGAGCTAGCGGCGCAGGCAAATAAATGAAGGGTTGGCCTAGAAGCTCATCGCCAGCCCGACACCGTAGCCGCTGGTGTTGTGGCTGAACATATAGCGGGCCACCAGCCGGGTGCGGGTGACGAAGATATCGTACTTGCTGCTGTCGAGCTCCAGCCCGAGGCCGAGTGAGTTGAGGGAGTTGAAGCCGAGCAGGCCGCGCTGCTCGCCCAGGTATTCGGTGCGGGCCCCCTCCAGCACGTAGCGCACGGGTTTGCCCAGCAGCGTCAGACTGCCGATGGGGGCGCGGCGGCGCAGATAGAGGCCGAGGTTTTCGGCGTTGGCCTGGCCGGTCACGCTGGCGGCGGTGCCACCAAAACTCTGCAGGTGCTGATAGGAGTAGCGCAGCTCGGCGTCGATGTCCTGAGCGGGGGAGAAGAGCTCGTAGTCCAGCATCATGGCGCCGCCGAGGCCATAGACGTCGAGCCGGCCGCCATCGAGAAAGTCGAGGTTCTTGCCGGTGTACTGACCCAGCAGCCAGTTGCCGATGCGCAGATCGCTCGCCACCGTGCCAAGGGTGATGTTGCCGATGGGGCGCAGCACCAGGTTGCCGCCGTGTCTGTCCCGGTGCAGCCCTATGTCCCAGCCGATCCCGCCGGTGGCCGTCAGGCTGTTCCACTTGGTGGGGAGGGTGCGGCTCTCGCTGCCGTTGCTGATCACGAACTGGGGATCGTAGCGGCTGAATCCCAGGGTCCCTTCCAGATAAACCGGCACGCTCTCGCTCATGGTGGCGCCGCCGCCGACCTGGGTCATGTTGAGGGCCGAGGATTGATTGGTGCCGCTGCCGATGTTGATGTTGCTGGCGGTGATGTCGGGCACCACGGTAAAGGTCATCAGGGAGACCACCGCATTGGCGCGTTGTTGCACCCGCGACTCCTCCTCGGCCATGGCCGGCTGGCCGAGGCCAAGCAGCGGGGTGAGCAGCAGGGCGCTGCGCAGCGGGTGAACGAGTGGTATGAGCATGACGGGCTCCGTGACGCCTCTTGCGCTGAGGCACGGTTACACTGTAGCGATTTTTGGCTGGCTTGGCAGCTCATATACCGAGTCGAATGAACCTTTTCAGGCGATGTTTTCTCCCCGCGGCGAAGGGCTGAGCGCCCTGGCGAGGTTTTTCGCACACAAGGCGGATGGCGAGGCAAAATCCATTAAACTCAATGGGTCACCTGTTCGGGAGTGTGGGTAAAGATGAAGATCAGCCGCAAGATTACGCTGACCATAGTGCTGACGCTGCTGCTGTTGCTGGGGGTCGGCTATGTCGGCCTTCATTATGTGGTAGGCAACAAGTTTGGCGAGCTGGAGCGCCTGAGTGTGGAGCGCAACCGCGAGCGGGTCAGGGCCGTGGTGCAGGCCGAACTGGATCAGCTCACCATACTGGGGCAGGACTGGTCCGAGTGGGATGACACCTACGCCTACATGGCGAGCCGTGATCCCGCCTATCTGGCGGCCAACCTCAACGCCCGCACCTTCGAGACCCTGGCGGTGGATCTGGTGGCTCTTTATGACGCCGACAAGCAGCCGCAGGTGGCCTTTGCCTATCACGGCGGCAAGCTGCTGGCGCAGACACCGGACGAGCTCGCGCCGCTCACCGACTATCTGGTGCGCTACGGCAGCCTCAAGCCCAATGGCGGCATCTGGTTTGACGGGGAGCGCTACTACCTGCTGGCCGCCACCCAGATCCTGACCAGCGAGGGGGAGGGGCCGAGCCGCGGCACCCTGCTGCTGCTCAAGGCTTTCAACACCCGACTGGTTCATCAGCTGCAAAAGCGCACTAATCTGTCGCTCTCGTTTCTCAGTCCGCAGCAGCTGGCCACCAGCCTGGGGGTCACCACCCTGGCCAGGCTCAGGGCCAATGACAGCCTGATCCTGCCGCAGGAGGAGCGGCTGCTCACCCTGGCCCAGATCGATACCCTGCGAGAGGAAGACCCCCTGATCTTTCGCTTCACCCTGCCGCGGGATCTGATGCTGGAGGGCAAGGCTGTCGAGCGGCGCATCTTCTGGCTGCTGAGCCTGGGGGTACTGCTGTTTGGCGGCCTGGTGCTGCTGATCCTCAACGGCTATATCGCCGCCCGCCTGCAGCGGTTGAGTGCCAATCTGCGGCTCATCGGCGAGGACGGCGCGGTGCGCCGCCTGCTGGTGGAGGGCAGTGACGAGATCTCCCAGGTGGCCGTCGACTGCAACCGGATGCTCGATCATCTCGACAGCCTGCGCCAGCAGCAGGCCGACAGCGAAGCCCGCCAGAAGCTGCAGCACGGCGCCCTCATTCACCTGGCCAAGAGCGATCTGCTGACCGGCGAGGATCCGGGCCAGGCCGCCCGTCACATCAACGAGGCGATCTGCGCCGGCACCGGGGCGGTGCGGGCCAGCGTCTGGTTCAGCGCCGAAGACAGGCAATCCATGTACTGCCAGGATCTCTTCTTCCTGCCCAAGCTCCACCATCAGCAGGGGTTTCACCTGCCCTATGCGCTGATCCAGGGGCGCTACGAATCCTCCAAGCCCGAGCACGAGCCCTGCCTCATCCTGCGCGAGCCCTACGATCTGACCCGCTTTGGCGCCATGCTGGCCCAGCTCGGGCTGGAGGGGCTCTCCGGCACCATCCTGATGGCGCCCCTCAAGCACGGGGATGAGCTGCTCGGTTTCATCATCGCCGAGCGGGCTAGGCTGGAGGAGGTCTGGCACCCGGACGAGCTCGCCTTCGTGCTGTCGGTGTGCGATCTCTCGGCCCAGACCCTGCTCACCCTCACCAAGCTGCAGCGGCTCAAATACAGCTGAGTACCTGGATGGCCGGGGCCCGCACGACAGATGCGGGCCTCATTTTTTTAGGGCCCGCAGCCGATTATCTCGTCTATCCGTGACCTGTATTAATTTCTTGTTCACTTGGCCGGGTGTATAACGGGCCACCCTCAGGGAAGAGAGGGGTTGGCGACAGGGGAGGGTCTGCCGCACCGGAGGCCGTCGGGCCACCTCATGAAGTTGATGGGAGTCACCAGATGCAGGAGATGCTGCTTGCCATATGGCAACAGGACTTTGACCAATTGATCCAGATGCAGGCCGTGGGTCTGCTCGTCACCTGCCTGGTGGTGATCCTGTTTCTCGAATCGAGTTTCGTGTTCCTGCCCCTGCCCGGCGATAGCCTGGTGCTGCTGGCCGGCGGCCTGGTGGGCATGGGAGTGCTCGGCCCCGAGGTGACGCTGCTCTACATGCCGCTTGCCGCCGGGCTTGGCAGCCTCATCGCCTACGTGCAGGGCCAGGCGCTGCACGGCACCTCCTTCATGGGCCACGTGGAGCGGATGATACCGGATGGCAGCCTGCCGCGGGCCTCGCGCCTGCTGCACAACTACGGCTTCTGGGCCATGTTCTCCTCCCGCTTCGTGCCGTTCGTGCGGGTGTTGACGCCCATGCTGATGGGGGTCTCGCGCCTGCATCTGCCACGGGTGATGATCGCCAGCTTCGCCAGCGCCTTCCTCTGGGCCCTGGTATTGAGCCTGGTGGGCAAGTTCGTGATGGCGACCCCGGTGTTCGCCCAGCACCACGAGCTGCTGACCAAGTGTCTGCTGGTGACCTCGCTCGGCCTCTTCGTTATCGCCATGGCGGCCATCGCCATCCGTCTGCTCAAGCGACCGACCAACCGCATCCGCTAAGAGGGCAGGGGCCTTGCCCCCGTTTCTCCCCCTTTTCATGTCATGGCGCCGCCCCCTTTGGCTGGCCGGCGCCCTTCCAATCTGCAAGCAGGTACCTTATGTCATCCCCCGACACCCTGACCCTTCGTCCTCTCGAGCGCGAGGATCTCAAGTTCGTTCATCAGCTCAACAACAATGCCAGCATCATGCGCTACTGGTTCGAGGAGCCTTACGAGGCTTACATGGAGCTGGCCCAGCTCTATGACAAGCACATCCACGACCAGCATGAGCGCCGCTTCATCCTCGAGGTGGCGGGCAGCCAGGTGGGGCTGGTGGAGCTGGTGGACATTCGCAGCATCCATCGCCGTGCCGAATTCCAGATCATCATCGCCCCCGCCCATCAGGGGAAGGGGTATGCCAGGAGCGCAACCCTCAAGGCGATGACGTACGCCTTCAATGTGCTCAACCTGCACAAGCTCTATCTCATCGTCGATCGGGACAACGCCCGGGCCATCCACATCTATCAGGCGCTGGGATTCGAGCCGGAAGGGGAGCTCAAAGAGGAGTTTTTCATCGATGGCCACTACCGCACCGCCATCCGCATGTGCCTGTTCCAGCGCGATTTCCAGGTCAGAAACGGGCGGGGAGGCTAAGCTGGAGCCAGCCCGGACCGGCCCATGGGGGGCGATCCGGGACGCCGTGAAAAGGAACGTTTTTGAGGCAGAATTTGCGCCGCCTATCTGTTACACTTCGCGCCCGCCATTTTCCGGCCACTCTCTGACTTGATGTCAGGCACAGCCGTCGGTGGTCATAGCCGACTTCTTGCTCATGCCGAGCCAACCAGGCCAGCCACAGTCCCGCTGGAACACAGGAACCCATTATGAGATTTGAATCGTTCGATTTTGCCCCCGAGATTTTGCGCGCCATCTCAGAGTGCGGTTATCAGGAGATGACCCCTGTGCAGAGCCAGGCCATCCCGGCCGTTCGCCGTGGCCGTGACCTGCTGGCCAGCGCCCAGACCGGCACCGGCAAGACCGCCGCCTTCGCCCTGCCGATCCTGCAGCGACTGGTGGACAATCCGGCGCCGGTGCAGCCTTCCAACGCCCGGGTGCTGATCCTGACCCCGACCCGCGAGCTGGCGGCCCAGGTGGCGAGCAACATCAATGACTTCGCCAAGTATCTGGATATCACCACCCTCACCATCGTTGGTGGCGGCAAGCAGGACGTGCAGGCCAAGCGGTTGAAAGCGGGCGCTCACATTATCGTGGCGACCCCGGGCCGTCTGCTCGAACACCTCACCGCCTGCAACCTGAGCCTCTCCGGGGTCGAGACCCTGGTGCTGGACGAAGCGGACCGCATCCTCGACATGGGCTTTAGCGCCGATGTGCAGAAGATCCTGCAGGCGGTCAACAAGACCCGTCAGAACCTGCTGTTCTCCGCCACCTTCTCAGAGGCGGTGAAGAAGCTGGCCAACCTGATGTTGGACAAGCCGCAGGTGGTGGCCGTCAACAAGCAGAACTCCACTGCCGACACCGTCAGCCACACCGTCTACCCGGTGGAGCAGAAGCGCAAGCGCGAGCTGCTCTCCGAGCTCATCGGCAAGCAGAACTGGCAGCAGGTACTGGTGTTCGCCAGCACCCGCGAGAGCTGCGACGAGCTGGTGGAGGAGCTGAACCTCGATGGCATCAAGTCCGCCGTGGTGCACGGCGACAAGGCCCAGGGCAGCCGTCGCCGCGCCCTGCGCGAGTTCAGCGAAGGCAAGCTGCGGGTGCTGGTGGCCACCGAAGTGGCCGCGCGCGGGCTGGACATCCCGAACCTCGAATACGTGGTCAACTATGATCTGCCGTTCCTCGCCGAAGACTATGTGCACCGCATCGGCCGTACCGGTCGCGCCGGCAAGAGCGGCATGGCCATCTCCTTCGTCAGCCGTGAAGAAGAGCGCACCCTGCTGGAGATCGAGGCGCTGATCGGCCAGAAGATCCGCCGCATCATGGTGCCGGGCTACGAGGTGAGCAGCCGCGACGAGCTGATCAAGCAGCTGCAGGAGCGCCGCCGCTTCGGCAAGCGCCCCCAGCGTGAAGACAACGCCGCCGCCCAGGCCATGGCGGAGTCCAAGCTGCAGGGCCAGCGCCTCAAGCGCCTGGCGGCCGCCAAGAAGCCGCGTCAGCCTAAATAAGGGCGCACGCTCTATTGAACCGCAAAGGCGCCACTGGCGCCTTTGCCTTCTCTGTCATCGGTGTTGACTCGTCGCGGTCAACTGAAGGATTGCTTATGACCTCTCCCACCTACAATCAGGCCCTGCTCGAGATGGCCGGCCAGAGCCTGGCCGAACTGGCCCGTACCGCCGAGCAGAAGGCTGGCAAGCGCACCCCGGCGCAAGAGAGCCACTTTCTCTGCAGCTGGATGGCGGAATCCCTCAAGGCGAAGCGCTTCTCCCGCCTGGTGATGGAAGATTTGAAAGAGTGGGTGCAGCTGGGCCGCACCCTGGGGGCCGGCGCCGATCTCAAGGGGCTGCTTGAGCGGATCATTCGCCAGTATGAGCGGGCCACATGCGAACCGCTGCAGCTGGGGAGCAAGCTGGCGGCCCTGCTGGCCGAGCTCGCGGCCGAGGGTTGGTTAGTGATCACCGACAGCGAGGTGAGCGCCAAGCTGCGCCTGCAGTCGGGCGGTCAGCCTAGCCTCATCATCAGTGCCAGCGAATATCAGGGCCATATCGAGGCGGGTGAGCTGGTCAAGCCGCTCACCCTCTATGTGCGCGGCGACGAGGCCCGACTGGCGCAAGGCGCCTTCACCCACGGCCTGCTGCTGAGCCAGGGCAACAAGAAGACCACCCTGGTCAAGCACCACAAGGCCTACCGGCTGGTGCCGGGCAATGCGCTGCCAGCGCTGGCCCTGCTGGTGGGCCCCTGCAAAGAGTGAGTGCCATTTGTCTGAGACCCCGGCCCGGTGCCGGGGTTTTTTATGGGCGTAATCCGCCGCAGACAAGAGGCAAGGGGGAGGGGCCGCGATTGTTGTCGCAGCAGCGAGGGATACCTGGCGTTCCCCCTATCCTGGGGGGCGTCACCCATATGGTGGGATGGTCGCAGAAAAAAACTGCTCTAGGGTGGTTGAGCCCCAAAGAGGGCCTTGAAGGAAGCAAACCGCCTGACAAGGCGACACTCAATGAATGAGGAAACATGATGAAAGCGACTCCCATTGCCCTGTTGCTGGCCGGCGTGCTGGCCTCTCCGCTCTGCGCCGCCGGGCTCGATGCCAAGCTCACCTTGGTGGATGGCAGCAGCGACGACGTGCGCGTCAACCTGACCCTGACCAACACCGGGGATAAGCCGGTTCGCCTGCTCAAATGGCAACTGCCGGGCAGCGAGGATGCCCCCCTGTTCCTGGTGGAGCGGGACGGCCAGCAGGTCAGCTATGAGGGGGCCCTGATCAAGCGGGCTGCCCCGACCGACAAGGACTTCCAGCTGCTCAAGGCCGGCCAGAGCCTGACGGTGCAGGCTGAAGTCTCCGGTCTCTACGACATGAGCGCCCAGGGCCAGTACAGCATCCGCTACCTGCTGCCGACGCTGCCACAAGAGGCGAAAGCCGCCAAGGCCAAGCAGGCCCAGGCGAGCGAATCCAATGCCGTGACCCTGTGGGTAGAAGGGGTGAGCGACGAACGGGTGCTGGCCAAGGCGGCTCCCCTGGTCGAGCCGCAGGCGGTGACCGCCTCGGTCAGTTTCAGTGGCCGCTGCACCAACACCCAGAAGAGCGACATCCTGGCGGCGCTGGATGCCGCCAGCGGCATCACCAACAACTCCAGCAGCTACCTGGCGGTGGACAAGCCGGATGGCCAGCGTTACCGCAGCTGGTTTGGCGCCTATGATGCGTCGCGCTGGGATCAGGCCGAGACCCACTTCAGCAAGATCAAGGATGCCATCGACAACAAGCCGCTCACCTTCGACTGTGGTTGCAAGCAGAGCTACTTTGCTTATGTCTATCCGGATCAGCCTTACAAGGTCTACCTGTGCAAGAGCTTCTGGACCGCACCGGTCAGCGGGACTGACTCCCGTGCCGGCACCATTGTTCACGAGCTGAGCCACTTCAATGTGGTGGCGGGCACCGACGATCTGGGTTACGGTCAGGCCAATGCCCGCAACCTGGCGAAGACGGATCCGGTCAAGGCGCTCAACAACGCCGACAACCACGAGTACTTCGCCGAGAACACGCCGAGCGAAAACTGATTTGCCGACCGGGGGCCGCAAGGCCCCTTTTTGTCCATGTCGTTTGTCACAGGAAGGAGCGACCATGATGACACTCTTGCTCACCACCCTGGCGCTGGCCCCCCTGCAGTGTGAGCTGTCGGTCAAGGCACAAAGCCGGGTCAACGAGCCGCTGCCGCTGGTGATGACCCTGACCAACCGGGGGGAGGGGCCGCTCGAGGTGCTGAGCTGGTTCACGCCGTTCGAAGGCTGGTTTGCCGATGCCATCGATCTCACCCTCGATGAACAGCCGCTGCCCTACAAGGGCCCGCTGGCCAAGCGGGGCAACCCGGGCGCCGAGGATTTCTTCCTGCTGGGGGCTGGTCAGCAGAGTCAGGCCGACGCGGATCTGACCCTGGTCTACGATCTCTCCCGGCCCGGCAGCTACCGGCTGAGTTACCGTGCCCAGCCGCTGACCCTGACCCGGGGCGTGGCCCCCCGCTGCCCCGTCATTCATTTCACCCGGCTGCCCGCCTCCTAGGGGCGGTCCCATCCTGTGGAGCCCAGCCCTTAGATGGCATCCGGCCTGCTAAGGGGCGCCAGCAGACCCGTTGCGCGGGCAGCTATCGCCAGATAACGCTCCGCCAGCAAAGGCCTGGCGAGCCCTTCCCGCCAGCAGCAGTGCACCAGCTTGATCACATGATCGTCGAGGCTCTCCACCGCGCTGGCCAGCACGTGTTGCCACGCCAGCTTGCCGGTATCGGGCCAGACCGGCCTTTGCAGTGACGGTGCGCCGACCGTGACATAGGCGGCCGCCACCGCCTGCCACATCAGGATCTGCCAGCGCCCTTGCCATGACGCAGGCAAGTGGCGGGCGACGATGGCGGCGGCGCGACTGCCGGTCACCATGTGCAGCACGGTAAAGTTGCCGGTCTGCCAGTAGAGGGCGAGGGCCGCGTCGGCCAGCTGCACCAGCAGATCCGAGGATGACGGGAGCCCGCCCGGCAATCCCGCCGCCCAGGTCGGCGCATCCGTCACCTGCCGCAGTCGCTCGGTGATCCACTCGCCCTGCCAGTGCGACCCTTCCCACTGCTGCGCCAGTACTCTCAGCAGGCCGTCGATATCCTGCACCGGTGCTCCCTGCCCGGCCGGCACCCGCAAGGGGTCGCATTGCCAGGCAGCCAGGGCGGCGGCCTGCTCTCCCTGGTGACCATTTTCCAGCGCGCAGGCCAGGCGGATCAGCGGATGAAAGGCGCCGCTGGCCGGAGAGAGCCCCTGCTCCAGCAGGTCGCCAAAGGCGGGCAGCCAACCCTCGTCAGCCAGCCGTGCTGCCAACTGCTGACGCAGCCGGAAAAACTGCATCTCCTTTTCATCCCCCTGTTGTTGTTCACCCCCCGGCAGGGCATGGTTGGCCTGCCAGTGGGCAAAGAAACGCTGCAGCCGCGCTGGGCTGGCGCTCATCTCATGCAGGGCGTGCAGCGCCATCGGGCAGTGGTTGGTGGTGCCGCGACCATTGAGGGCAAATGCCTGGTTGGCATCGAGCAGTTGATGAAGATAATGCATAATCATTTGACTCCTTTCATGAGGGGAGACAGGATTGTGCAAGTTAAAGCTAACTTGAGGTCAAGCGTGGCGATGGAACGCAAATGGCTGGCCATCGGCCAGATAGCCAAACGCTCCGGCGTCAAGGCCAGCGCCCTGCGCTTTTACGAGCAGAAGGGACTGATCCGCAGCGTGCGCAGCGACGGGGGACAGCGGCTCTATCCGCAGGATGTGCTGCGCCGCATCGCCTTCATCCGGGTGGCGCAGGGCATGGGGCTGAGCCTTGGCGAGATAGGCGAGGCCCTGGCCGGCCTGCCCGAGGGGCGCACCCCGGATCGCAGCGACTGGGTCGGGATTGCCGGTCAGTGGCAGGGGCTGCTCGATCGGCGCATCGCGGCCCTGCAGCAGCTCAAGGAGAAGCTCGGCGCCTGTGTCGGCTGTGGCTGCCTCTCCCTCGAGCACTGCGCACTTTACAATCCGGATGATCAGGCCGCCGCCCTTGGCAGCGGCCCTCGCTACCTGCTGGGGGATACGCCCCCGGATGACGAACAGGCAGCCACATGATGAACATCGGGGTCGGCCCAGCCATGCCATGCACCGGGCCGACTCGTTTACACCGTCAAGGAGGAGACATGGCACTGGAACAACTGAAACGGGAGCTGGAGCTGTTTGGCGAGCGGCACGACGGCGCACAACACTCCCGTGGCAGCAAGATGCTCAACATTACCCGCGATACCGGCGAACTGCTGGCGGTGCTGGTCCAGACGAGAGGGGCACAGGCGGTGCTGGAGATAGGCACCTCCAACGGCTACTCCACCCTCTGGTTGGCTGAAGCGGCGAAACGGCTGGGGGGGCGGGTCACCACCATAGAGCTGGACGAGGGCAAACGGGCCATGGCGGCCGCCAACTTTGAGCGCGCCGGGCTCGACGCCTGGATTGAGCAGCTGGCAGGGGACGCAGGCACCCTGCTGCCCACCCTGCCGAAGGCCGCTTATCAGCTCATCTTCCTCGACTCCGATCGCCGCCACTACCAGGCCTGGTGGCCCGAGATCCAGCGCCTGCTGGCCCCCCGCGGCCTGCTGGTGGTGGACAATGCCGTCTCCCATCGCGAGGAGCTGGCCGAGTGGATGGCAGAGGTGGAGCAGGATCCGGCCTTCGCGACCTCGCTGGTGCCGGTGGGCAAGGGGGAGTGGCTGGTGGTGCGTCTGTAGGAGGGCTGGGATGGAAAACAAGACCATGGAACCAAGAGCGGTGGTGGAGGCCTACTGGCAAGCCATGCAGAGCAATGATTTTGCCAAGGCTGCCCGCTGGCTGTGCGAAGATTTCATCTGCGACTGGCCCCAGTCAGGGGAGCGAATAGAAGGGCGCAGCAACTTCGTCGAGATCAACCGGCGCTATCCGGCGGCCGGCCCCTGGAATTTCGACGTCGTCCGCCTGCTGGAGCAGGGGCGGGAAGTGGTGACCGAAGTGCTGATCACCGATGGCGAGGTGGAGGCCCGTGCCATCACCTTTCACACGGTGCGCGGCAATGCCATCTGGCACCAGACCGAGTTCTGGCCCGATCTCTACGAGGCGCCGCACTGGCGTCGTTACTGGGTCACCACCATTCCGCGGGAGCCGCAACCCGCCTGATCCCCTCCGCTGGCGCGCTACCGCCAGCGGAGTCGTTCATTATGTGCCGTGACCATCCCGCCGCCTGCCTCATGTCCCCTTTTTCATGATCTCCAAGCGCCTCCCGGACATGACCTGGCTAGGGTGTTCCCGGTATTGCATCACGGTTTGCGACAAACATAAAACAACAGCCCCGCATAAGCGGGGCTGTTTGCTTGGGTTGGTCTTGGGATGGCCGCTTACACGGCCAGATAGTCCATGATCCCTTCGGCGGCCTTGCGACCCTCGTAGATGGCTGTCACCACCAGATCCGAGCCGCGCACCGCGTCACCACCGGCGAACACCTTGGGGTTGCTGGTCTGGAAGGCATACTCGGCCTGCTCCGGTGCCTTGATGCGATCCCGGTTGTCGAGCTCGATGCCGTACTCCGCCATCCAGGGCTGGGGGTTGGGCTGGAAGCCGAACGCCATCACCACCGCATCGGCAGCCAGCACCTGCTCGGAGCCTTCGATCACGACAGGATTGCGGCGGCCGTTGGCATCGGGGGCGCCAAGCTCTGTGCTCACCACCTTGATGCCGCAGGTACGGCCGTGGGCGTCCAGCTCCACGCCGATGGGCTGGAGGTTGAACATGAATTCCACCCCTTCCTCCTGGGCGTTCTTCACCTCCCGCTTGGAGCCCGGCATGTTCTCGGCATCGCGGCGGTAGGCACAGATCACCCGATCGGCCCCCTGGCGGATGGCGGTGCGCACGCAGTCCATGGCGGTGTCACCACCGCCCAGCACCACCACCTGCTTGCCGGCGAAGTCGATGTAATCGGCTTGCGCCTTCTCGAAGCCCAGCAAGCGGTTCGCGTTGGAGATGAGGTAGGGCAGGGCGTCGTAGACCCCCGGCGCAGACTCGTTCTCGAAACCGCCCTTCATATACTTGTAGGTACCGACCCCGAGGAAGACCGCATCGAACTCGCCCAGCAGGTCGGCGAAGGTGACGTCACGGCCCACTTCGGTCTCGAGGCGGAATTCCACGCCCATCCCCTCGAAGATCTCGCGCCGGCGCTGCATCACCTCTTTCTCCAGCTTGAAGGAGGGGATGCCGAAGGTGAGCAGGCCACCTATCTCCGGATACTTGTCGAACACCACCGGGGTCACGCCGTTGCGTGCCAGCACGTCGGCACAGGCGAGGCCCGCGGGACCGGCGCCGATGACGGCGACCCGCTTGCCGGTCTTCACCACCTTGGAGAGATCAGGGCGCCAGCCCATCTCGAACGCCTTGTCGGTGATGTATTTTTCGATGTTGCCTATGGTCACGGCGCCGAAGCGATCGTTGAGGGTGCAGGCACCCTCGCACAGACGATCCTGCGGGCAGACGCGGCCGCACACCTCCGGCAGGCTGTTGGTCTGGTGGGAGAGCTCCACCGCCTCTAGGATGCGCCCCTCGTTGGCCAGTTTCAGCCAGTTGGGGATGTAGTTGTGCACCGGGCACTTCCACTCGCAATAGGGGTTGCCGCAGTCGAGGCAGCGATCCGCCTGCATGCCGACCTGGGCCTGGTTGAAGGACTCGTAGATCTCCACAAACTGGATCTTGCGGATCTTGAGCGGCTTCTTCGGCGGGTCGACCCGCTGGACGTCGATAAACTGGAATACGTTCTGGCTCATAGGGTTCCCTCCTTATTGCGCCTGGATTCTGAGTTCTGCACTGGAACGGCTGGTGTGACCCAACAGGGACTTGACGTCGCTGGACTTGGGTTTGATCAGCCTGAACTTGGGCACATAGGAGTCGAAATTGGCCAGGATCTCCTCGGCGCGCGAGCTGCCGGTTTCGTTGAGGTGCGCCGTGATGATGCCGCGCAGGTGTTCCTGATGGATGGCAAGATCCGCCACATCCAGCAGTTCAACCAGCTCGGGGTTGGTGCGCTTGGCGAAGCTGCCGCACTCGTCGAGCACGTAGGCAAAGCCGCCGGTCATGCCCGCCGCGAAGTTGACGCCGGTCTCGCCGAGCACGGTGACGATGCCGCCTGTCATGTATTCACAGCCGTTGTCACCAATCCCCTCGACGACCGCCAGTGCCCCTGAGTTGCGCACCGCGAAGCGCTCGCCGGCGGTACCTGCGGCATAGAGCTTGCCGCCGGTGGCGCCGTAGAGGCAGGTGTTGCCGATGATGGCCGCCTCGTGGGACTTGAACGCCACGCCGACGTGGGGTTTGATCACCAGCTTGCCGCCGGTCATCCCCTTGCCCACGTAGTCGTTGGCATCCCCGGTGAGGATCATCTCAAGGCCACCCGCGTTCCAGACGCCGAAGCTTTGGCCGGCGGTACCGTTGAAGTGTACCTTGACCGGATCGGCCGCCATCCCCTGGTTGCCGTGGCGCTTGACGACCTCGCCGGACAGACGCGCCCCCACCGAGCGGTCGGTGTTGCGGATGTCGTAGCGGAACTCGCCGCCGCTCATGTTCTCGACGGCCTCCAGCAGGTCTTCCACCATCTTGAGGTTGAGCGGCCCCTTGTCGAAGGTGGGGTTGTGCTGCTGGCTGAACAGGCTGGAGCCTTCCGGTGCTACCGGACGGGCCAGGATGCCGGACAAGTCCAGCTTGGCCTGACGGGCGGTGAGGCCGGGCAGGGCCTCCAACAAGTCGGTGCGACCGATGAGGTCGGTCAGCTGGGTGACGCCAAGTTGGGCCATCAGCTCGCGGGTCTCCTCGGCGATGAACTTGAAGTAGTTCATCACCATCTCCGGCAGACCGGTGAAGTGCTCGCGGCGCAGCTTCTCATCCTGGGTGGCGACGCCGGTGGCGCAGTTGTTCAGGTGGCAGATGCGCAGGTATTTGCAGCCGAGCGCCACCATGGGGCCGGTGCCGAAGCCGAAGCTCTCGGCGCCGAGGATGGCCGCCTTGATGATGTCCAGACCTGTCTTGAGACCGCCGTCTACCTGCAGGCGCACCTTGTGGCGCAGGCCGTTGGCGACCAGGGCCTGCTGGGTTTCGGCCAGCCCCAACTCCCAGGGGGAGCCGGCGTACTTGACCGAGGTGAGAGGGCTCGCACCTGTGCCGCCGTCGTAGCCGGAGACGGTGATGAAGTCCGCATAGGCCTTGGCCACGCCGCAGGCGATGGTGCCGACGCCGGGCTCGGAGACCAGTTTCACCGACACCAGGCAGTTCGGGTTGATCTGCTTGATGTCGAAGATGAGCTGGGCCAGATCCTCGATGGAGTAGATGTCGTGGTGGGGCGGCGGCGAGATCAGGGTCACGCCGGGCACCGAGTAACGCAGCTTGGCGATCTGGGCCGTCACCTTGTCACCGGGCAGCTGGCCCCCTTCGCCGGGCTTGGCGCCCTGAGCCACCTTGATCTGCACCACGTCGGCGTTCATCAGGTAGTGGGGGGTGACGCCAAAGCGCCCCGAGGCCACCTGCTTGATGCGCGAATTCTTCTCGGTACCGAAGCGCTTGGGATCTTCACCGCCTTCACCCGAGTTGCTCTGGCCGCCGAGGCGGTTCATGGCCACCGCCAGCGCCTCGTGGGCTTCCGGGCCCAGCGCGCCGATGGACATGGCGGCGGAGTCGAAGCGAGGGAACAGCTTGTCAGCCGGCTCCACCTGCTCCAGCGCCACCGGATTGTCGACCTTCTTCAGAGTAAGCAGATCGCGCAGGGTAGCGATCGGCCGCTCGTTCACCAGACGGGCGTACTCCTTGTAATCGGCATAGTTGCCGGAGCGCACCGCGGTCTGCAGGGTCTGCACCACGTCCGGGTTGTAGGTGTGGTACTCGCCGCCGTGGACGAATTTGAGCAGGCCGCCCTGAGTGAGGGCCTTGCGGGCCAGCCAGGCCTGACGGGCCAGATTGAACTGATCCTGCTGGATGTCGGCAAAATCGGCACCCTGAATGCGGCTCGATACGCCGCGAAAACACATCTCGACCACGGCTTTGGAGAGGCCCACAGCTTCGAACAGCTGGGAGCAGCGGTAGCTGGCCACCGTGCTGATGCCCATCTTGGACATCACCTTGTAGAGCCCCTTGTTGATGCCGTTACGGTAGTTGAGCATGGCCTGGCGCAGGCTCATCTTGAGCACACCCTCTTCTACCTGCTTGGCGAGGGTCTCGTAAGCGAGGTAGGGGTAGATGGCGGTGGCGCCAAAGCCCAGCAGCACCGAGAAGTGGTGCGGGTCGCGCACGCTCGCGGTCTCCACCAGGATGTTGGCGTCGCAGCGCAGGTTGTTGTCCACCAGGGTACGCTGCACTGCCCCTACCGCCATGGCGGCCGGGATGGGCAGGGTGTCGGCGCTGACGTCCCGATCCGAGAGCACCAGCAGCACGGTGCCGGCCTTGGCGGCCGCCTTGGCCTCTTCACAGACGCGCAGGATGGCTGCTTCCAACCCCTCTTCGGGTCTGAAGTTGAGGCTGATCACCTGATGGCGATAGTGCTCCCCTTCCAGGGCCAGCAGCTGGTGGAAGTCGGAGTAGAGCAGGATCGGCGACTGGAACAGCACCCGGTGGGCGTGGCCGAAGGTCTCGTTGAACACGTTCTGCTCGCGGCCGATACAGGTGGCCAGCGACATGACGTGGTTCTCCCGCAGCGGATCGATGGGCGGGTTGGTGACCTGGGCGAACATCTGGCGGAAGTAGTCGTACAGGGTGCGCTGGCTGGAGGAGAGCACCGCCATCGGGGTGTCATCCCCCATGGAGCCCACCGCTTCCTGGCCGTTTTCACCCAGTACCCGGATTATCTGATCCAGCTCCTCATAGGAGTAGCCGAACAGCTTCTGATAGGTTTTCAGCTGATCGTCGGAGAACTCGCGGGCACCGGTGCTGGCGTCATCCATCTGCTCGAACGGCACCAGTCGCTTGCAGTGTTTGTCCATCCACTGCTTGTAGGTGTGACGGCTCTTGAGGTCGTCGTCGATCTCGAAGCTGGTCCAGATCTTGCCATTGCTGGTATCCACCACGAACAGCTCGCCCGGGCCGACCCGGCCCTTCTCCAGCACCTCGTCCGGGGTGTAGTCCCAGGTGCCCACTTCGGAGGCCAGCGTGATGAACTTGTCCTTGGTGATGACATAGCGGGCCGGACGCAGGCCGTTTCTGTCGAGCGCACAGGTGGCGTAGCGGCCGTCGGTCATGACGATGCCGGCCGGGCCATCCCAGGGCTCCATGTGCATGGAGTTAAAGTCGTAGAAAGCGCGCAGGTCGTCATCCATGTTCGGGTGCTTCTGCCACGCAGGCGGGATCAACAGGCGCATGGCACGGAACAGGTCCATGCCGCCGGCCAGGAACAGATCCAGCATGTTGTCGAGGCTGGAGGAGTCCGACCCCGTGGTGTTGACGAAGGGGGCTGCCTCTGGCAGGTCCGGAATGAGCGGGGTGGCGAACTTGTAGCTGCGCGCTTTGGCCCACTGGCGGTTGCCGGCGATGGTGTTGATCTCGCCGTTGTGGGCCAGATAGCGGAACGGCTGTGCCAGCGGCCAGCGCGGGCTGGTGTTGGTGGAGAAGCGCTGGTGGAACACGCAGATGGCCGCCTGCATGCGGATGTCGGCGAGATCCAGATAGAAGCGCGGCAGGTCCACCGGCATGCACAGCCCTTTGTAGACGGTGACCAGGTTGGAGAGGCTGACCACATAGAAGTAGTCGTCGCTGATGCGCTTCTCGATGCGGCGGCGCACGATGTAGAGGCGGCGCTCGAGATCCTTGTCGACCCAGCCAGGAGGGGCGTTGACAAAGACCTGCTCGATGCTGGGCAGGGAAGCCTTGGCGATGGAGCCGAGTACGTTGGTATCGATGGGCACCTTGCGCCAGCCGACCAGACTCAGGGTCTCCTTTTCCAGCTCCTCGTCGATGATGTCGCGCGTGGCCTGGGCCAGGATGGGATCGGGGTTGAGGAACAGCATGCCGACCGCGTAGTTGCGGCCCAGGTGCCATCCCTTCTCTTCGGCGACCGCTCTAAAGAAGCTGTCGGGTTTCTGCAGCAACAGACCGCAGCCGTCGCCGGTCTTGCCATCGGCGGAGATACCGCCGCGGTGCTGCATGCGAGCCAATGCTGACATCGCGAGACGGACAAGCTTGTGGCTGGCTTCACCTTCCATGTGGGCCAACAGGCCGAAGCCACAGTTATCCCTCTCCAGCTTTGGATCATATAGTGACATTGCATTTCTCCCTTGCTCGGCCTTGCATCGCGCTGTCGTTAACAGACTGCATAAATTGCGATTGGCTCTTGTGGTTCCGTCCGCCTGAGGTGGCGAATCTCCAAACTAATGGGATTTTTCGGCAAGGTCAATTGGACATCCCGGCTGTTTTCATTATTACAATGTCATAACAAAATCTCGATGCGCGAGGATAAATGGGGTGTTAATTGGCTATTGCTCTGGAATTTTTTATTTTTGCGAGATTAAATCCTGATGTGTCGGGTTTTGTTGGTTGACTCGGTGGGTGTGGGTGTTTGTAGTAAATTTACCAATTCACTGCCGGAGTGGCTGGTTGAGATCACATTACTGATGTGAATGTCTTGCATTTGCCAAATCCCCGTCTAAAGAAAAATTTTCATTATTCAACAGAATGTTAGCTAGCAATTATGCAGCCATGCTGAAGGCTGGTCAGAAGGGGGATGGGTCTCGAAAGCGTCGAGAATGTCCGGTTAACTGATATTTATCCTGTTATTGGTGAATATTTATATGTTTTCTGACTCTCGTCTCCCTTGATCCAGCGCAGCGCCCCGTACGGGCAAGCTCGTACAATGACGCTCCTTTACTGGAGGTGTCATGCAGTTACACGAACTCGTCAATACATTCGGCCAGGATCTCAAGCAGCGCCATGGCCAGAAGATCCACAAGCTCTCCATTCACGGCGCCTTCACCTGCCCCAATCGTGATGGCACCCTGGGGCGTGGTGGCTGCACCTTCTGCAATGTCTCCTCCTTTGCCGACGAATCGGCCCAGCAGCTCTCCGTGGTGCAGCAACTGCTGGCCCGTCGGGACGAAGTGACCCGCGCCAAGCGCTATCTCGCCTATTTTCAGGCCTATACCAGCACCTATGCCGAAGTGGAGTACCTGCAGCGCATGTATGAAGAGGCGTTGTCGGTGAGCGACATGGTGGGCTTGTGTGTGGGGACGCGCCCAGATTGCGTGCCGGATGCGGTGCTGGACCTGCTGGCCGGTTATCAGGCCCGGGGTTACGAGGTGTGGCTGGAACTGGGGCTGCAGAGCGCCAACGACAAGACGCTGCAGCGCATCAACCGGGGCCACGGCTATGCCGCCTATGTGGATGCGGTGACCCGGGCCCATCAGCGGGGCATCAAGGTGTGTGCCCACCTCATCGTAGGTTTGCCCGGCGAGGTGCCGATGGACAGCCTGGATACCCTGCACCGTATCGTGGATACCGGCGTGGAGGGGATCAAGCTTCACCCGCTGCACGTGGTGGAGGGCAGTACTCTCGGCAAGGCCTGGCAGGCGGGGAGGCTCGATGTCTTGAGTCTGGAGCAGTATGTCGAGGCGGCAGTCGCCATGATCCAGCACACCCCCCCCGAAGTGGTGTATCACCGCATCTCGGCTTCAGCGCGCCGGCCAACCCTGTTGGCTCCTGCCTGGTGCGAGAATCGCTGGACAGCGATGGCCGATATTGCTAGTGCGCTGGCCCGCACCGGTCCTCAGGGTCAGGCGTTGGGGCGCCCGTTTTCCCTTGTGGGCAATATTGATTAGGTCGTCAGATTTCATTAAAAAAACAGTGGGTTATTAGATGAAATTCAGTCTTTGCGGTATAGTTTCGGTAAAATTGTCTTGATATAGTACTTGGCTTGAAAAAGATATCATTATCAATAAGCTTGTATTATTTCCAATTTGGACGGGATATATCGGGCATGGCGCCACCCTGTGTCGCGATCAACAGCCTGACCTGCCGTCCCCGCTTTGGGCATAATGCCGTTCAGGTCTGTCGATGACATCCAGTGTCAGGTACCTGTGCTTTTAGTGTGTATCAGGCTGTAGCTCCTTTATTTGGGGAGCGCTGTTCTTTATGTCACGGGCATGTCTACGCCAACGATGCCCGTGAGGCTTGAATATCGGTATGGCGAGACAGCCGGCCCAATCATGTAGTGACAGGATGCTATGCAAGCAGAAACTAACCGTATTGACGAGTTGTTGGAGTGCCTGGTCTTTCTGACCCGCTTTTATGGGGTACCCAACAGCAAGGACGCTCTCACCACCGGCCTGCCGCTGGTATCCGGTCTGCTGACACCCAATCTGTTCGGCCGTGCCGCCGAGCGGGGTGGCTTGTCCGCCCGGGAAGTCATCCAGTCTCTCGACGAGATCTCCCCCTTGTTGCTGCCCTGCGTGCTGCAGATGCGCAACGGCGGCGCCTGCATCCTGCTGGAGTGGAACGAAGACAGAACCCAGGGCAAGGTGATCTTTCCTCAGGCGGGGGATGCGGCCCAGTGGCTGAGTGCATCTCAACTGGGTGATGAGTATCTGGGGCGGCTATTTTTTGTCAAAAAGCAGTTCAAGTTCGATGAGCGTTCACCCAAGGTGCTGGAGACCCGCGATGGTCACTGGTTCTGGAGCACCCTGCTCGAATCCCGCGGCATCTATCGGGATGTGCTGGTCGCCTCCATCCTCATCAACCTGTTTGCCGTCGCAAGCCCTCTGTTCACCATGAACGTCTACGACAAGATAGTGCCCAATCTGGCGTTTGATTCGCTCTGGGTGCTGGCGGTCGGCGCCATGGTGGTATTCACTTTTGACTTCGTGATGCGCCAGTTGCGCAGCTACTTCATCGACATCGCTGGCAAAAAGTCCGATGTGCTGCTGTCTGCCAAGATCTTTGCCAAGGTGATGGGGATGCGGATGGAGTCGCGTCCTGCGTCGACCGGCGCCTTTGCCAAGCATCTGCAGGAGTTTGAATCGGTGCGGGAGTTTTTCACTTCCGCGACGGTATCTACCCTCATCGATCTGCCCTTTGCCATCTTCTTCCTGTTCATCATCTGGATCTTTGCCGGTGTCATGGTGGTGGTGCCCATCGTGGCCATGGTGATCCTCATCATTTACAGCTTCTATATCCAGGCGCCGCTCAAGCAGTCCATCGAAGAGGGCTCACGGCTGGCTTCCCAGAAGAACGCCAACCTGATCGAGAGCATCTCGGGCCTCGAAACCGTGAAGATCTTTGGTGCCGAGAGCATGTTCCAGCACCGCTGGGAGCAGGCCGTATCCCACATTTCGACCTGGGGCGTACAGACCCGCCGCATCACCAACTCCATGTCATCGCTGGCCAGCTACATCCAGCAGGTGGTGACGGTGGCACTGGTGATTGTCGGGGTTTACCAGATCTCGGAAGGACTGGTCACCATGGGGGGCATGATTGCCGCCGTCATGCTGTCGAGCCGCGCCATCGCGCCCATGGTACAGCTGTCGGTTCTCTCGACCCGCTACAACCAGGCCAAGTCCGCATTGGAAATCCTGGAGAAGATCATGATCACGCCGGGCGAGCAGGAGGAGGGCAAGCAGTACATACACCATCCCGTGATCTCCGGTCGGATCGAGTTTGACAAGGTGTCGTTCAAGTATCCCGGGATGGAAACCAGCACCCTGCACAATATCAACCTGCGCATCGAGCCGGGTGAGAAGGTGGCCATCATTGGCCGGATCGGGGCGGGCAAGACGACGCTCGAGAAGATTTTGATGGGCCTCTATCGGCCCACCGACGGCTCGGTACGGCTTGATGGTTTTGAACTCGATCAGCTGCCGGCCTCGGTGATCCGCCGCAATATAGGCTGTGTGCCACAGGATGTGACCCTGTTTTTTGGCTCGGTACGCGATAACATCATGCTGGGCAATCCGCTGGTGGATGATGTGCGGGTCATGCGGGCTGCCAAGCGGGCCGGTGTGACCAATTTCACCAACCGGGATCCCAATGGGCTGGATAGACAGATAGGGGAAGGGGGCCGCCAGCTCTCCGGTGGCCAGCGTCAGGCCATCTTGCTGGCCCGGGCCTTGCTCAATGATCCCCCCATACTGGTGATGGACGAACCGACCTCCAACATGGATAACCAGTCGGAGATGCAGGTCAAGCATGAGCTGGCCAGACTTGGGCCGGAAACGACCCTGATCGTCATCACCCACAAAACCACCATGCTTGACGTAGCCTCACGGGTCATCGTGATCGAGCAGGGCCAGGTGGTGGCCGATGGTCCCAAGGAAATGGTGTTGCAACAGCTGAAAGAGGGCAAGGTACGCGTACAGGAGGCCTCCAATGGCTAAGTCTGGCCTGTTCAAGAAGGCGCCATCCGATACTGTGCTGCCGGCTCCGGAACACCTTGAGTTTGTGGATGACGGAGCGGCCGCCGTCCTGCTGAGTACCCCGACGCGGGCACGTGCCCTGCTGTGGGCCTGCTTCCTGTTTTTCATGAGTGCCATCATCTGGGCGGCCTGGGCCGAGCTCGATGAGGTGACCGTCGGCCAGGGCAAGGTGATCCCGTCACGTCAATTGCAGGTGATCCAGAACCTGGAGGGGGGGATCGTCAAGGAGATCTTCGTTAAGGAAGGGGACATCGTCGAGAAAGGGCAGCCACTGCTGCGCATCGATGATACCCGTTTCCGTTCCGACTTTCGGGAGCGGGAGCAGGAGCTGGTGACCCTCAAGGGGGACATCGCCAGATTGCGGGCGGAGATCCAGAGCGTGGTGGTCAAGACCGGCCCCAATCTGGGTTGGCGTGAACAGGTGGTGGTTGAAAAGCAGCCCATCGTTTTTCCGGACGGTTATGAGAACGTGTTTGCCGAATATGCGACACGGGAAAAGTCGGTGCAGAATGAGCGCCTCAACAACCTGAGCAACCAGCTCTATATTCTGGGTCAGCAGATCGAGCAGAAAGAGCAGGAGACCATAGAGCTCAATGCCAAGATAAGGACGGTGGCACGCAGTGTGGATCTGGCGCGCCAGGAGCTCAATATCAGCCGTCCCTTGGCCAAAGAGGGGATCGTGCCCCAGGTTGAGTTGATCAAGCTGGAGCGCCAGGTCAACGAGATGCAGGGGGAGCTTGAAAGCAATAGGCTGCTGATCCCCAAGCTTGACTCCGTGTTGCGGGAAACCATTTCCAAGCGCAACGATATTGCGCTGAAGTTTCGGGCCGATTCGCAAACCGAACTCAACGAGCGGCAGGGCAAACTGAGCCAGTTGTCCGAGGGGCAGGTAGGATTGCGTGACCGGGTGGATCGCACCAGCGTCATCGCTCCGCTCAAAGGGACCATCAAGAAGCTCAAGATCAATACCTTGGGTGGCGTCGTCCAGCCCGGCATGGATCTGATGGAGATAGTACCGCTGGAAGACACCCTGCTGGTCGAAGCCAAAGTGTCGCCGAAAGATATCGCATTCCTGCGACCGGGGCTGGAAGCCGTGGTCAAGATCACTGCCTATGACTTCACCATTTATGGTGGATTGCATGGCAAGGTTGAGCAGATAAGTGCCGACTCAATTCAGGATGAAGATGGCAATTCCTTCTACCTGGTTCGGGTACGCACCGAGAAGAGTTACTTGGGCGATGAGCTTAACGCACTTCCCATCATCCCCGGTATGTTAGCCAGTACAGATATTATTACTGGTAAAAAAAGTGTCCTAGACTATTTGCTTAAGCCGATATTACGGGCAAAGCAGTCGGCACTGAGAGAACGATAAGCCAACAATCTAAAAACAACATGACTGGAGATACCATGAAGAAGACGATTGTTGCCATGTTAGTAAGTGGCGTCGTGCTGTTCCCGGGCCTAAGCCAGGCACAAACACTGGAGGAGTCAGTGGCACAGTCATTGGCTACCCATCCCAAAATCAAGGAAGCTTTTGATCTCTATCAGGCGCGACTGTATCAGCATGACGGGGCCAAAGGGGGTTACTACCCCACCATCGATCTGCGTGGCGGTGTCGGCTACGAGAAGACTGATAGTCCATCAACTCGTCTTAACCCCAATAGTGACGATTCGATGACCCGTAAAGAGGCCGGTATCAGCCTGCGCCAGATGTTGTTCGACGGCTTCAACGTCAGCAGCAACGTGGCGCGTACCGATGCCGAAGCCAATGCCCAGCGCCTGGCCATGATCTCCGAGGCGGAGAACACGGCACTGCGGGTGGCCGAGGTCTACCTCAACATGCTGCGCCAGCAGGAGATCCTGGAACTGTCCAAGCAGAACCTGGAAACCCACGAGCAGATCCGCAGCGACATCAGCAAACGGACCGATTCGGGGTTGGGGTCGACTGCTGACCAGACCCAGATCGATGGTCGGGTAGCCAGAGCCTACGCTAACCAGGCTGCCGCCGAGAACAACTATCGCGATGCCGAAAGTGAGTTCATCCGGGTGGTCAACGAGATGCCAAAAGATCTGGTACAGCCGGTTCCGGATGCTCAGCTCATTCCTAGCAGCCTGGATGCTGCACTGAAGACGGCAACCGAAGTTCACCCGACGCTGCTCTCCTCCCTGCAGGATATCGAAGCCGCCAAATACCAGCATGAAGGTTCCAAATCCGGTTTTTATCCCAACGTCACCTTTGAAGTGGATCAAAACTGGAATGAAGATATCGATGCCGTCAAGGGGCGCAACGATGACCTGACCGCCATGGTACGGATGCGCTACAACTTGTTCCGCGGTGGTTCCGATCTGGCCCAGAGCAAGGCCACTTCCGCACTCTATTCCCAGGCCAAGGACATTCACATGAATGCCTTCCGTCAGGTAGAGGAAGGAACCCGCCTGGCCTGGAACGCAAAAGAGTCTTTGGCTAAACAGAAGACCTTCCTGAAAGAACACGTGGATGCAAGCTATGACACTGTGCAGGCGTACAAGAAGCAGTTTGGTCTCGGTCAACGTACCTTGTTGGACGTATTGAACACCGAAAACGAATTGTTTGAAGCGCGCCGCAGCTACATTACAGCCGAGTATGACTCCCTGCTGGCGGATTATCGGATCCTCAATGCCACTGGCAGCCTGCTCAACGCATTCAATGTGAAGCAGCCGGCCGATTGGCAAGCCAAACAGTAATGGAGTGCGCATCAGGTTTGATGCGAGTGAAAGGGATGGTTGCAGCCGGACTGCCGCCATCCCTTGTCTCTGACGGCCATCTCTGGCCAATGCAGTGAGTACCATTGGATCTGTCGAAGATGCATGTGACCGGATGGGATAGAGCAAGCAGTATCGGCATGGCGTCAACCTCCGGTTTGACCCAGCTGCTGCGCGCTCGCTGGTTACGCTGGTCACTTTGGCTGCTGCTGATATCTCTGCCGTTACTGCTCTCCGCCAGCCAGCCTCTTACCCCTGAAGATCTCAAACTGGTACAACGGGCTCAGGAGACCTACGGCGTCAGAGCCGGCAAACGGGTCACCACCTGGCGCACACTGGTAATGCAAAACCGCGCTGCCGGCCTGACCGACCGTCAGAAACTGGAGAAGGTTAACCAGTTTTTCAACCAGATGCGGTTTATCGACGACATCAAGTTGTGGCGAAAAAAAGACTACTGGGCAACCCCGCTGGAGTTTTTGGGAGCGGCTGGTGGCGATTGTGAAGACTTCAGCATTTCAAAATACTTTACCCTGCTGGAGCTGGGTGTTCCGGATGAAAAGATGCGGATGGTCTATGTCAAGGCATTGGATTACAACCAGTTTCATATGGTCGTCGCTTACTATGAAACACCGTCTGCGGTGCCCGTCATTTTGGATAATTTGATAGGGTCGATCCGGCCTGCCAGTCAACGTAGGGATCTGGTGCCGATATACAGCTTTAACGGTAGTCACTTGTGGTTGATGAAGGCGCGTGGTCAAGGGGAACTGGCTGGACAGTCCTCACGCTTGGGATTATGGAATGATTTACGCAATCGCATGACGTCGGGGCGATTGGCTCAGCCTGTGTTGAATTTGGATGATTAACCTATGACGCTCTACAGACAATTATTGGCAACCATGTTGATCCTGTTCGGGTTGTTGTTTGCAGCTACCTATTGGGTGCAATTCAACTCGACTCGTACCTATCTGGCCCAACAGCAGGAAACCACCGTCATCAATACAGCCACATCTCTGGGGCTGGCACTGACCCCTTATTTGGAAAATGGTGACAAGGTGGGGGCTGAGTCCGTCATTCAGGCGATATTTGACGGGGGATATTATCGTCTGGTCCGTCTGGACTTGCTGGCTTCCAAGGATGTCATCGAGCAGGAAAATACCAATAACATTCAAGGTGTTCCCCAATGGTTCATCAATCTTGGGTTGTTTCCCGAGGTATCCAATGAGTCGATCCTGACGTCGGGCTGGCTGCAACTGGGTAAATTGAAGGTCGTTGGTCATCCCGGCCAGGCCTATTACGAGTTGTGGCGCGGAATGAGTGAGCTTGCCAGCTGGTTCCTGATAGGTTTTCTGATCACCACCATCTTGCTCATGCGGGCACTCAACTACCTGCTTAAGCCGCTCAAGCAGATTTGTGAGCAGGCCGTCGAGATAGAGCTGCATCACTTTGGTCATGCCATTCCCGAACCCAAGACCCATGAATTGAAACAGGTGGTTCAGGCCATCAACACCCTCTCCAGCAAGTTGGCCGTGCAATTCAAAGAGCAGGCCGACGAGGCTGAAAAACTGCGGGAGCGGGTCTACGTCGACGCCGTCTCCGGCTTGGGCAACCGGGCTTATTTCGTGGGTCAGGTCAACGCCTGGATTGCAGAGGCTGGTCAAGGGGGGGTCATGCTGGTTGCCGTCGACATGCTGGACGAGCTGTACCGCGAAGAGGGATTTGCTGCGCGTGACAACATGGTCAAATCGATAGCCCAGGCTTTGAAAGAACAATTGAAAGGGTGGGATGGCTCTGCTGTGGCGCGGATCTCGGCAACGGAATATGCCCTGTTGTGCCCGACAGATGACCTTTCCCAATTGAAGGATTTGGCTGAAGTGATCAACAGTCGCATCGCCGATCTGGTGGTAAATCCCATGGGTGAGGGGGGCGCCTTGTCCGTCATTGGTATTGCTGGCCGAGATGGCAACGATGATTTGTCGGCACTGCTGACCAAGGCTGACAATGCGCTGGGCAGGGCCCGCAATGAACGTCGTGGTGCCGTGGTCATGGAAGGGGGCACAGATCAGGGGTTGATGGGACGCTTGGCTTGGCGTGATCTGGTTCAGGATGCGATTGCACGGCATTTGTGGCGTTTCAAGGCGCAGCCAGCCTGCCGATTTGATAATGGTCTACGTATGCATGCAGAACTGTTTGCCTCTATCTCTCGCGATGGTACCGATTATTTCGCAGGCCAGTTCCTGCCTGCCATCGAGCAGTTCAAGCTGGGTGGTGAGTTTGACCAGGCAATACTGGATGCGTCAGTTCCATTACTGCAGCAGCAACCTGATCTGGTCCTGGCGGTCAATATTACGGCTGGCTCGCTGTGCTCAGATGAATTCCGTACTTGGTTGACCGGTTATCTGAGCGACAATGCCGGATTGAAAGAGCGCTTGCTGTTCGAGATCCCTGAAGCCGCCATCATGAAGCACAAGGAGCATGTGACCGCTCTGGTTAATGTTCTGCAAGAGCATGACTTTCAGTGGGGGGTGGATCACTATGGACGCCACTTCCAGTCACTGGGGTATCTGGAGGAGCTTGCGCCTTCCTATGTCAAGGTTGACCACGGCTATACCAGCCAGGTTATGGAGCCTGGGGCTGATACTTCCTTCCTGGCTGCGGTATGTCGTGCTGCCCACAATGCCGGCGTTACAACCATTGCGACCAGAGTGGAAGATCAACACCAGGTCGAGTTGCTTTCAAAGCTTCATATCGATGGTTACCAAGGCTTTGTACACCCGGCATTTCCGTTGCCGTGAGCATGACCAAGTATTTCAGGGGCCCACAAGGGCCCCTTTTTTATTCGAAAAATTAATAAGCATGCTTATTCTCAGTTTAATTAGACTAGATAGCTTCATTTGGTGTCGTGCAACTGATTGATTTGACGATATAAAAAAGAACATTCGATTTCGTATATTTCCTCTCCCCAGTTTTGACACGAATCCCATACATTTTTGCAACGGATGCAAGAAGCACGGACATCTATGGTGTAGACATCGAGATCCGTCACGTTGGAGCAATGGACATGCGTACCCAAATCATCGACAAAACCGTTGTGGTTTCTGCAGTTGAAGGCAATGTGCAAATCGTGCTGGCTGATGGAAGCAGCCGCCCTCTGCAAAAAGGAGAGATCCTGCAACCCGGGGCAAAGCTCAACATTGCAGATGATGCCAAATTGTTATTGGCGCCCTACGATGATTCACCGGCGGCTGCCACACCGGATGCTCCTGCCCATGATGCGCCAGCTACCGGCCAGCCACCGGCTCCGGATGCCGGAAATGCGGCCTCTCCTGATATAGCCGCCTTGCAAAAGTCGATTTTGCAAGGGGTTGACCCGACGCAAAACTTTGAAGCGTCAGCTGCGGGTGGTGCTCCGGCTGCAGGTGGTGGCGGTGGGATCGGTGGGGTTGCTGGAGCCAGCGGTAACGGTGGTTTTATAACCATCGACAGGATTGGCGATGCCACTATCGCCGCCGCCGGGTTTGACACTACCTACCAAGCTGAGCCGGTGGTGGATACCCAGCAGATAGCGGAGCCCTTGCTGGTCAATGAGCTGACGGATCAGGGAGAGCAACTGACCGTTGCTGAAGACGGATCTCTGAGTGGTAATCTGCTGGATAACACGGTGAATACCGATGGGCCGCAGGCTGCGTCAGTACTGATCTTCACCTGGGGGGACAATGCCAATATAGCTGCCGGTACCAGCGTGACCATCGATGGGGTAGGCACACTCATCGTCAATACGGATGGCAGTTTCACATTCACACCGGCTCCCAACTACGATGGCGCCGTTCCACCAGTGATATATACCGTGACTGATGGCACCGACACGGTGCAATCCACCTTGGAGTTGACGATCACCCCCATCAATGATCTCGCCGATGAGGGAGAGAGTGTGGTGGTGACGGAAGATGTAGCCGTATCGGGCAATCTGCTTGCCAACACCATCGACAATGATGGTCCGCAGGCGGCTTCCGTGTCTGGATTTAGCTGGGGTGGGGTTGCCAATGCCACCTTGGGTACACCTGTCAGCCTGGCAGGGATCGGTACTCTGCTGATCAATGCGGATGGTAGCTATCAGTTCACGCCGGCTCCCAATTATGATGGTCCCGTTCCCGCCGTCAGCTACACCGTCACCGATGGTGTAGCTACCGTCCAATCCACGTTGACTATCGCCATCACGCCGGTTGATGAACCGGCCGAACTTGCTGGTTTGCAGGTGGAAGGGGGAGAGCTGACGCTCAATGAAGCCTCTTTGGCAGATGGCAGTAATCCCAATGCGGCAGCCTTGACCCAGAGCGGTATTTTTACCTTCAGTGCAGCCGATGGTGTCCAGAGCTTGACCCTGGGTGGTGTTGCATTGATTACCAATGGACAAACCATCACTTCATTCCCGCAAACCATCGTCAGCCCGTTGGGCAATCAGTTGACTGTTACCGGCATCAATTACAACCCTGTAACTGGAACGGGGAGCGTGAGTTACAGCTATACCCTGAATGACAGCGAGACACACACTCAGCCAGCTAACGATGCATCACTGGTGGAGAGTTTCAATGTTGTGCTGGTCGATCCGGATGGTGACACGGCCAATGGCAGTCTGGATGTTGTCATTCTGGATGATGTTCCCAGTGTCACCCTGACTTCCAATACGCAAGGGCTGGGGACTGTCTCCGTCGACGAAAGCCTGGTCAGCCTGGGCGGGGTGGGCGGCGACGGGGTGGCCAGTGCCAGCCTGAGCGCGGCCGACGTGCAGGCTCAGTTCAACCCGGCCTTCGGGGCCGACGGGGCGGGCAGCATCGGCTACAGCC
>NZ_CDBH01000070.1 GCF_000820305.1 Aeromonas dhakensis
GGCGCAGGGCATTCATCATGCGTGGGTGGTTGGTACCCGGATTCTGGCCATAGACAAACACCGCATCGGCCTGGTCGAAGTCATCCAGCACCACAGTCCCCTTGCCGATGCCGACCGACTGGATCAGCGCCACCCCGCTCGCCTCGTGGCACATGTTGGAGCAGTCGGGGAAGTTGTTGGTACCAAACAAACGGCCAAACAGCTGATAAAGATAAGAAGCCTCGTTGCTGGCACGCCCCGAGGTGTAGAACTCCACCTCGTCCGGGCTGGCAAGCCCCTTGAGGGTGTCGGCAATCAGGGCGAAGGCATCGTCCCAGCTTACCGGCTCGTAGTGATCGGTCGCAGGGTTGTAGCGCATCGGCTCGGTCAGCCGCCCCTGATACTCGAGCCAGTAGTCGCTCTGGGTGGCCAGCTGGCGCACCGAGTGGGCCGCGAAAAACTCGGCCCCCACCGTCTTGCCGGTGGATTCCCAGGCCACCGCCTTGGCGCCGTTCTCGCAGAACTGGAAGGTGCCGTGGTCGTTGTCACCCCAGGCGCAGCCCGGGCAGTCGAAGCCGTCGGTCTGGTTGACCCGCAGCAGGTTCTTGATGTTCTGACGGGTCTTCTGGCTGCGCAGCACCTGTTTCATGGTGGATTGCAGGGACGAAAAACCGCCGGCTTTGGCGGGCTTTTCAATATGACTCATGGCACTCTCCGATGGGATCCGCCGGGCGATAGCTGGAGTAGCTGACCGGGGCATCAAACTTGGGAATATGAACGACGTTGAGGTTGTATTTGAGGGCCAGCCTGACCGCCAGCTGGCTGGGTGATGCCAGACAGATGAGGTGACGGGCACCGAAACGGGCGGCTTTTTGCACCAGCTCGCTGCCGCAGCGGCTGGTCACCACCATGGTGTCGCACGCACTGTGCCGGCGCAGCAGCAGGCCGATCAGCTTGT
>NZ_CDBH01000071.1 GCF_000820305.1 Aeromonas dhakensis
TTCTGGGTATCAGCACCATTAAATATTAAAGCCTCCCAATCGGGAGGCTTTTTTGTTTCTGCTTTTTCAATTCATCGATATCTGTCTGGCATCGAGATAGAAACGGGGCTGCCCAGAAGCTTCTATCTGGATGGCGGCCACCAGTCGTTCATCGCGCTTGTATTCCCACTGCTTCTCTATCGAGGTCAACGGTGGCTTGCTGATGCCCAGCGTCTGCAGATACTCGTGAAACAAGCCTGCGCTGCCGATCTCGGTCAATCCTGCTTTCATCCCAATCAACTCCCTTTTATTGTTGCTGTCTATCAATAGTAACAGTCTCATATGTATTCAATATGAACGCTTTTCTATCAAATTGATCCAAGCTAAGTTGTGGTTTGAAAAAGCAATTGGCGGCTGAAAAAAGGAAGAAAAACATGCTGATAAAGAACCTGCGCCTGGCCGGCAGGGAGGGGACCTGGCAGATCCTCTGCCAGGATGGCCTGATCCGTGCCATCGAGCCCATGAGCACTCATCTGCTCTCCACCCATGAGCTGGATGGGGAGGAGGGGCTCGCCATTGCCCCCTTTATCGAACCGCACATCCATCTCGATACCACCCAGACGGCGGGCGAGCCGAGCTGGAACCTCTCCGGCACCCTGTTCGAGGGGATAGAACGCTGGGCCGAGCGCAAGGCACTGTTGACCCACGAGGATGTGAAACGGCGCGCCATCCAGACGCTGAAGTGGCAGATCGCCAACGGTATCCAGTTCGTCCGTACCCACGTCGATGTCTCCGATCCCAATCTGGTCGCTCTCAAGGCGATGCTGGAGGTGAGGGAAGAGATGAAGGAGTGGGTGGAGCTGCAGATCGTCGCCTTTCCGCAGGAGGGGATCCTCTCCTACCCGAACGGCAAGGCGTTGCTGGAAGAGGCCCTCAAGCTGGGTGCCGACGTGATCGGTGCCATCCCCCATTTCGAGTTTACCCGGGAATACGGGGTCGAAAGTCTGCACTATGTGTTCGATCTTGCCGAGAAGTATCAGGTTCTGGTGGATGTGCACTGTGACGAGATCGATGACGAGCAGTCCCGCTTCATCGAGACGCTGGCGACCCTGGCCTACGAGCGCGGCATGGGTCAGCAGGTGACCGCCAGCCACACCACCGCCATGCACTCCTACAACGGGGCCTATGCGTCGCGCCTGTTCCGGCTGTTGAAGCTGGCGGACCTCAACTTCGTCGCCAATCCGCTGGTGAATATCCACCTGCAGGGGCGGTTCGACAGTTATCCCAAGCGTCGCGGCATCACCCGGGTGAAGGAGATGCTGGCGGCGAACATCAACGTTTGCTTCGGTCACGACGATGTGTTCGACCCCTGGTATCCCATGGGGACGGCCAACATGCTGCAGGTGTTGCACATGGGGCTGCATGTCTGCCAGATCATGGGGTACGAAGAGATCAACGACAGCCTCAAGCTGATCGGCAGTCACAGCGCCCGCACCCTGAATGTGCAGGATCGCTACGGCATCGAGCTGGGCAAACCGGCCAACCTGCTGATCCTGCCTGCCGAAAACGGCTTCGATGCGGTGCGCCGCCAGGTGCCGGTACGCTACTCCATTCGCCATGGCAAACTGATTGCCGAGACCAGGCCGGCCCAAACTACGCTGCACCTGGCGCAGAGCGAACCGGTCGATTTTCGCCGTTGAGCCGAGGGCGTCGATTAATTGCCCTGCTGTCCCCCCGGGTCGACATTTTGCATAATGTCGGCCTGATACTGTGGAGTCTGCTTCCATGCAAACCTGGTTATTTGTTGCTGCCGGCGGAGCCATCGGTGCCTGCCTGCGTTTTGGCATCGCCGAGCTGATGGCGCTGCTGCTGGGGCGCCACTTCCCCTACGGCACCCTGATGGTCAATCTGATCGGCTCCTTCATCATGGGGGTAGCCTACGCCCTCATCCTGCACGGCCACATAGCCGAACACCCGATGAAGCCGCTGTTGATGGTGGGGATCCTCGGTGCCCTCACCACCTTCTCCTCTTTTGCGCTGGACACGGTAGCGCTGGCCCAGCATGGCGCTTATCTCAAGGCGCTGCTCAACATCGGCCTCAACCTGTTTCTCTGTCTGGCCATGGTGGTGCTGGGGATGCAGTTGGTCGCCAGCCGGGTTTAAGGTGTCCGCACGCCATTGGCTCTGGTAAACTGGCGGCCATTCTTTGCTCTATGGGTGTTTAAGGGATGTCAGAACAGACTACGACAACGCATTTTGGCTTTAAAACCGTGGCCGCGACCGAGAAGGAAACCCTGGTCGCCGGCGTCTTCCATTCGGTGGCAGCCAAGTATGATCTGATGAACGATCTGATGTCGTTCGGCATCCACCGCCTGTGGAAGCGCTTCACCATCGACTGCTCCGGTGTGCGCAAGGGCCAGAAGGTGCTGGATCTGGCCGGTGGTACCGGCGATCTGACCGCCAAGTTCTCCCGCATCGTGGGTGAAACCGGTCAGGTGGTGCTGGCCGACATCAACGATTCCATGCTCAAGGTGGGTCGCGACAAGCTGCGCAACCTGGGGGTGGCCAACAACGTCTCCTACGTTCAGGCCAACGCCGAGGCGCTCCCCTTCCCGGACAACCATTTCGACGTCATCACCATCGGCTTCGGCCTGCGCAACGTTACCGACAAGGACAAGGCGCTCGCCTCCATGTTCCGGGTACTGAAGCCGGGCGGCCGTCTGCTGGTGCTGGAGTTCTCCAAGCCGGTGAGCGAAGTGATCGCCAAGCTCTATGACCTTTACTCCTTCAAACTGCTGCCGAAAATGGGCGAAATCGTCGCGAACGACAGCGAAAGCTACAAATACCTGGCGGAATCCATCCGCATGCACCCGGATCAGCAGACCCTGGCCGGCATGATGGAAAATGTCGGTTTCGAGCAGGTGGAGTTCTACAACCTGACCCAGGGCGTGGTCGCCCTGCACCGCGGTTACAAGTTTTAAGGTCGCCTATGCCGATGGATGCCATGGTCACCGCGGTGATCGAAACCAGCCTCAACCGGCTGCTGGAACTGGACAAGCAGAGCCCCGAGCGGTTGCGCAAGCTGGCGGGCAAGGTACTCAAGCTGGAGCTGCGCGAGCTCAAGCCGCTCTGGTTTGTCTTCTCCGGGCGCCGGCTGGATGTGCTGGCCAAGTTTGAAGGGGAGGCCGATGCGGTGCTGAGCCTCTCCCTGACCGCCCTCGGCCTGCTCAAGGATCCCTCTGCCCTGACCCGCTACATCCGCGAGGAGAAGCTGGATCTGAGCGGCGACCCCCAGCTGGTGCAGGCGTTCAGCGTGCTGCTGGGTGAGCTCGACATCGACTGGGAAGAGGAGCTGTCCCGCTATACCGGCGACGTGCTGGCCCACACCCTGCTGCGTGGTGCCCGTCAGGCGCGTCGCTTGCTGGGCCGTGAACTGTGCCGCAGCCAGCGTCAGCTGGCCGAGTACCTGACCGAAGAGATCCGGCTTGCGCCGGGTCCGCTGGAAGTGGCCAGCTTCAACGACGATGTCGAGCTGCTGGCGCAACAGATGAAAGCGGTCGAGCTGCGGCTGGCCCGCTTCGAACAGCGGGTAGCCTGATGACACCGAAGGAGTTCAAGCGCCTCTATCGCATCATCAGCATCCTGCTGGAGCAGGGTATCGACGAGCTGGTGCCCGCCCGTTACCAGCCCTGGCCCGGCCGGCTGGCCCGCCGCAGCCTGTTCTGGCTCAAGAACAAACGCCAGGAGCTGAGCCGTGGTGCTCGTATCCGGCTCGCCTTTGAGGCGCTCGGCCCCATCTTCATCAAGTTCGGTCAGATGCTCTCGACCCGGCGCGATCTGCTGCCGCCGGATATCGCCGAAGAGCTGGCCTTGCTGCAGGACAGGGTGCCCCCCTTCTGCGGTCAGGCCGCCCGTCGCCAGATCGAGGCGAGCCTGGGCTGCACCATCGAGACACTGTTTGACGACTTCGACGAGACGCCGCTGGCGTCCGCCTCCATCGCCCAGGTGCATACCGCCAGGCTGAAGGAGAACGGCCGCGAGATCGTCATCAAGGTGATCCGCCCCGATATAGAACCGGTCATCGAGGCCGACCTGCGGCTGATGCAGGCGCTGGCCCGCCTGGTGGCCCGTTTCGTGCCCCAGAGCGGACGACTGCGCCCCATCGAGGTGGTGGAGGAGTATCGCAAGACCATCCTCGACGAGCTCAACCTGATGCGGGAGGCGGCCAACGCCATCCAGCTGCGCCGCAACTTCACCGGCTCAGAGGCGCTCTACGTGCCCGAGGTGTTCACCGAGCACTGCCGCGAGCAGGTGCTGGTGATGGAGCGGATCTACGGCATTCCGGTCTCCGACATCGCGGCGCTGGAGGCCAACGGCACCAACATGAAGCTGCTGGCCGAGCGCGGGGTGGAGGTGTTCTTCACCCAGGTGTTCCGCGACAGCTTCTTCCACGCCGACATGCACCCGGGCAACATCTTCGTCTCCTATGAGCACCCCGAGAATCCGCTCTGGATCGGCATCGACTGCGGCATCGTCGGCACCCTCAACCGGGAAGACAAGCGCTACCTGGCGGAGAACTTCCTCGCCTTCTTCAACCGCGACTACCGCCGGGTGGCCGAGCTGCACGTGGAGTCCGGCTGGGTGCCGCCCGATACCAAGGTGGACGAGTTCGAGTTCGCCATCCGCACCGTGCTCGAGCCCATCTTCGAGAAGCCGCTCTCCGAGATCTCGTTCGGCCACGTGCTGCTCAACCTTTTCAACACCGCCCGTCGCTTCAACATGCAGGTGCAGCCGCAGCTGGTGTTGCTGCAGAAAACCCTGCTCTATGTGGAAGGGCTGGGTCGTCAGCTCTATCCCCAGCTGGATCTGTGGCAGACCGCCAAACCCTATCTGGAAAACTGGATGTACCAGCAGGTGGGGCCCAAGGCGGTGTGGACCGCCATCAAGGAGAAGGCGCCATTCTGGGCGGAGAAGCTGCCGGAACTGCCGGAGCTGGTCTACGAGACCCTGCGCCAGACTCGCCATCAACAGCACCATTTCGACCAGATGTTCGCCGAGTTCCGCCGTCACAGCCGTCGGCAGGGACAGGCTCGCTACCTCTTAGGGGTTGGAGCCAGCCTGCTATTGGCCGGTGTATTCTTGCTGACCCAAAAACAACACATTGAGTGGGGACAAATCAGCCTCGCCGGCGCCGGGTTATGCTGGCTGCTGGGTTGGTTGCGGACCCGTTCTCATTAAATAAACCGCGCCAGCGGGCGCCTGTCCTGGAGATAAACATCATGGGTGGTATCAGTATTTGGCAATTGTTGATCATCGCAGTCATCGTCGTGCTGCTGTTTGGTACCAAGAAGCTGCGTGGCATCGGTGGTGATCTGGGCGCCGCGGTCAAGGGTTTCAAGAAGGCAATCTCCGACGAGCCGAGCGATGCCAAGTCCGAGCAGAAGGATGCCGAGTTTCCGCCGAAGCAGCTGAACGAAGCGGCCGGCCAGCCTAGCGATGCCGCCAAGCAGAAAGATAAAGATCAGGCCTAAGCCATGTTCGATATCGGTTTCTGGGAGCTGGTTGTCATTGGTGTCGTCGCCCTGGTGGTGCTCGGCCCCGAGCGGCTGCCCGTGGCGATCCGTACCGCCAGCCACTGGATCAGACTGATCCGCAGCACCGCCAACTCGGTCAAGGCCGAGCTGGAGCAGGAGCTCAAGTTGCAGGATCTGCACAACGACCTGAAGAAGGCCGAACAGCTGCAGATGAACAACCTGAGCCCCGAGCTGCAGGAGTCTATCGAGCAGCTGAAAGCGGCCGCACAATCGGTGACCCGTCCATACGAACAGCAAAACACCATCCATCCTGCACCGGCATCGGCCCAGGTGAAGGAGGAGCCGGTGCCGCCAGCCGCCGCGGCGGCCGCGCCGGAACAGACTGCGATCGTGGATGAGCGCTCCGGTGCCCAGCCACGTACCGAACAAGGGGAGGTGAAGCAGCCATGAGTCAGGCCGAGCAACCTCTGATCAGCCACCTGGTGGAGCTGAGAACGCGCCTGCTGCGTTCCATCACTGCCATCCTGCTGGTGTTCATCGCGCTGATCTACTTCTCCAACAACATCTACGACTTCGTGGCCCAGCCGCTGCTCAGCCAGCTGCCGGAAGGGACCAGCATGATAGCGACGGACGTGGCGACGCCCTTCCTGACGCCCATCAAGCTGACCCTGGTGGTCTCCTTCTTCGTGGCGATCCCCTATCTGCTCTACCAGGCTTGGGCCTTCATCGCCCCCGGTCTGTACCAGCATGAACGGCGTCTCATCATGCCGCTGGTCGCCTCCAGTGCCGTGCTGTTCTACGCCGGCATGGCGTTTGCCTACTACGTGGTGTTCCCGCTGGTGTTCGGTTTCTTCACCAGCACCGCGCCCGCCGGGGTAACGGTGGCGACCGACATCGCCAGCTATCTGGACTTCGTGCTGACCCTGTTCTTCGCATTCGGGGTGGCGTTCGAAATTCCGGTAGCCACCATACTGCTGTGCTGGACCGGGGTGACCACCCCCAAGAGCCTGAAGGAGAAGCGTCCCTACGTCGTCGTCGGGGTGTTCGTGGTCGGCATGCTGTTGACGCCGCCCGATGTCTTTTCCCAGACCCTGCTCGCGATCCCCATGTGGGCTTTGTGGGAGATAGGTCTGTTCTTCGCCCGCTTTTACGTGAAGAAAGAGGACGAGGAGCAACAGGAATCAACGGAAGAGGGGAGCTGAGGCTCCCTTCCTCTTTTCATGCTCCCGTTCGAGGCGTATGGTAAGGCCCCATCGAGTAGATGGTTTTCAAATACCTGATATGTCTTCCTTTTGTTCGGACCCGCTGACCCCATGATCGACATAGGTGTAAACCTGACCAGCAGCCAGTTCGCCGATGAACAGGCCGATCTGGTGGCCCGCGCCCGCGCCGCCGGGGTGGAGGCGCTGATCCTGACCGGCACCGATCTGATCGGCAGTCACGAGAGCGCCACCCTGGCCGCCCGCTGGCCTGGCTACTGTTTCTCCACCGCCGGGGTCCATCCCCACGATGCCAAGAGCGTCGATGAGGCGACCCTGCCCGCCCTGCGTGAGCTGGCGGCGCTGCCACAGGTGGTGGCCATCGGCGAGTGCGGTCTCGACTACAACCGCGACTTCTCGCCCCGTCCGGTGCAGGACGCGGTGTTCGACGCCCAGCTGGCGCTGGCCGCCGAGCTCGGGATGCCGGTGTTTCTCCATTGCCGCGATGCCCACGCCCGTTTCATCGAGATCCTGCGCCCCTGGCTGCCCAAACTGCCGGGGGCCGTGCTGCACTGCTTCACTGGCTCCGATGAGGAGCTGGACCAGTGTCTGGCGCTGGGGCTGCATATCGGGGTGACCGGCTGGCTCTGCGACGAACGCCGCGGTCAGCAGTTGCGTGAACAGGTGGCCCGCATTCCGGCCGGCCGGCTGATGATAGAGACGGACGCCCCCTACCTGGTGCCGCGGGATCTGAAACCCAGACCCAAACGCAACGAACCCGCTTTTTTGCCGCACATCGCCCAGGTGGTGGCGGCCTGCCGTGGTGAAGCGCCCGAGGCCTTGCTGGCCCATACCCGGGCCACCTCCGCCGCATTTTTCCAACTTCCTCTTTTGGAGTGACTCATGGCTACAACTCTTCCAGGCGCCTTTCCGGGCCGCCGCCTGCGCCGGGTGCGCAAACATGATTTCAGCCGTCGTCTGGTGCGCGAGAACGTACTGACCGCCAATGATCTCATCTACCCCGTGTTCGTGCTGGAGGGGGAGAACCGCCGTGAAGCCGTCCCCTCCATGCCGGGGGTGGAGCGTCTCTCCATCGATCTGTTGCTGGAGGAGGCCGCCGAACTGGTGGCACTTGGCGTGCCGGCCATCGCCCTGTTCCCGGTCACCCCGCTGGAGCAGAAGAGCCTGCTGGCGGAAGAGGCCTACAACCCGGACGGGCTGGCCCAGCGCACAGTGCGTGCCTTGAAGGCCCGCTTCCCGGAGCTGGGGGTCATCACCGACGTGGCGCTCGACCCGTTTACCACCCACGGTCAGGATGGCATCATCGATGATGAAGGCTATGTGCTGAACGACATCACCACCGAAATCCTGGTGAAACAGGCGCTCTCCCATGCTGCCGCCGGGGTCGATATCGTGGCGCCGTCCGACATGATGGATGGCCGTATCGGTGCCATTCGCGCGGCGCTGGAAGAGAACGGCTTCATCAACACCCAGATCATGGCCTACTCCGCCAAGTACGCTTCCTGCTACTACGGCCCGTTCCGCGACGCGGTCGGCTCGGCCGGCAACCTCGGCAAGAGCAACAAGGCCACCTATCAGATGGATCCGGCCAACAGCAACGAAGCCCTGCACGAGGTGGCGCTGGATATCCAGGAAGGGGCCGACAGCGTGATGGTCAAGCCGGGCATGCCCTATCTGGACGTGATCCGCCAGGTGAAGGATCAGTTCGGCGTGCCGACCTTTGCCTACCAGGTGAGCGGCGAGTACGCCATGCACATGGCGGCGATCCAGAACGGCTGGCTGAAGGAGAAGGAGAGCATCATGGAGTCCCTGCTCTGCTTCAAGCGGGCCGGGGCCGACGGCATCCTCACCTACTTCGCCAAGCGCGTGGCGCAGTGGCTGAAGGAAGATGCCCGGACCTGATGGCAGGACGCCTTCAGTGCAATGCAGACAATGCCGGCCCCGGGGCCGGCATTGTCGTTTCTGGGGGGCTATCTGGTCGTTTTGTGCGCACCTTTTGACCAAATGTGGGCAGCGGCCCTCGCTCTCGATGGCAAAGGCTTGATTAATGGGGTTTCTGCCTACATCTTAGGTAGTCCAAGCAAGCTTCTGGACGGCAGGGGCTGTAGAGAATTTAGAGGTATTGCCGGATGACTAACCCTTTGCTGACAATGGACTCGCTGCCCCCGTTCAGCCAGATCCAGCCCGACCAGGTACAGCCTGCCGTGACGCAGGCCATTGCCGATTGCAAACAGAAGATCAGCGATGTGCTGGCCCAGCGCGAGCCCCATACCTGGGACAGCCTGATCGCCCCGCTGGAAGAGGTAAATGACCGTCTGTCCCGGATCTGGTCGCCGGTCAGCCACCTCAACTCCGTGCTCAACAGCGAGGCGCTGCGCGAGGCCCACGACGCCTGCCTGCCGCTGCTGTCCGAATTCCAGACCTATGTCGGCCAGCACGAAGGGCTCTATCAAGCCTACCTGGCTCTCTCCGAGAGCGACGATTTCCCCCTGCTGAGCGCCGCCCAGCGCAAGGAGATCCAGAATACCCTGCGCGATTTTCGCCTGTCTGGCATCGGCCTGCCTGCCGAGGCACAGCAGCGCTACGGCGAGATACAGGCCCGTCTCTCCGAGCTGGCCTCCCGTTTCAGCAACAACGTGCTGGACGCGACCCAGGGTTGGAGCAAGCTGGTTACCGACGAGGCTGAGCTGGCCGGGCTGCCTGCGAGTGCACAGGCCGCCGCTCGCCAGCTGGCCGAGCTGAAGGGCAAGGAAGGCTGGCTGTTCACTCTGGACATCCCCTCCTACCTGCCGGTGATGATGTATGCCGACAACCGCGCCCTGCGCGCCGAGCTGTACGAGGCCTTCACCACCCGCGCCTCCGACCAGGGCCCTAATGCCGGCAAGTGGGACAACTCCGCCATCATGACCGAGCTGCTCACCCTGCGCCGCGAGCTGGCCCAGCTGCTCGGCTTTGCCAACTACGCCGAGCTCTCCCTTGCCACCAAGATGGCGGACAAGCCGGAGCAGGTGGTGAACTTCCTCACCGATCTGGCGCGCCGCTCCCTGTCGCAGGGCAAGGCCGAGCTCGAAGAGATCCGCGCCTTCGCCAGCGAACAGCACGGCCAGAGCGAGCTGGCGGCCTGGGATATTCCCTATTACGCCGAGAAGCTCAAGCAGCACAAGTTCTCCATCTCCGACGAGCAGCTGCGCCCCTACTTCCCCGCCGGCAAGGTGGTGAAAGGGCTGTTCGAGGTGGTCAAGCGGGTGTTCGGCATGAAGGTGCGCGAGCGCCTCGGCATCGACACCTGGCACCCGGACGTGCGCTTCTACGACATCTTCGACGCCGAGGACGAGCTGCGCGGCAGCTTCTACCTCGACCTCTATGCCCGTGAGCACAAGCAGGGCGGCGCCTGGATGGATGTCTGCCTGGGTCGTCGCTACCGTCAGGACGGCTCGCTGCAAAAGCCGGTGGCCTACCTGACCTGCAACTTCAACGGCCCGGTGGATGGCAAACCGGCCCTGTTCACCCACAACGAAGTGGTCACCCTGTTCCACGAGTTCGGTCACGGCATTCACCACATGCTGACCCGGATCGACGTGGCCGGCGTGGCCGGCATCAACGGCGTGGCCTGGGACGCGGTGGAGCTGCCGAGTCAGTTCCTCGAGAACTGGTGCTGGGAGTCCGAGGCACTGGCCTTCATCTCCGGCCATCACGAGACCGGCGAGCCGCTGCCAGCCGATCTGCTGGAGAAGATGCTGACCGCCCGCAACTTCCAGGCGGCCATGCAGATGCTGCGCCAGCTGGAGTTCGCCCTGTTCGACTTCCGTCTGCACCAGGAGTTTGACCCGACCAATGCGGATCAGATCCCGGCGCTGCTGGACGAGGTGCGTCGCGAGGTGGCGGTGATGACGCCGCCGGCCTTCAACCGCTTCCAGCACAGCTTCTCCCACATCTTCGCCGGCGGTTATGCGGCGGGCTACTACAGCTACAAGTGGGCGGAAGTGCTCTCCGCCGACGCCTTCTCCCGCTTCGAGGAGGAGGGGATCTTCAACCCGGTGACCGGCCACTCCTTCCTGAAGAACATCTTGGAGAAGGGCGGTTCCAAGGAGCCGATGGAGCTGTTCCGCGCCTTCCGTGGCCGTGAGCCTCAGGTGGATGCCTTGTTGCGCCACAGCGGGATTGCCGCATGAGGCTGCAGGCCCCGCCAGGCGTGAGCTTCAAGCAGGTACACCTCTGCCACAGAGTGCGATCACCGCGTGATTTTTGAGATAAAAAGGGACCTTTTGGTCCCTTTTCTCAAGGCATTTTAATATCTTGCGGATAGCATGTTTGCACTGTTCCCGCCTCTTCAGTAGAGTCGGGGTCTACCTTCCAAGGAGAGAAAGAACCTTGCCATGAGGCGAGCACTCGAGTCTGTCTATCAAATCATCTCAAGTCTGTCTCATTCGAGTGGTCAGGGATATTTCGATACCTTTGTGAGTGAAATCGCAGCAGCGGTCGGGGCCGACTTCGTCCTGATTTCGGGTAGGGATCAAGCGGGGCTCTCCTGCAAGGTGCATGCAACCTATCCTGTCTCTCTCGATACGACCCGCTTCAGTTTTCCGGTCAGCGCCACCCTGGGGGAGATCACCCTGCAGGAGGGCGAGGCCTGGTTCAGCGATCGGGTACAGCAGCTGTTCCCCCACGCCGCCGTGTTGCAGGCCTGGCAGATCCAGGCCTATGCCGGCATCGCCCTCAAGAGTGCGCAGGGGGAGACAGTGGGCATCTGCAGCCTGCTGTTCAAGCGGCCGCTCACCAACATGGACAAGGTGATGGGCCTGCTGCGCCTGCTGGCTCCGCTGGCCGGACGCGAACTGGCGCTGATGCTGCAGCAGCCGGCGCCGCCCCAGCCCGAGTACCACGATTTTCTGCACACCATGATGTCCCACGCCCCGGTGGGGATCGGCAAGCTCGATCTGGACGGCAAGATCCTCTGGACCAATCCGGCCATCGAAAAGATGCTGGGCTACAGCCAGGAGGAGCTGGTTCATCGCAACGCCGCCGAACTCAATCATCCGGAAGACTGGCTGCGCAGCGTCGCCTGCTATGAGGAGCTCAGGCGTGGCGAGCGTACCGCCTTCACCCAGGAGAAGCGTTATCTGCACCGTGACGGCCAGCTGCTGTGGGGGCGGGTTACCGTGACCCTGGTGCGGGACGACCAATTGCAGCCCGACTACCTGATGGTGGTGCTGGAGAACATAGACCCCCTCAAACGTCACGCCGAGCAGCTCAAGCTCTCCCACCGGGTCTATGACAACTTGTCAGAGGCTATCCTGGTGTGCGACGCCGACAGTCGCATCATCTCGGTCAACCCGGCGTTCGAACAGATCACCGGCTACAGCGAGGAGGAGGTGTGCGGCCAGCGCCCCAGCCTGCTCAAGTCCGGCTTGCACGATCAGGCCTTCTACGCCGACATGTACCACGCGCTGGAGCGGGTGGGGGTCTGGCGCGGCGAGGTGTGGAACAAGCGCAAGAACGGCAAGCTCTACCCCCAGCAGCTGATGATCAGCACCCTGCGGGAAGGGGGGCGGATCAGCCAGTACATCGCCATCTTCAGCGATCTCTCCCAGACCAAGCTGGCGGAGCAGAAGATCGCCGCCCAGGCCAACTACGACAATCTCACCGGGCTGCCCAACCGCTGGCTGTTCGGCCGCTGCCTCAGCCGCTTCTGCGAGCGGGGCGAGCGCTTCGCGCTGATGGTGCTCGACCTCAACAACTTCAAGGCGGTCAACAACAGCATGGATCACCATGCCGGTGACGCCCTGCTGCGGGAGGTGTCGGATCGGCTGGTGAGCCGGGTGCGCACCGAAGATCTGGTGGCCCGCATCGGCGGCGACGAGTTCGCCTTCCTGGTGCCCGGCATCGTCAACCGCCGCCAGGCCGAGGTGTTTGCCAAGCAGGTGGTCGGCGGCTTCGCCCGCCCCTTCATGCTGGCCAACCAGCACCTCTACGTGACGGCTACCATCGGCATCACCCTCTGCCCGGGCGATGGGCTGGAGAGCGACGAGCTGCTGCGCAACGCCGAGCAGGCGCTGTTTGCCGCCAAGCGGCAGGGAAGGCTGCTCGGCAGCTACTGCGCCTCCATGCGCGAAGAGGTGCGCCAGCGTCACCAGATGCAGCAGGATCTGGCGGAGGCGATCAAGCTCGAGCAGCTGACCATGGCCTACCAGCCGATCTGGGACAACCGCAGCGGCCGGGTCGCCAAGCTGGAGGCGCTGGTGCGCTGGTATCACCCGCACTGGGGTCAGGTGTCGCCGGCGGACTTCATCCCGCTGGCGGAGGAGGCCGGGCTCATCCAGGGGCTGGGGGCGCTGGTGCTGTGGCAGTCGTGCCGGGATCTGGCGCGGCTGCAGCAATCCGGCTTCCCGGATCTGCAGATGTCCATCAACCGCTCCACCCTGGAGTTCCAGACCATAGATCCGGAGGCGAGCGAGTGGCTCAAGGTGATCCACCACTTCGGACTGGACCCGGCGGACATCGTCATCGAGATCACCGAATCCCTGCTGATGGAGACCAGCGATCAGCACAGGGTGCGGATCGATGCCCTGCGCGAGGCAGGCTGCAAGCTGGCCATCGACGACTTCGGTACCGGCTACTCGGCGCTCAATTATCTGCGCAACTTCCCGGTGGACCTGGTGAAGATCGACCGGGCCTTCGTGCGCCACATCCCGTTCAACGAGCAGGACCGGCTGCTGCTGGACGGCATCATCAACATAGTGCACAACCTCGGCATGCAGGTGGTGATCGAGGGGGTGGAGACCCGCGAGCAGCTCAACTTCCTCTGCCAGAAGGGGTGTGCCTTCACCCAGGGTTATCTGCTGAGCCGGCCGCTCGCCTACGACGACCTCACCGAGTATTTGCAGCTCAACGATAAGAGCATGTTCTTGCAGACCAGCTGACCCTTACTGCGCCGCTTTCATCCTCTCCTGTTTCTCCTTCAGTGTCCGGTAATCCTCCCCGAGATAGCGCAGATAGATGCGATCCAGCACCCCTTCGTCCAGCATCTGCTGCAGCGCCTTGTTGTAGGCGGGCAGCAGGTCAGCCTTCTGCTTGCCGAAGCAGAGGTAGAGCGGAGTCGAGTCGAGAAAGGGAGTGAGCGCGCGGATCTTGACGTCCTGCTCTCTGGAGAGAATGGGGGCCGAGAAGTAATCCAGCACTATCAGGTCGACCCGGCTCTTCTCCAGCATCAGCAGCAGCTGCTTGTCGGAGTGGGCCTTGATGGGCACCCAGCCGGTGAAGTGCTTGATCCTGTCGGTGTAGTCATAGCCCCTGACCATCCCCACTTTCAGCCCCTTGGCCATCTCCCACGAGAAGGTTTGCAGCGGACTGTCGCTGCGCACATAGGCGGCCAGCGGGTAGAAGGCGGTGGCAAGATCGGAGTGGTAGCAGCCGGGGAGGGGCGCGTTGTCGAGAATGCCGTCCGCCAGCTCGGTGTTGACGTACTGTTCACAGCGTCCCCACGGCAGTTCGAGCAGGGTGAGCTGCATGCCGAGGCGGTGTGCCACCTCCTGATGGATCTCGACCGATATGCCCTCCATCAGCTTGCCCTGTTCGGCGTAGGAGAAGGGGGGCCAGTCAACGCCACAGACCTTGAGCTGGCCGCCGCTCTGGGCGGCAAGCAGCAGGGTGATAAGCAGGTGCATGGGGTTTCCTCCCTACAGCCACGCAAAGGGGCTGTGATACACTCGGTTCACTGAACTTAGAATGCATCCAGAGCCCATGCAAATCCTCCTCGAAGACCCCGCCAAGGCGGCCCAGGCAGAAGCCCTGAGCAGCCAGCTTGACCAGATCGACCTGCCCCAGTTTGCCCTGGTGTTCACCCCGGAGCGGCTGGAGCTGCGCAAGCTGGACGAACCCAAGCTGGGCGCCGTCTACGTGGATTTCGTCGAAGGGGCTGTGGCTCATCGCCGCAAGTTCGGCGGTGGCCGTGGCCAGTCCATCGCCAAGGCGGTGGGGCTCAAGGCGGGCGCCATGCCGACCGTGGTGGATGCCACCGCCGGGCTGGGACGCGATGCCTTCGTGCTCGCCTCCCTCGGCTGCAAGGTGACCATGATTGAGCGCAGCCCCGTGGTGGCCGCTCTGTTGCAGGACGGGCTGGCGCGCGCCGCGCAGGATCCCGAGATCGGCCCCTGGGTGCGCGAGCGGATGCAACTGCTGCACGGCCCTGCGGTGGAGACCCTGCTGGGATTGGCCGAGCGGCCGGATGTCATCTACCTCGACCCCATGTTCCCCCACAAGCAGAAGTCGGCGCTGGTGAAAAAAGAGATGCGGGTGTTCCAGTCGCTGGTGGGGGCGGATCTCGACGCCGATGCCCTGCTGCCGGTGGCGCTCACCATGGCAGACCGGCGGGTAGTGGTGAAGCGGCCGGACTACGCCGGCTGGCTCAACGAGCAGAAGCCGAGCATGGCCATCGAGACCAAGAGCAACCGCTTCGATGTCTACGTGATGGCGGCGCTGGCGGGGTAACGCCGCACGCGAGGGATATAAAGAAGAGGGCCAACCTGATGAGGTTGGCCCTCTTGCCATCTACTTGCTGTCGGCTGGCGGGGCAAAGCGGACCAGCTTCTCCTCCCCCTGCCAGTTGAGCGCCATGGTCGCCAGCTCCGCCAGGCTGAGGCGTTCGCCACCGTGCAGCAGCAGGTACTCGACCCCTTCTCTGGCCTCTATGGTGCGGATCTTGTCCGCCCACTGGCGGCCATCCTTACAGGTGAGGGTGACCGGCAGCTGCCAGCTGGCGGCGATCTCCAGCCAGTCGTAGAGATCGCAACTGATGGGTTGGTATCTGCTCATGCGGTCGTCCCCCTTGTCGCCCGTTACTGGAAGTTGATGCTGGTGGTGGGTGCCACCACCGTCTGGGCCTTCTGCACCTGTTCCAGTTGCAGCGGGTCGTCGGCCACTGCCGGATCATCCTCGTCGCCGTTGCAGACCAGTACCAGATCGTAGCTGCCGAGATTGACAAATCCCAGCTCGTAGCCAAAGCCGCCTCCGGTCTGCGGCAGTACGGGAGCGCTGGCGTAGAAGCCGTTGTCGCTGTCGGCCATGTCGGGATAGGCGTCGTCACCCACCGGGCGCAGCTCGTCATAGAAGTAGACGAATGCCTTGTCGGTCAGCTGGCCACCGCACAGCCCGGCCGCGACCGAGCCCTTGACGGTGGCGACCTGAGTGTTGTTCACCAGCCGTACGCCTCTCGGTTTGAGCTTGTAGTACTGCTCGTGGCCTGGCAGCACCATGGACTGGCGCAGATCGAATTCGGTGGTGAAGGCACTGAGGCCGTTGGCGGCGATGGTGAAGGCGTCCAGCTTGAGCTCGCTGCTGGGCACCTCCAGCGGCTTGATCACCCCATCATCCTGCTTGACGTAGGAGTAGGGGGTGCCGTCCAGAAACTGGTTGGCGACCTCCCGCCCGTCCAGCACCCGCAGCCGCATCTGGCTGTAGTTGCCGGGCACCACGCTCTGGCTGGCCAGCAGGGGGCGACTGGCGGACCCCTGATAACTCAGCAGATCGATGTAGGTAAACAGCGGCCTCCCTGCGCTGTCGAGCGGAATGGTCTCGCCGCTCGGGGTGCAACCATCGTCCTGGGTCGAGGTGAGGAAGCTGGCGGTGGTCCAGCTCTGCTCGGTGCCGGCGACGGGGTGGATGCTGATGTTGGAGACGGCGATGCAGACCTTGCTGACGCCATCTACCGGGGCGTCGGAGAAGGCCAGCGAGAGCTGGGCCTGTGGTGGCTGGCTGCTGTTGTCGCCGCCCCCGCCGCCGCAGGCGGTGAGCAGGGCGGTCAGTCCGATCAGGGTCAAAGGTTTCATGGCGTCCATTCCGGTTGGTTGTGAAGACAACCCTACTCTAGTCGAACGTAGGCCATGAAGGGGGAGGCGGAGCCCAGACGCAAGGGCGGGATCAGCCCGTCAGCCCAATAAAATCAAGGGGCAGGCCTGAGTGGCGCCAGTGCTGGCTGCGAAAGAGATTGTCGGAACCTTGGGTCACTGATTGGGCTGGGCCCAATCAGGCTTCCAGCAGCCGGGTAGGCCAGCCCATCTTCTGCTGGCGCTCCACCTCGAGGCGCAGCTCGCTGGCACGCAGGTAGTGCTCGTCCAGCCACCCCTTGGGCAGGGTCAGCGTCAGAGCCTCGTCATCCGCCTGCAGGGTAAAGATCGGCACCGTGCCCTGGGTGCGGCGCATGCAGAGGATTAGCGCGATGCGCAGGATGCGGGCCAGCCGGATCGCCTGGCGAGCCGTGACGGCACCCTGCTTCTCCAGTGGTTCCAGCTTGAATTCGTCCCGCTGGTTGAACAGCAGGGCCGACAGCAGCTTCTTCTGCGCGGGGGTGAAACCCGGCATGTCGATGTTGTCGATGATGTAGGCGGCGTGTTGCGGCGCCTTCTTGTACTCGATGCACAGGCCGATCTCGTGCAGCAGGGCCGCATAGCGCAGGATCGGGCGACCGTAGCGCTTGGAGAGACGCCAGGCCGGTTGCAGCTGGGTGAATGCCTCGATGGCGGTATCGCGCACCCGCTCGGCGTGTTCCTTGTCCAGCTGGTAGCGGCTGATCAGGCTGTCGGCGGTACGATCGCGGGCATCACAGTCGTGATTGTTGCCGAGCAGGCCATAGATCAGCCCCTCACGCAGGGCGCCGCCGGCCAGGGTCATGCTCTCGATGCCGAGGGTTTCGAAGATGGCGATCAGGATGGCGAGGCCGGAGGGGAACACGGTCAGCCGCTCGGCGGCCAGCCCTTCCAGTTGCAGCTGGTCGAGCTTGCCACAGGCGATGGCCTGACCCATCAGCTCCTGCAGCTTCGGCAGGGTGACACGCTCGCTCTTGCCCTGCGCCAGCATGATCTCCTGCAGCGCCTGCACCGTACCGGAGGCGCCGACGCAGGTGCGCCAGCCGAGCACGCGGTAATCGTCCGCCACTTTCTCCAGCACCGTTTTGGCGGCGGCGATGGCCTGGTTGAAGCGCGCTTCGCTCAGCTCGCCGTCACCGAAGTGGTTGTTGAGCCAGGTGACGCAGCCCATGTGCAGGCTGTTGAGCAGCTTGGCCTCGCTCTGTTCGCCGATCACCAGCTCGGTGCTGGCGCCGCCGATGTCGATCACCAGCCGGTTGCCTTCCCCCGCCGAGGTCCAGGAGACACCTTCATAGATGGTCTTGGCCTCTTCCTCACCCGAGATGATCTCGATGTTGTGGTTGAGCACCCGTTCCGCTTCACGCAGAAACTCGTCGACGTTGGTGGCCAGGCGCAGGGTTGCGGTGCCCACTACCCGGATGTTGTCGGCCGGAATATCCTGCAGCTGCTCGGAGAAGAGGCGCAGACAGTCCCAGCCCCGCTCCATGGCGGCACGGCTGAGACGAAAATCGGCATCCAGACCGGCGGCGAGGCGCACCTTGCGCTTGACCTTGGTGACGGTGCGCAGGGCTCCGGCGACCTCGCGCACCACCAGCATGTGAAAGCTGTTGGAGCCGAGGTCGATGGCGGCATAGAGAGGCGAGTTGTGCAACTGGGCCTATCCTTCAGCTTTTGCGGGGAGGACGACGACGGTTGTTGCTGTTGCCACCGCCCTGGCGATCGCGCATGTTGCGGTTCACCGGCTGACGGTTGCGGAACACCCGTTTCGGCGCGGTCACGTCATCCAGCAGCGCCTCGCGGTCATACTTGCTGACCGGGATCGGGTGGTGGATGTACTCCTCGATGGCCGGCAGGTTGAAGGCATAGTCTTCACAGGCCAGGCTGATGGAGTGACCGCTCTTGCCGGCACGACCGGTACGACCGATACGGTGTACGTAGTCCTCGGCGTCGTCGGGCAGGTCGTAGTTGAAGACGTGGGTCACGTCAGGGATGTGCAGACCACGGGCGGCCACGTCGGTGGCAACCAGGATGTCTACCGCACCCTTGGTGAAGTCCTCCAGGATCTTCATCCGCTTCTTCTGCGGCACGTCGCCGGTCAGCAGACCGACCCGGTGGCCGTCATTCTCCAGCCAGGCGTGAACGTCTTCACAGACGTGCTTGGTGTTGGCGAAGACGATGGCTTTCTCCGGCCACTCCTCTTCCATCAGGGAGAGCAGCAGCAACATCTTGTCTTCGTTGGAAGGGTAGAAGAGCTCTTCTTTGATTCGTACGCCGGTCATCTGCTCCGGCTCGACCTGCACATGTTCCGGGTGGTTCATGTGCTCGTAGGCCAGCTCCTGCACCCGCAGGGAGAGGGTGGCGGAGAACAGCATACTCAGACGCTCGGTGGCGGGCGGCATGCGGCGGAACAGGAAACGGATGTCCTTGATGAAGCCCAGATCGAACATGCGATCCGCTTCGTCCAGCACCACGACCTGGATGTTGCTCAGATCGATGACCTTGGACTTGAAGTAGTCGATGATGCGGCCTGTGGTGCCGATCAGGATGTCGACACCCTGCTCCAGCACGGCCAGCTGCTTGTCGTACCCTTCACCGCCGTAGGCGAGGCCGAGCTTGAGGCCGGTCGAGGTGGCCATGCTGTCGGCATCGTTGTAAATCTGTACTGCCAGTTCCCGGGTCGGGGCCATGATGATGGCGCGCGGCTGATTGATGAGGCGCGGCTTGGTCAGCGGGTGGGTCAGCAGATAGTTGAAGGTGGCAGCCAGGAAGGCGATGGTTTTGCCGGTACCCGTCTGGGCTTGGCCGGCGAGGTCATGGCCTTCTACCAGCAGCGGCAGAGAGAGTGCCTGGATGGGGGTGCAATAGTGAAATCCCTTTGATTCCAGACCAGCCAGAACTTCGGGTTCGAGGCCCATTTGGGCGAATTTGTCGGTCGTTAAGTGTGTTTTGCTCATGGCGGTAGGTTATCAGGTTAGGCTTGCAATAATAAACAGGATCATTTCAAATAGGGCAACTATTGCCTTTGTTGATACGTCAATAAAGCCTTAATTACTGACTGGAGTTGGAGATGAGTGACAAGATTGTTCAGCTGAGCGATGCCAGCTTCGAGGCAGATGTAATCAAAGCCGATGGCGCCGTTCTGGTCGACTTCTGGGCCGAATGGTGTGGTCCGTGCAAGATGATTGCCCCGATCCTGAACGAAGTCGCCCAAGAGTATGCCGGTCGTGTGACCGTGGCGAAATTGAACATCGACCATAACGCCGACACTCCGCCCAAATATGGCATTCGTGGTATTCCGACCCTCTTGCTGTTCAAGAATGGCGAAGTGGCAGCGACCAAGGTCGGTGCCCTGTCCAAGACTCAGCTGAAAGAGTTCCTGGACGGCAACCTGTAATAATCATCGAGGAGCGCATTGCAATAATGCGCTCCTTCTGTTTTATCACCTAGACGCTCACCCCGATTGGTGCTAATTTATCGCTCGTTTGCTAACCTTTTTGCCTGACTCTTTGCTCACACATCAGCCTGGCAAATCAAATCCGATCAGCATCAATCCAGCAGACTGTCTCCTCATTTCAATCCTTGCTTACAGACTTTCACCACTATGAATCTGACTGAATTAAAGAACACTCCTGTGTCCGAGCTGGTACAGCTTGGCGAATCCATGGGGTTGGAAAATCTGGCTCGGGCGCACAAGAAAGACATTATTTTCGCGATCCTCAAGGCGCACGCCAAGGGTGGCGAGGATATCTTCGGCGACGGTGTGCTGGAAATCCTGACCGATGGTTTCGGCTTCCTGCGTAGTGCAGACGGCTCCTACCTGGCCGGCCCGGACGACATCTACGTCTCCCCGAGCCAGATCCGCCGTTTCAACCTGCGCACCGGCGATACCATCTCCGGCAAGATCCGGCCGCCGAAAGAGGGCGAACGCTACTTCGCTCTGCTCAAGGTCAACGAGGTCAACTACGACCGTCCGGAAAACTCCCGCAACAAGATCCTGTTTGAAAACCTCACTCCGCTGCACGCCAACGAGCGTCTGCGCATGGAGCGTGGCAACGGTTCCACCGAAGACATCACCGCCCGCGTACTGGATCTGGCGTCCCCGATCGGTAAAGGCCAGCGCGGTCTCATCGTCGCACCGCCCAAGGCCGGTAAGACCATGCTGCTGCAGAACATCGCCCAGAGCATCGCCTACAACCACCCCGACTGCGAACTGATCGTCCTGCTGATCGACGAGCGTCCGGAAGAGGTGACCGAGATGCAGCGGATGGTGAAGGGCGAAGTGATCGCCTCCACCTTCGACGAGCCGGCTTCCCGTCACGTCCAGGTCGCCGAAATGGTGATCGAGAAGGCCAAGCGTCTGGTCGAGCACAAGAAGGACGTGGTGATCCTGCTGGACTCCATCACCCGTCTGGCCCGTGCCTACAACACTGTCATCCCGTCATCCGGCAAGGTACTGACCGGTGGTGTGGATGCCAACGCCCTGCACCGTCCGAAGCGCTTCTTCGGTGCCGCGCGCAATGTTGAAGAGGGCGGCAGCCTGACCATCATCGCCACCGCGCTGATCGATACCGGCTCCAAGATGGATGAAGTCATCTACGAAGAGTTCAAGGGCACCGGCAACATGGAACTGCACCTCTCGCGCAAGATCGCCGAGAAGCGCGTCTACCCGGCCATCGACATCACCCGTTCCGGTACCCGCAAGGAAGAGCTGCTGACCACCGGCGACGAGCTGCAGAAGATGTGGATCCTGCGCAAGATTGTCCACCCGATGGGCGAGATCGACGGCATCGAGTTCCTCATCGACAAGCTGGCGATGACCAAGACCAACGACGAGTTCTTCGACGCCATGCGGCGCCAGCAGAAGTAACCGACTCGAAAAATGATGAAACCGCGGCCCAGGTCGCGGTTTTTGTTTATCTATTTTGCGGTCGCCTGAGTAGTATGAAACCTCGATGTCACAAGGATAGGGACGTCATGAAGCATGTACTCCTGATAATGCTGAGCTGGCTGCTGGTGCCGCCGGCTTTGGCGGGCCAGACTCCGTCCGCCGGGACGGCTCCTCGCGTCGCGCTGGTGGCCGACGAGGGACTGCAGGGCCACCTCGACTACCTGACCGGCCGCTTGCAGCAGGGACAGTTTGCCGCCATCGATTCCCTGCTGGACTCCCTGGCCGTGGGGCAGCGGGAGTATCTGCTGTGCCAGCTGCTTGCCACCCTCGATAGTCAGCCCAGGGCTGACAGCCCGCAACTGCTGGCTTGGGTGCGCGCCCAGTCGTTCAAGGCCCCCAGCTGGCTGGTGGAAAAAGAGGTGGACGGCTTTCTGGTGCAGCAACCCGCCTACGACTTTGCCGCCGCGGCGCGGCAGGTGCTGAGCCGCTGGCAACTGCAGGCCTGGCAGGACAACTACCGCCAGCTGCTGGAGGCGAACCGCTTCGAGTTCAAGCAGATTTACAACAGCCGCAACCCGGATCTGGCCCAGCAACAGCAGGCGCTGCTGAACGTACTCGCCGGACAGCCTGTCACTGTGCTGCAGCGCGAGGCACAAAAGCTGGCCGGCCTGAACATCTTCCTGCCCGACAACCGCTTGCTGCGGCTGCTGGCCGAGCGTACCGGCGACAGCGCCCTCTATCAGAAGCTGTGGCGTCAACCGGCGGATCACGACAGCGTGGCGGCCCTGGCCAGCGTGGGGCGCTTTCATCAGGGTCAGGCGGCGAGCGATCTGCTGATCGCCGCCAGCCGCAACGCCTCCCTCAAACAGACCGCCCTGCACCAGCTCAGTCAGCTTTCGCCGCTGCCCGACACCGCCCAGCAGTTCCTGCTGGCAGAGCTGGGCAACCGCCAGTACAGCGGTCAGGTGGCCAGCCTGCTGTTGCAGGTGGACGAGCCGAGGCTGCTGGCCCAGCTTGCCGATCGGCTGACTCGGCAGGAAAAGCGTCATTCAAGTCCGATGGCGCAACCCGAACCGGGTACACCCGCCGGCTCCCCGGAGTTATAATGCGGCATCGCCTGCACACAGGGTACCTGCATGAAATACAAGGATTTGCGTGATTTCATCGCGCAGCTGGAACAAAGCGGACAACTCAAGCGCATCACGCGCGAGATAGACCCCTATCTGGAGATGACCGAGATCAGCGACCGCACCCTGCGTGCGGGTGGGCCGGCCCTGCTGTTCGAAAATCCCAAGGGTTACGCCATGCCGGTGCTGACCAACCTGTTCGGCACCCCGGATCGGGTCGCCATGGGCATGGGCCAGCCCAACGTGGCCGCCTTGCGCCAGGTGGGGACCTGGCTCTCCTACCTGAAAGAGCCTGAGCCGCCCCGTGGCTTCAAGGAGCTGATGGAGAAGCTGCCGATCTTCAAGCAGGTACTCAACATGCCGACCAAGCGTCTCTCGTCCGCCCCCTGCCAGCAGCGGGTGCTGGAGGGAGAGGCGGTCGATCTGGACCAGATCCCGATCCAGCACTGCTGGCCTGGCGACGTGGCGCCGCTGGTCACCTGGGGGCTCACCATCACCCGCGGCCCCTACAAGAAACGGCAGAACCTCGGCATCTATCGTCAGCAGAAGATCGGCAAGAACAAGCTGATCATGCGCTGGCTGGATCACCGCGGCGGTGCCATCGATTTTCGCGAGTGGCAGGAGGCCCATCCGGGTAAGCGCTTCCCGGTGGCGGTGGCGCTGGGCGCCGATCCGGCGACCATCCTCGGCGCGGTGACACCGGTGCCGGATACCCTCTCCGAATACGCCTTCGCTGGTTTGCTGCGCGGCAGCCGTACCGAGGTGGTGAAGGCCATCAGCTGCGATCTGGAGGTGCCTGCCAGCGCCGAGATCGTGCTGGAAGGCTATCTGGAGCCGGGCGAGCTGGCTCCCGAGGGGCCCTATGGCGATCACACCGGCTACTACAACGAGGTGGACGAGTTCCCGGTCTTCACCATCACCCACATGACGATGCGCAAGGATGCCATCTACCACAGCACCTACACCGGCCGTCCGCCCGATGAGCCGGCGGTGCTGGGGGTGGCGCTCAATGAGGTATTCGTGCCGCTGTTGCAGAAGCAGTTCCCCGAGATCGTGGACTTCTACCTGCCGCCGGAGGGGTGCTCCTACCGGATGGCGGTGGTGACCATCAAGAAGCGCTATCCGGGCCACGCCAAGCGGGTGATGCTGGGGGTCTGGTCCTTCCTGCGCCAGTTCATGTACACCAAGTTCGTGATCGTCTGCGACGACGACATCAATGCCCGCGACTGGAAGGACGTGATCTGGGCCATCACCACCCGGATGGACCCGGCCCGCGACACTACCCTGATCGAGCACACCCCGATCGACTACCTGGACTTCGCCTCGCCGGTCTCCGGCCTTGGCTCCAAGATGGGGCTGGACGCCACCAACAAGTGGCCGGGAGAGACCAACCGCGAGTGGGGCCAGCCCATCGTCCAGGACGAGGCGGTGAAGCAGAAGATCGATGCCCTCTGGGACGAGCTGAACATTCTCGGTTGATGAGCGGCGGCCGGCCCGGCGGGCCGTGCCGCCTGGCCGGGATGCAAAAGATTGATGCCATTTGAGCTGAATTGGGTATGCTCGACTGACCTGACCACTCTGCTGGTCGCCAGTCCACAGTGAATCAAGAGCGAAAGCGGGCCGAACGAGCCCGTCACAAGGATAAGAATGCAACGTATCAAGTGCCGCGTAGAGGAACTGCGCGAATATGTCGACACCATCTGGCACGTGGCCCTGACGCCGCTGCAAGAGGTCAGCTTCAAGCCGGGCCAGTATCTGCTGGTGGTGATGAGTGATTCGGACAAGCGTCCCTTCTCCATCGCCAACTCGCCGACCCGCCCTGGCGTGCTGGAGCTGCAGATCGGCGCCACCCCGGAGAATGCCTATGCCGGCCAGGTGCTGGCCCGCATGCGCGAGCAGGGGGAGATCGAGATTGAGCTGGCGGCGGGCAAGGCCTTCCTGCGGGAAGAGTCACCCCGGCCGCTGATCCTGATGGCAGGCGGCACCGGTTTCTCCTACGCCCGCGCCATTCTGGAATACCTGATCGACAGCGGCAGCAAGCGCCCAGTGTTCTTCTATTGGGGCGTGCGCCAGGCGCACTGGCTCTACGAGCAGGAGCAGATGCAGCAGTGGGAGCGCGACTACGCTCCGCTCACCTACATCCCCGTGGTGCAGGAGCCGGAGAGTGACTGGACCGGCAAGACCGGGCTGGTGCACAAGGCCATCATGGATGACTTCGTCAGCCTGCATGACTACGACATCTATGTGGCTGGCCGCTTCGAGATGGCGGGTGCGGCGCGGGAAGAGTTCAAGATCCTGGGTGCCGAGCCGGAGCGCATCTTCGGCGACGCCTACGAGTTCATCTGAGTTCGGCATGAGGCCGGTCACGTAACCGGGAAGGCCTCGCTAGATCTGCCTGCCGCAGCTTGCTTTGCGGCAGGTCAGAAACAACAAACCCCAGCCTGGCTGGGGTTTGCTTTATGGGGGCAGTGTTATTCGCCCTTGGCGCCGAGCTGCTGCTCGAGCTGGGCCAGCTTGGCCTCGAGGGCGGTCAGCTTCTCGCGGGTGCGCAGCAGCACCTTGGTCTGCACGTCAAACTCTTCGCGACTGACCAGATCCAGCTTGCCGAGCTGGGACTGCAGCACCTGACGGATCTTCTTCTCCACCTCTTCACCCATGCTGCGAATGCCGGGCGGCAGGGAGTTGTGCACCTGTTTGGCGATCTCTTCCAGTTTCTTCGGGTCGATCATGTGGTTCTCCTTAAGCAATGCGCCATTCTACCGGCAATTGATCCGCTTTGCCGAGATCGGGGGTCGCTTTTTGCCATCTGGCGTACAAGTGACCGCTGGTCGGGTCTGGTATCCGGGATGAAGCTGTTAACCTATCGAGTCCCGTTTCTATTCCAATTCCTTGATGCTGTACACAAAAAAAGCAGATCAGATGACCGACCAGCTACTTAATAATTGTTGCGTTGCTGTTAAGATGTACCGGTCGGGTTTATACCCAACGCCGTCAGCATTTCATGGATAACAACTAAAAAGAGATAAGGATATGAAAAAGAAGCTAATTTATGCCGCAGTCGTCAGTGCTATGCTGGCCGGCTGTGGTGGCAGTGACGATAACAAAGGCGACACCTCCAGCTATCTCGACTATCTGTTGACCGGTTCCAACGCAGTGCGCCCCAGTGCCCTGGCGGCCCGGGCCAGCGATGGCACCCTGAAATTCTCCACCGAAACGGCGGATCTCTCCAACCCGGTGTCGGCCATGTCTACCCTGGATGGCTGGTCCACGACCCAGGCCATCCAGATCGTGCCCGTCACCTCGTCCGGCATCACTGTCCAGGCACCGGCTGCCGCCGAGTTTGCCGCCTCGGTGGCCCCGCTCTACCTGCTGGAGCTGGGTTTTGACAGCACAGCCCTGCGCCCGAGCGGCGTAAAGAAGGTGCTGACCTACGGGGTGGACTTCGTGGTGGCCGCCTCGGCTGGCAAGCTGAACCTGGTACCGCTCAAGCCGCTGAACCCCTCCTCCTACTACATGATCGTGGCCACCGACTCCCTCAAGGACAGCAACGGCAACGCGGTCAAGGCCGGCAGCGACTACGGCAACTACAAGAACAACGTCGGCAGCAATGCCCAGGAGCAGACCATCAACGGTCTGATCGCCCTGCAGGAGGGCCTGTTCAAGGCCGCCACCGGCGTCTCCACCGATCACGTCATCTTCTCCGACTGGTTCGGTACCCAGTCTGGTGCCGATGTGCTGGTCGCGGTGAAAGGGGCTGCGGCATCCGTGCTGAAGAGCCCGACCCTGGACGCGGCCGCCCTGTGGAAGCAGGATGCCAAGGGCAACACCAGCCTGCCCGGCACCTACACCCTGGCCGTGACAGGCAGCAACCCCTTCCTGACCCAGCTGGACGCCGAGGCGTTCCTGCCGCAGGAGCAGAAAGATGCGCTGGCCACCGCCTTCGGCCCTGGCGCCCCGCTCAACGGGCTGGCCCAGCTGACCACTGTCTATACCGGTACCGTCAAGCTGCCCTACTTCCTCTCCTCGCCGGCCACCGCCGGTTCCTGGGACAAGGCCAAGACCCAGTCCTGGCACGGCGCCATCCCCAGCCTTTACGCCATCGCCAATGCCCTGAAAGCGTCTGACAGCGAAGTGATCGCCGGGCTGGTGGGCGCGGGCGTAGACCCGGCCCTGCTGGCGACGCTGATTGCCGACCCGACCCGTCAGGCCGAGTTGCTGGCCGAGGCGAGCAAGCTGATCGGGGTGACCCTCACCTCCGGCGGCAAGCCGCTGGATGCCGAGCAGAACATCGGCCGCTTCAACCCGCTGCCCATGCTGGAAGAGGTGCAGTCGGTGCCGATGCGCGTCTTCGCCAAGGATGCCCTCAACACCATCACCGACGTGATCATCTATCAGCACGGCGTCACCTCGGTGAAAGAGAACGCCTATGCGCTGGCGCTGGGCCAGATCTATGCAGGCATGCAGGCAGGCAAGAAGGTGGCGCTGGTGGTGATCGATCACCCGCTGCACGGTGAGCGCGGCTTCGCCCTGAGCGGCAGCATGGACACAGTCACCACCTCCGACAATCCGACCCCCTACCTGAACCTGAGCTACCTGACCGTGGCCCGCGACAACCTGAAACAGAGCGTGGCGGATCTGCTGGGCCTGCGTCTGGCGGTCGGTCTGGCCAATGCCAAGGGCGCCATCGGCAGCGCCGGCAGCCTCAAGGTGCACTTCCTGGGCCACTCCCTGGGCGCCATCTCCGGTACCAACCTGCTGGCGGTCGCCAACCAGTCTATCGGCAATGCCCAGGCGGATGCCCTGTTCAAGTTCGATACCGGTGGCCTGGCCATGCCGGGTGGCGGCATAGCGCCGCTGTTGCTGAACTCGCCGACCTTCGGTCCGACCATCAAGATGGGCGTGCTGACCAGCGGCAGTGCCGAGCTGAAAGCGGGCTTCACCGCCTACGCCCCCAGCTGCAAGACCGCGGTGCCGACCTGCTTCGTCAACGAGTTCCTGCCGAGCCTGAGCGCCACCCAGCAGGCCGCTGCGGCCAGCACGCTGCAGAGCTACAGCTTCGCGGCCCAGTCGGTGCTGGATTCGGCTGACCCGATCAACCTCGGCAGCGGCATCAAGAGCGACTTCCCGCTGTTCGCCACCGAGATCGTCGGCGATGGCGCGCTGAGCCTGTCGGATCAGGTGATCCCGAACAGCATCGCCTCCGCCCCGCTGGGCGGCACCGAGCCGCTGTTCAAGGTGCTGGCGCTGCAGCCGCTGACCGCCACCGGTGCGGCCAGCCACAACGCAGCCCGCTTCGTGGCTGGTGGCCACAGCTCGCTGCTGGCACCGGACGAGAACTTCGATCCGAACGGCGACGTGACCACCGAGATGCAGTCCGAGTTCGCCAGCTTCTTCATGAGCGGCGGCACTGCGGTCAAGGTGACCAACGGCAGCCTGCTCAAGCAGTAAGCCAGTCTGCCAATAAAAACGCCGCCCCGAGGGGCGGCGTTTTTTTTCGTGTATAGCACTCGTAGCCGGGTGGGCCAGATCAGCAGACGTGTTGGCTGCCGAGCCGATCGCAGCAACTCAGGCAGGCTGGTGGTGTCTGTCCAGCCAGCCCTGCAGCAGGCCGACCAGCAGGCCGGCCAGGTGGGCCATGTTGGCGGTACGGGTGCCGAGCAGATCGAAGAAACCGAGTGCCAGCCAGAACAGCATGAAGCCCATCAGCGCCGGTGGCAGGGTGAGGCCGCAGGCCGGCTGCAATTTGCTGCGCAGCCAGCAGTAGCCGAGCAGGGCATAGACCACCCCGGAGAGGCCGCCAAACAGCGGGCCGCTGGCGAAAAACTCGGCCAGGTTGGGCAGGGCGGCGCCTACCAGCAGCAGGATCAGCAGCTTGCCGCTGCCGAGCCGCTGTTCGATCTGGCCCCCCAGATACCACCACCACAGCAGGTTGAACACCAGGTGCAGCACCGAGAAGTGGATGAAGGCCGGGGTGAAGTAGCGCCACGCCTGCCAGTCGGTGAACTGGGCCAGGGTCGGGTGAAAGGCCAGCTCGTCGAAGATCGGCAGGCCGATGGCGTCGAGCCCGTAGATGGCCAGACAGGCGATGATCACCACCAGGGTCAGCGGCCCCGCCTGATGCAGGAAGTCGGTGACCGGGTCGCTCATCCCCTTGCTGTAGTCGATGCGGGCATCGGCCCGGCCGGACTGCCAGGAGGCTTCCATGTAGCGGGGATGGCTCGGCTCGGCCAGGAAGCGCTTCACCTCCTGCTGGGCCTGGGCGAGGCGCTGCTCGTCCGCCAGCCAGATGGTGACCCCCAACTCCGACTGGGTCAGCTCGCACGAGATGCCGAGGGTGGAGAGGTAGTCCACCAGCGCCTGGGCCATGCGGGCGTTGTCGAGCACCAGCAGCTGGATCATGCGTCGCCCGCCTGGATCGGGAACTCCCTGCGCCACGCCTCGAAGCCGCCATCCAGGCTGTAGACCTCATCGTACCCCTGTTGCAGCAAGTACTGGGCGGCGCCCTGGCTGCTGTTGCCGTGGTAGCACATCACGATCACCGGGGTGTCGAAGTCCACCTCGTTCATGAAACGCACCAGGGTGCCGTTGGTGAGGTGGAAGGCGCCGACCGCGTGGGCCGTCTCGAACGACTGGGGGTCGCGAATATCCACCAGGCGGGCTTCACCGGCGCTGAGCTTCTGGTGGGCATCATGGGCACTGATATGGGCAAACTGGTCCATTAACATGTCCTGCGAATAGGTGATTGAGGGCCAGTTTACCGCAAGCGGGTGCCGGCGCTAAGCCCGCAATGTGTCCGGATATTGCCGGGGCCGATCGCAATTTCCTTCAATACCCGGGGCGGGGTGCCGGCTAGGCTGGGGGCTCCTTTTACCGATACGAGCGTTATTCATGGAGACGAGTCTGCTGTTATCCATGGCCGGGTTTGCCTTGGCCATGTCCATCACCCCGGGGCCGGTCAACCTGGTCGCCCTCGGCAGCGGTGCCAGGCACGGCTTTGCGGCCAGCCTGCGCCACGTGGTCGGGGCCACCCTGGGGTTTATCCTGCTGTTGTTGCTGATGGGATTGGGGCTGGGCGCCACCCTGTTGCAATGGCCGGCGGCGGCCGAGCTGCTGCGCTGGGGCGGGGTAATCTTCCTCGGCTGGATGGCCTGGCAATTGCTGGTGGACAGCAGCCGGGTGGAAGGGGTCGACGGGGTGGCGCCCTCCTTCTGGTACGGGGCGCTGATGCAGTGGCTCAATCCCAAGGCCTGGCTCGCCGCCAGCATGGGGATGGGGGCCTATGGCAGTGCGGGCGGGGTGGGGCAGGCGGCCCTGTTCAGCGGCCTCTACCTGGTCATTTGTCTGTGCTCCATCGCCTGCTGGGCCTATGCCGGCAGTCCCCTGCAGGGGTTGCTGCTGGTGCCGCCGCGGC
>NZ_CDBH01000072.1 GCF_000820305.1 Aeromonas dhakensis
GTAGGGGCCGCCTGCCTGCTGGCGGCGGTGCAGGGGGTGGGGCTGCGCCTCGCCCGGCCCACCCCCTTCACCCGCCCGCTTGGCTCGGCGCTGGCCGCCATGGTCACGGAGGTGCGGGCCGAGTTTGCCCCGCTGTTGGAAGACCGGGGGCTCGAGCCCGAGCTGAGAGCGCTGATCGCCCGCATTCGCCAGCGCCACTATCCCCTCTATCAGGACTCTTCACTATGAGCCGTATCCAGACTACGCCTGAACCCTGGCAGATCAGTACCGAGATAGAAGTGGCCATCCCGTTCCACGACGTGGACTGGGTGGCTGTGTCGCGCTGGCGGGGAGACGACTTGTGAGAACAACCATGCAGCAAGAACCCTGGCAGATCAGCACCGAGATAGAAGTGACGATCCCGTTCCACGACGTGGACATGATGGCAGTCGCCTGGCACGGCCACTACTTTCGCTACATCGAGCTAGCCCGCTGTGCCCTGCTCGATCTTATCGATTACAACTACCCGCAGATGGAGGCCTCCGGCTACCTCTGGCCCATCATCGACACCCAGATGAAGTACCTGGCACCGCTGCGCTTCGGCCAGCGGGTGCGGGTGCGCGCCACCCTGACCGAGTACCAGAACCGCTTGAAGATCGACTACCTGCTGAGCGACGCCGTGAGCGGCACCCGCACCAGCAAGGGTTACAGCATCCAGGTGGCGGTGAGCAAGGCGAGCGGCGAGATGTGTCTGGCCTCGCCCCAGGTGCTGCTGGACAAGCTGGGGGTGAGCCAGTGAGCCGGCTGATGGGGCTGCTGCTGGCCGGTCTGATCCTGTTGCTGACATGGCCGCTGCAGGCGGCGCCTCTGAGCCGGGCCGAGGTGCAGCAGCTGCTCGCCCTGAGCCAGGCCAAGGAGGCCCGCTTCGAGCAGGAGAAGCAGGTGGCGGGGCTGAGCCAGCCGCTCAAGGCCTCCGGCGAGCTGCTGCTGGTGCGCGATTTGGGGCTCTGGTGGCAGCAGCAGAAGCCCTTCCCGCTGACCCTTGTCCTGACGCCGACGCGCATGGTGCAGCAGATGGCGGGCCAGCCCGCCACCGTCATCGACAACCCCCAGCTGCTGGAGTTCAGCCAGATGCTGCTGGCGCTGTTCGGCTCGGACGAGGCGACCCTGAGCCGTTACTTCAACATCGACTTTCACAGCACGGAGGATGGCTGGCAGCTGGTGCTGGTGCCGACCCTGGCGCCGCTCGACAAGGTGTTCGCCAGCCTCACCCTGAGCGGGCAGGGGCAGCTGGATCAGCTGCTCATCGCCGACAAGCAGGGTGACAGCACCCGCATTCGCTTCAGCGACTGGCGCGAGCGCCCCCTGCCATTGACCCCTGAGGAGCAGGCCCGCTTTGCTGTCCACTAGTATCCCGCTGCGCCAGCGCGCCGTCCCCGCCGGGACGAGGAGAGCCCACCTTGCTGCACGCTGAAACCACCTGGCGCCGGCTCGGGACCCTCTGGATCGGGCTCTGCCTGCTGCTGGCGGCGGTGCTTGCCTGGCAACTGCCCCACAGCCGCATCAACACCAGCCTGATGGATCTGCTGCCCCACGAGTCCCGCAGCGATCTGGACCCGGCCCTGCAGCAGGGTCTGCTGCAGCAGCTCGACCGCCAGCTGGTCTGGCTGCTGAGCCTGCCCGCCGGCCAGGACGGGCGCGCCGCCGCCACCTTCTGGGCGCAGCAGCTTGGCGAGCTGCCAGCCCTGTCCCGCATCAAGGGGTATCAGCCCGAGCTGGCCCCCGCCTGGCAGCGCTATCTGCACGAGCTGGCCTGGCAGCGGCTGGATCCGGCAAGCCGGGCCCGGCTTGCCGGGGGGGCCGAGGGGTGGAGCCAGTGGGTGCTCGGCCAGATCTACTCCCCCTTCGGCGGTGTCTCCCGTGCCGAGTGGCAGAGCGACCCTCTGCTGCTGACCCGGGCCGGGGTGCTGGCCGAGGCCCGCGGCCCCATGCAGCTCAAGGAGGGCTGGCTGGTGAGCCGGGACAAGGCGGGGCGCGACTGGTACATGGTGCGCGCCGAGCTGGATCTCTCCGCCTTCGACATCCAGCGCAACCAGGCGCTGCTGAGCGAACTGGCCGGGGCCGAGCAGCGCCTCGCCGAGGCCTATCCCGGCGCCGAGTTGCTGCGCCGCGGCACCCTCTTCTACAGCCAGCACGCCAGCCAGCTGGCCCAGCAGGACATCTCCACCATAGGGCTGGGCTCCATGGTCGGGGTCATCCTGCTCATCTGGGGCGTGTTTCGCTCCACCCGGGCGCTGCTGCTCTCCCTGCTGCCCATCGGCGTAGGGCTGATGTGGGGGCTCGGCACAGTGCTCATCCTGTTCGGCGAGATTCATGTTTTCACCCTGGTGATCAGCAGCAGCCTCATCGGTATCGCCATCGACTACGCCATCCACTTTTTGTGCGAGCGGCGGCTGCACGGCGACGACGAGACGCCGCACCAGACCCGGCTCAAGTTGCTGCCGAGCCTGTCGCTGGCGGTGCTGACCACCCTGATCGGCTATGGCCTGCTCTGGTTCGCCCCCTTCCCCGGCTTGCAGCAGCTGGCGGTGTGCGCGCTGGCTGGGCTGTTCAGTGCCTTCATCACGGTGCTCTGCCTGTTTCCGCGCTGGGCCGGCCCGCTGCCGACAAGGCCGCTGCGGGGCCAGCGCTGGTTGCAGGGCTGGCTGCTGGCCTGGCAGCAACGCCCGCTGCTGCGCATCGGTCTGCCGCTCTGCTGCCTGCTGCTGGCGGCCCTCGGCATCAGCCGGTTGCAGGTGGATGACGACATCCGCCGGCTGCAGCCTCTGCCGGTGGTGCTGCAGGGGCAGGAGCAGCGGATCCAGGCCCTCACCGGCCAGCAGGGGGGCATGCAGGGCTTGCTGGTGACGGGAGCGGACGGCGAGCAGGCACTGCAACGGCTGGAGCGGCTCGATGGCCGGCTGGCCGAACTGCAACAGCGCGGTGCGCTGCAGGCGTTCGTCTCGCTGGCCCGCTGGCTGCCTTCGCTGGCACGCCAGCAGGAGGATGCCGCCGCCATTCGGGCCCTGTTGCCAGAGGTGGTGAGCCGGCTCAAGGCGGCCGGCCTGCCGCTGCAGCCGCCCGTGCGCGAGCCACACTGGCTGACCCCGGCCGCCTGGCTGGCCAGCCCGGTCAGCGAGGGGAGTCGCCTGTTGTGGCACGCCCTGGCGGATGGCCGCGTCGCCATCTGGGTGCCGCTGGTGGGGGTGGCAGACGAAGGAGCCCTGACGGCGCTGGCGGCGGCCGAGCCAGGGGTCTACTGGCAGGATCAGCGCAGCCAGTGGAGCCAGCTGTTCGCCCACTACCGCATCAAGCTGGCGGAGCTGCTGTCGGTGGCCATCGCGCTGGTGGCCCTGCTGCTGTGGCGGCGGATGGGGGCGGCGCGAGCGGCCCGGGTGCTGCTGGTCAACCTGATTGCGCTGGCCATGGGGCTGGCGCTGCTCGCCGCCTGCGGCCAGCCGCTCACCCTGTTCGGGGTGCTGGCGCTCAGCCTCATCTTCGGCATCGGCATCGACTACGGCCTCTTCTTTGCCCATAGCGGCAACGAGGCGGCGCGCCAGAGTTCCACCTTGCTCGCCATCCTGCTGGCCAACCTCACCACCCAGCTGGCCTTCGGTCTGCTGGCGCTGAGTCACACCCCCGCCATCGCGGGCTTTGGTCTGGTGCTGAGCGGCGGTATCTTTACCGCCTTCCTGCTCTCACCCCTGGTACTGGACCGGGGTCGACCGCAGTTGCCGGGGCCACATGGCCGGGAGCCAACCTCATCATGAAAGCCTTGTTCGTGTTCGTAATCCTGCTGCTGACCGGTTGCAGCAGCCAGCCGACCCCCACCGCCTATCTCGACAAGGGGACCGTCATGACGCTGCCGGCCCCCGTGCTGGCCGCCCCCTTCTATCGCCAGCAACTGCTGACCGCCAGCGTGGGGGGGAGCAACCACCAGCTGATGACGGTGCTGGAGGCGGACGGCCACCAGCTGACCCTGGTGGGGCTGACCCCGAGCGGGGTACGGCTGTTTCTGGTGCGCTATGACCAGCAGGGGATTTCCACCCGCCAGCTCAGCCCGCTGCTCACCAGCGGCATGCCACCGGTGAGCCAGGTGCTGGCGGACGTGATGCTCTGCTACTGGCCGCTGGCCAGCTGGCAACCGCAACTGCCGCCGGGCTGGACGCTGCGTGACGAGGGGCCGCTGCGCCGGCTGCGCGCCCCCGATGGCACCCTGGTCACCGAGATCCGCTATCGCGACGCAGACGGCGTGCGCGAGCCGGTCGGCCTGCAGCAACACGTGTTCAACTACCGCCTGCAACTGGAGACCCTGAGCCAATGAGCTGTTATATCGCCGCCTATGGCCTCGTCTCGGCACTGGGGACGGGGCGTGATGCCAGCGCCGAGGCGCTGCTGGCCTGGCAGAGAGAGGGCATCAGCCCGCTGGATCGACACCAGACGGCGCTGCTGGATGGCCGGCTGACCCCGGTCGGGCGGGTGGAGGGGGAGTTGCCGGCCATCCCGGCGGCGCTGGCCCCCTACGCCTCGCGCAACAACCAGTTGCTGCTGGCGGCGCTGGCCCAGATCCGGCCCGCCCTCGATGAGGCGCTGGCCACCTTTGGCTGCGACCGTGTCGGCCTGGTGTTAGGCACCAGTACCGCCGGGATCGGCGAGGCCGAGCTGGCGGTGGCCGCCGCCCGGTGCGGGGAAGCCGTGCCGCCCGCCTTTGACTATCGCCAGCAGGAGCTGGGCTCGCCGTCGGAATTTCTGGCCCGCCACCTCGGCCTGACCGGGCCGGCCTGGACGATTTCCACCGCCTGCTCCTCCAGCGCGCGCGCCTTCATCAGTGGCCAGCGGCTGTTGGCGGCCGGACTGGCAGACGTCGTGCTGGTGGGCGGCGCCGACAGCCTGTGCGGGCTCACCCTCAACGGCTTTGACAGCCTGGAGTCCCTCAGCTGTGCGCGCTGCCAGCCGTTCGATGAGGCGCGCCAAGGGATCAACATCGGCGAGGGGGCGGCGCTGTTTCTGTTGAGCCGCACGCCTGCGCCGCTGGCCCTGCTGGGGGCGGGGGAGTCCTCCGATGCCTGGCACATCTCGGCGCCCCATCCAGACGGTATCGGCGCCGAGGCGGCCATGCGCATGGCACTGGCCCAGGCGGGCCTGACGCCGGCGCAGGTGGGCTACGTCAACCTGCACGGCACCGCCACCCGCCTCAACGACGCCATGGAGAGCCAGGCGGTGCACCGGCTGTTTGGTGCCGAGGTGCCCTGCAGCTCCACCAAGCCGCTCACCGGTCACACCCTGGGGGCGGCGGGAGCCATCGAGGCCGCGCTCGCCTGCCTGCTGCTGGAGCGCGCGCTGCCGCTGCCGCCCCAGCGGGTGACCACGGCGGATCCGGCCCTGGCCCCCATCCGGCTGGTGAGCGGCGAGGTGCCACTGGCGGCGCCCCGGGTGCTCTCCAACTCCTTTGCCTTCGGTGGCAACAATGTCAGCCTGCTGTTTGGGAGCGTTCACCATGAATGAGTCAGGTTCACTGCCCGCCATCGAGACCCTGCTGCCCCACCAGGCCCCCATGCTGCTGCTGGACCGGCTCTGCGCGGCGGATGCCCAGCAGGCGCGCTGCGAGACCCGCATCGGTGCCCGCCATGCCCTGCTGCTGGATGGTGAGGGCAATCTGCCCGGCTGGGTCGGCATCGAGCTGATGGCCCAGACCATCGCCGCCTGGGCCGGCATGCAGGGGCGCCTGCGCGGTGAGCCGGTGCGCATCGGCATGCTGCTCGGCAGTCGCAAGTATCGCTGCCTGCGCCCCGCCTTCATGGCCGGCAGCCTGCTCACCATAGAGGCGTGCTGCCTGTTGCAAGACGGCGGCATGGCCAGTTTTGATTGCCGGATCCTGCTGGAGGGGGAGGAGTGCGCCCAGGCGCGGCTCTCCACCTATCAGCCGAGCCCCGGCGAATTGTCCGATTTGTTAGCCTGAGGAAGCTTCATGATCTCTAGCGTATTGGTCACGGGCGCCAGCAAGGGGATAGGCCGCGCCATCGCCCTCAAGCTGGCGGCCGACGGTTTTTCCATCGTGGTGCACTACCACAGCGATCGGGCCGGCGCCGAAGCCACCCTGGCCAGCCTGCAGGCGGCCGGGGGAGAGGGGCGTCTGCTCCAGTTCGACATCGCCGATCGCGAGGGGTGCCGCGCGCGGCTGGAGGCCGACATGGCCGAGCATGGCGCCTATTACGGCGTGGTCTGCAACGCCGGCATCATCCGTGACGGCGCCTTTCCCGCCCTCACCGACGAGGAGTGGGACGGGGTGCTGCACACCAACCTGGACGGCTTCTACAACCTGCTCAAGCCCTGCATCATGCCGATGATCGGCCTGCGCCGGGGCGGGCGCATCGTGACCATCTCCTCGGTGTCCGGGCTGATGGGCAACCGGGGCCAGGTCAACTACAGCGCCGCCAAGGCGGGCATCATGGGGGCCACCAAGGCACTGGCCCTCGAGCTTGCCAAGCGCAAGATCACCGTCAACTGCGTAGCCCCCGGCCTCATCGACACCGGCATGGTGGACGAGGAGGTGAAGGCGGAGGCGATGAAGATCATTCCGCTCAAGCGGATGGGGCAGGCCGACGAGGTGGCCGGTCTGGTCTCCTATCTGATGTCCGACATCGCCGGCTATGTCACGCGCCAGGTCATCTCCATCAACGGAGGCATGGTATGAAGCGAGTCGTAGTCACCGGCATGGCCGGGGTGACCGCCTTCGGGCAGGATTGGCCGAGCGTGCGGGCCCGCCTGCAGGCGGGGCGCAATGCAGTGGTGAACATGCCGGAGTGGGCCATCTACGACGGCCTCAACACCCGGCTGGCGGCCCCCATTCCGGACTTCACGCTGCCGGCCCACTATCCGCGCAAGAAGACCCGCGCCATGGGGCGGGTCTCGGCACTGGCCACCGTCGCCACCGAGCTGGCGCTGGCGCAGGCGGGATTGCTGGACAACCCGGTGCTCACCGATGGGCGCACCGGCATCGCCTACGGCTCCTCCACCGGCAGCACGGATCCCATTCGCGCCTTCGGGGTCATGCTCAACGACAAGAGCACCGCCAGCATCACAGCCACCACCTATGTGCAGATGATGCCGCACACGGCGGCGGTCAACACCGGGCTGTTCTTCGGCCTGCGCGGGCGGGTCATTCCCACCTCCAGCGCCTGTACCTCCGGCAGCCAGGGCATCGGCTACGCCTTTGAGGCGATCAAGCACGGCTACCAGACCCTGATGGTGGCTGGCGGGGCGGAGGAGCTCTGCCCGTCGGAGGCCGTGGTATTCGATACCCTGTTTGCCACCAGCCAGATGAACGACAACCCGGAGCTGGCGCCGCGTCCGTTTGACCGACAGCGGGACGGGCTGGTGATAGGCGAGGGGGCCGGCACCCTGGTGCTGGAGGAGCTGGAACATGCGCAGGCGCGCGGTGCCACCATCCTCGCCGAGCTGGTGGGCTTTGCCACCAACTGCGATGCCGCCCACGTGACCCAGCCTCAGCAGGAGACCATGCAGCTCTGCATGGAGATGGCGCTGGCCCAGGCCGGGCTCCAGCCTGAGGATATCGGCTATATCAGCGCCCACGGCACCGCCACCGAGCGCGGCGACATCGCCGAGAGTCACGCCACCGCCGCCATCTTCGGCGACCGCACCCCCATCTCGTCCCTCAAGAGCTACTTCGGCCATACCCTGGGGGCCTGCGGCGCCATCGAGGCCTGGCTGGCGCTGGAGATGATGCAAGAGGGGTGGTTTGCCCCCACCATCAACCTGACCGAGCCGGATCCGGCCTGCGCTCCGCTCGATCACGTGGTGGGCAGCGGTCGCACGCTGGCGGTGGAGTACCTGATGTCCAACAACTTCGCCTTCGGCGGCATCAACACCTCCCTCATCTTCAAGCGCTGGTCCTGAGTGTCGGTGCCCTGCCAGGCAGGGCACCGGTACAGGTTGGGTTTAGCCTTGATGAATTAATATGCCCCCCGTTTTTTTCGGGAGGCATCATGTCTGTGTTATCTGCTTTTTCTTTTTCCACCAAGCGTCTGCGCGTCATTCAGGGCGTTCTGTTATCCACCTTGTTGTGGGCGTTGGCCGCCCCGGCCATGGCCGATGATGAATTTCGGCTGGGCAAGACCATTCTGCTCGGGGTCGGCGATCATCCCGCCATCATCCCCATGCTCGCCTGCCGGCCGACCAAATCCATCATGGTCAAGGCTGGGCGGGAATTAACCCTGGAGCGGGTCAAGGTGTTTTATGGCAATGATCGCAGCAAGACCCTCTATTTCGGCAAGGAGCTGAGAGAGGATCAGGAGTCGGAGTGGAAATCCCTCGGCAGCCGGCTCTGCATCAAGCGGATCGAGGTATACGGCAATTCGGAAGGGAGTCGGGCCGGGGTCAAGGTGTACGGCCGCAAATAAGCAAAGGGCGGGGCAAATCCCCGCCCAGCTTTTATTTCTTCGGGCGAAACGGCTTGATGACGGTCTCGTCGCACTCGAGATAGGGGCCTTCCATCAGATCGATGCAGTAGGGGATGGCGGGGAAGACCGCATCCAGACATTCGCGGATGGACTTGGGCTTGCCCGGCAGGTTGACGATGAGCGAGCTGCCGCGCAGACCGGCGGTCTGGCGCGACAGGATGGCGGTCGGCACGAACTTGAGGGATTCGGCCCGCATCAGCTCGCCAAAGCCAGGCATCATGCGATCGCACACCGCCTCGGTTGCCTCCGGGGTAACGTCCCGTTTGGCCGGCCCGGTGCCACCTGTGGTGACGATGAGGCTGCACTGCTCCTGATCCGCCAGCCGGATCAGGGTTGCCTCGATCTGCTCCTGCTCGTCGGGGATCACCTCATAAAGGGGTTCCCATTCCGAGGTCAGATAGGCGTTCAGGGTGTCGATGATGGCCTTGCCGGAGAGATCTTCGTAGATGCCCGCACTGGCGCGATCGCTGACGGTGACGATACCGATTCTTGCCTTGCTCATGGTCTGCTCTTGGTTGCCGCTATAAGTGGCAAATAAAATAACATAATCAGCAAGATATGTTAAACCAGCCAGATCGCGGCGCGAAGGCGAGCGTCAAATGGCAAACTATATTGGCCGCTTCCTTTCAATAAGACATAACATCGGCATATTGCCGTGCCAAAAATGTATAAACAAACCCGCCGCAGATATTCAGGAATAATCGCTTGATCCATAACGAATAACCGGGGCGGGGTTTCCATGCGCCGTCATCTTTTGGCGCAGCGGGAGGGGAAAGCCGGCCTCATGGATTGAACCGCAGCGGGGTTCGGCTTATATAACACCTGAAGCGATTGGTGAAAATATGAACCGATTGTTGTTGTTTGAGTATCACCATGCAGCGGCTGGCCGCGGGAGGGCATATGGAGTTGCCTGATTTTGATACCTTGAAACGGCTGGCGGTAGCGGAGCCCGAGCGGCTCGACGAGTTGCTTCAGCAAGAGATAGAAGGTCTGATAGACCGGGTCAGCCCGCAGCAGCAAATGCGCCTGCGCGGCCTGCAATTTCGCATCGACTGTCAGCGCCAGCTGGCCAAGAACAACATGGACAGCTGCATCCGGATTGCCGCCATGATGCACGACTCCTTTTATTCCATGCGCTGTGAAATGGTTCAGCTCAATAATCCTGATTATGTTGAACCGCTACCGGAATATAAAGAGAACAACATCCTCTATTTCAGTGATTATTATCGCAAGAAAAAATAATATTATTCCGGGTGAGTCATTTTGATATATTCCCGTCATTGTTGTGGTTTCCGGGTGAGGCTATCTGACTGGCGTTGAACAGTTTGGGGTGATTTGTAATCTATTTGATGTATTTTTGTGTCGCTTTTTATTTTATTTGAGTTTGTTTATTGGCGTGATATGTGTAGATGAACGGCGCCGATAGTTAGGCTAACATGGCGACACTTTTTTAATTTGCTACGACTCGAAGGGATTATGAGAAGTATCACACCAAGGCGGGTGCTGTCGCGGGAACAGCAGACGGAGATCACCCGGATCATCGTCAAGGTGGGCCAGATGCTGGCCCAGTTCGGCGCCGAGAGTCGCATCATAGAGCAGACCACGGTCCGGCTCGGCATGGCGCTCGGGCTGGAGAGCGTCGAGATGGCCATCTCCTCCAGCGCCATCGTGCTCACCAGCCTCTATCAGGGCAGTTGCGTCACCACCACTCGGCGGGTGCGCGAGCACGGCATCAACATGCAGGTGGTGTGCGAGATCCAGCGAATCTGCATCATGGCGGAGAAGGATCTGATCGGCGCGCGGGAAGTGCGTCAGCGCCTGGAGGCCATAGTACCGTTCCACTATCACCCCTGGCTGGTGGTGCCCATGGTGGGGCTCTCCTGCGGTGCCTTCAGTCTGCTGTTTGGCGGTGACTGGCCCATCTTCCTGGTGACCTGCTTCTCGGCTTCGGTCGCCATGCGGGCGCGCCAGCTGATGGCGCGTCATCACCACAGCCCCCTCATCAATTTTGCCACCACCGGCTTTATCGCCACCCTGCTCGCCTCCAGCGCGACCTTCTTCAACTGGGGGGCCCAGCCCTATCTCGCCATGGCGGCCAGCGTACTGCTGCTGGTGCCGGGCTTTCCGCTCATCAATGCGGTCTCCGACATGGTGAAGGGTTACTTCAACATGGGGCTGGCCCGCTGGGGCACGGCGACCCTGCTCACCATCAGCGCGGCGATAGGCATCATCCTCGCCATGTCGGTGACCGGTATCTGGGGGTGGAAGGTATGAAGATTTTTGACGCTGTATCGACCCTGTTGAGCGGGGCAAACCGGCGATCCATCAGCGCGCGGAACCATATCGGGATCATCCTCGCCATGTCGGTGACCGGTATCTGGGGGTGGAAGGTATGAAGAGCTTTGACGTTGTATCGACCCTGTTGCTCGGGGCAAACCGGTTATCCATCAGCGCGCGGAACCATATCGGGATCATTCTCGCCATGTCGGTGACAGGAAGCTGGGGGAGGGTGCCATGATGGATCTGCTCTGGCTGCTGGTCAAGGATGCCTTCTGGTCGGCCATTCCGGCAGTGGGCTTTGCCATGCTGTTCAACGTGCCACCACGGATGTTGAAGTACTGCGCCATGGGCGGCGCACTGGCTCACAGCCTGCGTACCCTGCTCATTCACCATGGCATGCCCATCGAGTGGGCCACCCTGGCGGCGGCGACCACGGTCGGTTTTGTCTGCGTCTACTGGTCGCGCCGGCTGCTGGCGCCGCGCCCGGTGTTCAGCGTCGCCTCCATCATCCCCATGATCCCGGGCAGCTATGCCTTCAAGGCGATGATCGCCGTGGTGGAGCTCAATATCTCCGGGGTGACCATGGAGCTTATCCAGAGCGCGGTGGAGAACGGCCTCAAGGCGTTGTTTATCGTGGGGGCCCTGAGTTTCGGTTTGGCGATCCCCTCCCTGGTCGTGTACCGTAATCGCCCCATTATCTGACAGACGGTGCGAGAGGTTGACCCCATGATGATTTCCATGATTGCCGCCATGGCCCACGATCGGGTGATCGGCCTGGACAACCAGATGCCCTGGCACCTGCCGGCGGATCTGGCCCACTTCAAGCGGGTGACCCTGGGCAAGCCGGTGCTGATGGGGCGCAAGACCTTTGAATCCATTGGGCGGCCGCTGCCTGGCCGCCGCAATCTGGTGATCAGCCGCAACCCCGACTACCGGGCTGACGGCGTGGAGGTCATCGACTCGGTGGACGCGGCGCTGGCGCTGCTGGCCGGCAACGACGTGGCCGAGCTGATGGTGATCGGGGGCGGTCATCTCTACGGCCAGCTGCTGCCACGGGCCGACAGGCTCTATCTGACTCGCATCGATCTGGCGGTGGAGGGGGATACCCGTTTCCCGGCCTTTGACGAGGGCGACTGGTCCTGTATCGAGCGCGAGTCACATCAGCCCGACGAGAAGAACCCCCACCCCTACCGTTTCGAGACCTGGCAGCGGCGCTGACGGCTGGCGGATTTCCCCGGTTGATGAAAGGCCCCTTGTGTTGCACAAGGGGCCTTTTTGCTGTCCGGGACAGGGATTGAATACCCAGGTATTGCGATGTGCCATCGCGTGGACACGCCACACCTCAGGCCTCTATTTCACAGTGGAAGTGTGGCAGCGAATGACAATATTATAGTTAGTGTTGTAACTAAATGTGTTGGCCCGCTAATGAGAGACATGTTCCCTCCTTTTCCCTCCCATTATTGCTCTGTTTTTCTCGCGTTACATGCCTATCTGTCGTTGATTTTGATGGGGTTATATTGATTTATTCGGTTGGAATGACAGGGTTTCATTACTCCTGAGTGCATTTTTATGCCTAAAAATAGTCTTTAAAAATCAATAAATTAAAAATTAATCCTTTTGATGAGACTCTTATGGTTCTTTTGTTTTCGTTGTTAATTGCTTAGGGTTAAAAGTAATTGGCTCACGTTCGACGGTTTGCCAGGCAGCCCGTCGGCCAAGAAAAAAGGACAATATGACAGTCAAACTCGAGGTCAAATCACTCTACAAAATCTTCGGCGATCAGCCGGAAAAAGCGTTCAAATTGCTGGCCAAAGGCCATGACCGCGCCAGCATACTGCAAAAAACCGGGCAGACCCTGGGGGTCCAGGATGTCAATCTGGCCATCGACGAAGGGGAGATCTTCGTGGTGATGGGCCTCTCCGGCTCGGGCAAATCCACCCTGGTGCGTCTCTTCAACCGGCTGATCGAGCCGACCCGCGGCCAGGTGCTGATCGATGGTGAGGACATCGCAGCCATCTCCGACAGCGAGCTGCGTCAGGTACGGCGCAAGAAGATCAGCATGGTATTCCAGTCCTTCGCCCTGATGCCGCACCTGAGCGTGCTGGAAAACACCGCCTTCGGGCTGGAGCTGGCCGGGGTGCCGCTGGCGGAACGTCAGCAGAGCGCCCGCCAGGCGCTGCAGCAGGTGGGGTTGGGGCAGTGGATCGATGCCTTCCCCGATGCCCTCTCCGGCGGCATGAAGCAGCGGGTCGGGCTGGCCCGTGCCCTTGCCAATGACCCCGACATCCTGCTGATGGACGAGGCCTTTTCGGCGCTGGATCCACTGATCCGCACCGAGATGCAGGATGAGCTGCTCAAGCTGCAGGCCAGCCAGCAGCGCACCATCGTCTTCATCTCTCACGATCTGGACGAGGCGATGCGCATCGGCGATCGCATCGCCATCATGCAGGACGGCCAGCTGGTGCAGGTCGGCACCCCGGACGAGATCCTCAACCAGCCCGCCAACGACTATGTGCGCGCCTTCTTTCGCGGGGTGGATCTGGCCCATGTATTCAGCGCCCGTGATGTGGCCAGCCGCAAGCAGATGCCGCTCATCAAGAAGCACACCACCGACGGGCCGGGCAATGCCCTGCGCCAGCTCAAGGAGCAGGAGCGGGAGTTCGGTTACGTGGTGGATCGCCGGCGCCGCTTCCTCGGGGTCGTCTCGGTGGAGTCGCTCGGTCAGGCGGTAAGGGCCAAAGGCAGCCTGGAGCAGGCGCTGCTGGCGGACATCCAGCCCATCCTGGCGGACACCGCCCTCAACGAACTGATCAGTCAGGTGGCGGCCGCCCCCTGTCAGGTGCCCGTGGTCGAGGAGGATGGCACTTATCTGGGCCTCATCTCCAAGGCCAACCTGCTGAACACCCTGGACAGGAGTACCCCGGCATGAAGCGGATGAATTCCCATTTTTTGCTGAGCGGGCTGTTGGCCCTGGTGCTGCTGGCGAGCCCCTCCCTGCGGGCCGATGAGGTGGCGGCCGACCCCTGGGGCGCCACGGCCTCCAGTGCCACCGAGGTGGCCGATCCCTGGAGCGATACCGCCACCGCCGCCACCGACTGGCAGAACCAGATCGAGACGGTGGATACCACAGCCGCCGTCGACTGGCTGGATCCCTTCCAGCAGGCGCTGGTGCCGCTGGACAGCTGGGTCGAGGGTGGCATCGGCTGGCTGGTGGAGAACCTGCGACCGCTGTTCCAGCTGATCCGCGCGCCGGTGGAGCTGACCCTGAACGGCATGACCCATCTGCTGCAGACGGTGCCCTCCACCCTGATGATCGGCCTGCTGACCCTGATCGCCTGGCAACTGGTGAACGGTCGCATGGCGCTGGGGACCCTGGTCTCGCTGGTGATGGTGGGGCTTATCGGCGCCTGGTCCGATGCCATGGTGACCCTGTCGCTGGTACTGACCTCGCTCTTTTTCTGCGTCTTGCTCGGGTTGCCGGCCGGCATCCTGCTGGCGCGGAGCGAGCGACTGTCGCGCTGGACCCGGCCCTTGCTGGATGCCATGCAGACCACCCCGGCGTTCGTCTACCTCATCCCCATCGTGATGCTGTTCGGCATCGGCAACGTGCCCGGGGTGGTGGTGACCGTCATCTTTGCGCTGCCGCCGATGATCCGGCTCACCATGCTGGGGATCCGCCAGGTGCCCGCCGATCTGGTAGAGGCGGCCCACTCGTTCGGTGCCAGCCCCTCCCAGCTGCTGTTCAAGGTACAGCTGCCGCTCGCCATGCCCACCATCATGGCCGGGGTCAACCAGACCCTGATGCTGGCGCTCTCCATGGTAGTGATCGCCTCCATGATCGCGGTAGGGGGCCTCGGCCAGATGGTGCTGCGTGGCATCGGCCGGCTCGACATGGGACTCGCCTCCATCGGCGGCCTCGGCATAGTGCTGCTGGCCATCGTGCTCGACCGCCTGACCCAGGCGATGGGACAGCCGGATCGCAGCCGGACCGGACGCTGGTATCAGCGCGGCCCCGCCGCCCTGCTGCTGCGCCTGCTCGGTCGCGACAAGCCAATCGATTACAAAGGAGTAAATGCATGAGACTGATCACCAAAAGGCTGACCCTGGGCTCCCTGCTGCTGAGCGCCCAGCTGTTCGGTCCGCTCGCCATGGCCAGTACCGAGCTGCCGGGGGAGGGCGTGCGCGTTCAGCCCCTGCAGAGCTCCTTGCCGGAGGAGAGCTTTCAGACCCTGCTGGTCAGCAAGCTGATGGCGCGCCTCGGCTATGACGTCCAGCCGGCTCAGGAGGTGGATTACAACGTGGCCTACGCCTCGGTGGCGCAGGGGGATGGCACTTTTCTGGCCTTCAACTGGATACCGCTGCAGAACAACAAATATGAGCAGGCGGGGGGGGACAAGGTGTTCTTCCGTGAGGGCACCTATGTGGCCGGGGCCGCCCAGGGTTATCTCATCGACAAGCAGACCGCGACCCGCTATGGCATCACCAACCTGGGACAGCTCAAGGATCCCAAGCTGGCTGCGCTGTTTGACGGCGATGGCGACGGCAAGGCCGATCTCATCGGTTGCAACCCGGGCTGGGGTTGCGAAGAGGCGATCAACCGCCATCTGGCCGAGTTCGGGCTGACCCCCACCGTCACCCACAAGCAGGGCAACTATGCGGCGCTCATCGCCGATACCCAGGCCCGCTTCAAGAGCGGCAAGCCGGTGCTCTACTACACCTGGACCCCCTACTGGCTCAGCAGCGAGCTGGTGCCCGGCAGGGATGTGGTGTGGCTGCAGGTGCCCGCCGATGGCCCTGATGCGGCCAAGACCCGGCTGCCGAACGGCAAGAATTATGGCTTCCCGGTCAACACCATGCACATCGTCGCCAACAAGCGGTTCGCCGAGGCCAACCCGGCGGCCGCCAAGCTCTTTTCCATCGTCAAGCTGCCACTGAATGACATCAACGTGCAGAACGGTCTGATGAACAAGGGGCAGAACAAGCCGGCGGATGTGGAGCGTCACGCCGATGCCTGGCTCAAGGGCCACGAGGCGCTGGTGAACGACTGGCTGACCCAGGCGCGCGCCGCCGCCAGGTAATGAGGGGCGGTACGTCACCCTTTACGCAAAGAAAAACGCCCGGCAGTTGCCGGGCGTTTTTTATGGGAGCCGTGCGGGGAGAACGTCTGGCTCAGATGCCGGAGCCGTCGCTCTCGCCACCTTCCTCATGCAGGCCGCACTCGCGCTTGAGGCCGAAGAAGCGGGTCTGCTCCTCGCTCATGCCGGGCTCCCACTTGGCGGTGGTGTGCACATCGCCCACCGACAGGTAGCCCTGCTCCCACAGGGGGTGGTAGGGGAGGTCGAACTCCTTGAAGTAGTAAAAGACGTCCTTGTTGCTCCAGTCGATGACCGGCAGGAACTTGAAGCGACCGCGCTGGATGGCCAGCACCGGCAGCTTGCCCCGGCTGCCGGATTGCTCCCGGCGCAGGCCAGAGAACCAGGTGCGGGCGCCCAGCTCGTTCAGGGCGCGGTCCATGGGCTCCACCTTGTTGAGCTGGTTGTAGCGGGTGATCCCCTCCACGCCCTGCTCCCACAGGAGGCCGAAGCGGGCCTCCTGCCAGGCCGGGCTGAGTTCGGCCCGGTAGATCTTGAGGTTGAGGGCGAGACGCTCGGTCAGCTCGTCGATGAAACGGTAGGTCTCGGGGAAGAGATAACCGGTGTCGGTCAGCACCACCGGCACATCGGCCCGCTCGCGGCTCACCAGGTGCAGCATCAGCGCCGCCTGGATGCCGAAACTCGACGACAGTACATGCTCCCCCGGCAGGTTGGCCAGGGCCCAGCGCACCCGCTCGGGGGCGCTCATGGCGTCCAGCTCCCGGTTGAGGGGAACCAGCGCCTCGACCTGCTCCTCCCGGCCCAGGGCTAGCAGGGCGTCGAGGTCGAGCCGACCGTCGGCGGTGCGCGCCAGCCGGGCTGTATCAGTCTGTTCAGGCTGCATAGAAGTCCCTCGCGGAGTCGATGACCGGGGCTATGATCCCGGCGCGAATGACGAAGTCGCCGAAGCACTCGCCTGGGTTGCGATCCTTGGCCCAACGGCCGATCAGGGCGTCCAGCTCGGCCAGGATCTGCGGCTCGGTGATGTTCTCCAGGTGCAGGCGCGGGATGCGGGTCCCCTCGAGGTTGCCACCCAGGTGCAGGTTGTAGCGCCCCGGCGCCTTGCCCACCAGTCCCACCTCCGCCAGCATGGCGCGGCCGCAGCCGTTGGGGCAGCCGGTGACACGGAAGATGATGGCGTCATCCGCCAGACCGTGCTTGGTCAGCAGCCCCTCGATGTCGGTGACAAACGCCGGCAGCATGCGCTCGGCCTCGGCCATCGCCAGCGGGCAGGTAGGCAGGGCCACGCAGGCCATGGACTGCTTGCGCTGCTCGCTCACGCCGTCATCCAGCAGACCGTACTGGCGCGCCAGCGCTTCGATGCGGGCCTTCTCGCCGGCCGGGACGCCCGCGATGATGAGGTTCTGGTTGGCGGTGAGACGGAAATCCCCCTGATGTACCTTGGCGATCTCCAGCATGCCGCTCTTGAGGGGCTTGCCCGGGAAGTCCAGCAGGCGGCCGTTCTCGATGAACAGGGTCAGATGGTGCTTGCCGTCGATCCCCTCTACCCAACCGAAGCGATCGCCACGGCTGGTGAACTCATAGGGGCGTACCGGTCCGAACTGGATGCCGGCGCGGCTCTCCACCTCGGCCTTGAAGGCCTCGACCCCCACCCGTTCAAGGGTGTACTTGGTCTTGGCGTTCTTGCGGTTGACCCGGTTGCCCCAGTCGCGCTGGGTGCTGACCACGGCGGCCGCCACTTCCAGCACGTGGGAGAGGGGCACGAAGCCGAAATCGCTCGCCTTGCGCGGGTAGGTGCTGGTGTCGCCGTGGGTCATGGCCAGCCCCCCGCCCACCAGCACATTGAAGCCCACCAGCTTGCCACCTTCGGCGATGGCCACGAAGTTGAGATCGTTGGCGTGGATGTCCACATCGTTGTGGGGCGGGATGACCACGGTCGTCTTGAACTTGCGCGGCAGGTAGTTGGAACCCAGGATCGGCTCCTCGTCATCCCCCAGCTTCTCGCCGTCCAGCCAGATCTCCACGTAGGCGCGGGTCTTGGGCAGCAGGTGCTCGGAGATCTTCTTGGCCCACTCGTAGGCCTCCTGATGCAGTTCGGACTCCACCGGATTGCTGGTGCAGAGCACGTTGCGGTTCACGTCGCCGGCGGTGGCTATGCTGTCGATGCCGGTGCTGTTCAGTGTCTGGTGCATCAGCTTGATGTCGCGCTTGAGCACACCGTGGAACTGGAAGGTCTGGCGGGTGGTCAGGCGGATGCTGCCGTACAGGCTGTGTTCCTCGGCGAACTTGTCGATCACCAGCCACTGGGCCGGGGTGATGATGCCGCCGGGCAGGCGGGCACGCAGCATGACGTTGTGCAGGGGCTCCAGCTTCTGGGCGGCGCGCTCGGGGCGAATGTCGCGGTCATCCTGCTGATACATGCCGTGGAAGCGGATCAGCTGGAAGTTGTCGCCGTTGAAGCCGCCAGTGAGCGGGTCCTTGAGATCCTGCTCTATGGTGCCGCGCAGAAAGTTGCTCTCGCGTTTCAGACGTTCGTTGTCGGCCAGCGGTCCTTCCACCGGTCCTGCTTTTTGGTGAGAGAGAGGTTGTTTGCTCATCAATAGACATCCCTTTGATAACGTTTGGCACGACGCAATTCGCTCAGATACTCTTCTGCTTCCTCACGGCTCTTCTGGCCATGTTCGGCAATCACATCCAGCAGGGCTTCCTGCACATCCTTCGCCATGTGGTTGGCGTCGCCGCACACATAGAAGTGAGCGCCTGCTTCCAGCCACTGGTAGAGCTCGAGCCCTGCCTCGCGCAGGCGGTCCTGCACATAAATCTTGTTGGCCTGATCCCGGCTGAAGGCGAGGGAGATCTTCGACAGCAGGCCCGACTTCACATAACGCTGCCACTCCACCTGATAGAGGAAATCCTGGGTAAAGTGCGGATTGCCGAAGAAGAGCCAGTTCTTGCCCTCCGCTCCTTGCGCTTCCCGCTCCTGCAGGAAGGCCCGGAAGGGGGCTATGCCGGTGCCAGGGCCCACCATGATGACGGGGGTATCGGGGTTTTGCGGCAGGCGGAAGTTGTCGTTGTGCTCCACGAATACCCGCACCTCGGCATCTTCCGGCAGACGGTCCGCCAGATAGGAGGAGGCGGCGCCGCTGCGCACTGTGCCATCTTCCTGCGGGTAGCGCACCACGCCGACAGTCAGGTGCACTTCTTCCTCCACCTCGCTCTGGCTGGAGGCGATGGAGTAGAGGCGCGGAGTGAGCGGGCGCAGCAGGCCCAGCAGCTGTTCGGCTGTGAGCGCGGTCGGGAAGCGTTTCAGAACATCCACCACCTGGGCGCTGGCCACCAGGGCGTTGACCTGGGCCTTGTCACCGGCCAGATCTTTGAGGGCTGCGTTGTCCGAGGTCTCTGCCAAGCCGGTGATAAAGCCGCCGTGCAAGCGGGTCAGCTCCAACTCGCGGCTGAGCACTTCGCGCAGGCTGCCGCGAGCGGTGGCCTCGTCGCCGGAGAGATGAGCCAGCGCCAAGACCTCACCGACCAGGTCGGCATCGTTGTCAAACCAGATGCCCAGCGCATCCCCCGGCTGGTAGCGGATGCCGGACTCTTCGAGGCTGATCTCGATGTGGCGGATATCCTTGGTCGAGTCGCGACCGGTGATCTTCTGGTTGACCGAGAGCCTGGCCGGGAAGGGGTTCTCCTTGCTGTACTGGCTGTGGCCGACAGCCTGTTGGACCGCGCTGGCGATGCTGCTGCCGGTGGGACCGGCAGAGAGGGTGGCGGCGATGGCGTTGAGCGCCTGTTCGCCCCATGCCTTGGCGGCATCCTGATAATCCACGTCCAGGCTGGCGAGTTCATGCACCCGATCGGCGCCGGCCTTGGTCAGCAGGCTGTCAAAGTCCTTGCCGGTCTGGCAGAAGAACTCATAGGAGCTGTCACCCAGCCCCAGCACGGCGAACTTGAGCCCTTCCAGCTTGCCAACCTTGCCCTTCTTGAGCTGCTCGTACAGATCGACCGCGCTCTCCGGCGGTTCACCCTCCCCGTAAGTGCTCACTACCACCAGCAGGTGGGTCTCTTTCTTGAGCTGCTTGGGTTTGTAGTCCGCCATGGAGGTAAGGGTCACCGGCAGGCCACGGGCCTCGGCCTGCGCCTTGATGGCACTGGCCACGCCCTTGGCGTTGCCGGTCTGGGAGCCGTAGAGAATGGTCAGATTGCCGCTGGGGGCGGCGGCTGCCCCGGTCACGGCCGGCTGGCTGCCCGCCTGGGAGAGACCGTAGAGATAACCGCTCACCCAGGCCAGTTGCTGGGTATTGAGGGTCGATAGCGCCTGGCTCAGCTGTCGCTGCTGCTCGTCAGAGAGGGGAGTCAGGTTGGTCAGGGAGTCCTTCAATTGCATCACACACGTCTTCCATGGTCTGATTTTTGGTCAGGTTAAGGGGTGTGATGGATAACAACAAAGAATAAAAATGTCTTTTTTATTCTATTACTGCATTAAAAAGGCGATGGAGAGGGTGGCAAGGCGACTCAGGTCGACAGGGTTCTCATGGTATAAAGGGCGATGAATGAGCCCGTATTACCCACACAGGAAGCGTGAATGTCGATCATCAGCTTGTTTCATGTCAATGCCTTCAGCCGGCACCCCTTTGGCGGCAACCCGGCGGTGGTGGCGCTGGGGCCGAGTCAGCCGGATGCCACCCTGCTGGCCATGGCGGCCGAGTTCAACCAGTCGGAGACCGCCTTTCTGGTGCCTTTGGGCCGGGCCCGCTACCAGCTGCGCTGGTTCACCCCCGAGCTGGAAGTGGATCTCTGCGGTCACGGCACCCTGGCGGCGGCCCACGTGCTGTGGCAGACGGGAGCGGTGGCAGAGGAGGAGGTCATTGGCTTCGAGACCCGCAGCGGCGAGCTGCTGGCCCGGTGCGAAGGGGCGTGGATCTGGCTCGATTTCCCGCGCATTGCCCCGGCGCCGCTCGAGCTGGATCCAGCCTATGCGGCGGCGGTCGGTTGTCAGCCGCTGCAAACCCTGGCGGCCGGTGCCAAGTTCTTGCTGGAGCTGGCCTGCGAGGAGGAGGTCCGCGCGCTCAGCCCAGATTTTCAGGCCCTGCGCGCGCAGCCAGGGCGCGGCCTGATGGTGACTGCGCCTTCGCGCGATCCGGACCATGACTTCGTCTCCCGCTACTTCGCCCCCTGGGTCGGGGTGGATGAGGATCCGGTGACTGGCTCCAACCACTGCGCCCTGGTGCCCTTCTGGGCCGAACGGCTCGGCAAACAGCAACTGCGGGCCCGCCAGATCTCGGCCAGGGGCGGTGAGCTGCGGCTTGAATTGAAGGGAGATCGGGTGCTGATGGCCGGTCAGGCCGTCACCCTGTGGCAGGGGGAGTGGCTGCTGCCACCTGCCTCATAAGCGCGAGACTAACGGTGGCTTGAGTGTTCGCCAGCGGTTTGTGTCCACCATAAAAAACGCCCCGCAGTGGCGGGGCGTTTTGATTGTCATGGACGGCAGCGTTCTACCACGGCCTTACTTCTGCGGACGCAGAGCCGGGAACAGGATGACGTCGCGGATGGTGTGGCTGTTGGTGAACAGCATCACCAGACGGTCGATACCGATACCCTGACCGGCAGTCGGCGGCAGACCGTGTTCCAGCGCGGTGACGAAGTCGGCGTCGTAGAACATGGCTTCGTCATCACCGGCGGCTTTCTGGTCAACCTGAGCCTGGAAGCGCTCGGCCTGATCTTCCGCATCGTTCAGCTCGGAGAAGCCGTTGGCCAGCTCGCGGCCGCCGATGAAGAATTCGAAGCGGTCGGTGACGTCCGGGTTCTGGTCGTTGCGACGGGCCAGCGGAGAAACGGCGGCCGGGTACTCGGTGATGAAGGTCGGTTGCAGCAGCATGTGCTCCACGGTCTCTTCGAAGATCGCGGTGATCACGTGGCCCAGTTCCCAGCTCTTCATCAGCTCGATGTGCAGGCGCTTGGCGACGGCGGTGGCCTTCTCCAGGGTCGCCAGATCGTCGCGGGTCACATCCGGGTTGTACTTGAGGATGGAGTCAACCATGGAGAGGCGCTGGAACGGCTGACCGAAATCGATGGTCAGGCCCTCTTCGCCCTCTTTGGCGTAACGGATCTTGGTGTCGCCCAGGATGTCCTGCGCCAGGGTGCGCAGCATCTCTTCGGTAAGATCCATCAGATCGATGTAGTCGGCGTAGGCCATATAGAACTCGAGCATGGTGAACTCGGGGTTATGGCGAACGGAGATACCTTCGTTACGGAAGTTGCGGTTGATCTCATAGACACGCTCGAAGCCACCGACCACCAGACGCTTCAGATAGAGTTCCGGAGCGATACGCAGGTACATGTCGATGTCCAGCGCATTGTGGTGGGTGATGAACGGACGGGCAGAAGCGCCACCCGGGATGACCTGCATCATGGGGGTTTCCACTTCCATGAAGCGCTTGTCATTCAGGAACTTGCGGATACCGGCCACGACCTTGGTACGGGTCACGAAGGTCTTGCGGGACTCTTCGTTGGCGATCAGATCCAGGTAACGCTGACGGCAGCGGGCTTCCTGGTCGGTCAGACCTTTGTGCTTCTCGGGCAGCGGGCGCAGGGCCTTGGTCAGCAGGCGAATGTCGGAGACGTGAACGGAGAGTTCGCCTGTGTTGGTGCGGAACAGGGTACCTTCGACACCCACGATATCGCCCAGATCCCACTTCTTGAACTGCTCGTTGTAGAAGCCTTCCGGCAGGTCGTCACGGGTGACGTAGACCTGGATCTTGCCTGCCATGTCCTGCAGGGTGGCGAAAGACGCCTTGCCCATGATCCGGCGGGTCATGATGCGACCGGCAATCTTCACCCGTTTACCCAGTGCGGCCAGCTCGTCGGCGCTCTTGTCGCCAAACTCGGCGTGCAGATCGCCGGAGAGGTGGTCACGACGGAAGTCGTTGGGGAAGGGGTTGCCCTGGGCGCGCAAGGCGGCCAGCTTGGAACGACGCTCCTGCATCTCGTTGTTCAGTTCGAGAGTTTGGTCGACTTCCGGAGTGGTGGTTTGTTCAGACATGGTGATTCCTGCTGTTCTGTTTTTTTACAGGCCTGACTTCAGGCTAGCTTCGATAAACTTGTCCAGATCGCCGTCGAGTACCGCCTGGGTATTGCGGGTTTCGACGCCGGTACGTAGATCCTTGATGCGCGCATCATCCAGCACATAGGAACGGATCTGGCTGCCCCAGCCGATGTCGGACTTGGTCTCTTCGAGGGCTTGCTTCTCGGCATTCTGCTTCTGAATTTCCAGCTCATAGAGCTTGGCCTTCAGCTGCTTCATACACTGATCTTTGTTTTTGTGCTGGGAACGATCGTTCTGGCACTGTACCACGACCCCAGTGGGAATGTGGGTAATACGTACCGCGGATTCGGTCCGGTTGACGTGCTGACCACCGGCGCCGGAGGCTCGGTAGACGTCGATGCGCAGGTCGGCCGGGTTGATCTCGATGTCGATGTCATCGTCGATCTCTGGGTAGACGAACACGGAGCAGAACGAGGTGTGGCGACGACCGCCGGAATCGAACGGCGATTTGCGCACCAGGCGGTGCACGCCGGTCTCGGTGCGCAGCCAGCCGAAGGCGTACTCACCGGTGAACTTGATGGTGGCGGACTTGATGCCGGCCACGTCGCCTTCGGAGCATTCAATCAGCTCGGGCTTGTAGCCGTGGGCATCGCCCCAGCGCAGGTACATGCGCAGCACCATGTTGGCCCAGTCCTGGGCCTCGGTACCACCGGAGCCGGACTGGATGTCGATGTAGCAGTCGGAGGGATCGTGCTGACCGGAGAACATGCGGCGGAACTCGAGATCCACCAGCTTGGACTCCAGCACGTCGGCTTCGGCCACGGCTTCATTGAAGGTATCTTCGTCTTCGCCTTCCACGGCCAGCTCGACCAGCATGGCCACGTCGTCAGCACCCTGGGTCAGGGTGTCGATGGTGCCGACCACGTTTTCCAGCGCGACGCGCTCCTTGCCCAGCGCCTGTGCGCGCTCGGGTTCATTCCAGACGTCCGGCTGTTCCAGCTCGGCGTTGACCTCTTCTAGACGCTCTTTCTTGGCGTCATAGTCAAAGGTACCCCCTAAGCAGCTCGGTCCTCTCAGACAGCTCCTTAAGCTTGTTTAATACAGGATTGACTTCAAACATCGTGAAAACTCTCGGGGTCGATGTGATTTAAAAACGGGATATTCTAGCCAATTGTGGAAGGAATAAACAGGGTCGGCTGTCCTTGTGCGTGCCCGGTAGTCAATTTCTGGTGCAGTTTTCCCCAACTCGGTGGAAAATATCGCCCACCGCCCCATTTTCCGGTTCAGTTTTGTGCCGACGGGTCGTTAATAACTACGCAGTGCTGTGCACTTTTTGGGAAATCCTGTTCCTGACCTCCATAAGAAGAACGCATGATGAAAAATCTATCACTCAAGCAGAAGATACTGTTGTCAGTGGTCATCGCCCTCTCGCTGGTGATCCTGCTGCTCTCCTGGCAGAGCTATACCAGCCAGAAGTCCCTGTTGCTGCAAGGCAGTCAGGAACAGGTGCAACGCCTCGGCAACCAGCAGGCCGCCAGCGTCAGTGACTGGCTCGCGGCCCGTCGCGACGTCATTCAGGCGCTCGGCAACAAGGCCGGTGCCGAACCCCTCAACGCCCTGCAACAGGCGCAAGTCTCCGGCCGCTTCCAGCTCACCTACTTTGGCGAGAGCAGCGGCAAGATGAACGACTCCGATCCCTCCATCAATCGTGACGGCTACGATCCCCGCTCCCGCGGCTGGTATCAGGAGGCGATGGGCAAGGGTGGCATGATCGTCACCAAGCCTTACCTTGACGTGGCCTACAACATCATGGTGGTGACCCTGGCCCAGCCGGCGCAGGGCGGCGTGGTCGGCGGCGACCTCTCCATCGCCTCCCTGGTGGAAGACGTCACCAAGATGAAGCTGCCGGCCGACGGTTTCGCCATCATGATGCACAAGGACGGCACCGTCATCGCCTACAAGGACGCGGCCAAGGCGATGAAACCGGCCACCGAGATCGACAACGATCTGACCAATGCCCTGATCGAACAGAGCAAGACCAGCAACAGCCTGGTGCCGGCCTACTTCGACGGCGAAGGGCGCGACAAGCTGCTGTGGGCGGTGGATATCCCAGACACCGACTGGGAGCTGGTGCTGGTGCTGGACAAGGAGACCCTGGAGGCGCCGCTCTCTTCCCTGCTGATGACCCAGCTCGGCCTGGCCCTGCTGGTGCTGGTAGGCAGCATCCTCGCCATCTCCTGGCTGGTCAGCCTGCTGTTGGGGCCCCTTGGCAAGGTCTCCCAGGCCCTGGCCCGCATCGCCGACGGTAACGGCGATCTGACCCAGCGCATCAAGATCGACACCAACGACGAGGTGGGTCAGCTGGCCAACAGCTTCAACCGCTTCGTCGGCAGCCAGCACCAGCTGATCGGCAACATCCGTCAGCTGGCCAACGAGCTGAACGCCGATGCCGAGCGCAGTCTGGTGACCAACCAGGCCGCCGTGGACGAGTTGCAGCGCCAGCAGCAGGAGGTGACCATGGTCGCCACCGCGGTTACCGAGATGGCGAGCGCCACCATGGAGATCGCCGGCAACGCCGAGAACACCGCCGCCGCGGCCCAGCAGTCCGCCCAGAGCAGTGAGCAGGGCAAGATGTTGGTGAACCAGACCCGTCAGTCCATCAACGGTCTGGCCGAGGAAGTGGGGCAGGCGACCGAGGTGATCGGCGAGCTGAGCCGCCACGCCCAGGCCATCTCCGGCATCCTCTCCACCATTCAGGGCATCGCCGAGCAGACCAACCTGCTGGCGCTGAACGCGGCCATCGAAGCGGCCCGCGCCGGTGAACAGGGTCGCGGTTTCGCGGTGGTGGCGGATGAGGTGCGGGTGCTGTCGCGCCGCACCCAGGACTCAACCCAGGAGATCCAGTCCACCATCGAGACCCTGCAGCAGACCACGGCCCGTGCGGTGAGCCTGATGCAGACCAGTCAGGGGCTGGCGGACAACAGCGTGAAAGACGCCGATGCCGCTGCCGCTGCGCTCGAAGAGATCACCCAGGCAGTCAGCCTCATCTCCGACATGGCGGGCCAGATCGCCACGGCCGCCGAGGAGCAGACCCAGGTGACCGGCGAGATCACCCAGAATACCACCGCCATCAAGGATGTGAGTGACGAGATCACCGCCGCCGCCATGCGCGATCTGGATCAGGCCGAGAGTCTCAAGGGGCGGGCCACCGACCTGAACAAGCAGGTCTCGACCTTTATCCTGTAAGTGCTTGAACGCGGCGAACACGGCCGCCATGACCAAGCCCCGCACTCTGCCGAGTGCGGGGCTTTTTGTTTATGGGTCTCGCCACGGCTATCCATGAAGGAAGTGGTGCAGAGAAGCTGGCGAGCAGAAATGGCAGAGCCCACCAGGGGGTGGGCTCTGTTCATATACGTCTGACGGGAAATGAATTACAGGAAGGGCAGTGCCAGGAACAGCTTGATCACCATGGCGTTGATGATGTCGATGAAGAAGGCGCCCACCATGGGCACTACCAGAAACGCCAGGTGGGAGGGACCGAAGCGCTGGGTGATGGCTTGCATGTTGGCGATGGCGGTGGGGGTGGCCCCCAGACCAAAGCCGCAGTGGCCCGCTGCCAGCACGGCCGCATCATAGTTGCGGCCCATCACCCGGAAGGTGACGAAGATGGCGTAGAGCGCCATGGCCACGGTCTGGGCCGCCAGCAGGATGAAGATGGGCAGCGCCAGGTTGGCCAGATCCCACAGTCGCAGGCTCATCAGCGCCATCGCCAGGAACAGCGACAGACTGACGTTGCCGAGCAGGGAGACTTCGCGGTCGCTCACCTCGTGCCAGTTGAGCAGGGTCAGCACGTTGCGCAGCAGCACGCCGACGAACAGCACGCAGACGAACACCGGCAGCTCGAAGGCGCCGCCCTTGAGGTAGGCGGAGAGCATCTCGCCCCCCTTCAGGCTGATGGCGATCAGCGCCAGGGTCTCGATCAGGCTGAAGGTGGTGAGCGGGCGCTCCATGTCCGGCATCTCGAAGCCTTGCGGCGCGTCGTCCCGGTTGTGCTCCTCGCCGGGCACCTGCACCTTCTTCACCAGATAGCGGGCCACCGGACCACCGATCAGGCCCCCCAGCACCAGGCCGAAGGTGGCACAGGCGATGGCAAGCTCGGCGGCGGATTGCACCCCGTACTTCTCGGTGAAGGTGGCACCCCAGGCCGCCCCGGTACCGTGGCCACCGGAGAGGGTGATGGAGCCGGCCAGCAGTCCCATGTGGGGATCCAGACCGAGCAGGGTGGCCAGACCCACCCCCAGGCTGTTCTGCACCAGCAGCAGGCCGGTGACCACCAGCAGGAAGGTGAGCACCGCCTTGCCGCCGCGCTTGAGACTGGCGAGATCGGCGGAGAGACCGATGGAGGCGAAGAACGCCAGCATCAGCGGGGTTTGCAGGCTGGTATCGAACTGCAGCTCCATCTGCAGGGTGGCGCGCAGCAGCAGCAGCACCAGGGCAACCACCAGGCCGCCGGCAACCGGTTTGGGGATGTTGAAGGTGCGCAGCAGCCCGACTCGGGTCACCAGCAGACGACCGAGCAGCAACACCAGGGTGGCTGCGACCAGGGTGGCGTAGGAATCAAGTTGTAGCATTCAGTACTCCCATGTTGATTGGCTGTGTCTTTCGTTGATGCAGACTCACAGATTCAGCCGGGATAAAAACAGTGTGGCTCAGGTGCCAACAAAGAAGGGGCGACATGCCCCCGCCCCACGTAAGAATGGGACCGGTGCGGGCCTGAATTGATCAGGCATCCAGATGAGATTTATGAAAAATCGAGCGGATAGTAGCAAAAAACACCACTTATATCCACATTTGTCAGATAAATGGTCGCTCATTGTGTTTGTTGTGAAATTTAACACTATCGGGTTAGTTGCGGTGCAAGCCGGGGTGAGGGCTATTTCCTGGCTGTCATTTGGGGCGCCAGTCCCTATAATTCGGCGGTTTTTGGCCCGCGGACGGCACTGGTGGGATGTGAGCCTGCGGCCTGGCGCGCTATCATGTGCGGGCTTTCGGCCCATGGCGAATGCGGCAGGCAGTCGATGCCACCGTTTCGTCCCGTTTGAGCCACGATTCGCGGCTGTTGTGCCCATCAAAGAGGAGAGGGTGTGAAGAAGTCCATCTATATCGCCTACACAGGCGGCACCATAGGGATGCAGCGTTCCGACCACGGCTATGTGCCGATGGCGGGCTTCATGGAAGACTGTCTGGCGCGGATGCCCGAGTTCCATCGTCCCGAGATGCCGGATTACCATATTCACGAATATGCGCCCCTCATCGACTCTTCCGACATGACGCCGGCGGACTGGCAGCGCATCGCCGAGGACATTCGTGACAACTACGAGAAATACGACGGTTTCGTCATCCTGCACGGCACCGACACCATGTCGTTCACCGCCTCGGCGCTCTCCTTCATGCTCGAGGATCTGCACAAGCCGGTGATCATCACCGGCTCCCAGATCCCGCTGGCGGAGCTGCGCTCCGATGGTCAGCAGAACCTGCTCAACGCCCTCTACATCGCGGCCAACTACCCGATCCACGAGGTGACGCTGTTCTTCAACAACCAGCTCTATCGCGGCAACCGCAGCAAGAAGGTGCACGCCGACGGCTTCCACGCCTTCGATTCGCCCAACTACCCGCCGCTGCTCAATGCCGGCATCGCCATCTCGCTGGAGGCAGGCGAGCTGGGCGTGCCGTCCGAGCGGCCGTTGGTGCTGCACGACATCACCCCCCAGCCCATCGGTGTGGTGACCCTCTATCCCGGCATCTCGGCCGAGGTGATTGCGAACATCCTGCAGCAGCCGGTGCGGGCGCTGATCCTGCTCTCGTTCGGGGTGGGCAATGCGCCGCAGAATCCGGCCATGCTGGCGCTGCTCTCCGAGGCATCGGCCCGTGGCGTCATCATCGTCAACCTGAGCCAGTGTCTGCACGGCAAGGTCAACATGGGGGGCTATGCCACCGGCAACGCCCTGTCGCGGGCCGGGGTCATCTCGGGCTTCGACATGACCGCCGAGGCGGCGCTGACCAAGCTGCACTTCCTGCTGAGCCAGGATCTGCCGGCGCCGCGCATCCGCGAGCTGATGCAGCAGTCCCTGCGGGGTGAGCTGACCCCCTGAGAAACTGTCCACGACCTTACTGCGAAGCCGTGATCAAGGCTCATGTGCTGCTCGGAATCCTCATGTATGCGTATACACTCCGGTTCCTGCGCTGCTCTTCACCTTGTTGACGTCTTCTCGCGACAGGTTGTGAACAGCTTCTGACCTCCCTACCATGGGGGGATAGGGGATAGATCGAGGTGGCGAGGTTTGCCATGAAGATCGCCGGCAGGTGGCCCGCTTACGGTTCGCAGCTGCGAGCCTGCTCCCTTCTCCCCTGGCGGGAGAAGGGCCGGGGATGAGGGGTATCACTCTGCAGAGATAAAAAAGAGGGGAGCCATAATGGCTCCCCTCTTTCGTTCCGTTACCGCGATAGGTGACGTGCGGCCTACCTCAGTGGCTGAGGTCGACCCGCACTATCTCTTCCTCGTCGCGATACTGACGCTTGAGCTCGCTCTTGCTCTTCATCACGATCTCGCCGTCACGGCCGATGTTCATGTGCTCAGGGTTCTCAAGGTGCATCGCCTGCCAGGCCATTACCGCCTGCAACGACGTGGCCTTCTGTTCGTCGGTGAGCGGTTTGCCATCGGGCCACTTGCCGAGCTCGACCGCCGTCTTGAGGCGTTCGTACACCTCTGCGGGCATCTGCCTGATTGCTTGCAAAAACTCACCTTGTTGAAACGACATCCGGCCTTCTCCTTGCACATTGAGCCATGACGAATCGGGATCAGACCGGCAGATCCTGGCGAACTGCGCCAGCCATCTGCTCCATCACCCGCACTACCTGACAACTGTACCCGAACTCGTTGTCATACCATACGTAGAGCACGCAGTGATCCCCCTCGGCGATGGTGGCCTGGGAGTCGACGATGCCCGCAAAGCGGGAGCCCACCATGTCGGAGGAGACCAGCTCGGTGCTGGCGCTGAAGTCTATCTGGCGATGCAGGGCGGAGCTCAGCGCCATCTGCTGCAGATAGGCGTTGAGGCTCTCCCGATCGGTGGTCTGTTCCAGCGAAAGGTTGATGATGGCTAGCGACACGTTGGGTGTAGGCACCCGGATGGCGTTGCCGGTCAGCTTGCCCTTGAGCTCGGGCAGCGCCTTGGCCACCGCCTTGGCGGCGCCGGTGCTGGTCATCACCATGTTGAGGGCCGCGCTGCGACCGCGTCGCTCGCCCTTGTGATAGTTGTCGATGAGGTTCTGGTCGTTGGTGTAGGAGTGGACCGTCTCCACGTGACCGTGGCGGATACCGTACTTGTCCTGCATCACCTTGAGCACAGGGGTGATGGCGTTGGTGGTGCAGGAGGCGGCGGAGATGATCTTGTCATCCGGGCCTATTACCTCGTGGTTGACCCCGAACACCACGTTCTTCATCTCCCCCTTGCCGGGAGCGGTCAGCAGCACCCGGGCGGCGCCGCGCGCCTTGAGGTGCTCGGACAGACCCGCCTCGTCACGCCAGACGCCGGTGTTGTCGACGATCAGCGCATCGTGAATGCCGTAGGCGGTGTAGTCGATGTCGGCCGGGCTGTTCGCATAGATAACCTGGATGAAGGTGCCATTGGCGATGATGGCGCTGCGTTCCACATCCACTTCGATGGAGCCGTTGAAGGGGCCGTGTACCGAGTCACGGCGCAGCAGGCTGGCACGCTTCTCCAGATCCCCGTCGCGACCGCCACGCACCACGATGGCACGCAGCCGCAGGGAGTTGGCGGCGCCGGTGCGCTCGATCAGCAACCGGGCCAGCAGACGGCCGATGCGGCCGAAGCCGTACAGCACCACGTCGGTCGGAGCCGGTACGCCGCGACCCAGGGCCGGTGCCAGCTTGGCACGCAGGTAGTCGTCGATGCCGGCGTCATCCTGGTGATCCTGCCAGTAACCCACGGCCAGCTTGCCCAGATCGATCTCGGCGGCGGTCGGGTTCAGGGCCAGGATGGCTTGCAGCAGGGGAAAGCTCTGTTGGATCGGGAGGGGGGCTCCCTGGTGGCGGCGAACGACCCGGTGGGCCTTGAGGATATCGATGGTGGAGGCGTTTTGCAGCGGGCGTCCGAAGATGGTGATCTCGATCCCTTGCTGACGGTAGAGGCGACCGATCAGGGGTTGCATGGCTTCGGCGAGCTCCTGGCTCTCCTGCCACGCCTGCAGATAGTGCTCGTGGGTCATTAACCAGATCCTTTATTTCACGTTGTTGGGGCAAATAGAAATTCGTCGAATGCAGATCAGTGTAGGGGTGTATATTTCGTTATATTATTCTGCAGTCGCGGCCTTATACGGCGCGCGCATTGTAATGGATATGTAACCGGTTTGCTAGCCGTAGGTGGCCGCTCGAGGCTCCCGTTGTTATCAACCTGCGTTTTCAACAAGATGTGAGCCATGGCCAATTTGCCCCTGCGACAGACCTTCATCATGCTTTCCGTCGGCCTTGCCGTTGCGGGCTGCAATGACGACCGGATCCACAATATTTGCAGCAACCATCCCGAGCTCTGTCAGGATCTGGTAGACGATGGCTGGTGCCGCTACGAGCGTACCGACATCATTCGCAGCCGCTTCTATCTCAAGGAGGAGGGGACGGATCGGCGCAAGTATGAGCTGATGCGCAACCTGGAGCGCTACCTCAAATGTGCCGAACGCTCCACCAACATCGAGTACAAGAATGCCCGCGAGCAGAAGAGCCCGCGGGTGGAGGGGATGCTGGCGGCCGGCGACCAGCTGGCCCAGCTCGATGCCGCCACCCGCAACGCCAAGGATCCCTATCTGCTGCTCTGGCACTGGACCAACAACACCAACGAGCTGGCCCGCCAGCAGTTTCTGGCGCTGGAGGGGCAGCCCGCGCTGGAGGAGCCCGAACTGCAGCTGGCGCTCGGGGGCATCTATGCCAAGCGCGAGCCGCAAAAGGCCATCGCGCTGATGCAGCACGCCCTCTCTCTCTACCGGGAAGGGGATCAGGTGAACGGCCGCATCCTCACTTCCCTCAGCACCCTCTACATGGGCCAGAAGGAGTACGGGCAGGCCTATCTGTGGGGCAAGGTGAGCGAGTCGTTCCAGAACGCCGCCGAGGTGTCGGCCAGCCGTTTCAGCCTCTACCACTCCCTGAGCAAACAACAGCAGGAGGGTCTGGACAGCCAGGCCGCCATCCTGGTCGAACAGCTGAAAAGCGGAACCTATCGTCCCTGAGTCCTGATGAACCACATTGAACCTCTGGCCAGCGACTGGCCGCACCCCTTCGACATCCGGCTCACCCACGGCCGGGTCAATACGGATGGCCGCCAGCTGGAGCGGGTCACAGTCCGGGCCATCGTGCTGCGTGGCGACCAGCTGCTGCTGGTGCACTCCAGTGTCAACGGCGATCTCATGTTTCCCGGTGGCGGCATCGAGCACGGGGAGTGCCACAACACGGCCCTGGCCCGCGAGCTGCGCGAAGAGTGTGGCGCCGAGCTGGTGGCGGTCGGCGCCCTGCTCGGGCAGACGCGGGAGTACCGTCCGGCCCGCGAGACCGACTACGACGCCTACTGTATCCGTTCCTTCTACTACCTCTGTCAGGTGGGGGAGAACTGGAGCGAGCCGCGGCCCCAGCCCTACGAGATCAGGCTCGGCTTCACGCCGGGCTGGTTCGAGCTGGCCGAGGCGCTGCAGACCAACAAGACCCAGCTGGCGGGCTCCTGCCCCCAGTGGACGGCGCGGGAGACCCGGGTGCTGGCCGAACTGCAGCACTGGCACGGTGCCGGCCTGCTGGGCTGAGCACTTTCACTGCACCATAAAAAAACCGCCGATTGGCGGTTTTTTTGCGTTGGTTGCCGATCAGGGCGTGCAGACCGGGCAGAGGGCGTAGGTGCCCTGCGGATCGTTGAAGCGGGTCAGCGGGTCCAGGCTGCGGTTCACCTCCACCAGCGCCTTGCCAAGGCCGGCCGGCAGCCAGCTCTGCAGGTGCGAAGCCAGCACCTGGGCGCTGCTGTCGAACAGCTGGCGCAGGAACTTGTCTTTGGCCGACTCTTCCTGCTCGATGGGGGCGACCTGCCACTCCTTGAGGTTGGCCAGCTCGGCTGCCGCCTTGATGGCCGCCTCCTGATCGCCAAACTCGTCCACCAGGCCCAGTGCCTTGGCGTCCTGGCCGGTCCAGACCCGGCCCTCGGCCGCTTTCTCGGTCTCTTCCGGGCTCAGGCCACGGCCCTTGCTCACCAGACCGACGAAGCGCTGGTAGGTATCCTCCACGTTCAACTGGATCGCCTGGCCGACGTGTTCCGGCAGGGCACGGGTCAGGCCGACGCCGACATAGTCGGTGGTGCCGACGCCGTCGGTGTGCACTCCGTACTGGGAGAGCGCCTTGTCGATGGTGGCGAACATGCCGAACACCCCGATGGAGCCGGTGAGGGTGGTGGGGGAGGCGAAGATCTTGTCCGCATCGGCGGAGATCCAGTAGCCACCGGAGGCGGCGTAGCTGCCCATGGAGATCACCACCGGCTTGCCGGCCTGCTTGAGGGCCAGCAGCTCGGCGCGGATCTGCTCGGCGGCGAAGGCGCTGCCGCCGGGGCTGTCAACCCGCAGCACCACGGCCTTCACCTTGTCGTCGCGGCGGGCATCGGCCAGCAGATCGGAGAGGCTGTCACCGCCGATGGTGCCGGCAGGCTGGACACCATCCATGATGGCGCCGCTGGCGACGATGAGGCCCACCTCATCCTTGCCGCTCTGGGGATACTGGTTCGGAATGGCGGCCAGGTATTCTTTCAGGCCAACCCCCTTCCAGCCGTGGTCATCGCTCTCGCCCACTTCCTTGATCACCGCCTGGGTCATCTCGTCGCGGGTCGCCAGCTGGTCCACCAGACCGTTGTCGAGGGCGTAGTTGGCCGCGTTGCCGCCGGCCTTGCGCAGCAGCTCGAGGAAGCGATCCTTGCCTGGCGCCACGGCGTCCGGTTCGATTTCACGCTGCTCGGCCACGTCGGCCACATAGGATTGCCACAGCTGATCCAGCCAGCGCTGGTTCGCTTCCTTGCTCTCGGGAGACATCTCGTCACGGGTATAGGGTTCGACGAAAGACTTGTAGGTGCCGACCTTGAACACGTGCGGGGTGATGTTGAGCTTCTCCAGCGCCGACTTGTAGTAGGTCTGGTAGACGCCGAGCCCCTCGATCACCACGGCGCCGCTCTGGTTGAGCAGCACGTGATCGGCGTGGGCGGCCAGCAGGTACTGGCCCTGAGTGTAGAAGTCGGCCATGGCGATGACCGGCTTGCCGCTCTCCTTGAATGCATCGATGGCGTTCGCCACCTCCTGCAGTTTGGAGAAGCTGGTGCCCTGCAGCCCCTGGGGCTTGATCACCAGCGCCTTGATGCGATCGTCATCCTTGGCGTTCTTGATGGCCCACAGCAGATCGGAGAGAACGATCTCGCTGGGCAGCTCGTCGCTGTTGTCCACCTGGCGCAGCAGCTGCACCGTGGGATCGGTTTGCGAGCGCTGTTCCACCAGTACGCCGGAGAGATTGAGGGTGAGGGCCCCTTCGATGGGGGCGCTGGGGGCCTCTTTCTGGCTGACGCTGAAGACGATGATCAAGACCACGACGAGAAACAGCAGATTGACCAGCATCAGCCGGGTGAAATTGAGCAGGCGCCACAGGCTGCGAAACAGCCAACCCAGACCTTTGAAAATAGACATAGTCGCGTTATCGCCCTGTTAATGGGGAGGGAAGCGCCATTATTAACCAGTTGGCCGGTGAAATGCCATTTCCGCTTGGAGAGGATCGGAGCCGGTGAGTTCGGAACACGTCTGTTCGCCGAAAAATTGTCCAAACATTTGTTTGAAAAAGCATTTTTGATTCTTTACTCTAGCCTCGGTTTGATAACAAAAAATTAACTGGAGGCCCTGTGAGCCGCCCACCCATGCTGCCGCCTTGTTCCAGGCCTGAGTCCGGACGGCGGGGGATGGGCGTGGTGCCATCCAGCCCGGCCCCGACAAGGAGTTCATGATGAGCCGTTACCCGACCCTGCTGACCCCCCTCGATCTGGGCTTTACCCAGCTGCGCAACCGCGTGTTGATGGGATCCATGCACACCGGCCTCGAAGAGGAGAAGGGGGGCTTTGACAAGCTGGCCGCCTTCTATGGCGAGCGGGCCCGGGGCGGGGTCGGCCTCATCGTGACCGGCGGCATCGCCCCCAACCTGCGTGGCCGACTGGTGCCCCACGGCTCCCAGCTGAGCTTTCCCTGGCAGGTGGCCAAGCACAAGAAGGTGACCAGTGCGGTGCATCAGGAGGGGGGCAAGATAGCGCTGCAGATCCTCCATGCCGGCCGCTACGCCTATCATCCGTTCAGCCTGGCGCCGAGTGCCCTCAAGGCCCCCATCTCTCCGTTCAAGCCGCGCGCCATGAGCGAACGGCAGATCCGCGGCACCATCCGCGACTTCGCCTCCACCGCGCAACTGGCCAGGAGCGCGGGCTACGACGGGGTCGAGGTGATGGGCTCGGAAGGCTACCTCATCAACCAGTTCATCTGCGAGCGCACCAACAAGCGCACCGACGGCTGGGGTGGTAGCAGCGAAAACCGCATGCGCTTCCCGGTGGAGATTGTCCGCGCCATCCGCGAGCGGGTCGGGCCGGATTTCATCATCATCTTCCGCCTCTCCATGCTGGATCTGGTAGAGCAGGGCTCGACGCTGGAAGAGGTGATTGCGCTCGGCAAGGCGCTGGAGCAGGTGGGGGTCACTCTCATCAACACTGGCATCGGCTGGCACGAGGCGCGCATTCCCACCATCGCCACCAGCGTGCCGCGCGGCGCCTTCAGTTGGGTGACCGCCGAGCTGAAAAAACACCTCAAGGTGCCGCTTATTACCACCAACCGCATCAACACCCCAGAGGTGGCCGAGCGCATTCTGGCGGGCGGCGAGGCGGATATGGTCTCCATGGCGCGCCCCTTCCTGGCCGACCCCGAATTCGTCATCAAGGCCGCCGAGAACCGGGCGGACGAGATCAACACCTGCATCGCCTGCAACCAAGCCTGCCTCGACCACATCTTCAAGCAGAAGCGGGCCTCCTGCCTGGTCAATCCGCGCGCCTGCTTCGAGACCGAACTCAACTTCGGCCGGGTGCCCCAGCCCAAGAAGCTGGCGGTAGTGGGGGCCGGCCCCGCCGGGCTGGCGTTTGCCTGCTACGCCGCCGAGCGTGGCCATCAGGTGAGCCTGTTCGATCAGGCCAGCGAAATCGGCGGTCAGTTCAACTTTGCCAAGCAGATCCCGGGCAAGGAGGAGTTTCACGAAACCCTGCGCTACTTTGCCAAGCGGCTGGAAAAGTGCGGCGTCGAGCTCTATCTGGGCCAGCGCCAGAGTGCCGAGAGCTTGCTTGGCGGCGGCTTTGACGAGGTGATCCTCGCCACCGGTATCCGCCCGCGCACCCCCAACATTCCGGGTATCGAGCATCCCAAGGTGCTGAGTTACCTGGACGTGCTGCGGGATCACAAGCCGGTGGGCGAGAAGGTGGCGGTGATCGGCGCCGGCGGCATCGGCTTCGACGTGGCCGAATATCTGGTGGAAAAACGGGTGGATGGGGGCCAGAGCCGGGATCACTGGCTCAAGGAGTGGGGCATCGACAAGCAGCTCGGCGAGCGCGGCGGTCTGACGACCCCGGTGATCGACGCCCCCGAGCGCCAGATCTGGCTGCTCCAGCGCAAGGAGAGCAAGGTGGGCGATGGCCTGGGCAAGACCACTGGCTGGATCCACCGCACCGTCTTGAAGAACCGCAAGGTGGAGATGCTCTCCGGCGTGCAGTATCTGCGCATCGACGACGAGGGGCTTCACATCCGGGTGGGCGACCAGCAGCTGTGCCTGCCGGTGGATCAGGTGATCATCTGCGCCGGCCAGGAGCCGCTCAAGGAGCTGCAGGCCGGTCTGCAGGCGGCGGGCAAGCCGGTACACATCATCGGCGGCGCCGACGTGGCCGCCGAGCTGGATGCCAAGCGCGCCATCCGCCAGGGGGCCGAGCTGGCGGCCCTCATCTAGAAGAGGTTCAGGCACGGGAAAGCGAGAGGGGCGACAAGCCCCTCTTTGCATAGGAAATCTCCTTGCTCTGGCAGAACCGGCGCTTGTGGCTTGACTGAAATTAACATAGGGTCAACAAATACCTGTCTGGCGTCATGAGGGATGTACCGCCAGACGGGGGCAGGCTCAGCAAGCCAGATATGCCCCCTTGGTGCCACCATTGGCCTGAACGTGTCGACCAATCCCCTCTCCCGGACAAGGCAATAAGGACATTACCATGTGCCCGGCAACACCCATAAACCCAGTCTGCAACCCTGCTCCTCGTGTTGGCTCAGTCGCATTGGCGGTGATGCTGTATTGCTCACCGGCGTTGGCGGATCCAGCCGGCAGATTGATCTTTCTTGGCTGGACCAGCGATCAACTGCATTCGGTCTGGCTCTCAGCCGTGTCATCCGGCCAGTTTGAGGTGGAGTCGGCCAAGCAGGGGCAAGTCTATGACAACTGGAGTCAGGACCGCAGAGGCCTGCATCTGACCCTGTCACCCGAGGTACAAAACGGCGGTACCCACAAGCTATATGCCTATCTGGATACGACATCAGGTAAACGAGTCCTGCTCGATACGGATAACCAGCAAAATGGACATTTCACCTTTCCCGGTAATTTCACTCCGCCCACTCTGCCGACCAGGCCGCTCCCTCCTATCGCTGTTTTGCCTCCCGAGAGCGGTGTAACACCGCCGATAGGTACTCTGCCGCCACAGGGGATGATGCCGACCCGGCCCGGCGGCGTAACACCGCCGATGGGCACTTTGCCGCCGCAGGGGATGATGCCGACTCGGCCCGGCGGCGTAACACCACCGATGGGCACTTTGCCGCCGCAGGGGATGATGCCGACCCGGCCTGGCGGCGTAACACCGCCGATGGGCACTTTGCCGCCGCAGGGGATGATGCCGACCCGGCCCGGCGGCGTAACACCACCGATGGGCATTTTGCCGCCGCAGGGGATGATGCCGACCCTGCCCGGCGGCGTAACACCGCCGGTGGGCACTTTACCGCCACAGGGGATGATGCCGACCCGGCCCGGTGGCGTAACACCGCCGATGGGCACTTTGCCGCCTCAGGGGATGATGCCGACCCGGCCCGGCGGCGTAACACCGCCGGTGGGCACTTTACCGCCACAGGGGATGATGCCGACCCTGCCCGGCGGCGTAACACCGCCGGTTGGCACTCTGCCGCCGCAGGGAGTGATGCCGACTCGACCCGGAGTTTTACAGCCGCCCACAGGTCTGCAGCCCACACCTGTGCTCCCGATGGTAACGCATCCGGCCGGAGAGCTGGCGAGCGAGCGCGCCTGGAATGAAACCAGATTGTGCGTCATGGCAGACGAGCGAGCACAGCTGCCGCCCACTCTGCACGATCGATATCCGGATTGTTCCTCTTCCCGGGAGGCTGTGGTTGTGGTGGGGCAGCCACAGCCCAGACGCTGGGCCTTGTGGGGGGACGAGGTCTACTACGACATAGCGGATCACCGGGAAGGGAGCGATCTGTCCGGCAGTACCAATGTGTTTACCTTGGGGGCAGAGACTCGTCTCGATCAGGCTATGTCGCTGGGATTTGCCGTCTCCCGACTCGACAGCAAGGCAAGTGCCTTCGAAGGGGGAATGAGGCTGGCTGCAGGGGGCTACAATCTGGGCCCCTACTTCACTTATCAATTGTCGAAACGCTGGATGCTGGATGCGACCCTGATGTATGGCTGGATGGACAACGAGCAAGGCTTGTTGTTTCTCAGCGGTGACTACGGTTCGACGTCCGTGAGCGGCAACCTGGGGGGCTCGGCCCAGTTCGAGTGGGACGCGTTCACCCTCCGTCCCCGACTAGCGATCAGTTACAGTCATGGCCGCAGTGACGGCTATCGGTTGCAAGGGGATTACCGTGGCCTTCCCCTGCAGCTGGAACGGGGGAGCGACAGTTACAACCAGGGCAACCTGACGGGGACGCTGGAGCTGAGCCGGCTCTATCATACCCGCGATGGTGTGCCGGTGATGCCTTATGGGGAACTGGGTCTCGATTATGGCTTTGAGAGACCTAACGATGGCTATATCCTGACGGGCAATCTGGACATGGCCCGCACCCAGCCGTTGAGCGGCACTATGCGGGTCGGGCTGCGCACTCTGCTGGGTGGAGACACCACGGTCACGGCCAGTACCGGTTATCTCAGCCTGGGTCAGGGGGGGCTGAATGTCTGGGAATGGAGGCTCAATCTTTCCAGGTCATTCTGAGCCTAGGCCCGACCTTTTCTCAATGAAGGAGATTTTGATGGATGCACTGACGTTATTGCTCAACCGCCACTCCTGTGGCCGTCTGGCCGAGCCGGCTCCCGCCGGAGAGGTACTCGACAATATCCTCAAGGCCGGGCTGCGGGCGCCGGATCACGGCACCCTGACCCCCTGGCAGTTCATCCTGTTCGAAGGGGAGGGCCGCGAGCGGTTGGGCACCCTTTTGGCGGAAGCCGCCCGTAGCCGCGGTGAGGATGAAGAGAGCATCAAGAAGTGCCGGGAAGCTCCGCTGCGCGCGCCCCTGGTGATCGCGGTGGCGACCCGCCATCAGGAGCACCCCAAGGTGCCGCGGCTGGAGCAGGAGCTCTCCGCCGGCTGCGCCCTGATGGCGATGCAGATGGCGGCCCAGGCCCAGGGCTTCAACGGCATCTGGCGCTCCGGCTGGTTTATCTTTGACGAGCAGATCCAGGCCGGCCTTGGCCTTGGCACAGACGATCAGCTGGTGGGCTTCCTCTACCTCGGCACCCCCATGCTGGAGGCCCGCAAGCTGCGCGAGCTGCCGGTGAGCGAGTTCGTGCGTCGCTTCTAGTCTGATGGACTGTCGATAAAGCCCTGACTTGTCAGGGCTTTTTTGTTTCTGGCGACAGGCTGTACTGATAAATGAAAAATTGCCAAGAGGCAGGCCGTGGCTGGCAGGGAATTTTTTAAATAGTGAGATGCCGTTCTCAATCCTGGTTTATTACGCTATGTAAAACGTTTGCGCCTCGTTAATATCCCTGTGCCAGTTTAGAAGGTGACCCCTTCTAATTTTCTGCGATGAGAGTCGCAATTCCGTAGCACCTTTTTACAGCCCAACGTCTTGATGACATTGGGCTTCATTTTTATGGGCGTTTTTTAGGTACCTCTACCCTCAACCTCCTAGGACCGGAAAGGTCACCTTTTCCCCTTAATTCCGTAGTTTCCGGTGCGCGCCGCTAGCTTACCGGCGTCTTGCCTTTGGCGGGCAATACGCGGGCCGGGTTGCCGGCCACCCGGGCACCGGCCGGCACGTCTTTGGTGACCACGGCTCCGGCGCCCACGATGGCCTCCCGCCCTATGGTGACACCGGGCAGCAGAATGGCGCCGCCACCGATCCAGACCCTGTCCTCGATGGTGACCGGCAGCGCGGTCTCCACCCCCTGAGTCCGCTCATCGGCATCCAGCGCGTGGGCGGCGGTATAGATCTGCACGTTCGGCCCTATCATCACCTCGGCGCCGATGCGAATGGGGGCGTTGTCCAGCAGGGTGGCTCCCATGTTGATGTAGCTGCGCTCGCCTAGGTGAATGTGGCGGCCATAGGTGCAGTAGAGGGGCGGGCAGATAAAGGCGCCCTGGGCCAGCTCGCCGACGATCTGCTGCAGCAGCGCCAGCTGTTCATCCTCCTCGTCGCTGCGATTGAAGCGGCGGTACAGGCGGGCCGTCTCCCGGCGCAACAGATCCAGTTCCGGTGCCATGCAGTTGTAAGGCTGGCTGGCGATCATCTTGTCGTACTCGGTCATGGGGGCTCCTGTGGCTTGTCTTTGTGGCGCCTGGGTTATACATGCTAGCGGCCCGGTCGCCGGATAACCGTGATCAGCGGCCCGCTACGGGCAGCACCAGATTGGTCGGCCTGCCCTCGGCAAAGGCAATCAGGTTGTCAAAGGCGGCCTGAAAGTAGAGTTGGTAGCTGTTGCGCTCCACATAGCCGAGATGAGGCGTAGCCAGCACATTGGGCAGGCGCAGCAAAGGCTCGCTCTGCACCGTGGCGGGCTCTGCGTCGAACACGTCGAGGGCTGCGCGCCGGGTCGGGTTGGCGGCGAGTTCGGCATAAAGGGCGCCGGGCTCGACAAGCTCCGCCCGACTGACGTTGACCAGCAGGGAGTCGGCCTTCATCCGCGCGAGATCGGCGCGGGTCACGCAGCCACGGGTGGCCTCGTTCAGGCGCAGATGCAAAGAGAGGACGTCGGCCTCGCGAAAGAAGTTCTCCTTGTCACAGGCGCTGGCATGGCCATCCTGCTCGGCCTGCCGGCGGGAGCCCTCGCTGCCCCAGATCAGCACCGACATGCCGAAGGCCCGACCGTAACCGGCCACCAGTCTGCCAATCTTGCCGTAGCCCCAGATGCCGAGCGTCAGCCCCTGCAAGGTACGCCCCAGCCCCAGTGTGCCGGACTGCTGCCACTGCCCCTGGGCGAGGGCATGGCAATAGGCCGGGAGGTGGCGGGAGGCCGCCATGATGAGGGCCCAGCAGAGCTCGGCGGGCGCCACCGGGCTGCCGATGCCTTCGGCGACGGCCACCCCGTGGCGCTGACACAGGAGGGGGTCGATATGCTGGCTGATCTTGCCGGTCTGGCTGATGAGCCGAAGGGAGGGGAGTCTGCGCAGCAAGGCTTCGTCGATGCGGGTGCGCTCGCGGATGAGCACCAGCGCCTCCACCCCTGCCAGCCTGGCGGCAAGGCGCTCGGGGTCAGGTTCGCTTCGGGTGAGAATGGTGACGTCGTGGCCCGCCAGGCGGGTAAAGCAGGGCAGATGACGCACCTGATCCTGATAGTCGTCCAGTATGGCAATCCGCATAAGCACTCCGTGTCGCAGGGGGGACTGGCGGCCTATCCTACCGGAAACGGGGTGAGCTGTGTGGTCAAATGAGCATGTATGGCGCTGGGTGGTGGAATCAGCGAAGAAGCGGCTGCCGCCGGCGGGCCGAAAACAGACGGGGCTCCCGTGTAGGAGCCCCGTTGATAGTTTGGCAAGTGCCGCTTAGCCGAGTTTGTAGCTGATGGGCTGGCAGCCGCCGTGGCTTATTGCTTATCAGCCGAGTTTGCGGCCGATGGGTTGGCAGCCGCCATAGCTTGTTGCTTCTCAGCCGAGTTTGCGGCCGGAGAGACGGCACCACTCTTCCTTGACGGCGGTCGGGTCCATCTCGAACCACTGGCCGTAGATGGTCTCCAGCTCCGGCGCCTGGCTCTCCAGCACGCCGGAGAGGGCCATCAGGCTGCCCGCCTTGCCGTGGCCGGCGATAAGCGGCGCCAGCTCGCGCAGCGGGCCGGCCAGGATGTTGGCGACCACCACGTCTGCTTCGACATCTTGCGGCTGATCCGCCGGCAGGTAGAGTTCGATCTGATCGGCGACGCCATTGCGCTTGGCGTTGTCACGGCTGGCCTGGATGGCCTGCGGATCGATGTCGATGCCGATGACCCGGGCCGCGCCCAGTTTCAGGGCGGCGATGCCGAGGATGCCGGAGCCGCAACCAAAGTCGACCACTGTCTTGCCAGCCAGATCCAGCCCGTCCAGCCACTGCAGGCAGAGCGCCGTGGTGGGGTGGGTACCGGTACCGAAGGCCAGGCCCGGGTCCAGCATGACGTTGACCGCATCGGGGTTTGGCACGTCGCGCCAGCTCGGGCAGATCCACAGCCGCTCGCCAAACTGCATGGGGTGGAAGTGATCCATCCACTCGCGCACCCAGTCCTTGTCTTCCAGCTGCTCCACCTTGTAGCCCACGTCTTCGCCGAAGATCTGCTGGAAGAAGGCGATGGTGGGCGCCGGATCGGTTTCGGCGTCGAACAGCCCCATTACTTCGGTCTCGCCCCACAGCGGGGTTTCGCCCGGCATGGGTTCATAGACGGGCACATCCTTGGCATCCATAAAGGTCACCGCCTGGGCACCACGCCCCAGCAGCATGTTGCTCACCTTGTCTGCGGTCTTGGCAGTGGCGTTGATTCGAATTTGTATCCAGGGCATGGCGTCGACTCTTCATAAATGTGAAACCGCGGGATTCTATCATCATGGGCGTGTGCTGTCGTGGTTTGCCCATGCAGTGTGGTGGAGGAGGCGGACTTTGCCGAGTTGGCACGGTTCATGTATTCCTCATTGGGTGACGGGAAGCAACCTGTTCCCGCTGAATGCTTTGCTCTAGGAAAGTTCCGTCATCTTTTTCAGCCACCTTCGGGTGGCTTTTTTTTGCCCGCAGAATGGCCGGGGGCTACAGACCCAGGTGGCAGGGCACAATGTGGCAAGCAAGCGGGGAGGGGGGCGGGATTGGCACACTAGCTGCAAAGGTTCAGAGGTCCTGCATAAGGATATGTGTGTGATTGTTACCCCAACGTTCAGGTATTTAGGGCCATCCCGGCGGGATGGCCCCTTTTTTTGGCTTTTTTATGGTGAAGCTGCGTGGTGACTGTCTGTTGCCTGATATGTGCTGTGCAGTGATGGGGCTTGTCACTGGTGAGTTCACCCCATGATGGTGCAGTTTTTACCCATAAGGGATTAGTTGCCGAACCGGCTCATGTCGATCACCAGCTTGCCCACCATGCGGCCGGCTTCCACCTCGGCATGGGCCTGAGCCAGGGTCGTCGGGGTCAGCTCGGGTACCACCTTGCTGAGGGTGCTCTTGACCACGCCCTGATCCACCAGTGCGGCGACCAGCCCCAACAGGTTGTGCTGCTCAATCATGTCCGGGGTCTGGAACAGGGAGCGGGTAAACATGAACTCCTGGCTGAAGGTGACGCTCTTGCTCTTGAGCAGGGAGAGATCCCAGGGCTCGCTCGATTCGGCGATGGTGCAGATATGGCCGAACGGGCTGATGAGGCTGGCCATGGCATCCCAATGCTGCTCGGTGGCATTGGTGCAGAAGATGGCGTCCACCTGGTTGATGCCGAGGGCGGTGAGCTCCTCTTGCAACTGGTGATGGCTCACCACCTGATGGGCCCCCATCTGCAGACACCAGGCCCGGGTTTCGGGGCGCGAGGCGGTGGCGATCACCTCCATGCCGGTGAGCTGGCGGGCCAGCTGGATGGCGATGGAGCCGACCCCGCCGGCGCCGCCGATGATAAGCAGCCGTCCGCGGCTCTCGCGGCTGAGGCCTATGCGCTCGAACAGGGTCTCCCAGGCGGTGATGGCGGTGAGCGGCAGGGCGGCCGCTTCCAGGTCGCTCAGGCTGGCGGGGGCGAGGGCGGCGATGCGCTCATCCACCAGTTGCAGGGCGCTGTTGCTGCCGGGTCGGCTGATGTCGCCGGCATACCAAACCCGGTCGCCCGCCTTGAACAGGGTCACCTCAGGGCCGACGGCGATCACCTCGCCCACGGCGTCCCAGCCCAGCACCCGCGGGCTGCTCTCGACCTTGGCCTTGGGGGCGCGCACCTTGGTGTCGACCGGGTTGATGGAGGTGGCGTTGACCCGCACCAGCAGGTCGTGCGGGCCCGGTGTCGGGTCGGCCAGATCGGCCTCGATGAAGCAGTCGGGATGATCGCTCGGCAGATAGTGGGTCAGGGCGATGGCTTTCATGGCAGTTCCTTTCAAATCGGTTGGATGGGGATTGCCAGCCACTCTAGTCTGGTTGATTATTCAGATTAAGATGGGTAATTGGTAAAGACTGTTTGAATATATGAACAATGTCGAACTGGAGCTGATGGGGCTGTTTGCCACCGTGGTGGAGCAGGGCAGTTTTACCGGCGCGGCCGAGCTGCTCGGCATGCCCAAATCCTCGGTCAGCCAGAAGATCTCGCGGCTCGAATCCCAGCTCGGGGTGCGCCTGTTGCAGCGCACCACCCGCCGGCTGAGCCTGACCCCGCAGGGAGAGGTCTATGTGGAGCAGTGCCGGGCGCTGCTGGCGCTGGCCCGCAGCGCCAATCTGGCGATGGCGCGGCTGCGCGCGGCCCCGGCCGGGCGGGTGCGGATCACCGCGCCGGAGGCCACCGGCACCCTGCTGCTCGGCCGGATCCTGGCCGAGTTTCGGGCCCTCTATCCCGAAGTGGTGCTGGAGCTGACCCTCTGCGATGAGCAGCTCGATCTGGTGGGGGAGGGTTATGATCTGGCGCTACGGGCGGCGCCGCTGAAAGACTCCAGCCTTATCTGCCGGCGCATCGGTCAGGTGCCGCGCCATCTGGTGGCGGCACCCGCCTATCTGGCGGCCCACGGCATGCCGCAACAGCTGAGCGAGCTGGGTCGATACGCCTGCCTGGTGCACACATCGTTGCCGGTGTGGCCGCTGCAGGAGGGGGGCTGGCGGCCGCAGGGGGCCTGTATCAGCAACAGCCTGCTGGCGCTGCGGGAGCTGGCCATCAACGAAGGGGGAATTGCCCTGCTGCCCCATCACGTCTGCGAAGGGGATCTGGCGAGTGGCCGCTTGCAGAGGGTATTGCCCGAGCTCGCCGTGCCGCCCAACCCCTTCTATCTCATCTACCCGAGCCGGGAGCACCTGGCCCCCGCCCTGCGCAGCCTGATGGATTTCGTGGCCGAGCGCCTGCCGTTTGCTTGAGGTTACCAGCCGCTCTGGCCGGCCGACTCCTGATTGGGCTTGAGGCCGAGTGGCACCGACTGGCGCTCCGCCAGCATGCGGATCTGCCCTTCAATGAGGCTGGCGTTGGGGCCCAGCACCAGCACCAGCTGATGGTCGTTGAGCTGGATCCAGGAGAGGCAGCCCAGCCCCAGCAGACGGGATTGATCCACCAGCGAGATGTCGCGCACCCGCAGGCTTAAGCGGGTCAGGCAGACGCTCATTGCCTGCAGGTTGTCCATGCCCCCCAGCACCTTGAGGTACTGGATCGCCAGCATCTGGGGGTCGGAGGGGGCGACGCTGGCAAGGCGCGAGTGTTCCGGGGCGATGGGCTTGCTCGGCAGGCTGAGGGGCGTGCGCTCCAGCAGCTGATAGAACAGCAAGGTGTAGGCGACGAAGAACAGGATGCCGACCGGAATGAGCCAGAAGCTGTGCTCGCCGGCGTGGTAGCTCAGCACCAGGTCCAGCAGGCCGGCGGAGAAGTAACTGCCCACCTTGATGCCGAGCGCGCTGCAGGTGGCGAGCGACAGGCCGGTCAGCAGGGCGTGGGCCAGAAACAGCCAGGGGGCGGTGAAGGCGAACAGGAACTCGATGGGCTCGGTGATGCCCACCAGCGCCGAGGTGAGCGCCAGGGTGAGCAGCAGCCCCCCCTGCGGCAACCGCTGCATGCGCTGGCGGTGCAGCCAGATGGCGAAACAGGCGCCAGGCAGGCCGAACATGATGATGGGGTAGAGCCCGGCCACATAGCCTTCGTGCAGCGGCTGGGCGCTGGCCAGCGCCTGCAGGTTGCTCTCCCCCAGCCCGATGAGGCTGCCCAGCACCTGGTGCAGGCCGAGCGGGATCAGCAGCCGGTTCAGCACACCGTAGCAGAAGGCGCCGAGCGGGGTGGTGAGCAGCTCGGAGGCGAGCAGGGTGATGCCCTGCTCCAGCAGCGGCCAGAGCAGCGCGAGGGGGAAGGCCAGCAGCAGACAGGCCAGCGCCGAGGCGAGCAGGCTGGTGAAATCGCCGTTGATTAGCCGCAGCCAGTGGGGCATGGGGTGGCGCTTGAGCCAGGGGTAGACGATGGCGGTGGTCAATCCCCCCAGCAGGCCGCAGATCATGTCGCTGTGCAGGCCGGGGGCCAGGGTGCCGAGCGCCGAGCTCAGCAGCAGGAAGTTGACCGCCCCGGCCAGCGCCTGGCTCCCCTCGCCCTGGCGGCTCAGCCCGAAGGCGATGGCCACCGCATAGATGAGCGGCATCTGGCTGAACAGGGCGCGACCGGTGAGGGAGAGTACCGCCAGATCCAGCACGTCCGGCTGGCCGAGCCGATAGAGCAGGGCCGCCAGCGGCAGGATGGAGACCGGCAGCAACAGGGCGTAACCGAGTCGCTGCAGGGCTTGGGTCAGGATCTGTCTGGCGTTTTGGACGGGCATAAGGGCGCACTGTTTTGTGACATGGCGCACAGTTTACCCTTAAAGCACCCATTTTGGGATAGTTTCGGAACCCTTTATTAATCCATTGCTGAACAAGGTTCGAAGAGCCGCCGCACGCTCTGGCTCGGAGCCGGGGTGAGCAGGCTGACCAGCACGAAGGCGATCAGCCCCAGCGCCAGGCTCGGCACTATGGCGTGCAGGCCGGCCAGCTTGATCCCCCACTGGCTCAGGACGGCGTAGCAGAGGATGCCGCACACCATGCTGGCCAGGGCTCCCGGGCCGTTGGCCCGTGACCAGTAGAGGCCGAGCACCAGCGGCCAGAGGAACACCGCCTGCAGGCCACCGAAGGCGAGCAGGTTGAGCCAGATGATCATCTCGGGGGGCTGCAGCGCCGCCAGCAGCACCAGGGTACCCAGGATCAGGGTGCAGAGCAGGGAGAGGCGCGGCACCCGTACCTCCAGCTTCTCCTGGCCGGCCTTCTCCGGGCTCAGGTAGTTGAGGTAGAGATCCTTCACCAACGTGGCGGAGGCCTGGATCAGCTGGGAGTCGATGGTGGACATGATGGCCGCCATGGGGGCCGCCAGGAAGACCCCGGCCAGCCAGGGGGGCAGCACTTCCATCATCAGTGAGGGCATGATCTTGTCCGGGCTGTCCATGCCGGGCAGGATGGCGCGGCCCAGCGCCCCGGCCAGGTGCATGCCGAACATCAGGAAGGCGCTGACGATGGTGCCGATCAGGATGCCGCGATGCAGCGCCTTGCTGTCGCGATAGCCAAAACAGCGCAGGGCCGAGTGGGGCAGTCCCACCACCCCGACGCAGACCAGCACCCAGAAGCTCAGCATGAAGGGCTGGGTCAGCATGTCGCCGGCTCCCTGCGGGCTCACCAGCTTGGGATCGATCGCCTTGAGCTGGTGGATGAGGTTGGGCAAACCATCCCCCGCGATCAGGATCCCCACCAGCAGGGCACCGGTGCCGATCAGCATGATGATCCCCTGCAGCGCATCGGTCATCACCACGGCGCGAAAGCCGCCGATCACCGTGTAGAGCAGCACGCAGCCGGCAAACAGGAACAGCCCCTGCTGATAAGAGAGACCGGTGGCGGTCTCCAGCAGGCGGGCGCCGCCGATGAATTGCACCACCATGGTGGCGATGAAGGCGAGGATGATGGTGACCGAGCCCAGCACCACCACGGCCCTGCTCTGGTAGCGGGCCCACAGCATGTCGTTGATGGTCACCGCATTGACCCGGCGGGCGATGATGGCGAACTTCTTGCCAAGCACCCCCAGGGTGAGCCAGACGGTGGGCAGCTGGATCATCGCCAGCAGCACCCAGCCCAGACCAATCTTGTAGGCGGCACCCGGCCCGCCGATGAAGGAGGAGGCCGAGGTGTAAGTGGCCACCAGGGTCATGGCCAGCACCAGGCCGCCCATGCTGCGGTTGCCGATGAAGTACTCCTGCACGAAGTCACCGCCCACCCGGTGGCGGCTGGCCCAGAAACCGACCCCCAGCACCAGCACCAGATAGATGCACAGCGGCAGCATCAGCTCAAGATTCATGGGGAGGCTCCTTGTCATCGAGGGGCTGGGAGTCGAGGGGGATATCCACGAACAGGCGATCCACCATCAGGCCGCACAGCACGATGAACAGCAGCGGCATCAGAATGCAGCTGAGCAGGAACCAGAGCGGCATATCCCAGAATTCGATCTCTTCGGGGATGAAATAGGCCGTGCCATACCAGGCAAGGAAGTAGAGCAGGGTCAGCAGCAGGCAGAGTGCTGCTTCCCGACGAGCGAGCGCAAAACGGTTCACCTTGGCCTCCGACAATTTCGAGGGGCGCAAGGATAACAAAAAAGGGCCATGTCGCCATGGCCCTTTTTCAGCAGAAGATCTGCGGACGCGAGTCTTACAGACCCAGCTTCTTGTGCAGGTAGTGGATATTGGTACCACCGTGCTGGAAGTTTTCGTCCTTCATGATCTCTTTTTGCAGGGAGACGTTGGTCTTGATCCCTTCCACCACCAGCTCGTCCAGCGCCTGACGCATGCGGGCAATGGCGACGTCGCGGTTTTCACCGTAACAGATCAGCTTGCCGATCATGGAGTCATAGTAGGGCGGCACCTTGTAGCCGGCGTAGATGTGGGAGTCCCAACGCACGCCCAGACCACCCGGCGCGTGGAAGCGCTGGATCAGGCCCGGAGACGGCATGAAGGTGGCCGGGTCTTCGGCGTTGATCCGGCACTCGATGGCGTGGCCACGGATGCGGATGTCCTGCTGGGTGATCGACAGGGGCTGGCCGGCGGCGATGCGCAGCTGCTCCTTGATGAGGTCGACGCCGGTGACCATCTCGGTAACCGGGTGCTCTACCTGGATACGGGTGTTCATCTCGATGAAATAGAACTCGCCGTTTTCGTACAGGAACTCGAAAGTACCCGCACCGCGGTAGCCGATCTCGATACAGGCGCGCACGCAGCGCTCACCGATGAACTTGCGCATCTCGGCGGTGATGCCCGGCGCCGGTGCCTCTTCGACCACCTTCTGGTGGCGACGCTGCATGGAGCAGTCGCGCTCGCCCAGATAGAGGGCGTTGCCCTGGCCGTCTGCCAGCACCTGGATCTCGATGTGGCGCGGGTTCTCCAGGTACTTCTCCATGTAGACCATGTCGTTCTTGAAGAACTGGCCTGCTTCGGACTTGGTCAGCGCGATGGCGGCAGCCAGCTCGGCTTCGCTGCGCACCACGCGCATGCCGCGACCACCACCGCCACCGGCGGCCTTGATGATCACCGGGTAGCCGATGCGCTTGGCAATGGCGGCGTTGTGCTTGGCATCGCTGTCAACCGGACCGTCGGAGCCCGGTACGCAGGGTACGCCCGCCTTCTTCATCGCCTCGATGGCGGAGACCTTGTCACCCATCAGGCGAATGGTCTCGGCGCGCGGGCCGATGAAGACGAAGCCGGATTTCTCGACCACTTCGGCAAAGTCGGCGTTCTCGGAGAGGAAGCCGTAGCCGGGGTGAATGGCAACGGCACCGGTCACCTCGGCGGCGGCGATGATCGCTGGCACGTTGAGGTAGGAGTCGGTACTGGCCGGTTTGCCGATACAGATGGTTTCGTCGGCCAGCAGCACATGCTTGAGCTCCCGGTCGGCGGTGGAGTGAACGGCCACTGTCTTGATCCCGAGCTCTTTGCAGGCGCGCAGGATCCGCAGGGCAATTTCACCGCGGTTGGCGATGACTACTTTGTCCAACATGGGTGGCGATTTCCCTTATTCGATGATGAACAGCGGCTCGTCAAATTCGACGGCCTGACCATTTTCAACCAGGATCGCTTTGATCACGCCGGCCTTGTCGGATTCGATTTGGTTCATCATTTTCATGGCTTCGACGATGCACAGGGTATCGCCGACATTGACGTGCTGGCCCACTTCCACGAACGGCTTGGCTTCCGGGCTGGAAGAGCGGTAGAAGGAACCGACCATGGGGGAGCGCATCAGGTGACCGGCCGGGGTGGCGTCTGCAGCCGGTGCTGCGGCGGCCGGGGCGGCGGCGACAGGAGCGGCTACCGGAGCAGCAACCTGCGGCATGATCATCTGCGGAGCAGCGGTCACCTGACCGGAGAAGTTGCGGCTGATGCGAACGGACTCTTCACCTTCGGAGATCTCCAGTTCGGCGATGCCGGACTCTTCAACCAGTTCAATCAGCTTCTTGATTTTGCGGATATCCATTAGCATTCTCTTTCTTCTTTATCTGATCAGTGATTATCAAGCCGCGCGCAACTGGTGCACGGCCGCGGTTAAAGCGAATTGGTAGCCATCGGCCCCCAGCCCACAAATGACCCCCTTGGCGACATCAGACAGATAGGAGTGATGACGGAAGGGTTCCCTGGCGTGGACGTTGGACAGGTGAACCTCGATAAAAGGGATGGCCACACCCAGCAGCGCATCGCGGATGGCGACGCTGGTGTGGGTGAAGGCGGCCGGATTGATGATGATGAAGTCCACCTGACCCATGGCCTGGTGGATGCGGCCGACCAGCTCATGTTCGGCGTTGGATTGCAGGTGTTCCAGTGTGACCCCGAGTTCGCCGGCACTTAGCGTCAGATCGGCGACGATCTCATCGAGCGTCTTGCTGCCGTAGATGCCCGGTTCCCGTTTGCCCAGCAGGTTCAGGTTCGGCCCGTTGAGCAGGAGAATTCGGTATTTTTGCGACATATTGAGTACATCCTCGATGATAATGCTGCTATCTGTCAGCTATCTTGTGGACTACCAGAAATCTAGCCATTTTCTGCTCAAATCGGTGTGCACTGGCACACAGATTTCGCAATTATATTGATTTCGTGAAAATTAGCAGCATTTTACTGGTCTAATCTCTACATCTGTCTGTTTTTTGCTCTATCCGGTCGACTGTCAAAACACTCACTAGCAGGAATGACAAAGCCGGCACTGGGCCGGCTTTGGAGGCAAAAGGCAGACGGGATCAGGCGGCTTCGGACTTCTCGCGAATGAGTTTGTCCACTACGCCCGGATCCGCCAGGGTAGAGATATCCCCCAGGCTGTCGGTCTCGCCGGTGGCGATCTTGCGCAGAATGCGCCGCATGATCTTGCCGGAACGGGTCTTGGGCAGCCCCTCGGCCCAGTGGATCACGTCCGGGGTGGCGATGGCGCCGATCTCCTTGCGGACCCACTCCTTCACCTCCTTGTGCAGCTCCCGGCTCGGCTCTTCGCCGGCGATCAGGGTGACATAGGCATAGATGCCCTGACCCTTGATCTCGTGCGGTACCCCCACCACTGCCGCTTCGGCGATCTTCGGATGAGCCACCAGCGCGGATTCGATCTCGGCGGTACCCATGCGGTGGCCGGAGACGTTCAGTACATCATCCACCCGGCCGGTGATCCAGTAGTAGCCATCCTCGTCGCGACGGGCGCCGTCGCCGGTGAAATAGCGGCCGGGGAAGGTGGAGAAGTAGGTCTGCTCGAAGCGCTCGTGATCGCCGAATACGGTGCGCATCTGGCCCGGCCAGGAGTCGGTGATCACCAGGTTGCCCTCGGTGGCCCCCTCCAGCGGCTCGCCCATGTTGTCCACCAGCGCCGGCTGCACGCCGAAGAAGGGGCGGGTGGCCGAGCCTGGCTTGAGATCGGTGACGCCGGGCAGCGGGCTGATGAGGATGCCGCCGGTCTCGGTCTGCCACCAGGTGTCGACGATGGGGCAACGCTCGTCGCCTATGGTGCGGTAGTACCACTCCCAGGCTTCCGGGTTGATGGGCTCGCCCACCGAGCCCATGATGCGCAGGCTCGAACGGGAGGTACCCTCAACGGCCTCGTTGCCCTTGGCCATCAGCGCGCGGATGGCGGTGGGGGCGGTGTAGAGGATGGTGACCTGGTGCTTGTCCACCACCTGGCTCATGCGGTTGGTTGCCGGGTAGTTGGGCACCCCTTCGAACATGATGGTGGTGGCGCCGTTGGCGAGCGGCCCGTAAACCAGGTAGGAGTGGCCGGTGACCCAGCCCACGTCGGCGGTACACCAGTAGATGTCCTCCTCGTGGTAGTCGAAGATGTACTTGAAGGTGAGGGTGGCATAGACCAGATAGCCGCCGGTGGTGTGCAGCACCCCCTTGGGCTTGCCGGTGGAGCCGGAGGTGTAGAGGATGAACAGCGGGTCTTCGGCCCCCATCGCCTCGGGCGGGCAGTCGCTGCTGACGGCAGCCGTTGCTTCATGCCACCACAGATCGCGGTGGTTGTGCCAGGCGATGTTGCCGCCGGTACGTTTGAGCACGATCACCTTGCTGACCTTGGTCTCCGGGTTGGTGAGCGCTTCATCCACGTTCTTCTTGAGCGGCACCGGGCGGCCACCGCGCAGCCCCTCATCGGCGGTGACGACGATGGTGGAGCCGGAGTCGATGATGCGACCGGCCAGGGCTTCTGGCGAGAAACCGCCGAAGACGATGCTGTGCACGGCGCCGATGCGGGTACAGGCCAGCATGGCGATGGCCGCTTCCGGCACCATGGGCATGTAGAGGCAGACCACGTCGCCGCGATGCACCCCTTGTGCCTTCAAGACGTTGGCAAACTTGCACACCTCGGTGTGCAGCTCGCGATAGGTGAGCTTGCGATCCTCGGCCGGGTTGTCCCCTTCCCAGATGATGGCGACCTTGTCACCGCGCTCGCTCAGATGGCGATCCAGGCAGTTGGCAGAGACGTTGAGCAGGCCATCTTCATACCACTTGATGGAGACGTGGCCCGGATCGTAGGAGGTGTTCTTGACCCGGGTATAGGGCTTCATCCAGTCGAGGATCTTGCCCTGCTCGCCCCAGAAGGCATCCGGGTTCTGCACCGAGGCCTGGTACATGGCCTCATAGCCTGCTTTGTCCAGCAGGGCGCCCTGGCTGATGTGGGCTTTGACCGGGTAGACCTTGCTCTCGCTCATGTGTCACTCCTTTGAATACATTTTTGTAATGATTGGATAACAACTTATACCTTTGGCGGGGGAGGGCAATTAGACTTTTGGATAGATGGCAACATCCGCTTACAGTCGCGTCGATGACAATTCATCGCCGATTGGGTAAAACGTCGCTTTTACCGATGGAGACAGCCCCCGTGTTGACCCTGCTTCTTTGCTCCTCCCTCTGGCAGTTCGAGGCCCCGAAGGTCACCGATGAGGCCGCATTGGCCGCCCCCCATGCCAACGGTCTTGAACTGACACCGACACAGCCCGATTCACCCTCATTGCGGGATCACATCAGCGGCCAGCTGAGCGAGGCCTGGCTGGCGCGCAAGCCGCCGGTGTCCGTCACCCTCGGGGAGAAAAAGTCCTCTTATCCGCAGGACTCCTTGCTGGAAGAGTCACGTCGGCAGCAGGACGAAGGCTGGGACGCCAGGCTGACCTTCAACGATTGAGTTGGCTGTGGCTGTCACTCGCCTGGTGCAGGGCTCAGCACCAGTGATTCCTGCCCGATGCCTGCTGCGCCGCCAGATGGGGCTCGGCCAGCGGATGGCTGAACAGATAGCCCTGCCCCTCCTGACAGTGGAGGGATTGCAGAAACTGGCGCTGGGCCTGGGTCTCTATCCCTTCAGCGGTCACCATCATGCCCAAGCTGTCGGCCAGGTTGACGATGGTGCGGCACAGCTCCCGGCTGTGCTTGTCATCGGGCAGCGCCTGCACGAAGGTCTTGTCTATCTTGATCCGATCGATGGGCAGGCTTTTCAGCAGGCTCAGGGATGAGAAGCCGGTGCCAAAATCGTCGATGGCGATCTGCACCCCCAGCTCCTTCAGCCGCTTGAACAGCTGCAGACTCTGGTCGACCCGCTGGATGATGCTCTCTGTAACCTCTATCTCCAGCCGCTGCGGCGGAAAACCGGTCTCGGCCAGGATGGCGGCGACCCGCTCCACGTAACCTGCCGAGCGCATCTCCCGTACCGACACATTGACCGACAGTCTGGGCACCGCCAGCCCTGCGGCCAGCCAGGCTTGCCCCTGCTGGCAGGCGGTACGCATCACCCACTCCCCGATCTGCTCGATGAGACCGCACTCCTCGGCCACCGGAATGAAGCGGGTCGGCCCTATCATGCCCTCGCTGGGGTGTTGCCAGCGCAGCAGGGCTTCCAGCCCGCTCAGCTGGTTGCTGGCCAGATCCGTCATGGGTTGATAGAGGATGCAGAGCTGCTGCTGCTCGATGGCCTGGAACAGCCCCTGCTCCATGCTCAGTCGCTCCCGGGTCTGTTCCGTCATGTCCGGGGTATAGAAGAGGTAACCGTTGCGGCCCTGGTTCTTCGCCTCGTACATGGCGCTGTCGGCGGCACTGACCAGAGTGTCCGGGGTGGTGGCGTGTTCCGGATAGAGGGCGATGCCGATGCTGGCGGAGACGGCCACCCGCTCGTGATCCAGCTCGACCGGCTCGCGCAGGCGGGCCAGCAGCTGCTCGGCGAGCCTGGCCAGCTCCTCCGGCTGCTCGAAGTAGGGGATCAGCACCAGAAACTCGTCGCCGCCCAGCCGGGCTGCCACGTCGTTGTGGTGCAGCAGTCGGCGAATGCGCTCGGCCAGCAGCTTGAGCAGCTCGTCCCCGGCCCGGTGGCCCAGGGTGTCGTTGATCAGCTTGAAGCCGTCCAGATCGATAAACAGCAAGGCGAGCTGCTGCCGGTTGAGGTGGGCGGTCTTGATCTCCAGCTCAAGCCGCTCCTGCAGCAGGTTGCGGTTGCCGAGCTCGGTCAGGGGATCGTGATAGGCGAGGTGGTTGAGCTGTGCCTCGGCCTTGCGAATGGCGCTGATGTCGGAGAAGGCGATGACATAGTTGGTGGTGTTGTGGCGGCTGTCGTGGACGGCGCTGACATGCTGCCAGGAGGTGAAGTAGCCGCCATCCTTGCGCAGGCACATCATCTCGCCATGCCAGGCGTGGCTGCCGGGCAGCAGGGTGTGCCAGGGGTAGTCGATGTCGGTGTGGCGGCGCGGGTGCATGATGGCTTCCGGTGACTTGCCGACTACCTCCTCCTCCTCGTACTGGGTCATGCTGCAGAAGGCCGGGTTGACCGAGATGATCTGGCGCTGGCCATCCATGATGATGATGCCCTCGGCGGCGGTTTCGAACACCACGTTGGCCTGGCGCAGCTTGTCTTCCTGGGTGCAGCGATCGGTGGCGTCGTGGATCACCCCGGTGATGCGTCGCCCCAGATGTTCGCTGGCCGCCACGTGATCGGCATGGATGTCGACCCAGCCTCGCTGCTGATCGGGCCCCAGGTAACCGAGGGTGAGATGAATGGGGGCCGTGCCCTTGAGCGCCGCCCTGAGCTGCTCGCCAGAGAGAGGGTCGAAACGCTTGATGAACTGCTCCATTCCCCCCTGAAATTCGCTGGCGGCGGTGCCGAGCAGCTGCTCGACCCGGCCGTCAAACTGCAGTCTGTCCTCCTTGACGTGCCACTCCCACACCCCGATCCGGCCGGCATTCATGGCCAGTTGCAGCCGCCGCTGCGACTCGACCTGTTCGGTCACGTCGCGCACTATGGTGAGAATGCCGTCGGGCACGCCCTGTTCGTCGAGCATGGGGCTGTAGATCGCCTGCCAGTGGCGTTGCTGGCCCTGATGGGCCGCGGTATGGCCGCTCAGGTTCAGCTCGACCCGGGGGACGCCGCTGCTGATGATCTGCTGGAACAGGGGCTCCAGCACGGGGGCCAGGGCCGGGACTATTTCCCGCAGGGTGTGGCCGTAGTGCTCCTCCCGGGAGAGGCCGTTGAGGTTGGCCAGGGTCTGGTTGACGCTGCGGCAGCGAAAGTGGCGATCGAAGATGCCTATGCCAAACGGGGCCAGTTCGAACAGCTGCTGCAGCTCGTTCACGCTCAACTGCCCCGCCTGCGGCGGATCGGGCATGGCGTCGAAAAGCTCTTTCCCCATCACGGGACTCCGAAATTGACTGTTTTGTCATTTGAGGTGTTGTCAGTATGGCATGAAGCCTACTGGAGGGAAGAGGTGGGGGCTCATTTGCCCCCAATTTGGTTATTTTCCGAAGTGATAGCTCAAGGTGAGGTTGATCACCGGTTGCCAGTCATGCTCCTTGATGAGCCACTGCTTGGCGCCGATCTCGGTGCCCAGTCGCCACTGCTGCCAGCACCAGCTGCGCTCCAGCGTGAGCCCCCAGTCCCGCAAGCCTTCGTCCGCCCCATAGGCGGCCATGTGGGCCTTACTGCCGCGGGTCAGCCAGAGATTGAGGGAGAGCCCGGCAGGCAGCGGCAGGCTGTGCTCCATGTACCAGAGCTGGCCATAGCGCCCGCTGACGTCATAGAGCTGGCCCAGGGTCAGCTGGTGATCGTCATCCAGTTGCCAGCCCAGGCGCCAGAGTGCGCTGAAGCGGGTACGGTCGATCACCTCCATCGGACTGACGCCGAGGGCGATAAAGCTCTTGTCGTAGAGCGGCAGCGCCACTCCGGCGCTCTGGCCGTCGGCGAAGATGAGGCCGACCTGGGTCTCCCGTTCGTAGCCGACCCAGAACTGGGTACTGTCGCTGCTGCCGCTGCCCGCCTGCTTGCTGTCCAGCTGCCACTGACCGCCGATGGCCAGCTCCTTGGCGCAGACCGGCAGCGCCAGGAGCAGCAGCACCAGCCAGTGCTTATTTGTTGCCATAGAGCCGCACCCAGTCCCGATCCTGATGCATGCCCATCAGGTGGCAGATGATGCCGGAGCGCTGGAAGGCGTAGATGAGCAGCACGCTGGTAGCGCTGAGCGCCATGATGAGGCCGAAATTGTTGGGCAGTATGGTGCCCTGGCGGGCGGTCCACCACAGCAGGAGCGGGCCCCACAGGTGCACGAAGATGCTCTTGTGGAAGATGAAGACGGTCAGCGAGTACATGCCGATCCAGTTGAGGGGGCGCCAGCAGAGGCGAATGTTGCGCTGATGCAGCCAGAGCACGGCCCCGATCACCAGAAACTCCATGCCCCAGATGCCGGCACGTCCGATCATGTCCATCGCCAACTCGTGCTCGTTGGCGTAGATGTCGCTGAGCTCGACCGTGCTGCTCTCGCCGAACATGAGATAGCAGGCCAGCGCCAGCAGCGAGAGTGTCAGCACCAGCGTGTTGAGGCGGTCCCGCCATTGGGGTCGCTGATGCCAGCACCAACCGTAGAGGAAGCCGAAGCAGCCGCTGGCCATGAAGAGGTCGAGGCGGGCATCCAGCTCGTAGTCGGGGTGCACGTGCAGCTTCATCCAGCCATCGAGGTGACCGAGCAGATCCTGTACGCCGAGCTGATCCAGCAGCAGGCTGAGCAGGGTCAGCAGCAGCATGCCGCGGATGCCGAACCAGGCGTAGACCAGCGAGAAGAGCGCCAGCAGGCACATCCACAGCATCACCGGATAGAAAGAGATCGCCTCGCCGAAGTTGGGGGCGATGACCAGTCCTTCCACATAGAGCACCAGTATGATGCTGGCGAACAGCACCAGCTTGCCGCCCAGCTGCGGTCTGAAGCTGGCCTGATCACGGCGACTGAGGTTGAAGGCGGCCAGCGCCAGGTAGATCTGGCTGACCCAGGGGATGAGCCAGGCCGACACCTGGGCCGTCAGATGATCCATGGGCAGCAGCTGACCGGCCATCGCCTTGTGGGAGAGGTAGAAGCTGTCCCACAGGGCGTGCTCCCGATTGAAGAAGTCGATGTACCAGTAGTTGAGGTAGCCGGTGTAGTGCTCGAAGACGGCCATGAAGATGACGAGCCCTCGCAGCAGATCGAGGCCCGTGATGCGCGCATCCTGTGGAGGCATGCTGATGCTCCTGTATCGGTCGGAAAAGGAGCGGCACTATAGCGGTTGTCGTGAAACTGAACGGGAGCTGAATGTAAGCGAATGTTACTCGCAATTACCCCGCTGACCTTGCCACAAGGGCAACCGGGAGGATCGGGCTGTCATGATTTGTAATAGTTTTGGCGCTTTTTCAGCCTTTCTGGCGGCCAAACGCCTGGATGCCGCGCACCAGGACCAGCCAGCCGACCACGTGAAACGGCAGCGCCATGGCGTAGAGCAGCAACCAGTGGCTCTCGGTGCCGCTGCTATTGATGAAATCGATCCAGGCGGCCAGCAGGGCCAGCATGCCCGCTATCTGGAAGCGGCGGCGCAGCACCACCTCGACGCCCAGATTGGCAAGATAGAGCGTCAGCAGTATGCCGGCAAAGCCGGTGAGCTGGGCGGTGCCGTAGAGTTCTCTGTCCGGGTTGAACAGCAGGGCGACGAGGGGAGTAATGCCCTGATCCAGCGGGATCAGGGCCAGCAGCCAGCAGGCGATGAGCAGCAGGGCTGTCTTCATGCCGGGCTCAGTCGGCGGCTTGCGCCGGTTTGACCAGGCTGAGGTAGTTGGCATCCATCTTGAGGAATACCCCCAGCAGCCGGGCACTGGCGCCGTAGAAGCCGAACTGGTCGGCGGCGCGGCAGGCGCTCTCGAATTTGTCGAACCAGCCGAGCAGGTGGCCGTGCAGCAGGGACTCCTGCTCGCCGAGCCAGCTTTCACGCTGGGTGGCGGTGGTCGCCTCGGCGGCACGGATGATGAGGTTGCCCATCAGATCCAGCTCGATGGCCAGGTGATCGGCAGGCTCCTTGTATTTGTCGCTGACGTTGATGCCCAGGCGTTCGAGGCGCGCCTGCATCTCGCTCATGGGGGCCTGCATCAGCAGCTTGCCCTCGCCGCGATAGAGCGACTCGTAGGGCAGGGCCCCCTGCTTGGGGTCGACCAGAAACAGGCCGGCGAAGTCGGCGGCCAGCTCCAGCTGGCGATCCGGGCGCACCAGCAGGCGGGCGATGGCCTCGTTCAGTTCGGCCACGGCCTCGCGCATGGGGTCGAGAGTGGAGAGGCTCTTCAAGAAGCTGCGCACGTCATAGGTGTCGTATTCAGCGATCTGTGCATCACTGAGCTCGGCAGCGAACAGGGTGGAGAACCACCAGTAAAGCTCGGCCCGGCGTTCGCTGGTAGCCATGAATTCCTGCATTTATCCTCCGTGGATGACAATCGGGAGCCATAGAGGCTCCCGATTCTAACGACTTTAAAAATAAAGGAAACTCAAGGGGTGACTTTCGTCCCCTCGGGTCACAGTGCCGGGAACATGGGATCGATGCCCTTGGCGGATTCCGGCGCTCCGAAGGCGGTGACGGCCGGCGCCTGCCCGCGGAATTTCTCGATCTCCACCAGGGCGGTGTGGGCCGTGGTGGCCTGCGCCAGGCTGGAGGAACCGATATCGGCAGTCAGCACGTTGGGATCGCCATAGGTACACAAGGTCCCCACCTTGCCGCCTTCCTGCGGGCTGTACCAGGCCCCCTCCTGGATGCGCACCACGCCGGGGGCGTAGTCTTCGCTCACCACCAGACCGGCCAGCACCTGACCGCGGCCGTTGAAGACCCGCACCAGATCCCCGTCCTTGAGCCTGCGCGCCCTGGCGTCTTGCGGGTTCATGTAGACAGGCTCGCGCCCCTGCACCGTGTAGGTGGCACGGTAGGCATCGGAGGAGCAGAGCTGGCTGTGCAGCCTCTTGTCCGGGTGACAGGATTGCAGGTGCAGCGGGAACTGCTGGCTGCCATGACCGCCGTGGGAGCGCTCGTAAGGCTCGATCCAGACCGGGTGGCCCGGGCAATCCGCGTAGCCGTAGTCGGCGATGGTCTTGGAGTAGATCTCGATGAGGCCGGACGGGGTGCCCAGCGGTTCCAGATCCGGCTCCTTGCGGAACGACTCGTGCCGCACCCAGGGCTGGCCCGCCGGGAAGCTGACGAAGCCTTCACCGTGCCAGAACTGGCTGAAGCGGGGCAGGCGGATACCGATGCCGCGGCCCTGCAGGCGGGCGTCGTCATAGATGCTCTGGATCCACTCCAGCTTGGTTTTGCCACCGGTGAACTCGGCCTCGCGATCGAAACGACGGCACAGATCGGCGAAGATGTCGTAGTCGTCGCGCGCCTCGAACAGCGGCTCGACCACCTTGTGCATGGCCAGGATGCCGGCGTTGGAGTGGGAACCCCACTGCTCGATGTCATCCCGCTCGTAAGTGGTGGTGGCCGGCAGCACGATATCGGCGAAGCGGCAGCTGGCGGTCCACTGGTGATCCACGCTCACCACGGTTTCCAGCTTGCGCCAGGCGGCGATCATCTTGTTGCGATCCTGCTGGTGGTGGAACGGGTTGTTGCCGCAGAACACCGCCATCTTCATCTGGGGGTAGGTGATGGTCTGACCGTTGAAGGCGATGCGCTTGCCCGGATTGAGGATGCAGTCGACGAAACGGGCCACCGGGATGAACCTGGAGTAGCCCTTCCAGTCACCGTCGTGCAGCGGTTTGACCCCGGGGATGACGGAGCTGAAGCCGGACATGATGGGGCCTGTGCTGGTGATGGTACCGGCGCCGTTGTAGTGCCAGCCAAACCCGTAGCCGCCGCCCGGCAGACCAATTTGGCCCAGCATGGAGGCCAGTACCACCAGCATCCAGGCGTACTGTTCGCCGTGGTGCATGCGCTGCACGCACCAGCCGCCGATGAGCTGGGTGCGGCCGCTGGCCATGGTGCGCGCCAGCTCGCGAATGGTTTCGGCAGGCACGCCACAGATGGCGGCCGCCCACTCGGCATCTTTCACCTGACCATCCTTGGTGCCCAGCAGATAGGGCAGGAACTTGTCAAAGCCGGTGGTGTAGTTCTTGAGGAAGGCCTCGTCGTGACGCTTCTCGCTGTAGAGGGTATGGGCGATACCCAGCATCAGGGGTACATCGGTCTGCGGGTTCAGGGTCACCTGATCGCAATTGAGGTACTTCTGGGTCTTGGACTTGACCGGGTCGACGCTGATGACCTTGATCTCGCCCCTGGCCACCTTCTCTTTCAGCTGAGCCCAGTATTCGTAGACGCTGTGATCCGGCACCAGCCAGCCCACCTGCAGGTTCTTGATGGGATCGGAACCCCAGATGACGATGGTCTTGCTGTGCTCCAGCACCAGGGGCCAGGAAGTCTGCTGCTCGTACACCTCCATGGCGCCCGCCACGTGGGGCAGGATCACCTGGGCGGCACCGGTGGAGTAGTCACCGGCCTTGGCCAGATAGGTGCCGTGCAGGTTCATGGCTCGGCCCAGCATGGCGCCGGCGGAGTGCAGTTTGCCCACTGACTGCCAGCCGGAGTGACCGGCGTAGAGGGCGCTCGGGCCATAGGTTTTCTGCACCCGTTCCAGCTCGTGATAGAAGAAGTCCAGCGCCTGGGACCAGGTCACCCGCACGAAGCGGTTCTGGCCGCGCTCGCGGGTGTCGGACTGGTGGCCCTTGCGCAGCCAGTCCAGCCGCACCATGGGGTAGCGGATGCGGGAGGGGTTGTAGACCACCTCACTCAGGGCCTTGAACATCTCGGTCGGATGCTTGTCATGCTCGAACGGCAGGGTCTCGACCCAGCGGCCATCGACCACACGGGCGCGAAAGGCGCCCCAGTGGGAGCCGGACTGCACCAGTTTTTCACCGGACTCGGCGGCCATCACGGCGCGACCGAGCAGGGAGGGGCCGATCAGGGCGCTGGCACCGCTGGCCAGCAAGCCACCCAGAAAACCACGACGGGAAATATTGATCATCTTGTTATTCCTTTCTCAAATCCGGACTTAGTGGCTGCCCTGACCACCGGTATCGGCGGCATGGTTTTGCAGGTACTTGAGCAGGGTGCGCTCCTCTTCCTTGCTCAGGCGGTAGTAGGCGGACATGGCCTTGAGACCCGAGATCCAGCCGTTGGCGGTGAAGTGAGCCGGATCCGGCGCCGCGTGGCAGGAGTTGCAGGTGGACTTGTACATCTCGCCGGCATAATCCCAGATCGGTTTGAGGGAGGATTCGAGGCCCTTGCCATCGACCCAGGCCTGCACCTGCACCTGTTCCCACTCGATATGGGTGGCGCTGTCAGTTTCCTGTTTCAGGATCTGCTCGTTCGCCCTGAGCTCGTCTCGGATGGTGGCCACGAAGACCCGCTTGCCCATGTACTCGCTCAGCACGCGGCCCTTGCCTTCGGTTTCGCGCCAGCCTTCGATGGTCACCTTGAGGCGATCGCCGCTGCGGGCCACCACCTCGATGCGGGAGGCGGGCAGCAGCTTGCCGACCGGATCGGTACTCTCTTCACTTTCGTAGAGATCCTTCTCGCCCAGGGTGTAGAGGGTCTCGGCGACCGGTGCCTCTTGTGCATCGCTTGCCAGGGTGGCGTAGGTGGCACGGAAGCCGCCCGCCATGTTCGGCAGCTCGTGGGCGATCCCCTTGTGGCACTCGATGCAGTTCATGTTCTTGGCGGCGGCATCCTTCATCGCCAGGGCGGCGGCGGGGGACTGCTTGGCGTGGTCCATGTTGTCGTAGCTGTGGCAGGACTTGCAGGTCTTGGAGTTCTGGCTGCTCATGCGGGCCCACACCTTCTCGGCCAGGTGCAGGCGCCTGTCCTCAAACTTCTCCTGGGTGTCGATGCTGTGGCCTATGTACTGCTGATAGAGGTCGTTGGCCGCCTCCATCTTGCGGGCCACCTTGCCGACGAAGTCCTTCGGCTGGTGGCAGTCGGTGCAGATGGCCTGGACGCCGGAGGCGTTCTTGAAGTGGATGGACTCCTTGTACTCGGGGTAGACGGTGTCCTTCATGGTATGGCAGGAGATGCAGAACTCGAGGGTACTGGTCTTCTCGAAGCCGTAGTGCAGGCCGACGCTGCCGGCCAGGGTGACCCCGACGCCCGCCAGCACCAGCGCCAATACCGACCAGCGGCGGCTGGGGGTGCGCAGGAAATGCCACAGTTTTTTCATCATGCTCTCTCACATCGCTTTTTTGATGGAGGCCATGATAGGGAGGCGTTGTGAACAGGGCTGCCGCCGAAAATTAACGAAATAGGGGTATTTATGAAAAATTATGAATAGAATAATTCCCCCATGTTGAACTCTGTCTAACCCTGCGGAACCTGCCCATGAGCCACCACATTCTGGTTGTTGAAGACGATGCCGTGACCCGCGAGAAGCTGACCGGCTATTTCGAGCGGGAGGGCTATCGGGTGACCGCGGTCGAGAACGGCCAGGAGATGCGGGCCGTGCTGGCAGCGCAGGAGGTGGCCCTGGTGATGCTGGACATCAACCTGCCGGGGGAGGATGGCTTGCTGCTGACCCGAGAACTGCGCGCCCGCAGCACGGTGGGGATCATCCTGGTGACCGGCCGCAGTGATGCGGTGGACCGGATAGTGGGCCTCGAGATGGGGGCCGACGACTATGTCACCAAGCCGTTCGAGCTGAGGGAACTGCTGGTGCGGGTCAAGAACCTGCTGTGGCGCATCTCGTTGGCCGCAGCCCAGCCGAGCGAGCCGGCGGTGGCCGACGATGCGGTGCGCTTCGGCCCCTGGCGCTTCGACATCCCCCGCCGCCAGCTCAGCCGTGACGGGGTGCCGGTGCGCCTGACCAAGGCGGAGTACGAGGTGCTGGTGGCCTTTATCGCCAACGCCGGGCGGGTGCTGAGCCGGGAGCGGATCCTGGCCCTCACCAGCCACCGGGGTGACGGCCCGAGCGATCGCACCATAGACGTGCTGATCCGCCGCCTGCGCGGCAAGATGGAGCAGGATCCCCGTGACCCGCAACTGTTCGTCACCGTACACGGGGAAGGCTATCTGTTTGCCGGCGAGCTGGCCGCCTGATCCTTGGCTTTGCTAGGCGCTCAGGCCGATGGCCGGGTGTCGAACTGCGGGCAGTCGTCCCCTATCTGGTGCCAGGGGGCCTTGGAGCCGACGAAGATGTGAAACGCGGGCTTCTGGCTCGGCGCCTCGTCCAGTATCCCCAGCCGTAGATTGATCTTGCCCGTGCTGCGCTTCTGGCTGAACAGGCTGGAGCCGCAGTGGCGGCAGAAGGCGAGGCTGGTCTCGTCCGATTTCTGGTAGCGGGCGATGGCCTCGCCCCCCTTCGCGATGGTCACCTTGTCACCATCCAGCCCGCCGACCGAGGCGTAGTCCGCCCCGGAAAACTTGCGGCATTCGGAGCAATGGCAGTTGCCCATGTAGTCGAACTGATCCGGCAGGGTCAGGGCCACGGCGCCGCACAGGCAGCTCGCATGCAATGTGTTCATCTCTTCTCCTTGAGTACTTGGTTAGTTGCCGCTGGCGTCGAAGCCGACCCGGTAGACGGGGCGAAAGGTGCCATCGGACAGCGAATCGGCGGGATTGGCCAGGGGGGCCTCCAGAGTCAGGATGGGGGGGCCCATCACCCGCGGGCACTGGTGCTCGCCGGCCTCGGGACTTTGCAGCAGGCAGACCGCCTGGGCCACTGCAAGGCGCCCCTGCTGGCGCATCTGATCGCTGTTGGCGGCCAGAACCTTGCCCCGGCGCAGGCCGCGCTGCACCCCGTGGCTGAAGTAGGTGCTCAGCACTTGAGGTTTTGCGAGGCCACGTTGCGCCAGCTCGTTGACCGCCACTTCGGCGGCGATGGCGCCCCCCACCAGATAGTCGAGGTCGGGATGGCGGGCCAGGGTCTGCTGCACCAGGGTGCGCTGGATCTCGCGGCTGTTGTCACCGCGCGCCGTGGTCACCAGCCTGATGGCGCTCCCCTCGATGCCGTCGGCAAAACCGGGCTCGACGAAGTTGTTGCCACCGCTCGCCTGCGGGCCGGGAAAGAGCGCCACCGTCACCGGCGGGCTGCCGGCAGGGTGGCGCTTGGCTAGCCAGTGGCCCATCTGCCAGCCCATCTGATACCAGGAGACCCCCACCTTGGCCTTGACCAGTCCGGCGGGCAGATCGTTGACCAGGCCGAACACCGGCAGCGGGCTGGCGCCGATCGCCTCGCCGAGCCCGTCGTAGCTCACCGCACCGAGCAGGATGGCGTTGCTCCCCTCGCTCACGCACTGCTGCAACTGGCGGCGCTGTTCGGCAAGGGCGCCGTAACCGCCCGCCTCGTGGATGCGCAGCTTCACGCGAAGTCGCTTGGCCTCCTCCACCATGCCCTGATTGACCGACAGCCAGTAGGCGTCGCGCAGGTGGGGGTAGAGGGCGCACAGGGTCAGGGGGGGCGTGACGGGGGTGGGCCCTTGCCAGTTCAGACGGGCCGGCTTGCCGCCGAAGGCGCCGTCGGGCCAGTGATCCACCTCGAAGGCGCGGGCGCA
>NZ_CDBH01000073.1 GCF_000820305.1 Aeromonas dhakensis
CGTTGCAGTCAAACAGCCTGACGCCGTACTCCTTGTCATCCGGCTTGCCCTTTTTGTAGGCAGGGCGGGGATCCTGGGCCAGCACTTCGCTCACCAGCAGGCGCAGCTCGGGGTGGGCCTTGAGCCAGGGTTGCAGCTGCTGCTCCGCCTCGGGGCTGAAACTCACCGCCAGCGGCGGGGTGGGGGCATGGGGGGCGAAACCGCCGCGGGCATCCGGCAGGCTGTCGGCATAGGGAACATAGGGCTTGATGTCGACGATGGGGGTGCCATCGAGCAGGTCCACCGCCCCCAGCTCCAGCCACAGCTTGCCGCGCTCACGGCCGACCCCGTGCAGTTCGACCACCGAGAGGCCGAGCGGGTTGGGACGAAAGGTGGAGCGGGTGGCAAACACCCCGACCCGCTCGTTGCCGCCCAGGCGCGGTGGGCGCACGGTCGGGTGCCAGCCCTGCGCCATGGTCTGGTGAAACACGAAGCTGAGCCAGAGGTGGGAGAACTGCTCGATGCCGCGCAGCACGTCCGGCTGATCGTAGGGGGGCAGCAGCTCGAGGCGGGCGCGGGCCGATTTGACCAGACCGGGCTGGCGCGGGATGGCGAACTTCTCCTTGTAGGGAGAGCGGATGATACCCAGGGTGTCGATTTCGAACTTCATGGCGGATCCTGACTGAAAACCCCGGCAATGTAGCACAGCAGCCCTTAAAACGCAGGCTTGCCCGCCAGCCGGTGGCTCTCCGTTTGCCGTGATCCCGCTCCCATCCCGGCCGCCCGAAGGCTGTATCGCGCCGCCAACTTGCGTAGGGTGGGCGCAGGAAGAGTGAAAGGTCCGTCGGCAGGGCGGGCCGGCACAACCGGCGTGGCCATCGAGGATGGGCCGCGCCGCACAGGAGAGACAGGGATGAAACTGCTGATCATCGGCGGCACCGGATTTCTGGGTCGCCATCTCGCCTCACTGGCGCTGGACTGGGGCCACGAGGTGACCTTGTTCAATCGCGGCCGGCGCCAGCATCCGGACTGGCGCGAACTCACCCAGCTGCAGGGGGACAGGGATCAGGACCTGACCCCGCTGCATCATCATCAGGATGGCTGGGATCTGGCCATCGATACCTGCTGCTATCGTCCCGAACAGGCGGCGAGCCTCTCGGCCGCCCTGCTCGGGCGCTGCGAGCGGCTGATCTTCATCTCCACCATCAGTGTCTATCGCGACTTCGCCCAACCCGGACAGGACGAGTCGGCGCCGCTGCACGAGATTGCCGAGGGGGAGCTGCCGGAAGATTACGGCACCCTCAAGGTGCTGTGCGAGGCGACCTATCGTGCCCGCTGGGGCGAGCGGCTCTGCATCTTGCGCCCGGGCGTCTTGTGCGGCCCTCATGACCCCACCGGTCGACTGGCCTGGTGGATCACGCGGGCGCAGCGAGGCGGCCCCTGGCTGCTGCCGGGGCAGGGGGAAGATCGGTTGCAATATCTGGACGTGCGCGACTGCGCCGAGTTCGTGCTGCGGGCCGCCGAGCAGCAATTGAGCGGCATCTTCAATCTGGTCAAACCCGGTATCGCGCTGAGCGACTGGGTGGATCGCCTGGCCGCCAGGCTGGCCCCCGCGACCCCGATCCTGCCCGAATGGGCGCCCTGGCCCGCGCTGCTGGCCGCCGGGGTGGAGCCCTGGCAGAGCTACCCGACCCTGTTGCCCAATGCGCAGCCCGAGTATGCCGGTTATGGCCGCATAAGCGCCGAGGCGGCCATCGTGCAGGGCCTCAACTTTCGGCCGCTGGAGGAGACGGTGGCGGATGTGGCCGAGTGGCTGGTCGGCGCGCCGGACGCCGTGGTGGCCGCCGGCATCACAGCCGAGCAGGAGGCGCGGCTGCGTCAGCTGGTCCGCTAGGGGCCGGCAAGTGCGGCAGCAAAGCAAAAGGGCATCGAGAGATGCCCTTTTCTGTCTGATGTGAGCTGCGTTACTCGGCGCGCATGGCGGCGCCGGCGGCGGCCAGCAGCTCGCGCAAGATGGCGCGATGACAGCGGGACTCCTGCTCGCAGTAGCAGCCCACCGACAGGTTGGTGGTGTGGGAGAGGGCGGCCAGCAGCGCCAGATCGTGCCTGGCGGCGGGGGTCGCCAGCTCCGCCTTGTACTGTTTGCTGAAGGCGCTCCACTGGGCGGGCGTTTCGGCAGCCTGGCCCAGCTTCATGGTGTCGTTGCTGGGGGCGAGATTGGGGAACCAGACGTCGTACCAATCCTGGCTGGCAAACTCGGTTTTGGGCACGCCGCGGGGCGGGCGGCGCACTGTGCCGATCCGCAGTCCCTCGTCGGGCAGACGGGGTGTGCCGAGGCGAACGATGGCCAGTGCCATGCAGGCTCCTTGCAGTTGCGCTTATTTCTCGGTGGCGACTTTCAGCGCCTGACCGTAGCAGATCACCTGCTTCAGGCAGCCCGGGGTGTCGCTGAATTCGGCGCACTTGTCGAAGGTGACGCCGTTGCCGCCCATGTCGGCCACGCGGCGGCGGGCCAGGGTGCGGGCCTCGCCGGCGTTGGGGATCGGTTGCTTGGCATCGCTCTGGCAGGACTCCCCTTCGACGGTGCCGAGGTAGAGGTAGTTGAGATCGGCCAGCTGGCCCTGTTCATAGATCTGAACGCTGCCCGGCTTGAAGTACTCGTCGAAGTTCTCTTTGTCCAGATTGCTGTTGAAGGCAAAGTCGGCGCAGCCGGAGGCAATCAGGGGCATCATCAGGATCAGGCGTTTCATCGTCTCGTATCTTGTGTCGGCATCTTGTGGAATAACGAAGGGGCCATTATAGGGGCCAGTCGACGGTGGCGACCAGCCCCATTTTTAGCCGTATGGACGGGGTGTGACCAGGAGCCGGCTGTGTGTTGCCTGTGCAGCTTCACGCCGCCGGCAAAGATGACTGGCCTGGTGTCATGAGAGAGGGGCGCACCGGGCGCCCCTCTCTCGTTGCTCATCAGGCCGGCGCTAGCCGCTGATGCAGGCTGCGGTAGTAGTCGTCCGCCAGCAGCGTCTGATGGGGGGCGCAGAGGCGGATCTGCCCCTCTTCCATCAGGGCTATTCGGTCCATCTGTTCCAGCCCCAGCAAACGGTGGGAGATGAGCAGCAGGGTGCGATCCGCCCCCAGCTTGAACAGCAGATCCATGATCTCCCGCTCGGTCTGACTGTCGAGCCCCTCGGTCGGCTCATCCAGCAGCCAGAGCGGCGCATCGTGCAGCAGGGCGCGGGCGATGCCGATGCGGCGGCGCTCGCCACCGGAGAGCGGCCGGCCGCCATCCCCCAGCCAGGCATCGAGCCCGCTGTCGCTGTGGCCGTTGTCATCTTCCAGCAGATTGGCAAGGCCGACCTGGGTCAGCACTTGCACCAGCTGCTCGTCACTGGCATGGGGGGCGGCCAGCTTGAGGTTGCCGCGCAGGGTATCGGCAAACAGGTGCACCCGCTGGCTCACCACCGAGAGAGAGGCGCGCAGCGCCCCTTCGCTGTAGTCGGTGAGCGGCTTGCCATCGAGCAGGATCTTGCCGGCCTGCGGGTGCCATTCGCGGGTCAGCAGTCCCATCAGAGTGGACTTGCCACAGCCGGTCTGGCCCAGCAGCGCCAGCTTCTCGCCGGCCTGCAACTGCAGGGTGCAGCCGCGCAGCACCGGCTGCGGGTTGCCTGGGTAGCTGAAATAGAGGTCGCTTATCTGCAGCGCCCCCTGTTGCGCGTGGCGCTCTTCGTGGCCCCACTCGGGGGCCTTGGCCTCTTGCAGGATCTCGTTGAGGCGGCGGGCCGAGGTGAGGCTGGTGGAGAGGTGCTGGAAGGCACCGGCCAGCGGCATCAGCGCCTCGAAGCTGGCCAGGGTGGCGAACACCATCAGCGCCGTGATGGGATCCGGCGCGGCGCCTGCCACCCCGTGGCCGGCCAGCCACAGCATCAGGGTCAGGGTCCAGCCGCTCAGCAGTTGCACCGAGCCGTTGGCAAGCCCGCTCACCCGGGCCATGCGGGCCTGGGCCTGGATCAGCGCTTGCTCGGCCTGCTGCAGCTCGTCGCGCGCCCGGGGGGCGGCGGCAAACATCTGCAGCTCGGCCTGGCCGTCCAGATAGTCCACCAGACGGGTACGCAGGCTCGATTTTTCCGCTATCAGCGCCTGTCCGGGCTTGCGACCGAGGAAATAGAACACCAGCGGCAGGGCAATCATGCCAAACAGCAGGATGGCACCCAGGGTGAGGGCCAGCTCGCTGTCAAAGAAGGAGAGAAAGAGCACCAGACCGGCAGTGCTGAGCAGGGCCGCCCCGATGGGGGTGACCAGCCGCAGGTAGACGTGGTCCATGGCGTCGATGTCGGCCACCAGCCGGTTGAGCAGGTCCGCCTGGCGAAAGCCTGCCAGGGCACCGGTGGAGAGCGGAGAGAGCTTTTGCCAGAACCAGACCCGCAGCCGGGTCAGTACCCGGAAGGTGGCGTCGTGGCTCACCACTCGCTCACCCCAGCGGCCGGCGGTACGGATGATGGAGAAGAAGCGTACCCCGCCGGCCGGCGTCATGTAGTTGAAGGTGTCGCGACTGGCCGCCGTCAGCCCCGCCACGGCGGCGGCGGAGAGGAACCAGCCGGAGAGCGACAGCAGTCCCATCCCGGCCGCCAGGGTGACCAGTGCCAGCAGCAGACCGAGGGAGAGGCTGAGCCAGTGCTGGCGATAGAGGCGCAGAAACGGCAAGAGATCAGTCATCGAGAGAACCCTCGTTACGTTGGGAGAGCAGGCGGGCGAACGGCCCCTGCGCGGTACTGAGTTGCTGGAAGTTGCCTTGCTCCACCAGTTTGCCACGCTCCAGCACCAGGATCTGGTCCATCTTGGTGAGCTGATCGAGGCGGTGGGTGATCATCAGCAGGGTCTGGTTGGCGATGACTTGCTCCAGCGTGGTCATGATGGCTCGCTCGGAGTGGCGATCCAGGCTGGCGGTCGGTTCGTCCAGCACCATCAGCTGGGTGGACTTGAGCAGGGTACGGGCCAGCGCCAGACGCTGGGCTTGGCCGACCGAGAGGCCGCCGGCCTGATCTCCCACCGCATAGTCGAGCCCCTTCTCCATGGCGAACTCCCATGCCTGGGCCCGTTTCAGGGCCTCTTCCAGTTCGTCGTCACTGGCGGCGGGCTTGGCCAGCAGCAGGTTGTCGCGCAGCGAGGCGTGGAACAGCTGCGGGTTCTGGGAGAGCCAGCCCAGCTGCCTGCGCCACTGGCTCATGTCGAGGCTGGCCAGCTCCTGGCCGTTGACCTTGAGCTCGCCGCGATAGGGGGCAAAGCCGAGCAGGGCGTTGACCAGCGAGCTCTTGCCGGCGCCGCTGATGCCGATGAGGGCGGTGCGTGAACCCGCTTCCAGGGTGAAGTCGATGGGGCCGACCAGCACCTTGCCCTCGGCGCTCAGCACTTCAAGGCTTTTGGCTTCTACCTGGATGGGGGCGTCGGCATGGAAGGGCGCATGGCCTGAGGCGGGTTCCGTCACCTCGGCTTCGAGGAACTCCAGCAGCTGTTCGGCGGCGCCGATGGCCTGCGCCTTGGCGTGGTAGTGGGCGCCGAGCTCGCGCAGCGGGGCGTAGAACTCGGGAGCGAGAAACAGCACGAACAGGCCGGTAAAGAGGGTCACTTTGGTGCCATAGTGGCCGAAGTTCAGGTGATCGATATAGGAGAAACCGAAGTAGACGGCCACCAACGCCACCGAGAGGGCGGCGAAAAACTCCAGCACGGCGGTGCTGAGGAAGGCAAGGCGCAGCACCTCCATGGTGCGTTCGCGAAAATCTTCCGACGCATCGCGAATGGCATCCCCTTCCGCCTGAGTGCGCATGAAGAGCTGCAGGGTGCGCAGCCCCTTCAGGCGATCGAGGAAGTGGCCGGAGAGACGGGCCAGTGCCTGGAAGTTGCGGCGGTTGGCATCGGCGGCGCCGACCCCCACCAGGATCATGAACAGCGGAATGAGGGGCGCCGTGCCCAGCAGAATGAGGCCAGCGGCCCAGTTGACCGGGAATACGGCCACCAGGATCACCACCGGAATGAACACGGCAATTGCCATCTGCGGCAGGTAGCGGGAGAAGAAGTCCTGCATGTTTTCAATCTGTTCCAGCAGCAGGCTGGCCCAGCTGCCGGCCGGTCGACGCTGGATGTAGGCCGGTCCCAACCGGCCGAGGCGGGTGAGCACCAGCTCGCGGATGGCCTGGCGCACCGCGCTGCCGGCCTTGAAGCTGGCCACCTCGCGGCCATAGGCCAGCCCCGCCTTGCCGAGGGTGACCAGCAGCAGGGTAATGAAGAGGGGAATGGATCCCGCCGGGGTGGCGTCTTCGATGATGAAGCCGTGCAGCAGGGTGGCCAGCAGCCAGGCCTGCGCCACCATCAGGATGCCCTGCCCCAGGCCAAAGCCGATGGAGAGGCCGATCCAGCGCCGGCCGTGGCTCGATTGATTGCGCAACCAGCCATAGAGTCGTTTTTGCGTTTTTTTATCCATTACCACCATCCTCGCGTCGAGTGGCGCAAGACTATCCTCGCCCCCCAGGCTTGGCAACCTTGTAAATTCCGGCCGGTGAAAACGATTGATGGAAAAAGCGGCTTGCTGCTCATTAGTTGGTCGAACAGATTGATTTATGGTAAAAAACCGTATCGGGGTGATTGCGCTCGGCGGCAAAATGCATATAGTAGAGGCCCTGACGCGGGTGTAGTTCAATGGTAGAACGGTAGCTTCCCAAGCTGCATACGTGGGTTCGATTCCCATCACCCGCTCCAAATTCCTGATAATGGCCAAGGCCGTTGTCACCTCAGCCGAAACGGCTGTCTGTCGTGGGGTTTCCCATCACACCAAGCAAGTTTTGATGCCAGGCGGGCATCGTATAATGGCTATTACCTCAGCCTTCCAAGCTGATGATGCGGGTTCGATTCCCGCTGCCCGCTCCAGCCTTGATGCAAAAAGCCCACTCCTGCGAGTGGGCTTTTTGTTATCCGTTTCTGGGCGAGGCTCACTGCCTGACCGGCACTCTTGAAAGAAGCAGCAATGAAAAAGGCGCCATCGGCGCCTTTTCAACTCGGGAGGAGGGAGGATTACTCCTGCTCGAGCTCGCCGCAGAAGCGATAGCCTTCACCGTGGATGGTGGCGATGATCTCGGGGGTGTCGTTGACACTCTCGAAGTGCTTGCGGATACGGCGGATGGTGACATCCACGGTACGGTCGTGGGGCTTGAGCTCACGGCCGGTCATCTTCTTGAGCAGCTCGGCGCGGGTCTGGATCTGGCCCGGGTTTTCGCAGAAGTGCAGCATGGCGCGGAACTCGGAGCGCGGCAGCTTGAACATGTCGCCAGCCGGGCTGACCAGGGCGCGGCTGTTGATGTCCAGTGCCCAGCCGTTGAACAGGTAACGCTCCACCAGCTTCTTCTCTTCGCCACCGGCGGCCACGTTCATGGTGCGGCTCAGCAGGTTGCGGGCACGGATGGTCAGCTCGCGGGGGTTGAACGGCTTGGTGATGTAATCGTCGGCGCCGATTTCCAGACCCAGGATCTTGTCCACTTCGTTGTCGCGACCGGTCAGGAACATCAGGGCGATGTTGTCGTCTTCACGCAGCTCACGAGCCAGCAGCAGGCCATTCTTGCCCGGCAGGTTGATGTCCATGATCACCAGGTTGATGGTGTGGGCAGTCAGGGCCTGATGCATTTCGTCGCCATTGTTGGCTTCGAGCACGATATAGCCCTCTGCCTCGAAGATGCTTTTCAGGGTATTGCGAGTGACCAGTTCGTCTTCGACGATCAGAATGTGTGGTGTTTGCATGAGTATTCCCAGATTCTTATCAGTTAATTATCTAAATTTTAACACTCTTTGGCGTTACCCGACCGGTCCTGAAAATTAATTACGTCATCCTGGGTATGAATATCAGGTCGGATTATCGCGAATTTGGCATCAGCGTTGGCAAACATCCCTGTGCCACACATAGGCTCTCAATAAGTCTGATCGAGAGAAGCCTGGAAAGGTAGTCCATTACAAAAGTGGCTGCATTTTATCAGTTAACAGGCGCATAACAACACTCTTTGCCGTCAGATAGCAACTTTTTAACTCTGGTTTGATATAGGTCAAACCCTGAGTTCACAGCATGATACTTGGGGTTGCCCCCATTTTCGCCCCTATAAAATGTAATGGAATGTAACATGTGGTTGACATGAATTTGTGGGAAAACTACAGAAAAATCTGCTTTATTGCACCCTTTTCGGCGCCGAAATGGCCTGCTTACGCCATAGTGACGGCCTGGAATCCGGCCAGTCGCCAGCTGGGAATGCGTCGCAATACCCGCCGTCAGCGGGCCCTGTGGCGGGCCATTGCGGCGGTTCCTCGTTGGCAGGTGATGGGACCTTGCCGGGGCAGTTCGCTGGATGAAACATGGCAGGAGTCGTCGCTGCTGCTGGCCTGCCCGCGCAGCGAGGCTATCCAACTGGCAGCCCGTTTTGGTCAGAATGCCATCTATTGGGTGGAACAGGGGGAGCTCTGGCTGCTGCCGGTGTTGCTGGCAGGGGAGCCACACCACCTGGGCAGAATTGAATCCCACTGGATTGTCAGGGGCTCTGCTTGATGAAAGAATGAGCGAATTCATGTCCATGGAAGGAGACTTATGATGCTGGATCTACTGCCCGATCTCTGTGACGAGTATGGCGATGCTCTGCAGGTGGCGGAGCCGCTGTTTCAAAATTTTGGTGGCAAGGTGCTGTTTCACGGCCAGGCGGTCACTCTCTCCTGTTACGAGGACAATAGCCTGGTGCGGGAGCTGGTCAACCGGCCCGGGCAGGGGCGGGTGATGGTGATCGATGGCGGTGGCTCCCTGCGCCGCGCCCTGCTCGGCGATCAGCTGGCGATCAAGGCGGCGGAGCAGGGCTGGGAAGGAATCGTGATCTACGGCGCCGTGCGCGACGTGGGCACGCTGGCGACGCTGGCGTTGGGGGTCAAGGCGCTGGCGCCCTGCCCGGTCAAGACCGAGAAGCGGGGGCTGGGTGAGCTGGATGCGGTGGTGTCGTTTGCCGGGGTGACCATACATCCGGGTGACTACGTCTACGCCGATCTCAACGGCGTGCTGGTGAGCGCCACCCGGCTTATCTGAATCCGTTAGAAGTTGAAGCCGACCCCGACACTGAGGGATTGTTCGGTGCGAAAGGCGCTGACGCCGTAGTTGGCGGTGATGGCCAGTTGCGGGGTCAGCAGCAGGCTGGTGTTGAGCTCCAGCAGGGTGCTGGGCTTGTTCACCTCCAGCTGTTTGAGCTGGCTGCCGATGTTGAGCATGGGGGAGAGCTGGTAGCGCACCCCCGAGCTCAGGTTGTAGCCGGATTGCTCGCTGCTGGGGCCGATGGCAGGGCCCGCTTCCATGTAGAGGCTGACGCCATCGTGCAGCGGATATTGATAGCCGGTATTGATGAGCCAGAGATCGAAACTGTCGTTGTGATGAGTCTGACTGCCGAGCAGCACGCCTGAGTAGCTTTTGACGTAGAGCTGGCTGTCGGCGTCGTTCTTGAGGAAATCCCAGTCGGCGGCCTGGGCGGTAAGGCTGAGGCATGAGACGAGTGCGATGACGGATGATTTGACCATTCTTTTCCCCTCCCTGGGTCCGGAACAGGAATACAAGCATGGCACATGCCAGCTGTTAGTAAAGGGAACCCCGATCACAATAAAACAGTTTTGATTTGCTCCGCTCTCATGATAAACAGGCCCCCATCATCCTGTTTCTTCCCCTATTTCGCTGATATCGAGAGGTGAATCCATGAACAAGAAACTGACTCTGCTGGCCGCGCTGGCCCTGGGGGGCTGCGCCATGGCCACTGGTTCCAAACTGACGCAACTGCAAGCCTCCACCTGGCAACTGCAAGGGGCGAGCGGCGACACCTTTACCCTGCAAGTCGCCGGTGACAAGGTGGCGGGCAAAGGCGGCTGCAACCGCTATTTCGGCAGCATCACCCAGCAGGGTGACGGCGTGCTGGCGCTGGGCCCCATGGGATCGACCCGCATGATGTGCATGGGCGAGCTGGCCGGCAAGGAGATGCTCTACCTGCAGACGCTGGAGAAAGTGGCGAGCTTCCAGATCAGCGGCCAGCAGCTGGTGTTGAGCGACGCCAACAAGGCGGCACTGCTCACCTTCGACGCCATGCCTGCCGCCAAGTAACTGACGTTTTTGTCAGAGGCTGTCGTAGCGCACGCAGCCGGATGCAGAAAGGGACGCCACGGCGTCCCTTTTGCTATTTGCACTCCCTTTTGCAACGGGGCGTGGATCGATTAGCCGCCGCGCTGGAACTTGAAACGCTTCTTGCGCCGGTAGGGATAGACATCCTCGAACACCCCCTCCTTGATGTTGCTCTGCAGCATCTTCCAGTAGTTGGCGTCGAACATCTCCTTGTGCAGCGCCAGCATGATCTCGCGCACCTGCGGCTTTTGCAGCAGGAAGGTGGCGAACTCCTCGGGGAAGATGTCGTTGGGGGCGACCGAATACCAGGGCTCGGCGCTCCACTCGTCCTCTGGGTAGCGCGGTGGCGGGATCTGGCGGAAGTTGCACTCCGTCATGTAGCAGATCTCGTCATAGTCGTAGAACACCACCCGGCCGTGGCGGGTGACCCCGAAGTTCTTGAACAGCATGTCCCCCGGGAAGATATTGGCCGCCGCGAGCTGCTTGATGGCGTTGCCGTACTCCTCCAGCGCGAGCCGGGTCTGCTGCTCGTCCGCCTTGTCCAGATAGAGGTTGAGCGGGATCATCTTGCGCTCTGTGTAGAGGTGCTTGATCACCAGCTTGTCGGCGGTGATGGTGAGCGCCGAGGGGGCTACCGCCTTGAGTTCGGCCAGCAGCTCCGGCGAGATGCGATCGAGGGGAAATTCGAAGTTGGTGAACTCCTGGGTATCGGCCATGCGGCCCACCCGGTCGTGCTGCTTTACCAGCCGGTACTTCGCCTTCACCTGCTCGTGGCTCACGTCCTTGGGGGGCGTGAACTCGTCCTTTATCACCTTGAACACCACGTCATAGGAGGGGAGGGTGAACACGCTCATCACCATTCCCTTGATGCCCAGCGCGATGACGAACTGCTCGCGGCTCTGGGCCAGATGGTGCTGATAGTGGCGGTAGAGCTCGGTCTTGCCGTGCTTCTGGCAGCCGATAGCGTTGTAGATCTCGTAGTCCGGCTTGTGGGGCATGATCTGGCGCAAGAAGGCGACGAACAGCGCCGGCACCGGGGCATAGACCATGAAGTAGGCGCGGGCGAAGCCGAACACGATGGAGGCGAGATCCGGCTCGAAGATGACGGTATCCACATAGATGCTCTGGCCGGTGCTGAGCAGGGGCAGGATGAAGGGAAAGACCTGCTCCCTTGCCCGGATCAGCCCCACTAGATAGGCCCCCTTGTTGCGGTAGAAGACCTCTCTCAATAGTTCGATGGCGAAAGGCTCATCGTGCAGAATATGCGGGCCGTTCTCGGCAAGATGACGATGGATATCGACAATATCCCGCTGTTTGTCCTCATAGGGTAGAGTGAAGCTGTAATCTCCCAGCAGCTGGCTCAGGGTCTGCGGCAGGTGGGCGAGATCGGTGCGATAGATGCGCAGCAACGCGCTCAGATCGGGCTTGTCACCGCGGCTGACGAAGGGGTGGATGTAGAGGTTCTCGTCGCGGATGTTGCGATGGCGAAAGATGCGGCGGTAGACGGAGTTGAAGAAGGATTCCGCCACCTCGAAGTTCTCGCACTTGGGCAGCAGGTCGCTGAAGGCCCCCTTGACCCGCTTGAGCAGCTCCTGGGTGGCGTGGTGTTCTCCCATCATCTGGCGAATGGAGCCAGCAGTCGCCCCCACGTGGTGATCATAGAGGCGGATGCGCTCGCGCCCCGCCAGCTGCACCCCCAGCCAGTCGCTGTTTTCAAAACGGCTCTTGCTGCCCTGGGTGATTTCGAGAAACCGGCTGTAAAACGACTCGAAGCGTTGCAGAATCGTCTCGGCGACGGCCTGTTCCAATGGCTGCTGCATCTCTCTCTTCCTTGTGATCTGTCGGGCCGATGGCGCCTGGGATTGGCTGCAATTTGTCCACATTCCAGGCCACTATGGCAACATTCAAACGTCTGTTCAAGTGGCAATTTTCGGGTGAAAACGGTAGATTGCGCCCCTGTTTTGCCGACGTTCCGCTGTGGTTTGCACGTTCGGCCCTGCCCAGGAGAAGACCCGATGAAACTCTATTTTGTGCTGGTGGCCCCCGCCCGCCCTGCCAACGTGGGCGCCGCCGCCCGCGCCATGAAAACCATGGGCTTTGATGCCATGCGACTGGTGGCAAGCCGGGTGCACGAAGAGGAGGAGGCTAGCTGGGTGGCCCACGGTGCGCAGGAGATCCTGACCCAGGCCGAGGCGTTCGACACCCTGGAGGAGGCGCTGGCCGACATGGATCTGGTGGTGGCCACCACTGCCCGCCAGCGCG